>CAVZGZ010000001.1:0-217291 GCA_963774775.1 uncultured Alphaproteobacteria bacterium
ATGTGCAATTGCACATCTGAGGCCTGCGCCAAGAGGCGCATCCCGGAATGACGACGGGAGGGTGTGGCCCACACCTTCGCATTCCCGCGGCACGTTTCGCCCGGGTTCTGCAAGATCGTTCCGCCCTTCAAGTAAGAGGGCGCAGGGAAGACCGGGTGCGCGCTGCACCCGCGGTCTCGTGTGCAAGATGCACAAAGAGATGCGCACACGAGCATACAGGTTCAGCGGAGGCAATCCGGCCTTCCCTGCGCAATGGTTTTACGACTTATAGCGTGCTCTCCCCGGTGACCGGCCTTCTTGCCACCGTCGCCTCACGGGCCTTGACCCACAAGACTTGACGCCAGCTTCGGGGCGTCAGAACCACACGACTTCGCCGTCCACCTCGGTGCCGTTCGTCAAAGGCACATCCGTGTCCACCGCATCCCACCGCACGTTCGTGACGATCGCGAGCCGCCCCTCTTGTCGGGTGAGACGGGCGAACTTGTAGCGCTGATTTGCCCGACGGTTTAAGCGGAATATTTTTCGTAGTTGGACTGGACATGGCAAATCACATTGAACGGGTTCAACAAATTAACGCGGTCTAACTCGTGTATTCACGCGGACCTTTTTGCGATTGGCCGGTGAGTGAGGCTCGCTGCTGCCAGGCATTACGGTGGCACCCATTAGCCGGCCTGTCGTCAAGGGACGCAGGCCCCGTAATAGCGAGCCTATTCAATTCACTCTCGTATGGGTCGAGCGCCGCGCTGCGAAGACCGCGCTCCGTTTACTTCGGTTGAGGGCTGCGGCTGCGTCGCGGATCGAGCACAGAAGGCAGCGTAGTAGTCGGCCGTTCGTCAAGGGCGCAGAGCATTTGTTTTGGCAGCTCTAGCTACCAAAATGCATCTCTCGAGATTTGCTTGCAGCGGCCGCGCTCGAACCGCGTCCGTTTCTTCGGTTGACGGCTGCGTCAGCGTCGCGGATCGCTCTAGCACCACCCATTAGCCGGCCGTTCGTCAAGGGCGCAGAGCATTTTTTTTGGCAGCTCTAGCTACCAAAATCATCTCTCGATATTTGCTTCCAGCTGCCGCGCTCGAACCGCGCCCGTTTCTTCGGTTGAAGGCTGCGTCCGCGTCGCGGATCGCGCCAGACACCCATCGGGATCAAGCATCAGGCCCGACCGGGGCCCGCGCCCTGGCGGCATGGCCGCCCCAGAAGAACGTTGGTGCCGCCTCGCATCCAAAAGAATTTCACAGAACCGTGGTTGCCGGAAGGCCGGCGCCAATCTCCGGATGGCTTACGGTGCGGGCGATCCGCTGTCACTGCGGCTGGTGACGACGATCCGGCGTCCAATTCAGTGCAGCTGGTTGCAACCCCAGTCACCGTACGTGGCTCGCCGGATCGTCGTCGTCCTGGTCAGGCAAAGCAGCGCGTTACGTCGAACGGCTTGCCCTCCTTCAGGATGTGGTAGCTGGCGCGCGCCAGCTTGTGTGCCAGCGCCTTGGTGGCAACAATGTTGTTGGTCTTGGCCTTTTTACGCTCGTGGAAACGCTTGGCCTCGGGGCAAAAACGCCTGGCGAAGTTCGCTGCCTCGACGAAGGCCCAAGCGAGATATTTGTTGCCGTTCTTGACGTTGCCTTCGCCTTTCTTCTTGCGATTGCTGGTGTGCACGCTGTCGACGCAGCGTGCATAGGACGCATAGTTGCCGACGTCGGCAAATCGTTCGATCGGACCGGTTTCCAGAAAAATGACGGTGGCGAGCGTCTGGCCGATGCCCGGCACGCTGGTCAACAACCCGTATTGCGGTCGAGGCTTGACGCGTTCTTGCAGGCGCTTCTCCAGAACCTCGATCTGTGATTGCAGCGTCGCGATAACGGCAACGTTCGCCTTGATTGCCAAGCCTACATCCGCCGCCACTGGCAGACTGTCAATCGTATCGTCGGTCAGCCGCTTGATCTGATTGCTGGTCATCCGCCCACCAAGTTGCCTGGCCATGATGTTTTCAACCGCCAGCACATGCGTCGTGCATGACTGCACCAGCTGCATGCGCTTGCGTGCCAGATCGCGCACGAACTCGATGCTCTCTCGGTAGGATCGTACCCGTCGGCAGGATGCCTAGTCGCAGCAGGTGGGCCAGGTGCTGCGCATCGGTCTCGTCGCCGCTGTGCTTCAGTCCTTCGTACTGCTTGATCGCCGCCGTGTTGGCGAGATGCACATGGAGGCCGACGTCCTGCAATCCATCGACCAGCCAATACCAGTTGTAAGTCGACTCGACCACCACGCCGGCCAATTCATCTTGCCACCGAGCCAGGAAGCCTGTGATCTTCACGATGTCGTTGGGCAGGCGCTTCTGCGCCACAACCCGATCGCCGTCGTCGATAACCGCGACAACGCTGTTGTTGGAATGCAGATCAATCCCGCTGTACATCATCCTCGCCTCCTCGTGGTCAAAAGTGATTCGATGATCACGAACTCACTTTAGCCCCACCGCCTTCTTGGTCGCGAAGGCCGGCTAGATGATCTTCAGTGCACTTAACTTCCTGTCTGGCAATGACCGTTCTTAATCCCTTTCCGGCTCTGACGGCTTCGGCCCGCGTTTGCCAGCCTTAAGGACACGCCCGGTCGACCGCTCGAGGCGTGTAAGAAAACGCTCGTCGCCGAGCGGCCGGCCGACACTCTCGGCGGCGCGCAGGCGCTCGAACAGGTCGTCTTCCCGCTCGCTCGCGAGCAGATCGGCGAAGCGGGGGAAGCGATCCCGGATTGGTTTCAGCGCGGCGATGCCGTCATGAAATCCATTCTCAGGGACGGATAGCCGCGGCGCCGCGGATTGGGGAGCGGCACCAGCCCATGCGGCCCCTCTTGAAAGCTGATTCATAGCATCCATATAACATCCATAAACCATCCCATTGGATGGTAGAGATGGGTATTTCTATGGCTGATAATGTGCGCGAACTGCGACCCAGGACGCCCGACACCGAGAAGATCACGGTCAACCTTGGCTATGTCGATCTCGGTCACGTCGATCTCATGGTCCAGGAAGGGTTCTATTCGAACCGGACCGATTTCATCCGGACGGCCATCCGGAACCAGCTCGAACGCCATGCAGACGTCGTCAGGCAATCCACGGCCCGAAATAGCCTGGACCTCGGGCTGCGAAATTACAGCCGCGAGGATCTCGAAGCGGCGCAGCGCGCCGGCGAGATGCTGCAGATCAATGTTCTAGGCCTGGCCACCATCGCCCAGGACGTCACTCCCGAGTTGGCTCGCGCCACCATCGCCTCGGTCTCGGTGCTGGGCGCCCTGCATGCCACTCCCGCGGTCAAGGCCGCTCTCGCCGACAGGATGAGGTGAAACGATGCTGAATCAAAACATGGTTCGCGAAGCAACCCGCCTCACGCGTGCCGGCCAACTGGTCGAGGCCACCGCGCTCCTGCAGCGCATGCTTCAGGGCGATGCCACCCCAGCACCGACGTCCCGCAGCGCCGACCAGGCTCTGCGCCCGCGGCTTGCCCCGCCGACCATCGATGCCAAGGCCCACGTCGTCGAGGAGAGGGAAAGCCGGCAGACCTCGCAGGCCCGCCCCGTTCAGGGACGCAAGCGGGCCCCGCCGCTCGACGGCATGCGAGCGTTCTCCGGGCTCGGCCTGCGAGGCACGATCACGCGCGCTCCGCCCTCAACTTCGGATATGGTGCCCGAGGGCACACGGTTCATCGCGGGCACCTTCAACAGCGCGGCCGGAAGCCGGACCTACAAGCTGTTCATCCCGAGCCGCTCAGAGGGACGACAGCTTCCTCTGGTCGTCATGCTTCACGGCTGCACCCAGTCGCCGGACGATTTCGCCGCCGGCACCCGGATGAACTTCCTGGCGCAGGAGCGGAATTGCTTCGTGGTCTATCCTGAACAGCCGAGCGAAGCGAACCAGGCGAAGTGCTGGAACTGGTTTCGCACAGGCGACCAGCGCCGCGGCGGGGGCGAACCCTCGCTGATCGCCGGCATCACCCGCCAGATCATGCGCGACCATGTGATCGATCCGAAGCGCGTCTACGTCGCGGGTTTGTCGGCCGGCGGAGCCGCCGCTGCCATCATGGGCGCGACCTATCCCGACTTGTACGCATCCGTCGGCGTACATTCCGGCCTGGCCTGCGGCGCCGCCCGCGATCTTCCCTCCGCGTTCGTCGCGATGCGGCAGGGAGGGGGGTCCAAAGCAATTGCGGATGGCAAACCTTCCGTGCCGACCATCGTTTTCCATGGCGATCGCGACACCACGGTGAATCCCAACAACGGCGACCGGATCATCGAGCAGTCCGCCCAAGCGACGAGTCCGAAGACGAAGGTGCTTCGCCGACGCGTACCCCATGGCCATGCCTATACCCGCACAGTCCTAACCGACGGGGACGGGCGGGCAATCTCCGAACACTGGAACATCCATGGTGCCGGACACGCGTGGTCGGGCGGCAGTCCCGCCGGCTCCTACACCGATCCGCGAGGGCCGGACGCGACGAGGGAAATGCTGCGTTTCTTCCTTGAGCATTCGCTCGAAGGGTAGTCGGACCTCACAGCGCGCTCGGGTCGTTCGCCACGTCGCCGAATTTCCGGAGCAGCTTGGCGTCGCCGAAGTCGCCGGTTGCGGATACCGCCGCTGCAGCTGAACGCGACGGCGCCGACATGGCCGGGTGTGCGCGACAAGGGGAATTACGGTGCACTAAATTTATTTTGCGCGGTTGGAAGTTAAGTGCACTGAAGATCATCTAGCCGGCCTTAGCGACCAAGAAGGCGGTGGGGCTAAAGTGAGTTCGTGATCATCGAATCACTTTTGACCACGAGGAGGCGAGGATGATGTACAGCGGGATTGATCTGCATTCCAACAACAGCGTTGTCGCGGTTATCGACGACGGCGATCGGGTTGTGGCGCAGAAGCGCCTGCCCAACGACATCGTGAAGATCACAGGCTTCCTGGCTCGGTGGCAAGATGAATTGGCCGGCGTGGTGGTCGAGTCGACTTACAACTGGTATTGGCTGGTCGATGGATTGCAGGACGTCGGCCTCCATGTGCATCTCGCCAACACGGCGGCGATCAAGCAGTACGAAGGACTGAAGCACAGCGGCGACGAGACCGATGCGCAGCACCTGGCCCACCTGCTGCGACTAGGCATCCTGCCGACGGGTACGATCCTACCGAGAGAGCATCGAGTTCGTGCGCGATCTGGCACGCAAGCGCATGCAGCTGGTGCAGTCATGCACGACGCATGTGCTGGCGGTTGAAAACATCATGGCCAGGCAACTTGGTGGGCGGATGACCAGCAATCAGATCAAGCGGCTGACCGACGATACGATTGACAGTCTGCCAGTGGCGGCGGATGTAGGCTTGGCAATCAAGGCGAACGTTGCCGTTATCGCGACGCTGCAATCACAGATCGAGGTTCTGGAGAAGCGCCTGCAAGAACGCGTCAAGCCTCGACCGCAATACGGGTTGTTGACCAGCGTGCCGGGCATCGGCCAGACGCTCGCCACCGTCATTTTTCTGGAAACCGGTCCGATCGAACGATTTGCCGACGTCGGCAACTATGCGTCCTATGCACGCTGCGTCGACAGCGTGCACACCAGCAATCGCAAGAAGAAAGGCGAAGGCAACGTCAAGAACGGCAACAAATATCTCGCTTGGGCCTTCGTCGAGGCAGCGAACTTCGCCAGGCGTTTTTGCCCCGAGGCCAAGCGTTTCCACGAGCGTAAAAAGGCCAAGACCAACAACATTGTTGCCACCAAGGCGCTGGCACACAAGCTGGCGCGCGCCAGCTACCACATCCTGAAGGAGGGCAAGCCGTTCGACGTAACGCGCTGCTTTGCCTGACCAGGACGACGACGATCCGGCGAGCCACGTACGGTGACTGGGGTTGCAACCAGCTGCACTGAATTGGACGCCGGATCGTCGTCACCAGCCGCAGTGACAGCGGATCGCCCGCACCGTAAGCCATCCGGAGATTGGCGCCGGCCTTCCGGCAACCACGGTTCTGTGAAATTCTTTTGGATGCGAGGCGGCACCAACGTTCTTCTGGGGCGGCCATGCCGCCAGGGCGCGGGCCCCGGTCGGGCCTGATGCTTGATCCCGATGGGTGTCTGGCGCGATCCGCGACGCGGACGCAGCCTTCAACCGAAGAAACGGGCGCGGTTCGAGCGCGGCAGCTGGAAGCAAATATCGAGAGATGATTTTGGTAGCTAGAGCTGCCAAAAAAAATGCTCTGCGCCCTTGACGAACGGCCGGCTAATGGGTGTCACCGTAATACGGTAATACACACCGACGTCCGAAGCAAAAGTGCCGCACAATGGAGGTTTTTCGCAGCCGGCATGAGCGAGCGAGCCCGCTCTGAGCATTCTCGCGCCTTCATGGAAATGGCACGTGAGATCCAAGCGGCCGAAAAGCATTCGGCTACGGATAACTGATGGAGCGGTCAGCAAAGACGAAGCCAGAGCCGGACCCAACAGGTCCGCAGGAGCTAACTCGTGACGGCTAGATCGCGACTGCAAAACTCCCGGTCGTCTTGCATGCCGAGCACTCGAAGGTGCGGACTTCATGACCAGGTTGAGCAGGCTCGATGCAAGCCAACCGCATAGGCTTGCCACACCTGGAACACGGAAGAATTCCGATCTCCGCGCGGCTGTATAGTGGATTTAGTTGGGTAGATGACATCATGCTTCCCCGTATTGGGCGGGAGCATTACCGATCTCTCTGTCGCCGATAACTGCCTATTCAGACGGCGATGGAGCCAGTCTTGCCCAATACACCAATGCGGGGCTGGTCAATATTGACCACTATTGAAAATTTCGTTCAGCAAGAACGGCCCCAGTGTGGGGGGACACTGAGGTCATCTATGCAGGATGCCTTGGGCAGGAAGGCGATCCATGCAGCGTCAAGGTCCCTAACCAACATTTGTTCCGGGTTATTGGATTGTGAGGCAGAGTCTGTGCGTTACGTATTCGGGCGCGTGAAGGCGCGCCCCTGAACGATGTCTGCCTTACCTCGACGAGCACACATCACCGAGCGGGAGGGTGAGGTCCGATGGTGCCATAGTGACATTACGCCCGTGTGCCGGGCCCTGCTGATCGCGCAGGGGAAAACGCTTGCAAACCAACACTCCGTACAATTTGTCGGATCACCTGTGTCCGAACAATCCGCCCACCACTCCGCCAATCAATCCACCTGGACCACTGCGGTGGTGGTGGTGAGCGCCACCCCCGCCGCGACGACGGGCCGGACGGTCGTCATCGGATTTGTCGCTGCTAATGCTGGCGCGCGCCGCCGAGACGGACTCGGTCAGCAGCGCCTGATGCTGCAGCGAGTTGAGGAAGCCAGTCTTGGGATAGCCGCGTGCCGCCTGCCAGCGCATGATGACGGACCGGGTCAACTCGTCGAACCGTCCGTTGACCTTGGTGTCGAAGCCGAGACCGGTCAGCCGGCGCTGCACGTCGCGACGCTTTCCCTTGTCAAGGCCCATCTGATCTTCGGTTTCCTGCGTTGCCTCGTCGGCAAAGGTCGCCGGATCGACGGATGCCAACTGGTCGCGATCGATCGTGCTCGGACCGGCTTTGGCAACATTTGCATTGACGAGAATTCCCAACACCGACAATGCGAGGATGAAGACACGCAATGGCTTATCTTCCCTGATCTTGAAGTCTCTCGATGATCTCGCTTCGAGAACCTGCGTCGGTTCAAATACACCACCGTGAAACTCGAACCTTCGGCGGTGTTCAGATCAAAGGTCAATTCCAGCTTCGTCGCTGGGACAACTGTTATCCGGATCGCTTGTTCCTTAGCGCGTCCAATGTTGCATTGAGATTACCCAACAAAAGAAATGGCACGCCGCGCAAAGGCCGCGCAAAGAAAGAATGGATTGCTTCGTCGCTTCGCTCCTCATTGCGATGGCAATCTCCCCTCGTCATTCCGGGATGCGCCTCTTGGCGCAGGCCCGGAATCCATACTCACGATCGTGGTTATGGATTCTCAGATGTGCAATTGCACATCGTAGCTCGCGCTGCGCGCGCCCCGGAATGACGATGGAGAATGTGGCGCGCACCTTCGCATTCACGCGGCGCGACGCGCCCGAGTTCTGCAAGATCGTTCCGCCCTTCAAGTAAGAGGGCGCAGGGAAGGCCGGGTGCGCGCTGCACCCGCGGTCTCGTGTGCAATGTGCACAAAGAGATGCGCACACGAGCATACAGGTTCAGCGGAAACACTGCGGCCTTCCCCGCGCAATGGTTTTACGGCTGCCACGGTGTTTCTGCGAACAGATTCCAAATCGACAAGGTGAGTTGGCGGAATTGCTTCAGTGGTGGCGGATTGCATCCGGGTGCCCTGCCTATCAAGACGACTTCGATAACCTCTTATCGAAAATTCGACTTGAACATTGTTCATTATTGGTCTAAGCATAATTGAACGCCGTTCAATTGTGTGATGGAGCCGAAAATGCAAACCTCCTCCAGTCTGGACGCGTCGATCGGCTCGGGCCAGCCCATGAAGCCGTGGATCAAGTACGCTCCTGACGATCATCACCGTCGGCATCATTGTGATAATGGCGGTGCACGGGCGCATTGCGCAGCCGGACCATTACAACGAATTCGCCGACGGGTCGGCCGCCTTCGGCATCCACCACGCAGCCGATGTCCTTTCCAACGCCGGGTTCGCTCTGGTCGCTATCTGGGGCTGGCTGACGCTGCGGCCCAGGCGCACCAGCGACCAATTGCGCGCCGGTTGGCCGGGCTACAGGTTGTTTCTGATCGGACTGTTGCTTACCGCTTTCGGGTCCGGCTTCTACCACCTCGCCCCCGACAATGCCCGCCTGATCTGGGACAGGCTGCCGATCGCGCTCGCTTGCGCCGGCCTGCTCGTCGGCGTCCGCGGAGACACGCAGCCCGGATTGAAGACCGAAATCGAAGCGATCGTTCTCGGGCTTTTCGCCGTCGCCAGTGTCGCGTGGTGGGCCTACACCGACAACAGCGGCGCGGGCGACCTGCGACCATACCTCTTGTTGCAGGGACTCCCGCTCGTCCTCATCCCGTTATGGCAGGCGATCTATCGCGCGCCGCGCACCGATCGCATCGCTTTCGCCGCCGCAATGGGGCTCTACGTCCTGGCCAAGGTCGCCGAGGTGCTCGACCACGAGATCGCGAACACTTTCGGCTTCGTCAGCGGACACACCTTGAAACATCTGATCGCCACGATGGCCACGGCCGTCGTCGTCTGGGGGTTGAACCGGCGATTCTCCGCCCGGAGCCCGTAGGATGGGTGGAGCGCAGAGGCTGGCGTTGACGCCTGAACTTTTTGCCGACATATACAGCGCATGAACAAGCTTCGATCAGCAGTATCGACCACCACGGCGACCGCTTACGGCGGATCGCCTTCTGGTTGCGCGCGCTAGAGACAAGCGTACTTCACCCAGAAAAGGCCCCGCCGGCGACGGACGGGGCCTTTTCCGGTTTTTGATGGTCCCCGTCCGCGCTTTTTCCCATCACAAGGAACACAGCCATGGACGATCTCGACCACAGAAATCTCGGCGTGAAGCTCAAGCTCTGGCACCTTCAGGAAGATGCGCCGGGCATGGTGTTCTGGCATCCGCGCGGCTACGCGGTCTACCGGGTGCTGGAGGACTATGTCCGGCGCAAGATGCGCCGAGCCGGCTATGCCGAGGTCCGGACGCCACAGCTGCTGCCAAAGGAGCTCTGGGGCCGCAGCGGCCACTGGGACAAGTTCGGCGAGCACATGTTCCGGGTCGACGACGGCGAGCTGGCGATGGCGCTGAAACCGATGTCGTGCCCGTGCCACGTGCAGATCTTCAACAAGGGGCTGCGCTCGTGGCGGGAGCTTCCGATCCGCTATGCCGAGTTCGGCGCTTGCCACCGCAATGAGCCTTCCGGTTCGCTCCACGGCATCATGCGGACACGCGCCTTCGAGCAGGACGACGCGCATGTGTTCTGCCGCGAGCAGGACGTGGAGGGCGAAGTCGCGTGCTTCATCGCCCTGCTGGGTGAGGCCTACCGCGACCTTGGTTTTCCCGACTACGAGGTGGCGCTGGCGACGCGGCCGGCGGCGCGCGCCGGCGACGACGCGACGTGGGACTGGTCGGAGGCGAAGCTCGGCGATGCCGCGCGGCGCTGCGGCCTCGCGCCTCAAATCAACCCCGGCGAAGGTGCGTTCTACGGACCGAAGCTGGAATTCGCGCTGCGCGACCGGCTGGGACGATCCTGGCAGTGCGGCACAGTGCAGCTCGACGGCGTGCTGCCGCAGCGGCTCGAGGCGTCCTACGTCGCCCCCGACGGCAGCCGCGCGAGGCCCCTGATGATCCACCACGCCATCTTCGGATCGCTCGGTCGCATGATCGCGATCCTGCTCGAGCACCATGGCGGCGTGCTTCCGTTCTGGCTGTCACCGGACCAGGTCGCGGTCGCGCCGATCTCGAAAGACCAGGCCGGATACGGCGCGGACGTTCTGGCGGCGTTTTGGGATGCCGGGATTCGGGCCGTTGCCTATGACGGCGCCGATACCCTTTCGCGACGCATCGTGGCGGCGCATGAAATGGCGGTGCCGGTGATGGCTATCGTCGGCGGACGCGAGATGAGGGACGGCCGGGTGAGCCTGCGCGAACGCGACGGCTCACAGGCCGACGTTCCGCTGGCCGAAGCGGTGTCCCGCCTGCAGGCGAGGGCCCGGCCGGGCGCCCTTGTGGCTGAAGCCTTGTAGTCCCACGGATGCAGAATCCTGGGCGAGCAGGCCCTAGAAAGAGGGGGTATGTCGCATGCTGGTACTCATCGGACCTGCCGCGACCTCCGGCTTGAGAGCGTGATGCGCAATAGAGCGAACATTGATCGACGTGATGGATTTGTGAGTTCGCGCCCCGAAACGGCTTGATACAATTGGGGCAACAGCGGCGGTTCTTTTTTCAAAGAGTTATCATAAGCGCATAATGCCGGGCGGCTGTGAACGGCCACCCCAACTCGAATGAGGTTATCATGCGCATGCTGCATTGGATGGTCTTGGCTGGCGCGATGTTCGTGATCGCGCCGGCCATGGGTCAACGCTACGATCCCGATTACCCGGTTTGCATCCAGCGGTGGGAGTGGGGAGGCAGCAGCACCATCTACTGTCACTATACATCGTGGGATCAGTGCCGGATGGCCACCGTAGGATTCGCGGCCATGTGCCTGACCAACCCATATTGGCCGCAAACTCGTCCGACGCCGGCGCGCGGTCTCTCCCGTGGCAAGGCGCGTCTGTAGAGCACGGCGAGAACACGAATTACGCTGCCAGTGCACTAAATTCATTTTTGCGCGTTGGAAGTTAAGTGCACGGTCACCGTAATAAGCCTCGCGCGACGGCCGCAAGGTTCTGGTCATCGAGCGCAGCAATTCGGTCGGCGGCGCGGCGTCGGGCACCCGATGACAGGCGCGGCAAACTCCTTGACTTTCCCCTGATTTCGTCAGTGTCTTCGTCAAAATCCCGACGTCAAGAGGACGCGCACCATGGCTGCCTACGACCTACGCATCAACGGCTCCGCGCGGAGCGTCGAAGCGACCGATTCCGACAAGCCGCTGCTTTATGTGCTGCGCGGCCTCGGCCTGACCGCGACCAAGTTTGGCTGCGGGCTCGGGCAATGCGGCGCCTGCACCGTACTGCTGGAGGGACAATCTGTCCGCTCCTGCCAGACCACGATCGCTGAGGCCAAAGGCAAGACGGTGACGACGCTGGAGGGGCTCGGCTCGGTGTCGGCGCCGCATCCGATCCAGGCAGCCTTCATCAAGGAGCAGGTGCCGCAATGCGGCTATTGCACCAACGGCATGATCATGAGCGCAGCCGGTCTCCTCGCACGCGTCGGCAAGCCGACCGAGGAACAGGTGCGCACCGAGCTCGACGGCAACCTCTGCCGCTGCGGCTCACATGTGCGCGTCATCAAAGCCGTGATGGCGGCCAGCGGACAAGGGGGCTGACATGAACGCCCCCCTCAACTCTCAATTCTCCCGCCGCGCCATCCTGAAAGCCGGCGCCCTCACCATCGGCTTCGCGATGACGGCGCGGAGCGGCGCGCTGGCGCAGAACGCCCCGCACAGCAGGCGCCGCCAGCGCGGCGCGCACGCTCGCGTCAGATGCGGTCGACGCCTACTTCGTGATGAATGCCGACGGATCGGTAACGCTCTATTGCGGGAAAGTGGATCTCGGGCAGGGCCTGCGGATCGCGATCCCGCAGATGGCGGCCGAGGAGCTCGGCATCGGCATCGACAAGATCAGCTTCGTGGAAGGCGACACCGCTGCTACGCCCGACCAGGGACCGACCGCGGGCTCGACCGGCATCCAGCGCGGTGGCGTGCAGGTGCGGCAGGCCGCGGCGACCGCGCGGAAGGCCCTGATCGAAATGGCGGCCGAGAGGCTCAATCTGCCGGCCGCCGAACTCACGACGGCCGACGGCATGGTGCGGCCGAAAATCGGCGGCGCGGGGGTCAACTTCGCCGAGCTCCTCGCCGGCAAGAGCTTCGATCTCAAGCTCGATCCCAAGGCCCCGCTGAAGGATCCCAAGGACTACACCATCGTCGGCAAGCCGCTGCCGCGCCCGGACGTGCCGGCGAAGTCGACCGGCACGCACACTTATATGCAGGACTTCTCGCTGCCAGGCATGCTGCATGGCCGCGTTGTCCGTCCGGCTTCGATCGGCGCTTCGCTCGTGTCGGTCGATGAATCCTCGATCAAGGACTTTGCTGGCGTCAAGCTCGTGCGGATCAAGGATTTCCTCGGCCTCGTCGGCGAGGACGAGTGGACCGTCATCAAGGCGATGCGAGCCTTGAAGTGCCAGTGGAGCGCGGCGGCGACCTTGCCGCCGCAGGCCGATGTCCCCTCGCTCATGAAAGCCGGCCCCTTCACCCACGACGAGAAGATCAGCGGCAAGGGCGAGGCCAGTCCCGCACGTTCCGGCAGACGCCAAGACCGTGAAGGCTGTCTATTACTGGCCGATGCAGTCGCACGCCTCGATAGGACCGTCCTGCGCAGTTGCCGACATGCACGCCGACGGCGCGACGGTCTGGACCGCTTCGCAGGCCTCGCACCGGTTGCGCGGCATCGTGGCGCGCCTGTTCAGCCTGCCGGCCGAAAAAGTCCGCGTGGTCTACCTCGACGGCGCCGGGTGCTACGGCATGAACGGTCACGACGATGCCGCGGCGGACGCCGCACTGCTGTCGCGCGCGGTCGGACGTCCGGTGCGCGTGCAATGGATGCGCGAGGACGAGCACGGCTGGGACCCGAAAGGTCCGCCGCAGCTGCTGGAGATTTCCGGTTCGATCGACGCCGAAGGCAAGATCCTGGATTGGCGCACCGAAATGTGGATTCCGGAAGCCACGCGCGGCCTGCCGAACGTTCCGCTGCTCGGCCCAGGCGACGCCGGCATCGCGCAGCCGATGGGGCTCTCCACCGGCCTGATCAGCCAGAACGGCGAGCCGCCGTACGCGGCGGCGAACCAGAGCGTGGTGGCGCATTGGCTGAAGGATGCCCCCTTGCGTCCGTCCAACCTGCGCGCGCCCGGCAAGATCGCCAACTGCTTCGCGGTCGAGAGTTTTTTCGACGAGATGGCGGCGGCGATCGGCCGCGATCCGGTCGAGCTGCGGCTCAAGGGCTTGAACGATCCGCGCGGCATCGAGGTCTTGAAACGCACCGTCGCCATGATGAAGTGGCAGCCACGTTCCTCTCCATTCGCCGAGCGCAGCGGGCCGGTCATGCGTGGCCGCGGCATCGCCTATGTCCACTACAAGCTCCAGGAAACCTATCTGGCGATGGGGATGGAAGTCGCGGTCGAACGTGCGACCGGCACGATCAAGGTCGAGCGCGTCGCCTGCGCGCACGATTGCGGCCTGATCGTCAACCCGGACGGCGTGCGTTCGCAAGTCGAGGGTTGCATCATCCAGACGCTGAGCCGCGCGCTGCATGAGGAAGTCACGTTCGATCGCTCGCGCGTCACCAGCACGGATTGGGGAACCTATCCCATCCTCACCATGTCGGAGGTGCCGAAGATCGAGATCGATCTCGTGTCGCGGCCCGATCAGCCGCCGGTCGGCGCCGGCGAGGCCGCGGCCGCGCCGGTCGCAGCGGCGCTTGCGAATGCGGTGTTCGACGCGACCGGGGTGCGGCTGCGCACCGTGCCGTTCACGCCCGAGCGCGTGAAGGCGGCGATCGAGAAGCAATCGACGTAAAAACAGCCCCATGGCGCACCGGCGCCATGCGGTCAGCGCATTTGACATGCCGCGCCCGAGCGGCAAGAACGGCTGATCTCTGCGGGCGGGTTTTCAAGACTTTGGGGTTGCAGGATTTTGGGGTTGAATGGCGCAATATGACGTTGTGGTGGTCGGCGCCGGCCTGGGCGGCCTGACAGCCGGCGCGATCCTCGCGCGCGAAGGCCGCAAGGTCCTGGTCATCGAACGCAGCAATTCGGTCGGCGGCGCGGCGTCGAGCTACAAGTCGGGCGATCTTTTCGTCGAAGGCTCGCTGCACGAAACCAGCGATCCCCACGACCCGCGCGATCCCAAGCACGACATCCTCACGCGCGCGGGCGTGATCGACACGGTGAAATGGATTCCCTCCGGCGCGTTCTACCAGGCGCGCGGCGGCCCGCTCGATCGGCCGTTCCTGATGCCTGATAATTTCGAGGCTGCGCGGCAAGCGCTTGGCGAGCGCTTTCCGGAAGCCAGCTCCGGCATCGATCAACTGCTCGGCGAGATGGAGAGCATCGTCGCGGCCATGCGCGCGTTATCGCGAAGCGAGGACGCATTCAACGATCCGCAAGACGGCGTGAACGCCTTGATGAAGTTGCTTCCCGTGGCAGCCGATTGGCCGCTGTCGCTGGCGCAGAAGCTCGACCGCGTGTTCGGCGACAACGAAGCGGTCAAATGCGCGCTGGCGGCCAACCTCTCCTACTTTCACGACGATCCCGCCACGCTGTGGTGGATCTATTTCGCATTCGCGCAAGGGAGCTATCTGCAGAGCGGCGGCCGCTACGTGCAGGGCGGTTCGCAGCGGCTGTCGAGTGCGCTGGCGCGCGCCATCCGCACGGCCGGCGGCGAGGTGCTGCTGCGCCGCGTCGTGACCGCGATCGCGCCGGGGAATGGTGTCACCACGATCACCCATACTGCCAAGGACGGCGGCGACGTCAGGACCGTGGAATGCCGGCGGACGATCGGCAATGCCGCGCCGGCTGCGCTGGCGCGCTTGATGCCCGCGGATGCGGCGGAGAAGCTCACCGCAGGCTACGCGCGGCGGAAGCCGTCAGCTTCGCTGTTCGCGCTCACGCTCGGCCTGTCGAAGCCGCCGCGCGAATTCGGCATCGGCGTCTACTCGACGCAATTGCTGCCGCCATGGATCAAGCGTCTCGCCGACTATGGGCAAGGCGCGGCGCTGATGGCGCAGGAGCCCGGCGACAAAATGCCGCCGATGTCGATCGTCGATTACGCAGCGATCAATTCCGGCGTGCCGGCCCCCCCTTACGTGCTGTCGATCCTCGGGCCTGATTTGTTGTCGAACTGGGATCCGTCCGACATGGACGCCTATCGCGAAAAGCGCGGACGCTGGCAGCAGGCGATCGTGCGCTATCTGGACGCTCACTATCCAGGCCTCGGGGATGCCGTGGTGGCGTCGTCGTTCAACAGCGCCCTGAGTGTGCGGCAATATCTCAACGCGCCCGACGGCGCAGTCTACGGCTTTGCGCCGACACCGCCGCCGTCGATCGGGCACAGCCCGTTCCGCTCGCCGCGCACCGCCATCCCCTGGCTTTATCTCGCCTCGGCCTATGCCGGCTTCGGCGGCTACACCGGCGTCGTGCAATCCGGCGGCATCTGCGCCGAGATGATCTTGCGCGAGCGATGATTGCGGGCGCCCCGTCACGCCCCCTCCCCCGTTAATATTACGCCTTAACCAATTATTAATTATGCGTTTGCGGGCGCGAAACGCCCGGCCTAGCCTGCGTTGGGGTGCGGCTCTCTGCAACCAACGAAGTGGTGCGTACCATGATGTATAGAATGTATTGGGCGCTTGTCGCGTCTGTCAGTGTCGTAGCGCTCATGCTTGCCACGAACGAAACGTTCGCGAGGTCGGCGAGCCGCGCCGCGCGCAGGATCTACTCCGGCGGCTTCCCGTCCGGCGGTCGCGCAATCGTTCCGGCATCACCCGAGAATTCGTGGTGGGACCGTCTTCTGGCCGACGGCAGGCGACTTCAGCTACGATCCATCGAATGGCGAACCCGTGGCCGGCGCTGCGCCACCGGCGTCGAACGACGTCCGTTACACCTATACATACGATGTTCCCTGGGACTGGGCCCATCGATATCCGCCCGCCGTCGCGCCTTCTGATCGCCCCTATGTGTCGAGCTGCACCGCGGAGGCCGTGACGGTTCCCGGGCGTGGCGGCACCGAGCAGACCGTCAACGTCACGCGGTGCTACTGATTCGGATGGTGGCCAGAGCGCGGAATCGTACGCCGCCTAATTGGTATTGATACGAAACCGCAGCGTCTTCGATCCAACGAACGAGACGGAATCACCCTGCCGTTTCCAGCTTGCCACATCGCCGAGCGCCGCGATCAGATCGTCGTCGGCCTGCGCCCTGTCAGGCGGACAATTGCGGTTTTCCATCGCACCTGGGACGAAGATCACGGTGTTGCCCGCCACCGAAAACTGGCCCTTGCCGCCCTTGCACCAGAGCTCGAGAACCACCTCGCCGCTATCGCCGATGTCGAGATCCGGGACGCGTTTCGATCCCGGCATGCGGCCTGCGTCCAGCGTCATCTCCATTCCGAACGGAAAGCCGTCGTCGGCGTGAGCCGGACCAATTCCGGCTATGGCTCCGAGCAGCAGGAGCGAGACCGCGGCCTGTTTGCAAAAGCGGTTCTTTGAAATCATGCGACCTCTCGAAAAAATCCGGAACGTCCAAGGCGCGCGTTTTAGGTGACGCGGATGACATTGGCCAGACTGGCCCTGACAGAAAAAGCCCTTGAAAAAACAAATCCCCGCGGGCGACCCGCGGGGATTTCCGGTTGAAGGTGGCGAGAGGGCTCTACTTCAGCACCATCGCCGTGAACGGATAGACGTAGGCCTGCAGCATGACGAACAGGCCGACCAGGCAGGCCAGTGCGATCGAATGCTTGAACACGAAGCGCAGGATCGTGCTTTCGTGTCCGTACCAGTTGGTCGCGGTGGAGGCGACCACGATCGATTGCGCGTCGATCATCTTGCCCATCACGCCACCGGAGGAGTTGGCGGCGGCCATCAGCACCGGACGACAGCCCCAATTGTTCCGAGGTGATCTTCTGCAGATTGCCGAACAGGATGTTCGACGCCGTATCCGATCCCGTCAACGCCACGCCGAGCCAGCCGAGCAGCGTGCCGAAGAAGGGATAGAGCACGCCGGTTGCCGCGAAGGCGAGGCCGAGCGTCGCGTCGACGCCCGACAGCCGCGTCAACGTGCCGATCGCGAGCATCGCCGAGATCGTGATCAGCGAGATCGCGCACAGCTTGATGGTGCGGCCGTATTCCCCGATCATCCTGGCCGGCTGAGAGGCCCGCCAGGAAGCCGGAAACGATCGCGGCAATCAGCATGCCCGTGCCGGTGAACGACAGATAGGTGAACGCGAACACCGCCCCTTCCGGGGTCGGCTTGGCCGCCACCGGCGGCACCTTGTTGATCATGTTGTGCAGGTCCGGAACCGGATAGTTCCAGGTGAAGATCGAGTTCGCCCAGGTCTTGAAGGCGCCATTGCCCCAGACCAGCATCACGACGCAGACGATGATCCACGGCAACAACGCGCTCCAGAGCTGGCTCTGGGTCAACGGCGTCGTGTCCATCGGCTTCGCCTTGGCCATGGTCGCCATCGATTCATCCCGGCCGCGCAGCGCCGGCGACAGCCAGAGCTGCCTGGGCTGCCACACCCTGAGGAACAGGATCAGGCAGCCCATCGAGATCAGCGAAGCGCCGATGTCGACGATCCAGGGGTTGATGTAGTTCGAGATCACGAATTGCGGGATCGCGAATGAAAGGCCGGTCACCAGAATGGCCGGCCAGATCTCCTTCATGCCGCGCCAGCCGGCGAACGCCCATACCACCCAGAACGGCACGATCAACGAGAACACCGGCAGCTGCCGGCCGACCATCGCACCGAGGATGTAGGGATCAAGGCCGGTGACCGAGGCAAGGCCCTGGATCGGCGTGCCGAGCGCGCCATAGGCCACCGGCGCGGTATTGGCGATCAGCGACAGGCCGGAGGCAGCCAGCGGAGAGAAGCCGAGGCCGATCAGCACCGAGCCGGTGATCGCGACCGGCGTACCGAAGCCGGAGGCGCCCTCGAAGAACGCCCCGAACGAAAACGCGATCAGCAGCAATTGCAGGCGCCGGTCCTCGGTGACGCCGCCGACAGCACGCTTCAACAGTTCGAATTGGCCGGTTGCAACCGTGATCTGGTAGAGAAAGATGACGTTCAGCACGATCCAGCCGATCGGGAAGAAGCCGGATACGATCCCGAGCACCGATGCACGGATCGACATCCCCGCCGGCATCGTGAAGACAAAGATCGCGATCAGGTTGGTCAGGATCACGGCAACGATCGCCGCGATGTGGGCCTTGACCTTGCCGCTGGCGATCAGCACCAGCAGGGTGACTACGGGAATGGCGGCTGCGATGGTCGACAGCGCGGCATTGGCTAGCGGATTGTAGACTTGATTCCACATGTTGCGGATCCTCCCCACGCCATTATGCAGCGCGCCTCCGAGCGTGAACGGTCAGGCGCGCCTGGCGTGATCGCGGGGAATCTTCGTCATGTGCGAATCGGTCGTTGTGGCGACGCCGCTGTCGCTCACAACCTCGCGAAATCAGAACGTCCCCCGCCCCGCGCCGTTGTGACCATGCTAGAGTTGACTCAAACACCGGGACAAGCCAACGCTTGCATGCCAGATCTACGACTTTAGTCTGTGCGGCTGATTGTCCCGACTTTTCAGGCCTTTGCAGGCCATCCCCGGAGACGGTAATCTGTGAACAACATTCGCTCGACACTCGCGATCGTGTGGCGCATCGCCGCGCCGTATTTTCGCTCCGAGGACAAATGGGCTGCCCGCGGCCTGCTCGCAGCGGTCATCGCCATCCAGCTGGCTTCGGTCGGCACCGATGTGCTGGTGAACCAGTGGCGCAATCGCTTCTACAACGCCCTGCAAGACAAGAACTGGGACAGCTTCACCTGGGAAACCGGAGTCTTTTGTGTGCTGGCGGCCATCTCCGTCGTGCTTTCGGTCTACCAGCTCTATCTCACTCAGTGGCTTCAAATCCGCTGGCGCAACTGGATGACCACCCAATATCTCGGCGAGTGGGTGCACAACGCGAACCACTACCGCATGCAGCTTCAGGGCGATGCCGCCGATAACCCGGATCAACGGATCAGCGACGACGTCAAGCTGTTTGTCGAGCGCACGCTGGATATCGGCGTCGGCCTGCTGGGCGCGGTCGTAACGCTGGCTTCCTTTGTCGTCATCCTGTGGGGGCTGTCCGCGGCCGCCCCGCTGCATGTGTTCGGCAACGAGTTCGCTATCCCTGGCTACCTGGTATGGGGCGCGCTGATTTACGCCATCTTCGGAACGGCGCTGACGCAGTGGATCGGCTCGCCGCTGGTCAATCTCGATTTCCAGCAGCAGCGCCTGGAGGCCGATTTCCGCTTCAGCCTGGTTCGGGTCCGCGAAAACTCCGAACAGATTGCGCTGTTGAAAGGCGAGCCCGCCGAACGCGGTCGGTTGTCGGAGCGCTTCGGCCGTGTGGTCGGAAACTGGTACGGCATCATGAGCCGAACCAAGCGGCTGACGGCGTTCACCCAAAGCTACGCCCAGACCGCGGTGATATTCCCTGTCATTCTCGCCGCACCGGCCTATTTCGCCAACAAGATCCAGCTCGGCGCCCTGCAGCAGACCATGGAAGCCTTCGGCAACGTGCAAGGTGCGCTGTCGTTTTTCGTTTCGGTCTACCGCACGATGGCGGAATGGCGCGCCGTGGTCGCCCGTCTCGACGGCTTCGAGACGTCGATCGAGAGCGCTGAAAAGCTCGCGGCCGATCCCGGTTCGATAAAGGCCGAACCGGCAGCCAACGGCGAAATCGGCCTGCACCAGTTTCTGCTGAAATTGCCCAACGGCGCGCCCCTCGTTTCGGCCGACGATTTCAGCATTCGAGCCGGCGAACGAACCTTGGTCACCGGCCCGTCCGGCGCCGGCAAGTCGACCCTGTTCCGCGCCATTGCCGGCATCTGGCCGTTCGGAAACGGCTCGATTTCGATTCCGGCCAACGCGTCGCTGATGATGCTGCCGCAAAGGCCCTACTTCCCGATCGGGCCGCTGCATGCGGCGATCGTCTTTCCTGGTGAAGCAGCGAGCTTCAGCGCGGACCAGGTCCGCCAAGTGCTCACCCAGATCGGCCTGCCGCAGCTGGCCGAGCGGCTCGACGAAGAGGCGCACTGGAACCGGATGCTATCGCTCGGCGAGCAGCAGCGGCTCGGGCTGGCGCGGGCGCTGTTGCATCGGCCGGATTATCTGTTCCTCGACGAGGCGACCGCCTCGCTCGATGAACCCTCGGAGGCGGCGTTGTACCGTCTGCTGACGGAGAAGCTGCCGCAGACCACGGTCGTCTCCATCGGCCACCGTTCGACGCTGGATGCGTTCCATCAGCGCCGGATCGCGCTGGTCCGCGACGGCGATCGATTTGAATTCAAGGAAGCAACAAGGGCCGCCGCTCCGTAACGGCGGACTACATCCAGTGCCGCGGCCACGGCCTGCGGCTGACCCACCGGTGCCAGGCAAAGGCAAAGGCTGCCAGCAGCAGCGCCCCCGCCAGCACCGGTGCGAACAGGAATGACCATGGCAGGTTGTTGGAAACGACCAGCAGCGGGTTGATGCCGGCCGGCGGGTGAAACGTGTCGGTGAGGTACATGGCGAGAATGGCGAGGCCGACCGCAAGCGCCGCCGCCCAGGCCTGCGGCCCGGCCAGCCACAGCACCGCCATGCCGACCAGGGTCGACACCAGGTGCCCGCCGATCAGGGCTCGAGGCTGTGCGGGCACAGCCTCCGGCGACCCGATCACCAGTACGATCGAGGTCGCAAACGGGATCACCGCCAGCGGATAATGCGCGGCGAGCGAAAGCCATTCCATGCTGCCGATGGCAACCGCGCCGCCAAGCCCCGCAATGGCGCCCGCCAGCACATCCCGGCGGCGGCTACGCATGACCGCCCTCCCCTCCGACCGTAGCCGATCCAATTTCATCCAGAAGCCCCACCACACAACAAAAAGGGGCGGCAGATCGCTCTGCCGCCCCGTCGATCCCGGTGGGAGATGTTACTTCAGATTGGTCATCGCCGTCAGGTCGGCCGAGAGCTTGGCAATACCGGCCGCGCCGCACCAATTGGTGCCAACGCCGGTCGGATTGATCGAAGTGATGTTGGTGGTTCCACTACCATTGAAATTGCTGGTGAAGGCGTTGCAGTCACCCTTCGACAGATTGGTGTCGGAGTAACGCAGATCGAGCGTGAACACCTTGTAGGTGAAGCCGATGCCGATGTTCCAGGTGTTATAGTCGGCATACTTGATACCATTCGGGAACGGTCCGGCGAAACCGGGATTGGTGAAGGCCGTTCCGTAGAAGGAGTCGGACGTTCCAAGCCACTGCCGGCCGAACTCGCCGGAGACATACATGCCAACGCCGCTGCTGCCGAACGCCGTGCTGGGCGCGGTGAACTTGCCGGTGATCGACGAATAGTTGCCCCAGGCACCGGAGTTCAGGAAGTTCGGCGAATAGTACTCGTTCAGGCCGAATTGCCAGTTGTCGTTGATGGTGTAGTTCACCTTGCCGTAGACTTCGAAGAAGCTGACGTCCTTCTTCATCACGTTGCCGTTGGGCAGGAAGTTGGCCGCGCATTGCGCGCTGAGCGGATTGCCGGCGGTGTCAAAGGGCGCGCCGAAGTAGCAGGTGCCGCCCGGATACAGGTAACCCCAGACGCCGAAATCGAACGCGAAAGCGCCGAAGGTCGGGCGGATACCACCGTAGATATCAACTTCGGCAGCGGCCCGGTTCGCGAACGAAATGCTCTCGGCCGAGGTGCCGATGTAAAGCTGCAAGTCCTTGTTGACGTTGTAGCGGGGCTCGAAATAGGCGGCGACCGAAGGATTGTGGTTCGACTGGGTGACGCCGCGGAAGATGTAGTCGCTCATGATCCCGCCGCCGAACGCGATATCCCAGGGATCGAACGGGGCCGGCGGCGGTGCCTTGACGGCCTTCACGGCCATGTCAGCTGCAAGGGCCGAACCCGAGATCATTGCCAGCGCCGTTGCTAACAAAGCCAATTTCTTCATGACGTTCCTCATCAATTTTTCCTAAGAACAACCCAGCTTCGGTGGCCCCCCCGGGCAAGTGACAACACTGCAAAAATCCGTGACGCCAATCTGAAACGCGTGCTCTGCCGGGTGAAGCAAAAAAGAGGAGCAGATGCCGACTTTTTAGGCGATACAGGGTTTTGGGGGAATGTTGTTGACGTGTGTTGTATTCCAACAACAAAAACGGGCCACTCCCGTGTCGGTTGAGTGACATAGGGAACCGGAAGTTCAACCGTTTATCCCGGTCACATCGGGCCTCGCCGAATCAGCTGGAACCCGCGAGAGGCCCAGACTCGGGCTCGCGATGGTGACCGCTGCACGGAAAAAGCCGCAGCGGCTGCCCGCTGCGGCTTTCTCCTATGCTGGCGCGCCAACGTAACTTGCCGGCGAAACAAACCGCTCCGTTGGGAGGACCGAAGGGACGCGGCTTGCGTGAAACGCTAGATGCGTTTTCGAGCGAAGTGGGTACCGGTTCGCATAGCAATCAAGCTTACGCAGATTGCGTAGACTTATCGGCGGTAGAAAACGCCTCAGAACAAGAAGCTGTCAGAACGAGAATCCAGCGCATCGGTTCCGATTCAATCAGAACCTATGATGCTCTAGTGCTGCTCGCCTCCTTCGGACGAACTGCCCCATGACGGGGTGTGGCTGGGCGTCGCCCAACTCGGGGCCGGCTCGGGCTCCGGAGCCGGTGCGGCGACGGGAGCTGCAACTACCGGAGCAGCCTTCTTCTTCGGAGCGCTCTTCTTGGCAGCCTTTTTCGGCGCGGCCGTTACCGCAGATTTTTTGGCAGCCTTCTTGGCGGATTTCTTCGCGGCCTTCTTGGGCGCCTTCTTGGCTTTCTTGGCCGATTTCTTGGCAGCCTTCTTGTACGATTTCTTCGCGGATTTCTTCTTCGCCGCTACTGCCTTTTTGGCCTTTTTAGCCTTCTTGCTTTTCTTGCTCTTCTTCGCCTTCGCCATTGTGATCCTCCTGTTGCCGCTGATTCAGTCTATCCGGCGGTTCGAATAGTCCGCCCGTCTGCAAGGCCGATCGATCCATTCAATCTCAATTCGATCCTGGGCTACCTAATCCGGGCCTTGGACCTCCTGTCGCCCAATCGAGAAGCTCAATCGTGTGCACCACAGGAACTGACGTACCGCCGGCAATCTGAATCATGCATCCAATATTGCCCGCAGCGATCATGTCCGGTTTGACTGTCGCAATATTGGCGACCTTTCGATCGCGCAATCTGCTCGCAATGTCGGGCTGGAGAATGTTGTAGGTCCCCGCCGAACCGCAACACAAATGGCTCTCAGGTACATCTTTCACCACGAATCCATTCTTGGAAAGCAATTCTTTCGGAAGCGCTGTGATTTTCTGTCCGTGCTGCAGCGAACACGCGGAATGATAGGCGATGGTGACATCGCCTTTTTGCGCTGAAGGAAGCAAATCGATGCCGGCGAGATATTCCGAGATATCCTTTGCCAGCGCGGATATTCGCGCAGCGGGGGCAGCGAAATCGCGGTCCTCGCGCAGCATGAAACCGTAGTCCTTGATGACCGTGCCGCAGCCCGACGTCGTCACCAGGATCGCGTCGAGGCCATGCTGTTCCGCTTCCCTTTGCCACACGGTGATGTTGGCGCGAGCGCGTGCCAGTGCGTCGTCGTCACGCCCGAGGTGGTGGGTCAGCGCACCGCAGCATTGCTCATCCCTGACCAGCACCACCTCGATGCCGTGGCGCGTCAGGACATTGATTGCGGCCTGGTTGATCCGCGGCGCCAGCACCTGCTGGGCACAGCCCTGCAGCAGCGCGACCCGGCCGCGCCGCTCGCCGGCCGCCGAGAATACGCTGCCGGAGGCCGGCCCGGGCGCCGGCAGCCCGCTCGGCGCCAGCGCCAGCATGGCCTTGATTCGCCGCAGCAGGGACGGGGTGGCCGAGCCCGCTTGGGGCGTCGGCAGCAGCGCTGCGATGGGGCGGCCGAGCCGCGCCAGGATCATGCTTAAGCGAAACGCGCCGGGCCGCGGCAGCACGAAGGCGAGGATCGCCCGCAGCGCCTGTTCAGGCAGCGGCCTCACGAAATCCCGCTCGATCCGCCCCCGCGCCTGATCGACCAGGTGCATGTAGTTCACCCCGGACGGGCAGGTGGTCATGCAGGCGAGGCAGGAAAGGCAGCGGTCAATATGCTTGACCACCTCCGCCGTCGGCGGCTTGTTCTTTTCCAGCATCTCCTTGATCAGGTAGATCCGGCCGCGCGGGCTATCGAGCTCGTCACCGAGCAGCACATAGGTCGGACAGGTCGCGGTGCAGAAGCCGCAATGCACGCAGGCCCGCAGGATCTTGTCGGCCTCGGCAATATCCGGATCGGCGAGCTGGGCAAGCGAGAATTCGGTCTTCATGTCATGCCTCGCCGCGTCAAGCGGCCGCGATTGAGGATGTTCCTGGGATCGAAGCTCGCGCGCACGCGCTCGCTCAGCGCCGCCAGCCCACCCGGCTGCGGATGGAATACGTCGACCTCGCCGCGCACTTCCTCGGAAGCCCGGATCAACATCGCGTGGCCGCCCGCTGCATCAACCCGCTGCCGCAGCAGCGCGGCCTGCGCGTCGGGCGTCGGCGGCAGCGCCACCCAGATCAGGCCACCACCCCAGTCGTAGATCACGTCGCCACCGGTGTCGCGCGCAAGCCGCTCGCCAAGCGCGCCGCCCGAGGCAGGCGGACAGACGATCCGCCACACCGGCCATGCGCCGAGCGCGCCATCCGCCGCAAACGGCTGAACGTCGCGAAGCGAACTCCAGATCGCTGCGGATGCGGCATCCTCCAGGATTTCAATAGCTCCGAAAGGCGCCAGCGCCTGGCGGAGCGAAGCCGCCCGATGCACCGCGGAAGCAGCGATCCCCTCCAGCCGCAGCAACGTCACCGCCTGCCCCGGCGATCCAAGCCCGGAAAGCGTGCTTTCGGCGCGGAACGCCGAATGCGGCAAATGCGCCGCGCCCGAGACATCGAAGGGCGAGCCCAGCGCCGCCGTCATTGCGCGGTTGGCGGTGACGGCGTCGAGCGAGCGCAGCACCAGCGTACGTTCGCTCTCGGGCTTGGGCATCACTTTCAGCGTGACCTCGGTCATGACCGCGAGCGTGCCCCAGGAACCCGCCAGCAGCTTGCAGAGGTCGTAGCCGGTGACGTTCTTCACCACCTTGCCGCCGGTCTTGAAGCTGTCGCCGAAGCCCGACACCGCGTGCGCGCCGAGCAGATGATCACGAGCGCCGCCGGCCTTGATCCGGCGTGGCCCAGCCAGGCCTGCGCCGATCATGCCGCCGATGGTGCCGATCGCAGGCCCACCCAGCAGACCTGCGGTGTTGACCGGCTCGAACGCAAATTGCTGGTTTCTGGAATCGATCAACGATTGCACGTCGGCCAGCGGCGCGCCGGCCTGCACCGTGATGATCAGTTCGTTCGGCTCATAGGCGATGACCGCATTCAGCGCGGAGAGGTCGAGCACCGCGTTGGTGGCCATCGGCTGGCCAATCTGGCGCTTCGAGCCATGGCCGATGATTTCCAGCGGCTGGTCGCTCGCGATCGCGGCGCGCACCACCTGTTCGACATCGGCCGCGTCACGTACTTTTTGCGTATCCATCACCAACTCTAGAGCGAGATGACGTTTCTTCGAATCGTCATCTCGCTCTATCTTTTTGTTTGAGCATGATCTTTTCGGAAAACCGGTACCCACTTTTCCGGATCATGCTCTAGACCATCGCGCGCAGCGGCGACTTGCGCAAGACAAACGCCGACACCGCGAAACTGCCGATCGCCGCAATGGCCGTCAGCAACAAGGCCTTCGCGATGGCGTTCAGTGGCACCGCGTGCAGGAGGAGGGCGGAGCCGATCAGGATCGGCGGATGGATGAGATAGACGCCGAACGCGTTGTCGGAGAGCCACCGGGCGACCGGCCCCTGCGCATCGAAATAGCGGCGGTAGACGACCAGCATCAACAGACCCATTCCGACGCAGACGAGCGCTTCCCAAAGGCATTTTCCGGCGCTGACCGGATTGAGCCCGCCCGCATAGCGCGCGGTTTCGCCCTCGAGGCCGCCGCCGAACACCACCAGCGCGGCGAACAGCGGGATGGAAAGCGCCAGCGCCAATGACGCGGCACGGAGCGCGGGGCGATCGGGAAGGACTGCGATCCAGTTGCCGCGATAGCCGAATGCCCCGGCCGCGAACATCAGGAGATATTGCGGGAAATCGCCGGGGTGGACGTTAAGCACTGAGGCGTCCCCGCTCACGGCGATGCGGACCAGAAAGGTCGACGCCGCCATCGCGACAATGAAGATCGCGACAGCCAATCCACCGCTGCGGTCACCGCGAGGCTCGATCCTGCTCTCCTTCCATCCGCTCAGGCGGATCAGGCCATAGACGACCGAGAACACCAATAGTGCCGCGCAGAACCACATCGGCCCGGTTTCGGAAAGCCATTCGCCGTCCCTGACATGGACGAGCCACTGGTGCCCGAAGCCTCCGCGGCCCCAGGTCCGTGACAGGAAATACTGGGTGAGCGGCCCGATCACGAACATATAGAACAGGGTCGGCAATCCCAGCCGGGCCAGGCGATCGCGGACGAACTGCGAGAAGCCCTTGCGGTCGTAGGCCGCCGCAGAAAAATAGCCGGCGATGAAGAACAGCGCCGCCATGAAAAAGGCCTGCAGGAAGCTCTGGTAGACGCCAAAAAACAGCGCGGTGCCGAGCCCCGGTTTTTGCCGTTCCACATAGTACCAGTTGCCGAACGGGCTATAGGTGTCGCAGGCGTGCATGCTGAGCACCAGGATGATCATCGACCATCTGATGTTGTCGATGAACAGCAACCGCGAGGCGCCTCGTGCATCCGCCACCGCACCGCTCGACGCATCAGCAGCAATGTCAGCCATGTTCGCCACCGGGGATCGTGCCCCCTGCCCTCAAAATCGCGGCAAATCAGGAAACGCCAGTCGGCCGGCGTGGACATGGACGCGGCCGAGCTCGGCGCAGCGATGTAGCGTCGGAAACACTTTTCCGGGATTGAGCAGGCCCTGCGGATCGAAGGCGCATTTCAACCGCTGCTGCTGGTTCAAGTCGATCTCGCTGAACATCTCGCCCATCAGGTCGCGCTTCTCGATGCCGACGCCATGCTCACCGGTGAGAACGCCACCGAGTTCGACGCAGCAGCGCAGGATATCGGCGCCGAAGGCTTCCGCCCGCTCCATCTCGCCGGGCTTGTTGGCGTCGTAGAGGATCAGGGGATGCAGATTGCCGTCGCCGGCATGGAACACGTTGGCGACGCCGAGACCGTATTTTTCGGAGAGATCGCGAATCCGTGCCAAGGCCTTCGGCAGCGCGCCGCGCGGAATGGTGCCGTCCATGCAGAGGTAGTCCGGCGATATCCGGCCGACCGCCGGGAATGCCGCCTTGCGGCCGGCCCAGAACAAATTGCGCTCAGTCTCGGAGGTGGAAATCTGGCAGGTCGTCGAGCCGCAGCCTTGCGCGATCGCCTCGACCCGCCGGATCAATTCGTCGACCTCCACGCTTGGACCATCGAGTTCGATGATCAACAGCGCCTCGACATCGAGCGGATAGCCGGCATGGACGAAAGCCTCGGCGGCGTGGATCGCGGGCTTGTCCATCATCTCCATGCCGCCCGGGATGATGCCGGCGCCGATGATTTCGGCGACGCACTGACCGGCGGCTTCGACCTGCGCGAAGCCGACCATCAGCGCCCTCGCCGTCTCCGGCTTCTGCAGGATCCGCACCGTGATCTCGGTGATGACGCCGAGTAGCCCCTCGGACCCGGTGATGATGCCCATCAGATCGTAGCCGGCGTTTTCAGCCGATTTGCCGCCGATGCGCAGGATTTCGCCTGAGATCAGCACGATCTCACAGCCCAGCACATTGTTGGTGGTCATGCCGTATTTCAGGCAATGCACGCCGCCGGAATTCTCCGCGACATTGCCGCCGATCGAGCACGCGATCTGCGATGATGGATCGGGCGCATAATAGAAGCCGGCATGTGCCACCGCCTGGCTGATGGCGAGATTGGTGACGCCGGGCTCGGTCACCACCACGCGATTGTCGAAATCGATCTCGCGGATGCGCTTGAATTTGCCCAGCCCCAGCAGCACGCCGTCGGCGAGCGGCAGCGCGCCGCCTGACAGCGAGGTGCCGGAACCGCGCGGCACCACCTTGATGCCCTGCTCGAAGCAGTATTTGAGAACCCTTGAGACCTGCTCGGTCGTATCGGGCAGCACAACCACCATCGGCGGCTGACGATAGGCCATCAGGCCATCCGACTCGTAGGGAAGCATTTCGGCTGCGCTGTCGATCACGCCCTCGCCCGGTACGATGGCGCGCAACGCCGCCACGATGGCGTCACGGCGAGCCAGAACTGCCTGATCGGATGCCGGCATCATGATGGCCATGACTATTTCCTGTTCGCCGTCCGCGCTCGATTTACCTTGGCAAATCAAGCACGTCCGGGCGCGCTTGGGTAGACCGGCCAAAGGCCGGATTGCCTCCCTGCAAACGGTCGAGTTCACTCTGGGGCAAGCCTGCATGGCCGAAACCGGTCAAGGTTTCGCGACTTGTCCAATCGAAGCGGGCCTGCCACAAGCAATTGCACCAGAACTCCCGGGAAGAGACGAAGAGCACCCCATGAAAAAATCGATCTTGAGCGCCCTGGTTATCGTCACCTCACTGGCCGCCGTATCCAGCGCATCGGCGCAGGATGCCGCAGCCGGCAAGTCCTCGTTCAATAAATGCCTGGCCTGTCACGCCATCGGCGAAGGCGCCAAGAACAAGGTCGGCCCGGAGCTGAACGGCATCGACGGCCGCAAATCCGGCACCGCGCCGGACTACAGCTATTCCGACGCCAACAAGAATTCCGGCATCACCTGGAACGAGGCCCAGTTCAAGGAATACATCAAGGACCCCAAGGCCAAGATCCCCGGCACCAAGATGGCCTTCGCCGGCATCAAGAACGAGAAAGAGATCAACGATCTCTGGGCGTTCATCTCGCAATACGACAAGGACGGCAAGACCAAGTAGGTCGCTCGAGGCTACCTCGTCCCGCTTGCCGGACGAGGTAGATCAACCCTATCGCGGGATGACTTCTCTTCAATTCGTCATCCCGCTCTATCTTTTTGTTTGAGCATGATCTCCGCGCAAACGCGTTCCGCGTTTGTCGCGAGGGAAAACCGGTGCCCACTTTTCCGGATCATGCTTTATCGCGGCAGCAAATTGGTCTTCGCCAGATCGAGAACCTCGTCGCCGCGGCCGCTCATCACGGCACGAAGCACCCACAGGCTGAAGCCCTTGATCTGCTCCACCGTGATCGTGGGCGGCATCGAGAGTTCCTGCTTCGCGGTGACCACATCGAGGACCGCCGGGCCATCGTGCGCGAGCACGTCGCGGATCGCGCCGTGCAGTTCGCCCGGATCCTCCACCCGCACGGCGTGAATACCCATGGCGCGGGCCATGGCGGCAAAATCGGGATTTTGCAGATCGACCCCGGTCTCGACAAATCCCGAGGCCTTCATCTCCAGCGCCACAAAGCCGAGCACGCCGTTGTTGAAGATCACGATCTTCACCGGCAGCTTCATCTGCGTCAGCGTGATGAGGTCGCCCATCAGCATGGCAAATCCGCCGTCGCCCGACATCGAAACCACCTGCCGGGAAGGCTGCGACGCCTGAACGCCGATCGCATGCGCCATGGCGTTGGCCATCGAGCCGTGCACCCAGGACCCGATCAGGCGACGGCGTCCGTTCATCGTGAGATAGCGCGCGGCCCAGATCGTCGGCGTGCCGACATCGGCGGTAAAGACCGCATCGTCGGACGCCTGCTCGCTGAGCAGGCGGGCGAGGTATTGCGGATGGATCGGTTTTTGCCCCGGTTTGCCGCGGGCCAGTTCATCGAGGCCCGCACGGGCCTTTTTGTAATGCGCGAGGCTATCGTCGAGATGCTTGCGGTCGCCCTTTGCCACGAGCTTGGGCAGCAGCGCCGATATCGTGGCGCCGACGTCACCGACGATACCGAGGTCGAGCTTGCAGCGGCGGCCCAGATTCTCCGGGCGAATATCAACCTGCGCGATTTTGGCGCCGGTCGGCAGGAACTGCTTGTAGGGGAAGTCGGTTCCCAGCATCAGCAGCACGTCGCAGGCATGCATCGCCGCATAGCCGGAGGAAAACCCGATAAAGCCGGTCATGCCGACGTCGTAGGGGTTGTCGTATTCGACATGCTCCTTGCCGCCCAGCGCATGCACGATCGGGCTCTTGAGCGCTTCGGCGAGCTTCATCAGGCCGTCATGCGCGCCGGCGCAGCCGCGCCCGCAGAACAGCGTCACCCGCCTGGCGCCGTTCAGGAGATCGGCCAGCGCCGTCAGATCGGCATCGGCCGGCCGAACCTCCGGTACCGGCGGCAGAAGCCCGGCGTTAGGTGAGATGCCGCGTTTGGGCGCGCTCTGCAGCGCGACGTCGCCAGGCAGCACCAACACCGCAACCCCGCGTTTTCCGACTGCCGCGCGGATCGCATTTTCCAGCACGTAAGGCAGCTGCGCCGGGTCGGATACCAGCTCGCAGTAATGGCTGCATTCCCGGAACAGGTCCTGCGGATGGGTCTCCTGAAAGTAGCCGCCGCCGATCTCGGCGGAAGGAATCTGCGCCGCGATTGCCAGCACGGGAGTGCGGCTGCGGTGCGCGTCGAACAAGCCGTTAATGAGGTGGAGATTGCCGGGTCCGCACGAGCCCGCGCATACCGCAAGTCCTCCGGTGATCTGCGATTCTCCCGCGGCGGCAAAGGCGGCCACCTCCTCATGACGGACGTGGATCCAATCGATCGTCCTTCGCTTGCGCAGCGCCTCGGTCAGACCGTTCAAACTGTCACCGACAACGCCAAAAATTCGTTTCACCCCCGCCTGGATCAGCGTTTCGGCGATGAGGTCGGCGACATTTTCGATCTGCATGGGGCACGTCCTTGTTGAGGGGCAGCGAAATCCGGTTCCGGTGCAACCGACCCGCTTGGCCGACATGATGTTCGGCGCGATATGGCCGCGCAAGGACGGCGCGATCACACATTCGCGCGCGAGATGATTGCGAACGGGCCCCGGCGATACGGTGCCAGCCGCGAAGATGACCCAGCGCCTAGAGCCGGATGACTTTTCTTCGAATCGTCATCCCGCTCTATGTTTTTGTTTGAGCATGATCTTTTCGGAAAACCGGTGCCCACTTTTCCGGATCATGCTCTATTGCGCTGCCGCGGCGCGCTGCGCCATCTTCGCGCTCATCGCCTCGACCTCTGAAATCACGAGATCGGGCACGGCGTTCTGCACCATGTGGCCGACGCCGGGCAGCACGATCAGCCTGGCATTCAGCACCGTGGCGGCGAGCGGGCGCGAATGGATGTTGGTCGACACCGTCTTGTCGACGTCGCCGGCCAGGATGGTGATCGGCGCCACGATCTCGGCGTAGCGCGGCGCCTGCTCGGCGATCGCTTGCTTCAGCGTCACCAGATCCCGGGCATTGGCGAGGAATTCGTGCGGGCGCAGGAGCAGCGGTGTCGCCGTGCTCGTCACAAAATCCTCCGGCATTTGCTGCGGCAGGAACACGCCGCGCGCACCGGACTTGGCGAGAAGATAACCAAGCGGCAGCGTGACCGTGTAGGCCAGCAGCGGACCGATCACCGGCGTGGTGACGACGTCATTGTATCGTCCGACGCCGCCCGGCCAGGGATAGGCAACCGGCGCCAACAGCACGACGCCCGCGACGCGTTCGGGATAATCGAGCGCCATCCGCAAACCGAGCGCACCGGCCCAGGAATGCGCCACGATAATCGCTCTTCCGACGCCGAGCTTTGCCAGTGCCTGCTCGATCATCCGTCCCTGAATGGCGGGGGTCGAATCCGCCAGGCGCTCGCGCGCGCTCCAGCCGTGCCCGGGACGATCGACCAGGATCACCCGGTGATTTTGCGCGAGCCTTTCACCAACGGACTGCCGCATCGCCGCGAGATTCGAACTCGCCCCATGCAGCATGACGATCGGCGGACCGGCGGCATCACGCGGGCCGAGTTCGACCACGTGCAGCGTGGCACCGGCCACCTCGACCATCCTGCCCTGCGCCGGAAACGCGCGCTGTATCAGCAGCACACCGGCCTGCGTGACCAGCGCCAGCCCCGCCAGCGCCACCACGACAATTACTGTCACCATCGAGAATGTCCGGAAGCTCTTTTGCACCTGCGAGCTACGGCCGCGATCCAGGCCGGTTTCGCGGGCAGGAGTTTTCCACAGCGCAGAATTTCTGTGGATAGCGGGTTCATACCAGCGTCATCGGGTATTTAATACATTGCCGGCGGCAATTTCGCCACGACATGCACGGCTTGATCGAAAAGGTAGGGTACCTGACCTGTCCACGGAATGCACAGGAACAGATAGCCCCGCCAAACCTTTTCAGGGGAATATTCGGAGGAGTAGCAATGTTTTCCGATCCAAGCGAAGCGGCCATCGATCAGATCGTGGCAAGGTGCAATGGTGATCTCCGCGGTGCGCTGAAGGCGCTGCTGATGGTCAACGAACATCTGGAAGCCGAACTTGCGCAGTTCTATGCGGCGGCAGGACTAGACGGATTGGCCCCTGGCAGCGAGAGTCTGCACTGACTTTCTGGTCGAGCACCTCTTCTTCGTTCGAAACGGTACCGGTTATGACGCAGCGCCTTAGTCGGCAGAAGCATCATCCCCTGGGCAGGCGCGGATAGTCGACCGAGCAAGCTTCGCGTCGGCGAGTGATCTGCATGGCCCGTCTCCGAACCAGAAATCGTCCCCACCTCGCTCCTGCACGCCGTTACGCAGCGGCCATAAGCGCGTGAGCGAGAAACGTTCCGCCACAACAAGTGGCGTTAATTCCTGGTTAACCACCCGCGGGGACAGGCGCTAGATATCGCGTCCCTCGACCTTCTCGGTCAGCGTCTTCACCAGCTCCGGCACCTTCTCCAGATAAGGATTGACCGCGAGCGCCTTGCGGAAGGCATCGAGCGCGCGCTTTTCGTCGCCGATGTCCTGCATGATCATGCCAAGTCCGGCCAGCGCGCCGAAATGGCGGGGCTCACGGATCAGCACTTGCTGGATATCCTCCAGTGAATGGGCGTAGTCGTTCTTCAGGTAATAGAGCGTCGCGCGCCGGTTCCAGGCCTCGATATAGTCGGGGCGCAGCTTGACGACGGCATCGAGCAGCTTCAGCGCGACATCCATCTGTTGGGCGTCCATCGCCACCTTGGCCCGTATCATCAGGAGCGCCGCGGTATCGCTCGGCGTCTGCAACCACAGCGCCCAGATCCGCGCCTCGACATGTTTGGCGCTGGCTTCATCGGGGGCGGCTTTCAGCGCGCCAAACAGGAAGTCGAGCCCGCGCATGCGATCGGCGCCGACTTTGGGCAGTTTGCTCGGGGCTTCCGGTAGCTTCTTCTGCTGCTTGGGCGGCGGGACTACGTGAGGATCATCCTGGGCGAAGCCGGCCACCGGCGCAGCAGCCATGAGGGTGGCGACGAGGAGCGCAGACCGGAGCTTCCGCAGGCGGAGGAATCTCAATCCCATGCTCGAAGTCTAGACGCACAACAGCGCGCCGCAAAGCAGCAAAACGTCAAAGACCTGTGAATAGGGCGCCATTCGCTGGCGGGAGGCCCGAAATGGCTGTCCTATCAACAGCTTAATTCGGCCTTGAAATCAGCCTTGTCAAATCAGGCTCGTCAAATCAGCCTTGGCGAGCCTTGAAGCGGCGCTGCACCTTGTTGATGACGTAGACCCGGCCCTTGCGGCGGACCAGACGGTTGTTGCGGTGGCGGCCGCGCAGCGACTTCAGCGAGTTACGGACCTTCATGGGACAATCCTGATGCTTTGAAAGGCCGTGAGAGAAGGCCGAACCGGTTGCATGCCCAAAAGTGGCAAAATGGGATTCTTCCCGCCAGCGGCCTCACCGCCCGGGACGGGGCGGTTTCTAAGCCATGCCGCAGTCGAATGTCAATGCGAGTGGGCCGTTTTCAGCCTGATTTGGCGTCCCGTCCCTTTCAGGCCATTCGAATGCAGGCTTGAAATCACTGGGAAATCCGCACCATTCGGAACCCGGCCGCGGCCTGTCGGCCGCAGCCATCGCGTCATTTCCGCCGTCAGACCTAGAAAACCACGAATCTGGCGGTGCCGTGGAGCCGGTGGAATGTATAGAGCTCGGTCTGCCCGAGGGGTGGATTGACGATACTGAATTTGTGGATGGTGGTGACAGCATCGGTGGTGATGTTGGCAACGTTGGATGCCGGCAGATGGACCGCCGGAACGATCAGGGTGAACGACGTCGATCCGCCGTCGATGGTCCTGATCAGAAACACCGACACCAGTTTCCCGAGAATGGTTTCAGCGGTCTGGATTTCGTCGCCTGAGAAATTCCTGACCTGAAACGCGTCGTGATAGTTGAACAGCGGCTTTCCCGAGATGCTGCTCGTCGAGTAGGTGACGTGAAGCCCGTTGCCGGAAAGCTCATACAGAGTGGGTTGATTGGCCATAGTCCTAACCTTTCAAGCTTGTGAAGGAAGCAATTCAGGACAGCACTATCGCGCCAGCAATCAACGAGGCTCTATGATGTACATCACAACCAAAGGGTGCGACGAAGTAGCACGGCCCTACGGTTGAAGCTTTGATCCAATCAGTCTTGATCAAATTAGTCTTGCGGATCGAAGGCGGCGCGATCAGCCCGCCATAGCGCGTGGTCTTCGCGGATTTAATTCTGCCGCCTTGCGAAATTCGTTATATAGTATAATCAATTTTAGAAACCGAAAAATCAAGCCGGGAAACCCAGATGCCCAAGCTCAAACTGCCCGATATCGAAAAGGTCACAGCGATCGACATCCACACCCATGCCGAGGAACCCTGCGGCATGCATGGCGACGACGGCTATGACGACTTCCAGGCGCAGATGGCGGAATATTTCAAATCGCCGCACAAGCATCCGCCGACCGTGCCGGAAACCGCGGCCTACTACCGCTCGAAGAACATCGCCGCCGTGATCTTCCCGGTCGATGCCGAGCGCGAGACCGGCTTTCGCCGCTACAACAATTACGAAATGCTGGAAGCGGCGTCCGACCATCTCGACGTGCTGATTCCTTTCGTCAGCATCGATCCGCACAAGGGCAAATTGGGCGTGCGCGAGGCGCGCAAGCTGATCGAGGAGTACGGCGTTCGCGGCTTCAAATTCCATCCGACCATGCAGGGCTTCTACGCCAACGACCGCATGGCCTATCCGCTCTACGAAGCGATCAATGAGGGCGGCGCGATCGCACTGTTCCACACCGGGCAGACCGGCGTCGGTTCAGGCATGCCCGGCGGCATGGGGATGCGGCTGAAATATTCGAATCCGATGTATATGGACGACGTGGCGGCGGATTTCCCTGACCTCAAGATCATCCTGGCGCACCCGTCGTTCCCCTGGCAGGAAGAGGCACTGTCGGTCGCGACCCACAAGCCGAACGTCTATATCGACCTCTCCGGCTGGTCGCCGAAATATTTCCCGCCGATCCTGGTGCGCTACATCAACTCGATCCTGCAGGACAAGATGCTGTTCGGCTCGGACTGGCCAGTGATCACGCCGGACCGCTGGCTGGCGGATTTCGCCAAACTCGAGATCCGCGAGGAGATCCGGCCGAAGGTCATGAAGGCCAACGCACGTCGTATTTTGGGTATATAAGGACGTTGCATCACCGGCTGGCTGTTGAGCGGGATCGTGACGTGTGACGACCTTCGCAAAAACTGCTGCCTTGCTCGCCGCGTTCCTCACCGGGAATGCGGTCGAATGCTGTGCGGCCGCATCGCCTCCGGTCGTCGTGGAAATCGAAAATCCGTTGGCGAGCCCCCAACCGCTGCAGGGTTACCTGCGGCAGACCAACGAAGCCGGCGCCTCGCCCGCCGTCGTGCTGCTGCATAGCTGCAATGGAAATTGGGGCCGGCTCGACGAGCGCTGGGGAAAGCGGATTGTGTCCTGGGGCTATGTGACGCTCACCGTGGATAGTTTCGGTCCGCGCGGCCTCAAGGATTGCGGCGACGGCGCACCGAACGATCTGGTCCTGGACGCTTACCGCGCCCTGAATTTTCTGGTGCGTGCGCCATTCGTCGATCCCGATCGTGTTGCGGTGCTGGGTTTTGCGCACGGCGGACGGGTGGCTCTCATGTCGGTCGAACATGGCGCCATCGAACAGACATCGCCAAACAAATTCCGCGCTGCCATCGCCTTCTATCCGCCCTGCCGCTGGTTTCGAGGCGATGTGACCGTTCCGACCCTGATCCTGATCGGTGAGCGCGATGATTTGAATCCGGCAGCGGCCTGCCGCGACGTGGTCGACGGCCGCGATGATGTGGGAATATCACGCCAGCGGGGCGAAGCGGCTCCGATCAAGCTGATCGTCTATCCCGATGCCTATCACGCCTTCGACGCGCGCGACCTCAAGACCCCGACAAACTTTTCGGGGCACCACCTCGAATTCAACCAGGCCGCGACGGATCAAGCGATCGAGGCGCTGCACGAATTCCTTGACGCGACGATCGGTCAGAAAGCAGAAGAAAAGTGAGTATTGCGAAGTGAGCATCAAAGCGATCGTGTTCGATGCCTATGGCACTCTCTACGACATTCAGTCGGTCGCCAGCGTCACCGAACAGTCCTTTCCCGGCTACGGCGAAATCATCACCCAGGTCTGGCGCATCAAGCAGCTCGAATATACCTGGCTGCGTTCACTGATGCGGCGCTATCAGGATTTCGCGGCCGTGACGCAGGAGTCGCTGGCCTACACACTGCGTTGCCTGGGACTGAAATACGACGAAGGCGTATTCGAGCGCATCATGGACAAATACCTGCATCTCGATCTTTACCCGGATGCAATGGTGACACTGTCGGCGCTGAAGGGCAGCAAGCTCGCGATCCTCTCCAATGGCAGCCCCGACATGCTCAACGCGCTGGTAAAGAACAGCGGGCTTGATCGCGTGCTCGACGCGACCATCAGCGTTGACGCGAAGAAGATCTTCAAGCCAAGCCCCGATGCCTACATGCTGATCGAGTCCGACGCTTCGTATCCCGCCCCCGGAAGTGCTGTTCGTTTCCTCCAACCCATGGGACGCCTGCGGCGCCAAGGCTTTCGGATTGAACGTCGCCTGGATCGAACGGGTGACACCGGAAGCCATGGCGCAGGCCTGCGCCAAAAGCGATCTCGTGACCCCGCTGACGATGTTCAAGGCGATCCGTACCCAGATGGACGAACTCGGGCTAAAACCTGATTATCGCATCCACGCACTGTCTGAACTGCCCGCCCTGATTGCCCGAGGTTCCTGAAACATGAGCATTGAGTCCGTCCGCGCCTTCTTCGCCGAGAAGGCGCCCGAAATTTCCGTGATCGAATCGACGATGAGTTCCGCAACCGTGGTGCTGGCGGCCGAGGCCTATGGCGTCGAGCCGGCACGGATCGCCAAGACATTGAGTTTGCGGATCGGCGAGCGCGTGGTGCTGATCGTGGCCGCCGGCACCTCGCGGATGGACAACAAGAAGCTGAAGGCGCAGTTCGGCGGCAAGCCCAAGATGCTCGGCCTCGACGAGGTCGCCGAGATCACGGGCCACGAGGTCGGAGGCGTCTGCCCGTTCGGACTGAAGTCGCCGCTGCCAGTGTATTGCGATGTATCGCTGAAGGCGTTCGACGTCGTGGTGCCGGCCGCGGGCTCGACCCACAGCGCGGTACGCATCACCCCTTCGCGGATGGCGGAGCTGACATCGGCCGAATGGGTCGACGTATGCGAGAACAGGCCCTGAAACGCACTGCGCTATTGGTCATCGTCGTCTGACGGTCTCGGCATAACGGGCGGCGCCGGCTGTGGGGCACGGGGGCGTTGCCTGGCCTGCGGCTGCGCGCTGGCGTTCGATTCGAACACCGCGCGGCAGGAGTTTCCGAGCGAGGCCGTGTTCTGCCGCAAGCATGCGACGATCCTGCCGACGTCGGGTATCTGGTCGCTGCACAGCCGCATCACGTCGGGCGTACAGGCCATCTGTTGTTCCCAAGTTCCGCGATATTCTTGCGTGAGTGCAGAATTTTGCGTGACGATTGTGCAGCCGGTCACGACCGCAAGGCTCAGGACAATGCGTCGTGCTCGCATGCCGGTCCCCTTCTTCATGTTCATCAAGCGCGCCGGTTCCGCGCGCGGCGCATTGCTCTTAAAACTGTCAATTGATTGAGGCCAAGGAAGGTTCTGGTCACACAACTAAATGTGAGGAAATCCGCCTGCGCGCCGGCAAGCACAAGTCAGTGCTCCGGCAATCCGGCGGCGACACAGGCCCGTTCGATCCGTTCGACCGCCGCTAGAAAAACCGGGCTGGCGTTCTTCGGCGGGAGAGCAATGTTGCCCGCGTTGGAACCGGGCCGCAACGCGAGCGCCTTTCTCCATGGCCAATCTTGCCTCGGCCGGCTGGCCCAAATTGCTGATAGGCCGCGGATAGCAGCATGTAGCTGCGCCCCGATCCTGGCGTGATGGCGATCGACCTTTGCAGCCACGGCAACGCGTCTTCGCTGCGGCCCATCACCAGGTAGGTCAACCCTGCGCCAAGCTGCCAGGTCCAGCGCGAAACCTGTGGCGTGTCGAATCGGTCCGCTTGCTTGAACGTCGCGAGCGCGTCCTCGAAGCGCCCCAATTGAACCTGGGCCAGACCGGCATTGTACAGCGCCAATCCGTTCCAGGGATCGAAGCTCAGGGTCCTGGCACAGGCCACCAGGCTTTCGACGAATTCGTTGGTCGCGCTGAGGAAGCGGCAATAGCCTTCGAGCACCGGAAGAGAGTTCGGCTTGAGCTGCAACGCGCGCTCCAGGATCGACCTGGCTTTGCTCTCCGCCGCCGCGCTGTCTGCCGGACTGTACCAAACCATCTGGATGCCCCGCAATTGGAGCGCAGCGAGCGAAACCGCGAGATCGACATTGTCTGGGTCGCCGGCGAGTGCTTTTTCCAGCATCGCCTGCGCCGTCGCAAAACGATCGCGCGTTGTTTGCACGATGGAAGCGGTGGCCTGCTCGATCACGACGTTGGCGCTGCCAGGCGACGATCCGCGGCCGCGTCCAGCCATTCGGGTGTCGGAATTGAGCAGCGCGTTAATGCGGAGCGCCAGCGGATGACCGATGCCCGCGGCGAGCCGCGACTGCTGCAGCGACAGATCGGAATCTTCCAGCACGACCGAAACCGGCGCGGTCCAAACGACGTCGCCGGTCGCGATCCTGGTCATGCGCGCACGCACTTCCCATGACCGCTCGCTTTTCTGAAGTTCGCCACTGACGACAAAGTCCGCTTGCGGCGCACGCGGAGGCCTGCGGCGCAGCCGGCGGTAGCGAGACACGGATATTTTCGATCTTCGCCAATCCATCGGCAAGGCGGGTCGTCACATCAGCCGCCACCGCAGCGATCTCGGCATCGCCGCCAGCGGCAGCGATCGGCATCACAGCTATGGCTGGCGGCCTGGGTCCAGAGAGGAGGCGCGGCCCGACTATCGTCGCGATGACGGCCAGCGCGAAGATTGCGCCGAAACCCGCGACGGTGAACGCCACGGGAGGGCGCAGGCCAAACAACCGCGATGGCGATACCAGTTCAGCGGCAATGCTTGGTTCGGCGAATGGGACGGGATCGGGCAACGGTACATCAGCACCGGTGATCGTCGGTTCGATCGAGACCTCGGGCGTGAAGAGGTAGCCACGGCCGGAAACCAGCTTGATCAATTGGCGCTGATCGTCACCAAGGGCGGTTCTGAGCTCCCGGATACATTGAAACAGGCTGTCGTCGCCGACATGGACGTTCGGCCAGACCGCGTCCATCAATTCCTGCTTGCTCAGGACGCGCCCGGCGCTGGCGGCGAGCAGGTTCAGGATACCGAGCGTCTTCGGCCGAAGCTTGATGGCCTCACCGTCGGGTCCGCGCAGGTCGGCACGCTGCCGGTCAAGTTCAAAGCCGGAAAAGCGCAGCACCATGTCGTCGGGGGTCCCGGAACCGTTTGATGCCGCGGCAATATCAGAAATTTCGGCGCGGTGGCCGCCTGAAACCGAAATATCAGAAAAGCTTCAGAAAGTATCCACCCCCCTATCAGGACACCGACGCCTCGTTGGTGGCTAGCTGTCGACGATTGGCCGGCGACTTTCATCGTCGCCGGCAAATTCAATTTGCAAAGGCGACGTCGGGCCGCAGCCGGCCCGGCATCACCGCGAACAGATCAGGCGGTTTAGGGTGCGTATTATTTCAGCAAGGTTCGGATCGGCGTTTGCCGGCTCTATTGACGGCAATTCAGCCGACCGGCCAGCGGACCCGGTCCGGCTGGATGGCCAGCGTCGCATCGATCATCCTTCTGGCGGCGCCGGCAACTTCGTACGCCCAGTCGACCGGAAATACCGGCGGCAACGGCGGTAACGCACAGAACCAGAGCACTCCAGGCGGCGGCGGGGCTGCGGGCCTTGCCGGCGACGGATCGTCGACAGGTGGCGGAGGTGGCAACGGGGCGACCGGCGGACAAGGCTTTCGTGGCGGGGCCGGCGGCGGGTCCGACGGCGGCGGCGGCGGCGGCGGCGGTTTCTTTCAAGCCTCGGGCGGCGGCGGCGGCGGGGCCGGCGGCGCCGGCACCACGGTCAGCACGTCAGGTACGACGACGATCAGCGCCGGAGCCACAGGCGGCGACGGCGGCCACGGCGGCATGGGAATCATCAACTTCTCCTTCCCGACTTCCGTCGGCGGCGGCGGTGGCGGTGGCGGCGGTGGCAGCGGAATTGTTGTGAACGGCGCCAACACGGGCGTCGCCCTCACCGTGAATAGTGGCGTGACGGTGCAAGGCGGCAACGGCGGCACCGGTGGTACCGCCCTCGGCAACAACAGCGCGACGGGTGATGCCGGCGCCGGCGGAAACGGCGGCAACGGCATTACGGTAACCAACGCCAACGGGGCTGCAATCACCAACAACGGCACGATTTCGGCTGGGACCGGCGGCACCGGAGGGTTTGGCGGCTTCGGTAACGCGGCCACAGGCGCAACCGGAATCGGCATCGTCGGGCAGAACCTGACGATCATCAACACGGGGACAATTTCCGGCAGCACCGCCATCGCCTTCACGGGCGGCACCAACAGCCTCGAGCTGCGAGCCGGCTCCAGCATCAGCGGCAACGTCGGCGGCGGCGGCACCAACACGCTGGTGCTCGGCGGCACCACCAACAGTTCGTTCGACCTGTCGCAACTGGGATCGCAATATCAAAATTTCGCGCAGTTCAACAAGTCAGGATCCAGCACCTGGACGCTGTCGAACACTTCGGGCGCCAGCCAGGCCTGGACGGTAACGTCAGGCACGCTGAACCTGACCGGGGCGACGGCGACCGCCACCACGGTCAACAATTCCGGCACCATCAGCGTCAACGGCACCAGCACGCTGACCGCCACGACCGGCATCACCAACAATGTCGGCGGCGGCCTCACGGTGGCGCAGGGCGGCACCGTCAACGACGACCTCGACAATGCCGGCACCGTCTCCAACAGCGGCGCCATGAATGCCAAGGTCAACACCAACACCGGCATCATCACCAATGCGTCGACCGGCGTGTGGACCGGCGACGTCACCAGCAATGCCATGGGCGGGATCACCAACAACGGCACCTGGGTCGGCAACGTCGTCGCCAACACCGGCGCCATCGACAACAATTCGACCTGGACCGGCACGATATCGAATGCCGGCTCCTTCAACAACAATGCTGGCGGCACGGTGTCGGGTCTGCTGACCAACACCGCGGGCACGACGACCAATGACGGTCAGCTCAATGGCGGCGCGACCGTCACCGGCGGCACGGTCAACAACAACAATCTGATTCCGGACCGGTCACGATTTCCGGAACCGGCAACGTCGACAACTATCTGACCATCACGGGCACCGTCGACAACGCTGCGACCTTCATCAACCGCGCCAACGGTACGGTGTCGGGGCTCCTGACCAACACTGCGGGCGTGACGATCAATGACGGCCAGCTCAATGGCGGCGCGACCGTCACCGGCGGCCAGGTCGACAACAGCGGTTTGATTTCCGGAACGGTGACGATTTCCAGCACCGGCACGGTCCGCAACGACCTGACCATCACCGGCACGGTGAACAACGCCGCCACGTTCACCAACGACGCCACCGGCACGGTGTCAGGACTGCTGACCAACACCGCCGGCACGACGACCAATGCCGGCCAGCTCAATGGCGGCGCCACCGTCACCGGCGGCACTGTCACCAACAACAATCTGATTTCCGGTCCGGTGGCGATTTCCGGCACCGGCACGGTCAACAACAATCTGACCATCACGGGCACCGTCAACAACGCCGCGATCTTCAACAACAACGCCAACGGCACGGTGTCGGGGCTCCTGACCAACACCGCCGGCGCAACGAACAATGGCGGCCAGCTCAACGGTGGCGCCACCGTAACCGGCGGCGGCGTCAACAACAACAATCTGATTTCCGGCGCGGTGGCGATTTCCGGCACTGGCACGGTGAACAACAACCTGACCATCACGGGCGCAGTCAACAATGCCGCGACCTTCAGCAACAACGCCAACGGCACGGTATCCGGGCTGCTGACCAACACCGCGGGCACGACGACCAATCGCCGGCCAGCTCAACGGCGGCGCCACGGTGACCGGCGGCACCGTCACCAACAACAATCTGATTTCCGGCACGGTGGCGATTTCCGGCACCGGCACGGTCAACAACCAACTGACCATCACCGGCACGGTCAACAACGCCGCCACCTTCAACAACGATGCCAACGGAACGGTCTCCGGGCTGCTGACCAACACCGCGGGCACGACGACCAATGCCGGCCAGCTCAACGGCGGCGCGACGGTGACCGGCGGCACCCTCGACCAACAACAATCTGATTTCCGGAACGGTAGCGATTTCCGGCACCGGCACGGTCACCAACGACCTGACCATCACCGGTGCGGTCAACAACGCCGCTACCTTCAACAACGACTCGGCGGCACGGTATCCGGGACTGCTGACCAACACCGCGGGCACAACGACCAACGCCGGTCAGCTCAACGGCGGCGCGACAGTGACCGGCGGCACTGTCACCAACAACAATCTGATTTCAGGCACGGTGGCGATCTCCGGCACGCGGCACCGTCAGCAACAATTTGACCATCACGGGCGTGGTGAACAATGCCGCGACGTTCAACAACAACGCCACCGGCACGGTGTCCGGCCTGCTGACCAACACCGCGGGCACGACGACCAATCGTCGGTGCAGCTGAACGGCGGCGCCACCGTCACCGGCGGCACGCTGACGACTTCAGGCACCATCACAGGCGGCCTCACCAACAGCGCGACCGTCAATGCCAATGGCGGCGCCGTCAACGGCGCGATCGCCAACAATGCCGGCGGCACGTTCAATGTCGGCGGCACCGTGACCAGCGATTCGACCTTCGCCAACGCCAATGGCGCGACATTGGCGATCGGTACTGCCGGCAACTACACGCTGCAGGGCTTGCTGACCAACAGCGGCGCGATCACCGTTGCGAACGGCGGGCAATTGATTGCGACCGTCGGCGGGATCACCAACAGCGCCGGCGCCACGATCACGGTCGCCGCCGGCGGCAGCGTGACCGACGATCTCAACAACGCCGGCACTGTGAACAACAGCGGCGCCTATGTCGCCAACGTCGCCACCAATACCGGCAGCATCACCAACAATTCCACATGGACCGGCAACGTCGTTTCCAACACCGGGATCATCACCAACAATCTGACCTGGACCGGCACGGTCAACAACGCCGGCACCTTCAACAACAGCGCCGGCGCGACCGTCTCAGGCCTCCTGACCAACAGTGGCACCACCAACAATGCGGGAACGCTGAATGGAGGCCTCACCAACACCGCCGGGGTTACCAACAACACCGGCACGATCAACGGACCGGTCACGATCACGGGCGGCGCGCTGACCGGCAACGGCATCGTGTCTAACCTCTCGATCGGCAGCGGCAGCACCTTTGCGCCCGGCAGCGGCGTTGCGGGCACCTCGACCACGGTCAACGGCAGCCTGGCGCTGGCTTCAGGCGCGATCTACCTGGTGCAGATCAATCCCTCGACCGCCTCGTTCGCCAACGTGTCAGGCGCGGCGACGCTCGGCAATGCCACGCTGAACGCGGTCTACGCCAATGGCAGCTACGTCGCGAAGCAGTACACCATCCTGACCGCCGCGGGCGGCGTCAGCGGCACATTCAGTTCGGTCGTGGACACCAACCTGCCAACGAACTTCCACGAAACGGTGAGCTATGACTCGACCCACGCCTATCTCAACCTGCTGCTGAACTTCGCGATCCCGTCCGGCCTCAACGGCAACGCGCGGAACGTCGGCAACGCGCTCACCAATTACTTCAACAGCACCGGCGGCATTCCGATGGTGTACAGCGCGCTGTCTGCCGCAGGCCTGACGCAGGCGTCCGGGCAATCCGCAGCGGGCACGCAGCAGACCACCTTCAACGCGATGACCCAGTTCATGGGCGCGATGACCGATCCGTTCATGGGCGAACGTGGCGATCCGGTTTCGCCCTCGAACGGCGCATCGCAATTCGCGGACGACCGCGACGGCGCCCAGCGTATCGAAGGGACGACCGGCGCCGCGCGCGAAGCCTACGCGGCGATCTGCCCAGAAGGCACCGGCGCCAGACCTTCGCGCAGCGCTGGAGCGTGTGGGCGGCAGGCTATGGCGGCGCGCAGACCACCGATGGCAGCGCCACGGCCGGAACCAACACCGCCACCAGCCGCATCTACGGCACCGCTGTCGGCGCCGACTATCGCATCTCGCCGTTCACGGTAGCGGGTTTCGCGCTGGCCGGCGGCGGCACCAGTTTTGACGTCAACGGATTGGGCAGCGGACGTTCCGACCTGTTCCAGGCCGGCGCCTATTTGCGACACGTCGTCGGCGCTGCCTACATCACCGCGGCGCTGGCCTATGGCTGGCAGGATGTCACGACCGATCGCACGGTCACCGTCGCCGGCGTCGATCAGTTGCGCGCGCAACTTCAACGCCAATGCCTGGTCGGGCCGCGTCGAAAGCGGTTACCGCTTCGTGACACCATGGATGATCGGCGATCACGCCCTACGCCGCCGGCCAGTTCACGACCTTCGATCTGCCGGCCTATGCCGAGAGCGTCGTCTCCGGAGCCGGCACCTTTGCGCTGGCCTATAATGCCAAGAATGTCACGGCCTCACGCAGCGAACTCGGTCTGCGCAGCGACAAATCCTTTGCGATGCAGGACGGAATCTTCACGCTGCGCGGCCGCGCCGCGTGGGCGCATGATTTCAACCCCGACCGCAGCATCGCGGCGACGTTCCAGGCACTGCCGGGCGCGTCCTTCGTGGTCAACGGCGCAGCGCAGGCGCATGACACCGCGCTCGCGACCGGCTCCGCCGAGATGAAATGGCTGAACGGCTTCTCGCTCGCCGCCACCTTCGAGGGCGAATTCTCCAACGTCGACGCGCAGCTATGCGGGCAAGGGCGTCGCGCGTTATCAGTGGTGAACTCGCTGACAAGGCGCGGCATTCTAGCCCATCCGCATCATTCAATTTGTAGTTGCCTCGGGGCCGTGCCTGGAGCATGATCTCTCGCATTGCGAGGCGATCTCTTTTCAGTCGAGACATCCTAGTCGGAAACAATCTGCGGGGATTTCCCATGGCGGATGTGATCCAGGCCATTTTCGTCACGCCAGGCCTCGCCTTTGCGCGGCTCGGCGGCAGTTCCACGCCGCAATTCGCATACGACTGGATCGACACCCGTGCGCCGCGCGCGGATGGCGAAACCAGCATCGCACCGACCTGGACCATCGCCATCCAGCCCGACGGGACGCCTGCGCCATTCATGCCGGATAGCGTGACATTCCGCGACGGCGACCTGATCCGGCCCGTTGCCCCGTTCTATGAAATCTGGGCCCGCGTCGGCGATGCCGGTAGCGCGCCCGCCACCTGGCGCGAGGTGCCGCTAACGCCGGCGCTGCTGCAGGCCAATAGTATCGCGCTCCCGGCGGTTCAGATGAAGGTGACGGCCCGCAACCTGAAAGCCGCGCGGCGGACCACGAACCCGCAGCTCGCCTTCGGCACCTTTCCGCCGCTGACGATCGGCGCCAACAATAACGCGCGTGTCGCCATTTTCGGCACCAGCCCGACCGGGGCGCCGACTCCGATGATACCGGCGGGCCGCAGCATTCCGTTGGGAAGCGTGCAGTTTCTGCGGAGCATTCCGCAACCCAGCGGCGAGGCATGGTCCGCCGTGATCAACGTCGAAACCATCCGCTTCCGCTACACGCCGGCAACAGGACTTTTCTACGGACCGCCCGACGCGGCGCAGGCCGTGCCGCAAAACGGGCGACCGGCGCCTTCGGTCAGGCCCGAGAACGCTTTTCTCAATCCGAATGCGGGTTGGCGCGGTACATCGACCAGTCAATTTGTCGAACCCGGCGACACCTACGACGTGATCAACCAGCGCCGAAGTCCCGACCCCAATGGGTCTCCCGGTTTTGGGCCTTCGCTCGGCGTCGTCGACGATACCTGCGAAGTGCATTTCGAGATTTCACTGCAGCGCGGCGCGGCACTGCCAACGCTGACCGCAAAGTCGGTGGCGTTCGTGGGCCCACCCGATTTCGCCCCCGACCGGCGTCCGTTCCTGTCGGCGGCTGACGAACTGAACGACCGCGAGGCCGACGCAGGCGCACGCAATCTGGCGCTCAGTGATGACGAACTGGACCAGTGGATCGCCGACCTGTTCGAGCGCATTTATGAAACGGTCTCGATGCTCAACGTCGACGCCTATCGCCGTGGGCTCGAGCCGGACGGACGCACTGTCGAACTACCTCCGGACAAACTAAGGCGTGATGATATCGATGGCGGTGCGCGAGACCGACCGACCCAAACTCTGGGCGGCCGCGACGCGCTGCGCAACGCGCTGTACCGGCTGGCTGCGCCAACGGACGATGATCCGCTTCCGCTCAGTGCCCATGCCCGCATGCGGCATCGCGCAATGTCCGATCTGCAGAACCTGATCGAAGTCGTCTCGCTCGATCCGAACCGCATCAAGTCCGTGGTCCGGCCGCCGTTCGAGATTGAATCATTCGAGACGCCGAATGCGACGTCGATGCGAATGCCGCCGTTCATGCGTCAGTCCAACGCCCTGCCGCTCAGCCTATCGACCTGGCAATACGACCTGCTGCTGCGCTGGGTCGACCGCACCGTCCAACGCGCACAATTGCGCGGAACGGACTTTGCGGCGCCCGCCGCTCCCGCGCGCGTGCTTTCGCCATCCGCAGCGGCCAGGCGCGCCGGCGTACTGGCCCGTCTCGCGGCTGCGGCGGCGGTGCGGTGATGCAGACCGCCGCCACCGTACACGCGGATCCGCGGGCGCCGATTTTCAGGCGATTTCAATCGGCCGCCGGCGACCATCTGCTGGTCATTCCGCACACGCGCGTCTTCGACGTGCCGCCGCTGCTTGCCGCCGAGCTCGATACTGACGCGGCAGCCATCGATCGGCTGGCCGCCATGCTCGGCGAAACCTCGGCTCTGGAAGCCGATCTCTCCGACGTCGTCACCCCGTCGCCGCAAAGCATTTCGCTGAACGTCAGTTCGTCGTGCAATCTGTCGTGCGGCTATTGCTATGCCGACCGTGGCGGATTTGCCGGCGCCCAGACGCAGACCATGACGTTCGACGTCGCCAGCGCGGCGGTTCGGAGACTGCTGGCATCGGCCGACCCTGCCCGTCCGATCACGATCGGCTTTCTCGGCGGCGAGCCGTTGCGCAATCGTAAGCTGGTCCATGCGATCGTGGAATTCGCCAGCGAGCACGCCCAAGTGCGGCAGCTCGACATCCGCTATTCCATCACCAGCAACGGCACATTGATCACGGATACCGATGTGGCGCTGTTCCGCAATCATCGCTTCGCGGTGACCATCAGCGTTGACGGCGATGCGCTCGCGCATGATACGCAGCGCCCGCGGCGAAACGGCGCCGGCAGCTTTGCGCAACTGGCGCAGCGGGTGGAACCGCTGCTGGCGGATCCAGGCCGCGCGCAAGTGGCGGCCCGCATGACGGTGCGGTCCGGCTGCCTCGACCTTGCGCCGCGGCTCGATGCCATCTGGTCGCTCGGCTTTTCCGAAGCTGGCGTCGCGCCGCTCAGGGTTGCGGCCGACAACAGCGGACTTCGCGACGAGGACTGGCCGGTCTACCTCGATCAACTGATCGGCGTCGCGACGACGGGAATTCGAGCGCGCCAGACGCGGCCTGCCGATCCGCCTGACCAATTTCGCGGTCGCACTGAAGCAGATCCATGCCGGCGCCAGTTCGCCCTATTCATGCGGCGCCGGTGGCGGCTATTTTTCCGTCGCGGCCGATGGTGACTGGTACGCCTGCCACCGCGCCATCGGCGACAAGGATTATCGCCTGGGATCGGCGTCCACACTCGATTCCGATCGACGCCTCGCGTTTCTCGGTGGAGCGTCACGTGCACGCCAAGGCGGACTGCCGCGTCTGCTGGGCTCGCTATCTCTGCTCCGGCGGCTGTCACCAGGAGGCGCAGGCGCGAACGCCGGCAGGGTGCGATTTCATTCGCGACTGGCTGGATTTCTGTCTCGCCAGCTATTGCGAGCTTTCGAGCGCACGGCCTGAACACTTTGTCCATTGATCGTTGTCGGGAGCAGAATGATGGCACCGCTTCAGTCGCCCAAATTGATCGCACGAAACGTCGCCGCCGTGCGCCGATTTACCGACCCCGCGAACCTGGTGCGGACCACGGCGGGAAACCCGGTTTCGACGCGACTGGAGTCAGGAATTGGAAATTGTTTTCCGGGACTTGAGTGCGATCTGCGTAATCTCGAGCGGCGTTTCTTTCCGTTTCTCGAAATGGATATCATCGAAGGCTTTATGGCCGTTGCCAGCGTCGACTCCGATGGGGTGGCGCATGCACGGGCGTCAGGCGATCTGTCGCAGGCGATTGCTGCGACCTACACGAACCTCGCCGGCCAGCTGACGGCCGGACGTTCGGTTTTCGTGTCGCGCCTGACCGGCACTTTCGGCATTCTCGGTCAGCTCGCCCTGAACCTGGCTTTGCCGGCACTTGGCCAGAGGCCCGCGGTTGATGGCGACCTCACCACGCCCAGTGTCGGACCGGGAAGGAAACCGCCGGACGCATGGACCGCAGTTCGCCTGCTGACCGAAGGCAGCAACGTCACGCTCGCTTTCGTGAACGACGGCTCGTCCGGAACGGTGACGCTGACGGCGAAACGGGCGCGCTATCTCGACGACAACGGCACCCTTGCCGCAGCGTTCCTGCCGGGAGAATTGTCGCAATCCCTGTGCAGCCCATGGACGCACGATTTCCGCGATTGCGGCTGCTTCTACTGGGCCTCCAACCATCCCGATATCGTTCAGCCCGTGTTGCCCGCCAACACGCCTCCGAGCCAGCCCTGGAACGCCGCCGTGCCATGGGAGCGCGGCGGCCCCCGGACCGTCAATTCAACGCCGCCCGACAAGGCGACACAGGACCCGGCGGTCGAACTGCGCCACTACGAGATCAACAATCGCTGGCAGGAACTGCACTTCGTCGTCGGGCGCCGCGAGATCACGGCGCCCTTTGCCCAAACGCCCGTGGTCGGCACTCCCTTCGCCAGCCGCGCCGAACTGATGGCGAACCTGAACTATGCGGCCGGCGTGGAGTTGGCGGTGGCGCAGGAATATCTGGCGGCGGCCTATTCGCTCAAACCGGACACGGATCCTTCGCTTGGCGCTACGCCCGATCTGCTCGGCGACGTGCAGGCGACCCGCGCCGAACTGATGCGTATCGCCATCGGCGAGATGCGGCACATCCGTGCCGTCAACGACGTGATCCGTGGGCTCTCGGACCCTGGCACGTTCGAGCCGGCGTTACGGGTCGCGAGCCAGTTGCCGCATCAGAATCCCGGACCGTTCCAGCCGGTGACGCCGCGCGCCGCCACGCGGCAGGCGATCAATGACTTCATCGAGATCGAGGCCCAATCGACCGGCGTCGATGGCCTCTACAACAACATTCTTGCGACGCTGCAGTTTCCGCCCGCTGATGTAGCCGGCTTCGTCACCGACGAATGGAAGCAGGCGATCCGCTCGATCATCGCGGAAGGCGAGGATCACTTCGAGACGTTCCTCAACATCCAGGAATGGCTGCGCATCCATGCCGAGGCGGACTATCTGCGCTCGCTGTCGCCACCGCGGCCGCCGGCCGGCAACGCCGCGAACGCCGCGCTGCAGGCCGCCTACGCTTCGCTGCTGAACAATCTCTTCACCGGCTACAAGAAAGGACGCTTTCTCGGCTCGAACGAGATCAACGCCGCGCGCACCGCCATGGTCGCTGCAGACGGCATCGTCGCCAAAGCCGAGGCCGTGGCGAGCCAGAATCTCCTGGTGGTTTTCAACACGCCGGCCGACGCGCGATTCGCGCCGATCGATCCGCCGGGGCTTGCAGTCGCCTGATTTGCGCTTGCGGCTACCGCTTCTTTCCCTTGGCAAAATGCTTCGCCAGGAACTCCGCCAGCACCTCGACGCGGGCGGGGCGTGGGCCGCCGGGCGGCGTCACCAGATGCACCGCGCCTTCGGGCTGCTTCCAGCCCTTCAGGATCACCTCGACCTCGCCGGACGCGATGGCGTCGCCAACGATGAAATCCGGCAGGTCGGCGATCCCGAGGCCGGCAATCACCGACGGCAATACCGCCTCCCCATTGTTGACGCGCAGTTGCCCGGCGGGCCGCACGCTCGCCTGTTCGCCTGATGCGTTGGTGTAGTGCCAGACACCGAGCGTCGAGAGATAGGCGTAGCCAAAGCATTTGTGCTCGGCCAGATGCATCGGATGGGTCGGCCGGCCGTAGCGCTTGAGATAGGAAGCTGCGGCCACGGTATAGCGCGGCATCGCGCATAGCCTTCGCGCGATCAGCGAGGAGTCGGGCAGCCGCGCGATGCGCAGGCCCGCGTCAAATCCCTCGCCAATCAGATCCACCGTCGCATCACTCAGATGAAGGTCGATCGAGACTTCCGGATACTGGCTCAGAAATTCCGGCAATAGCGGCGCCACCGCCTTGACTCCAAAGGTCATGGGCACCGCGAGCCGCACCAGCCCGCGCGGCGTCGCCGATTGCGCCAGCGCCTCGTTCTCGGCCGCCTCGCCGTCGGCCAGCAGCCGTGCGGCGCGCTCGGACAGCTTCTGCCCGGCATCGGTGAGCGCGAGCCGCCGCGAGGTGCGGTTGAACAGCCGCGCGCCGAGCCGCTCCTCGAGCCGGCTCACCGCCTTCGAAACGGTGGCCTTGGACAGCGTGAGTTCGGTGGCCGCCGCCGCGAACGACCGCAATTCCACGACTTTCGCGAAGATCGCGAGGCCTTCAAAGTCCGGGAGTTTTGGCATTGCAAGGTGCCTCTTGCGCAAATTTGGAAACAATGTGTTTCGATAGTTTCTATTTCTATACCATATCCGGAGGCATATCCAAGACCCAACGAAATTCAGCCCATGGAGAAATCCAATGACCAAGAAGCTCTCCGGCAAGGTAGCCCTCGTCACCGGCGGATCGCGCGGTATCGGCGCGGCGAGCGCCCGGGCGCTGGCCAATGAAGGCGCCAACGTCGCCATCAGCTATGTCGCCTCCCCCGACAAGGCCGAAGCGGTGGTCGCAGAATTACAAGCCAGCGGCGTCAAGGCCCGCGCCTACAAGGCCGATCAGGCCTCGTCCGTTGAAGTCGATCAGCTGGTGAAGAACGTCGCCAGGGATTTCGGACGGCTCGACATCCTCGTCAACAATGCCGGCGTTGCCGTCGGCGGCCCGATCGACGATGCCAATACCGATACCGCGGCGCTCGCCCGTCAGGAAGATATCAACGTGCATGGCGTGATTACTGCGATCCGCTCGGCGTCGAAGCTGATGGGCGAAGGCGGACGCATCGTCACCATCGGTTCGGGTATCGCGACCCGCGCCTCGTTCCCAGGTCTTGCCGATTACGCCGCTACCAAGGCTGCGGTCGTCGGCTACACCAAGGGCGCGTCGCGCGACCTCGGACCGCGCGGCATCACCGTGAATGTGCTGCAGCCGGGTTCGATCGACACCGACATGAACCCGAAAGACGGCGGCGAGTTCGCTGAAGCCCAGCGCAAGCAACACGCGCTGCAGCGCTTCGGTACCGCGGAAGAGATCGCCGCCGGCGTCGTCTTTCTCACCAGCCCGGAAGCCTCTTTCGTGACCGGCACGGTGCTCAACGTCGATGGCGGCTTCGGCGCCTGATCCCAACTATTTCGGCGATCCCCGGCACGCTCGCGCCCGGCACCTCTCCTCAAACACTTAAGGAAATATCCCATGATCGAACTCAGACCATTTTCGAAGCTAGGCAGTGCCGACCACGGCTGGCTGAAGGCAAAGCATCACTTCTCGTTCGGCAGCCACTACGACCCTGATAATATGGGCCACGGTAGCTTGCGGGTTTGGAACGATGACGAGATCGCGCCGAACACCGGCTTTCCCGCGCATCCCCATGCCAACATGGAAATCATCACCTACGTCCGCGAAGGCGCGATCACGCACCAGGACTCGCTTGGCAACAAGGGCCGCACCGAGGCCGGCGACGTGCAGGTAATGAGCGCGGGCAGCGGCATCCGCCACTCCGAATACAATCTGGAGCCGACCAAAACAAAGATCTTCCAGATCTGGATCGAACCGACCACGCAAGGCGGCCAGCCGACCTGGGGAGCCAAGCCGTTCCCGAAGTCCGATCGCACCGGCAAGCTCGTCACCATCGCCAGCGGCCTGGCCGACGACAACGACGCGCTGCCGATCCGCGCCAACGCTCGCGTGCTCGCCACCACCCTGAAGGCCGGTGAGAGCGCGGAATACACGCCGGACAAGCGGCGCAACCTCTATCTGGTGCCGGCGGCCGGCAGCGTTGAAGTCAACGGCGTGCGCGTCAACGCCCGCGACGGCGCAGCTATCCGCGACGAGGCGCAACTCAAGATCACCGCACTGGAAGATTCCGAACTGGTGCTGGTCGATGCGGCGTAAGCCATAGCCGCACAACACTCGTCGTGCCCGGGCAAAAGCGCGAAGCGCGTCTTCGCGCTAGGTGACCCGGGCATCCATCCTCTTTGCGAGACTCCTTCGAAGGCGATGGATTGCCGGGTCAAGCCCGGCAATGACGAACTCTCTCCCAAGAAGCCCACCAAGAAGACCCACAGCCAAACTAAAAGGAAATCCATCATGGCCAAAGTACTCGTGCTCTATTATTCCGCCTACGGTCACATCGAAGCGATGGCGAATGCGGTCGCTGAAGGCGCCCGCGAGGCCGGCGCCACCGTCGACATCAAGCGCGTGCCCGAACTGGTGCCGGCCGAAGTCGCCAAGGCGTCGTACTACAAGCTCGACCAGGCCGCGCCGGTCGCGAAGATCGAGGAACTCGCGAATTATGACGCCATCATCGTCGGCACCGGCACCCGCTTCGGCCGGATGTCCTCGCAGATGGCCAACTTCCTCGACCAGGCCGGCGGCCTCTGGATGAAGGGCGCGCTGCACGGCAAGGTCGGCGGCGCCTTCACCGCGACCGCGACCCAGCATGGCGGCCAGGAGACCACGCTATTCTCCATCATCACCAACCTGCTGCACTTCGGCATGACCATCGTCGGCCTGAACTACGGTTTTGCCGGCCAGATGAAACTCGACGAAGTCACCGGCGGCGCGCCCTACGGTGCCACCACGATCACCGGCGGCGACGGCAGCCGTCAGCCGAGCGAGAACGAACTGGCCGGCGCGCGTTATCAAGGACGTGTGATCGCGGAGACCGCGAAAAAGCTGCATGGCTGATGTGATCGGGGCGGCATTCTCATCGACCGATGCCGCCCCATCTATCGTCTGGAGACGATGGACATGGCTATGGTCGAGATTCTCTTGATGGCTCAACTGGTGCGCAATCCGCTGCAGGCGATTGCGCGGCGCTGGTGGTGCAGGAGCTTGTTCCGCGCCACACGCGGACAACGCCGCTGCCCGGAATGCACGGCTTCGTGAAGCAGGCGTGATCCGTTCGTGATACGCTAACCTGCCTTCGCAGTCCGCCGAGCAGAGGGTTAGCTATGAGCAAGACAGCGCGAGTCGCGTGGCCGGAGCTACCGACCGCGGCGTGGCGGGACACCTACGCGACGCTGCATCTCTGGACCCAGATCGTCGGCAAGATCCGGCTGACCAAGTCGCCCTGGCTCAACCATTCCTGGCACGTGACGCTCTATGTCACGGCCCGCGGGTTGACGACCTCACCAGTTCCGGACGGACTTCGAACATTCCAGATCGACTTCGATTTCATCGATCATGCGCTTCGGATCTCGACCAGCGACGGCGCGGAGCGGCAGTTCGCTTTGGCCGGCCACTCGGTCAAGACCTTCCACGCCGCAGTGATGGCCGCGCTCGAAGACCTCGGCATTCACGTCACGATCGACGAGCTGCCGAACGAATTGCTCGACCCGATCCGGTTCTCCGAAGATCACCAGCACGCCTCCTACGACCCGGACGCCGTGCAACGCTTCTTCCAAATTCTTGGGCATTGCGACCGGGTCTTCAAGCAATTCCGCACCGGCTTCCTTGGCAAGGCGAGCCCCGTGCATTTCTTCTGGGGCAGCTTTGATCTTGCGGTCACGCGCTTCTCCGGCCGCAGCGCGCCGCGTCACCCCGGCGGCGTACCGAATTTGCCCGACGCGGTGGCGTTCGAAGCCTATTCGCACGAAGTGAGCAGCGCCGGCTTCTGGCCGGGCAGCGGCGCGATCGACTATCCCGCTTTCTATTCCTATGCCTATCCAGCGCCCGCGGGCTTCCGCGAGACAAAGGTGAAGCCGGACGCAGCGTTTTTCAGTGAAACGCTCGGCGAATTCATCCTGCCTTACGACGCAGTACGCACCGCCGCCGACCCGGACAAGGCGCTGCTCGACTTCCTGCAAAGCACTTATGAGGCCGCGGCGATTTCAGCGAAATGGGATCGCGACACGCTGGAATGCGGACTCGGCCAGCCAGGCGTCGTGCGGCAAACCTAGTCGCGCCTAATCTAATGCAGCAGGTCAGCCTTGATCACGGTCTGCGTGATCTCGGCGCCGCAGTCGGAGCATTCGTAGGTGAAGTCGATCTTTGCCATGCTCCAATGGGGTGTGACGTCCTTGACGTACATCGGAAGGCCCACGCAGCTTGGACAAATGATGAAGGCCGGCTCGTCATCGTGATGATGGATATAGGCTGGCATCTCGGTTCTCCCCACGGAAGTAGTTACCCGTAGCGCTTGACCCGAACACCAGCTTACGCCTGCGCGGCCGCCGCAATCATGAACTCTTGCGAACACAGGAAGAACGGCTGCGCAATCCCGGCGAGTGTGGCCGATCTGCACGGCCGTGACTGTTTTACAACGGATCGAAGCTGTAGCTGCGTAAGCCTTTGATAAGACAGCCTCATGTATAGTATCACCTTGCTGCGGCAGGTGACTTGATTCGCTTCGACCGACAGCGCACCCACGAACGTCGAACTGACCAGAGGCGCGTACTTGCAGGGCAAGGTCCTACTATTATCCCAGCGCCGGATTGCCGATCTGGTCGCGTATTGCCTCGCCTACGAATTCGAGGACACGTTCGCAGCCGTTACGGACGCCGAACGAATCGACGCGACCGACCGGTCGGGTCTGGAGTTCTACCGGCGCGTCTATAAGCTCCTGCGATTGGGATCCGGATCGTCAGGATTGGCTCGTCGGCTTGCTCCTTCGCCCCGGAGCAAGGTGGTGCTGGAGCACGACTTCGAGCTATTCTTTCCGATATTCAGCCACGCCTTCGAACTGCACTCTCTTGCGACCATTCCCAATTGGCGCCAGCGCTCTCGCAAGGCAGCCTGCTTCATCACCGAAATCTGGTCTAGTCTGCTGCCGGAATATCTGCTCGAGTCCTTATCCGAGTTTGACCACATATTTGTTGGTCTCCGTCATTGCGTCGAGGACGTGGCGCGCATCACCGGGCGACCCTGTACCTACCTGCCGCTCGGAGTTGACGTGTTGCGTTTCGCGCCGGCGACGCTCGATCGGCCGCGCCCGATTGACGTCTGCAATATCGGGCGGCGCTCGGCTGTCACGCACCAGGCGCTACTCGCGGATGCAGAGCGGCGAGAGTGCTTCTACTATTATGACACGGTGGCTGCGAGCGGTTCCAACCTGCAAAACCGCACGTTCCGAGTGGATAGCCCGCATGAACATCGCATCATGCTGGCGACGCTGCTCAAACACAGCAATTACTTCATCGCCAATCGAAGCCATGTCAACAATCCGGATTTCGCGGCAGATCGTGACGAAATCTCTGCGCGTTTCTATGAAGGCGCTGCGGCGGGTGCGGTGATGATAGGCGAGGCGCCACGCACCGGGCCGTTCGAGCAGCAGTTCGATTGGCCGGATGCGGTGATTCACCTGCCGTTCGATTCTCCCGACGTTGGCCACATCCTCGCAGACCTCAATGGCAACCCTGAACGGTTGCGAGCGGTTCGTCGCAATAATGTCCGTCAAGCCGCGCTCAGGCACGACTGGCTGCATCGCATTCAGGTGGTGTTCGATGTCCTCGGCCTGGCGCCGACCGAGACAATGAAGGCTCGCCTGCATCGCCTCGACCAGATCGCCTCACAGGCATAGCCGCCTTCGGGGCGCATGTCTCGCGATCGAGTCCCGCTCGACACTTACAATCGGCCAACGGCCGCACGATCCAGCTTCGCTTTCGCGGTGCGAGCAGCCGCTATCCTGGACCAGAACAGCAGTCCCGCCCCGCCGCCGACCAGGCAAATGCACGTCAGGACCCATTCGCCGTTTCTCAGGCCATCGCCGATGAATGAATATGACAGCAGGCCGAGGCCGATCCAGAACAGCTTCTGCCATTGATACGAATCGTGCGCCTTGGCCGTATTGCGGCGCTCTGCCCAGATACTCTTCGCTTCAGCGGAAAACGGCAGCGCACGCCGCAGCACCGCCGGAATTTCGCGCAATGCAATCAACAGGACGATGAAGAAGATCAGGGCCATCCAGATCCGATCGGGATCGCCGACAATACGAAAAATCGACGGAATGCAGAGACCGAGCACCACGCGGCAAATGGCGCCCCACGGCCATTTATCGAGGCCAACGAGAAATCCTTCAATTGCATTCATTGGTTTGCTTGTGCCTGAGGTTTGGAGCCGAACAACGATTGCATTGGACCAAGCTCACGGATCAAGGAAAACGCGAGATGGAGCGGATCGGTTACCCTGAATACCCCCACCACGACTGCGAGATATGCCGCCAGACAGAACGGAACGGACACAAGAAATCTGATGAGCGGAGAGAAACCGGCCAAAACCAGCTGTTGCAATATAAATCCAAACGCCACGACGATGAGCGCCGAAGTCATTGGCGCACCCACGGCTCGCAGCACATCCCTGACGTCAATTCTCAGTGGGCTTCCGGCATAGGCCAGAGCCGGCGCGAACAGGCCAAACGTCGCAATCACATAGGCCACGGCGACGCCGGTAATTCCGAATGGCAGGCCGACGCCCAACGCCACTAATTGGCAGACCGCGCTGAAGATCCCCCACCGCATCCAGCGGTCGGACCGTCCGGCCGCGACGTGAAGCCATCCCATGGTGCGTTCGACGCTTTGCGCTATGCCCTTTACGGCAAAGATACACAACAGCGGGCCTGCAGGCGCCCATTTTGGCCCGAGCAGGATCACCACGAAATCCTGTCCTGCGACCGCCAGCACGGCAAACGCCATGGAAGAAAAGAAAGTCAGCGACGACAACGCCATGGCCCAGGAGCGCTTGAGCTCGTCCCGATCACCCCTCAGCTTGCTCAAACCGGACACTGCGATGTTATGCAAAGGCTCCGTCAGGATGCTCAGCAGATTGCTGTAGACCGTGAACGCATTCTGGAAGTACCCGAGCGGGCCAGCCCCGTAAAAATAGCCGAGCGCAACCCGATCTGCCGAACGAGCGACGTAATCCGTCATGGTGAATCCGGCAACGCCCATGCCAAATCCGACCATCTCCCTCGCGTCCGACGTAAGCCTTGGTCGCCCGGGCACCCATGGGCAACAAATCAATACCGTGACGACAGTCATCGCCGAGGTCACGATCGGCTTCGCGACAAGTGACCAGTAGCCCCAACCAGTGAAAGCCATGGCAACGCTGACAATGCTGCCGACCACGTTCGCAGAAATATCAATCATCGCGATGCGGCGGAACTCCATCACTCTGCGCATCAGCGCGTAGTGCTGGTTGTATATCGCTCCCAGGACAAATGTGCATGACAATACGAGCGCAATGCTCGCCAGGGAGGGCTCGCCGAAGAAGCGTGCAATCAACCCGCTCGATGCCGCAAGCACAACCGTCAAGACCGTTCCGATGGCGATGTTAAGCCAGAACAGCGTACTGACTTCGGTTCGGCTGACATGCGTTTTTTGTGCGGAAGCTTCGCTGGTGCCGAGATCGATGAGCATCGGGGCAAACCCCACCAATGCCAGGACCATGGCGACAAGGCCAAAATCATGAGGACTGAGCAGCCGCGCCAGCAGGACCGTCGACGCCAATTGCACAAATATGTTCACGCCGCGCGCGGCGACAACGGTCACGCCACTACGCAACGAGGCTTTACCAAGCCCGGAGTAGGGCTTGTTCTCCTCGAAATATCTGTCGACGTCCCGTTTCAGGCGCAACCGATCTTTCCTTGCGATCGTTCGAGTTCAGTCATGCTTACAGTGCCCCTCTGGAACGCGCTCGAGCCAGATCTCGCGCCAGTAGGGGTAGATGGCGCGCGGACAGAAGCGGCGGCAAACTGAATAACGGGCTTCGCAGACCACGTCCTTGAGAATGATCACATCGGTCTTGAACCGGATCATCTTTGAAGTCCCCTCGTCGATGATCTGTTTCTGCCGACGTTCGACCTCATAGTTGCGCTCGGTGAACGGCACCATTTCAGCGTCGAAATACAGACCGCGATTCCGATAGTTGGAATCCAGCGTCTTCAGGATCTCCTGAAACGGTTTGACGCGAACCCGTTCGCCCGACTTCAAGTCAAGCTGAGCCCTCGGAACGGGAGAACCCTTGGGCACTCCGAATGGCCGTATCGGATATGGCGTGTTGCCGGACAGGCTCTGGAACCGGTCATAGATCCAGCGCATGGCCGATCCCATGCCGATCCTGGCTTCCGCAACAGTTCGCCAGATGGAGTACACCAGGCCGGCCGCCAATTCCGACAAGCGGACGTTGCCCGAGGTGTAGTCCTCGACGTACTGGCGCAGGTCCCACCATGGCAGAGGCTGCGTTGCGAACTTGATCTGCGTGTTCTGGCACATGTAGGTCGGCTCGACCTCGCCAGGGGGCGCCGGAACCTTGAGAACCGAGCGGAGTGTCTCCTCGGTACATTGAGCGGGCGCGACGGGCGCTTCATTTTGTGAAGACGGCACGCTGGACGTCGTCGATTCACCTGCGAGTGGCTTGAGCCAAGCCTCTTTCCAGAAGATCAGACAGGCAGCTTCGCACCCGTCATGGGCTGATCCATTGCAGCGAATATTCTCCAGGTGGACGGTATTCGCCATCTTCCTGCCGCCGATGCCAAGCGCCGGATCGCACGTCTTGTGAGCCCGCTTGCCAACTCGCATTCTCTTGCCGCAATAGGGAAGCATCTCCGGCATGAACGGCAGTTCTTCCAGCCGCCCGTTGGCGTCCAACGTAGCCAGAATCTCCTCCTTGGTGCGAACCTGCACCCAGTCGCCCGCACGAAGCCGGGATCGAGGCGTGATGTTCATGGCGGTTTGCATTCAGCGAAATCCCTATTGACGCCCGATCGGTGCAATCATCCGTCGGCAACCAACGCTCCGGATGAGCGCCATGTTTGCGGCGTTGCTAGACCAACATGAGCTTGCGTCCAAAGAACGCCTCGGCGTAGCGCTCCGGAGCACGGCACTCCATGCCTCGGATCCGCGCCAACCCGCGAAAAGTCTCTTCGTCGAACCACTGCTTGGAACGCTGGCTGCCAAAATGCGCCATCAAGAGGTCGATCTTGCGCTGAAGGGCCGCCGCGGAAACGGGCACGTAAAGATTGGGTTGCCCGATGTCTCCATCCCATTTGGGGATTTCATATTCGAGAATGCAATGATCGCGGAACGTATTCCAGGTCAGACGGCTGACCTGGCGGTGATCCTGATGCGCATCGTCCCGCCGGTGCGTAAGAATGAGATCCGGTTCGATCGTCTGCTTCAGCTGTTCGAACCATTCCTTGATCGCTTCACCGTGCTCGGGGAAAAACCCGTCCGGGAACGACTTCACCTCAATCTGTGCGCTTGCCGCATTCACAAGGAAGTCGGCTGCAGATTTCCTGGCTTCGATCGCCCGCTCGTCTCCTCCGCTGAGAACGCACCAGCAAACCTCAAGCTGGATTCCGCGCTCCAACAGGCTCAGGAGGGTGGCGCCCGCCCCGATCTCGATGTCATCCGAATGCGCACCCAGGCAGAGCACCGACAAGCGGTCGCCCGGCTTGGCTAACCGCAAGGCCCTCATGACGCGGCACTGCCCCGTGCCCGCGACTGCAGGCTCCAGGGAGTCTCACCGCGTTCGACCATATCCTCAAGGATCTGTCGGTCACGCAACGTGTCCATCGCGCGCCAGAATCCCTCATACTTGTACGCCATCAGATGCCCACCTTCGATCAGGCGGTTAAACGGCTCCTGCACGAGTTCTTCGCCTTCCTTGATGAAATCGAAGATTTCTTTTCGGAAAATAAAATACCCGCCGTTGATCCAGATTTCGGACTCCTGACTGGAGCGTATCCGCTGCACGGATCCCTTCGCGTCGAATTCGGCGAGATGAAAGCTGATCGGAGGATGGATGGCGATGAAACAGCCGAGCTTCCCGCTTTTCTTGAATCGTTCGATCATCTCCGGCAACGGCGCATCCGTCAGCCCGTCGCTGTAGTTGGCGAGAAATATCTCTTCATCCTTGACCAGATGCTTTACCGCCACGAGCCGTTCGCCGATATTGCGCCAGGTCCCGGTGTCCACCAGCGTAACGCGCCAATCCGGCGGCTGGTCGCCGAGGATCTCGACGTTCTTGCCGTAATCGGAGATGATGCAGTCGCTGTTCGAAGTCGGTCGGTAGTTCAGAAAGTAGTCCTTGATGACATTGGCCTTGTAGCCCATGCAAAGGACGAAGTCCTGGTGACCATACTGGCTGTAATATTGCATCACGTGCCACAGGATCGGCTGATGTCCGATCGGCACCATCGGCTTCGGAATGCTTTCCGAATATTCGCGAATCCGGGTTCCGAGGCCCCCGCAGAACAGCACGACCTTCATGACTTGAGCTCACGGGGATCGATGACTTCCACACGGGGAATCGGAACGATGAATTTGCAGCCCCAGTCGCCGACGTGGCGCATCTGCGCGACGATTTCGTTCTTCAGGTTCCAGGGCAATATCAGCAGGTAGTCCGGACGAATTTCGTCGATCATGGAAACCGGATGGATCGGAATATGCATTCCGGGCGTGTAACGGCCATGCTTGTAGGGATTGAGGTCCACGGTGAAATCGAGGAAGTCGGTACCGATACCGCAATAGTTGAGCAGGGTATTGCCTTTGCCCGGTGCGCCGTAGCCGCAAACACGCGCGCCCTTTTCCTTGCAATCGATCAGGAACGACAGGAGCTGCCGCTTCGTGTGATGAACTTGCGCGGCAAATCTCGCATATTGGCCGATGTCCTCGAAGCCGACCTCACGCTCGTGGGCCAGCAGCGACGTCACGTTTGACGTGACTGCGTGCACGGCATCCGCACGGCAGAGGTAAACCCGAAGCGATCCGCCGTGCGTCGGGATTTGCTCCACATCGAACACCTTGAGGCCATGCCTCTTGGCGAGCCGGTCAATCGTGACGAGCGAGAAGTAGGAGAAGTGCTCATGATAGATCGTATCGAACTGGTTCTCGTTGATCAGCCGCTCGAGATGCGGAAACTCCAGCGTGACCACGCCATTCGGATTCAACAGGTGCGCCATGCCCGCGGTGAAGTCGTTGAGATCGGGCACCTGCGCCAGCACGTTGTTGCCGATGATCAGATCGGCCTTCTTGCCCTCGGACGCCAGCTGCTGCGCCAGCCTCAGGCCGAAGAACTCGACCAGCGTCGGAATATTCTTCTGCCTCGCGACCTCGGCAACATTGGCTGCGGGCTCGATACCGACGACAGGCACGCCGAGCGGCAGGAAATGCTGCAGCAGGTAGCCGTCATTGCTGGCGACCTCATAGACGCGGCTGTTTCCGTCAAGACCCAACCTGGTCTTGATCATTTCGCAATAGCGGCGCGCATGTTCGACCCATGAGGTCGAGTACGAGGAGAAATACGCATACTCCGTAAAGATATGCTCGGGTTGGACGTATTCCTTGAGCTGAACGAGGAAGCATCCATCGCAAACCAGTGCGTGCAACGGATAGTATGGCTCCATCGCGTCGATCTGGTCAGCCGTCAGAAAGCTTTCACAGAGGGGAGACATTCCCAGATCGACGAGGCTCGTCTCAAGCGGCTTGTCGCATAGCCGACAACGGCCGTGAGTGGATTTCGACGCAATCGATTTTGAATTGGAATTTGCTGTCTTTGGCATGTGCAGCATGGGGTACTTTCCGTCAGAATATGGATCGCACTCTATTGAGTGCAACCATCGCACAAGTGGGCGCAATTCGCTGAGTATTATAGTGATAGGGTAAATTCATTGCGTTATTACAAATGCTTAACAAAATACGCGGTAAATGGCAGAATGTTCTTAGTGAGATGGCGCCTCAATCATGCGATTTGAAACCACCGGCCTCGACGGTGCGTGGCTCGTCCACCTCGAGCCAAGACAAGACAGCCGCGGTTTTTTCGCGCGCACGTTTTGCGTCAACGAGTTCCGCGCACAAGGGCTCGAAACTGATTTTCCTCAGCACAGCATTTCTCGTTCCTTCAACAAGGGCACGGTTCGCGGCATGCATTTCCAGCGCGAACCTCACGCCGAGGTGAAGCTGGTACGCTGTCTCAGCGGCGCCATCTGGGACGCGATCATCGATCTACGTCCCAACTCGCCCACCTTTCGGCAATGGCGCGCCTTCGAGTTATCGGATGAGAACGGGTGCCAGCTTTACATTCCAAAGGGCTTCGCGCACGGCTTCCAGACGCTCAGCGAAAACGCGCAGGTCAACTATCTGATTTCAGAGTTCCACGCGCCGGATGCCTCCAGCGGCGTATGCCATGATGATCCCGCCTTTGGCATTACGTGGCCTTTGCCGGTCACCACGATTTCGGAAAAGGACCTGCTCTGGCCCAAGTTTGGCGCTTGATTAGATTTGGGCCTGATCCTGCGAAGCCGTGAGCGGCTTCAAAAGTCCGTGATCCCGGAGCAGCTGCGCGGTCCGTTGAATCACCGCAAAGGGCAGATTGGCCCGTTCCGCGATATCGAGCAGCGAGTGCGCGCCATCTGACTGATTCAATATCCACAGCATGGCCATGTTGGCCGAAGCTGCGTCCTTGTCGCCTCCAACGGCGCCGTAGAGACCCCGTTTTCCAAGTTGCGGCTCGCACTTCGGCATCGTGTTGAGAAAGACCGCATCATTCTCGATCACGTTGATCGTTTCGACGATCAGTCGATAGGAATCGCGCAAATGGTCCGGACGGATGAAACCGAGATTGTCTGCTGAAGTATGGTATTCGGGTATCGCACCGAACTTGCTGCGCTGAAAAAGCCCAACCGGCAAATTGAATCCCGGCGAACAATATTGGCGTTCGTCATAGCCATAAGGCGAAAAGTCCAGGATGGTCGGCGACAGTCCCGAGTGGTTCAGCGAATGGATCATCGCGCGGTCGACCTGCGCATTCCCGCGCCGGCTTTTCTTGTAAGTCGGGCCGCCGCCATCTCCGACCATGGAGACAACGAGCCCGTGCTTGATCTTCGCTACATGCCCTTCGTTACGGGCGAGCCATGTGATGGCACCGATCGTGCCCGGCACGAACAGAAATCGATAGCTGAATCGCGTCCTCACGCCGATCATCCGCTTGGCGAGATGGGTCAACAGCGCGATGCCCGAACAATTGTCATCGGCCAACGAGGGATGGCAGACATGGACGGACAGCAGAAATTCATCGTCCGTTTCTCCCTTATGCAGATACTCGCCGTAGGTCAGATGGCCATCCGCAAGGCTTGAATCGATGACCACCTCATAAGTCTCGTCGCGCAACGCCTCGAGCTGTCGATGGGGCAGGCAAAATGCCCAATTTTCCGCGTAATAGGACGTTCGATAGGGGATGAGATCGGGCTGATCGGGCAGCGAATATAAATGCTGCTTCAGTTCTCCAAGCGACAGGCGCTGTTGCACCGGAACGCTGTAGCTCATGACGTGCAGGTTCGATCGCTCGAAGTCGACGACCTTCTCGCCTTGTTCGTTTTTTATATAGGCGTCGCGGATGTTCCACTCGCGCGGAATTGTCCAGTCAAAGACGGCGGTCCCGGTCGGAACTTCATGGATGTCCAAGGCAATGTGCGCGCCAACCTCGCGCAAGGTCTGCCTTACACCGTCGCCGGTAATACTGCGGCAAATCGGGAAAATCCTGGCGGCAAACGCGAACAGTTCGCCGCCGATATCGTCTGCAATGAGCTTATCCAAAGACCACCCCGCAACGTCCATCGGGTCGGGCTGGACTGCTGCTCGCTCCAACTCAGGAACCAACCAGAGCGCTTGCAGCTCCCGCCGTTTCTTCATCATTGCGGCTCCAGGCTTGAGTCCGCCGCAGGTCGCCATCAAGCCTCCCTTCGGCTACGAGCTTCTTGATGTGCCCAATTCGCTGGTAGCGCGGTCCCTCAAAGTCCTCCAGCGTCAGAGCGGAAGTACGATAGACCCTGTAGAGCTGTTCGGCACCCTTCTTGGCATCCCATTGCGGCTTGAACTGCGGCAGCCTGGTTCGGATCTTCTCGAAGCTCACACGATAGGAACGGGTATCCGGCATCGCATCATCGGCAAATTCGATGGTGCATCCGGGAACCACGCTTGAGACGATCTCCGCCAAGTCCCGGATCCGATAATTGTGACCGGTCTGGCCGACGTTGAACGCCTCGTTGAACACGACATCTGCCGGCGCCTCGAGCGCTGCAATGAACGCGCGCGAAATATCCTCGATGTGCACGATCGGGCGCCACGGGGTGCCGTCCGACTTCAGGAGAATCTTGCCCGTCGTGAAGGCCCAGGCGACGAGATTGTTCAGGACAATATCGAACCGCAGCCGCGGCGACACGCCGTACGCTGTGGCCGGCCGCAGATAGACCGGACAGAAACCATCTCCGGCAAGTCGCGCAATGCTTCGTTCGGAATTGACCTTCGATTCGCCGTAAGCCGTCACCGGGTTGAGCGCGCCGGTCTCGTCAATCATGCCTTCGCCGGCCTTCCCGTAGTTGCTGCAGGAAGAGGCAAACACAAACCGACGCACCCCCGCCTTTTTGGCAAGCTCTGCGATACGAACACTGGCGCGATGATTGATGTCATCGGTAAGACCAGGCTTGAGGTTACCGAGCGGATCGTTGGAGAGTGCCGCAAGATGCAGCACGGCATCGAACCCCTTGAAGTCGGAGATCTCTACGTCGCGCGTGTCCTTGAGGATGGTCGGCACATCGCTGATGGCGCCGCCCTGCGGGAACGTGCAGCGTGCATAGAGATCGCTGTCGAGACCGACCACGTCGTGTCCGGCCTGAAGCAACTGAGGTGTGAGAACCGAGCCGATATAGCCGCGATGTCCAGTCAGCAAAACACGCATTGTTTTCACACCCGATTGTTTGATTTGGGTAGTTCGAATGACGGTTGTATATACCGATCGTCTACCGGGAATTCACGCGCTCGATAAAACCGTAGTTAATCGCGATTCGCGCGTTTTTATTGCTACCGAAAGTATTTTTAGACTTGCCGTCGGCTGGTTGAGTCATGATGAAGGAACCTCCTGGCAAGATCCAACCGTCGCTCGCCGGTCACTCCGGACCGGATTGGTCTCATCGTTAGGGCCGCGCAAACCGCGCTTCTCACCCAGCGTAGCCATGGCTGCTGCAGCCGCACCCGCAGCTTGGCCGCTCCAGGCTTCCAACAACTCGCGAGACTGAGCCCGCCGTCGCCTAGATTACGCGCCTTTCCGGCAATCGACCATTAACCTTATCAGGGTATGACTTTGTTAATCGAGCTTGCCGCGGTGGGGGTGCTTCGCGCGTTGTTCTCGGCAGTTCCATGCTGACAGCATAGCCGCCGCTTTTCGGCAGTTGGCTGGAATCGTGGCGTTGAGTTCAGGATTAGTATGTTGGTCCAGCAAATGGCTTCGGCAGGCGCAGGAGGTGGGGCCGGCTCCGGCCCGCCTGGCGAAAACCCCTGGCCGTTGGCGATGGCCGTCCTGACCGCCCAGCTACGGCGGTTCCTCTGGCTGATCGTCGCTACCACGCTGATCTTTGGTATCGGAGCGGTCTTCGCACGAATTTTGATCCCGAAAAGCTACAAGGCGACCGTGCAGGTCCTTATCGACCCGCACCGCTTTCGGGTGTTTTCGAACGACCTTCAAACCGACCAGCTCGATGCCAACGCGGCGATCAATTTCGTCGAAAGCCAGATGGGAGTGATCAGGTCGGAGCGCGTGCTGTTGCGCGTATTGCGAGAGCAGCGTGCGGTCGACGCCGGAACGAAATTGGCACCCGACGCCTCGGCGACGTCAGAATTGGGCGAGCTCGACGAAAGCCGGGCATTGGCGAAGCTCCAGCGCGCGGTCACGGTCGAACGAATGGAACGCAGCTTTATCGTCGACGTCACCGTCGCAGATGCATCGGCGTCACGCGCGGCTAGCCTGGCGAATGCCATCGTCAAGGCATACATCGATGAGGACCAGATCGACCGCAACGGATCCGTGAAACGACTGACGGGCGAATTGACCAGCCGGCTCGAAGGCCTGCGGCAGAGCTTGCGGGATTCGGAAAGCAAGGTGGAAGCGTTCCGGACCAAGAATGGACTCGCCGGCGTCAACGACAAGCTGGTGATCGAACAGCGGCTTGCGGAAGCGACGACCGCCCTCTCGATGGCGGAGACGCGCAAGGCGCAAATCCGCGGCAAGCTGAGCCAGCTCATCGCCGGTTCCAACCAGATGAGCGCGATCAGCGCACTCGGCACCGATCCGGAGTCTCGCAAATTGGCGCTGCTACTGGAGATTCAGGCTTCCGCGCGCAACGATCTCGAACAGCTGACCGGTTCGCTCGGCGAACAGCACCCGACCCTGGTGAACGCGCGCAACCGCATGAATGAAATCGAGAAGAGCATCAATGCTGCGGTTGGCAACATACGAAAGGGCGCGCAGTCACAGCTCGATCAGGTCCAAACGGAAGTCTCCTACCTCTCGCGCAACGTTACGGCCTTGTCGGCCGACCTCGCCAAGGCGCGGGAGGCCGAAGTCGGCCTTCGCATGCTGCAGGCCGACGCGGAGGCACATCGCAAGATCCTCGAATCCTTCGAAAACAGATCGCGCGAGGCCGGTGAGTTCGGCCAGATCGACAGCAACAATCTGCGTATCATATCGCCGGCACGGACGCCCAACGAACAGGGTCAGATCAAGGGCCTGCTGCTGTGGGGAATACTTGGCGGTCTGATCGGCGCGACGTTCTCGATGGGAGCCATCGGCTTCGCGGCGATGTTTACGCGAAGCGATCGCGATCCCGTTCAAGTGCAACGCATCCCTGTCGCGGCTCCGGTCCCTGAGCCGCAGCCCGTTCCCCCGCAGTCGACGGATCCGGAACCCACGTTGCCTGCCGCGGCGACGCGGCAGATTTTCCCGCAGCCAAATGCGACATTCAGCGCGGCGATCAAAGCCTTGTACAAATCCTGCCTGAGCGCCGGCAAGATCGGCTTCCGCAAGAAGAAGTCCGTTTCGGTGCTGGTTACTTCCGCCGGGGTTCCCGAGGAGCACGCCAGGGTTTCGGCCAACCTCGCCTCGATGGCTGCCGCGAATGGCCACCGCGTGCTGCTCATCAACTCAAACCCCGCCAGCCCGTCGCTCTCCGCTGCCGTGCCCCCGGGCGCGCCCTCGGGGCTGATCATGCTGGCAGGCGTTCTCAGGCCGATCTATCGATTGGACGCGGCCTACCACGCGCTGAGCGTCGTTCCGATCATGGAGAATGAGCGGGATGTCTGTTTGCGACTGGTCCTGCGCCGGGAGCAAGCGGAGAAGTCCGAAGCGCCCTCGGATTTCAACTTCATCGTCTACAACGGGCCCGTGCTCAGCGACCGCCAACAGACAGCCAGCCTTGCCCGCGACGCCGATCGCATTGTGCTGGTCTCCGCAGGCAACAGTCCAGCTGAGCCCAACCTCGACAAGGTCGCGGCCTGGCTCGATGTAGCCGCCCACCGGATTTTGCCGACAGCCGACAACGCGAGAGAAACAAACCAGGCCGCCTGACAGGCAGCATGATTGTACGCCAATTTTCTCACAGGCGGCTTAACGTTAAATTCCGGCTTCACCTCGCGCCCGCGGATTTCGTGCTTCTGTAGCAGCGTATTCATTCCATCAACGAAGCGACCTGAATTTCGCCAATGGCTAAATCCGGCAACATTTGCATTTTGGTCACGGGTTCGGCCGGCTTCATTGGTTCGAGCCTGCTCGAACCGCTGGCACGACGGGTGAGACTGGTCCGCGCCGGAACCCGCCAGAGCGTGAAATCGGCGTCGGCCGCCTCCAACATTGTCGACTGCCGTTGCGATCTCGACAATTCGACACAGACAAATGCTGCGGTTGCAGGATCCAATCTCGTGGTCCATGCCGCCTATGGTTCGCACGCAGCAATGCCCCAACAGTGCCGCACGCTGCTTGCGGCGATGTCCGCCGCAGGGACGTCGTACCTGGTCTACCTGAGCTCTATTGCTGTCTATGGTTCTGCGGAAGGAACGATCCGCGAAGACGCGGCCCTGCCAGTGCAGGCCGGCGGCTATGGCGCGGCCAAATCGCAATGCGAAGATCTGATCCGCAAGTGGGTCGATGAGCAGCCGAGCGTGCGGCGTGCCATCATTTTACGTCCCGGTATCGTCTATGGCGCCAGCAGCACGCTGTGGGTCGGCAAGATGATCCAGCGTATCAGCTGCGGCGCCTGGGGCACTTTCGGACCATCCGGGGACGGTCTTGCCGCGCTCGTGCACGTAGACGACGTCGCTGAGATCATCATCGAGGCTTGTGCGCGTTTGGCAGAAGCGCCGGAAACGCTCCCGGCCGTTGGCATCATGAATGTGATCGGCCCTGATACGCCGTCCTGGAATCAGTATTTTCGGGCTCTCGCCGTGGCCGACGGCCAGCCGCCGCTCCGCGAGATTCCGCCACGCACGCTGGCATTTCGATCGATCGCGGCTGTGCTCGCAAAAGTCTGGCGAAAGATCGGCTTGCCCGGCGGACAGCGCGCGGCGCTCGCGCCAACCTCGTCGGAGTTGACGCTGTTTTCATTGAAGGCAAGCTATGCCACCGACAATGCCGAGACCCTGCTCGGCTTCAGGGCGACGATTGGCCTAGAGGAAGGGCTCCGGCGATCCCTGGGTATTCGCTGACATAGGCGTGGCACGCTTGCATCGTCACGAAAGCGCGAAGACATATCGCCGGGCCGCGAATGAGGGGATGGTCACGACGACTGCGCCTTCGGCGTCGTCAGCCTTTTCGTCGAGAAGCACCGTCTGGCTGTGGGCCGCGTCGAAGCCGATCAATTCGGCGAGCCGATATTTGCGCGCTGACCGGAACACGACATCCATCGTGACGTTCTTTGCCGTCATGTTGAGCACGATGATCTGCAGCCGATCGCTCTGCGGCGAGCGCGCTGCATAGACCGACAGGCCGGTAACCGGATTCTCGACCGGAAGACCGAGTTGGCCGAATGTCTCGTTCGACGCATCCGGCTCGCGATATAGCCGGTAGGCTTGTGCCAGCCATCCGGACAGACTTCCCCAATGCGACGCAAACCGCACACCATGACTGCCGAACCGTCCCAGCGCGTCCGCCACCGCAAGCCCCGAGGCCAGCAAGTCGGCGCCGCCATAGTTGTACTCGGTGACCGCCAGATCCGTGCCGGGAAACCAGCGCTCGGTGATGTCAGTCAGGCTTGGCAACAGCGGCAATCTGACCCCCTCCCCTGGCCCGGACGGAAGCGCGTTGGAAACCCAACTTTCCTCGCGAAAGGAGGGATCGGTCAGCGAACGAGGCGCATCCAGCAAGTACGGCGCAAGCTGCGGATCGTTCGATCGGTAGAGAACGCCGTGACGGCTGAAGGCATACCAGTGGACGTCGAGCACATCGATCAGGCGATGTCCGGCTCGCTCGGAGGCTTCGCGAAAGGCATCGAGATAGGCGGCCAGAAAGCTGCCATGGTGTCGGTACTTGGCGAAATCGGGCGCATTCTGAAAGTTCACCATTTCCGTTGCGCCCCATGAAGCGGGCCCAAACACCATGGCCTTCGGATCAATGGCCTTGATCGCAGTAGCTGCCGTGATCGAGCGCTCGATCAGCGACTGAATGGTCGGATGCGTCTTGACGATCCGCGGATGATTTTCGGACCACAGCCCCGGCTCGTTATCGAGTGCATATCCCCAGATCCCGCGATCCGAGCCGGCATCACCATAGCGAGCGATCAGCTTCGCGATAAACTGGGTGATATCAGCAGTATTGCGGTTAGCGACGCTGTCGGTGCCGGCGCTCCAGCGGACCGGCACGAAACGCGACGACGGCGCCGTCTCCTTGAGCGAAACCGGTCCATTGAAATCGGCTGCAACATAGCCCGCGATCGGAACGGTGACGAGACTCACCGCGCCGAGCGAGAGAGAGGTCTCATGCATCGTTTCGACCACGATGCCGGGCCTATTCCAGTTCTCTTTGGGAATGCCGAGGGCCTCGAGCAGGAAGGCGCCGTTTGAATTCTGATAGTCCTTGCCCGCATTCGATGCGTTATTCATCCAATTGTAGGTCGTCATGAGATTGCCGCCGAGCCGGCGCGCCGTGACGCCTGCCAAGCGATCGAGATCGCCCGAGGATGCGCCTCCGTCCATGGTGCCGATTTCGTTCGATCCATAGATAAAGCGGCTGATCGGATGTCCCGGCTGGCGGTCGTCGATCAGCACCGCGGGTGATCGCTGCGCGTAACCGGATCCGGCACCGAGGGTACATCCGACCGACGCCAGACCGGCTACGACCGAACGCCTGGTTAGTCCGCCGGCAGGACTTTTGTTCAAGATATCAATCCCGCCCCATACAGCGCGGGACGAAATCTCGGCAACCACAACAGCTTGCCGAGCCCGGCGAAGAATGTCACCGAAGCCCGCGCATAACGCGGTCCACGAAACGGCATGAACACCAGCATCGCGATGGCGCTCAGGCTCAACTGCACGGCCCCTATCGCCATCCAGCTTGCAATCTCCAGCCATCGCACCGGCTGCAGCATACCAAGAACGAAGACTTCGAATCTGGCCGCTCAGGAACTTGCGTTTGCGCACATAACCCCAGTTCAGCCGGCTTTCCGGCACCCATTCAATCACGCGAGCCTCCGGCGCCCAGCAAAATCTTCGGCCGGCAATTGCGAGCCGCTTCAGCAGCAGGCTATCCTCGCCGCCCGAGCTGTTGAGGGACTCATCGAACGGAGAGATTTCGTGCAGGCAGCGGAGCCGATCGAACATGGAGTTATTGGTGCCGAGATACGCCTCGCGCTTGGTGATGTCGGCGCCGTCTGGAAGTTCGATCTGCCGCGAAAAGTAGGGAGCAAACCCCTGGATTGAAGCGGCGCGTTCGCCTTTCGCAATCACCGGACCGAAAACCGCATCTGCGCCGGTCCTGCGGACCGTAGCCACAAGCGACGACAACCAGGCCGGCTCAGCCTCCTCATCGTCGTCGAGGAATGCGACCCAGCGTCCCTTGGCCGCACGCACGCCGGTATTTCGCGCGCTCGATACGCCCGGGTTCGGCTGGTGGAGATAGCGGACGGGGATGTCGATGTGGGCGGCCATTTCCGCGACTGGAACTCTTGCGGTTCCGTCCGCGGAGTTGTCGACGACGATTATCTCGAACGCGAAATCGGCTGAGCCGAGCTGCCTTGCCAGGCTTTCGATCGCGCGCCGCAGCGGCGCGGGTCGATTGAGCGTAGGGATGACGACAGAAACCAGGTCCATGGAGCACTCCGTTCCCGGGGCCAGATGCAACCCGCCAATTAACTTCGAGCGGATGGCCTCCACGTTGCGTCAATAATTTTGGCGCTATAGTCGCGGGATGAAACCGACTTGACACTATATCGCGTTGTGGATTGCATCCGGCAATCGCGCAAATCCGCTATTCGGCCGAAGACGACAATTATCGTTAATAATTTCCGGAAAGTTGCTCATAGTGAATCCATCAGCCGTCGAAAGCACCGGCCTTCACGCCACGGCTGGCATCCGGTCCACTCTGCTGGCCACGGCCCATAGCCTGCTGTTCGCCGGCTATCTCGGGATGACCTTCATCGGCACACGACCTTTTGGCGACCTGTCGCCAGCCGAGCGCGCCTCGGGCAGTCCGCTCGATCGCATGGTCGCGCTCGCGCTGTTCGGCCTGTCTCTCGTCGTGATCTACGGCTACCGAGATGCGGCGCTGCAGCGTATCCGGTCCAATCTCCTGCTCTATCTGATCGTCGGCTTCTGCCAGATCAGCGTGCTGTGGTCGGACTATCCGGACCTCTCGCTTCGGCGCGCGGTATTGCTGAGCTTGCTGACGGTGATCGCGACAGGCATAGCCGCCGGCGTCACCGACTTGCGAAAATTCCATTCATTCCTGTTCTTTGGATTGAGCGCAGTCGTATTGGTGAATCTGGCCGGAACGGCGCTGTGGCCGGCGCAGGCGATCAGCGACATCGGCGTCAAGGGCCTCTATACGCAAAAGAACGTCGCGGGGTCGGTGGCGATGATGACGCTGATTGTGGGGGTAGCCTGGATGGCGCGGGCGAGAACCCCGGTCGCAATTACGCTCGGATCAGCATCCTTGCTGCTCGCGGTGCTGTTTCTGTTCGTCTCGCGCAGCAAGACGTCGATTGGCCTGACCGTGCTGGCGCTCGCCGTCGGCGGCCTGTTTGCCACCGTGCAATTTGCCGGCCATCGCTTCGCCATCCTTGTCGCATCGGCCACACTTCTGTTCCTGATGAGCGTGATGTGCCTTTTCATTTACTATGATTTCGACACTGACCGGCTGTTCGGCCTCGTGCTCTCGGATACATCGTTTTCCGGTCGCGACGAGCTGTGGTCGTTCGCCTGGAAATCAGCAATGCAGCGTGAGTGGCTCGGACATGGCTATGGCGCGTTTTGGGATGTCGGAGACGCCAACGACCCACTGGCAAAGCTCGAGCCCGGCACATGGCTCGGCGACGTCGATAAAGGCGTCATTAATCAAGCTCACAACGGCTACCTGGAACTCTGGCTGCATATCGGATTGCCGGCGACCATCGCCGCGGTGATCTACATCATCGTAGCACTTGCCAGAGCGACGGTTGCGGCGGTCAGTTCAACGACGACCGCGGACGAAAAATCAGCCTTTGCCGCGATCGCGCTGCTGCTTTTTACCTTCCTTCTGCACAATCTGACGGAAGCAAGCCTGTTCATGCGGGGAATTCAGTTCTTCAACCTGGTGCTGTTGCTGGCGCTGCTTGCGCCGCGCGCAGGGACGGTGCCGGTGCCACGCACCCGCGCCGCTTTCGAACATTCGAGCCGGTAGAATGCAGTCAGCCAAGGCCGATCACGCGAAGGACGAGACCGCGCCGCATGACGACGCCATCGGCCTGGCGATCATCATCTGCACCTATCATCGTCCGGATCTGTTGAGAGAAGCGCTCGCCAGCCTCCGCCGGCAGACGCTGCCGAACGACCTGCGCCCGGCGGTCTATGTCGTAGATAACAGTGACGACGGCTCTGCAGGCCCTGTGGTGGCAGAGGCAGCCTCCGCATGCCCGTTCCCGATGCACTGGCTCGAGGCGCATCCGGCCAACATATCGGTGGCCCGAAACGCCGGCATCAACGCCAGCGATCAACCCTTCGTCGCCTTCATCGATGACGACGAGATCTGCGAAGCGGGATGGCTGCAGGCGGTCAGCCACGCCTTGCATACGACGACCCACGACGTGCTGTTCGGGCGCGTGATCGTCGATTTCGAGAATCCTGACCTCCCGACGAAGGCGGTCAAGCAGTTGTTTTCCAGGGAGCCCGATCTCGCCGACGGGCACGCTCTCTACGCTTTTGGCCCCAACAAGATCTCCAGCATCACGCTCGCAACCTGCAACTCGCTGTTTCGCCGCACCACCACCTTGACCGACGAGATTCCATTCGACGAAGCCTTCGGCGTTGGGGGTGGCGAGGACTACGACTTATTCTGCCGGCTGCAGCGCCGCGGCCGAAGTTTCGGATGGCTGCCAGCTGCAACCGTGCGGGAATTCGTGCCGAGCGCGCGATGCGAGGGCCGCTATTTGCGCCGGCGCTTCTATGCCGGCGGCCAGGCTTTCGCCGCGGCGATCGCGCGCAACAGCGATGCAATGCGGCTGACGCGATGGAGTGTGCGGTTGCAGGCGGTCGCGCAAGGCGCCCTGCTGCTGGCCCAATTACCGCTTGCCGCGGCCCGCGGACGCGAGAGCCTCGCGGACTATGGCTATCGATGGGCCGGCGTTCTCGGCAAGCTGTCGTTTGGCGAGATCTACCCGCTCTATCGTCGCGCCGAAAACTGATGTGAACACATCATTGCGACGGCAGGTTTTCGCGGCCGCGACGAGTTACGTCGCCCGCGACCGGGTCCAGGCCCGATTGGTCCTGCAACTGCGCGAATGAAATCATCCTCTCGTACAAATCGCGCCGCTCCGGAAGCGACAGCGCGATGGTCGACTGAACGCAGAATCCGACCATTCTCGGATCAATCGAAGTCACGAAATCGTTTTCATCTTCAGCACTGGAGAATTCGCCACTCCAACGGCTATGACACAATGAAACCTGTTCAATCGCCAATTGGGCCTCGGCAAGACCCAACACACGCTCGGCAAATACACCATAGAGCACGTATTCAGAGAAATGCGGCGTGCGACCCAGTATGACTTGCCAATTCCGCTTTCCCGTCTGCTCGATCCGTTCAATCATCTTCCGGACCACGGACCGTCGCCACACCACGAGCGAATCAATGTAGTCGCCGTCGTGAAATTCGTCCGGCGGCAGAGCCAGCAATTTGCTGGCGGCCAGATGCCAGGAACGGTGACCCTTGCCAGCTTCCGGCGCCCGCCGGAACAACCGGGCATGTGCGCCGTCAGGGAAAAGCCGATCGACGGAAAACGGACGCACGAACAGCGCATCGCTGTCGACGTGCAGGACAATTTCAGTGGATGATTCGGCTGCCGCCGCTATTTTCATGATTTGCTGGGCGATCCATCCCCGCACCGGCATGCTGAAGGGCGTAAGGTAGAAGTTTCGGCGAGGCAGAAAGAGCCGCCGGCGCCAATGCGCATCCGGCATTGGGATTTTCCAGAACCACCTTGGCAGCAGCGAATCTTCTGAAATGACCGATCGCCTGGCGTTAGCCAGAGGTCGAAAAAGATTCAAATCCGCAGCCGGCACATACAGCTTGTGCTTGATCGTTTCCGGGACGAAGCGATCGATGCTTTCGCACAGCATCGAGCATATTTCAAAGTCGCCGCGAAACGAGCAGGTCAGGATGCTCGCGTCGGCTTGGCTCGTTGCGACACCATTGTCGGCTCTGGTCATTTTGCCCAGTCCATCGGATCGATTGGCGAAAACGATGATTGCACGATCGCCGGAAACGCGAAGCGTTGCGGAAATTGCAGGATTTCCGTGACCTCGGTGACGTGAACCGCGAAATTCTCGTCAAGCCGGCTGTCGCGGCCGCTGTTGACCGCATCGGCCAGTTCGGCGACGCCACGCATGAAATCCATCGTCGGCCGGCCGCGTCCGCCGCGAAACAGCGGCGGGCGTACGAGACTGAGCCGGCGTCCCCAGAGCGAAGGCATCCGCCGCTCGATCACCCGCGCGAACCGGCCATCGGCCGCGCGCCGCAGCACGACCGGGCTGGCGTAATCCCACAATTCCGAAATCTCGAGGTGACCAGCGTCGCCAACGATGCGCATGCGGTGGTCATAGGGCGCGACGATCGAGTTGGTCAGGCGCGCGACCACGCCCCCATCAAATTCCAGAAGTCCGACGGAGAAATCCGGCGCCGATTTGTTAAGCGGCGGCTCGACCATCTTGTCGGCGATCAGCACGGAAGCATAGGCGGTGACGCGGCGGACCGGGCCAAACAGCGCGCCCAGGATCGTCAACGCATAGCCTGCGTGCTCGAAGGTGCAGCCGGTCGCGAACTCGCCGCGGGCCGGCCATGCCCGGCCACTCCTGCTGATCCAGCTTTGATAATTTGCGCGATGAATCATGCCGTCATCCAGCTCGGCATAGGCGAGGCGCACCTCGCCGATCCGTCCCGCACGTACTGCCGCCAAGGCGGTCTGCGCACTCTCGCCAAGGACGTTGCAAGGCGCCGAGGAGAGCCTGACACCGGCAGCCTTCGCCACATCGCGCAAGGCAACCGCTTCTTTCGCCGTCAGTGCCAGCGGCTTCTCGGAGTAGACATGTTTCCCCGCCCCGATCGCGGCGTGGGTTACCTCGGCGTGACTTTCGGGATCCGTCAGATTGACGATGATCCGGACCGACTGATCGTCCAGCACGTGCTGCAGCGATCGGTACGGCGTGTCACCCCAGCATGCCGCGAAAGCAGCAAGGCGAGCCGGATCACGGTCAAATATGCCCGTGAGTCGAATCGAATCGCCGTGAAACGCCAGCGTATAACGGTAGGAGTCGGCAACATAACCGCAGCCAACAATGGCAATCCCCAGTGGCTCGGTCATGGATACCTGCGGTGCAAATGAATGCTCTGACGACGCGGATTGTTAGGGTTGCTGGCTTAAATCCGGGTTACCGCGCCAGCAATCAATCGCAGCCTCGCCGAGGCGTAAGTCAGATCAGGCCGGGCTCATGACCGGTGACTGGCGGCGCTCGGGGCCGGCATAGGCGCTGCCCGTGTTGTGGCGGCGGTCCGCCACCTTTGTCCTGAACAGTTCAAGCAGCGCAAGGCGTCGGTCAATCAGCGCAAGCTGCATGTACAGCGCGGCACATTGCGCGTAGCGCCAGCCCAATCGGCGCGGCTCTCTCAACAACCGCCAGGTCCATTCCAGACCCCATCGCTGCAAAACGAGAGGCGCTCTCTTTGGGGTCCCTGCTATGAAGTCCAATGCGGCACCGACACAGAGAAAACCTATGGTCGGATGCAGCTGAGCCAGGCGATCGGCAAACAATTCCTGCTTCGGAGCACCGAGGCAGATAAAGCACAACTGCGCGCCCGAAGCGGCAATACGCGCTCCGCATTCAAGCGCTGCCGGTGATGAAATGTCGAAACCCTGCGGCGGCGCTTCAAGGCCACAGATGATCAATCCTGGATTTTCCGCCTGCAATGTTTGACGGGCCGCTTCCAGCTTCTCGGGGCTGGAGCCAAAGAAATAGATGCGCAAACCGTCCTGCGCCGCGGCTTTGCAGATCGGGCCAATAATGTCGGCGCCAGCGACCCGCTCGAGGCCTGGCGTCTTCCTCCGGCCGAGCTTCACGATGGGCGCTCCGTCGGCCGACACCAATGTCATGCGCTTGTATGCGGAGCGGAACGCTTCATCGTCCCTGAGCTTCACCAGGTGATCCAGGTTCAACGTTGCCAACGTAAACCCGGTATTGCTGTTGGCCCTGCTCATGACCGAATTCAGCAAGTTCCTGAAATTCAGCACATTGATGCGCTGACCAGCTACGATTGCGCCGCGTTCTTCGTTGGAGCGAAAAATCATTGTCATTACCGGACAAGCCGAAGTCCACTTGAAGCGGACAAAAAGAGATTAAAAACTATTTGGCATTTGAAGGTCCCGCAACTCCGTCAAAATTGTTCCGATGATTAACGTTACCACTCGGGGAGCAAGATCTCAGACAGTTCCGAAATAACGTTCTGCCAGAACAGTTTACGTGCAGCGACAAAGGCGAGACCTAGGCAGCCCGGTCTTGCTGCACGCGAGGTAAGCCCGTCCCTCATGTTGCCTATGCGTGATGCGACGTTCCACATTGTCGCATCACGCATGCATGCACGCGCGTCTCGCCCGGCAAGATCAGGAGCAGCCAGCATCGAATGGCAACAAGAACGACCTTATCCGTTCGACATGGCAGAACCTGATCCCGTCGGATTCCTCGGCCGCGTCAAAGGCGTAAGCGAGAAGGACATGGCGCTGGTTGCAGGCGGCAATGCCGAACGGCTGCTGGGATTGTCGCCGAAGGCAACCTCGAAGGCCTGAGCTATCTCGAGACCCCGCCGACAATCATCGGCGATGGCGCATTGCACCGATGGCAGAACAGCGTAACATCTCCGGGAATGGGGAGTTCCGATGCATCCGGCCGCCAAACTGCAATTCGAGCGCGTCATCGACGAATTCGTGCGATGGCGCGCGATCCCGGCGGAAAAGCGGCCGCCAGCCCCGTCCTGGTGGTGGGGCCCGGCAATGCAGGTGCGGGAGGTTGCCGCCAAGCTGCCGCCGGGCAGCGCGGCCCGAATGGGATTACCCGATGACACGAACTACGCTGCGGGTGCCAAACTCCTGTTCCGGTTGCTGGCTGGTCAGCCGTTTCAGCCCTGGCCCTACGATTTCTCGCGGATGGTGGATTCCACCGATTCGGACGTACGCGACCTGCACGTGCAGCCGTCAGACGACAGCGCGTTTCCGCCCTGATTGCGCTGCGGATTCTTCCGCGTCGTTCTCCTCCATCGCCGGCTGAAGCGACGGCGAAACAAGCTGTGGTCCAGACGTTGTTTCAAGCGTCGTTTCAAGTCTTGGCGCAGACCGCAACAATTGCGCGAGTTCGTCCGCCGGCAACGGCTTGCTGAACAGGAAGCCTTGCATTTCGTCGCAGGCATGTTGGCGCAGGAATTCGCGCTGCTCGACGGTCTCCACGCCCTCGGCGATGACGGTCATTCCCAGCGCCTTTCCCATGCTGATGATGGCCTGCGCAATGGCTTGATCCTCGGTATCATGCGCCAGATCGCGAACAAAGGAGCGATCGACCTTGATGGTGTCGATCGGAAACTGCTTCATCAGCGACATCGATGAATAACCGGTGCCGAAATCGTCGATCGCGAGCCGGATGCCGCGATTCTGAATGGCATCGAGCACGCGGATGGCGCGCGAAACGTTGCGCATCACCATGCTCTCGGTGACCTCGAGCTGCAGCAGTACCGGCGACATACCGCTGGCGAGCAGCGCTTCGTCGACGTCGTGCAGCAGATGTTCGTCGGCGAATTGTCGCGGCGAGAGGTTGACCGCCATCGTCACCGGCCGCAGGCCGCGGCGCTGCCAGGCCATGTTCTGCGCGCAGGCTTCCCCGAGCACCCAGCGCCCGATCGGAACGATCAGTCCGGTCTCCTCCGCGAGCGGGATAAATTGCCCCGGCGATACCTGGCCGAGTTCGGGATGCATCCAGCGCAGCAGCGCTTCGACACCGGTGATCTGACCGCTCACCATATCGACCTTCGGCTGATAATGCAGCGAGAACTGACCGCGCTCCAGCGCACGGCGCAACGCGCTTTCCAGCGTCAAGCGTTCGATCGATTGGGTCTTGATTTCCTTGGAGAAGAAGCGGAAGCCGTTCTTGCCGTCCTCCTTGGCGAGATACATCGCCATGTCGGCGTTCTTGGTCAGCGTCTGAACGTCGGAACCGTCGTCCGGGTACATGGCGATGCCGATCGATGCCGATGTGTGGCATTCGTGGCCTCTCAGCTGCAACGGCTGGCTGAGCGCCGACAGCAGCTCGCCGGCGACCTGTTCGACGTCGTCACGCGCGGCGGTTTCTTCCAGAATAACGACGAACTCATCACCGCCAAGCCGCGCCACGACGTCGCTCGCGCGCAGCCGGCTTCGAAGCCTGTCGGCCACTTCCACCAGCAGTATATCGCCAGCGTCGTGCCCGAGCGAATCGTTAATGACCTTGAAGCGATCGAGGTCGATGAAGAGCACCGCGATTTGCCGCTGATGGCGGTCCGCCATCTCGATCGCATGGCGCAGCAACTCGTTGAACGTCTCGCGATTGGGCAGATTGGTCAAGCTGTCGTGCGAGGCGAGATATTCGATCCGCTCGTCCGCCCTTTTCTTCTCGTCGGCCCGGTCGAAGCTCTCCAGCGCGAACGACATGTTGTCAGCGAGCCGCTGCAACAGCTCGGTAAATTCAGGCGTGAACGCGTCCTTTTCGGGGGCGACGTAGAGCATGATGCCGACTACCTGCCGGCGCACGAAGAGCGGAAAAGCGGCGGCTGATTTGATGCCACCCTCGCTGGCCTTGGCGTGGAACGCCTGGCTGCGCGGATCGGCGAGATAGTCGTTGAAGATGCAGGGTTGGGCTGAGCGGAATGCGATCCCGCAGACACCGCGCCCTTCCCGATGCGCTTCATTGACTGACAGCGTGACCTGGCGCGCGATCGCGCCGGTCGGACCAGCATCTGCCGCGATTTCCAGATATTCGCTGCCCGGCTTCACCAGGCCGATGGTGGCGGAGGTAAACCTGCCGCCGGTCACTGCCGCCTCGCAAACCATTTGATATAGCTCATCGCGGGATCCCGCCCGCATGATCGCTTCGTTAGTGGCGCTAAGTGCCGCGAACATGCGCGATAGCCGCGCCTTCTGCTCGTCGGACCTGGCTTTGTCATCCGCGCGGTCGAAATTGTCGAGCGCAAACGAAACGTTCTCGGCGAGGCGCTGCAGCATTTGGCAGAGTTCAGGTGTAAACGTTCCCAGATCCATCGAATTGAACAGCAGCACGCCTTCTACCCGGTCACCGCTCAGCAGCGGCAGGGCCGCTGAGGATTTTACCCCAGTACGGCGGGCACTTTCGTGGAAGGCTCGGGTTCGCTCGTCGGTCTGAAAATCGTTGCTGATACAGAGCTGCCGGGATCGGAACGCCAATCCGCTCAATGCGCGTCCTTCGGGCAGCGAGTCCGTGATTGCAATTGGCACGGTCTTCATCTCGGACGCAGTATCCCCGGCCGCGGCCGCGACGCGGAAAAACTGATTGTCGGGCTCGACGAGCGCGACGGCGGCGCCCTTGAACTTCACGCCATCCACCGCGGCTTCGCACACCAATTCAAAAAGCTCGGCGCGGGATTTGGCGCGCATGATCGCTTCGTTGGTCGCGCTCAACGTCGCGTACATCTGCGTCAGACGTTGCTTCTGCAGGTCCGCTACCGCCTTTTCGTTGTCGCGCTCGAAACTATCGAGCGCGACCGAGACGTTCTCTGCAATTCGCGCGAACAGTGCGATGATTTCATCATCCTCCGCCCACGACTTGCCGACAAAGAACATCAATACGCCGATGCTCTTGCCAAACTTGGTGAGAGCAAGCGCGACGCAGGCCATGACGCCGTTTTCGCGGCCAGCCAGCGACCGCGAGCCAGCAGATTTGGGGATATCACTGTTGATGCACGGACGCTGGGTTCGGAATGCCTCGCCGCAGATGCCGCCGCCGTACACATTCGCCGGATCGGTCGAAAACCGCGTCTGCGTCACCAGGTCGATCGCCTCGCCGGTCCCGGCGACTGGTTCGAGCCAGTGCGAATCCGGCTCAGCCAGCAGAACGACGGTCGCAAAGGATTTGCCGCTGTGGACCGCAGCGTCGCAGACGCGCTGGTACAGATCGTGCTCGGTCTTGGCACGAAGGATGGCCTCGTTGGTCGCACTGATGGCGCCAAACATCCGGTTGAGCCTGCGCATCGCCCGTTCGCCACTCTTGCGCGAGGCCTCATGGTCGAAATTGTCGAGTGCAAAGGAGACGTTCGCGGCCATGCGTTCGAGCAGCGAGACGATCTGCGGATCCAGCGAATGGGGTTCGTGCCTGGTGACCAGGAACACGCCGACGCAGCGGCCGTTGCAGATCAGCGGCAATGCCGCGGCGGCGCCGACATGGCTATTTGCGGCGCCCTTGCGCCATGCCTGGGAGTACGCATCGTTCCGATAGTCGTTGCTGACGCATGCCTCGCGATCGCGAAACGCCTGCCCGCAAACGCCCGAGCCTTCCGGGGTATTGGCGATGATCGAAATGTCGATGCCGCGTAGCCGCTCGATGTCCTCGCCGAACCCGGTAGCAAGTTTAAGCAGGCTGGTCTCTGGATCGAGCAAAAAGACAGCCGTCGCCAGGAAGTCTCCGCTGGAAAAAGCGGCCTCGCTGACCTTCTCGTACAATTCCTCCGGCGATTTCGCGTACAGAATCGCTTCGTTGGTCGCGTTCAACGCCGCAAAAATACGCGCAATGATCGTCTGCAAGTTGATCCGCTCCCAACGACTCACTCAGGTCCACCCGCGGGAACTAATGGCAGTGCGAGGCCTAAACGGGCGTTACGAGCGGTCACAAGTTCCGAGTCAGAGTAAATGTTAAGCGAATGACCGACCCGGAAACCCCGAAAAATTACGGATCCGCAGACGGTTTTTTGGGTGGCCTGGCGAGATCACGCCGGCCTGGCAATCTTCCCGCCGACGCTGGCTACCAATTCTGCCGGGTGAAATCCGCTTCGAATGGCCGTACCGGCGGCATGCCGGTGGGACATTCTGCCCTTGCCCTCCTGGCGGCGCTTTGAGACCATGCGGGCGGCGCCAAGCAACAAGACCCGCGCCTGACGCGGGCATTCGACGAGGAAACCCTCATGCCGATCGTCCAGGCCGACCGTCTCACGCGCATCGGCGCGGTGCTGCTCAGGGCCGCCGGCGCATCGGAGGAGGAAGCCAATGCCGTCGCCGTCGGCTGCGTCAATGCCAACCTCGCTGGCCACGACTCGCACGGGGTGATCGCAATCCCGACCTATATCGACCGCATCAAGGCCGGCCATATCGTGCCCGGCGCGAAATGGACCATCGTGCAGCAGTCGCCGACCACGACCGTGATCGATGGCCATTGGGGTTTTGGCTTCCATGTCAACGCCAAGGCCATGGAGCTGACGATCGAGAAGGCGCGGACCGCCAACGTCGCGGCCTGCACCGTGTTCCGGCAGAGCCATGTCGGCCGGCTTGCCGCCTATCCGATGATGGCGATGCGCGCAGGTATGATCGGAATTGCCACCGCCAATTCCGGCCGCTCGCCCAAGCATGTCGCGCCGTTCGGCGGCCGCGAGGCACGGCTCGGCACCAATCCGATTTCGATCGCGGTGCCGTCCGATCTCGAGGCGCCGTTCTATCTGGACATGGCGACCTCGGCGGTCGCCGCCGGCAAGATCCAGTTGGCGGTGGCGCGCGGCGAAGAGATCCCGACCGGGTGGATCATCGACGCCGAAGGACGGCACACCACCGACCCCAAAGAATATCGCAAGGGCGGCGCACTGCTGCCGCTCGGCGGCAGCGAGGGCTACAAGGGCTCGGGGCTCGCGGCGATGGTCGAAGTCCTGTGCGGACTGCTCACGGGCCTGGGCTTCGGCGTCGAGCCGACCGGACGACACAATGACGGTTGCTTCATGGCGGTGTTCAATGTCGCAGCCTTCCGTCCCCTGAAGGATTTCAAACGCGAAGTCGCCGAGTTTGCGCGCTATCTGAAATCAACTCCGCCCTCCGAAGGATCGAGCGGTGTGTTCTATCCAGGCGAAGTGGAATATCTGCGCGAGCAGAAACGCCGCAAGGAGGGCATCGAGATCGAGGACGCGACCTGGGACAAGCTGCGCACGCTGGCATCCGACTATAAATGCGCACAAGACCTCGATCTCGCCTGACAGTCCGCACGGCCGACAAAGGGAGACCCCACATGACGCGGCAAATGGTGATGGTCGGTTTCCTGCAGGCGCAGAACTGCACCAATTTGCCGAGCTCATGGCGGCACCCTGAATCGCGCGACGATTCGATGTCGGCGGATTATTACCAGGAGATCGCGCGCATCCTGGAAGCCGGCAAATTCCACATGGCGTTCTTCGACGATCGCCTCGCGATGCCCGACCGCTACGGCAACGATCACGCGCATACCGTCGAATACGGCATCCGCTGCGTGAAGATGGACCCGATCGTGGTGCTGACCACGATGGGCATGGTCACCGAAAAACTCGGCCTCGCCTCGACCTGCTCGACCACCTATTACGAGCCGTTCGACGTGGCGCGCCGCTTCGCGACCCTCGATCTGATGACAGGTGGCCGCGCCGCGTGGAACGTGGTCACCTCGGTCAACGACGGCGAAGCGCTCAACATGGGCAAGGAAGCCCATCTCGAGCATGATCTGCGCTACGATCGCGCCGACGAATTCATGGAAGTCGTGCTCGGCCACTGGGATTCCTGGGAAGATGGCTCGCTGATCATCGACAAGAAGAGCGGACGTTTTGCCGATCCAACCAAGGTGAAGCGGCTCGATCACAAAGGGCAATTCTTCACGTCACGCGGGCCATTCACGGTGCCGCGCTCGCAACAGGGCCATCCTGTCGTGATCCAGGCCGGCGCTTCCGGACGCGGCCAGCGCTTTGCCGGGCGATGGGGCGAGGTGATCTTCACCGCCGCGCGCAATCTGGCGAACGCCAAGCAGGGTTATGACGCGATCCGGAACGAGGCGGCCAAGGCTGGCCGCGATCCCGACCAGATGTACCTGTGCAATCTGATCACGCCGGTCTGCGGCGTCAGCAAGGCCGAGGCTGAAGACAAGATGGCATTGATCAGCAAACTGCCGCTGGAGATCGACGCGCTGTCGCTGCTCGCCGAGGGCCTTAACTTCGACTTCGGTGCCAAGGGTATCGACGAGCCGCTGACCACGGAGGAGCTTCAGGGCATGCAAGGCATGCTCGGCATCCGCGACGGCGTGCTCAAGACGTCGGGGAAGACCAATCCGTCGACGCGCGATTTCATCACCTTCTCCGGCCGCGGCCAGACGGCGGATGCCATCGTTGGTGGGCCGAAGGAGATCGCCGACAGGCTGGAGGAGATGTTCGTCGGCCGCGGCTGCGACGGCTTTGTCATCGCAGCCACCTACGTGCCAGGCTCCTACGCCGATTTCGTCAAGCACATCGTGCCGGAGTTGCAGCGCCGCGGGCTGTTTCACCAGGATTATGCTGGTAAGACGCTGCGCGAGAATCTGGGCCTGCGGCGGCCCGCCGCCGGCGCATGGAAAACCCGGCCACAAGCCGCGGCCGAATAAAACGAGGAAAGCTCATGCGTTGGCTCAAATTCACCGCCTCGGGACGGACGACCTGGGGCATCGTCGAAGGCAATGAGGTCACCAGCGTCAGCGGCGATCCCTTTGGCGAGTGGCGGCGCACGGCGCAGACGTACGCGCTTGATGACGTCAAGATCGAGCTGCCGCTGATCCCACGCACCTTCTATTGCGTCGGGCTGAACTACCTCAAGCATCTCAAGGAAGCCGCCGACAAGGCCGGCACGGTCCCCAACATCCCTGATCGCCCCGAGATCGGCTATCGCGCACAGAACGCGTTGATCGCCCATGACGAAGACGTGGTAATCCCGGCTACCGCGACCGAGAAGATCCATTACGAAGGCGAACTCGTCGTCGTCATCGGCAAGAAGGCGAAACATCTCACCGAAGCCAACGCGATGTCCTGCGTATTCGGCTACACCATCGGCAACGATGTCAGCGAACGCACCTGGCAGAAAGCCGATCGCAGCCTGTGGCGATCCAAGAATGCCGACACTTTCAAGCCGATGGGACCGTGGATCGAAACCGAGGTCGATCTCGACAGGATGCAAACCGTCATCCGGGTGAACGGCAAGGAAACCGGCCGTTTCCACACCAACGATATGATCTTCGGCATCGTGCCGTTCATCGTCGAACTGACCAAATATTTCACGCTGTGGCCGGGCGACGTGATCTGGATGGGCACCGACGGCGCCTCGCCCGACTTGAGGGCCGGCGACGTCGTCGAGATCGACATCACCGGCATCGGCACTTTGCGCAACAGATTCGTCGGCGAACGGCGCCAAGGGGAGACCCGTCCTCAAAAATGAGGACAAGCGCAAAAACCGATCGATGGATAAAATCCAGGCGTTCATCGAACGTTCGAGGAGGGAGCCATGGGTCAATACAGCAAGCGTGCAACCGTCGCGAGTCTGATCATTTGGGCCGGAACGTATTCGGCGCCAGCGCTCGCTGAAAAGCCTATCGACCTTGACGGATTGACTGCGGCGCAGGCCGCTGCCGATCTGTGCGCCGGAAAGATCTCCAGCAAGGCGCTGACGTCGGCCGCCCTGGCACGGGCGAAGGCTAGCCCGGAAATTTCAATATGTTCATCACGCTGGACGAGGCTGGCGCGATCAAGGCTGCCCTGGCGTTCGATACCAGCCGCAAGAGGGGATCCTGCAAGGCCCTTGGCGGCGTGCCAGTCGTCGTCAAGGACAATATCGAAGTAGCGGGCCTCCCCACCAGCGCGGGAACGCCGGCATTGAAGGCCTACGTTCCGCGCAAGGACGCCCCGGTCGTCGAAAAGCTGCGGGCCGCCGGCGCATCATCATCGGCAAGACCAACGCACGATAGCCTTCGGCATCTCCGGCAAACGCCGCGTTAAGGCCGGTCGCCGAGAACGGCTGCCTTGAACAGAAATCCCGGCCGCTCGTCGTTCGGGACGGCTGCCTCGAATCGCCGCGCGGACGTGCGCCATGTTCGCCGATACCGGCGCGATCAGCCCGCGCACTGAGCGGATGCACAGCCGCGTCAACTGTCGATCGCTATCTCCCGGAAGGCATCGGCCGATCTCGGAGGCGAACATCCCGGTCAGCGTATGACGGATCACACGAAGGCCGCCAGCTGCCGACACCGAGGAGGCGTTCCGCGCAGCGATCGACAAACTCAAATCAAAGGGCGTGACGGCTTCGAAGTCGAGATGCCGAAACTGGCGGAGCTCAACGGCAAGTCGGTTTTCCGTAGCCCTCTATGAGGCCTATGACGACATGGTGGCCTACCTCAAGCGCAGCGGCACCGGCATCACCATCGAGGAATTGGCCAAGCAAATCGCAAGCCCCGACGTCAAGGGCACCTATGACGGACTGGCATTCCGCGCAAGCTGCCCGGGCCCGACAATACGGTTGTCGATGCCAATCCGGCCTATGACGCCGCCATGAAGACCGCCCGGCCTGCGCTGCAGGCGCTTTACCGGGACACCTTTGCCAACAACAAGCTCGACGCCATCGCGTTCCCGACCACGCCGAAGGTGGCAATCGCAGCCCAGCCCGACGCCAGCAGTCTCGCTAATTTCATCCTGTTCATTCAGAACACCGATCCTGGAAGCAACGCCGGCATTCCCGGCATTCAGGTTCCGGTGGCGCTTGGCGCTTCGTCAAAATTGCCCGTTGGCCTCGAGCTCGACGGGCCCGCCGGCAGCGATCGCCGGCTGCTGGCCGTCGGCATGGGGTTTGAAAAAGTATTCGGCCGACTGCCCGCGCCCTCGGCACATTAGTTTTGAGCGCGCCTCGCCCCGTCTCACTGGTGCTTGGCGAAAAGGCGGGCGACGCCGCTTCGGCGGCGGACGCCCAACTTGTCGAAGATGCGATTGAGATGGGTGCGGACGGTCGAGATCTCGACCTTCAGCTGATACGCGATCTCCTTGTCGCTGAGATCGTCCGAGATCATGCGCGCGATCTCGAACTCGCGTACCGAGAATTCAGGATCTGCGACCGGCGGCTTGTCTCCGCCGCGGCCGGCCCGCCTGCGGCGCGGGCGAGGGCCCCGGTGAACGCCGGCCCGACCAATCTCAGGAGCTCCAGTGTATGCGCATCGAAATTGTCGCGCCGGCGGCCGCGCCAGATCCTGATATCGCCGATGTTGCAGTCACCCACGTAACTGTAGGCATTGACGCCCCAATGCAGTCCGTCGCGGGCAAGAAAATCGTTGAAGAACTCGGTCCGCATCAACTCGCGCTGCGGCATGACCTGCGTCACCAGCGTCGCTTCCCGCCGGGCCTGCAGCTTGAAGGTGATGGGGTCGTGATACTGGTAGTAGACGTCGTAGTTCGCAAGGTTCTTCGGGGCCATGTTCAGGAACACGGCCTTTTCGAAGCGCTTCGTCGCGTCCCGCCAGACAAACGATGCGTAATAATCGGCCTCCAGCAGTTCCAGCAGGTGGTGCCCGACTGCTTCGCGCACGTCACGTTCGCCCATATCTTCAGACAGCAATCCGAAGATGCGCGCCAGTACCCGGCTCTCTGAAGCGGCTATATACATGACCGGCTGACAGCCTATCGAAGAACCGCTGCCGTGTGAACCGTCGGGAACCGCTGTCGGTCACGCGCGACGGCCGGCCCCTCCCCATGCTGGCTTCAAAGACGGTCGGCAATTTTGGGAAAGCGGCCGAGCGTTCGGCCGAGGTCACGGCAATCGCGGGCAGCCGGCCCGGATGACGATCGGTCATGATTCGGCGACCCCCTGCTCACGCGTACGGATTGATCAGCTTCTGCTGCTCGGCGCTGTGATGGGCGAGCATGTCGATGAAAATCCGCACCTTGGCCGAGAGATGATGGCGATGCGGATAGACTGCGTTCATCGAAAATTCGACCGGCCGATATTCGGGCAGCAGGCGAACCAGGCGACCGGCTTCGAGATCGTCATGGACCACGAAGCCGGCGGCGAGAAAGATGGCGTCACCATACAGCGCCGCGGTGCGTAGCGTATCGGCGCTGTTGGTGATCAGATTGCCGGATACGCGCACCGCGGCCGGGTTGCCCTTGCGGTCGACGAAGTGCCACTCGTCGCCGAAGGGATAGAGCTACGTGACGAATGCAATTGCGCGCGGACAGGTCGGACAAGCTTTCCGGCCGCCCGTGCTTTTCCAGATAGCCGTGCGAACAGCATAGCACGTGGCGCCAGGTGGCGAGGCTGCGCACGATCAGGCTTGAATCCGGCGGCGGCGTCAGCCGGATTGCGACATCGAATCCCTCGTCGATCATGTCGACGTTTCGCTCGCCCATGGTCAGGTCGACCTTGACGTCGGGATATCGTGCGAGGAATTCGGCGGCGACAGGCGCGACGAACTGCACGATATGGGTCGCGGTATAAATCCGCAGCGTGCCGCGCGGCGTCGATTGCTGGCTGCCTGCGATATCATCGGCCTGCTCGAGATCGGCCAGGATCTGGACGCAGCGGTTGTAATAGCCTTGGCCGACTTCGGTGAGGCTGACTTTTCGTGTGGTGCGGTTGAGCAGCCGCGCGCCGAGCCGGTCCTCCAGCGACTGTACGTGATTGCTCACCATCGTGGTCGACATGTTGAGACGGCGTCCGGCGGCGGAGAACCCGCCGCTATCCACCACCCGGACGAAGGCGGTCAGGCTGGTCAGGCGATCCATTGGCAAGACCCCAATTATCCGCTCTTACTGGATAATGCTTCCAGTTTTCGTGGGATTATCACATCGCGTCCGACATTGCATCTTGGAGGAGTAGCCGGCGCCCTCTCGAGGAGGACGCGCTCCAGACCTGCGAGGATGCCATGTCGACCACTTCCTATGTCACTGATACCGCACCGAAAATAAGCCTGCGCCCGTCCCGGAAAGCGATCCAGCGGGCGGCCCTGGCGTTGGCCCTGAGCCTTGGCGTCGCCGCCGCGGCGGACTTTGGCTACGGCTATCTCACCACCGGGCGCTACCTGGAGACGACCGATGACGCCTATGTGAAGGCGGACTCCACGATCATCTCGCCAAAGGTCTCCGGCTACATCGCGCAGGTGCTGGTCGGCGACAACGAGAAGGTCAAGGCCGGCCAGTTGCTGGCCCGGATCGACGATCGCGATTTCCAGGCCGCGCGCAGCCAGGCTCACGCCGATGTCGATGCCTCGGAGGCCGCAGTGCGTAACCTCGATGCGCAGATCGCCTTGCAACAGCCGATCATCGAGCAGGGCACCGCTGATGTCGCCGCCACTGAGGCCAATCTGAAATTCGCGCAGGAAGAACAGGCCCGCTACGACGGCCTGATGAAGACCGGCTCCGGCACGATCCAGCGCGCGCAACAGACCGACGCGGCGCTGCGCGCCAGTAGCGCCCAATTGCAGCACAGCAAGTCGGGCCTGCAGGCAGCCGAGCGGAAGGTCGACGTTCTCACCACCGACCGCGCCAAGGCCGTTGCGCAGCTCGATCGCGCCCGCGCCGTCGAGCAGCAGGCGGCGTTGAACCTGTCCTATACGGAGATCACCGCACCCGTTGACGGCACGGTCGGGGCCCGTTCGCTCCGCGTCGGCCAGTTCGTCCAGGCCGGAACGCAGCTGATGGCGGTGGTGCCGCTCGACGCGGTCTATGTCGTCGCTAACTTCAAGGAAACCCAGCTCACCCATGTGCGCAACGGCCAGCCGGTCGAGGTTGAGATCGACAGTTTCCATGGCACCAAGCTGCGCGGCCATGTCGACAGCCTGTCGCCGGCGAGCGGCCTCGAATTCGCGCTGCTGCCGCCCGACAACGCCACCGGCAACTTCACCAAGATCGTGCAGCGCGTGCCCGTGAAGATCGTGCTCGACGATCACAGCCTGACCGGCCTGCTCCGTCCCGGCATGTCGGCGGAACCCACCATCAACACCAAGGCGACCGTGCTGGCCGAGCGCGAGAGCAAGGCCCGTGTGGCGTCCGATACGGCGTCAGTTCGCCCGAACGGCGGCTAAAGCAGCGCTCCGGCCGGAAATTATCAAGTCTGGCCGGACAATCCTTTCCGTCTTTCCTCGATTATCGAATTAAGCCGCCTAATGCATCCTCCGTCTGCCTACGCAAGAGGAGACCCCGATGACCGCCCTCCAACCCACACTCAACGCCGCTTCGTCGGCTGAACTCGGCACTCCCAGCGCCGCCACGAGCCCGGCGGCACCGGCGATCTCCGCAAAGACCTGGGTTGCAGTGATCGGCGCCACGCTCGGTGCCTTCATGGCGGTACTCAACATCCAGATCGTCAACGCCTCACTCGCCGACATTCAGGGCGCCATCGGCGCCGGCATCGACGACGGCGGCTGGATCTCGACCTCGTATCTGATCGCCGAGATCATCGTCATCCCCCTGAGCGGCTGGCTCGCCCAGGTGTTCTCGATCCGCATCTATCTCCTCACCAACGCGGTGCTGTTCCTGCTGCTGTCGATGGCGTGCGCCTTTGCGCAGGATCTTCCGCAGATGATCGTGCTGCGCGCCGTGCAAGGCTTCACCGGCGGCGTGCTGATCCCGATGGCGTTCACGCTGATCATCACGTTGCTACCGAAGGCAAAGCAGCCGATCGGGCTGGCGCTGTTCGCGCTGTCAGCGACGTTCGCGCCGGCCATCGGCCCGACGATCGGCGGCTATCTCACGGAAAACTTCGGCTGGCAGTTCATCTTCTACGTCAACCTCGTGCCGGGCGCGGTCATGATCGGCATGCTGTATTTTTCGCTCGAATCCAAACCGATGAAGCTGTCGCTGCTCGCAGAGGGCGACTGGGCCGGCATCATCACCATGGCGATCGGCCTCGCCGCGCTGCAGACCGTGCTGGAGGAAGGCAACAAGGACGACTGGTTCGGTTCGCCCTTCATCGTCAAGCTTTCGATCATTGCCGTCGTCGCATTGACCGCGTTCCTGTGGATCGAACTGACGGCCAAGAAGCCGGTGCTGAACCTGCGCCTGCTGTTCCGTCGCAATTTTGGCTTTGGTATCCTCGCCAATTTCCTGCTCGGCATCGCGCTGTACGGCTCGGTCTATATCCTGCCGGTCTATCTGTCGCGCATCCAGGGCTACAACGCCGAACAGATCGGCATGGTGTTGGCATGGACCGGCCTGCCGCAACTGCTGCTGATCCCGATGGTGCCGCGGCTGATGAAGCGCTTCGACCCCCGGCTTATCATCGGCGTCGGCTTCGCGCTATTCGCCGCCTCCAACTTCATGAACATCTTCATGACCAACGATTACGCTACTGATCAGTTGTTCTGGCCCAACATCGTTCGCGCGCTCGGCCAGGCACTGGTGATGGCGCCGCTGTCGGCGGTTGCGACGGCGGGCATCGAGGCTGAAAATGCCGGCTCGGCCTCCGGCCTGTTCAATATGATGCGCAACCTCGGCGGCGCTGTCGGCATCGCCCTGCTGCAGACCTTGCTGACCAAGCGCGAGCAATATCACTCCAACGTGCTGATGCAGTCTGTCTCGATGCTGGAGCAGGCGACCCGCACGCGGATCGACCAACTGACGCAGTACTTCCTCAATCACGGCGTCACCGATCACGCCGAAGCGTCACACCGCGCGGTGATTGCGATCGGCCATATCGTGCAGAAGCAGGCCTTCATCCTGGCCTTCAGCGATACTTTCTATCTGCTGGGTGCTGCGCTCATCGTCGCGCTCATGGCAGCCCTGCTGCTGCGCAAGCCGAACCATCTTGAAAGCGGCGGTGCCCACTAGGATTATCCACGTCCCCCCCAGAAGAGGAGAACGACCATGAAAGCCCGTATGAACTTCTACCAGGCCGCACCCGAAACCATCAAAGCGCTCACCGCGCTGGAAGCCCAGGTGCAGGCGTCCGGCCTCGAACAGTCGCTGATCGAACTGGTCAAGACCCGCGCTTCCCAGATCAACGGCTGCGCCTACTGCATCAACATGCATACGGCTGACGCGCGCAAGCATGGCGAAACCGAACAGCGGCTGTATCTATTGAATGCCTGGCGGGAGTCACCCGTCTACACCGACCGCGAGCGCGCCGCATTGGCCTGGACCGAGGCGGTGACACTGATCTCGGAAACCCACGCGCCCGATGACGTCTATGAGGGCGTCCGCGCCCAGTTCTCGGAAGCCGAGACCGTCAACCTGACCATGCTGATTGCGACCATCAACGCATGGAACCGGCTCGCGATCAGTTTCCGAGCCGTGCCACCGGTGAAGGCGAAAGCGGCGGCGTGAGCCCAACACTCAACCGTCATCACCCGCGAAAGCGGGTGATCCAGTATTCCAGAGACCTTCGTGATGAAGCCGAAAGGCCGCCGCATGCTGGATCGCCCGGTCATAGGCGAGCGGAAGCGACGCCGTCCTTCGGACGTCTATGCCGGGCGATGAAGAGCAGACCATTACACCGCCGTCGCCTTGGCGAACTCTACATAGATCTCGCGCAACCGGTTGGCCATCGGGCCCGGCTTGCCGTCGCCTACCTTCTTGCCGTCGATCGAGACCACCGCCTGCACGAACACGGAGGCGCTGGTAGTAAAAGCTTCCTTGGCGGCCAGCGCCTCTTCGACCGAGAATGCGCGTTGCTCGACGCGGAGCTGGCGTTCCTCGGCCAATGCGACCACCGCCTTGCGGGTGCAACCCGGCAGGATCTCGCTGCCGTTCTGCCGTGTCACGATGACGTCGTCCTGGGTCAGGATGAACGCCGATGACGAGCCGCCCTCGGTGACCTTGCCGTCCTCGATCATCCAGGCTTCGCCGGCGCCGGCTTCGGCCGCGGCCTGCTTCGCCAGCACCTGCGCCAGCAGTGCCACGCTCTTGATGTCGCGCCGGGTCCAGCGGATGTCGGGCACGGTGATGACGCCGATACCGGTCTTGGCCGACGGCGCGCCGATGATGTCTTTTTCCGAGGTAAACATGATCAGCGTCGGCTTGACGCCCTTGGGAAACGCAAAGTCGCGCGCGGTATCGGCGCCGCGCGTCACTTCGAGGTAAACCATGCCGCTGACGAGGTTATTGCGCGCAATCAGTTCTTTCTGGATTTCCTGAATTCGCGCAATGGTTTCCGGCAGCGCCAGCTGGATTTCGCCAACCGAGCGTTCCAGCCGCGCCAGGTGCGAGGCGTTGTCGATCAGCTTGCCGTCCAGCACTGCGGCGACCTCATAGATGCCGTCGGCAAACAGGAAGCCGCGGTCGAAGACCGAGACCTTGGCTTCTGAGTGAGGCACGAACGAGCCATTGACGTAAGCGATCTTTTCCAAAGCGAATTCTCCTGGCGGGCGCGAAGCGGGTTGCAGCGTTTCCTATACGCAAATTGTTAGCGCCGATAAACCCTCACCTCGTCATTCCGGGGCGACGCGAAGCGGCGAGCTTTGATGTGCAATTGCACATCAGAGAATCCATAACCACGATCGGGAGTATGGATTCCGGGCCTGCGCCAAGTGGCGCATCCCGGAATGACGAATTAGGCAGCGGCGCGTTCAATGCGATAGAATCTTCGACAAAAACTTCTGCGCCCGGTCGCTGCGGGGTTTTCCGAAGAAATCGGTCTTTTGTGCGTCCTCGACGATCTCGCCCCGGTCCATGAAGATCACCCGGTCGGCCACCTTGTTGGCGAAGCCCATTTCGTGGGTGACGACCATCATGGTCATTCCCTCGCGGGCGAGGTCGACCATCACATCCAGCACCTCGCTGATCATCTCGGGGTCGAGCGCCGAGGTCGGCTCGTCGAACAGCATCGCGATCGGGTCCATGGCGAGCGCCCGGGCGATCGCCACGCGCTGCTGCTGGCCGCCGGACAATTCGGCCGGATACTTTTTCGCATGCTCCTTCAGCCCGACCCGGTCGAGCAGCTTTGAGCCCTTCGCCATCGCCTCGTCATGCGGGCGCCCCAGCACCTTCTCCTGCGCGAGGCAAAGGTTCTCGATGATCCGCAGATGCGGAAACAGCTCGAAATGCTGGAACACCATGCCGACGCGGGCGCGCAGTTTCGGCAAATCCGTTTTGGGATCGTTGACCTTGATGCCGTCGAGGATGATCTCGCCACCCTGAAACGGCTCCAGCGCGTTGACGCATTTGATCAGCGTCGATTTTCCTGATCCCGACGGGCCGCAGACCACCACCACCTCGCCCTTGGCGACGCTGGTGGTGCAGTCCTTCAGCGCCTGAAAATTCGGTCCGTACCATTTGTCGACGTGGTTGATCTCGATCATACGGCCTCACGCGATTTTTGTTTGAGCATGATCTTTTCGGAAAACCGGTTCCCACTTTTCCGGATCATGCTTCTAACGGACAATGGCAATGCGCGCCTGCAGGCGGCGGACACCGAAGGATGCGAAACAGGAAATCGTGAAATAGACCAAAGCTGCGAACAGGTACATTTCGACCAACCGGCCGTCGCGCTGCGCCACCGTGCTCGCCGCGCCCAGGAAATCCGGGATCGCCAGCACGTAAACCAGCGAGGTGTCCTGGAACAGCACGATGGTCTGGGTCAAGAGCACCGGCAGCATGTTGCGGAAGGCCTGCGGCAGCACGACGTAGCGCATGCTCTGGGCGTAGGTCAGGCCAAGCGCACTCGCCGCCGCGGGCTGGCCCTTCGAGATCGACTGGATGCCGGCACGCATGATCTCGGAGAAATACGCCGCCTCGAACATGATGAAGGTAATCAGCGAGGAGGCGAAGGCACCGACCCGAACAGGCCGCGACGCGCCGGTCAGCCATTGCCCGATATAGGGCACCAGGAAATAGAACCAGAAGATGACCAGCACCAGCGGCAGCGAGCGGATGAGGTCGACATAGAGACCCGCGATGCGGCCGAGCAGCCTGTAGCTTGAGAGCCGCATCAGCGCGATCAACGTCCCGAAGATCAGACCGCCAAGGCCCGCAAGCCCTGTGAGCATCAGCGTGAACGTCATGCCGTCGAGGAACAGAAATCCGAGCGAGCGGCGGATGACGTCGAAGTCGAGATTGGAGAACATATTGGCTATTTCCCGGTGATGTAGCCGGGGATCGCCACGCGGCGCTCGAGGAAGCGCATGCAGATGACGACGACGGTGTTGATCAGGAGATACATGACGGTCGCGGCGGTGAAGGCCTCGAACACCTGAAACGAGAATTCCTGCATCGCGCGCGCTTCACCTGTCAGCTCGATCAGGCCGATGGTGATCGCGGTCGCGGTATTCTTGATGGTGTTGATGAATTCGGACGTCAGCGGCGGCATGATGATGCGGAATGCCATCGGCAAAAGTACGTAACGATAGGCCTGCGTCGTGGTCAGGCCGAGCGCGGTTGCGGCCATCTTCTGGCCGCGCGGCAGCGAACCGATGCCAGCCCCCAATTGCACCGCGACGCGCGCCGACATGTACAGACCGACGCCGATGGCGGTGGTCCAGAATGGCGCATTCGGAAGCTGTTTCAGCCAGAGCCCGGCCGACCGTGGCAACAGCTCCGGCAGCACGAAGAACCACAGGAACAGCTGGACCAGAATGGGTATGTTGCGGAAGAATTCGACGTAAGCGAAGCCAATCCACGACGCCGCTTTCGACGGCAGGGTGCGCAGCACGCCGATGAATGAGCCGACGATCAGCGCGATCACCCAGGCGAGCAGCGCAGTCTTGATGGTCAGCAGCAATCCCGACAACAGCATGTCGAGATAGGTGCCGGCCCCGGTTGGGTTCGGCTCGAAAAAGATGTGCCAATTCCAGTGATAGTTCACGGGTCCCCCGTCCGCTACGTCACCGAACGCCCATGCAATGATCAGGCCACTGCATGGGCGCGGAAATCCGATTTACTTATAGGAGTCCGGATCGGGCGAGTCGGAGGGTTTCGCGAACTCGTTCTTCAGCTCCGGCCCAATCGGCACATTCAAATTCAAATTCTTGGGCGGGATCTTCTGCGTGAACCATTTGTCATAGAGCTTCTGGGCTTCGCCGCTGGTATAGAGCGCGGCGGTCGCGGCATCGACCACCTTCTTGAACGCCGGATCGTCCTTGCGCAGCATGATGCCATAGGGCTCGGGCTTGGAGAACGCGTCCTTGGAGATGACATAGTCGTCCGGCGCCTTCGATCCGGCGATGAGGGCCGCGAGCAGGATGTCGTCCATCACGAACGCCGCCGCACGGTCGGTCTCGACCATCAGGAAGGCTTCGGGGTTATCCTTGGCCGGGATGATAGTGATGTTGAGGCCGCGCGCGGCGTTGGCTTCCGTGAGCTGCCTGATGTTGGTGGTACCCGAGGTCGAGACCACCGATTTACCCTTGAGGTCGTCGATCGAATTGATCTTGCTTGCCTTCTTGGTGACGTACCGGCTCGCGGTCAGATAGTGCGTGTTGGTGAAGGCGACCTGCTTCTGGCGGTCGACGTTATTGGTGGTCGAACCGCATTCGAGGTCGACGGTACCGTTCGCCATCAGCGGAATACGGGTCGCCGACGTTACGGGGTTGAGCTTGACCTCCAGCTTGTCGAGCTTGAGCTCCTTCTTCACGGCATCGACGATCTTGTAGCAGATGTCCATGGCAAAGCCGATCGGCTTCTGATTGTCGTCGAAATAGGAAAACGGAATCGAGGAGTCGCGGAAGCCAATCGTGATCGCGCCGGTCTCCTTGATGTTCTTCAGCGTTCCCGTCAATTCCTCGGCCTGCGCCTGGCCCGCGCACAGTGCGGCGGCGAGCGCGTAGCCGATCAGATAGTTGCGTTTCATACCTGTACTCCTTGCTTGATGGATGCTGATTGCTAGAGAATGTCGTTGAGGACCGGCGCGATATAGCGGCGAAACCGCTCGGGATTCTCGCTCATCGGGAAATGACCGAGTTGCTCCATGATCGTGACGCTGGCGCCCCCTATTGCCGCTGCCGTCCGCCCGGTTTCCTCAGGCGTAATCATACTCGCTCGTGAGGAGATAGAGCGGGCATACTTTAGTATCGATTGTGACGAGCCGGCCACGCCGTTGCAGTCGAGAAACCAGCCGCGCACAATCGGCGACGGATTTCGTTCGAGCAATGATGGAATATCAGCGGAGGCCTTTATCACAGCGGCGTCGGCGGCGTCAGGAAGTGGCGTCATGCGTGAGGCAGATATCCTGCGATGCCGTCATTGGCGGCCTATGATGGCCCAAAACCTTGGGCCACCGCAAGGCACCCGGCCTTTAGCTTACTTGATTATTGCCTTGACCGAATTCACCTTGACGGGCTGCGCCATTGCCCGCGCCAGTATCTGGGCTTCCTTTTTCAACATCTCGGCCAATTCCGCCTCACGCCGCCGGATGCGGTCACTTGACGCACCGATGCTCAGGGCCGCCACTACCTCGTCGGCATCATCGCGGATCGGCACCCCGACCCCGCCCATGCCGGGATAGGCGGCATCGATCAGCACGGTGTGGCCATGCTTGCGCGCCGCCACGATCCGCTCGCGCAAGTATTTCGGGGTGATCCGTGGCGATTTCACCAGCCGCGGCATAATGACCTCGATGATCGCGTCGATCTCGGCATCGGGCAGCCATACCATCAAGGCGAGGGCGCCGGCACCGACACCGAGCGGCCTGCGGCTGCCGATCTGCAGATAGTTTGGCTGCAACGGATGGCTGCCGACGTAACGCGCCAGGTACAGCGCCTCGACGCCGCTGCGCACCGACAACAGCGCGGTGTCAGCGGATTTCTCGGACAAGCGCAACAGGCTTGGCTGCGCCAGTTCGGCGATATCGACCGAGCGCCGCGCGCCGACCGCCATCACCCGCGCCTCCTGGCCAAGCTCGTAAGTCTTTGCACCGGCGACGCGGCTGACGAAACCTTCCTCGATCAGGGTGGCGAGGATGCGCAATGCCGTCGCCTTGTTGAGGGAGGTGGCATCGGCGATCTCGGTCAATCGCAGCGGCGAGCGTTGCGCCAACACCCGCAGGATCGCGCATACTTTCTGTATCGCGTTGAACTTGTCGGGCTGGCCTGGCACCAGTTCAAGCTTCTTCTTGCTCACTCTGGCTGCACTTTGCACGGCGGAGGTATTCATCATCTCTTGCCTGATAGCGATCCGCGATCCTAGGGGCGCAACAGAGTAATGTTTTGCCAGGAAAAACTCCATGTCATAAATTTTATAGCGACTCGCAACAGCGTGGCCCAAGCAAATTTCGTCAGACGAAATCTACTTTTCACGACTTGTGCGGTATCTCGCCGAGATCCCAGAACAAGCCCGCCATGATCGCCAGCGCCTCTTCGGTCACCGGCAACAGGATATGTTCGTCCGGCGCGTGCTGCGAGCAGCCGGGATAGGAATGCGGCACCCAGATCGTCGGCAGGCCGAGCCCTTCGGAAAATACGTCGTTCGGCAGCGAGCCGCCGAAATTCGGCAGGACCGCGGGCGCCTTGCCTGTGGTCTTGCGGATCGACTCGGCGGTCCAGCTGACCCAGGGGCTGTCGACGTCGGTGCGCGAGGCGGCAAAGCTCTGCGCGGCGCTGACCTCGACCATCGGAAAGCCGTTGGCATGCAAATGCGCGCGTACGGCGTCGACGACCTCTTGATATCTGGTGCCGACGACGAACCGCAACTGCAGCACGGCGTTGGCGTGACCGGGGATCGCGTTGGCCGGTTTAGCGATATTGCCTGACGACATCGCGAGCACTTCCAGTGTATTCCAGGCATAGAGCCGCTCCGCTGCTGAGAGACCTTCCTCGCCCCAGTTCTCGGACAGCGCCGGCTCACCTTCGATCGGCTCGACCTTCACATCCGCGAGCGCGGCGCGGATCTGGTTCGAAATCCGCGGCGGCTTCAATGCCTCCAGTTGCAGACGCCCTTTGCCATCGACAAGGCTGGCGATCGCGCTCGCCAAAATCGTCGCAGGGTTGGCGAGCACGCCACCCCAATTGCCGGAATGATGTCCGCCGTCCCGCAGGTTAACGTCGAGATGGATGCGGATGCCGCCGCGGCAGCCGAGGAAGATCGTCGGGCGCTCGGCGGAAAGCCGCGGTCCGTCGGAGGCCAGAAACAGATCGGCCGACAATTCCTCGCGCAGGGATTCGCAGACCTGGCGCAGATCCGGCGAACCGATCTCCTCGCCGGTCTCGATGATGAATTTGGCATTGAAGCCGAGCTTGCCGCCGCGGGTCTCGCGCACCGCGCGCAGCGCGGCCAAGTTGATGCTGTGCTGGCCCTTGTTGTCCGCCGTACCACGGCCATAGACGCGCTCGCCTTTGGTCGTCGTCCGCCATGGATTGAGGTTATCGCGCCAATCACCGGCCATGCCGTCGACGACGTCGCCATGGCCATAGGTGAGCAGGGTCGGGCGCGAAGCATCCTCGTGATATTCCGCCAGCAAATACGGCCCCCGGCCGGTCGGCGACTCGATCAGCCGCGTCGCGAAATCGAGCGCGGCGAATGCCGGCTGCAGGTTCTCGACGAGATAGGCGCGCAGCGCGTCTCCCTGACCGGAATTCTGGCTTTCGGTCTGATACGCTACCCTGCGGTCGAGCTCGCCAAGGAACTCGCCGGAATGAAGATGCTGGCGCACCTTTTCAATCGCGTCAGCTCTTGTCGCCATGGTTCTTCCTTTCGTAACCCGCGAAACATGCTTCCCCATCTATTATCGAGATACCGAGATCACAGGAAGTGCGGCTTGCGTAAATGGGCCTTGCCAAAACGCCACGGAATGCAACAATTCGGCGGTGGAAACGCCAGGCATGAAAAAACAAATCCGGCTCAACGCCTTTGCCATGAACTGCGTGGCGCACCAGTCGCCGGGGCTGTGGACGCATCCGCGCGACCGTACCGCCAACTATAACCGCCTGCCCTATTGGATCGATCTGGCGAAAACGCTTGAGCGCGGACGGTTCGATGGGTTGTTTCTGGCCGACGTGCTCGGCGTCTACGACGTGTACGGTGGCAACCCCGACGCGGCGCTGCGCAATGCCGCGCAGACACCGGCGAACGAGCCGCTGATGTTGATCCCGGCGATGGCGGCGGTGACCGAAAATCTCGGCTTCGGCGTCACCAGCAATCTCTCGTTCGAGCCGCCCTACCCGTTCGCTCGGCGGATGTCGACGCTCGATCACCTGACTGAGGGTCGGATCGGCTGGAACGTGGTGACCGGCTATCTCGACAGCGCCGCGCGCGGTGCCGGTAAAGACAAGCAGACCGCGCATGACGACCGCTACGACATCGCGGACGAATATATGGAGCTGGTCTACAAGCTCTGGGAAGGCAGCTGGGAAGACGACGCCGCCCTGCGCGATCGCGTGCGCGGGATTTTTGTTGATCCCGCCAAGGTGCATCGCGTCGAGCACGAAGGCAGGAATTATCGGCTCAACGCCATCCATCTGAGCGAACCGTCGCCGCAGCGAACGCCCGTGCTCTACCAGGCCGGCACCTCGCCGCGCGGCCGGCAATTCGCCGCCCAACACGCCGAATGCGTTTTCATGTCGGGGCCATCCGCCAAGATCATCGCGCCGCGCGTCGCCGGGATCCGCGAACTCGCCGCGCAGGCCGGCCGCAACCCGGCCGAGATTTTGATGTTCAGCATGATGACGATCATCCTCGGGCGCACCGAGGCCGAGGCGAAGGCGAAATACGCAGACTATCGCCGTCACATCAATCCCGAGGGCGCGCTGGCGCTGATGTCCGGCTGGACCGGTGTCGATTTCTCGACCTACGACCTCGACCAGCAAGTCCGCCACATCCTCAACGATGCCGGCCGCAGCGCGATGGACAACGTCACCCGCGCCGATCCTGATAGAGTTCTGGACCGTACGCGAGGTCGCTGAACATGTCGGCATCGGCGGCGCCGGACCGGTCGTGGTCGGCACGCCCGAGAAGGTCGCCGACGACATCGAAGCCTGGTTCGAGCAGACCGACGTCGATGGCCTCAACGTGGCGTTCGCGACCTCGCCGGGCGATTTCGAGGATATCGCCGACATGCTGGTACCGGAGCTGACCCGCCGCGGGCGTTACAAGCAGGCGTATGCCAAGGGAACGCTGCGCGAGAAATTGTTCGGCGCGGGCCGTGCGCGGCTGAACGCGACACATCCGGCGAGCCGGTATCGGCCGAAGGTACGCGCGAAGGCGGCGGAGTAATCGCACGCGTCCAACGGCCGTCATTGCGAGCGAAGCGAAGCAATCCAGCTTTCCTTGCGGCACGATGGATTGCTTCGTCGCTACGCTCCTCGCAATGACGGATTGATGCATCGTGCTCAATTCACCGAATTGCTCACCACCACCTCGATCAACTTCGCACCGGGGCGGCTGAACGCGGACTTCATCGCCGGCTTCAACTCGCTGGGATCAGTAATCCTGACGGCCTCCAGCCCGAGCGATTTCGCGATGCCGGTGAAATCCACCGGCGGATCGACGAAGTCCATGCCGACATAGTGATCGTCGCCATGGAAGGCGAGCAGCCGCTGCTTGATGATGCGATAGCCGCCATTGTTGACGATCACGAACGTCAACGGCAGCTTGTGGTTGGCAGCTGTCCACAGCGACTGGATCGAATACATCGAGCTGCCGTCGCCGGAGTAACACACCACCGGTCGATGCGGGTTGGCGAGGCTGACACCGACGGAGGCCGGCAATCCCCAGCCGATGCCGCCGGAGGCGAGCGCGTGATAGCCGTAACGGTCGCGGTGCGGGCGCAGGCCGATGATCTGCCGCGCCGACGTCAGGCCTTCGTCGACAAGGATGGCGTTGTCGGGCATCGATTCGACGACCTGCAGCGCGAGCCAGTCCGGATCGATCGGCGTGCGATCGCTGGCCTTCGAGATCTGTTCGACCAGCGCCTTGCGCTTCGCGGTCCAGTTCTTCGACGCTAGCGCAGCCAGTCCCTGTTTTGCGCGCGCCTCGAGCGCATCGCCACCGGAAGATTTCAGCGCGGGGACCAGCGCGCGCAGGGTTTCCTTGACGTCCGCCTTGAGCGCGATCTCGGCGCTGTAATTTTTGGCGAGATCCCAATCGACCAGGCCGATCTGCACGATCGAGAGTCCATCCGGCAACGGATCGACCTCGCTGTAAACCGACATCCGCAAGGGATCGCCACCCAGCGCGATGATGAGATCGTAAGGCGACAGCGCGTCGCGCGCGATTTTCTGGATGCGTGCCAGCGCGCCCATGAAGCACGGGCTCTCGGACAGGAAATGTGCGCCGTAGGGCGTCGACGATTGATAGGCCGGGCACCCCAGCGTCTCCGCGAGTTGGGCGGCCTCCTGCAGCGCGTCGCTCTTGACGATCTCGTCGCCGACGATGATCACCGGACGTTCGGCCTTGAGGATACGCGCAGCCAGCGCCCGTAGCGACTCGTCCGACGGCTTCACGCGGGTATCGACACGGGTCGACCGGCCGAGATCGATGCCGGCTTCGGAGTTGAGGATGTCGCCGGGCAGCGAGATGAACACCGGACCGGTCGGCGGCGTGGTCGCGATTTTCGCGGCTCGGCGCACGATGCGCGGCAGATCTTCCAGCCGCGTCACTTCTACCGCCCATTTCACCAAGGGCTCGGCCATCTGCACCAGCGGGCCGTACAAGACTGGTTCGGTCAAGCCCGTGGCCCTGTTCCTGCTGACCGGCGGTGAGGATCAAGGGCGTGCCGGTGAAACTGGCGTTGTAGAGCGAGCCCATCGCGTTGCCGAGCCCGGGCGCGACATGAACGTTGCAGGCGACGAGTTTTCCGGAAGCGCGGCTAAAGCCGTCGGCCATCGCGACCACCAGGCTTTCCTGCATCGCCATCACATAGGTGAGGTCGGGGTGGTCCTTCAGCGCATGCATGATCGGCAATTCGGTGGTGCCGGGATTGCCAAAGAGATGCGTGATGCCCTCGTCCTTCAACAGCGCGAGGAATGCCGAGCGCCCGGTGATGCGATTTTTCATGTTTCCTCCCGCCCGCGGTTCGTTGACCTGCGGGACGCAACATCATTGATCACGCGTCCTCGCGGCCCAGTTCGAATGGATCGTCGCCCCTGCGCTTCTTCTTTTTCGAGCGCTGCCAGACCACGCCCGGAAATCCCTTCAGCGGCACCAGCGGTTCGCCGGTATAGGCCCATTCCTGCAATTCCTCGATCGCGATGTGGTAGAGCGGCTGGCGACCCGTGCGGCCCGCGAACAGGGCGCGCGAAATGTTGACCATATGCGGTGAGCGGGGGCGCTCGTAGAACAACGGCGTACCGCAATGCGCGCAGAAGCTCCGCGCGGTCTCGGTAGCCTTGTCCTCGTAACGCGTGATGGCGGTTTTTCCCTTGGTGATGCGAAAGCGCTTGCGCCAGCTGCCGACATAGGTCGCATAGGCCGCACCATGCGCGCGGCGGCTTCCGGCCGAATGATCGTGCCAGGCCCAGCGCGCGGGCACGTCGATCTCGAAGGTAACTTTGCCGCACAGGCATTGGCCGGTGGAAATGCCTGTAATGACCGTTTCCTTGGTCACGCGCCCTCCATCCGCACCGTCATTCCGGGATGGTGCAAAGCACCAGACCCGGAATCTCGAGATTCTCCGATGCGCAATTGCACATCGTAGTTCGATGCTTCCGCATCGCCCCGGAATGACGGATGCTGCTCGCAGCAATGACGGCTGAGTTTCACGCCTGCTCCAACTCGTCATGGCGCGGGATAATCGGTATAGCCCGCCACGTCGCCGCCGTAGAAGGTCGCGCGGTTGTACGGCGTCAGCGGGAAGCCGCGCTGCAGGCGGCGCGGCAAATCGGGGTTCGAGATGAAGATGCGGCCGAATGCGATGGCGTCGGCGTGACCGGCGGCGATGGCGGCATCCGCGGCCTCGCCGGTGAAGCCGCCGGCGGTGATCAGGGCGCCCTTCCAGATCGGACGGAACAGCACCATCGCCGATGGCACGTTCTGATGGTTGACCTCGGCGCGGCCGACGCCGCTGGAGCGCGGCTCGATGAAATGGAGATAGGCCAGGCCGAGCGGGTTGAGCGATTGGATGGCGTGGGTATACAGCGGCGTCGGATCGGGTTCGCCGCTGCCATTGGCGACGCCATAAGGCGACAGCCGCACGCCGACCCGGTTCGCCCCCCAGACCTCGACTACGGCGTTTGTCACTTCCATCAGAAAGCGCACGCGGTTCTCGATAGAGCCGCCATATTGATCGGTGCGCAGATTGGTGTGCGACTGCAGGAATTGCTCGATCAGATAGCCGTTGGCGCCGTGAACCTCGACACCGTCGAAGCCGGCCTTGAGCGCGTTCTTGGCGGCCTGCCGGTAGGCGTCGATCACGCCGGGAATCTCTGACGTCTCGAGCGCGTGCGGCGTCTCATAGGGCACCAGCTTGCCGTCGGCCGTCCCGGTCTTAAGATCAACGATCGGCACCGCCGATGGCGCGACCGGCAACACCCCGCCGGGCTGGAAGGAGGAATGCGAGACGCGGCCGACATGCCAGAGCTGCAGAAACATGATTCCGCCCTTGGCGTGGACGGCATCGACGACCTTGCGCCATCCCTCGATCTGCTGCTCGGTATAAATTCCGGGCACGCCGGGGCCGCCGAAACCGGTGGCCGTCACCGGCGACGCCTCGGCGATGATCAATCCGCCCGGCGTGGCGCGCTGCTCATAATATTCCGCATTCAGCGGCCGCGGCGCCAGCGACGGCTTTTCCGCGCGCATCCGCGTCAGCGGCGCCATCACCAGGCGATGGTTGAGCTGATAGGGACCAATCTTCAACGGCGAGAATAACGACGGAAAGTTCATACCTGCCTCGGATTTTCTTGTGTCTGGATATGTGAATGGGTCATCTTGTTCGCAATTGGCTGCGGTGGCAATGTCAGGCGGTGATCCGCGAGAGCAAGTCTTCCATGCCGAAATCAGGCGCCAGATCGCTGCCCTCCCTGAGCCTCCGGATCGATCTGGACGGCGAGGACCGGATCGGGCCGGGCAAAATTCAGCTGTTGGAAAACATCCACGCCTGCGGCTCGATTTCGGCGGCCGGCCGCGCCATGAATATGTCCTACAAGCGGGCGTGGGACCTCGTCGACGAGATCAACCGCATCTGCCGCCAGGCCGCGGTGGAACGCCAGACCGGCGGCAAAAATGGCGGCGGCGCGGTGCTCACGCCGTTCGGCCTCTCGCTGGTCGCGCGCTACCGCAAGATCGAACGCGCCGCCGCCAGCGCGGTGCGACGCGATCTTCAGGCGCTGCGGACCGACATCCGACGCCCGAAAAAAAGCGCGCGTAATGACGGTTGACCATCGAGCAGGCACGTTAGCGGATGTCGACATCGTCCCAACCAATCTATCGCCCTCGGTCCGGCAGCGGATCCTGCTCTATCTCGGCATCCTGATCATCCTGGTGGCGTTCGGCAGTCCCTCGGGGGGCTTGATTGACATTCCGGTCAGCTTTCTTCTCAAAAACAAGCTGCAATTGAGTGCGCACGAGGTTGCGGGTTTCCGGCTGGTGGCCGCCATTCCGCTCTATCTCGCCTTTGTCTTCGGATTCATCCGCGACAGCTGGAATCCCCTTGGCATGAGGGACCGCGGCTTCATGCTGCTGTTCGGCACCATCAGCGCCCTGCTTTATGTGTTTTTCGCTTTCACTTCTGCCAGCTATCTGACGCTGATCGCGGCGGTCGTCATTCTCGACGGTCTCCTGCCTCTTCGTCGCCAGCGCCCAGAACGGATTGACCGCGATGATCGGTCAACAGCATGCGATGACCGGGCAGATCAGCGCTGCCTGGAACGTTTTCCTGTCGATCCCGACCTTCGCCGCCTTGCTCGCCGGCGGCACCCTCAGCGGCATGCTCGAAGAGCACGGTGCGGATCAAGCCGTCCGTATCCTGTTTCTGGTCGGCGCCGCGATCATGGCGACCGTCGCGCTTTATTCGCTCTGGAGGCCAAGCGACGTCTTCGACAATGTGCGCTTCGAACCCGAAGCCGGGCGACATCCGATCGCCGACCTCAAGCGGCTGGTGCGGCACTGGCCGATCTATCCGGCGTTGCTGATCTGGCTGTTGTGGAATTTCGCGCCGGGCTCGGCCACGCCGCTGCAATATCACCTGCAAAACACCCTGCATGCCTCGGACGCCCAATGGGGGCAGTGGAACGCTATCTTCGCCGCGTCGTTCATTCCGACCTTCATCATCTACGGAATTCTGTGCCGAAGGTTTGCGCTGCGGACGCTGCTATGGTGGGGAACGGTGATTGCCGTCCCGCAGATGGTTCCACTGCTGTTCATCCACTCGGTGACGGGGGCGCTGGTCGCCGCCGTGCCGATCGGCCTGATGGGCGGCATCGCGACCGGCGCGTATCTCGATCTGATCATCCGCTCATGTCCAGCCGGGCTGCAGGGAACGACGCTGATGATGGCGAGCAGTCTCTATTTCCTGGTCTCGCGATTTGGCGACCTGCTTGGCACCTGGCTCTACGATCACTATGGCGGCTTTGACGTTTGCGTCATGGCCATCACGGTGGTCTACGCCTCGATGCTCCCGGCGCTCCTTTTGGTACCTCGCGAATTGATCGCGGCTACGGACGGCGAAACGATCCAGCCTTCAGCTCTCCCCGCGGGCGGGGAGAGCTGACAGCGACGAATAGACTAGCCCGTCTTGATCCACACCGCCTTGACGTTGAGATATTCCTCCACGTGCTGCTTGCCGGACTCGCGGCCGTAGCCGCTCATCTTGTATCCGCCGAACGGCACCGCCGGGTCCATCGCCTGGTAGCAATTGACCCAGACCGAGCCGGCGCGCAGCGACTTCGCGACCTGATGCGCCTTGCTGACATTGGTGGTCCAGACGCCGCTGCCCAACCCAAAAGTCGTGGCATTGGCGCGCTTGATCAGCTCGTCGCTGTCCTTGAAGGAAATCGCCGAGATCACCGGGCCGAAGATTTCCTCCTGCGCGATCCGCATATTGTCCTGCACGTTGGCGAACACGGTCGGCTGAACGAAATACCCCTTCGAGAGCGCGCCCTCGGTCAGCCGTCCGCCACCGGCGAGCGCCTTGGCGCCTTCCTTCTGGCCGATATCGAGATAGCCGGAGACGCGATCGAGCTGATCTTTCGACACCAGCGGCCCGATCTGGGTGTTGGGATCCAGGCCGTTGCCGACCTGCAGCTTCTTGCCGAACTCGGCGACGCGGCCGACGAATTCATCATAGACCTTCTGCTCGACGAACAGCCGGGTGCCGGCGCTGCAGATCTGGCCGGAGTTGGCGAACACCGCCATCGCAGCCCCCGGCACCGCCGCATCGAGATCGGCATCGGCAAACACGATGTCGGGCGACTTGCCGCCGAGTTCGAGCGAGACGCGCTTGAGGTTGCCGGCCGACGCGCGGATGATCGACTGTCCGGTGACGTGCGAGCCGGTAAACGCGACTTTGTCGACGTCGGGATGCGAGGCCAGCGCCGCGCCCGCAGTCTCGCCATAGCCGGGCACCACGTTGACGACGCCGGGCGGAATGCCCGCTTCCATACAAAGCTCTGCGAGCCGCAGCGAGGTCAGCGGAGACTCTTCGGCCGGCTTCAGCACCACGGTGCAACCGGTCGCGACCGCCGGGCCGATCTTCCAGACGGTTGCCGTCAGCGGGCCGTTCCACGGAATGATCGCGCCGACCACGCCGACCGGCTCCTTCAGCGTATAGGAGAAGATCTCGCCGGGCAGCGAGTTCTCGATGGTCTCGCCATGCAGCGCGGTCGCCTGTCCGGCGTAATAACGCAGCATGCCGAGTACGCGCAGCTTGTAGCCGCGGGTGCGGCTGATCGGCGCGCCCATGTCGAGGGTGTCGAGCTGCGACAATTCCTCGAAATTCTTCTCGACGAGATCGGCGAGTTTCAGCAGCAGTCCCTGCCGCTCGTACGGCTTGACCTTGCTCCACGGCCCTTCGAAGGCGCGGCGGGCGGCGGCGACCGCGCGATTGATGTCCTCGGCATCGCCCTCGGCCACCGTCGCGAGCAACTCGCCGGTCGCCGGATTATGCGTCTCGAATTTCTTGCCGGAAGCGGCGTCGACCCAGTGGCCGTCGATCAGCATTTTCTTGTAGGACCCGTCCGCGTAAGGATGACGCGTGATCGGAATTGCCTGGGTGACAGCCATGGTTGTACTCCCTTGATGTGGCTGGAATGTTTTGATCGTTATATCCAAGATTCTATAACGGATGGGCGGAACCGTAAAGCAGACCGGCCAGTTGAGGGACGCGCGTGGGCGAAGACCTCCCATGCCGGTTCGTGCATGGTGGCTGCATTCTGGTAGCCTGATAAATGCGCCACCTGTTGCTCTGGAGGAACGATCATGCCGCACGCCGCGATGTCGCCCAATCATGTTGCCGTGATCACCGGAGGCGCCTCCGGGATCGGGCTTGCCGCCGCCATGCGGTTCGCCGCGCTGGGCATGAAAGTCTGTATTGCCGACCTCGGCGCCGACCGGCTCGCCGAGGCCGCAACAAAATTGTCATCTGTCGCGCCCGGCGGTGCTGACAATATCATGACGGCGACCGTGGACGTCAGCCGGATCGACGATGTCGCCGCCCTCGAAACGGCGGTCCAAAAGCGGTTCGGCGGCACCGATATCCTGATGAACAATGCGGGCATCGGTCCCGACAGCAGCAGTTTCGGCCCACTGGAGAATTGGCAACGCATTCTCGCCGTCAATCTCTGGGGTGTGATTCATGGCTCGCAGATTTTTGCACCTCACATGATCGAGCGCGGCCGGCCCGGTCTCATTATCAACACCGGCTCCAAGCAAGGCATTACCACCCCACCCGGCAATCCCGCCTATAATGTCTCGAAGGCAGGTGTGAAGGCCCTGACCGAGGCCCTGCAGCACGAACTGCGAAACACCGATGGCTGCAGGATCAGCGCGCATTTGATGATCCCGGGTCATGTCTTCACCGGCCTCACCGCGCGCGGCCGCACCGAAAAGCCTGATGGCGCCTGGACGCCGGAGCAGACCGTCGACTACATGATCGCGCGCATCGATGCCGGTGATTTCTACATCCTCTGTCCTGACAATGACGTGCCGCGGCAACTCGACGAGCGGCGCATGCTGTGGGCCATCGGCGACATCGTCGAGAACCGTCCTGCACTGTCGCGCTGGCATCCGGATCATGCCGAGGCGTTCGCGAAGTTTGTGAAGGGCTCCTAATTCTCGTCATTCCGGGGCAGCCCGCAGGGCTGAGCCCGGAATCCATAACCACGATCGTGAGCATGGATTCTCTGATGTGCAATTGCACATCAAAGCTCGCGCCCAAGTGGCGCGCCCCGGAATGACGGGGTGAGATGTCGTGTCATCAAAGTCACCCACAAACACAGCTTCGCGATCTCGCCGCATGATCTGCGCGAGCTTTGTTTCGAAATTCTCCCTCGATCATAGAGGGAGCAGGGAATGCCGGGTGCGCGCTGCACCCGCGGTCTCGTGTGCAAAATTGTGCGAAAAAACGCACACGAGCATACAGGTTCAGCGGAAACACTCCGGCATCCCCCGCGCAATGGCTTTACGGCTTATGGCGAGCTCTCCCCGGCGACGAATTCGTCTTGTCACCGTCGCTGCCGGCTTGATGGCTGTTCGATCCGGTTGAATCGCAACCGCCACCGGCAACTTGACACCAGCAACGGGTGCCAGAACCACACGCTTTTGCCGTACGCATCAGCATCGTTCGTCCTGCGCGCCGTGAACCGCTCACGAGAGACTCGCCCTGCGATCACCTTGCGCGCCAACGCTGCCGCGTCCACCGCATCCTCTCCCGCGTTTCGTGACGATCATGATACGCCCCTCTTGCAGGGAAAGGATGGGCGAAGCTGATAGCGCTGATTTGCCCGACAGGTTAAGCGGAGTTTTGCCCGTCGGGTTATTTTGCCGCAGGGCGGTTTGTAGGTGTTAGCGAAGCGTGACCCGCCGATGCAAAGAGAGATGGCGGATTACGCCTAACGGCTAATCCGCCCTACGAAACAGGTCTGAATGCTCGCGACAGGGAACGCCGCCAAACGCCAAGGCCGTCCTTGATCCCCGACAAACCGCGCCTGGGATTGCTATAGTGCGGCGCGTGTCGTGGTGAGCCCAGCGAGGTGAAGACCTATGGCGAGAGAACTGGAAGGCAAGGTTGCCGCCGTGACCGGGGCTGCGTCGGGCATCGGATTGGCCAGCACCGAGGCGATGTTGGCTGCTGGCGCGCGCGTGGTGATGGTCGACCGCGACGAGGCCGCGCTGCAGGCGCTCTGCAACAAGCACGGCGACGCCGTGATCGCGCTGGTCATCGACCTGCTCGACCCAAAGGACTGCGCCACGCTGCTGCCGAGAGTCCTGGAGAAGACAGGCCAACTCGACATCCTGCATGCAAATGCGGGCACGTATGTCGGCGGCGACCTGGTCGATGCCGACACCGGGGCGATCGACCGGATGCTGAACCTGAATGTCAACGTCGTGATGAAGAATGTGCACGACGTGTTGCCTCACATGATCGAGCGCCGGACCGGCGACATCATCGTCACGAGTTCGCTGGCGGCCCATTTTCCGACGCCATGGGAGCCGGTCTATGCGTCGTCCAAATGGGCGATCAACTGCTTTGTCCAGACGGTGCGGCGCCAGGTCTTCAAGCATGGCATTCGCGTGGGCTCGATCTCGCCCGGCCCCGTCATCAGCGCCCTGCTCGCGGACTGGCCGCCTGAGAAGCTGAAGGAGGCCAGGGAGTCGGGGAGCCTGCTGGAGGCCCGCGAAGTTGCTGATGTGGTGATGTTCATGCTGACGCGGCCACGCGGCATGACCATTCGCGACGTGGTGATGCTGCCGACCAATTTCGATCTGTAAGACGGAATAGCGATAGCGTATTCCACCGATTCAATTGCCTTTCGGCGCAACGCTGACGCTATCTATTGCGCCCTACGCGCTGCTATTTCGTCACCAGACGCTTAGCGGGCATTGTCGCGGCGGGTTCGCTCGGGGAAATGGTGAAGGTCAGCCAGGTGTTCCAGCCATGGGCCCGATTGGCCGTATCGAATTCGCCATAGCCCCTCAAGCCGAGAAAGCCCTGCATGTTTCCCACCGGAAAGTTATATCCGATCTGCGGACCAACACCGAGAGCACGTGACCTGAAGCGCCCCAGGATTGGATTCTGGCCGGAATCGTCCGTGATCTCCTGATAGGCATACCCGGCAATGCCGACAAAGAGCTGCTTGGTGAGGAAGTGCGACGCGCCCCAGTCGAAGTGGAAATCGATGCCGTCTTTGTACTGTGTGTCGGGATTTTTAAAATTGTAGGTGAAGCCGGCAACACCCGAGAATTCGATCCCTGTCGCCGCGTTTTGATAGGTATAGGCGCCGCCTGCGTCGATCGCACCGTGGCCGAGGCCGATGTTGACAAGCCGGGTTGGACTATAGTCGCCGACGGGAATGTTGCCTGTGACATAAACCGCGTAGTTGTTGACGCCATGGCTCCAGAGTAGCGCCGCGATCGGTGCGAGGTCTCCATAGGAGGTTAGTGCGTCCTGAAGCATTCCAGTGCGTGTCACCACAATCGGTCCGGCCAATGCTGTCAGCGTTCCGGCGAGACTGCTGGCGTTTCGGCCGTACTGGCCGGACATGCTGACGAACAGCTGTCCGCCAAGAACCGGCGTGGCGAAAGTATAGGATGGCGCGAGCGTGACCAGATCGGCTCGCCCGCTCAGGCTCAGATTCAAATTAACGTTCACGGTCGCGGGAATTCTGCCGGTCAGGATTTCTCTGGCCGCAGCAACGCTGCCGGCTGCGGCGACGCTGGAATGGTAATAGCTCACAGCGAGTGCCCAGCCTGGCGTCTGCGGCGCGGCAGCGAGACTAGCGTACTGACCCGGGAGCCAGAATGAAGCGCCACCCTCGTCGGCACGTGAGGCTTCGGGGCAAAGTAAGACCGCGACAGTCGTTACCAGACAGCCGATGAGCCGGATCTTTGATCCGATTGATCCCATTGCAAACCTCTGCACGGTATTTGCAACCGGTGGCAGCGACCAAAAGCGATCCGCGTGGGGCCTTGAGTGACGGTACTAGGGCACAAGCAGAGGCCAAAGTCCGTGACGGAATGGTAACAGGTGGGAGATTTGGATGTGACTGCTGTGGTGGACTTCAGCTCATAGGGCAGAATAGCGAATGGCGTATTCCGCCGATTCAATTGCATTTCGGCGCAATACGCTGACGTTATCTATTGCGCCCTAGGTGCTGCTTCGCAGGCACCGACCTCCTCCTCAAGCGGGAGGTGAAAAGAAGCGGGGCGACGGATTTTACCAGCCGTAATAGCGCGCGGCGCCATAGGACGGGCAATAGCCGCTGCCATAGCCGTAGCCGCCGCCATAGCCGTAAGCCGGGACGGCCGCGTAGCTGTCGTAGGGATCACCGCCATAGTAGCCCGCCGCCGTAATAGGCGCTGCTGGCGATCGCACCGCCGACGATGGCGCCGGCCGCGACGCCGTAGCCGAGGCCACGATAGCCCCAGCCGCGATAACCCAAGCCGCCGCGATAGCCCCATCCGCCGCCGCGGAAGCCGACGCCGCGATAGCCGAAGCCGCCGCCGCGCCAACCGCCGCCCCAACGCACTTCGGTCGTGCTTTGGTCGACCATCGATTTCATCGCCGCCACATTGGTCGGCATCGGCCCGGCCTGCGCGCCCGCACCGAGCAGGGCGGCGGTTGCAGCGAGAATGGCGGTGCGCAGTGAACTCAACGACCTCATGATCATCTCCATGCTGTGCGGCATCGCTTGGCGCGGGCCGGTGACCGCCTATTGCTGGGCGGCGCTGCCGCGGCGGGTTTGATCTAGATCAAACCCTGCCGCAGCCGTTGGCGTTTTGCGGGCCGGTATGGATTCCGGGCCCGCGCCAAGCGGCGCGTCCTCACGTGCGCAATTGCGCACCGGGAAATGACGCAGTGTGTGAACTACAAACACGTCACCCGCTCGGCCGCGAGATAGCCGAACAGCAGGCCTAGCCCGAACAACAGCACCAGTCCGGCGGCGGCGAATTCGATGCCGCGCATAAAGAGCGTGCCGCCGCCGTCGCGGCCGGCGCTCAGGCGCTGCGCCACGCCGCGGGCGGAGACCGCGAGAACAGCGATCGCGGCGACCGTGATCGCGGTGCCGATGCCCATCGCGAAGGTCGCGGCGATGCCGGCCCAGAACAGGCCCTGGGCGAGTGCGAACACCAGCACCAGGATTGCCCCCGAGCAGGGCCGGATGCCGACCGCAAAAATCGCGCTCAGGCCGCGCTGCCAGCCGCCGGGGCCGGCGAGTTCGCTCGGCGTGGGCCCGTGCGAGTGGCCGCAATGCTCGTCATGGACGTGGTCATGATCGTGGTGGTGATGATGGTCATGCCCGTGGTCGTGATGCGCGACCGAAGCGTGGGAATGGTCGTGGTGATCATGATCATGGCCGTCGTGATCGTGATGCCCGGCGAGCGCCATCGCCGGCGCCAGCCGCGGCATTTGCAAGGCGCGGATGAAGCCGCCACCCTTGGTCCAGACCAGCCGGGCGCCAAAAGCCGCGATCAGCGCGTAGCTTGCGATTTCGATTCCCTTCTCGGCCCCGCACATGGTTTTGGCGGTGGCGTTCAAGAGCCAGGCGCAGATCCCGACGATCACCACCGCGACCAGCGACTGCATCAGCGCCGAGGCAAACGACAGCACGATGCCGCGCCGCGCAGTCTCCTGGTTGGCGACCAGATAGGACGAGATCACCGCCTTGCCATGGCCGGGGCCGGCGGCGTGGAAAATGCCGTAGGCGAAGGAAATGCCGAGCAGCGTCCAGACTGCGGAGCCGTCGGATTTGGCGGCGCGGATGGTCGAGGACATCTCGCGATAGAATTCCGACTGCTTTGCCAGCAGCCAGCCAACGATGCCGGACGCCTGCGGCTCGGCGGCCGTTGCCGGCCGCGGGCCACCGAACGGATTCTGGGCGAGGATCGCGTGCAGCGCGCCGTCGACGACGACCACGGCGGCGAGCACGGCAACCCCGGTCGCGAGGCCACGCGCGAAGCTTCGAGAATTCATGGGCAATCCACCGTGATCTTGTTGGCGAACATCATGCCGAAGTTGGAGCCGCTGTCGGTAAAATTCTGCTCACCGAGCTTTTGCGCGCTGGCGGTGCCGTCATTCGGCCGCTGGAACGCCAGTTTGCAATCGGCCGGCGCGCCGACCAGTTTCACCGGGTCATGGTCGGCATATTTGAAGTCGATGAAGAACTCATGATCGAACACTTCGAGCACGAGTTGCTTTGCCCTGAACGGCGTCTTCAGCGGCAGGGTGAAGTGCAGTGTCAGAGCTGAGTCCTTGAATTCAAGGAAGTAGTCCACCGGCTCCAGAAAGTTCTGCTTCTTGCCGTCGGCCTTGGCGAAGGTAAAGAAGCGGAACTCCTTCAGCGACTCGACATTGGTTTGCGCCAGCGGCGCCAGCTCTTCGCGGCTGTAGGCGCCTTTGACCTTGGTCTCGAGGCCCTGCAGCGCGTAGGTCGAGAACATGTCGTCAAAAGTCCAGGCGTGGCGGACGCCGGTGACGGTGCCGTCGGGGGCGTAGATCAACTCGCTCTTCGCGGTGATCCAGACATGCGGATGCGCCTGCGCCGTCACAGCGCCAAGCACGACGCTGCCGGCCGCGAGCAGAGCGAGCGCCCAGCGCAGGATGGTGTTCACCTCAGGCCGCCGCAGGCGTCTCGAGCAGGCCCCGGCGGCGCAGCAGCGCGTCCGGTTCCGGCTCGCGGCCGCGGAAAGCGACATAGGCATCCTCGGGGTCGCGCGAGCCGCCGGAGGAATAGATGTCGTCGTGCAGGCGCTTTGCGGTGGCGGGATCGAAGATGTTGCCGGCCTCCTCGAACGCGCCGAAGGCGTCAGCGTCCATCACCTCCGACCACATGTAGCTGTAATAGCCGGACGCATAATGATCGCCGGAGAAGATGTGGCCGAACTGGGTCGGCCGGTGCCGCAGCGCGATTTCCGCGGGCATGCCGATCTTTTCCAGCTCTTTCTGCTCGAACGCCCGCACGTCGCGGCTGGCGGCGGCCGGCTGGGTGTGGAATTCCAGATCGATCAGCGCCGAAGAGACGAACTCCACGGTGGCGAAACCCTGGTTGAATTTTCGCGCGGCCAGGAAGCGCTTGAGCAGGTCGTCCGGCAGCGGCTCGCCGGTCTGGTAGTGTTTTGCGAACTGCCGCAGCACCTGCGGCTGCTCCTGCCAGTGCTCGTAGAGCTGCGAGGGCAGCTCGACGAAATCGGTGAACACGCTCGTGCCCGACAGCGACGGGTAGGTCACGTCTGACAGCATACCGTGCAGGCCGTGGCCGAATTCGTGGAACAGGGTGCGGGCATCGTCCGGCGACAGCAGCGACGGGGCGCCGTCGGCGCCTTTGGCGAAATTGCAGACATTGAGGATCAAGGGCGCGATCGCGCCGTCGAGCTTCTGCTGGTCGCGCAGCGAGGTCATCCAGGCGCCGGAGCGTTTCGAGGACCGGGCGAAGTAGTCGCCATAGAACAGCGCCTTGTGGCTGCCGTCGGGCCCCTTGACCTCCCAGACCCGCACGTCGGGGTGCCAGACCGGGATATCCTTGCGCTCGGCGAAGGTGATCCCGAACAGGCGGGTGGCGCAATCGAAGGCGGCCTCGATCATGTGGTCGAGCACCAGATATGGCTTGATCGCAGCATCGTCGAAATTGGCCCGGATCTGGCGCAGCTTCTCGGCGTAGTAGCGCCAGTCCCAGGGCGCGAGGGTGAAATTGCCGCCCTCCTCCGTGATCATCGCCTGCAGTGCGTCGCGGTCCGCCAGCGCCCGGGCGCGGGCCGGCTTCCAGACCCGCTCCAGCAGGGCCCGCACGTTATCGGGCGTCTTGGCCATGGAATCTTCCAGCCGGTAGGCGGCGTAGGTCGAAAAGCCCAGGATCCTGGCGCTCTCCTCGCGCAGCGCCAGGATCTCGACGATGGTCTCGTTGTTGTCGTTGGCGTTGCCGTTGTCGCCGCGCGCGGTGAATGCCCGAAACACCTTCTCGCGCAGGTCGCGTCGGTCCGAGCTCTTGAGGAACGGCTCCACGAAGGACCGCGACAGCGTCATGATCGCCTTATCAGGCATGCCGCGCTCTCCGGCCGCAGCCTTCGCCGTCGCCACAAAGTCGTCGGACAGCCCGGCGCGATCGTCCTCGCCAAGCTCCATGAACCAGTCCTGCTCGTCGCCGAGCAGATGGTGGCTGAACGAGGTGCCGAGATGGGCGAGCCGCTCGTTGATGTCAGCCATCCGTATTTTTGCGGTCTCATCCAGGCCGGCGCCGGCGCGGTGGAAGCGGGTATAGCTGCGCTCCAGCAGCCGCAGTCTCCTCGCCCGTCAGGCCAAGCGTGGCGCGATTCTCGTGCAGCATGGCGATGCGGCCGAACAGCACGGCGTTCATCATGATCGGATTCCAGTGCCGCGCCATCCGCAGCGAGACCTCCTTGTCGATCTCGAGGATCGCCGGATTGGAATGCGCCGAGACCAGGTCGTAGAACACGGCCGCGACCTTGGAGAGCAGCTTGCCGGAGCGCTCGAGCGCCGTGATGGTGTTGGCGAAGTCGGGCATCGCCGGGTCGTGGGTGATCGCTGAGATCTCGGCGGCGTGATCGGCAAAGGCCTGCTCGAACGCTGGGAGGAAATGCTCAGGCGCAATCTCGGCAAAAGGCGGCGTCTCGAACGGCGTCTGCCACGGCGTCAGGAGCGGATTGGTGGCTGATGTTTGCTGGGTTTCTGACATCGCAATTCCCGTTTCTCGCCACTGGTGCCCTTCGGGCCCCAGGCTTATTTTTGCCGCGTTTTCTTCACGCGAACCGGTACCCACTTCGCTCGAAAACGCTCTGGAAAAGAACACCCAATCTATATCACGCGATACGGCATTTTTGGGCCTTTTGTGCTTGATACACGGGCACTTTTCGGAGAGATTGCGGCCCCTGAACAGGACCTGATCCATGAGCCTACAGCCCTCCTCCACTAGCAGACGCGAGATCCTCTGGCCAAGCGTCATCACCGTCCTCTCGGCGGCGATCCTGATCGGCGCGGAGGTGTTCGGCGCAGCGTTTGCCGGCGGCTGGGCGCTCGCGATCCTGTTCGGGCTCGACAACACCGGCGCGCACATCCTGCAGGCGGTGCTGTTTGCACTCGGCGTGCTGATCATGATCGCGTTCATCCGCGCAGCCCAGCGCGTCGAGCCGTTCACGCGCCGCGCTTGAGCGCTGTGTGCGAGAAAGCGCTGCGGCACAGGCGCTAACGCGCTTACGCTTCGTTCAGAAAACTTAACGCCTGTTCATCTCCGGCAGCGCCGAGCGCAGCGTTGAAAGCTCGCGTTAGGGAAATTTGCGCGCAGCCTAAAAAAAATGTTGCGAAGCGGACTCAAAAGAACTATTTCCCGTTTTGCCCAATTTCGCACGTGCCTGTGGTCGTGTGTCAGTCGGTAGGTATCCGGACAAGAGGCCGGACAGCCGCCAAGGGATGAAGAACCGAGGGTCGCTTAGGTCCAAGACCTCATAGGTCGAAGATTTAAGAGGCCAGCATCTCTCTCAAGAGATGCCGCTGAAGGTCTCTGCATCTCTTGCAACCGTGACTGGCAGCCGGAGGCGAACCGGCGCACCCCGCTCTCAACGGGGGACGCGACTTAAAGCAACGACGGATCGGGCTTTTTTGGTCTCTACCGGCATTCCAACGCCGGCGCGGGCTACTGAAAAGGCTTGTCCTTCATTGCCAGGTGTGCGGGCGGGAGCTTTCCCAACCAATCCACGGCAGCACAGTCTGATCTGAGTCTTTTGGCTTCGTTGCGCCTCCATCGCGCGATGTGGCCGAAGCGCTCTTATCCGACATCAATTTTTTGAACGGTCCCGTCGCTGGGCCGTTTGGGAGAGTGCTATGACCGAACGTATCCAGGAATTCCTGCGTCACCGCCGCAGCGAGGGCCTCGACACCGAGCCGTGCCTCGTCGTCGACCTCGAAGTCGTGCGCGACAATTACCAGACCTTCTCCAAGGCGCTGCCGGACAGCCGCGTGTTCTACGCGGTGAAGGCCAATCCTGCGCCCGAAGTGCTGTCGCTGCTGGCCCAGATGGGCTCGTGCTTCGATACGGCGACGGTACGCCGAAATCGAAATGGCGCTGGCCGCCGGTGCAACGCCGGACCGCATCTCCTATGGCAACACGATCAAGAAGGAGCGTGATATCGCGCGCGCCTTCGCGCTCGGTATTCGCCTGTTCGCGGTCGACTGCTCCGCCGAAGTCGAGAAGATCGCCCGCGCCGCCCCCGGCGCCAAGGTGTTCTGCCGCATCCTCTATGATTGCGCCGGCGCCGAATGGCCGCTGTCGCGCAAGTTCGGCTGCGATCCGGAGATGGCGGTCGAGGTGCTCGACCTCGCCAGGCGTCTCGGACTGGAGCCTTGCGGCATCTCGTTCCATGTCGGCTCGCAGCAGCGCAAGGTGAAGGCGTGGGACCGGGCGCTGGCGATGGCCTCGACCGTGTTCCGTGACTGCGCCGAGCGCGGGATCAACCTGTCCATGGTCAACATGGGCGGCGGATTCCCGACCAAGTACCTCAAGGACGTTCCTCCGGTCGTGCAGTACGGCCGGTCGATCTTCCGCGCGCTGCGCAAGCATTTCGGCAACCAGATCCCGGAGACCATCATCGAGCCGGGCCGCGGCATGGTCGGCAATGCCGGCATGATCGAGACCGAAGTCGTCCTGATCTCCAGGAAGAGCGACGAGGACGAGGTGCGCTGGGTGTATCTCGACATCGGCAAGTTCGGCGGTCTCGCCGAGACGATGGACGAGTCGATCCGCTACGCCATCCGCACCCCGCATGACGGGGCGGAGATGACGCCGTGCGTGCTCGCAGGTCCGACCTGCGATAGCGCCGACGTGCTGTACGAGAAGTTGCCGTATCCGCTGCCCGGTGACGCTCGAGATCGGCGACAAGCTGCTGATCGAAGGCACCGGCGCCTATACGTCGACCTACTCGGCGGTGGCGTTCAACGGCATTCCGCCGCTGCGGACCTACCACATCTAAAGTCTTGCCTCCCCTTGCAGAGCGCGGGAGAGGGAGCGAAAAACCGGGAGCCGGTCCGCCGGCTCCCTCTCCTTGATATGCGAATTTTTCTGACAACGCTGCCGCGGCGGGAAACGCCGTTGGCAGTGAGGACTGACGTGCCATGACTGCTTTGCGGAACAACCACCGTTACCCTCTTTCGAATGCCGCTCCGTTCGCGATCCGTGCGGAACGCGCATCCGACGTCGTTGCGCGTGAAGCGCTGCTGGATGCCTGCTTTGGCGACAACCGCCATATGCGCACCTGCCAGCGCCTGCGCGATGGACGCGCGCCCGCCGAAGGCCTTGCCCTCTCGGTCGTGCGCCAGGGGCGGTTGGTTGGAACCGTGCGGTTGTGGCACGTCAGCGCGGGGGGCCGGTCGGCGCTGATGCTGGGGCCGCTGGCGGTGGACGACACCTGCCGCGGCCTCGGCGTCGGTGCCGCGCTGATGGACCACGCGCTCGAGATCGCCAGGCAGCGCGGCCACGGCGCGGTGATGCTGCTCGGCGACGCGCCGTATTACGCCCGGTTCGGCTTTTCGGCTGAGAAGACCGGCGAGCTGTCGCTGCCGGGTCCGTTCGAGCGCGACCGCCTGCTCGGCCTCGAGCTCTCTGACGGCGCGCTCGATGGCATCAGGGGCATGATCGCGCCGACCGGCGCGCTGCTGCTCAAGCCTGCGGCCGTCGGCGGCAAGAAGGGCACGACACGTCGTGCCCCACGCGGCCTGAAGCACGCCATCATGCCGGAGAACCTGCAAGCCACCGAGGATGTCGCGCGCCCGCGCTGATCGCATTGTCCAGCGAAGTTGAGGGGTTGCGCGCTGCAGCGTAAACCCCTTAAACCCGCGCCAAATGCTTTTTTGTTTGACGCGTTTTCTTCACGCGAACCGATACCCACCCCGGATCAAGTCCGGGGCAGGCTTTCGCTTGAAAACGTTATGAATTGGAGGTTCCGATGCCCCGCCACCTGATTTCCACCGGCTCGCCGTTCGAGAAGACCGCCGGCTACAGCCGCGCGGTGATCGACGGCGATTTCGCCTTCGTCGCCGGCACCACGGGCTATGACTACACCACCATGACGATGCCTGATGGTGTCACGAGCCAGTCACGGAACTGCTTCAAGACCATCGAAGCCGCCTTGAAAGAGGGCGGTTTCGCGCTGGCCGACATCGTCCGCGCGACCTACTACATCACCGACCCCAAGGACGCGGACGCCCATTTCGCGGTCTGCGGCGAATTCCTCGGCGAGATCCGCCCGGCCGCAACGCTCGTGGTCGTAGCAGCCCTCTACAAGCCCGAGATGAAGGTCGAAATCGAAGTGACCGCGAAGCGACGTTCCGCCTGATCCCCCCTCACCATTTATCCACCAGCACTTTCCGGAGAAACCATCCCATGAGCCCCGCCTCGCAGATCTACGCGAAGATTACCGGCCCAATCGTCATGGTCGGCTTCGGCTCCATCGGCAAAGGCACGTTGCCGATGATCGAGCGGCATCTCGACTACGACAAGTCGCGCATCACCGTGATCGATCCCAAGGACGAGGGCCGCAAGGCACATTGCGAGAAGCACAATGTAAGGTTCATCCAGCGGGGCGTGACCAAGGACAATTATCGCGAGTTGCTGACCCCGCTGCTCACTGAAGGCGGCGGCCAGGGTTTTTGCGTCAATCTCTCGGTCGATACCGGCTCTACCGACATCATGGAGCTCTGCAACGAACTTGGCGCTCTTTATATCGACACCGTCAACGAGCCCTGGCTCGGCTTCTATTTCGATTCTTCGAAGGGCCCGGAAGCGCGCTCCAACTACGCCCTTCGCGAAGTGACGCTGGCCGCCAAGAAGGCGCGCCCCGCGGGCTCGACGACGGCCGTCTCCTGTTGTGGCGCCAATCCCGGCATGGTCTCCTTTTTCGTCAAGCAGGCGCTACTCAATGTCGCCGCTGATCTGAAGCTCAATGCGCCCAAGCCGAAGACCAAAGCCGAATGGGCGGACTTGATGCGGCAGGCTGGTGTCAAGGGCATCCACATCGCCGAACGCGACACCCAGCGCTCCAAGTCGCCGAAAGAGCCTGATGTCTTCGTCAACACCTGGTCGGTCGAAGGTTTCCTGTCGGAAGGCGTGCAGCCGTCCGAACTCGGTTGGGGCACCCATGAAAAATGGATGCCCGAGAATGCGCGTACCCACGAAGCTGGCTGCGGCGCCGCCATCTATCTGATGCAGCCCGGCGCCAACACGCGCGTGCGGACCTGGTGCCCGACCCGCGGCGCGCAGTATGGCTTCCTCGTCACCCACAACGAGTTGATCTCGATCTCCGATTACTTCACCGTGCGTGACGCATCTGATACGGCGATCTATCGGCCGACCTGCCACTATGCCTATCATCCGGCTGACGATGCCGTGCTGTCGCTGCATGAAATGTTCGGCCGCGCAGCGAAAATGCAGGAAAAGCACCACATCCTCGATGAGAACGAAATCGTCGATGGCATCGACGAACTGGGCGTGCTGCTGTTCGGCCATGACAACAATGCCTACTGGTACGGCTCGCAGCTCTCCATCGAAGAGACCCGCAGACTCGCGCCCTATCAGAACGCCACCGGCCTGCAAGTGACCTCCGCCGTGCTCGGCGGCATGGTGTGGGCGCTGGAAAACCCGAACGAAGGCATCGTCGAAGCCGACGAGATGGATTTCGATCGTCTGCTGGAAATCCAGATGCCGTATCTCGGCCCGGTGAAGGGTTTTTACACCGACTGGACCCCGTTGAGCGACCGGCCCGGGCTGTTTCCGGAAGACATCGACACGTCAGATCCCTGGCAGTTCAGGAACGTGCTGGTACGCTGATCCGGCAGGAATTGTGTCCCATCAGGCTCGTGGCAACAAAATCCACAGCCATGAGAACGGCGATGATGACGCGCTCGTCGTCATCGCGTTATGTTTGTTCCCGGGTAGGTGGTCCACTCACCGGCGGGCACGACATGAAGCATGCATCACTTCTCAATCCGTTCCACCTGAACCAGGAGCCGGCCAGGCCGCTCCGGATCGTCAATCGGCAGACCACGCGATCGACACCGGTCTGCTCGGCCTGCCAGTCCGACGACATCATCGCCCACGCCACGGTGCAGTGGAGCAACGAATCGCAGGAATGGGAATTGGCCTCGACCTTCGGCCGGCCGACGCACTGCAATCACTGCAACAGCGCCTGCGAAATCACCTGGTTGCCGCTCAGATAGCTTCACGGTTGCGGGCAGCCGGGAGCATGCGCGAAGCTGATCGGCCGACGGGCCTCCCGATCGGGCGGACCGGTCGCTATAATCTTCAGTCATGACCACTGCCCACGGTGGCAATCCGGGAGGACGCATGAAGCACTTCAACTGCATTGCCTTGGGCGTAGGCCTGTTGGTCACCCAAGCAGCGTTCGCCGCCGATACCGGGCAGTTGCCATGCAAGACCACCAAGGAATGCAACGAGGCAGCCGCCAGCATCGGGGCGAAGGTCCCCGGCGGCGGCGCGGAACCCCATACCAGCCCGACCGATGCCGCCGAGGACCAGTTCTACTGGGTCAACAAGATCAACAAGGCCTCGACCGTCATGCTGGTGGAGGAAGGCATCTTTCCAAAAGATGTGGGGCAGTTGATCGCCAAGGGGGTGGACTACACCATTCGCCAGTCACAGCAGCCCGGCGGCAAGCGACCCGGCGATGTGTTGCAGATCGAGCGCATCATGACCGACAAGGTCGGGCAAGAGGCGTCGGTCATTCACGCCGGGCGCAGCCGCCAGGATATGTACGCCACGTTTCGCGCGGCCGAGCTGCGCAACCAGACGCTGGATTTCGCCGAGGCGCTGCTGGGCTTGCGTGCAAAACTGCTGGCAAGCGCGGCGGACAATCTCGATGTTCTGGTGCCGGCCTATACCAACGGCGTGCAGGCCGTGCCGATCACCTATGGTCACTACCTGCTGGCGTACGTGGAGTCGTTCGAGCGCGATCAGCAGCGCGTCACCGAGGCCTATCGCCGCTTGAATTTGAGCCCCATGGGCACCGGCGTGATGTCGAATTCGGTTTGGCCGCTGAACCGCGGCCGTCTGGCCGAATTGCTGGGCTTCGACGGCATCGTCGAGAACTCGATCGATTCCAGTCAGGTGATCGCCTTCGACAACCAGTTGGAGGCGACCTCGATCGCCAGTTCCACCGCCATCCGCATCGGCACCATGATGCAGGACCTCCATACCCAGTACCACCAGGTGCGGCCATGGCTGTTGCTGCAGGAAGGCTCCACCTACACCAGCAGCTCGATGCCGCAGAAGCGCAATCCCGGCCTGATTACGCAAGCGCGCATGGCCGCCTCCGACGTCGTGGGCCTGTCGGAAGCTGTCGTCATTCGCGCGCACAATGTCGATTCAGGCATGGTCGACTACAAATCCGAGTCCGGCGATCTCGGCCTGTTTCCCCACGCCATCGGCATGATCGATGCCACCAGGCACGTGTTCGACGCCCTGGTGGTCAACAAGCCGCGCGCACTGGAGGAACTCGATAGCGATTGGACGTCCACGATGAATTTGGCGGAGTTGCTGCTGCAGGCACACCACATCCCGTTCCGGGTCGGACACGGATTTGCGTCGCAACTGGTCAGCTATGCCCGGCCGCTCGACCTCACGCCGAAGACCATTCCCTTCAATGTGGTGACCGACCTGTTTGCCAAGTCGCTGACGAGTTCCGGACTATCAGCACAACCGTTTCCGATGAGCGAAGCCGAGTTCAGGGAAGTGATGTCGCCGGCATGGATCGTGGCGCACACGAAGGGCGCGGGAGGGCCGCAGCCGGCCGAAGCGGAACGGATGCTAAAGGCGGCTCAACAGCGCCTCGACGCCGACAAGGCATGGCTTTCCGAGCAACGCGGCAAGCTGACAAGAGCGGATGCGGCGCTGGACAAGGCATTCGCGACACTGCTGCCGGCAGAGAAAGCCCAATAGATCCGGGAGCGCTGCTATTTGCATAGGCCAGAAATCATCCATCGTCGTTTCGCGCCTTACCGGCCTTCCGAGCGTTGGGGCCGATGCCTCCTGGCTTGATTGCGGACGCTGTGCGCAATCCGAGCAGCGCATTGCGCACGATTTCAAGCGCCGGCTCGTTCGGCTTGTTGCGATGCTCGATGAGCGCAAGTGTACGCGACAGCGCCGGCCTCAACGGCCGTACGATAAAATCGGACATGTGCGCGGCGACTGCCACCTCGGGCACGATTGCCATGCCGAGGTTCGATGCAACGGCGCTCTTCAATGCCTCAACTGTCCCGAGGGGCATGGGCTCCCGCGTCCGTGGCCCATGTCCGGAGAGCCACCCCATGACGAGCGAGTAGGCTGCACTAGTCTGCTGCTCTACCAGCAGATTGTGCCGTGCAACGTCTTTGGGCGTAATCTCGTTGGGAATGTCCCGCGTACCGGTGGGAAATATCGCCAACATTTCCTCCGCGCAAAGCGTCGTCGTCTTGAGTTGCTTCTTCTGGATCGGCAGATTCACAAGCGCTAGATCGATTCTGTTATGTATGATGTTTTCAACGCTGGTCGGCGTTGGCGTATTCGTGATGATCAGGTCGATGCCGGGATGATCAAGCCGGATTTTGCGGAGGATCGGCGGTAATCGGTATACCATTGACGTTAATGTCATGCTGAGACGGACACGGCCGATCCAACCCTCGCGAAATCGCCGCATTGTTGCATCGACTTGATCGCACTCGCGGAAAATACGCTGCGCTGCCTCGACGAGTTCGCGACCTGGAACTGTGGCATGCGCCTGCTTGCCCAGCCGCTCGATAAGCTGCAGGCCGAAACGCCGCTCAAGCTCCCGGATCTGCAGGCTGACAGCAGGTTGCGTCAGGTGTAGCCGGCGCGCGGCGGCGGAGAAGCTCCCCTGCTCGACCACCTCGAGGAGAGCCCGCAGCTGGTCAAGGTTCAGGCCGCGCATCCCAAAGTTTTCCTTATCAAAACAATATGAATAACAAATTTGCTTTATCTTATGAGAAGTTGCAAGTGTGCCATTGCGCATAGGCCCTGAAACCGAGTTTGGAGCGGCAAACTCCCATTCGCATTTCAAGGTGGCCAAGCACTACGGATATTACGGAAGAAACACATGCAATTTCACTTTTCCGATCATGTGCTCGATGCGGGGTTGCGTGAACTGACGCGGGCTGGCGAGGCCATTGCGGTCGAGCCGCAGGTATTCGATTTGCTGATCTACCTGTTGGAAAACCGCAACCGCGTCGTCAGCAAGGACGACTTGATGGAGACCATCTGGGACGGCCGCATCGTCTCCGAGTCGACGTTGACCAGCCGCATTAACGCCGCGCGCAAGGCGGTTGGCGACAGCGGCAAGAACCAGACAATCATCCGCACCATCGCGCGAAAGGGCTTTCGCTTCGTCGGCGACGTCAGCGCGCCGGACGCTTTGCAGCGCGGCGAGTTGCCGCAGCTTGAAGCCTCGCCACCTGCCGTGCCCTCCGCCGAGCCGTTGCACCAGCATCCGCCCCTGCTCGATCGTCCCGCCATTGCCGTTCTACCGTTCGTCAACATCTCGGGCGAGAGCGAGCAGGAATATTTTTCCGAAGGCATTAGCGAAGACATTATCACCGCGTTGTCGAAACTGCGCTGGTTCTATGTCGTCGCGCGCAACTCGTCCTTCTCCTACAAAGGCAAGGCGGCGCAGTTGAGGCAAATAGGGGAAGAGCTTGGCGTCGGTTATGTCGTCGAGGGAAGCGTGCGCAAGGACGGCGACCATGTCCGCATCACCGCGCAGCTCATCGATGTCGTCACCGGTAGTCACCTCTGGGCCGAGCGCTACGACCGCAACCTGGCGGATGTGTTCGCCGTTCAGGACGAGATCACGCAGGCCGTGGTGGCGGCGATCGAGCCGCAGCTTTATGCTGCGGAGAATTTCCGAAGCCAGCGCAAGACGCCCGACAACATGGCCGCTTGGGATCTCGTCATGCGAGCGCTGCAGCATTACTGGCGCGTGACGCGGCAGGACAATCTGGTGGCGCAGGCGCTGCTGGAAAAAGCCATTGCGGTCGATCCCGGCTACGGCCAGGCGCTCAGCCTGCTCGCCGCCTGCCACACCTTTGCAGCCCATATGGGCTGGGCGGAAATGCCTTCGTCTATCGTGGTCGCCGAGCGCGCCGCACTCGCGGCGATCCGTGCCGACAGTGAGGATGCGTGGGCGCATTACGCGCTCGCCTCCGTCTATCTATTCAGCAAGCGGTTCGACGATTGCATCGCCGAATTCGAGCTGGCGTTGCGGCTTAATCCAAATTTCTCCCCAGCCCGCGGCCTCTACGGCGTCGCATTGTCTTACCGCGGGCGCTGGGAGGACGGCGATCGTGCGGCGCGCGAGGCATTGAGGTTCAGCCCGCGCGACCCGTTTGCCGCGATCTATCGCGGCGTCGCCGCGTATTGCCAGTATGTCGCCGGCAACTACGAGGAAGCGATCCGGCTGTCGCGCGAAGCGCTGCGACAGCGAAGCGATTTTGCCGGCGCCCACCGGGTGCTCACTGCAGCCGCCGGAATGTCGGGCCAGAAGGATGTCGCACAAGCTGCGATGATCGAGCTACGCCGCGCGCAACCCAATATCTCGCTTTCATGGATCGAAAGCTCAATGCCGTTCGAGCACGACTCTGACCGGGAGCGCTATCTTAAAGGCTTTCAGCGGGCCGGCGTGACGTAGCAGATGAAGCTGTTCTTTTCTCAAGAAGCTCTGGACGATAAATCACAGTTCTATGGAAGTTTTTCTCCCCCAACGCGTGCATGTTGATGCTGTCTTCGCATTCGCGAAGCAACACAACCAGGGAAGAGCAACATGCCATTGATTGAAGTTCATGTAGTCCAAGACGTTTTCAATGCCGAACAGAAGCGTCAAATGATCGAAAAGCTCACCGACGCGATGGTCTCCATCGAAGGCGAGAACATGCGCGGCGTAACGTGGGTCAAGATTTCGGAAGTCGCGAGCGGCGAATGGGGCATCGGCGGCCAACCGCTGACCACCGCGGCCGTCAAGGATCTGGCGGCTGGTCGAAAAGTCGCGTGACTCCGTCGCTCGCTTGTTTTGATCCGATCCCTCAGTCTCAGGCACGCTTTGGCGTGCCCGGGGGCGATTGACGATCGCATTTTATGATTAGGCCAGATCCTGCGGGACCGGCACCCTCAAGAAGATATAGCCATGACGATACTAAACAACGCTTCCATAGCTGCCTCCTCGTCCTTCAACGCAAGAGCCGCATTTTGGCTGGCAAGCCTGCGCCGTCACTTCAATAGCTGGGTGGCCACTGCGATCAAGTGTCACGAACGTCACGCGTCGCGCGAAGCGCTACGGTTCCATGAAGCCTTAGCCAGCGAAAGCCGAATGAATCACATCGGGCAACGCGAATAGTTTAAGGTGAACTCCGGCATTCCCGGAAAGATTCGCGCAATGGTGTTCTCGTCAACGATTTTTGCGCTCAATTGAACATTCGAGGCCATGATACCATCAGCACATTTGGCGACCATATGGATGACGTTACCATCCTCTTTCCGCCTGTTGATGGTGCAGGTTTGCATCTGGCCGCGGACTCTATCTCCCTCCAAGATAAATCCGCCGCCGTACTGGTCGGAATCCTCTCGAAACGAAATCGCGCCATCCTTCTTGATGAAAACCTGGCCGCAGGCCGAGGGATCAGTAGCCCACGAACCGTTAAATTCAAACGCCTTCGCTGCGGTCCCAAAGGCAATCCAACTGGCTGCCAGCGCCGGAACCAGTGCGAGTATTCTCGATTTCATCTGTCTATCCTTGCAGGTCAATTTAGCCTCCTCGTCGTTTGGCTATATTATCTTGGCCTTTGGGTTGTTTAACCAGCGCGGTGATCCTCTAGCTGCCACATCCGGAAATGGACTAAGCCTGCCGGTTCTTGATGTGCGGCAGACGATCTTCAAGGGGGACCAAACCGCCATCAATGATGAAAAACTCGGTATCCGCCGCGCCGTCCCTGTGCTGCTTTGCCTTTTGATATGCCGGACTTTCGTACCAAGCCTTGGCTGCTGCTACATCGGGAAATTCAATCAGGACAACACCTTCGAGCGACCCCATCAACTCTAGCGGCGCGAGCGGTGTATAAATGGAAAGGAACTTGGCACCCCGCCCCTCAAAAGTCGGACCGGCTGCCTTCCAATACGCTTCGAGTTTTTGTCGATCATGCACGCTTCTGTTCAGGGCAATCATGTAAGCAGGCATTGTTCGCTCCCATAGGCGCGTTTCCAAAACATGCAGATTAAGCCTTTGGCTTGGCGGTTATAGCATGCTCAGACGTCTCACCTGGCCAATAAATATCTCATAGGCTTGCACCGTAGGGGTCGACCGAATTGACGACATCGAGCTCAAATCGATCGGACGGCTGATATTTGAAAGCGCGCTTGAGATAGAACGGCTTGAGCGTGCCGTCCGGGTTCTTGCCCGCACTCGGCCGCAGCTCCGGAGCGATGCTCTCCCAGTTTCCGAACATCGCTTCCTTGATTTTCGCTACGTCTGCTTCCATGCCGCTTGGGGGACTGCGCCGCGGCTCCGCAAAATCCTGTCACCATCAGAAGGTACAACAGCGACGCTCTAACGGCTTTACACATGCGGACGCTCGAGTAGGGCAACACGCTGGCCGCAGGCCTTTTGAGCGGCGCTGACGGCCTCGATACGCCCTGCCTATCAGGCAGACCCCGCGTCCAGTGCTTTTTGGCATAAAGAGCGCTAGCCGGCTTGAAAAAGACCTTGTAAGCTGGCCCATGCTTACGAGATATGGGAATTTGTGATGGAGCTCCGGCATCTCCGCTACTTCGTTGCCGTGGCTGACGCAGGCAGTTTGACCGCGGCCGCCGAGCAAAAGCTTCACACTTCCCAACCATCTCTCAGCCGGCAAATCCGGAATCTCGAACAGGAAGTCGGCGTTCAACTGATAAATCGCGCCGCTCACGGCGTTGAGCTGACGTCGGCCGGCAAGGCTTTTCTGGACCATGCACGAATGGCGCTGCATCAAGCGGAGGCGGCAAAAGATGCTGCGCTACGTGCAGCTCAGCCGGTGAGACCGACATTCGCCCTTGGCTTCATGTCGGGCGCAGAAATGGGTCTGCTGCCTGAGGTGAACCGCGTCCTTCGAGACGAGTTTCCTGACATTGAAATCCGCCTGTCGAGTGACTACTCCCCCTCGCTCGCCAAAGCCTTGATGAGGCGCAAACTTGATGCGGCCTTCATGCGACCGGAAGAGGACATGGGAGATTTGGCCTGGAGGCGTGTGCGTACAGACCCGTTGATTTTCGTCTTTCCGAGTGATCATCGCTTCGCATCGCAGCCAGCCGTAGCGCCACAAGAGATCGCGAACGAAACCTTCCTTCTTCCGTCCAAAACCGCTCCTGCGGTGCGCCGTCTCGTTCTTGAGTATTTCAGCCGAGCCGGCGTCGATCTCAAGCCGGAACATGAAGTGCACAACGTCGTCCACGCGATATCAATGATCGCATCGTTGCGCGCAGTGATGCTGCTTCCGGCCTATACCCAGCGCTTTCTGCCGGAGTCCGTAACTACCCGTCCGGTGAAGGGAGAAGTACCCACGCTTGACCTGGTCATCGCGTACCATAAGGCGAACAATTCCCCGATCTTGAAGCTGCTTCTCTCCAATGTGGGCAGGCTCGTCGGGGCGACTTCCTAGAGCGCCGCGCAAACGCGAAGCGTCTGCGCGGAGACTATGCTCTAACGTCTCGTCACTTCGCCATGTAATCGAACGCCACTGTCCCGAGCCCGAGCGTCAGGTCGGCCTTGAAATGCAGCGCGGAGACGACCTCGCGCACCGGCAACCGCGCCACGTCGCAGAGCGCGTGTGGAAACAGGCCGAGCGCGGCGGGGCCGGTCCAGGCCTCCTTCAGCGTGATGTCCTCGATATGGAAGCGCACCAGCTCGCAGATCCGCGGGCTACCGTCGACATGCGGAATGATCTTCAAAATGAAGTTCGGCGCCTTCAGGCTGTTCAGCACAGTGTCATGGTCGACCGAGCGGTGCTTGTAGCCCATGGTGGCGCTGGCGCACAGCACCGAGCCGTAGTGCAGTGAACCGACCAGTACGTCGCTCTCGACTTCGATCTTCGGCCGGGCCAGCTTTTTCGGAAAACCCCAAAGCTCGCGGCCGCCCGCGATCGGTCCCTCGTCGTCCAGATACATTGCGTGGGTGTAGCCGCCCTCTACGCCGTTGAGGCGGACCGGGATCACCTGCCCGGTTTCGGTGTAGTCGCCGAAGCCGGTCGAGTCGGGCATGCGGATGAATTCGTATTTGACGATCGCGTCGGTGACTTCCAGCGGCTCCGGCACCACGGCCGCGAGCGCCTCCGGATCGGTCCGGTAGGTGATGATGAAATATTCGCGGTTATAGAAACGGTAGGGTCCCGGCGGGAACGAGGGATTGGTGAGCGGCATCGAATAGGCGGTGCGGCGAATGTCTTCGATCTTCATCGTGGGCCCCATATATCGGTTGGACGCTGCGGCAGTATGGGGCGGCAGCGTGACACAAGCGAGACCGTAAAATCGGCAGGGCAGTCAAAACGGCGTCAGAATTCGACGCACAGTCCCATCACTATCCGTCACTCCGGGTCGTGCGAAGCACGAGCCCGGAATGACGAGGGTGGAGAAAGCTACTTTTCCCTAATCGGCGGCGCCGTCTTTTCGGCGGGCGCGGGCGGCAGCGCGGGCTGGGCGCCGGCCTTCTGTGCCTCGGCATCGGGGTGTGCGGGTTGAGGCGCCGGCGTGGACGGACGGGTGCCGGTTGTGATTGGCTCGGCCGGCGCCGACGGCTTTGTCTCGGCTCCCGGCGTCGACTGCAGCGGCGGCGTGGCCTGCGCCAGCTGCAGATTGCGGGCCCTGATCTCGCTCAGCGAGAGGGCGGAAATCAGCAATCCCGCGCCAACAAGCGCCGACGCGAACAGCAGGTCTTTCCTGTAGGTACGCTTCCGGTCATCGACAGGCATAGCGTTCACCGCGAGTTTGTTCGCGGTATCAACGTATCTGACGGAACATGGTTCCGCGGCGTCCGGTCGCATCAAACCAGCAAAATCCGGGAATTAATCCGCCGTGTTGACTTCCCAGGTGGCGTGGCGCACGCCGCCCTGCCGCTGCATCTCGACCACCACCGCATTCAGTTCATTCGGATCGATCGCGGTCGAGACCAGCTTTGCGACGATCTCGAGCAGATCGTCGCCGATTTCGACCACCTCGACATCCGCCACCGGATATTTGGCGGCTTCGAGTTTCTCCACCAGGCGATCGCGCATGTCGGGCAGCGCCTCGGTGGTGACCGCGAGCTTGAAATAATAGGTCGCTTCCGAGGCTTTCTCGTCGAGGGGAATGCGGTTGATCGCGTTCACCAGCGGGCGCAGCAGGGTATTGCCGGCCAGCACGAACACCGTCAGCGCCGCCGCCTGCGCCACCATGTCGGCGCCGGCGCAGGAGCCGACCGCGGCCGAGGCCCACAGCGTCGCCGCGGTGTTGAGGCCGCGCACGTCCATGCCCTGCTTCATGATCACGCCGGCACCGAGGAACCCGATCCCCGACACGACGTAGGAAATCACCCGCACCGCGCCATCGGCGCCGGTCAGATGCATTGCGAGATCGACAAAGGCGGCGGCACCCACCGCGACCAGCACATTGGTACGAAGGCCCGCGGTACGCTGCCGATATTGCCGCTCGGCGCCGATCAGGGTGCCGAACATGAACGCCGTGGCCAGGCTGACCAGCGTGTCGAGGAAGTCGTATAGTTGGAAGGTCGTGAGAAACCGCATCGCCCGTCACCTCGGCTTGCCATAGCGTTTTCGAGCGAAGTGGATACCGGTTCGCGTGAAGAAAGCGCGTCAAACTAAAGAAGCGATGACCCTTACAGCTCCAGCATCCCGGCGTCACCCTCTTCCGTGCCGAACGCCAGCAGCGTGCCTTTCGCATTCCAGGCCAGCGCCGAGACAGCGCCGCCGCTGTTACGGTGCACCAGGATTTCCGCGCCGTCTTCCAATCGCACCATCAGCACCGTGCCGTCGCCATAGCCGACCGCCATGATGTCGTTCTTCGGGTGACAGGCGACGACAGCGACGCGCGATTGCAGCGGCGCCAGCATCGCGGGCTCCTTGCCCATCGGGCCGTCCTTGCTGGCGAACGGCCAGATGATCACGCTGTCCGCGCCAGAAGTGGCGAGGCCCTTGCCACCGGCGCTCCACGACATCGAACGGACCCGGCCGGGATAGCCGCTCATGCGCATGTGGCGGTTGTCGGCGAGCCGCCAGCCGTGCAGCGCCGGCTCATGCATCGTGGTGACCAGGAACTTGTTGTCCGGGCTGAAGGTGACGCCGAGATGCGAGCCGGCCCATTCCAGAAACTCCGGATTGGCCGCCATGTTGGGAAACCACAGCGTCACGCCGTTGTAATGCGCGATCGCCAGCCGCAGGCCTTTTGGCGCGAACGCCAGGCCGCCGACGGTCGAGGGCACGTCGAATGTCTTGTCCTCGTCCTTGACGGAGCGGACGTAGGCGGTCTTGCCGGCCGACCACGCGAAGGCGCCATCGCCGTGCAGCGCGACATTGTCGATCCAGCGCCGCTTCGGATCGGTGGCTAGCAAGGTCACCTCGCCCTTGGCGTTTAACGCGACGAGTTTGCCATCATCGCCGCCGGTGAGGATCCGCTTGCCGTCCGTGACCGAACACAACACCGCGCCGCTGTGGATCGCGACCTTCGAAATCTCGTCCTTGGCGCTCACCAGGGCGGCGTGTTCCTCGGCACCGATGAAGACCGCGACGTCGCCAAGGAAATGCACTGATGCAACCGGCATGCCCATCGGCAGCGATCGCACCTTCTCGGTGATGGAAACGATGGAGGCGCCTTCGCCCGGATCGAACTCTTTCATCACGAGATGATGCAGCTTTCGAAGCCATCGCGGATCGCCTGTTCCGGCAACTCGCGACCGATGAAGACGACGCGGCTTTCGCGCTTCTCGCCGTCCTTCCATTTCCGCTGGTGGTCGCCCTCGAGCATCATGTGGACGCCCTGGAACACGTAGCGATCGTCGTCGTCGGTGAAGGAGAGGATGCCCTTCGAGCGCAGGATCTTCTGGCCCTCGCTGGCCACGAGATTTTGCAGCCACGGCATGAAAACAGCCGGGTCGAGCGGCTTGTCCGAGCGCAGCGACAGCGATTGCATGTCCTCGTCGTGGTAATGCTTCAGCCCGCCGTGACTGTGGCCGTGGTCATGATGGTGGCCGTGATGATGATCGTGATCATGATCGCCACCAGCCTCCAGGAAATCCGGCTCGATCTCGAGGATGCGGTCGAGATCGAAGGCGCCGCGCTCCAGCACGTCAGCCAGCGCCACCTTGCAGCGCTCGGTGCGGTGCAGTTTGGCGTAGGGGTTGATGCCGCGGATTCGCGCCTCGACTTCGGCGAGTTCGCCCTTGGAGACGAGGTCGGTCTTGTTCAGCACGATGACGTCGGCGAACGCGATCTGGTTCTTGGCCTCGGGGGCATCCTTCAGCCGGTCGCTCAGCCATTTGGCGTCGGCGACCGTCACCACCGCATCGAGGCGGGCGTTCTTCTGTACATCCTCGTCGACGAAGAAGGTCTGCGCCACCGGCGCCGGGTCGGCGAGCCCCGTGGTCTCGACGATGATGGCGTCGAACTTGCCCTTGCGCTTCATCAACCCGTCCAGGATGCGCACGAGGTCGCCGCGCACGGTGCAGCAGACGCAGCCATTGTTCATTTCGAACACTTCTTCGTCGGCGCCGATGATCAGGTCATTGTCGATGCCGATCTCGCCGAATTCATTGACGATGACGGCGTATTTCTTGCCGTGGTTTTCCGACAGGATGCGGTTCAGCAACGTGGTCTTGCCGGCGCCGAGATAGCCCGTCAGCACGGTCACGGGAATTTTTTGGGACGACAATTCTGGCATAGTCACTCCGAAACGGGGGAGGCGCTCAGCCCGACAGGGAGGCCCCTGCCCTAGTTGGCGAGCGCGCTGGTCAGGGCCTTTATATTGTGCCTTACCATGTCAATGTAAGTGGGGGCATCGCCCTTTTCGCCCGTCAAACTGTCCGAATAGAGGGTCCCACCGATCTTGGCGCCGGTCTCGGCCGCGATCCGCTGGATCAGGCGCGGATCGCTGATATTTTCGAGAAAAATGGCCGGAATTTTCGCTGTTTTGATCTGGCTGATGATACCGGCGACGTCGCGGGCGCTGGCCTCGGATTCCGTCGAAACGCCCAGTGGCGCAACGAAGGCAATGCCGTAGGCCGCGGCAAAATAGCCGAACGCATCGTGGGTGGAGATCACCTTGCGGTGGTTCTCGGGGATGGTCGCAATCGCCTCCCTTACCTCGCGGTCCAGCGCATCGAGCTTTGCCAGATAGGCGCTCGCGTTGGCGCGAAATATCTCTGCGTCATCGGGGGCGACCGCGATCAGTGCGTCACGAATATTGGCCACATAGGCCTTCGCGTTGACGACGGATTGCCAGGCATGCGGATCGGCGTCCGAGCCCTTTCGTAAGGGCGCGATGCCGCTGGTCGCGGTGACGACCGTGGCCTTGCCGCCGGCGGCCTGCACCAGCCGCGGCAGCCAGCCCTCCAGGCCAAAGCCGTTGACGAAGACGAGCCTGCTGGCGGCGATCTTCTTCGCATCCGCTGGCGCGGGCTCGTAGACATGCGCATCGCCGTTTGGTCCGACTAACGCCGTCACATCGACCCGGTCGCCGCCAACATTGCGGACGAGATCAGCCAGGATGGAGAAGCTGGCGACGACGGGAAGCCGTCCATCAGCGCGTGCCGGATTCGCTGCTGCGATGAACGCACAACACAAAAGCCAGACCAGCCGCCGCATCGCGCTCACGCTTCGAGATGGCGGCCAGGGAACATCTGGCGCACCAATCCGCTGACATTGCCGAACAGCAACGACACGACGTAGATCGCTGCCGCAACCAGGATGATCGCTGGTCCCGAGGGGATTTTGGTCTGGAACGACAGCACCAGCCCGGCATAGCCTGAGATCATTGCGCTCACGACCGCGATGCAGATCATACCGGTGATGTCGCGCGACCAGAACCGCGCGATGCCGGCGGGCAGGATCATCAGGCCGACGCCGAGCAGCGTGCCGAGCGCGTGAAAACCGTTGACGAGGTTGATGACGACCAGCGCCAGGAACGCCAGATGCGCGGGCGCGCCGGCGCGGCTCACCGTGCGCAGGAACACCGGATCGACGCATTCGATCACCAGCGGGCGATAGATCACAGCGAGCAACAACAGGGTAACGGTGGCGTTGAAGGCAATCACCAGCAGCGTCTGGTCGTCCATCGCGAGGATGTTGCCGAACAGCACGTGCAGCAGGTCGATATTGGTTCCCTTGATCGACACGATAGTGACGCCCAGCGCCAGCGACACCAGGTAGAAGGTCGCAAGCGAGGCATCTTCCTTCAACTCGGTGGTGCGCGCGACCACGCCTGCGAGGATCGCGACGGTAAAGCCCGCGATCAGGCCGCCAGTCGTCATCGCGAACAGATTGAGCCCCGAGATCAGGAAACCGATCGCCGCTCCCGGCAGGATCGCGTGCGCCATTGCGTCGCCAACGAGGCTCATCCGCCGCAGCATCAGGAACACGCCGATCGGGGCGCCGCCGAGCGACAGCGCGATCACGGCCGCGAGCGCGCGGCGCATGAACTCGAATTCGGTGAAGGGCGAGACCAGCGCGTCGGTAATCATCTGATTCAGGCGGCCCGCGAAGGCGCGTGCGCAACGCAGGCGGCGGCGCTGTCGTCGAAGGCCTCGCACATCCGCCGCGCCTCGAGAAGATTCTCCGCCGTCAGCACCTGTGCGGTCGCGCCCCAGGCGACTTCTCCGCGCGCCAGCAGCAGCGTCTCGGGAAAATGGTTGCGAACCAGATCCATGTCGTGCAGCGCCGCCAGTACGGTGCGCCCTTCGGAATGCCAGCGTTTGACCAGCGCCAGCAGGTCGGCCGAGGTCTTGGCGTCGATCGCATTGAAGGGCTCGTCCAGCACGATCAGCCGCGCGTCCTGCAGCAGCACGCGGGCGAACAGCATGCGCTGCATCTGCCCACCGGACAGCGTGCCGATGACGCGGTTCTCGAACCCGTTGAGACCGACGGCGGCGAGCGCCGCCAAAATCTTGTCGCGTTCAGCCTTGCCCATGCCGCCAAAAAATCCGGTGGAGCGCCACAGCCCGGTGCCGACGAAATCGAACACCGAGATCGGAAAGCTGCGGTCGATATCGGCGGTCTGCGGCAGATAGGCGATGTCCCTGTGATCGAGGCCGCCGAGCGAGATCGAACCCGACAACGGCTTGAGGATGCCGACCAGCCCGCGAAACAGCGTCGACTTGCCCGCGCCGTTCGGCCCGATCACGGCCAGCAACGCGCCCGAGGCGACCTCGCCATCGAAGTGATGCACTGCGGGATGCCGGTCATAGCCGAGCGTGACGTCGCGGAACTGTACCTGAAATTGTCCTTGCGCCGCCATGCTCACCTCATCGCCAGCCAGACGATGGCCCACAGGCCGGCGCTGACGGCGACCGCCGCGCCTAGCCTGGAAAGCACGGTCATGCGCAGGATCGACCACGGCGCCGCCTGCGCCGGATGCGGCGCCGACGGGCCATGGCTGTGGCCATGGTGGACGTGATCGTGGGGGTGTCCGTGATCGTGGGAATGAGTGTGGGCCATCCCCAGAGTGTTATATTATAACATTACGCAAGTCTACTAAACCGGCTGTTTTTGACGGCTCAAAGAGGACGGCGGGCCGCGTGGCGGACGCCGTGAATGACAATCCCGGCCGCGTCTGTCCGATAGAAAATTACATAAGGGTACGGATTTACCACGAAACGTCTCAGATTGCCCATGGTGGTGGTTCGTCCGCTGGTGGGATGGTCTGCGAGCAAATCGATCACGCTCTGAAGTCGTCTCTTGACGTTCTGCGCGCCGCTCGGCGACTGAGTTTCAATGTAGTCCAGAATCTCGGTCATCTGCCGGAGTGCCCGGCGCGTGTAGCGGACTTTCACAGCCCATGCTTTGCCCACATCGCGCGGACTTCCTCGTCCGTCGCGAACTCGCCGCGCTCGGCCTCAGTCAGCGAGGCGTCGATGTCAGCTTCCTCTTCGGGCGTAAGCTCATAAGACGGTTGTTCGACGCCCGCGAGTTGCAACAGAATTCGCGCGAGCTCGTCCTGCATCTCGTCGGGCAAGGCGGACACGGTTTCAACAGGCCTGTTCAAGCAAGCGGGTCATACGCGAAACATAGTGGTTTCAGCATCTGTTAGGAAGCCTTGTTAGGGAGTCGGTTTGATTGTGGCGGCCGGACGGGCTGGAAAACGAGTCGAGCGCGGCGCATATTCTGATGATGACCGAAGCTCAGCCAACCAACAGCCTTGGACCGCCGGAATTCATAAACGGCCGTCGCATCCAAGGGTACACTTGGGGATGGGTGGTCGATATTGAGTTGGTCAATCTGGCTAAGTTTCCCGGCCAGCCCCTAACCGTTTTCAGAAAGTTCGACACCTTAGAACTCGCTAGGGAAGCCGCTCTCAGGCTTGGCCCCATCAAAGAAGTTGTTGAAAGCGAATATGACCCATCCGGTGGCAAGGACGATTAAGTCGGTAAAAGTCCTGATACCTGACCCTGCTTGTTCCCGACGCATGGGCGAAGCAAATGGAAGGTGGCCAATACCCATGAGCATCTCAGGGATGCCCATGCGCCACAACCGGCAGCGTCATGGATCAGGATCGCGCAAACGAAAGGGCGGCAGCTAGATGCTGTCGCCCTGGAAAATCACTTCGATGTCATTCCGGGCTGGTGCGAAAGGACCAGACCCGGAATCTCGAGATTGCGGGTTTGGTCCTTCGGACCATCCCGGAATGACGGAAAGCTACAATCAGACCTTGCCGAACAATTCGTCGACGTAGTCCCAGTTCACGAGATGATCGACGAACGCCTTCAGGTAATCCGGACGGCGGTTGCGATAGTCGATGTAGTAGGAGTGCTCCCAGACGTCGCAGCCCAGGATCGGGGTCGCGCCGTGGACCAGCGGGCTTTCGCCGTTCGGCGTCTTGGAGATTTCCAGCTTGCCACCCTTGACCTGCAGCCAGCACCAGCCGGAGCCGAACTGACCGACGCCGGCAGCGGCGAAATCGGTCTTGAACTTCTCAAGACCGCCGAGGTCCTCGTTGATCTTCTTTTCCAGACGGCCGGGCAGCTTGCTGCCGCCGCCGTTCGGCTTCATCCAGCTCCAGAAATGCAGATGGTTGTAGTGCTGGCCTGCATTGTTGAACACGGCGGGGTTCTTCCCGAACGAACCCTTGACGATCTCCTCGAGGGATTTGCCTTCGAATTCGGTCCCCTTGATCGCGTTATTGCCGTTGGTCACATAGGCCTGATGGTGCTTGTCGTGGTGGAATTCCAGCGTTTCCTTGGACATATAAGGCGCAAGGGCGTCATGGGCGTAGGGAAGATTGGGAAGCGTGAAGGTCATGGGTGGATGTCCAACAATGGTGGGAGACAACACTTAACGGAGACCCCTTATAGAAGGTTCCATCGCGGTTAAATACCGCATTTTGGCAAAGGCGGCCGCTTCTTCGGCAATGGCGTCTGTGGCCAGCGTATGACAGACAGGCAGCGCCGAGGGAGCAGACGATGAGCATCGAAATCGACGTCCTGAACGGGGACGCCTCATGGGCGAGGGCCAAGCCGCTGTTTGATGCGGTCTGGCCGCGTCATGTGATGGAAAAGAAGTCATGGGGGAACATCGAATGGGCCCACGCCGATCTGCGCGTGCTGATCGACGCGCCCGCGGGCGGTCTTGAGGACGGCCTTGCCTGCCACGTCGGCATCTACTTCCGGACCATCACCTGGAACGGACGCAAGGTCCATGTCGGCGGTATCGGCGGCGTTTCGACCCGCGAGGACTGCCGGGGCCGCGGCTATGCGACGCTAGCACTCGATGCCGCGATCCACACCATGCGCGCCAATGAGGCGGTGAAGTTCGCGGTTCTGTTCTGCGAGCCGCACAATGTCGCCTTCTACCAGGCGCGCAACTGGCATCCTTTCACGGGCGAGGTCTATTGCGAGCAGCCGCAGACTGGGCGCGTTCGCTTCGACGCGATGGCGCCCTTCGTGTTCGAAATCGGCCGCGCCCCGCGCCAGGGCACGCTAGACCTGTGCGGCCTGCCGTGGTGACCCCTGCCCGCATGATCGCGCGAATATGACATTGCACAAATCGGATTAGTTGATATGCAGGCCCGTTTTTCGGGGAATGACTCATGGCCTGCAGATTCGCCTTTCTGATCGCAATCATCGCGGCGCTGCTTGCCGCGCCGTCCGCTCGCGCGCAAAGCGCATCCGAGCCAACAGGCGTTTGGCTGACGCAGGCCGGCGACGCGCGGGTCAAGATCAGCAAATGCAGCGGCGGCATCTGTGGCGTCATCGTCTGGCTGAGAGACCCGATCAATCCAGCCACCGGCAAGCCCCAGGTCGACGACAAGAATCCCAACCCAGCACTCGCCAGGCGCCCGATGATCGGGCTGCCGCTGTTTTCCGGCATGCGCCCGAGCGGGCCGAACAGATGGTCGGGCCAGATCTACAACGCCGACGACGGCAACTCTTATGCCAGCAGTGTCTCGGTGACGGGCGCGGATACGCTGCGGGTCGAGGGCTGCGTCGGCGCGCTGTGCGGCGGCGAAAGCTGGGCCCGTGTCGGACGCTGAGTTTTTCGCGGTGCTGACTTCAGGCGGTCGCCTTCAGCGCGGTGGCCGCGGAGGCATAGCCACCCCGCGCGCCATCGATGAAATGCACGTGATCGCTGCGCATCACCGATGGCGTGAAGCAGGTCATCATCGCGGCGTCCTGCTCGTGCAGCCCGTAGCGCACGATGCCCTTTGAGGCAGCGGTTGCGAGACGCTGCGTCAATTCGCGCGCAAGCTCGGGCGTGCAGTCCAGGATCATCCGCAACCCATCGTCATATTTGCGGAAGTCGGAATTCTCCACCAGCTGCTCGACATAGGTCTTCGGCACGAATTTGCCGATCTTGATGCCGAAACGCATGATGACATAGGCCCACAGGGTCACGGCAAGCACCACGCCGCGGCGCTTGAGCAGCGAGCCGCGGCGGGCAGCGCGCGCTTCGTATTCCACTCCCTGTGGCGGCCAGCGCAGCGGCGGTCCGCCCGGCGGCACCGGCCGGCCCGCATCCGGGCTCTTCTCGACGAGGCCGATGACGTCTTCGATCACCCTTCGGAAGGCCGCCGGATCGGCGCCCTGCGCCGGCACCACCAGCACCGAAAGAATGAGCCCGCGCGCGGACGGAATCTCCTCGAAGCGGCAGGACAGCCCGGTAAGATCAGGCTGCGTGCCCGGCTCCGCCGGAGCGACCGCGAATTCGCCGCGCTTCATTGCAGCGTCCGCCCAGCCCAGGCCGCCGCCGGAAAACATCGCATAGGATAGATTGGCCGACGGCCCGAAGCGGGCAACTCGGATGTCGAGCCCCTGCGCGCGGATCGCCGAGACCGGCACCAGCGCTACCCGCATCACGAGGTCGAGGTCTTCCCTGACCCAGCGTGCGGTCGCCGCCAGCGCGGCGCGCGCGGCAACGAGATCGCCGGGCGAGATCGCAAAACTGGCGCCGTCGCCGCCGAACACGAACGGAAATTCGCGTCCGTCCAATGCGTTAGTGACGGCGGCGATCACGGACGCGCCCGCCATATTGACCGCCTTGTAGCGCTGCGCCGCGATCGCCTTGGTCGATTCCACGATATCGGCGACGCCGACCGTCCAGTCATCCGGCAACGGCGAATACAGCGCCGGATCCATCAGGCTTGAAAAGCCGCGGAACACCGGAATGGAGCCGTAGAAGACGTCACTGCCGCCTGTCGTGGTCATGGTGCTACTGCAATACCCCGCGTTGCAACCCGTCTAGCAGATACGGGCGGTTTTGGGATTCGTTCTCGGCCAGAGGGCCTCTGGCGGAAACCGAATTCCAAAGCCAAATGTGTCTTATTTCACTAACATGACACATCTTAAGTTGTACTCATGTATCCGACACGCAACATAGCGCTTGCCGGAGCAAGACCCCGACCGTTCAGCCCGTGCATTAGGCTGGCCATTCCTTGCGAATGAACCTCATGCAATTGCATCATGGAGGAGTTTGTCATGCGAAAGCAGGTACGCGGAAACGGGCTCGTCCTTCAGGCAACAGCCGGCACCTATGTCGTGACGATGGGATGGGACATTGAACAGCAGAGCCTGAAGACGGGCCTGCTCGGCTTTGCGATTCAGCGTGTCGACCATACCGAAAACGAAACTCATTTCTTGCGCGGCATGAAATCTTTTCCCAACACCACGCCGCAACTGCCGCCCGGCGGCACCGCTTCGAGCCACGATCAGCCGTTCCAGAGTTTTCAATGGGCCGACTATGCGGCCAAGCCCAATCATTCGTACACTTACACCTTGATTGCCATGCAGGGACAGCCGGGCGCGCTGGCCGATGGGCCGCAGCTCTCGGTCGATATCAATACCGAATCCGAGCTTGATGGCACGCACAGCATCTTTTTCAACCGCGGCGCCATCGCATCCCAGGAATACGCGCGCAGATTCCAGAACAAGAAACCCAGCGTGGTCGGCCAGGCCGCCTATGACTGGCTGTCGCGCGGACTGATCGAATCCATCATCGCCTTCATCAAGAAGGCAACCGGGCCCGGCTTTGGTCTGCGGGTCGCGATCTACGAATTCCAGTGGCCAGCCATCCTCGACGCGTTGCGTGAGGTGGCCGCCCAGGGCGTCGACGTCCATGTGCTGTTCGACGCGATCGAGAATGCCCAGGAGGATCCGGTTCACCCCAACGAGGAAGCCATCGCCACCGCCAAGATCGACGATTTCTGCCAAGGCATCACCAAGGGCAAGATCATGCACAACAAGTTCATCGTGCTGCTGCAGAATGGACAGCCGGTCGAGGTTCTGACGGGGTCGACCAACTACACGGAGAATGGACTATTCGGCCATCTCAACTGCTCCCATATCGTCAATGACCGGGACGTCGCGGCGAAATATCTGGGCTACTGGACCGAGTTACAGAAGAATCTGGAACTCGCCAGTCTCCGCACCTTCAACAACGAAAACACGCCCGCGCCGGACAATCCGCCGCCTCCGGGAACCATGGAGGTCTATTCGCCTCAAACCGGCGCAGCGACTCTGAACCGCTACGGGGAAATCTCGGACAGCGCGAAGCGCGCTTTGTTCATGACCTTCGCGTTCGGCATGAACAAGACCTTCGTGCCGGTCTACATGCAGGAAGACGATGTGCTGCGGTTCGCGCTGATGGACAAGGAGGGCTCCGGCAAGGGCGCCGAACAGGCCAAGGAAACCATCGCCCAGATCCGCGCGCTCAGGAATGCCGTGGTCGCGGTGGGCCAGAATATCACGATGAACGAGTTCGACCGCTGGCTCAAGGAGATCAGCGGCGTGCAGGCCAAGGAAAACGTCCGCTGGGTGCACACCAAATTCATGCTGGTCGATCCGCTCTCCGACGATCCCATCGTCATCACGGGCTCGGCGAATTTCAGCGACGCAAGCGTGAACACCAACCATGAAAACATGCTGGTGATCCGGGGCGATACCCGCGTCGCCGATATCTATCTCGGCGAATTCATGCGCCAGTTCTCCAGCTTCGCCTTCCGCGACGCCGCCGCGAGCAAGGGCGGCGACGTGGAAAACTTCCGGCCGCAGGATCTCATCACCGACAATTCGTGGATCAAGCGCTACGAGGTCGCCGGCACCTCGGGAGCACTGCGCCGCACGTATTTCTCGGGCCAATAGCGGCGTGCAAAAAGCGCAGGCCATTTCAAAACGAAGAGGAAGAGCGCCATGACCCTGGTCTATGGATTTGTAAGGACCAAGATCACCTCCGAACCCAAGCTGAAACCGTCGCGTCATCAGCACGAAACGCAGTTTCACCTGCACTGCAATCTGGATGTCGACGGCGACAAATGGGACGTTGCGATCAACGTCGGCACCAACGACGCCGACGATCTGCTCAAGTACAAGCTGGCTTTCGATTTCCGGCATCCGATCATCCAGACGCTGGCCGCAATCGAGGGCGGCTCGCACGAATTGACCAATCAGGCCGCCCTTCCCGCGCTCGATTTCCTGCGCAGCGACGTGCTCGAAAACACCGGCAAATGGCGTGACAGCGACGTGATGGACGGCTCGGAGGGCGCCGAGCCCGCGGCCTCGCTAAAGCGCCTGTTGTCGCGCGCGCACCAGGAAAATCGCGACGTCTATATCTTCGGCCGCTTCTTCAGCCAGGGTAACGGACTGCACGACGTCCATCTCAATCAGGGATCGAGCAAGGGATTCATCCACCGCCCCGGCGACGATTCCAACGACCACAACGACATCTGGCAGGACGGCGCCGTGATGGTGGATATCGGCGAGCCCGAATGGGCAGCGTATTTCTCGGCGTTCAACCAGCAACTCGTGCCGACCGACGAACTCGGCAATCCTCAGCCGGGCGCCGCGACGATTTGAATGCGAGTTCTGGGGCTAGCCTTGGACGTGAACCCATAAATTCAGAGTGGTCGGTGGAAGTCCGCTTTGGTGCGCATTCCGGACTCAAGTCGAACATCACGGCACTTCCGAAAAGTGCCAATAAGCGACATTCGAAATTAAAGAGGCCGCCTCGTTGGCGGCCTCTTTATGTCGGCGCGGAAGTCACTTTTTGTAGTCTATATTGCTACAATACCACCATATGTCAGTGCCGGTCCATCCCGCAGCCCTGACCTTGTCACCGCAGTCAACGTAGCTCGCAAAATGGGCTACGTTTCTGCAGGGTACCGCCGAAAAGCGTGGCCAACCCATGGTATTGCAGCGCATCGAGCCGGCGTCCGCCGGGGTAGAGTTGGTGTTCGCCGCGTTCGCCGGGGCAATTGACAGGACAGTCAGGCCAGCAAGTAGCAGCAGCAACGCTCTCATGACGATCTCCTTCCAATGACGGGATAGCGAAGTACCATCCCAGGGAGTATGATAGCGCCCATTCAACAAAAAACACCCATTCAACAAAAAGCAGATGTCGGCATCGGGTCATTTGCGTCGATTTTGGCATGTCCGCGCCACGTCCGGTTAGGGGTAATCTCGGAAGTGCGGTTGTCCGGTTTTGCCGGTTGAAGACATCGGTTTGGACGTGATTACAACCGCAATCAATGTTGCTCGCTGATCGGGGATCCAAGCGCAATCGAAGAGAGCCGACATCAAACTGGCAGCTATCCACATCTGGCTACTCGCTTATGGGTTCACGCCCTAGCCCGCGCAGTACCAGCGCATTCAGCCTGCTGGCAAACGCTGCCGGATCTTCCGGCAACTCGCCGTCGAGGATTTGCGCCTGCTCCAGCAGCAGGAACGATAGATCGCTGGCCGAATCCTTGTCGCCGGCAACAGCCGCGACCAGCGGATGGCGCATGTTGACCTCGAGGATCGGCTTGGTGGTCGTTCCCTGGTTTTGCATCGCCAGCAGCCGCTCGAGTTGGCGATCCCGCCCGGAGCCGCCTGCGACCAGGCACGACGCGCTCGATGTCAGCCGCTGCGACGCCCGGACGTCGGACACACGATCCCCCAGCGCATCCTTGATCAGCGCAATGGTCATGGCCTCATCGGTGCCGGACGCCTCTTTCTTGTCTTCGTTCTTGTCATCCAGCAGCGGGACCAACGAGAAATCGATGTCGCCCTGGCTCAGCGATTTCAGCGGCTTTCCGCCGAAATCGAGCGGTGCAGAGGTCCAGAACGCGTCCACCGGATCGGTCAGCAGCAACACCTCGATGCCGCGCGCTTTGGCGGACTCCAGCTTCGGGTTCGACTTCAGCCGCTCGATGCTGTCGCCGGTGAGATAGTAGATCTCGGTCTGGTTCGACTTGAGGGCGTCGACATATTGCTTCAGCGAGCGCGTCTCACCGTCAGTCGTGGTGAAACGCGACAGTGCCAGCAATTTCTCGCGCCGTTCGTAATCCTCCCAGATGCCTTCCTTGATGACCGGACCGAACGCGTCCCAGATCTTCGCAAACGCCTCCGGCTCCTTCTCGCCCAAGCTCTCCAGTTCGCCGATCACCCGGGTGGTGACGGCTTTGCGGATTTGCGCGAGCTGCGGATTGTTCTGCAGCATCTCGCGCGAAATGTTGAGCGGCAGATCCTCGCTGTCGACCACGCCACGGATGAAGCGCAGATAGGCGGGCAGCAGCTCGGCGTCGTCGGCGATGAAGACGCGGCGGACGTAGAGCTTGACCTTGCCCTTGCGCGCCTGGTCGAACAGGTCGAACGGCTTGGTCGAGGGCGCGAACAGCAGCACCGCATAGGATTGCCGTCCTTCGGCGCGGTAATGCAGCGTCATCGCCGGCTCGTCGAAGGCGCCGGCGATCGATTGATAGGCCTGCTTGTAGTCCTCCGGGGTGAGGTCCGATTTCGATCGCTGCCACAGCGCGCTCGCCGAATTGATCTGGCGCGGCTCGCCCTCTTCCGCCACCAGTTCGATCGGGAACTGAATGTTATCGGAATAGGCGCGGACGATGCGCTCGATCTCGTAAGTCTCGAGATATTTTGCTGCATCGTTTTTCAGGTGCAGCACGATCTCGGTGCCGCGCGTCACGCGCGCCGCATCTTCCTCGCTGGCCGGGGCGATTTCAAAGCCATTGCCGCCGGAGGAGGACCAGACCCAGACCTCGGCTGAGCCCGCGCGGCGGCTGGTCACGACGATGCGCTCGGCAACCATGAAAGCAGCATAGAAGCCAACGCCGAACTGGCCGATCAGGTTGGCGCCGTCCTTGGCCTCGGTCAGGCGCGACAGGAAGGATTTGGTGCCGGAGCGGGCGATGGTGCCGAGATTGTCGATCAGTTCCTGGCGGTCCATGCCGATGCCGCTGTCTGTGACCGCTAGCGTGTTGGCCTTCTTGTCCGGCATGATCCGGATCTTCGGCGGCGCTCCATCGGTAATCAGGTCGGGCGCTGCGATCGCCTCGTAGCGCAGCTTGTCGCAGGCGTCAGAGGCGTTCGAGATCAGTTCGCGCAGGAAAATATCGGTTTCCGAATAGACCGAGTGCACCATCAGGTGCAGGAGTTCAGCAACCTCGGCCTGGAACGGCTGGGATTCGGCGGCAGTGGTGGTGGTCATTGGGGTCTCGGCTGGCGATCGATTGGAGGGGCAGGAAAGGCCTGATATAGCGAAGCTATTTCGGGTGGCAAGGGTTACGTCATGAGATCGCGTGAACACGAGGAACCGTTGCGTCAACTTTTAAGGTCAGGCGTCATTCAACTCCAGCTTGTATTGGGCTATGGTGGCGACTTATTCCTTTTGACTTGATACCGAATGCCCTTGATTGTGCGGGCCGCCCCGCTGGATTTGAGAACGGAGCTTTGTCGTGACGACGCCCGCGAACTGGAAAGACCTTCTCAAATCCTGCAATGCCAACGGCGTCATGCTGTTCGACGACGCCTTCATAGAGCAATCGAACCGTTGCAAATGGCCGCCCGAGGAGGAAGACAAGATCGCGGCAGGCAAGCTGCATGGACAGCTGGTGTCGCGCATCACCACGCAACGGCTGCCCTATGTCGATGGCGAGGAGGCCGCCGCGCTGAAGAGCGTCTATGACCTGTTCGGCGAGACGCGGGCCATTTTCAAAGACCATCCGAAATCCGCGATGACCGACGCGATCGCCTGGTACGTGCTGAACACGCATGTCCGTCCGTTCACGGCGAAATGGCACCGTCTGAGCGAGCGCGGCGCGTTTGCGGCCCTCGACGGCACGGATGTTTTCCGCAGCGAGCTTACCCGTCTGCAACCGCTTCTGGTGCGCTTCAACGAATTGCTGGTGGCCATCCGCGACGTCGCGGCACTGGCTGCGACGCCCGAGACCGTTGAGACCGAACGGGAGCGGGCCGTCGTCATGGAGATGCGCGAAGAATTGGCATCGGGCATCCCCGAGAAACTTGGCGGGCTGACCGCGGCGACGGCGAGCGAGGTCGGCGCGATCGAGAAGCAGGCCATCGCCGCGCGGCGGAAATTCTACGGCAGCAGGGCGCCGCTTGCCCCGAATGCTGGCGACGCAGCAGCCAAGGCGCAGCAAAGTGGAAGCGTGGGAAAAGCGGCCGCACGCGACCGCGCTAGCGATCTCCGGCGGCGGGATACGCTCGGCTACGTTTGCGCTCGGCGTGTTGGTCGCGCTGGCGCGGCGCAATCTGCTCTACCAGTTCGACTACCTCTCGACGGTTTCCGGCGGAGGCTATATCGGGTCGTTCCTCACCACTTTTCTCAATGCCCCCGATCCAACGGGTGAACCCGCAATTGGCCTGCTTCGGAAAGATCTGCCGTTCCAACGCGAGGATGGCGAAGCGGCTGCGCTGCGGCATGTCCGCCACCACAGCAAATATCTCGCCACTGGCCGCCTGTGGGAGCGGCTGCAAATGGCCTTCACGCAGGCCTTCGGGATGGCGCTGAACGGTCTCGGCTTCGCGTATATTGCCGGTGTCACGGCTATCGTGGAGTATCTGCTTCGGCTGGTATTGCCGACGGGTTCATTGTGGCTTGTTACGATGTGGGTGCTGGCGATTGTCGCCAGCGTCTCCTTCCTGATCTCGATGTCCGCACGACAACACCCGCGCCGTCAGAAGATCAGCGATAACCGTCATGACGCTGGCGGGCATCGGTTTGATCGTGGTGCTGCTGTGGCAGGTGCTGGACATTTTCCATGCGTTGGAGGATCCGAGCTGGTCGCTGATTTTCTTTGCGGCTGCGCTGCCGCTGCTGGCATCAGCGATGCTGGCGCTCGGCTTTAGCCGGGCCGGCGTTGAATCGGATCGTGCTCACCGTTCTGGCCGTCTTTGCGGCACCGGTCCTGTTCCTCGGAATAGAATTCAGGGCTTACAGGTTTCTGCAGCAAGGACTACGGCAACCTGCTGATTGCGTGCGCGGCAGCTGTCGCCGGGCTGGTTTTCTTTTGGCGTCGTGCTCGACATCAACGCCACGGCGCCACATCAGCTGTACAAAAGAAAACTCGGCGAGGCCTATCTGGTTCAGCCCAACCCGGCGGATAGCACGGCATCGTTGCGCGAAAACGTCTCGCTCAAACTGGCCGATTGCACCGCAAAGAACCGTGCGCCTTACCACCTCGTCAATTGTGCCCTGAACGTTCCCGCTTCCACGAACTCCCGGATGCAAGGACGGCTGACCGACTTCTTCCTGTTCAGTCCAGCCTTTTGCGGCAGCCCGCTGACCGGTTACGCGCCCACGAAAGACTGGCAGGACGCGGACGAGACGCTCGACCTCGGCACCGCCATGGCCATCTCGGGCGCGGCCGCGGCACCGCAAATGGGAACCGGAACCATCAAGAACCTGAGTTTCTGGATGGCGCTGTTCAACGTCCGCCTCGGCTACTGGATACGAAATCCCCTGCACCCGCGTCGCGGCCGCGAGACGCCGCCGGGCCTGACCTACCTGCTGCAGGAGATGTTCGGCCAGGCGAACGAGAAGCGGCCCTACATCAACGTTTCCGACGGCGGCCACATCGAAAATCTCGGCGTTTACGAGCTGTTGCGCCGGCGCTGCAAATACATCGTCGCCATTGACGGCGAGCAGGATGCGAACATGACGTTCCACGGCCTGACGACGCTGCAGCGCCTGGCCGCGATCGATCTCGGCGTGAAGATCGACGTCGGCGTCGACGCGTTGCGGCTTTCCGACAAGGGACTCAGCCACTCGCACTTCGCGTTCTGCCGCATCCACTATCCACCGGATCCACCGAAGCAAGGCGATCCGCCGATGCCAGACGGCGGAAAGGAGAGCTACGGATATATGATCTACCTGAAGCTTTCATTGACCGGCAACGAAGGCGAGTTCATCCGCCGCTACCGGCTGGACGAACCGGAGTTTCCGCATCAATCCACCGCCGACCAGTTTTTTACCGAGGCGCAATTCGAGGCCTATCGCAGCCTCGGCGAACATGTCGGGGACAAGATGTTCCTGCCGGCGCTGGTCGAACCCGGCATGGCAACAAGCAAACCTGACGTCAAACTCGAAGAATGGTTTGGCGCGATCGGCAAGAACACGCTCGACGCCTTGCCGGAGTATCTGGACAAGGTACGCGCCGCGCGCGCGCCACAAGCCCCTCAGGGAGGCACGACCTGAGCCCATGGCATCAGGCTCAGTCCAGATCCGAGATCGCCGCCAGGTATCGCCGGACCGAGAAGTCGAACGCTGACTTTGCATTGGCGCCGATATTACGCCCCCACCACGCACCGTAGATGCGATCGAAGGCGAGCGGTGCGACCGCCCGCGCGATGCCCTGAACCGCCCTGGCATTGAGCGGGATGTAATTCGGAAAGCTGTACATGAAGCTCAGGGAGCGGCGATCCATCGCCACCATGGCGACGTCGCCGGTCAAGAGCGCACCCCGGCCTGCCGCGCCGGCGCGCCAGTGCAATACGGTGCCGCCCGCGAAATGCCCGCCGGTGCGCACCAGCAGGATGTCATCGGAAATCCTGTTGACGTCGCCCGACCACGGCACGATCGACGGGTGCGGCCGCGTCACCCACTGGCGATCGTCGCCATGCAAATAGACCGGCGCGCCGCCGAACGCCTCGCTCCAGTCGGCGACCGCGCCGTAATAATGTGGATGCGAAATCGCGATCGCCTTCAGCCCGCCGAGCGAGCGGACATGTGCCACTGCCTCCGGCGTTGCGAGCGGAACGCAATCCCACAGCACGCAGCCGTCGCGCTCGGGTATCAACAGCGCGCGCTGCCCGATCGCAAAAGCCGGCTCCATGCCAATGCCGAGCAGGCCGAGATCGTCGCGCCACACCAGCCGGTGGCGCTGCGCCAGCTCCTCGCGGGTGAGCCACGCCTGGCCGTTCCAGTTGACGTATTGCCGCTCGTCTTCGCAAATCGGGCATGATGCCGGCGGGTTCCCGTTTTCCGGAAATTGGGCGCCGCATTGTTCGCAGGTCCACAAGGGCATCGCGTTACTCCACGTCAGTCGAGGAGTATCGCAAGCTACGCCTGTTTGGTAGCGGCTATTCCGCGGACTTGAGTTTCGCAAGAATCCGGTCGGCCTCGGTGCGCCAATCGGCGCTGCGCGCAAATTCGCTCGTGCCCTTCGGCCCGAAGGTGCCGGCGTCGGCGAGGTCCGCGACCCAGGCTTGCCGCTCGGCCGTGCCCTGCGCCGACCACGGCGTCAGCCCGATCTCGCGCACGGTCTCGGCCACTTCGCGCACCTCTTCGCTACGCCGCCTTCCGTGTTCGATCACGCGCTGGAAGAAGTAAGCCCCTTGCTTTTCCCAATTGATGGCGGGAAAGGTTTCGGCGAGCGACGCCAGCACCGCGTCCTCCACGCCATAGGCCCGCGCGGTCGTGAAACTCTCGATCACCATGGCCTCAAGACCCTTGATCATGACGCTGCGGCACATCTTGACTGCCGAGGCGACGCCCAGCTCTTCACTGGCCACCTTGGCGTCGAAACCGAGCGCGACCAGCAACGGCGCAAGCTCGCCGGCGCCGCGGCCACCCAGCAGCAGCGGCACCTTGATGCGGTAGGGCGGGATCGACGTCATCACGGCGCCTTCGACGTAACGGCCGCCGGCACCGTCGATCAGCGCCGCCGCGCGCTGCTTGGCACCGGGCGAGGCGGAGTTGAAGTCCAGGAACCAGGCGCCTTGTTTCACGGCCGGTGCGCAGGCCTGCGCTACGGGCACCGCCTGACTTGCGGTGACGGCCGACACGATGAAGTCGGCTCGTGCCGCGAGGTCCGTGTGCGACCCGGCGAGCGTGACGCCGAATTTCGCCGCATGTTCGCGCAAGGGCGCGGCTTGCTCGCCCGCGAGCTTGATATCGTAGGCGGCTACCTTGACGTCCTGCTTGCGCAGATCCTCGGCGAGGATTCGGCCGACCTCGCCATATCCAATGAGGCCGACTTGCCATCGTTTTGGGTCAATCGACATGGTCTTGAGCTTCCATAGGATCGGTTCAGCGTTTACGGAATCGCTTCAAAAAGTGGTCGCGTCACGTCATCGAATAGTTCCTCGACGGCAAAGGGGCGTGGGATCAGCCCCTGTTGCGCCGCGTAGCCGATGATCATTTCCAGCGAGCGACGCATTTCGCTCTGGCTGAAGCGCGGTGCGGCGGCAGAGCCACTGGCTGATACCGAGAGCAGCCGATGCACTTCCCGCACGAAATCGGGATGTTTGTCGGACAGCTCCTGCTTCACCACCACCATATGGTTGACCGGCAGCACGCCGTGCTTTGCAAACCAGGCCTTCTCTTCCCCGACGACATCGGGAAACAGCGGCTTCAACTCGGGATGATCCGATTTCTCGCCGAGCACCGCATCGAGTTCGCCGTCGAGCAGCATCTGGATGATCTGCTTCCCCGCTGGCGCTCGCTTGGTCGTATCCTTGAATTCGGCGACATGGGCGTCTTCGAACGTCACCCAATCGATCGAACCGAGATCGACGGCGTAATCCTCAGTGAGAATGCCGCGCAACCACGCCCCGGTCGTGGTCGTGAACGAACGGATGCCTATGCGCTTGCCGTTGAGGTCGCGCGGAGTCAGTTCACCTGACCGCGCATGATAGAGCCCAAAGCCGTGCTGAAAACGCGCCAGCACCACGTTCGGCAGCAGTACCATCGGCTTGCTAAAACTCTTCGCCATCAGATAGGTGACGATCGCCATCTCGGAGACGTCGAATGCGCCTTCGCGGACCATCGGCTTGAAGCCCTTGTTGGTCGGCGAATAGTCGACGAAATCGAACGCGACGGAGGAGGACTGGATCGATCCGTTCTTCAGCGCCACCGTGCCGGGATGGTCGCCAAGCAGCGTGCGCAGGCGCGTCACCACCTCAATCCTCCGCGGGCTCGTCGACATAGACGAGGCCCGCCTTGGCCAGCGCCTCGCGCATATTGTACATGTCGAGCCCGAGTTCGCCCGCGGCCAGGCGCTTGCGCTTGCCGTCCTCGTCGGCAAAACGCTTTTCGCCCTTTGCCACAACGTCGGCGGCATCCTTGCGGCTCACGACAACAACGCCATCATCGTCGGCGATCACGGCGTCGCCCGGCATGACGTTCACGCCCGCACAGACCACAGGCACGTTGACCGCGCCCAGCGTCGCCTTCACCGTGCCCTTGGCCGAGATCGCCCTCGACCAGACCGGGAAGCCCATCTCGCGCAGCGACTTGGCGTCGCGCGCGCCGGCATCGATGATAAGTCCGGTGACGCCGCGTGCCATCAGCGAGGTCGCCAGGAGATCGCCGAACATGCCGTCGGTATTGTCGGTGCTACAGCCGACCACGAGAATGTCGCCCGGCTTGCACTGCTCGACCGCGACATGGATCATCCAGTTGTCGCCGGGATGCGCCAGCACGGTGACGGCGGTGCCCGCCGCTTCGCCGCCGGTCCATACCGGACGCAGATAGGGCTTCATCAGACCGATGCGGCCATAGGCCTCGTGCACGGTGGCGGTGCCGAGCGCGCCGAGCCGTTTCACCAGATCGGCATCGGTGCGCTTGATGTTGCTGATAACGACGGTCTTCATGCCAGTTCCTCCACTGCCATCGGGAACAGCCGCTGATAGGCCTCGCCATAAGTCATGGCCTTGCCCGAGTTGCGGCCACCCTGCATGCCCCGCTGCAGCGCGACGCGGTCGTAATAGGCCCAGAGATGCTTTTGCGCGGCGAGAATTTCAAACGTCTTGCGCTTGATATCCCAGACCTCGTCGATATTGAGGATCACCTGCGGCTTGAAATTGCACATCTCCGGCTGATGCGGCTCGAACAGGAACACCGGCGGCGCCGAATACTGATACTTCGCATCGGGCTTGTGACCCATGGCCTGCGCCACCACGCGCGTCTGCTGCGCGAAATGGGCCGCGTCGGGATGATCGAAATTGTAGGGATCCTCAAGCGCGTGGGTGAGCACGAAGCTGGGATTGATCTCGCGATAGATGTCGACCATCCGGTCGAAATGCGTCTCGTTAGGTTTCAGCGGGTAGTCGCCGCAATCGAAGAACTCGATTTCGGCCCCCAGCATCTTGGCGGCGCGTTCGGCCTCGTCGCGGCGCCCGGCCTTGACGGAGGCCAACGTCGCGCCTGGTTCCTTCCAGGCGAACTGACTTTCGCCGCGCTCGCCATACGACATGCAGACGATCTTCATGCGGTAACCCCGCTTGGCGTGAAGCGCGATCGCGCCACCTGCGCGCCAGACGAAATCCCCGGGATGGGCAGTTACGACAAGTCCTGACTTCATGGGACGCTAGCTCCCCTCTTTTTGGTTGGAATATCCGGAACAAGCCTCCTGGGCGAGCCCAGGATGCTACACCATGGCCCGCGGCTGGGCTTCTCCATTCAACACCCGCTGCATGCGCCCTTCATCGAGCGCGTTCTCCCATTTGGCGACGACGATGGTCGCTAACGCATTTCCGATCAAATTGGTCGGCGTCAGCGCCTGCGACATCAGCCGGTGGATTCCGAGAACCAGCGCAACGCTGGCGACGGGGATGGTGCCGGTGGCCGCAAGCGTCGCCGCCAGCACGACGAATGCCGCACCGGCTATTCCCGCCGCACCTTTCGAGGTGACCAGCAGGATGAAAAGCAGGCCGATCTGCTGGCCGAGATCGAGCGGCGTGTTGGTCGCCTGGGCCAGGAACACGCTCGCCATCGCCAGATAAAGACAGGTGCCGTCGAGGTTGAACGAATAGCCGGTCGGAATCACCAATCCCACCACGCTCCGCTCGCAACCGAGTTGCTCGAGCTTGCTGATCATCCGCGGCAGCACGGTTTCGGAAGACGTGGTCGCGATGCAGATCAGCAATTCTTCCCAGATGTATCGGATCAGCTTGATCAGGCTGATGCCGCAGAACCACGCCACCGGACCTAATGCCACGATCACGAAGATGACGCAGGTGAGGTAGAATTCGCCGAGCAGTTTTCCCAGGGAAGCCAGCGAGCCGACGCCGAATTTCCCGACGGTAAACGCGATCGCGCCGAACGCGCCAAGCGGGGCAGCCCACATCACGATTGCGACAACAGCGAAAATCATCTTCGCACCGACATCGATGATATCGACCAGCGCCGATGCCCGATCGCCCAGCCGAACCAGCGCAAAGCCGCAGGCGACCGAGATGAACAACACCTGCAGGATATTGCCTTCGGCAAAAGCGCCGACGAAAGTGCCGGGAATGATGTTCATCAGGAACGGCACGAGACCAACGGCCGCGGTCTGCTTGACATAGGGCTCGACCACGCTGGCATTGATCGTCGTCGGGTCGATGTTCATCCCGGCGCCGGGTTTGAGCAGGTTGACCATGACCAGCGCGATGACCAGGGCGATCGTCGTGATGACTTCAAAATAGACGATGGCCTTCAGCGCGACGCGGCCGACGCGGGCCATGTCGGCCATGTGCGCGATGCCGTGCACGACGGTGCAGAAGATGATCGGCGCGATCAGCATGCGGATCACCTTGATGAAGGCATCACCAAACGGCTGCATCCTGGTGGCAAGGTCGGGATTGATGATGCCCAGCGCAATGCCCAGCACCATGGCGATCAGAACCTGAACCCAGAGTTCCTTCCACCACGCCTTGGTGCTTCGCGTCTCGATTGCCAGAGTGGTCATTTCCTCGTCCGCTATTCCCGATGCGGCCAGGCCGCGCTTGATCCGTCTAGCTGTCGAATTCGAAAAGCCTGGCCGGATTGGTCACCAGTATCTTCTGCTGGAACTCCACCTCCGGCGCGAACAATGGAATCAGATCGACCAGATCGCCATCATTGGGCATTGCCTTGACGTTGGGATGCGGCCAGTCCGTGCCCCAGATCACCCGGTCCGGCGCCGTCTCGATGATGCGCCGCGCGAACGGCACCGAATCCACGAAGGGCGGGCCGGCCGAGGAGACGCGCTCGCTCCCGCAGACCTTGACCCAGCACTTCTCGTCGCGCTGCATCAGCTCGATCAAGGTCCTGAACGGCAGCTGATCGAGGCCGTCGGACGCCTTCACCCTTCCCATATGGTCGATGGTGTAGCGCACCGGCAGCCGCGCCAGCATCTCGGCATATTCGGGGAGATCGATGGCGTCGAAGTGCAAGTCCACATGCCATCCCATCGGCGCGATCATCTCGACCACGCGGTCGAACACCCGCATGTCGGGAACGCCACCGAGATGACGGACGAAATTGAAGCGGCAGCCGCGAAAGCCGCCGTCGTGGAGTTCGCGCAATTCCCGTTCGGTGATCTTGTCATCGATATTGGCGACGGCGCGGTAGGCACCGTTGCTGGCCGCAATTGCATCGAGCGCAACCCGGTTATCGGTGCCGTGGACGCTGGCGTTGACGATCACGGCGCGGCCGACGCCGAGCTTGGCGTGCAAGGCCCTGAAATCCTCCAGACCTGCATCGGGCGGCGTGTAGGGACGATCCACGGCATAGGGATATTTCGCGTGCGGTCCGAAGATATGGCAATGCGCATCGCACGCTAGCGGCGGCAGCTTGAATTTCGGAGTCTTGGTGTCCGGATCGGGTCCGGGAATGGTCGGCTTGAGCATGGCGGATCAGCTGAACTTGAACAGTTTTGCGGGATTTTCGACGAGAAGCTTTTTCTGAACGGCGGGGTCCGGCGCGTAGAGCGGGATCAGGTCGACGATCTCACCATCGTTCGGCATGAACTTGACGTTAGGATGCGGCCAGTCGGTGCCCCACAACACCCGATCCGGCGCGTTGTCGATCAGGCGCTTGGCGAACGGCACCGCGTCATGAAATGGCTTGCCGCTGGCGGAAGTGCGCTCCAGGCCTGTGATCTTGACCCAGCATTTCTCGTCGCTGGCCTGCAGATCGAGCAGCGCCTTGAACGCGGCATCCTCTAACCCCTTGGCGGCCAGCGTCGTGCCCATGTGGTCGATGACGTAGCTGGTCGGCAATGCCTTCAGGATCGGCGCAAACTCGCCGATGGTCCCGGGTTCGAAATAGACATCGACGTGCCAGCCGAGTTCGGCGACGCGGTGCACGATGCGGTTGAACTTGCCCATGTCGCCGACGCCGCCGAGGCGCTTGAGGAACGCGAAGCGGCAGCCGCGAATGCCACCTTTATCGAGACCCTCGAGCTCCTTGTCGGACATTTCGTCGTTGACGTTGGCGACGCCTTTGTAAGCGCCGTCGCTCTGCGCGATCGCATCCGTCACAACGCGGTTGTCGGTACCGTGAACCGTCGCATTCACGATCACGCAGCGTTCGACACCGATTTTCTCGTGCACCGCCCGGAATGCCTCAAGCGGCGCTTCGGGTGGGTTGTAGGGCCGGTTGGCCGCAAAGGGATAACGGCTGGACGGGCCGAAAATGTGGGTATGGGTGTCGCAGGATTTCGGCGGCAGCTTGAACTCTGGAACGATGGGATTGGGATCAGGCGGTGCGATCGTCGGAATAGGCTTTGGCGCCTCGCCCGCCGCGCTGCCTTGCCCCTGCGCCTCCGTCGCCAGGACACCCGCGCTAGCGACCCCGGCCAGCACTTGCAAGCATTCACGCCTGTTCATTTCCTCTTCCTTGTTTCAACGATTCCGGCGGGCGCGAAAGCGCCGCAGCGTCGTGTCAGCCTTCTTCTAGGTTTTGCTTGGCATCGCCGATTGCCGCCGCGAGGGCACGGGCAGATCGAGCGTTGGTGCTTGAAACGAGGCAACCGTTGCCCGCACCAGCTGCTCGATGGCGTTTCCTGCGTCCGCGCCATCGGCGTCGCCGCGCGACAGCCGGGAGACACGCTCCGGCGTCACCAGCGTGTAGTAGAGCGCGCCGAGCAGGAAGTGGCTGCGCCAGACGATCTCGGTGCGCGGGATATGCGGCAGGCTTTCGTTGATCGCATCGATGAAGGCGTGACTGGTGTCGTCGAAGGTCTGCGCGATGATCCGGCGCGCCACTTCGTTCCCTTCGGCCGACATCACCGCGCGCAGCCGGGTGAAGCGCGCGCCGCCACCGGCCAGATCGCTGCCGGACGTAAATGCCGGCAGCACATAGGCGCGGACGATCGCCTCGAGCCGATCCTGCAGGTCGCGCACCCGCTTGGCGGCGGCCAGCAGCTCGGAGCGCCTGCGGTTCATCGGACCGCAGTGACGATTGTAGATCTCCAGCAGCAGGCCGTCTTTGGTTTTGAAATGATAGGTCACGCTGCCGGGATTGGCGCCCGCAGCCTGCGCGATGTCGCGGACCGAGACGGCATTGAAGCCGTTGGTCGCAAACAGCTCTTCCGCGGCGGCAAGGATCGCCTCCCGCAGATTCGGCTTGCGGGTTGCGGTGGCTTTGCTGTCGGGCTTGCGGACCATGCTATTTGTACTAATGTACAAAAGATACGGTCCGGTCAACAAAATTAATGGTCGCTGGTACTGCGCGGGATCGCCCGTCGCGACAGCTCCGATCGATCCGGTCAGGTAACGCCCATCGCAACGATGGGCCGCAATGAAAAGCAAAGGCAAGAGGGGCGCCCCCATGGTGGACTTGATCAAAAGGCTCAGCGGTCTCATCGCGGGTGCGGCGTTAATGGCGGCGTGCGGCGCGGCAAGCGCCGAAAATTTCCCGACCAAACCCGTCCACATCCTGGTGCCGTATGCCGCCGGCGGCGCAGTCGACGTACTGGCGCGTACGCTTGGCCAATCGCTGGCGAAAATCTGGGGCCAGCAGCCCGTCATCGACAACCGTCCCGGCGCAGGCGGCATCGTCGCTTCGCAGGCATTGGTTCAGTCGGCACCGGATGGCTACACGCTGATCCTGGTCGCGAGCGGGCACCCGCTCAACCAGTTCATCTATCCGAAGCTGCCCTACGACACGTTCAAGGATTTTACCGCGATCAGCGAGATTGCATCCTCGCCGCTCGCCATCCTCGTTTCGAAGAAAAGCCCCTACACAAATCTTCAGGATATCCTCGCGGCCTCGCGGAAGGATCCGGATTCGCTTTCCTACGGCATGTCCGGCAACGGGACCTCCGCGCATCTGGCCGGCGAACTGTTGAAATACATGGCTGATGTGAAGATCGTCGCCGTTCCCTACAAGGGCGGCGCACCGGCGCTGACTGCGGTGATAGCCGGCGACATTCCGATCAGCATCAATCCGCTCGCGGAAGTGGTCGGCCAGATCGACGGCGGTCAGTTGCGCGCGGTTGCCGTCACTTCGGCGCAAACGTCGAAGATCCTGCCCGACGTTCCAACCGTGGCGGCGTCAGGTGTCGCCGGTTACGACGTTTCGGTCTGGTGGGGATTCCTCGGACCCGCCCGCATGCCACCCGAGATCGTAGCGAAGCTCGAGGCCGATCTGAAAGCCGCGTTGCAGGATCCGAACGTTCTGACGACGCTGGAAAAGATCGGCGCGACGCCGGTCGGAACCGGATCAAAGGAATTTGACGCATTCATGCATGCTGAGGCCACAAAATGGGAGCCCGTGCTGAAGGCAGCCAACATTCGCGCGCAGTGAGAGCAGATGATGCGATCTGACTCTCCCGTTTCGTGCGAGGCGCCCTGCGACGGGAGGTGATATCACTTCACGACCTAATTGGCAGCGTCGTCGCCGACGCTGCCACGACACCACAACCAGCGGGACAGGCAGATGCAGAACGAACCGATCATGGACGTCGCCCACCTCGGGCACTTGGAAATGTTCACGCCAGTGCCGGAGAAAAGCCTGGCCTTCTTCGTCGACGTGATGGGTATGACGGTCAGCGCCACCAAAGGCGATTCCGTCTATCTGCGCGGCTGGGACGACTATGAGCGCTATTCGCTCAAGCTCACGGGGTCGAAGACGTCGGGCCTTGGCCATGCGGCATTCCGGACGCGAAGCCCGCAGGCGCTGGAGCGGCGCGTCGCTGCGCTCAAGGGCTCAGGCTTTGAGGTGGGCTGGGTCGAGGACGAAGTCGGCCACGGGCCCGCCTTCCAGTTTCGCGACCCGGATGGCCATCTGCTCGAACTCTACTATGAGACGGAATGGTTCCAGCCGTCGCCGGAACAGAAGCCGTCGCTGAAAAACCAGGCGCAGCGTTTCCCGGGCCGCGGCGTGAACGTGCGGCGCATCGACCATTTCAACGGCTTGGCCGCGGATGTGAAGGCGAACCGCGAGTTCTTCGAGAATTATCTCGGCGCGCGCCTGACCGAGAAGATCGTGCTGGACGACGGCACCGAAGCCGGCATGTGGCTGACCTTCACCAACAAGAGCTACGATTTCGCCTACACCCGCGATCACACCGCGACCAAGGGCCGTTTCCATCACGTGACCTACGCGCTGGACAGCCGCGAGGAGATTCTCCGAGCCGCAGATATTTTCCTGGAGAACGGCGTCTACATCGAAACCGGTCCGCACAAGCACGCGGTCCAGCAGACCTTTTTCCTCTATGTGTATGAGCCCGGCGGAAACCGCGTCGAGGTGGCGAATGCGGGTGCGCGCCTGGTGCTGGCGCCGGACTGGAAGCCGATCGTGTGGACGGAGACCGAGCGCAAGAAGGGACAGGCATGGGGCCTGAAAACGATCGAGTCCTTTCACACCCACGGAACGCCGCCGCTCGAGGCGAAGCATTCCTGAACATGCTTAGTGGCTGACGGCTCGATCACTCGCTGCGCGGACTTCGAAGCAGGATTTCCACGAGCGGATGATGGGGATCGGCGAGACCGTCGATGACGTTAAAATGGTGTCGGCCGGGCTCCTCGATCGTGCAGGTCTGCGCGCCGAGCCCGGTCCAGATGTTGGCGAGCAGTGCGTTCTGCCGGATAAATTCCGGACGTTCCGCGCCGCCGACCCAGCAGGTCAGCCGCGTGTTGGGCAACGGCGCCAGCAGCGCCGGGCTCTCGACCTGCGCTTCCCGAGCGTCGATCCGCAGGTCGGCATTCATGGCGGTCGCCTGCAGCGGGCGGAGATCATGGAGGCCGGAGATCGAGACGGTATGGCGGATGCGCGCGCGAACGCTGTCCGGCAGCGGCGACGTCGCCGAGATCATCCGCGTGACCAGATGCCCGCCCGCGGAATGACCTGTCAGGTATAGCGGGCCTTCGATCATGGAAGCCGCCTTCTCGATGGCGGCGCCAATCTCGCGCGTGATGTCGGCGATCCGAATCTCCGGGCATAGCGTGTAGGACGGCATTGCGACCGCGTATCCGCGTTCGACCGCACCGCGTGCCAGATTCGACCAGAAACTCTTGTCAAGGGCGCGCCAGAACCCGCCATGGACGAACACGACGAGACCTGCGGGTTTTGCCTCGGGCATAAACAGATCAAAGCAGTTTCGCGGCCGCTCGCCATAGACCACGTCGATCGTGGCGCGGCCGCGGCTCAAAAGTTCGTCGCGATAGGCCTGCGCCGGCTGCACCCAGGCCGCTGGCCAGCGATCACCGCCGGGAATGTTGGGGCCATTGGCGTAGGCGTCGTTCCAGTCCGTAATCTGGTGGAAGATCATGTATGTCGGCTTCCGTTCGGTCTTGCGTGGGCGGCGCGGGCGAATAGGGATAGGGTCGGTATGAACAGCAGTATCTACGCATCGCCGGCTTGCGGCCAGTCCGAAAGTATTTTAGATATATAATTTTTGTGCTTGAAACAATTCGCTTCCATCCGAAACTCAGTGACGTGCGAACGAGATCATGATGACCGACTTCAAGCAAACGCAGTCCCTGTTTCAGATGCCGGAAGGCGTCATCTATCTCGACGGCAATTCGCTCGGTCCCCTACCGACAGCCGTGGCAGACCGCGTCCAGCGTATGATCAGGGAGCAATGGGGCAAGGAGCTGATCCGCGGCTGGAACAGTGCCGGCTGGATGGTTCAGCCGCGCCAGATCGGCGACCGCGTCGGCCGCCTGATCGGCGCGCCCGAAGGCACGGTGGTGATCGGCGATACGCTGTCGATCAAGGTGTATCAGGCGCTCGCCGCGGCCATCGAACTCAACCCGGCGCGGCGGGTGATTCTATCAGACAATGGAAACTTTCCCTCCGACCTCTACATGGCCGAGGGCCTGCTGAGATCAATCGGCCGCGACTACACGCTCAAAGTGGTCGCCCCCGAAGAAGTCGAAGATGCGATCGACGAGACGGTTGCGGTACTGATGCTGACCGAGGTCGATTACCGCACCGGCCGGCTGCACGACATGGCGGCGCTGACAAGGAAGGCACATGCGGCCCGCGCATTGACGGTGTGGGATCTCGCGCATTCCGCGGGCGCCATCCCGATCGACGTTTTGAGTGCGAAGGCCGATTTCGCCGTCGGCTGCACCTACAAATATCTCAATGGCGGTCCGGGCGCCCCGGCCTTCATCTATGTCGCGCCAAAGCACGCTGAGACGGCTCGCCCGGCGCTGTCCGGATGGATGGGGCATCAGGCGCCGTTTGCCTTCGATCTCGATTACCGCGCAGGCGCCGGCATCGAACGGATGCGGGTGGGCACGCCTCCCGTGATCGCGATGGCCGCGCTCGACGCCGCACTCGATGTCTGGGACGGCGTCGACATGCGCGACGTACGCAAAGCGTCAATTGCGCTGGCCGATCTCTTCATCCGCGAAGTGGAGGCACGCTGTCCGGAACTGACGCTGGCCTCGCCGCGGGACGGCAGCAAGCGCGGCAGCCAGGTCTCGTTTCGCCACGCCGAGGGCTACGCGATCATGCAGGCCTTGATCGCGCGCGGCGTGATCGGCGATTTCCGCGCGCCCGATGCGATCCGCTTCGGCTTCACGCCCCTTTACATCGGCGAGACCGAGGTTCGCGCCGCGGTCGACGTGCTCGCGGATATCGTGATCAACCGGCGCTGGGACACTACGGAATACCGCAGGAAGGCGCTGGTGACATGACCGACAAGCCCTACGATCCCGCCAAAGAGGGCGCCCAGATGTCGTTCGACGGACGGATGTCCTACAGCGACTACCTTCATCTGGAGCGCGTGCTGAACGCGCAGGAGCCGCTCTCGGAAGCGCATGACGAACTGCTGTTCATCATCCAGCACCAGACCTCCGAGCTCTGGATGAAACTTGCGATCCACGAAATCCGCTCCGCCATCAAGGCGATCCACCGCGACCAGCTGCAGCCCGCCTTCAAGATGCTGACACGCGTTGCGCGAATCTTCGAGCAACTCAACAACGCCTGGGACGTGCTGCGGACGATGACGCCGAGCGAATACACCGAGTTCCGCGACCAGCTCGGCCAATCCTCGGGCTTCCAGTCCTATCAATACCGGGCGATCGAATTCCTCGCCGGCAACCGCAACCTGGCGATGCTCGCCCCTCACGCCCACCGTAGCGACGTCGTCGCAAAGCTGGAGGAGATTCTCGCCGAACCGGGCCTCTACGACGAAGCCCTGCTGCTGCTGGCGCGCAACGGCTTCGACATTGGCGACGACGCTCACCGAACCGATTGGCGCAGCGGGCGGACCGAGAACGACAAGGTGCTGGCTGCGTGGAAGACGATCTATGCGTCTCCCCAAACGCACTGGCTGTTGTACGAGCTCGCGGAAAAGCTGGTCGATTTCGAGGATTATTTCCGCCGCTGGCGCTTCAATCACGTCACCACCGTCGAACGCATCATCGGCCTGAAGCGCGGCACCGGCGGCACCTCGGGCGTGTCCTATTTGCGCAGGATGCTCGAGGTCGAGCTGTTCCCGGAACTCTGGAAAGTGCGGACGGAGCTTTAGCGGCGTCCCGGGAATGCCCTTCGACTGCGCCCCTTCAATGCTGCTCCCGCGACGGTGAAACCAGCGCGTAACGGTCCCGCAGGTCGATGCGTCGCCCGGCCGTAGCGGCCTCGGTAATCGGCAAGCGTTGCGATCAGCGAGCGCGCGCCGTCTTCGACCGTCTGCAATGATGGCGCCGTGCCGCGGATGATGTCGCGGAAATGATCGAGCTGCGCGACATAGGGATCGATCGTGGCAGCGTGGATGCGCTGGGCCTGGATCGGCTGGTTCCAGTTCTGCGCGTCGCCGGCTTGCGTCCACTGTACGAGCTCTGGAAATTCCAGCGCCCCGCGACGGCCCATGAACCGGTAGCTGCTTTCGCCGCTGAACGGGAATTCAGGCGCCTCGCCCAGACCCTGCTCCATCGTCCAGGGGGAGACCGCGCTGTCGCTGACGAAGAAAGTGCCGAGCGCGCCGTTGTCGAATTCGATCAGCGCAGCGGCGGTATCCTCGACCGCAAAACCACGCTGACGGTTCGACGCAATCGCCTCTACGGCGACGATTTCGCCGACGGTGAAGCGCAGGAAATCGATCTCGTGGATCAGGTTGATCAGGATCGGGCCGCCACCGGCCTCGCTCCGCCACGGCGCGATCTCGAAATAGTCGGCCGGCTTGTGCGTGGCCCAGATCGCCGAAACGCCGACGATATCTCCGATCCGGCCCTCGCCGAGCGCTGCCTTCACCGCCTTGACCTGCAGATGATGGCGACGGTGATGTCCGACCAGCGACTTGATGCCGCTTTTGCGGACTTCCGCGATCAGGGCAGTCGCCGTGTCGAGCGTATCGGTGACCGGTTTCTCGATCAGGATATGAATGCCGCGCCGCGCGCATTCGATGCCGGTCTCAGCATGAAGCTGATTGGGCGAGGCGATAATCACGGCCTCGGGCCGGGCTTCGTCGAGTAACTGACGGTAATCCGCGAAAACGCGCGTCTTTGGGTGCTCGGCGGCGACCCGATCGACATTCACATCCGCAATACCGACCAGGTCATAGTCGTTGCGCTCGGCGAGTTTGCTGAGATGCTTGCGTCCGATCAGCCCTGCGCCGATCACGCCGATGGTGATATTCTTCATGTTGCATCCTGTCGGTGAATTGGCACGCGACCGTCAAGTGAGCAAAGCCGAACGTCGCGCGCGCCATCCCCTCCTCGTAATTAATCCATGGCAGGTCGCGAAACGAGATCAGGCGGCCCAGCGCAGCGCTGCAGTGTGCACCGGCGCATCCCACAAAGCCTTCGACTTGTCGTCGAGCTGAGATACCGTGATCGAGACGCCGGCCATGTCGAGGGATGTGACGTAGGAACCGGTCAGAAACCGCGTCGCCTTGATCCCCGCTCCGTCCAGAATCCGCTTTGCGCTGTTGACCATCAGATAGAGTTCAATCAGCGGCGTCGCACCGAAGCCATTGACGAGAAGCAGCACTTCGCTGCCTTGCTTCGGCGCGAGATCCTTGAGGATGGCGTCGAGCAACTCGGCGGCGATCGCGTCGGCGGACGCAAGCGGCACCCTGCGCCGGCCAGGCTCGCCATGAATCCCGACGCCCATTTCCATCTCATCATCAGCCAACGTGAAATTCGGCCGCCCCGCCGCTGGCACGGTGCACGGCATCAGCGCTACCCCCATCGAGCGCGTGCGCCGGTTGACCTCATCGCCGAGCTCCTTGAGCGCGGCAAGCGGCATTCCGGACTCGGCCGCGGCGCCGACCATCTTTTCCACGATCAGCGTGCCTGCGACACCGCGGCGACCGGTCGTGTAAGTCGATTTCTCGACCGCCACGTCGTCATTGGTCACCACGCTCGCAACTTCCCGCCCGGCCATCTCGGCCGCCATGGCGAAATTCATCACATCGCCTTCGTAGTTCTTGACGATGAAAAGCACACCCGCGCCGGTGTCGACGGCCTCGGCGGCCTCGATCATCTGGTCCGGCGTCGGCGAGGTGAAGACCTGGCCGGGACACGCGGCATCGAGCATGCCAAGGCCGACAAAGCCCGCATGCAGCGGCTCGTGCCCCGAACCGCCGCCTGAAATCAGGGCGACCTTGCCCGGCTTCAATGTGCGGCGGCGCACGAATTTGCGTTCGGCGCCAACAAGCAGGATATCCGCATGGGCAGCCGCGAAGCCGTCAAGACTTTCCTCGAGTACCGTGGCGGCGCTGTTGATCAGCTTCTTCATGAACGTCCTCCCGTCTTTTCATTTTTCCGTTCGGATAAATTCCTTTAGCCCACACTCTCGGCATAGCGCGCGAGCTGCGCCGCAAAATCGATGACGAGTTGTTCGAGCGCCCGGTTCTTCTTGTCGTCACCGAGGTCCGGCACGGTCACCGTGACGGTGCGCGAGCGCGTTTCGCGGTGGGGAGCGCGCAGTCGGCCAGGGTGCGCGCGCCCATAGGCTTCGAGGAATGCCGCGCGCTCGGCGCCGGACAGATGGCAGACCTCGAAAATGATCGAGACATGCTTCGCCGGGATCGGCACCAAATAGGCCGGATTGGTAATCTGCGTCACGAAGGAACGGTTTTTGCCCAATGCCGCCGCAAGCTTCAGCCGTGTCCCGGACGGCCGGTTGTCGAGCACCCGCCGCAGGATGATCTTGTAATCCGCGACATTGCTGTTGCCAGGCTCGCGGGCGCCCTCGCCTGCATCCTCAGTCATGAACTCACCATTGCGATCGCGGCCTTGAGCCGCGCAACGGCTAGCGGCGCCACTGAAAACGTCGTCAGCCCGGTCGCGAGCAGCGCCGTCGTCAAACGGGTATCGGCCGCAGCGTCGCCGCAGAGCGAGACTTCGACGCCGCGCTTGCGTCCAGCCTCGACGGTCCGCGCGATCAGCGCCAGCACCGCCGGATTGCCGGTATCGTTGAGATCGGCGACCGCACCGATGTCGCGCGCAGCAGCCATCGTATACTGGGTCAGGTCGTTAGAGCCGATGGAGTAGAACTCGGCTGCGAAATCCTCGGCGCAGAGCGCCGCGGCCGGGACCTCGACCATGATGCCGAGCGGCGGTCGGGCGCAAGCGATCCCTTTCGCCTTGAGAGCCGCGAACTCTTCATCGAGCATGATGGCGGCGCGGTCGAGTTCGGACGGCACGGCTATCATCGGCAGCATCACTTTCAGCGCCCCGTGCGCAGCCGCGCGGGACAGCGCCCTCAATTGCACACGGAATACGTCCGGCCGCGCAAGCGAGAGGCGGATGCCGCGAAGGCCGAGAAACGGATTGCGCTCGCCGTCGACGGTCAGTCCGGCAATCGGCTTGTCGCCGCCGGCATCGAGGGTGCGGATCGTCACCGGCCTTCCATCGGCCCAGTCGAGAATACGCCGATAGACTTCGTATTGAGTGTCCTCGTCCGGCAGGCCGTGGGACTCCTCGAACAGAAATTCCGTGCGCACGAGGCCGACGCCGTCACAAATCTGGGGATCGAGGCCCGCGAGTTCTTCGGGTGCGGCGACATTGATAAGGACCGTCATTCGCCGGCCGTCGGCCGTGAATGCCGGCTTGGCGCGATCGGCGTCCGCGGCGACTCGCGCAACATTCGCAGCCGCCATGCGGCTCTCGAACAGACGCTGTGTCTCCGGTTCGGGGTCGAAGATCACAATGCCCGCATCGCCGTCGACGAGCGCCAGCGCCGGCGGCCGCCCTTGCCATGACAATTGACCGAGTCCGACCACCATAGGGGCCCCTCGTGCGCGCGCCAGCATCGCCACATGCGAGGATGGTGATCCGGCGGCTAGCGCAATCGCACCGCCACGCGACCAGTCGGCGGCAAGAAAAATAGAGGGCGCGATATCGTCGGCGGTCACGACGGATTCCCCGGTAATCCTGGCGACCGTGCCGGCGCCGCTCAGATGCGCAAGCACGCGGTCGCGGATGTCGACGAGATCACCGGCGCGGGCGCGAAAATATTCATCTTCCGCGGCGCGATAACCCGCGATCTCCGCGTCAAGTGCTGAACGCCAGGCATGGTCGGCGGGAACACCAACCGAGATGGCGTCGTAGGCTCCCTCCGCCAGCGCATCGTCTTCCAGCATCGCGACCTGAAATTCGAGAATGTCCGCCACCTCGCCTTCAAGCGTGCCGATCAGATTGACAATCTCCGCCGTCGCACCTTCGATTGCCGCCTTCAACGCGACCGTCTCCTGTGCGGGATCGCCGCTCGCGGTCCGTCTCGCAGCAGCGGCCGTCAGCATGGTGACCGGTCCGATGGCGAGGCCCGGCGAGGCGGCACGGCCGGTGAGATGGATTTCGGCCACCGTCAGGCCTCACCAAAACCGTCATGCACCAGCGCCAGCATGGCCGCGAGTGCCGCCTCGCCGTCCGGGCCGGTGACGCGGAAATGCAGCGTCGCGCCCTGCGGCGCCTTCACGCGCATTACCTTCACGGGGCTCTTGGCGTCCGTCCAGGGCCCCTCCGCCTCCAGGCCGAACTCGATCTTCGCGGTAAATTTCTTCGCGCACTGCGTCAGCTTCACCGATGGCCGCGCATGGAGACCGACAGGGTTGACGAGAACCGCCGACGCCGTCAGCGGCACGAAGTTCTTGGCCGCCCTACTGGCGTGGGAATCATGCATAGAATTCCTCCGCGCTACGCTTGACGGCGGCAAGCGGCGAGCCACCCGAAGACTCGGTCGCCGCGATCACGGCCCCCTCGACCACCGGGGCATTGCACACGACGACGCGCGCACGGCGATCTTCGGGCAGCATCTCGACCGCCATCTCGGAATTGGTCTCCGCTCCGCCAAGATCAACCAGCACCGCCACGCCTGCCGGCGACCAGGCCATCTCGATCGCCTCCAGGATCCCGGCAACGTTGGTGCCGAGCCCGCCATCGACATCGCCGCCCGTCCAGGCGAGCGGCACGGCATTTCCCACCATCTGACGCACCATATCGGCCGCACCCTCCGCGATTTTGTGGGAATGCGAAACGATCACGATTCCGACGTTGCCGGAATTTGAATTGCTCATGAATTTGCCTCTAGTTCCAGTGTCTCGACCGCCGCGCCGATCAGCAGGGACGCCGAGCGCGAACCGGGGTCCATATGACCGACAGAACGTTCGCCGAGAAAGGACGCCCGGCCGCGAATTGCAAGCATGGGCGTCGTGCGATCGGCCGCCTGCGCCGCCTCGATCGCAATCGCCTTGGCCTCGCCCCCGCCCGCCAGCACGGTTTGTACCGGCACCAGGACATCCAGCAGGGTTTTCTGCCCCGCTTCCGAACGCCCGCGCGCCTTGACGGCATTGATCGCCTTGTCGGCCGCCGCAACCAGATCGGCGCGCGCCGGCTGCTCGGGAAGCGCCTTGCCGAACTCCATGAAGAAAGTACCGACCAGCGGCCCGGAGGCGCCGCCGACCTTCATCACCAGCGTCATTCCGATCGCCTTCAGCATTTCCGGCAGCGATTTGTCGGCAAGGCCGGGTAGCGTCGCAAGCACGGCCTCGAAGCCCCGTTTCATATTCAGCCCATGATCGCCATCGCCGATCGCCTGATCGAGGCTGGTCAATTCGTCGGCGTGCTCGATCATCGACCCCGCAAGCGCCCGCACCAGTCTTTCCCTGGCTGCCCGATCGAGACTCATGCCGCGAGCCTCCCGCCGGCCGCGTCGAAAAACAGCGGATTGTTGAGACGGAGTGACACGACGTCCCCGGCACCGAGTTCTGCTTCAGGGTCCGACAACGTCACGATGGGCTGACCGCGAAGATCGAGGTGGAGATGGCTCTGGTCGCCGAGATGTTCGATCCGCGTCACGGTTGCCGACACGTCTCCCTTGCCGCGCGCGATCGTCAGATGTTCGGTGCGCGCGCCGATGGTCTTGGCCGCGCGCGGCACGCCGGCAAACAGAGCCGCCGGCAGCAGGTTGATGGTCGGCTGGCCAAGCCGCGCGGCGACATGGGCGTTGATCGGGTTCTCGTAGATCTCGCGTGGCGTGCCGATCTGCATCAGCCGCCCGGCCTCGATCACGCCGATGCGCGAAGCCATGGTCATCGCCTCGGTCTGATCGTGGGTGACATAGAGGATGGTCGCGCCGAGATCGGTCTGGATGCGCTTGAGTTCAAGGCGCATTTCGCCGCGCAGCTTGGCGTCCAGCGACGAGAGCGGTTCGTCCATGAGATAGATCGAGGGCGAGCGCACCAGGGCGCGACCGATCGCGACGCGCTGCATCTGCCCGCCCGACAATTGCGTCGCCTTGTTGTCCAACTTGGTTTCGATGTGGAGAAGACGGGCAACCTCCTCCACCTTCGCGCGGATGTCGGCCTCCGCTATGCGGCGGATCGGCGCTCGCAACGCAAAGGCCATGTTCTCGAATACCGTCAGATGCGGATACAGCGAATATTGCTGGAACACGAAAGCCACGTCGCGATCGGCCGGCGCATCGCCGGTCACGTCGCGTCCATCAATCCGGATCGAACCGCTGTCCGGCATCTCCAGTCCGGCGATCAGACGCAATGTCGTCGTCTTGCCGGCGCCCGTCGGCCCGAGCAGCGCGACGAATTCGCCGTCTGCGATGGTCAGCGACAGATCGCTGACCGCCGGCGTCTTTTTGAACGCCTTGGAGACGGCCCTGATCTCGACCTTAGCCATGGGCACCTCCCTCGTGCAACGCGGTGCGGATCGCACGACCCGAGGCCTTGTCGAAGATCGACAGCGTATCGGGCCGAAAGTCGAGCCCGACACTCTCTCCGGTTCGAAAGGACATACTGGCGGGCGACCGGGCCTTGAGCGCGCCATAGCGCGTCGTCACGGTAACGATCTGCGTGGTGCCGAGATATTCCGCCCCATAGACCTCGCCCCGCACCATGCCGCGATCGGTGAAACGCACATGCTCGGGCCTGACACCGAGCACGAGATCGCTTTCCGCCAGCGCCTCGCGTGCAGCGGGAACCGCAACTTCGCGCTCGCCGAGCCGGATCGTCTGCGCGCCGGCTTCCAGCCTGCCGCGAAACGGCAGGAAGTTCATCGGCGGCGAACCAATGAAGTCGGCGACGAACAGCGAAGCCGGCCGGTCATAGATGTCACGCGGGCTGGCGACCTGCTCGATGATCCCGTTGTTCATCACGACAATCATGTCGGCCATCGCCATGGCCTCGAGCTGGTCATGCGTAACGTAGACCGTGGTCGCGCCAAGCCTGTCGTGCAGCGCGCGCAATTCACGAATCATCGCTTCGCGCATTTCAGTATCAAGCGCGCCGAGCGGTTCATCCATCAGGAAGCATTTTGGCTTGCGCACGATCGCCCGGCCGAGCGCCACGCGCTGCCGGTCGCCGCCCGCAAGGCCCGACACCGGGCTGTCGAGGAGATGGGAAATACGCAGGATGCGCGCGGCGTCCACGACCCGCCGGTCGATCTCCGCCGCGCCGATGCCTTCGCATTTCAGGGGAAAGCCGATATTGCGCCGGACATTCATATGCGGATAGAGCGCAAACAGCTGGAACACGAAAGCGATATCTCGCGCCGAGGCCCGGTTCATCGTCACGTCTTCGCCGCCGAGCCTGATGGTGCCGGCCGTCGGCAATTCCAGTCCCGCGATCATGCGCAATGTCGTCGTCTTGCCGCAGCCGGAAGGCCCGAGAAGGCAGAGGAACTGGCCGTCCTCGACCGTGAAGCTGGCGGCTTTGACCGCATGGAACGCCCCGAAGGATTTGTCGAGCGCTTCGACCCTGATCTGTGCCATCGCGCGCTACTCCCTGACCTTCGATACGATGATGAACATCACCGTACCGAACAGAGTGGTCGCGAAAGACCAGGAATAGAGCGTCAGGAAAAACGGCTGCATCAGCATGACGACACCCGCAGCTATGATCGTCGTCGCGATGGCCTCCAGCGGACCGCGACGAAGAATCCTTTCCGTGAAGCCGCGGCGCGGCATCGAGTTCGCTTCGAGACTCATTTGCGCACGGCTCCAAAGGTGATGCCGCGCAGCAGATGCTTGCGCAGAAGCACCGTGAACACGACGATCGGCACCAGGAAAAGCGTCGTGCCGGCAGCGACCGCGGGCCAGTCCTGCCCGCCCTCGCCGATGATGATTGGAATGAAGGGCGGCGCCGTCTGCGCGTTGCCGGAAGTCAGAAGCACTGCGAAGGCGTATTCGTTCCAGGCAAAGATCAGGCAGAAGATAGCGGTTGCCGCTATCCCGGTCGTCGCCTGCGGCAGCACCACCTTCACGAAAGCCTGAAAGCGCGTATAGCCATCGATCATTGCCGCCTCCTCGTACTCGCGCGGGATCTCGTCGATGAAGCCCTTGAGCAGCCAGACCGCGAGCGAGACGTTGACCGAGGTGTAGAGCAGGATCATCCCGAGCCGCGTATCCGACAGTCCGATGGTGCGATACATCAGGTAGATCGGGATCGCGACCGCGATCGGCGGCATCATTCGTGTCGACAGGATGAAGAACAGCAGATCGTCCTTCAGAGGCACGCGAAATCGCGAGAAACCGTAGGCCGACAGCGTGCCGAGGGCGACGGCCAGCACCGTCGAGCCGAAGGCGATGATCAGCGAATTGATGAAACGCGGCACGTAGTTCGATGGTCCGGCGACCACCATGTTGCGATCGCGCGCAATGCCGTCGCACAGCCCCTGCGCTGGTCCCAGCGTCCGGATGAATTCCGGCGTCTGGCGCGAGCGCGTGGTGAAGAGATTGCAGTACCCCTCGAGCGAAGGCTCGAACAGGACCTTCGGCGGATAAGAGATCGCATCGTCCGGCGACTTGAACGAGGTGAGCACGATCCAGATCAGCGGGACCATCGTGATCACGGCATAGAGAATCACGAGCGAGCCCGCAAAACGTCGTGTGCCCGACGATGGTTCGACGACGGAATGGGCTGTATTGGCTGAAATCATCGGCTCTTCACCCGGTTCAGCGCCTTCACATAGATGTTGGCGAGACCAAACACCGTCACGAACAGGATGATCGCAAAGGCCGAGGAATAGCCGGTCCGCCAACTCTCGAACGCCGCGCGCTTGAGCGTGATCGAGGCGACTTCCGTGGTCGATCCTGGCCCGCCCCCGGTCAGCAAATTGACCATGTCGAACATCTTGAAGTTCTCGATGCCGCGGAACAGCACGGCGAGCATGATGAAGGGCAGCGCCATCGGCAACGTGATCGACCAGAATTGCCGCCACTTCGACGCGCGATCGACCTCCGCCGCCTCATAGATGTAGTCCGGGATCGAGCGCAGGCCGGCAAGGCAGATCAGCATCACATAGGGTGTCCACATCCAGGCATCGACGATCACAATGGCCCAGGGACTGAGCGTCACGTCGCCCAGCATCTGGAACGACGAAGCGGAGCGTCCCGTGAAGAAGGCGACCACGTAATTGAACAGTCCGATCTGCGGGTGGTAGAGAAAGGTCCAGAAATTGCCGACCACCGCCGGCGAGAGCATCATCGGCAGCAGGATGATCGTGGTCCACATGCCATGGTTGCGAAATTTCTTGTCGATCAGGAAGGCAAGGCCGAAACCAAGCACGGTCTCGATAATCACGGTCCAGATCACGAAATGGGCCGTCACCTGCATCGCCGCCCAGATGTCCGGATCGGTCAGGATCGATTGGTACCAGTCGATCCCCAGCCATTTGATCGGCACGTTCGCCCGGTTGGCGCGATAGTTGGTGAACGACAGATAGATCGTCCAGACCAGCGGGAAAATATTGATCGCCAGCAGCAATACGATCGTCGGCGAGATGAAAAGCCACGCCAGCGCCTTGTCCGACAGGCCCCGGATGCGACGCGTCACGCCTGGCTGGATGGGGACAGCCTGAGACATGATCCGCGATGAGGCACTCAAATCATTCATGGCGTCGGTTGATCCTGGTGCGCCGCTATCGTCGGTTGCGGGAAGGGGCATTGGTGTTGCCGAAGAGGATGCCTGGAGCGCTATCGAACGCGCTCCAGGCAATTATCCTGGAACTACTTGCCTTCTTCCTTGAAGATGGCTTTCCAGTCCTTCACCAACCCGTCGAGCGCTTCCTGCGCGGTGCCCTTGTCGGCGACCACGTAGTCATGCACGCGCTTTTGCTCGGCCTGCAGCAGCTGCGCATAGGAGGGCTCAGCCCAGAAATCGACGACCATGCCCATGGACTGCAGGAACTCCTTGGCAAAGGGCGCGCTGTTCGGGAAGCTCGGGTCGTTCAACACCGACTTGGCGCAGGAATAGCCGCCCAGCGCCCACCACTTCTTCTGCACGTCCCCGCCGGAGAACCACTTGATGTATTGCAGCGCTTCGCCCTGGTTCTTGGAATAGGAAACAACCGAGATTCCCTGTCCGCCAAGCTGCGTTGCCTGTGTCGCGGGGCCGGCTGGATTGACGAAGAAGCCGATCTTGTCGCCGCCGACATTCGGGTCCTTGTAGAGACCGGGGAAGAAGGCGAAGAAGTTCATCTGCAGCGCGACCTGGCCGGACTTGAAGGCATCGAGACCTTCCGACATGTAGGAATTGGAAGCGCCGGGAGGCGTGCAGCACTTGTAGAGGTCCTTGTAAGCCTCGAGGCCCTTCACGGCTTCGGGCGAGTTGACGAACCCCTCCATCGCATAGGGCTTCTTGGGATCCTGATATTTGAAGCCATAGTCATAGAGATAGTTCGAGACACCCATGGTGATGCCTTCCGAGCCGCGCTCGGTGTAGATGGATGCACCATAGACCTTCTTGCCGTCGATATCGCGACCCTGGAAGAACTGCGCGATGTCGTGAAGTTCATCCAGCGTCTTCGGCACGGCGAGATCGCGACCGTATTTGGCCTTGAAATCCTTCTGCACGTCGGGCCGCGCGAACCAGTCCTTGCGATAGGTCCAGCCTACTGCGTCGCCCATCGCCGGCAGCGCCCAGTAATTCGGCGTATTCTTCGGCCACTCCGAATAGCCGACCACCGTCGCCGGCATGTAGTCGTCCATGCTGATCCCTTCCTTCTTGAAGAAATCGTTGAGCTTGACGTACTGGCCGTTCTCGGCCGCGCCGCCGATCCACTGTGAATCGCCGATGATGAGATCGCACAACGAGCCGTGCGAATTGAGTTCGTTCAGGAAGCGATCGGCATAGTTGGTCCACGGCACGAATTCGAATTTCATGCCGATTCCGGTCTTGGCGGTGAACTCCTTCGACAGTTCGACCAGCGCATTGGCTGGGTCCCACGCAGCCCAGCACAGCGTGATGGTTTTGCCCTGCGCTTGCGCGGGCGTGGTCGCCGCTCCAACGCCGAGCGCGGAGACAAGAGCCCCGCCTGCAACAAGAAGCGCCTTCATCGTATGTTTCATTACGCGTTCCCTCCCAGTGGCGCCGGCCATCGACATGGCACGGCTTTCCTACCCGCTCGAATGCTTCGAGCAGAGCGACACAGTCCTTGACGGGCCGAATGACTAAATTGACGTTTCCTCGCGCTTACCGGGATTCTGAGGACCCCGCGAAGCTCGATTTGTTTAGTGGATCACCATTTACTAAACATTGCAAGCGCGCCGTTGTCGGTTAGTTGGACGCGCGGCTATTTCAACGATCGCGACCTGTTGCGTAACTCCGCTACGCGCCAAAAAAAGCATCCGCAAGCGTCGCCACTTTATCGTTTGAAGTTTTCTCTTCGTCTCATTACCGAGATGGGTAAGTCCCGCTGGCCTATTCGGATCGCGTCAGATGCGCACGCTTGGGCATCGCGTTCCAATCACAGGCGACTGACGCGAACCATGCAAGTGCCACCGCGTCGCAACATGGAAAATGAGACTGACATTCAAGCAGGCGTGCATCTTACTGGCCGGCCGATGCGCACTATTGCGTCTCAGTGGAAGCGTGAAGCCGGATCGGAGCACGTTCAATCCGCTGCCAAGTCTTTGCTACTAAAATCTCCGCGCAACGATCGTCGACAAAAACGCAAATGGGAGGAGTTCTATGCTGAAGGGCAGTTTGTGTCTTGCCGCGCTGGCGAGCCTGTTCATGTCGGGCACCGCTTTCGCTCAGGAGAAAATCAAAGTTGGCGTTACGGCGACCCTGGAGGGCACCTATACGGTGCTCGGCGAGGACGGCATCCGCGGCTTTCAGACCGCGTTGAACAAATTCGGCAAGAAGGTTGGCGACAAGGAACTCGAATTCGTCATCGCTTCCACCGACGCGACCCCCAACTCCGCGGTGCGCGCGGTTCGCAAACTCATCGAGCAGGACAAGGTACAGATCCTGCTTTCGCCGCTGTCGGGCGATGAAGGTATCGCGGTCAAGAATTTCGCCAAGACGCACCCCGAGTTGACGTTCGTCAATGCCGCATCGGGCGCGCAGGAAACGACCTATGTCGATCCGGCGCCGAACTTCTTCCGCTACAACATGGACGGCGCCCAGTGGCAGGTCGGCCTCGGCAAATATGCCTACGACACCAAAGGATACCGGAAGATCGCCACGGTGGGCGAGGACTACTCTTTCATTTACACGCAGGTGTTCGGACTTGTGCTGGAGTTCTGCGGTGCCGGTGGCCAAGTCACGAGCCGGCAGTGGGTCCCGCTCGGGACCAAGGATTTTGCCTCGGTCATTGCCGCGTTGCCCGACGATGTCGACGCGATCTATCTGGGGCTCGGCGGCGCCGATGCGGTGAACTTCCTCAACCAGTACCAGCAGGCTGGCGGCAAGGCGCATCTGCTCGGTGGCTCGATCATGGTCGACCAGACCATTCTTTCGGCCAAGGGCAATGCCAAGAACGCGCTGATCGGCACGGTCGCCGCCAGTGGCCAGGCCGACACCTGGGAGGATCCGGGCTGGCAGGCCTTCGTGAAAGACTACCAGGCCGCCTTCCCGCCGGAGAAGCGATTCCCGAGCCCGTCGCTGCTCGCGACCAACTATTATGGCTCGACGATGGCGTTGATCCTCTCACTAAAGAAAGTGAACGGCGACCTCAGCGACAATCAGTCCAAGCTGAAGGCCACGCTGGCCGCGATTGAAATCGATGCGCCCAACGGGAAGATCAAGCTCGACTCCAACCGTCAGGCAATCGGCACGAATTTCGTCACCGAAGTCGTCGATGACGGCAAGGGCGCCCTGTTCAGCAAGGTCGTGAAGGTCATACCGAACGTCAACCAGACGCTCGGCTACGACCCGGCAGTTTTCGCCAAAATAGGCCTGCCGAGCCGCACGGTTCCAGAGTGCAAAAAGTACTGAAACGAACCGGCCGGCCGCCCCCTCTGGGGCCGGCCGGCCCTTATCGAATTCGCGATGCTCGACAGGCACTTGAACGCGCTCTTGCATTCTCCCCGCAGATGATCAACCTTATAAAAAAAAATAAGACGCAATCCGCGGGAGGAGTGCATGAGCCGGGCTCTTGCTGTCTTTCACGGCCATTTCGGCCGCGCGACGGTCTATCAGCTCAATCGTCCCTTCAACGTGCATGCGCATCGCGAAGGGCACTTGATCTTCCACATCGGCGGCACGCCAGGCTGCGTGGAAGTGCTCGAGCACCCCAATCTGCTTTGCGAAAATACCGTCGTTGCGGTCAATCCGTGGGAACCGCACAATTTCCTGCCGAAGGATCTGGCACACGGGGCCCTCTTCCTCGTGCTCTACGTCAACCCCGAGTGGTTCGCAGGCGTCCGTGGCCTGCGTTTCGGATGCACGAAATTCAGGCGCACCGCGACGCTGGACCGCAACGTCCGGCAGGCGGCGGCGATGATCTGCGGCGCTCCGTCGCTCAAGAGTCTCGACGGAGAGCTGCGCAGCCTGATCGACGCCTGTCACGAAGAGAGCTGGCTCCAGGCCGACGCCTCGCCGGACCACCGTGCCGGCGCCGCCATTACCGACTTTCGCGTGCGCAAATCGATCCGGCTTTTGGCCGAGAGCGCAGGCACCGAGATCGAGCTCGATGCGATCGCCCGCGAGGCAGGCCTTTCGCGCCCGCACTTCTACAAGCTTTTCCGTACCCAGACCGGCCTCACGCCTCACCTCTACCTCAACACGCTGCTGATGGAAAAAGCGCTGGACTCGCTGGTGGCCACCGAAGCGTCGATCGCCGATATCGGCTTCGATCTCGGATTTTCATCGCAGAGTTCGTTCACGCATTTCTTCGCCGGCAATGTCGGCATGGCGCCAACGGACTATCGGCGCGCCGCCAAGGTCCTGAGGGCCTGACCAGGCAAGCCGGCACGCGAAAGGATACTGACGATCAAGTCCCGGCCGTGCCGACCGATAGGATGCGGTTGGCCGCAGACGGCGGACGACCGTCGCGCCAAGGAAATATCCAAGGGAGGATCAAGGCCTGTATGGCGTCTAACGTTTCAGCCCATCGTCACGCGCCGGCTGGCGTACGCCAGCCACTTGGCCGCGCCCCTGCGCTGCTCGAACGCGGACGGCACACATGACCAAGCTCATCGAGCGCCATCCGGTATGGTCCCTCATCCTCCTGATCGCGATCGCCGTGGCGCTGTGGCTGATCTTCGCGACCTGGCCGCCAGGTCTGGAGGAGGCCTTCGGCCGCAAGAAGGTGTTCCTCAGCGCCGTTTTCAACGGCATCACGCTCGGCGGGCTGTATTTTCTGGTGGCGAGCGGCTTCACCCTCATCTTCGGGCTGATGCGCAACGTCAATCTTGCGCACGGTTCGCTGTATCTGTTCGGCGGCTACGTCGGCTACGCCGTCAGCGTGGCGACCGGATCCTGGCTGCTGAGTTTCATCGCCGCCTTCATCATCGTCGCGCTGATCGGCGTCGCCATGCAGATCCTGGTCTTTCGTCACATCGAGGGGCAGGACCTGCGCCAGACCATGGTGACCATCGGGCTCTCGATCGTGTTTGCCGACCTGATGCTGTGGGCCTTCGGCGGCGATTTTTACCAGATCCAGACGCCGCACGCGCTGGTTGGTCCGATCGAATTGCCTTTCGTCACGGCGGTCAAATCCTCAGGTGAGGCGGTTTACCTGCAGTACCCGATGGTGCGCCTGGTCATCCTCGCTGCATCCATCGTGATTGGCATCGCCATGTGGCTGGCGCTCAATCGCACGCGCATCGGCATGATCGTGCGCGCCGGTGTCGACGATCGCGACATTTTGGCCGCGATGGGCGTGCGTATCCAGCTGGTGTTCGTGCTGGTCTTCGCGCTCGGCGCCGGTCTCGCGGGCATGGCCGGCGTCGTCGGCGCCACGTTTCAGTCGATCTCGCCCGGCGAAGACATCCGCTTCCTGCTTGCCTCGCTCGTGGTCGTCATTATTGGCGGCATGGGATCGATCCCCGGGGCGGCACTCGGCGCCGTTATCGTCGGGCTCGCCGAGCAGCTCGGCTCGGTCTACATTCCGACTTACGCGATTGTGGTGACATTTCTGATCATGGTGCTCGTGCTGGCCGTTCGGCCGCAGGGCCTGCTGGCGGGCCGCTAGCCATGTCGATCACACAGGACGCCCGACTTCAGCCCGATAACCTCACGGCGGTGGCGCCGGCGACCGGATTCACCCGCACGGATTTCGGCAATCCAGCGGCCTGGGCCGTCGCCGTCATCCTCATCATCATGCCGCTCATCGCCAACGGCTTTTTCCTCATCGAGATTTTCGGGACGACGCTCATTCTCGGCATCGTGGCGCTGAGCCTGATGTTCCTGGCCGGCTATGGCGGCATGGTCAGCCTGATGCAGCTCACCATCGCAGGCCTTGCCGGCTACATGACGGCGGTGCTCGGCGCCAGCGGCAATGCCAATATCAGCCTCGGATGGCCCTGGTGGCTCGCGACGCCGATGGCGATCGCGCTGGCGACATTGTTCGGCACTATCGGCGGGGCGCTCGCGGTACGCACCGAGGGCATCTACACGATCATGATTACGCTGGCGATCGCGTCGGCGTTCTATTATTTCACCAACCAGAATTGGGTCATCTTCAACGGCCACACCGGCATCAACAGCGTCGTCACGCCGCATTTCTGGGGTGTCGACTGGCGCGCGGATATCCCTTTCTATTATGTGATCCTCGTGGTCGCGGTGCTGTGTTTCGGCGCAGTCAGCTATCTCGCGCGGGCGCCGTTCGGTCTGGCCTTGCAGGGCGTGCGCGACAATCCGCGCCGCATGGCGGCGCTCGGCTTCAACGTCAACGCGCACCGCGTTGCCGCCTATGCGTTCGCATCGTTTGTCGCCGCGCTTGGCGGCGTCTTGCAGGTCTGGAACTACCGGCAGATCTCGCCGGGGTCGGTAGGCGTCGAACGTGCGATCGACATTCTCATCATCGCCGTCGTCGGCGGCATCACGCGACCGATCGGTCCATTCATCGGCGCCCTGATTTTTGTCCTGCTGCGCACATTCACGCTGGATTTCCTGGTGGCGATCGGGCTCGACGGCAATCGCTTCCGCCTGTTGATTGGTCTCGGCTTTCTGGTGATCGTGCTGTTTTCCCCGGACGGCATTGTCGGACTTTGGGAACGCTGGCGCCCCCGGGGCGAGCAAGGACAGACGCAGCCGGGCGGAGATCGCCATGGATAGCGTCGCGCATCGCCTTTCAGTCGTCGGCGCCGGAGCGGCGCTCGAATTGCGCGGGGTGACACGGCTGTTCGGCGCGCTCGCGGCGTTGACCGACGTCACGCTGACGGTGCGCCCGGGCGAACGGCGCGCGGTGCTTGGCTCCAATGGGGCCGGGAAAACCACGCTCTTCAACTGCATCACCGGCGATTTTCCGCCGACCTCCGGCACCATCCGCTTCTTCGGCGAGGACGTCACCAACTTCCCGCCGTTCGAGCGGATCCGCCGCGGGCTTCGCCGCACCTATCAGATTTCCGCGCTGTTTCCGGGACTCACCGTCCACGACAACGTCTACCTGGCCTGCTGCGGCGTTTCGCGCAGCCGCTTCTCGCCATTCCGGCCGCGCGGCAACGACGCGCTGATGCAATCGGCCGACGATCTGGTCCAGGCGGTGCACCTGACCGCGGTCAAGGAGCGGCGCGTCGCCGAGCTCGCCCACGGCCAGCAGCGCCAGCTGGAAATCGCGCTCGCCCTCGCCGGCGCGCCGCGCTTCATCCTGTTCGACGAACCCGCCGCCGGTCTGTCACCGACCGAACGCTCCGAACTGGTCGAAATCCTCACCTCGCTGCCTGGCCATATCGGCTACATCATCATCGAGCACGACATGGACGTCGCGTTGCGCGTCGTCGAGAGCGTGACGATGATGCATAACGGCCGCATCTTCAAGGAAGGACCGCCGCAGGAAATCGAGTCCGACCCCGAGGTTCAGGAACTGTATCTGGGTGGCGGCCATGATCTTGGAGAAAGACATGGTTGATGGCCGTCGCACTGTACCGATGCTCGAGGTCAAAGGCCTCGACGTCTACTATGGCAGGTCGCATGCGCTGCAGGGCGTCGACCTGACGCTGGATTCCGGCGTGCTGTCGGTCGTCGGCCGCAACGGCATGGGCAAGACGACGCTCTGCAAGACGATCATGGGGCTGGTGCGCGCGACCGGCGGCTCTGTCCGCCTGAGCGGCGAGGATCTGCTGTCGTTGCAGCCGGCGCAGGTCGCTCGCCTCGGCGTCGGCTACGTGCCGCAGGGGCGGCGGTTGTGGCGCTCGCTGACCGTCGACGAGCATTTGCGCATGATCGCAGGCCAGCGGCGCGGCGCCTGGACCGCGGAGCGCATCTACGACACGTTCCCGCGGCTGGCCGAGCGCAAGGGCCATGGCGGCGCCCAGCTCTCCGGCGGCGAGCAGCAGATGCTGGCGATCGCGCGGGCGCTGGTGACCAATCCGCGCCTGCTGATCATGGACGAGCCGACCGAAGGCCTGGCGCCCGTCATCGTCGCACAGGTCGAGGACATGCTGGTACGCCTCGGCGACGAAGACGACATTTCGGTGCTGGTCGTCGAGCAGAACATCGGCGTGGCGACAACGGTCTCCAGGAACGTTGCGATCATGGTCAACGGCCGGGTCAATCGCATCATCGAGTCCTCGCGCCTCGCCGCCGACCGCGATCTGCAACAGCGCCTGCTCGGCGTCGGGCGTCACTCGGATACCGTATCCGAGACCAATGCGGAGGCGGATTCCGGCGTTGCCGGGCGCCCCACTCCCGCGCGTCCGGCGAATTCGGCGCCGAGGCGCGTGTATACTTCCAATCCGACGCCGCCGACCCGCTGGTCGCAGCCGGTGCCGATCGCACGCATCGAGGCCGGCGCACGGACGCTCTCGACCGGCGTGTTGAGGCTTGAAGAAGCCGCGCGGCCGCGACGTGACGCATTGGCCGCGCGAAGCTCCGGGCCGCCGACCGTGCTCGTCGTCGGCACGCTCGATACCAAGGGCGACGAACTCAGATTCATCCGCGACATCGTTGCCGGCAGTGGCTTGCGTGACGCGGCTGGTCGACGTCTCGACCGGCGGCAAGCTCTCGGCGTGCGACGTCTCCGCCCAGGAAATAGCGCTCAACCATCCGCGTGGCGGCGGCGCCGTGTTCGCATCCGATCGCGGCAGCGCGGTGACGGCGATGGCAGACGCCTTCGCCAACTGGCTGCGCCGCCAGGCCGACATCGTCGGCGTGATCTCCGCCGGCGGGTCGGGCGGCGCTTCGCTGGTGGCACCCGCCATGCGCGCGCTGCCGATCGGCGTGCCCAAGCTGATCATCTCCTCGGTCGCCTCAGGCGACGTTTCGCCTTATGTGGGGCCGGCCGACATCACCATGATGTATTCGGTCACCGACGTGCAGGGGCTGAACTCAATTTCCCGCCAGGTGCTCGCCAACGGCGCCAACGCGCTGGTCGGCATGGTGAAGGCAAGGCTGGGAGAGCGCGCGTCGAATGCGCGGGAACTGGACGCCGGTTTGCCGGCGGTCGGCCTCACGATGTTCGGCGTCACGACGCCGGCCGTGCAGCAGATTGCAGCGGCGCTGCGCGCGGATTTCGAGTGCCTCGTCTTCCACGCCACTGGTATCGGCGGCCGCTCGATGGAGAAGCTGGTCGATTCCGGAGCGCTTACGGGGGTGATCGACCTGACGACGACGGAAGTCTGCGATCTCTTGATGGGCGGAGTGTTCCCGGCGACCGAGGATCGCTTTGGCGCCATCGTTCGCACCCGCACTCCTTATGTCGGCTCGGTCGGCGCGCTCGACATGGTCAATTTCGGACAGCCCGACAGCATCCCCGAGCGCTACCGTAGCCGCAAGCTGCACGTTCACAATCCGCAGGTCACGCTGATGCGCACCACCGCGGAAGAAAACGACCGCATGGGCCGCTGGATCGGCGAACGCCTCAACAGGATGGATGGGCCGGTGCGGTTCTTTCTGCCCGAAGCAGGCGTTTCCGCGCTCGACGCGCCGGGACAACCTTTCTGGGATCCCGAAGCCGACGCCGCGCTGTTCCGCGCGCTCGACCAGACGGTACGCCAGACCAGCAACCGGCAACTGATCCGGCTCAGGCGCAACATCAACGAACCCGAATTCGCAAGCGCGATCGTCACGACGTTCCGCTCGCTGATCGGACGTCCGGGCACGCGCCGGCGGGTGGCGAGGTAATCGATGGCCCGATTTGAACGCGCCGATCTCCTGAAGAAATTCCGCGCCATGGCAGCGCGCGGCGAGCCGATCGTCGGCGGCGGCGCCGGAACCGGGCTCTCCGCCAAATGCGAGGAAGCCGGCGGCATCGACCTGATCGTCATTTATAATTCGGGCCGCTACCGCATGGCCGGGCGCGGGTCGCTCGCAGGACTGATGCCTTACGGCGACGCCAACGCGATCGTTGTCGAAATGGCCGGCGAGGTGCTGCCCGTCGTCAAGAACACGCCGGTGCTTGCGGGCGTAAACGGCACCGACCCGTTTCGCGACATGGACGTTTTCCTCGATCAGCTGAAGGCGCTCGGTTTTGCGGGGGTTCAGAATTTTCCGACCGTCGGCCTGATCGACGGCCTCTTCCGCGCCAATCTCGAAGAAACCGGCATGTCCTACGCGCTGGAGGTCGAGATGATCGCCAAGGCGCGCGCCCGGGATTTGCTGACCACTCCCTATGTGTTCAACGAAGCCGATGCGAGGGCGATGGCGAAAGCCGGCGCCGACATCGTGGTCTGCCATCTCGGCCTGACCACCGGCGGCGCGATCGGCGCGCAGACCGCGCTGAAGCTCGAGGATTGTCCGGCCCGCGTCGACGCGTGGGCAGCGGCGGCGCTGGCGGTCAACCCCGAGATTCTGGTGCTCGCGCATGGCGGGCCGGTGGCGGAGCCGGCGGACGCCGCATTCATCATGAAGCACGCGCGCAAATGTCACGGCTTCTATGGAGCCTCCTCGATGGAGCGGCTTCCGGTGGAGCGGGCGCTGACGGAACAGGTTCGAAAATTCAAGGCGATCGGCGGAAACTGAGCGCCGGTTACGGGAGGTCGGTACCATGTCGGGATTTCTTGTTGGCCAATTGATCCTATGGCTGATCATCGCACTGATCGTGATCGTCGTGGCGGTCTACGTCGTGAACTGGCTCTATCACCGGTCATCCAAGGAAGTGTCGTTTGTACGGACCGGCTTCCTCGGCGAACGGGTGGTGATCAACGGCGGCGCCTTTGTGCTGCCGTTCATTCACGACTTCACGCCGGTCAACATGAACGTGCTGCCGATGCCGATCATTCGGTCCAAACAGGACGCCGTCATCAGCCGCGATCGCATGCGCATCGATATCGAGGCCGATTTCTACGTCCGCGTGCAGCCGACGCGCGAGGCCGTATCGATCGCAGCCGCTACCCTCGGCCGGCGAACACTGGAACCGGAACGGCTGCATGCGCTGCTCGCCGGCAAGTTCGTTTCCGCGATGCGTTCGGTCGCATCGGAAATGACCATGGAGGAGATGCACGAAAAGCGCGGCGATTACGTCGCGCGCGTCAAGGCCTCTGCCGCCGAGGCGCTGGCCCAGAACGGCCTGGAGCTCGAATCCGTCGCCATCACCGACCTCGATCAGACCGACCTGGAGTTCTTCAATCCGTCAAACCGCTTCGACGCGGAAGGCTTGACCCAGCTGATGGAGAGCATCGAGGCCAAGCGCAAACTGCGCAACGACATCGAACAGGATTCGATGATCAGGATCCGAACCCGCAATCTCGAAGCCGAGCGGCAGGCGCTCGATATCGAACGCGAGAGCGAGACCGCGCGGCTCGAGCAGGAGCGCGACATCGAGATCCGCCGGGCCTTGCAGCGGACGGAGGTCGCACGCGAACGCGCTTTGCGCGAAACCGAGGCCGAACAGGCGCAGATCACGGCGCGCCAGACCATCGAAAAAGCCCGTATTGCCAATGATCAGGCCATTGCGGAAGCCCGCATCGCCTCCGAGCGCGAAACCCGGCAGAAGGAAATCGAGCGGACCCAGGCGGTCGAGGCCAAGGAGATCATGGCCCGCGAGGAAATCGAAAAGGCGCGCATCACCAACCAGCGCTCGGTCGACACCGCCCGCATCGCCTCGGAACGCGAGGTGCGGCAGAAGGAAATCGAGCGTGCCCGCACGGTCGAGGAAGCCGAGATCCAGGCGCGCGAATTCATCGAGAAAGCCCGCATTCAGCAGGATCGCGTCGTCACCGACGCCCGCATCGCCAACGAGGAGGAGACCCGCCGGCGCGAGATCGAGCGCACGCGAGCGGTCGAGGAAGCCGAGATTGCCGCCAAGGAAGCAACCGAGAAAGCCCGCATCGCCCAGACCAAGATCGTCAACGCCGAACGGATTGCCTCCGACGAGCAGACCCGCGCGCTCGAAATCGAGCAGATCCGCACGATCCAGGAGGCCGAGATCGCGGCGCAGCAGGCGGTGGAGGCCGCGCGCATTGCGCGCGAACGCACCCTTGCCTCAAGCCGCATCGCCGCCGACCAGAGCACCCGCAAACTGGAGATCGACCGCAATCAGGCGCTCGAAGTCGCCGGCATTGCCGCACGCGAGGCGACCGAAGCCTCGCGTATCGCGCAGGAGGAGCGCGTCCGCGCGCTCGAAATCGCACGCCATCGCGCGGTCGAGGAAGCCGATATCGCCTCGCGCGAGGCGATCGAGGCGGCGCGGATCGCCCAGGAGAAGAAGGTTACGCTCGCCCGGATCTTGAGCGAGCAGGAAACCAAGGCGCAAGACATCGAACGCACCGGGCGGATCGAGGCGGCCGAACTGCAGCGGCGCGACGCAATCGAGCGTCAGCGCATCGGCGTCGAACTGGCGCTCGAGGCCGAGCGCATTGCCTCCAGCCGGACCCGCGAAGTACTCAACATCGAGCAGAAGCGGACGATCGAAATCGCCGACGAAGATCGGGTGATCGCGCTGTCGGCGAAGCGCTCCGAGCGCATCGACGCCGACCGCCAGGTCAGACAGGCCGAGATCGTCGCCCGCCGCGACGTCGAGACCACCGAAGTCTCCAGGGAGCAAACGCTGGAAGCCGCCCGGCTCGAGAGGCGGCGCGTGATCGAGCAGCTCGAAGTCGCGCGCGTCCAGGCCTTGCAGGAAGCCGAGATCGCGTCAAACGAGGAAGTCCAGCGCGCGCGCATCGCCTCAGACCGCGGCCTCGACGAGGCCCGCATCGGCCGCGAGCGCGAGTTGCGCAAATTGGAGATCAATCGCGAGAAGGAGGTCGAGACGGTCGTGATGGAGAAGGCGATCGCGCTCTATCAGAAGTCGCTCGAACATTCGGCTGCGCAAGCGGAGGCCGAGAACGCCAGGGCCCGCGCGACGGAGGCGGCCGAACGGGTCACTCACCGTGCGCGAGAGCGAGATCGCCAAGCGTCGCAAGACGATCGAAGTTCTCATCGCCGAGAAGGAAGCCGAAGAGAAGCGCATCGCCGCCGAAGCCGAACGGATACGCGCGGCGGTCGAAGCCGAGGGGCAGAAATTGCTCAACGAGGCGGAGAACGTACTCACCGACCAGGCCCGCTACTCGCTGTTCCGCCGCAAGCTGCTCGATCGGATCGAAGGCATCGTGCGCGAAAGCGTCAAGCCGATGGAGAAGATCGAGGGCATCCGCATTCTGCATGTCGACGGCCTGGCCGGCGGCAGCGGTGGCAACGGGGGCGCGAGCGGACGCAGCGCGACCGACGAGGTGATCGATTCAGCCCTACGCTATCGCGTTCAGGCGCCGCTGATCGATTCGCTCCTCGCCGACATCGGCGTCGAGGGCGGCAGTCTCGCGAAGATGCCCGGCCTCATTCGCGAGGCCCGCGACCTGCAGGGTATCGGCCAGGCCACCGCGCCGAAGAAAAAGGAGAGCGGAGCCAAACCGGCCGATTCTCCTCCCGATGAGGCGTCGCCTTCGCGGCCGGGCAAGAAGAGCTGAGGACGCACGATGGCTCGGGTGTATGTTTCGACCGTCGTCAACGTCCGCAACGATCGGGTGTGGGCACGGGTGCGCGACTTCAACGGCATGCCCAACTGGCACCCGGCGATCGCCGAGAGCCGCATCGAGGGCGGAGAGCCGGCGGACAAGATCGGCTGCGTGCGCGATTTCACCTTGCGCAATGGCGACCGCATTCGCGAAAAGCTGCTCGGCCTCTCCGACTACGACATGTTCTGCACCTATTCGATCCTGGAATCGCCGATGGGCGTCGAGAACTATGTCGCGACGCTGCGCCTGACGCCGGTCACCGACGGTGACAAGACCTTTCTGGAGTGGTCGGCCGAATTCGACTGCGCACCCGGAGCGCGAGACCGAACTCATCAACACGATCGGAGCCGGCGTGTTTCAAGGCGGCTTCGATGCGCTCAAGCGCGTGTTCGGAGGCTGACGCCGTGCCGCATATCGTCAAAAGCACGATCCTCGACGCGCCGACCGGCGCGGTCTGGAACGTGCTGCGCGATTTCAACGGCCACGACCACTGGCATCCCGCGGTCGCGACCAGCACGATCGAGCGCGCCCAGGCCGCCGACCGCATCGGCTGCGTGCGCCGCTTCAAACTGAAGGACGGCTCGGAACTGCGCGAGCAATTGCTGGCGCTGTCCGATCTCGAACAGACCTTCAGCTATTGCCTGCTCGACACGCCAATAGCGATGTTCAACTACGTCGCCCATGTCCGGCTGCTGCCGGTCACGGACGGCGACCGCACCTTCTGGCACTGGGAGTCGCGCTTCACCGCGCGGCCCGCTGACGCTGCGGAGATCACCGAAATGGTCAGCGAGCAGATCTACCAGGCCGGCTTTGACGCGATCCGCCGGCATCTGCGGGAGGCCACATGAGCGCAGAGGCAAAATCATGCCCGTCACGGTGAAGACCTTCGAGACCTCAGGAGAAGCGGCGGCAGCGCTGTCGTCGGAGCGCGGTGTCCGTTATCTCGGCGGCGGTACGCTGGTGATGCGCGCACTCAACGAAGGCGACGTTTCGGTTTCGACCATCGTACGGGCAAAGGATCGCGCCCTGGCTCACCTCGACGTCACCGGCTCGCGCATCACGATCGGCGCCGGCGTCACCTTCGCGCGCATCCTCGGCGAGCGCGAACTTGCTTTTCTTCATCCCGTCGCCGGCTCGATCGGCGGGCCGGCCGTGCGCAACATGGGCACCGTCGGCGGCAATCTGTTCGCACCGGCACCTTTTGGCGATTTCGCCGTTGCCTTGCTCGCGCTCGACGCGACGGTTTCGCTGCATGGCGGCTATGGCCCGCGCGAGATGCCGATCGAGGAATTCCTTGCGGCGCGTGACCGGATGCCGGGCGGACTGGTGCTCTCGGTCTCCTTCCAGCGCCCGTCCGGCGCGGAAGCCTTTCGCTATCGCAAGGTTGCGCGCATCAAGCCGAAAGGCGCCTCGGTAATGACGCTCGCCGCGCATGTTCCAATCGAGCGGCGGCCGCGCCGTCGGCGTGCGCATCGCGATCGGCGCGATGGCGGCGACAGCTGTTCGTGCCAAGGCGGCCGAGCGCGCCCTCGAAGGGCGAGCGCTGGATGCGGCAAATATCGCCGCCGCGGTCGCCGCTGCGGCCGAGGGAACATCGCCGGTCGACGATTCGCTCGCCAGCGCCTGGTATCGGCGCGAGGTCGTCGGTGTCCATTTGCGCCGACTGCTCACCGGTCAGCAATAGGAAGGTTGGAATATTCCATGGCCAAGACCGCGCTGCAATTTCGTCATAACGGAAGCGACGTCGCCATCTTCGTCGACGGTGGCGTCAATCTGCTGACCGCGTTGCGCGAACTGCTGGGCGATATGACCCCGAAGTTCGGTTGCGGCCAAGGCGGATGCGGCGCCTGCACGGTGTTGATCGACGGCGATGCCCACCTCTCATGCCTGACATTGGCCGAGGCCGTGGAAGGCCGTTCCGTGGAAACGCTTGATAGTCTCAAGGACGGGCCCAATCTGCACCCGCTGCAACGCGCGTTCATGGAACATTTCGCGGCGCAGTGCGGCTATTGCACGCCGGGCATGCTGATGGCGGCCAAAGCCCTGCTCAACCGCAACCCCTCGCCCACCCGCGACGAGGTCGTCAACGCCCTCTCCGGCAACATCTGCCGATGCACCGGATATGAACCCATTATCAACGCCGTGCTCGCCGCCTCGGGCGGCCGCGCCAGCGCCTAGAGGACTGCACCATGCTGGAACTGCGCAAGGACATCTTCGCCGACGAGCGCGACGACAATCTCAAGGAAATCGGCAAAGGCACCCAGCGACAGGACATGCTCGGTCATGTCACCGGCACCTCAACCTATTTCAACGACCACAGACTTCAGGGCATGCTGCATCTGAGCGTACTGCGCAGTCCACACTCGCACGCGCGCATCCGCCGCATCGACACGGCCGAGGCCGAACGCTCTCCCGGCGTGCGCCGGATCATCAGCGGCGCCGACGTGCCGCGTAACCTCAATACCCTGCTCAGCCTGATCAATTTCGGCAAGGACGACGAGCCCACCCTCGCGGTCGACAAGGTACGCTACAAGGGCGAGCCGGTCGTGGCCGTTGTCGCCGACAGCCAGCGCGAGGCGTTCGAGGCCACAGCCAAGGTCCGCGTCGACTATGAGCCGCTGCCCACGGTCTTCGACGTCGAGGAAGCGCTCAAGGCCGGCGCGCCCGTCGTCAACGAGACCTATCCCAAGAACACCTTCACCTATCACGACATCTATGATCACCAAAAGCTGCGCTTCGGCGACGTCGAGCGCGGCTTCGCAAGCGCCGACCATGTGATCGAGCAACGCTATCAGATGTCGCCGATCGAGCATGCACCGACCGAGACCAACGGCTCGATCGCGGCACCCGACACCAACGGGCGCTATGTCGTCTACACCTCGACGCAGGCGCTGTTTTTCTCGCTCGATACCTGCGCAAAGATTCTCGATTTACCGTCCAACACCTTCCATTTCATCGGGGGAACCGTAGGTGGCGGCTTCGGCGGCAAGGTCGACACCCTGACCGAACCGCTTGCGATCCTCGGCGCCATGCTGACGGGCCGCCCCGTGCGCTACATTTTTGGTCGCGAAGAGGAGATGCAATTCGGTCCGCCGCGCGGCGCAGAGCGGATCTACCTGAAGGACGGCATCATGCGCGACGGTCGCATCGTCGCGCGCAAGGTGCGGGCCTATTTCGACAGCGGCGCCTATACCAGATTGTCGAGTTACGCCGTGGTCAAATGCGTCGCCCATTTGCCTGGACCCTATACGATCCCGAACGTTTACGGCGACGTCTATTGTGTCTTCACCAACCGCACGCCGGCGACCGCGATGCGCGGCTTCGGCGTTACCGCGATGGATTTCGCCATCGAATGCCAGATGGACAAGCTCGCCCATCTCATCGGGATGGACCCGATGGAATTTCGTCTTCTCAACGCCTACCGCGACGGCGACATGAAGGCGCATCGGCGCGAAGCCAAGAACACCGCGTTGATCGAATGCGTGCAGGTCGCCGCCGAAAAGGCGAAATGGCCGCTGCGCGAGGAATTCAAGCGGATGTCGTCCCGCAAGGACGGCGGCGGCGCACGTGCCGCGATTCCGGCGACCGCGATGGACGCGAGAGCGCCGGCGCGCCCCGCCGCACAACAGCGTACGCCGTACGATCGCGCGCCACAGCCGGCCGCCGCGACCGAGCCGCCGCGGCCAACGCCGCCTCCCCCGGTTTCGCCACCGCCGGCGCCTCAGCCCGCATCGCATGGCACCATGCGGTTTTCCTCCGTATTCGGCTCGAGGAGGCGCTGACCATGACCCGGCATCGCGGACGCGGCATCGCGTCGATCAATTATCCGATCGGAATGAATCTCGGAGGCGATCCGAGCCAGGCGCTGGTGCATTCCAATCCGAGCGGCAAGTTCACGGTGGCGCTGTCTTCGATCGATCTCGGCCAGGGCATGAAGTCGGTGACCCGGCAGATCTGCGCCGAGACGCTCGGTGTGCCGGTCGAGGACGTCTATGTCGACACCGCCGATTCCGATACCGGGCCGCATTGCATGGGCAGTTTCGCCTCGCGCGGAACCCATCGCGTCGGCAACGCGGTGATGGCGGCCGCGAAGGAAGCGCGGGGAGTGATGATGGAGGCGGCGGCCGAAGAGCTTGAGGTCAATGCTGCCGACCTCGAAACCGACGGCCGCGGCAACATTCACGTCAAGGGCGCGCCGCACCGCTCGATCTCGACCAAGGACGTCGCGATCGCAGCCCAATTCAAGCAAGGCAAGACCATCTCGGGGCGCGGCATCTTTCTGGTGCCGCTGTCCGCCGTCGATCCCGAGACCGGCGAAATGTCGCCGGCGACCTGCTATGCGCACGCTTGCATGGTCGCCGAGGTTGAGGTCGACGACGAAACGGGCGAAGTGGCCATGGTGCGGATGGACAGCGCCTATGAACTCGGACGCGCGCTCAATCCGCGCCTGGTCGAGCAACAGCTTGTCGGCGGCGCCTGGATGGGCGTCAGTCACGCGCTCTATGAGACGACGGAGCCCTATTATCCCGATCCGCGTCACGGCCCGCGCGACTTTGTCGAATATCTGATGCCGGGTCCCGGCGACATCTGCCCGCACGACATCGCGGTGCTGGAGCGCCCGGCCGCCGATGGCCCGTTCGGCGCCAAGGGCCCGGGCGAGATGTGCGCCAATCCGGTGATGCCGGCGGTCGCTAACGCAATTTTCAACGCCGTCGGCGTCCGCATCGACGAACTGCCGATCACGCCGGAAAAGGTGCTGCGCGCGATCAAGGCACAAGGCGGCGCGCGGCCGCAGGCGCGACGCTGATGGTGGTCCGCGCCAACATCGCCGGCATCGACAGCCCGGAAGCGCTGGAGAAGGCGCTGCGCGCGGCTTACTATCTTGCCGACGATGGGATCGCGACAGCCGCCTATCTGGCGCTTGCGCTGGGCAAGCCCCTGCTGCTCGAAGGCTCACCCGGCGTCGGCAAGACCGAGGCCGCGAAGGCGATCGCCGCAATTCTCGGGCGCCGGCTCATCCGCCTGCAATGCTACGAGGGCATCGATGCCTCCGCCGCGCTCTACGAATGGAACTACCCGCGGCAGATGCTGGCGATCCGTCAGGCCGGCGACGAGACCATCGACATTTACGGCGAGACCTTCCTGATCGAGCGCCCGATGCTTGCGGCGCTGCGCGCGCCGGATTCGACAGTGCTGCTGATCGACGAGATCGATCGCTCCGATCAGGAGTTCGAAGCGTTCCTGCTCGAATTCCTCTCCGACTTCCAGATCTCGATCCCCGAGCGCGGCACCGTGCGCGCCGCCGAGCGCCCCGTCGTGGTGCTCACCTCGAACCGCACGCGCGACCTGCATGAGGCGCTGCGCCGGCGCTGCGTCTACCACTGGATCGCGTATCCGACCGCCGAGCGCGAGGCGAGGATCGTCATGATGCGTGCATCGAGCGTTGCCGAAGCGACCGCGCGGGCGGTCGTCGCCGCCGTCGGCAAACTGCGGCGTGAGCCGCTCAGCAAGGCGCCCGGCATCGCCGAGGCCGTCGATTGGGCGGAAGCGGCGACGTTGCTCAACAAGGGCGGCGCGCGCTGGCCGGATGCGTTCAAGCGCTCGATCGGCGTCGCGCTGAAGGACGAGGAGGATCTCGCCTTCATCTCGCCCAGGCTCGACGCATTGATCGCGGAGGCGGCAGCGTGAGCGACGAGCCCCAACTGCCGCGCGCGGCGCGTACTTTCGTTGCGTTCGTGGCGCTGTTGCGCGCCAACGGCTTCGCCATCGCGCCCGAGCAGACCACCGCGTTCCTCGAGGCGGTCACGCTGCTCGGTCCGCGCGATCCTGAGGACATCCGGCAGGCAGGGCTGGCGACCCTGGCGCCGCCGCCCGAGCGTCGCGCCACCTATGACATGCTGTTTCGAATCCACTTTCTCGGTGGCGAAGAGATCCTGGGCGACAGAAGCAAAGACGAGGAGATCGTTCGGCTGCAGGAGGAAGGACGCGGCGACGAACCGCCACCGCTCGCCGACGAAGCCAATCAGTCAGGCGAAATGGCGGTGCGCGCCGAAGCGCTGACGGAGCGCCGGTTCGGCCCGGGCGGGCCTAGCGACGCATTGCGCCGGCTGGCGCGCGAGGCCCCCACGCGCCTGCCCCGCCGGCGCGGCCATCGGCGGATGCGCGCGCGGCGCGGTCCCTGGGCAGACCTGCGGCGAACCCTGCGCGAGACCGCGCGCAATGACGGCGAGGTGATGCGGCTCGTACGGCTGAAGCGGCGGGCCCGGCCGCGCAAATTGCTGCTACTGATCGACGTCTCCGGCTCGATGAAAGCGCGCTCCGAAGATAATCTTCGCATTGCGCACACTCTGCTCCAGGCGACGCCAAACGTCGAAGTCTTTACCTTCGGCACGCGCCTTACGAGAGTCACGCGCGCGCTGCGGCTCAAGCGGACCGAGCAAGCGCTCGCGGCGGCCGCCCATCTGGTGAGCGACTGGGACGGCGGCACGCGCATCGGCGACGCGCTGCAGGCCTTCCTCGCCGTGCCGCGCTTCGGCGGCTACGCGCGCGGCGCCGCGGTCGTCGTATTATCCGATGGACTGGAACGCGGCGATCTCTCGGCGTTGCGTGACGCGGTCGTAAAACTTTCGCGGCGCGCCTGGCGCCTGAGCTGGCTGACGCCGCTCGCGGCCAGCGCCGGCTTCGTGCCACAGACCGAAGCCCTGATCGCCATTCGCCGCTTCGTCGATGACATGGCTGACGGCGGATCGAGCGCAGCAGTGGTCGCCCATGTGCTTTCACTCCGACAAAGGAGAGCCGCGTGACCGGCATCGTGCGATCGCGCGCGACACCGCGATACGGATCTATCGTCTCGCGCCTTGGACAGCGAGATAGAAAATGAACTGAGGGATTGGAGACGGACATGGCGCTGGAAATCAAGATTCTCGACTATGGGGATATCGAACTGGAATCGAGTTTCCTCGTGCTCGGCCGCGACTGCGGTCGCACGCGCCGGGTGCTGACGCTGGGTTTTCTGATTACCGGGGGCGCCTATCCGATCGTCATCGACACCGGCTACCGCTCCAATCAGATCATGGAAACGCTCGGCATGCGCGGACTTCAATTCCATGAGAACATGATCGAAAACCAGCTCGCACGCCATGGCGTACGCCTCGGCGACGTCCGCTTCGTTTGCCACACCCATCTGCACATCGACCACGCCGGCAAGGACGACCTGTTTCCGATGAACACGACGGTCGTGGTCAACCGCAAGGAACTCGAATATTCGGTCTCCGGCCTGATGCACCCGCAATACCCGGCGCCCGATATCAAGCATCTGATCGATCGGCTGCACACCAAGAGCGCGCTGCGATTCCTCGATCTCGAAGTCACTGGCCCGGTTGAGCTGATCCCGGGCGTGTACTGCGAGGCGGCAAATGCGCATACCGAAGGATCGATGAATGTGCACGTCCACACCGCCGAGGGCATCGCGACGATTTGCGGCGACGTGCTCTACGACATCAACGATCAACTGGTCGATCCCTTCCGCGAGATCCACGACGCCGAACCACGCACGACCGGCAATCACGGCACATCGAAGCGCGCGGAAAAGGCCGCCATCAAGAAGCTCGTCAACAGCTCGCGCTTTCTGCTGCCGGTGCATGACCGCCCGTGCATGATCGAAGGCGGCAACGTCGTCGGGCGGCTGCAGGACCAGGTGCCCGGCCCGATCGTTCAGTCGCTACCCAAACGCAACTGGTTCCCGGCCTGAAATCAAGCGAAGGGATCGACCATGACCCACGCCACGCTGCGCTCCGAATTCGAAAACCTGATCGATCCCTATGCGCCCGTTGGCCAGCTCGGGAGCGGCTTCACCTTCACGGAGGGGCCGATCTGGCATCCGGTCGGCCGCTATCTGCTGTTCTCGGACATGCCCGCCGATGTTCGCCGCCGCTGGGACGCCGCGCGCGGCGTCACCGAGGTCAAGCGTCCGTCGAACAAATGCAACGGGATGACCTATGATGCCGAGCTGAACCTGATCGTCTGCGAGCACGCGACCTCATCGCTGATCCGCGAGCGTCCCGATGGCCGGCGCGAAGTGCTTGCCTCGCATTTCGAGACCCAGGAACTCAACAGCCCGAATGATGTCTGCGTGCATTCAAGCGGCGCGATCTATTTTTCCGACCCCTGGTACGGCCGGATGCCGGTCTATGGCGTCGAGCGTCCGCGGCAACTCGGCTTCCAGGGCGTCTATCGGGTGCCCCCCGGCGGGGGTGCGCCACGGCTATTGGTCGATCGCTCCTTGTTTGACCAGCCGAACGGCCTTTGTTTTTCGCCGGACGAAAAGCGGCTCTACGTCAACGACACGGTGCAGACGCTGATCCGCGTCTTTGACGTCGAAGCCGACGGTTCACTCTCGAACGCCCGCGTCTTCGCCAGTGGCATCCGCTCGGAACTCGAGCCCGGCGTGCCTGACGGCATGAAATGCGATCAGCACGGCAATGTCTGGGTGACGGCGCCGGGCGGCGTGTGGGTATACGCGGCCAGTGGCGATCTCCTGGGCAAGGTCCGCGTGCCCGAACTCGTCTCCAATCTCAGCTGGGGCGGCGCTGATTTCCGCACCCTGTTCATGACCGCGACCCACTCGGTTTACACGGTTACGACCAAGGTCGGCCCGCGCAACGAGCCTTACATGACCGCCAAGGAGGGCGCAGCCGCTGCTGACGCCTTCGGCGCCCGCTCCGCTCATCAAGGCCGACGGCCTGCAGCTCGATCCGAAGCGCTGCGCGCTGATCATCCAGGACCTGCAGAACGACGTCATCATGGAGGGCGGCGCCTTCGCGGATTCGGGCGCGCCGGCCCATGCCCGCGCCCAACGCGTCGTCGACAATGTGCGGCGGCTTGCGGAAGCGGCGCGCGCGCGCGGTATTGTCGTGATTCACGTCTGGTTCATCGTCGAACCGGGCGCACCGGGCCTGACGCTGAACGCGCCGCTGTTCGAGGGCCTCGCCGATTCCAAGGGGCTGGTGCGCGGCTCCTGGGGCGCCGCACCGGTGGCGGGGCTCGAGCCTCGTCCGGGCGACTTCGTCGTCGAAAAGATGCGCATGAGCGCGTGGGAAGGCAGTCGGCTGGAAACCATCCTCAAGGCGACCGGCCGCGACATGCTGATCGATACCGGCGCCTGGACCAACATGTCGATCGAACACACCGCGCGCACCGGCGCCGACAAGGGATATTTCATGATCGTGCCCGAGGATTGCTGCTCGACCATGAACGCCGAGTGGCACAACGCCTCGATCAATTTCGCGATGCAGAACGTCGCCATCGTCACCAACGCTGATACGGTGATCAAGGCGATGGGGTGAGCGCGTGCCAAAGCTGTTCCATCTGCGTTGTTCGCCGCGCGCGGCTTCCGAATCCTCGGCCGGCGCCGACGCGTTCGTGACCAGATTCCGGGAGAGGCGCCCGAGCTGGGACATCGACATCATGGATATCTGGCGCGAAGCCCTGCCCGAGTTCGATGGCGACGCGCTGGAAGCCAAATACGCGCGCCTGAGCGGGCGCGAATTCAACAACGCGCAGCGCGACGCGTTCGCTGTACTTGAGCGCATGGCGATGCGGTTCGCGCTCGCCGACCGGGTGCTGATTTCCACACCGATGTGGAACTTCGGCATCCCCTATCGACTGAAGCAATGGTTCGACCTGATCATCCAGCCCGGGCTCACTTTTCGCTTCGATCCGGCGCTCGGCTATCTTCCGCTGGTGAAAAACAGGCCCACGGTCGTGATCCTGGCGAGCGGCGGCGATTTTGTCACCGGCATGAACCGGGGACGCATCGACATGGCGACCCCCTATGTGCGCGAGGCATTGCGCTTCATCGGCGTCAGCGATGTCCGCTTCGCCCTGATCGGACCGACGGCCGGCCCGGCCGAACCGGCGCAGCTCGCCCGCGAGGCCGCACACCGCCGCTTGCTCGAGTTGGCGGCGAGCTTCTGATTCATGGCAGCAAAAAGCCCCTGAAAACGTCATGTTTTCAAGGGCTTGTTACTTGGTTGCGGGGATAGGATTTGAACCTATGACCTTCAGGTTATGAGCCTGACGAGCTACCGGGCTGCTCCACCCCGCGTTAAACCGTTGCGTGCCCTCAGGAAATGCCGGTGCCGAAACGGTCCCGGTGAACGCCGTTGGCGCCGATCGATCCCGTCCGGAGGCTTCCTGAGAAGGCGACCCGGGCCGAAGCCATCGGGTGCGAGGCGTATGTATCAACGCCCGCCTGCTTTGGAAAGGCCCAAAGGCCAGTTTTTGAGGTTTTTGTGACGGGTAAAGCGCGGGTTTTGCAGCCAAAAATCGCGTACGGGAACTACGCTTGCCATAAACCTCGCAAAAGCGGAGCCTTGCCCGCAAAGATTGGCCGGAAAAGCCGCTGCGACTCATGTCGTGACAGCAGCAAAACGCGGCTAACGCGCCAGGGCATGGGGAGAAAGCAGGCGTGAGCGATACATTCGATTTCGTGGTGGTGGGTGCGGGCTCCGGCGGCTGCGCGGTGGCGGGGCGGCTTTCGGAGGATCCCGCGACTTCCGTGGCGCTGCTGGATGCCGGCGGCAGGAACGATAATTGGGTGGTCACCACGCCGTTCGCGCTGGTGCTGATGGTCGCCGGCAACGTCAACAACTGGGCCTTCAACACCGTGCCGCAGGCCGGCCTCAATGGCCGCATCGGCTATCAGCCGCGCGGCAAGGGGCTCGGCGGCTCGTCCGCCATCAACGCCATGGTCTATATCCGCGGCCACCGCGCCGATTACGACCAATGGGCCTCGCTCGGCAACACCGGCTGGTCGTTCGCCGACGTGCTGCCCTACTTCAAGCGCTCCGAAGACAACGCCGATTTCGATGGCGAGTATCACGGCAAAGGCGGGCCACTCTCGGTCAACAAATTGCGCACCGACAATCCGGTGCAGCAGATTTTCCTGCAGGCGGCGCGGGAAGCGCAGTTCCGCGTGCGGGAAGATTTCAACGCCGAGGACCATGAAGGCCTCGGCGTCTACCAGGTGACGCAGAGGAACGGCGAGCGCTGCAGCGCGGCGCGCGCCTATGTCCATCCGCATATGAAGAGCCGCGCCAATTTGCGCGTCGAGACCAGGGCACACGCCACCCGCATTCTCTTTGAGGGCAAGCGCGCCGTCGGCGTCGAATACCGGCAGGGCAGGGAAACAAAGCAGATCCGCGCGCGGCGCGAGGTCATCATAGCCTCCGGCGCGTTCCAGTCGCCGCAGCTTCTGATGCTGTCCGGCATCGGCGATGGCGGAGCGCTCGGCAAGCACGGCATTGCCAGCGTGCATCACCTGCCCGGCGTCGGCCAGAATTTGCAGGACCACCCGGATTTCGTGTTCGGCTATTTGTCTGATAATCCGAACTTCAACGGCATCTCGTTGAAGGCGTTGCCGCGGCTGTTGCGCGCTATCGGCCAGTACCGTCGCGAACGCCGCGGGCCCATGACCTCGAATTTCGCCGAGTGCGGCGGCTTCCTGAAGACCCGGCCTGACCTCGACATCCCCGACATCCAGCTGCATTTCGGCATGGCATTGGCCGACGATCACGGCCGCAAGCGCCACCGGGGCACGGGCTTCACCTGCCACGTCTGCCTGCTGCGGCCGAAGAGCCGCGGCAGCGTCGCACTCGCAAGCGCCGATCCGCTCGCTGCGCCGCTGATCGATCCGAATTTCCTCGGTGACCCGGCCGATCTGGAAACCATGGTCGCGGGCTACAAGACCACGCAGCGGCTGATGGAAACGCCGGCGCTGCGGGCACTTCAGAAGAAGGAGATGTTCACCGAAGGCGTGCGCACCGACGACGACATCCGAAGCCTGCTGCGCGCGCGTGTCGATACCGTCTATCACCCGGTCGGCACCTGCAAGATGGGTGTCAATGATCCCTTGGCCGTGGTCGATCCGAAGCTGAAAGTCTACGGCCTCGAAGGCCTGCGCGTGGTGGACGCTTCCGTCATGCCGACCTTGATCGGCGGAAACACCAACGCGCCCACGATCATGATCGGCGAAAAAGCCGCTGACATGATCAAGGCGGAGATGCGGGTGGGGTGATTCAGTGACATCAGCATGTCATCCGCCGTCATTGCGAGCGAAGCGAAGCAAGCGATCTCTCCACGTAACTGGTCGTCGCCCGGCTTGACCGGGCGGTCCAGTATTCCAGAGACAGCAGTGCTTGAGCCGGAAACCGCGGCGTACTGGATCACCCGGCATACGCGGGTGATGACAGCGACTGCGACGCTGCGGGGCCTTTTCCAAACATGACTACGCCTTCTCGCGGCGGGATGCGTCCGAGCTTTGCTAGACTGTCCGTCCCCTCAGAAAAGAGGGAGCAGGGAATGCCGGGTGCGCGCTGCACCCGCGGTCTCATGTGCAAAATTGTGCGAAGAGACGCACATGAGCATACAGGTTCAGCGGAAACACTCCGACATTCCCCGCGCAATGGCTTTACGGCTTATGCCGCGATCTCCCCGGCGACGAATTCGTCTTGTCACCGTCATCGGCGGATTAAAGGTCTTGCCGCGCCCGGTTGGGCTGACGAAACCTCCGCCGATTTGACACCAGCAACGGGTGCCAGGACCACGCGGTTTTGCCGTACGCTTTGGCGCCGTCGTCTTGCGCAAGCGATGTCGCTCACGGGATCACCCGCCCTGCGATATCGGCTCACACCGACGCTGCCGCGTCCACCGCATCCCGTCCCAACGTTCGTGACGATGGCCAACGCCCCTCTCCTTGAGGACGAGACGGCCAAGCTTATAGTTCTGATTTGCCCGACGCTTTAAGCGGAATGTTTTTCGCGGGACGGCTGGACAGGGCAAATCACGTTGAAAGGTTCGGGAAATTAGCGTTTTGGCGCAACGGAGTTTGCGCCGATTTAATGGAGGGTTGAGTGTTCATGGGCCGAAGACGGGTGATGTGGATCATTGAAACGGACGGAGAGTTAAGTGCACCGTTTTGCCGCTCGATCCGCCGAACCAAAGGGCCCTCCTTCATCTCCAGTATAGTTGCGCCTCGCCGTGTGGACAGGCGATGCTCGCGACACAAGACCCAACCCGGACATGGACAGCCGGTTCAAAGCCGGAAAGCCAAATGCCAAGCAGGAGAGGCGTAGCGATTTACTGAGCCTTGTTTCTTGTCTCTTGAGCCTTTTGCTGGAGCTGCTTTTCCTCCGCGGCATTCAGGGGGACCAGCTTGACCGTTAATTTATCGACCTTACCGGTGAACCGGAACGGCGGCTGGTAGTCCTTGTCCTCCACGCCCGTGCGGGTATCCACCCCGACATCGAAGGTCTCGTCGGCCGTCTCGATGAACGGAATGGTATGCGGGATCGTATTACGGGCGACTTCCTTGCCATCTACCGACAGGACGCCAGTGCCGCCTTTCGCAAAACCGGGACCGTCATACTTGAAGTCAAACACGACGGTGTGCTTGCCGGGTGTGAGCACCGCTTGGCCTTCCCAACGGAAGCGTTCCAGGTCAAAAAAGTTGTACACAAAGACGGGTTTGCCCTTGAGCAAGTAGAGACCATGGCCGCCGGCACGACCACCGAGCGTGTTGATCATGCCTTCTGCGCCTCCTTGCGGAATGTCGACTTCGGCAGTGATCGAGTAAGACTTGCCGAGAATGTCGGGGGCGCTGCTGTAGGGAAGACCGGAAGATTCACCGGTGTAGGTGAAGACAGTCCGACCAGCGGTCGAACTCGGTCGCGGGGTCGCCACGCGAGCGGAGAAGCTGTTATCCAGCGGAAACACGCTGTACTTCGTCGCCTCGACCAAAAACAGTTCCTTCATATCGCGCACCTTGTCAGGCATCTTGGTGGCGAGGTCGTTACTCTGCGAATAATCCTCCGCAAGATTGTAAAGCTCCCAAGTATAGCCGTTGACGACATTTGGAAACTTGCCCAGGCCCAGATCCCAGGGCGGCAAGGGCGGCGTGGTGGCGGCAAGCCAGCCGTCTTGGTAGATGGCGCGGTTGCCGACCATCTCGAAATATTGCGTAGTGCGGGTGGATGGGGCGTTCGCGTTGGCCTTATCGAAGGTGTAAGCCATGCTCACGCCTTCAATCGGCTTCTGGGCCACGCCATCGACACTGACAGGCGCTTGAATGCCCGCTGCGTCAAGGATGGTGGGCACGACGTCGATCAAGTGGTGGAACTGTGTGCGAATGCCACCGACATCCGTGATGTGGCTGGGCCACGAGATGGCCATGCCTTGACGGGTACCGCCGAAGTGCGACGCGACCTGCTTGGTCCATTTGAATGGCGTATCAAAGGCCCAGGTCCAGCCCACCGCCATGTGGGGCGTGGTCAGGGCCGAACCCCACACATCATAGAACTTCAACTGATCCGCGACCGGAACGTCGACGCCCTGGATCGCGGCCATATCGACCGGGGTGCCGACGATGGATCCTTCGGCGCTGGTGCCGTTGTCGCCGCTGATAAAGATGATGAGTGTGTTGTCGAGCTTGCCCTGGGCTTCGATTTCCTGAATGACCCTGCCGATTTCATGGTCGGTGTAGGCTGCGTAGGCCGCAAAAACATCCGCCTGACGGATGAAGAGCTTCTTCTCGTCGGGAGTGAGGGTGTCCCACTTCTGAAGCTTCGCTCCGCCAAATTCGGGCTGACCATCGGGCCACGGCGTGAGCTGGGTATTGGCCGGAATCACACCGAGCCGCTTCTGGTTGGCGAAGATCGTCTCGCGCAGCTTTTCCCAACCCTGATCGAACAGGTGCATGTCGCTGATCTTCTTGATCCACTCTGGCGTGGGCTGGTGCGGTGCATGGGTCCCGCCGGGCACGTAGTAGAGGAGGAATGGCTTGTCGGGCGCGGCGTTATTCATCCCCTTCAGGTAGTTGATCGCGTCGTCGGCCATATCGGTGATGAGGTTGTAGCCGGGTTTGCCGAGCCACGGAAAAACTTGAGTCTGATTGCGGAAGAGAAACGGCGTCCACTGGTCTGTCTCACCCCCCATGAAGCCGTAGAAATAGTCGAAGCCCATCCCGCTTGGCCATTGGTCGAAGGGTCCAGACAGACTGTATTGATAGCTGGGGGTATTGTGGTTCTTGCCGAACCACGATGTCGCGTAGCCATTCTGCTTCAGGATCGTACCGACGGTGGCGCTTTCCGGCCCGATGACGGAATCGTACCCCGGGTATCCAGTGGACATTTCGGAGATCACGCCAAAACCCACCGAGTGATGGTTGCGGCCCGTGATCAGCGCCGCCCGGCTCGGCGAGCAGAGCGCAGTTGAGTGGAACTGGGTGTAGCGCAATCCGGCGTTCGCGATGCGGTCCATGGACGGCGTCGGGATGACGCCGCCGAAGGTACTGGTCACGCCGTAACCCTGGTCATCGGTCATGATCAGCAAGACGTTGGGAGCACCTTTGGGCGGCACCACGGTCGGGGGCCAATACGGCTTGGAATCCTTGGCGTCCAGATTGATCGTTCCGCCAAACGGCGCGGGCGGAGGCGGAAGATACTTGCCGTCTATCGTAGTCGTGGCACTGGGCGAACCCGGCGTCCCGGTGGCCTGCTGGGCGAAGGTCGAACCAACTGTGAGAGCCAGAACGGAGGTCGACAATATCATTGCGCGGATGGTGGGGGTGGAGTTCATGGTCAGCCTCCGTTGAAATGACCGTTCCGCCATCAGAACAAATAAGCGGAGCGATTTACTGGGCCTTGTTTTTCGTCTCCTGCGCCTTTTGCTGTAGCAGCTTTTCCTCCGCGGCCTTCGGAAGGTCGAGCTTGACTGTCAGCCTGTCCAGCTTGCCGGTGAACCGGAACGGCACCTGGTAATCCTTGTCGTCCACGCCCGTGCGGGTATCGGCGCCGACATCGAAAAACTCGTCAAAGCTGATGAGAAACGGAATCGTATATGGCATCGTCTTGTTGGCGACTGCGTTGCCATCCACCAATAAGACGCCGGTGCCGCCCTTGCCGAAACCGGGACCGTCGTATTTGAAATCAAACACGATGGTGTGCTTGCCGGGCGTAAGCGCGGCTGGACTTTCCCAGCGGAAGCGTTCCGTAGTGAGTTGGACATAGGTAAAGACTGGCCTGCCCTTGACCAGGTAGAGGCCATAACCACCGAAGCGGCCGCCGATCGTATTGAGCATCCCCTCGGCACCGCCCTGCGGAATGTCCACCTCGGCCGAGATGGAGAAGGACTTGCCGAGAATGTTTGGAGCGCTGCCCGTTGGTATGCCAGTCACTTCACCGGAATAGGTAAAGACAGACTTGCCAGCGGTGGCGCTTGGTCGCGGCGTAAGTACGCGTTGGAGAACATCATTATCCAGCGGCAGTACGTTGTACTTCGCCGCCTCGACCAGGAAAAGTTCCTGCATGCTGCGCAGCTTGTCCGGCATCTTGGCGGCGAGGTCACTGTTCTCCGAGTAGTCCTCGGCGATGTTGTACAGCTCCCATTTGTAGCCGTTGACTCGTAGTTGGGACTGCCAACAGCCGCGCCACGCTCTTCGGAATGCCCGCATCGCATTGACCACAATCACGACTGTCGGCCATGCCGTCATATCCGTCTCCAGCCAGGTGCGGGCATACCGCCAAGGGTGCTGGCCACCCCTTGATCTGGATCAATGGGATCTAGTCCGCCGTGGCTGCGCTGCGGATCGCCCGGCACGCTCGCCGGGCTTTTTCGATGGATGGCCCGTGTCCGTCGTGGTGACGCTGACGGTGCCGCGTCGAGGGCGATGCCGAGCCTCGATGCTTGCCCCCTTAAATTACGAAATTATGGAAATTACGGTGCCAGTGCACCGGAACCACCAGAGTTGTCAACTCCGGGGGTATCATCCGGCACACGGATGGGCTTGGCTTCCCATCCGTCTTCGGTCTTCATTCTCGATATCAGCAGCTCAAAGGGCCGCGGAGTGGTGTCTTTCTCCTGCTCGTATAGTAGATGTGGTAGCCATGATAGTCCCCCGCGCGCCTGACAGCCCGCCATCCTCCTCGCCCGGCATTGGGCTATATGAACGCTGACAGTCCCGTCCTTCGATTTTTCACACGGTTTGCTGGATTTAAGCACCGCTCGACGCTGGGCCAGGGATCACGCGCCGGTGGATTAAATCCCGCAACCAATAGTTGAATGTCTCCTGCGTGTCGTGGCAGCCAGTGAAGCCCGCCTGTTGGAGTTTGATGCGGCTCGAGAACGCCGGCGAGGGCACCTCGGTTGCCCCATAGGCGGCGCAGAAGTCGAAATAGTAGTGAGATTCGCCGAGGATGTTTCGCAGTGGAATTGGCCGTAGTCCCTTTTTCTGGACGATCCGGTCCCACACGTCATGCTTATCCTCGAGGAACTGAACCATCGACTTCGGGTCGTCGGGACCCGGCTCGACCCCGAGCACCTCCGCCATCCCAGGCCACAGGTTGCGCCATTCGAACACGTCGCCGTTGGTCAGGTTAAAGTGCTCGTTGACCGCAGCCGGCGAGGCGCCCGCCCACTCGATCACCTCGGCAACCAGCCTTGCGTCGACCGCCTCCCACACGTACGGGACGCCGCCGGTGAAGCTGAACGGCAGGCCCTCCTCGGTGCAGATGGCCGCATAGGCGCCAATGATCGGCACCAGGTTCATCGCGACTCCCCACGGACGGCCGACGATCAGCTGCGGGCGCAGGATCGTCCAGGTGAAGCCGTGCTGGCGCGCCTTCTCCTTGAGGTAGTCCTCCTGGAGCCAATAGAAGTTATCGTGATTGTCGCGCGGAGCGCTCTCCCGCGCCGGGATCGGTATCGGGTGCAAGTGGAGGCCGTACGCCTTGGTGCCTTGGAGCAGTGTCACGTGGCGCAGTGATTTCGACTTGAGCAGTGGCTCAAGACAGTTCTTGAGCATCGCCAGGTTGATCTCCATCTGGTCGCGCTCCCGCCAGCCGGCGATTAACCCGGGCTTCTCGTACAGCGCCGCGTACGCCAAGTGTGTGATGTCGCCGACGTCCGACAGGCCGGTCTTGGCCGCGTCAGCGTCACGGAGGTCGATGGAGAGGTGCCGGTACGGTCGAATCGTGTCCAGCTCCGGCCTGCGGCGCGAGAGCCCGACCACGTCCGTCAGCTGTTCCGTGACAACGCGCGCTCCAGCGTGGCGTTTCCTACGATGCCGCTTGCACCGGCGATTAACAAAGACGGCATTTCTCCTCCTTCCAAGGATAAATCGGCCAAGGTTCCGATTTCTGTGGCAGATGAAATAAAAGCACCTCTTGGTTCCGTTCAAGTGGTTCCATATCGATCGCTATGAAACATGCTGCCAAACGTCCACCTGGGCGCCCGCGAGGCTTCGACCCGAATGCCGCACTAACGGAGGGACCTCACACTTGCAATCGCCGTCTCGCCTGCAATCGTTCGCCTTAGCCGATCGATGAGCTGCCGCTACGAAGCGCAGTATTACGGAGTATTACGGTGACACTTAATCGGTTGGACAGCCTCGCAAGACTACGAATCCACGTGAGGTCAGAGCTACCCGCTCGATGAAGTGCACCGTAATTCCTGCAGTCGCCGGTAGTTCGGTCGGCACCGCTGCAGGCGGGTGACAGAAGTTGGGAGAATCTCGGCAATCTGGCCAACCGGATGACGCTAGTACGTGCAACGCGTATAATGCGAAATTGATCAACTGATCTGGTGAGACACCTGATCATGGTTCAGACGACCTCCCTGGAATTCCAGCGCAAATTCGGAGAATTTCAGCATCAGGCCCAGCGCGAGCCGCGTGGAGATTACGCGTCACGGCAGGCGGGAGTTCGTGCTGATGTCGGCTGAGCATTATGACTGGCTGACAGCGGCCGCCAAGCGCGCCACACGAACGGTCGATGCGGCTCAGGTGGTGATCGACGCTGTTGAACGGGCCGAGATGGACCCGGAGCATGCCGCGCTTGACGAATTGCTCAAGTGAGAAGGCCGCTGACATGATCAAGGCGGAGATGAGGGTGGGGTGACTAGCACCGCCGTCATTGCGAGGAGCGAAGCGACGAAGCAATCCATGCTTCAGCAAGCCGAGAGATGGATTGCTTCGCTTCGCTCGCAATGACGCGGGGAGAGTCTTCAGTACCCCATCGGCTTGTAACCGCTGGCGTCCATCGGCTGATAGCCGCTGCCGCCGTTACGACTGACGGTCGTGGTGCAGGTGACGCTGGTTCCACTGCGCAAGGTCTGCGAGGTCTGACGGTTGCGCTCGGCCCGGTGGTGGTGACCGTCTTGGCGTCGCGGTTGACGACGGTCGTATAGGTTTGCGCGTTGGCGGCGGTTGCCACCAGCAGAAATCCCAAACAGGTCCAAACTTTCATGGTGATGCCCTTGCTATTCCAAATCACACGCCTGAGCAGCAAGGGCATTTTGGGGAAAACTTGTCGGATCAATTCAAATGCGAGCCATCGCCGGATTGGCGAAGCCCGTCGGTCGCAGTACCCCCGTAAGAATGATTTCTTTACTCGACGTCGAATAGGTGAGGTGCAACCTATACGCCCTCGATACAGACGATTTTAGCGATCGAAAACCCGATTGATTGACCAAAGGCAACACCGTGAACAGGCCGCGATTGATCTCATGAACAGTTTCGATGCCGCCGTCTACCTCGCGTTGCTCGTTGCCGTCGTCATCGGCTTCAACACCGGCCTGTTGCGCAGCGCGATTACGATCCTCGCTTATCTCGTCGCGATGCCGATCGCGGTCGGGGCGATGTCGCACCTCGCGCCGCAGATCGCCGGCAAATTCGACTCCCCGCTGGCGCAGAATTCGGTGCTGTTCTTCGTCGTCTTCCTGATCAGCGGAATGGTGCTCGGAAAATGCGCGCGCATGGCGCTCGACGAGAGCATCGGATCGGACGCCGGCATCGTTGACCGCCTCGGCGGCGCCGCGCTCGGAGCGGTGCGTGTCGGCCTCGTCGCGATCACGCTGGTGCTGATCTTCGACCAGCTGGTGCCGATCGACCATCAGCCGGCATTCCTGACCGGTTCGCAATTGCGGCCGCTGCTGTCTGCCGTGGGCCAGAAAGGCTTCCACTCCTTGCCGCCCGATGTCACCGCCACCATCGACCGTCTCAAGCGCGAGCACCATATCTAGAGCGAAATGAAAATAGATCGGGGCGGTGTTCCGTCATCCCCGGACGAACGCACTTGCGTTCGTCCGGGGATGACGGGTGCGCCGATTCAACCCAAAGCCATCATTCGCCAGCCTGCGCGGCGGCCCACCGCTTGCTGATATGCATTTTGTTGAGGGTCCGCTCCCTTATCAGGGCCGCCGATGTTGGCTAGAGTGGCTCCGTCATTCGTTGCAAAATCACCTGACATAACGGGAGTGAAACAGTGGATCTTGGGATCAAAGGCCGCCGCGCCATCGTATGCGCATCGAGCAAGGGCCTGGGCCGCGCCTGTGCGATCGCGCTGGCCAATGAAGGCGTCCATGTGACGCTGACGGCGCGCGGCGCCGAGGCGCTGAAAAAGACCGCCGATGAAATCCGCAAGGCCCATCCCGGCCTCACCGTGACCGAAGTCGCCGGCGACATCACGACGCCTGCGGGACGCGAGGCCGCGCTGAAAGCCTGTCCCGATCCGGATATTCTCGTCAACAACGCCGGCGGACCGCCGCCCGGCGATTTCCGCAACTGGACCCGCGACGACTGGATCAAGGCGATCGACGCCAACATGCTGACGCCGATCGAGCTGATCAAGGCAACCGTGGACGGCATGATGGCGCGCAAGTTCGGCCGCATCGTCAACATCACCTCTGCCGCGGTGAAGGCGCCGATCGAGGTGCTCGGATTGTCCAACGGCGCGCGCGCCGGCCTCACCGGCTTCGTCGCCGGCCTCTCGCGCAAGACCGTGATCAACAACGTCACCATCAACGGCCTGCTGCCCGGACCTTTCGATACGGACCGCCTGCGCGGGCCGGTGGCGAAGGTGGACGCGGAGAAACGCGGCATCACCGTGGATCAGTTGCTCGCCGAGCGCGCCAAGCTCAATCCCGCCGGCCGCTTCGGCGATCCCGACGAATTCGGGCAGGCCTGCGCGTTCCTGTGCGGTGCGAAATCCGGCTTCATCACCGGGCAAAACATCCTGCTCGACGGCGGCGCGTTCCCGGGAACGCTGTGAAGGCGGTCTGGTACGAGCGGACGGGCGCCGCGCCCACGGTGCTCACCATTGGCGAGATGCCGACGCCCGAGGCTGGCCCCGGCGAGGTCCGGGTCCGGCTGCAAGCGTCCGGCGTCAATCCCGCCGATGTCGGCCGCCGCGGCGGCAGCTATCGCGCGATGGAGTTTCCGCGCGTGATCCCCAACAGCGACGGCGCCGGGGTCATCGACCAGATCGGCGAGGGCGTGACGCGGCTTGCCGTCGGCGACCGGGTCTGGCTGTTCAACGGCCAGCGCAACGGCCGCGCCTTCGGCACCGCGGCGGAATATATTGCGCTTGCCGACACCCTGGTGACGCCGCTGCCCGAGGACGTTTCCTTTGCCGCCGGCGCAACGCTTGGCATCCCCTGCATGACCGCGTGGTGCTCCCTGTTTGCCGACGGGCCGATCACGGGACAAACCGTGCTGGTCACCGGCGGCGCCGGCGCTGTGGGCCATTACGCAGTGCAACTCGCCAAATGGGGCGGCGCCACCGTGATCGCGACTGTCAGCTCGCAGGCCAAGGACATGGAGGCGCGGCTAGCCGGCGCGGACCTCGTCGTCAATTACCGGACCGAGGATGTCGCAGCCCGGGTGATGGCGTTCACCCGGCAACGCGGTGTCGACCGTGTGGTTGATATCGATTTCGGCGGCAACATGGCGACCACGCTGAAGATCATGGCGCTCAATTCGACGATTGCGGTCTACGCCAGCAACGGCAACCGCACGCCTGTGATTCCGATGCGCGACCTGATGGAGAAGTGCATCACCCTGCGCAGCCTGGTGCTGTTTGCGCTGCCGCCGCCGCTGCTTGCGGCAGCACAGGAAGACATCTCGCGATGGCTGGCGGCGGGAAGGCGCGTCCACAACATCGCCGGGCAGTTCGCGCTGGCGGATACCGCGCAGGCCCACCTCGCCGTGGAGAAGGGCGACAAGATGGGCACCGTCATCGTCGACTGCGCGCGATAGTCACGGCCAAAAAGCACGAGGAAGCGCCGGATGCATTGGAACGTGGGCAAGGTCAAAATCACAAAGATCGTCGAGACGGAGACGGTCGGCAGCACCCGCTTCATCCTGCCGCTGGCGACCACCGAAACAATCCAGAAAATGCCATGGCTAATCCCCCGGTTCGCCACCGAGGAGGGCCGGCTGAAAATGTCGATCCACTCGCTATTGGTGGAGACACCTTCCCGTCGCATCATCGTCGACACCGGGCTCGGCAACGACAAGCAGGGCCGCAAGGTGCCGACCTGGAACAACCGCAAGGAGCCATTCCTCGAGAGGCTGACGCAAGCGGGCTTTGCCCCCGACAGCATCGACACCGTGCTGTGCACGCATCTGCATGTCGACCATGTCGGCTGGAACACAAGGCTGGTCGACGGCAAATGGGTGCCGACGTTTGCCAATGCGCGGTACGTTTTCGGCAGGACCGAATTCGAGTATTGGCGCGATGGCAACCACGAGCCGGACAAGGCTGCCGTGTTCAACGACTCCGTTAAGCCGATCGCCGACGCCGGCAAGGCGGATCTGGTGCCTGATAACCATCGCCTGACGGACGAAATCACGCTGATCCCGACACCCGGCCACAGCCCCGGCCATGTGAGCGTCCATATCAAATCCGACGGCCATGAGGCGTTGCTGACCGGTGACGTCGCCCACCACCCCTGCCAGATGGCCCATCTCGACTGGTCGTCGACCGCCGATTCCGATCCCAGGCAAGCTGTGACGAGCCGGCGCGAATTGTTCTCGCGCTTCGCCGACACACCGACGCTGGTGATCGGTGGCCACTTTAGCGCCGGCCATCTCAGGCGCGACGGGGATGCCTTCAGATTCGCCGCGCTGCCGTAACCCCGATCGATAAGCCCTTGAAATAAGGCGTAGCTGCAATGCAGCCGGCACTCTGCCATTGAATTTCCCCCCGCGCTGTTCCATGAAGCGTTGCAGTAAGAGGCCCCCAGGAAACGCCTGAGAAACCCCGTAGGGAGTGATCAAAAATGAAGCTTGTTCGTTATGGCGCGAAGGGTGCGGAAAAGCCCGGCCTGATCGATAAATCCGGCCAGCTCCGCGACCTCTCGGCGCATGTCAGGGATTTCGACGGCGAAGGCTATGCACCGGCCTCGCTGGCCAAGCTGGCCGCGCTCGATACGTCCAAGCTCCCCGCCGTCGACGGCAAGCCGCGCTTCGGTGCGCCCGTCACCGGCATCTCGAAATTCGTCGCGATCGGCCTGAACTATGTCGATCACGCCAAGGAGACTGGAGCGCAAATTCCGACCGAGCCGATCTTCTTCCTGAAGGCCAACACCGCGCTGAGCGGCCCGACCGACTCGGTAGAGAAACCCCGCGGCTCGACCAAGCTCGACTGGGAAGTCGAAATCGCGGCCATCATCGGCACCCGCGCCAAATACGTCTCCGAAGCCGACGCGCTCAATCATGTTGCCGGCTATTGTGTCTGCAACGACGTGTCAGAGCGCAATTTCCAGATCGAGCGCCTGGGCCAATGGACCAAGGGCAAGTCGCACGACACCTTCGGCCCGCTCGGCCCATGGCTGGTCACCAAGGACGAAATCCCGGACGTGCAGAAACTGTCGATGTGGCTCGACGTCAACGGCACGCGCCGCCAGACCGGATCGACCTCGACCATGATCTTCACCATGGCGAAGTGCATCTCCTACGTTTCGCAATTCATGACGCTGCTGCCCGGTGACGTCGTCACCACGGGCACCCCGCCCGGCGTCGGCAGCGGCATGAAGCCGCCGCAGTTCCTCAACGCCGGCGACGTCGTCACGCTCGGCATCGAAGGCCTCGGCGAACAGCGGCAGGAAATCATCGCGGCGTGAGAGTCTTGGCGCCGGATTCGGCGCCATCCACGTCATTGCGAGCGAAGCGAAGCAATCCATCGCGCCACAAAGCAAGTGTGGATTGCTTCCGCCTTCGCTCTTCGAGCTACGGCGGACAAGTCGTCGCGGAGTTTATCATCGGGCCGGCCGAAGGCCGGACCCGTTGGACGTTGAATTTCATTTCAAGGACACCCCATGAAACTCACCTTCTCTCCCGCCTCGCCCTTCGCCCGCAAGGTTCGCATCGCCGCGATCGAGACCGGGTTGATCGACAAGATCGAATTCGTTCCGTCGACGCTCGTGCCGGGCCAGGCCAACGATGAATATTCGCGCATCACGCCGCTGAAGAAGCTGCCGGTCCTGATCCTCGACAACGGTGACGTCATCCTCGACTCCTACGTCATCGTCGAATATCTCGACGAACTCGCCGGCGGCAGGCTGATCCCCGGTTACGGCCCGCGGCGCTGGCAGGTGAAGACCGATCATTCCCTGATCAACGGCATGCTCGATTCCATGCTGCTGTGCCGCTACGAAAAGATGGTGCGGCCGCAGGGCCTGCAATGGCAGGCGTGGTCCGACGATCACTGGAACCGGGCGTGGACCGGCATGGCCCGCTTCGAGAACAAGCCCGACGTGCTGTCGGGGCCGTTCGATATCGTGCAGATCGGCCTCGTCTGCGTGCTCGGCTATGCCGATTTCAGATTTGCCGATTGCGGCTGGCGCAAGGCTTTTCCGAAGCTCGACGCGTTCCACCAGAAGATGCTGGAGCGGCCGTCGGTCAAAATTTCGGTGCCGCCGGCGGCGTAATCGGAGTTGGCCATGTCCCTCAAATTCAGCGTCGGCGACCTCACCATCCATCAAGAGCGGGGTGAGGGAGCAGAGGCGAGTCGTGGCTCAACCTCAATCAAACAAACTCGGCGTGTGGTTCACTGCCGCGCCTTCGATGGCCAGCATCTTCAGTTTCGTCACCACGCCGCCGTTGGCGGAGAAGCCGCCCGGCTTGTTGCCGGCCGCCAATACGCGATGGCAGGGCACCACGATCGGGCACGGGTTGCGCCCCAGCGCCTGACCGACGTCGCGAGACAGTTCGACGCCGCCGAGTTTCTTGGCGATTTCGCCGTAGGTCGTGGTCTGGCCCGGTGGGATTTTTCGCGCGATGTCGTAGACGCCGCGGTTGAACTCCGGCACGCCGTCGAGATCGAGCACGATATCGGCGAGATCGTTCGGCTTGCCCGCGAGCAGCTCGATGATTTCCGCGATCGCATGCTGCACCTCGGCTGAGGGTGCTGCCTCGGTCGCATCGCCATCGCGCTGATGGATGCGATTGCGGGTCTTTTCCTCATCTCCCATCGGCAGTTGCACACCGGTGATCCCGCGCTCGCCCCAGACGATGCCGCAGGGCCCGATCGCGGTGTCGAAGATCGCAAAATACTGGCCGGTCATGGTTCGCTCCTGAATTTCTCCGCTCCCACTCGTGAGCTTGATGCTGGCCTTGAATCTAGGCTTGGAGAATGTTGCTATCCACCCGAATCCTGCGGGAACCTAAGCAAAACCCATGCAAACCCTGCGCGTCAATGGCTACGACTGGGGTGGACGCGGTGGCGGACGCCGAGCGGATCGGCCAATCGACGTGGAGGTTTTCGATCGCAACTAGCGCGGTTGGGCCCCCCGCGTCGCGGTGCTAGTCTCCGGTCGGAAAAACGGGAAGGAAGCAACATGAAGATATCCGTCAAACGGCCCCTTTCGATCGCCCTTCTCGGGATCGCGTTCGCTTCGACCACGACACTTGCCGCGCCGGACGAAAAATTACGGGCGGCGGCCGAGCAGGCCCAGCCTGCCGTGATCGACACCTTGCGCGAGATGGTGATGATCGAATCCGGCAGCAGCGATGTCGCCGGCCTTGCCAGCATGGCCGAGCTCACCGAGGCACGGTTGAAGGCGCTGGGCGCCAAGACCGAGCGGCGCAAGACGACGCGCGGCGCCGGCGCCGACATGGTGATCGGCACCTTTGAAGGCACCGGCACCAGAAAGCTGATGCTGATCGCGCATATGGACACCGTCTATGAGCACGGCATCCTCGCCACCCAGCCCTACCGCGTCGACGGCAACCGCATCTACGGGCCCGGCATCGCCGACGACAAGGGCGGCATCGCGGTGATCCTGCATTCGCTGAAAATCCTGAACGACGCCGGCTGGCGCGACTACGCAAAACTCACGGTGTCGTTCAATCCGGATGAAGAGGTCGGCTCGATCGGCTCCGGCGAAATCATCGCCGAACTCGCCGACCAGCACGACGTGGTGCTGTCCTGCGAGCCGACGGCGGCTGCGCCGGTCGCCAGGAACGACGGGCTCTTGCTCGGCGCCAGCGGTACAGCGACCGGGACGATGGAGGTGAAGGGCAAGGCGTCACATGCCGGAGCGGCGCCGCAGCTCGGACGCAACGCGCTGATCGAGCTCGCGCATCAATTGCTGCAGACGCAGGATATCGCAAAATCAATTCCAGGCACGCAACTGAACTGGACCACCGCGAAAGCCGGCACCGTCCGCAACCAGATTCCGGACCAGGCCACGGCCGGCGCCGATATCCGCCTTACCGTTCCGGACGGTGCGCAAAAGCTGCAGGCCGCGCTCGACGAAAAGGTGAAGAACAGACTGATCCCGGACACAGAAACCACGGTGAAGATCGAGCCGGGCCGGCCACCGTTTGTGGCTGATGACCGCGGCCGCGCGCTCGCCAAGGAAGGACAGGCGATCTACGCCGAGATCGAGCGCCAGCTTGATATTGTCGAAATGACCGGCGGCGCCACCGACGCCGGCTTCGCCGGGCGCAGCGGCAAGGCGATCGTGGTCGAGAGTTTTGGATTGGCAGGCTGGGGCTACCATGCCCGCGACGAATACATCGACACCGGCTCGATTGTTCCGCGGCTTTATTTGATGACGCGGATGCTGGTGGAGCTTGGGAGAAAGAGGTAGGCCGCTGGCCTGGTGATCGCCCCGGCTTGCGGACGGGAAAAGCGCCGGATGAGTTTTCCGGCCCCGAGGCCAAGGCCCTTGACCGCTTCAATGGCTGGCAGTAATTTCGAATACGGAATTCTGAATTCCAAATTTGGGACGTCCGGCATGATCCCACTCGATCCGCTCCCCAACCTGATCGACCAGGTCTACGCGCGGATCCTGGAGGCCATCATCGACCGCACGCTGCCGCCCGGGCAGCGCATCACCCAAAACGAACTCGCCGAAAAGCTCGGCGTTTCGCGCCAGCCGGTGTCGCACGCGCTGCATCTGCTGCACCGGCAGGGGCTCGTGGCCGAAAGCGGCCGTCGCGGCTTTGAAGTCACCCAGCTCGATCCGCAGCGTATCCGCCAGCTTTATGAGGTTCGCGGCGCGATCGATGCGCTCGCCGCGCGGCTGGCCGCCGGACGGAGCAAAATAGACGGTTCCCGCAGCGCGCAGCTCGAGGCGGCGCTTACCGCCGGGCGCGCCATCGATCGCGCCACACCTCTCGCAAAGCTGATCGCGCTCGACGTCGATTTCCATCGCGCGATCCACCGCCTCTCAGGCAATCCCGCGATCGAGGAGATGATCGCGCCGCAATGGCCGCACATGCGCCGCTCGATGGCGACCGTGCTTGCAGAACTCGATTACCGCGAAAGCGCCTGGGCCGAACACGAGACGATTGCCGCGCATGTTTTCGCCGGCAACGCCAACGCGGCGGAAGCAGCCGCACTGGCGCATGCGCAGAACGCGGGACGGATGACGGAGGAGAGGCTGAGGGTGGCAGCAAGAGCCGCATAACGCGTCATTCCGGAGCGTGACGAAGTCACGAGCTCGATGTGCAATTGCACATCAGAGAATCCGATACTCGCGATGGTGGTTATGCGATTCCGGGCCTGCGCCAAGAGGCGCATCCCGGAATGACAAAGCAACAACAAAAGGAGGAAGCACCATGAAACTCACGCAAGCGCAGATCGATACTTTCAACCGCGAGGGTTGGTTGTTCCTGCCCGAGCTGTTCAGTCCGGAGGAAGTGGATTTCCTGGCGCGCGAGGCCGTCAATATCTACGATGCCAACCGGCCCGAGGTATGGCGCGAGAAGAGCGGCGCACCGCGCACGGCCTTTGCAGCGCATCTCTATAACGAGGGGTTCCGCCTGCTCGGCGCGCATCCGCGCATGATCGACCCGATCGAGCAGATCTTCGGCGAAAAACTCTACATGCATCAGTTCAAGATCAACGCCAAAGCCGCCTTCACCGGCGACGTCTGGCAATGGCATCAGGATTACGGCACCTGGAAGCGCGACGACGGCATGCCGGAGCCGCGCGCGATGAACATCGCGATCTTCCTCGACGAGGTAATGCCGATCAACGGGCCCTTGATGCTGGTGCCGCGAAGCCAGCACGCCGGCGACCTCAAGGCCTCGCATGACCTTCAGACCACGTCCTATCCGCTGTGGACGCTGGACGAGGAAACCGTGACGCGGCTGGTGCAACAGGGCGGCATCGTCGCGCCGACCGGCAAGGCCGGCGGCATGCTGATGTTCCACGGCAATCTGGTGCACGGCTCGAGCGGCAACATCACGCCCTATCCGCGCAAGATCGTCTATCTCACGCTGAACGCGGTCTCGAACTATATCCGCACCCCGACGCGGCCGGAGTATATCGCGCATCGCGACTTCGCGCCGATCCAGACGGTAGATGACGACGCGCTGCTGCGGCTGGCGCGCGCACCACGGCAGGCGGCGGAGTAGCCCGACCGCTACCTACGTCGTCATGCCCGGCCTTGTGCCGGGCATCCACGTCTTACTGCGTCGCCGCGACAAAGGCGTGGATGGCCGGGACAAGCCCGGCCATGACGAGAAATATGCAGCGCTGCGGCTCCTTTGCATCGGACCATTCCCATGAACCTCCACCACCTCCTCAACGCTCGCCGCGCCGCCGGCAAGCCGGTTCGTGTCGCGCTGATCGGCGCCGGCAAATTCGGCTCGATGTTTTTATCGCAGGTGCCGCATACGCCGGGGCTGGAAGTGCCGCTGATCGTCGATCTCGACCGCGACCGCGCCCGCGAGGCGTGCCGCACCGTCGGCTGGGACGAGGCGCGGATCAAGGCCACGGCTTTCACCGATGACGGCGCGCGCGCGATTGCGGGCGGCGCGATGGATGTCGTGGTGGAGGCGACCGGCAATCCCGCCGTCGGCATCCGGCACGCACGCGCCGCGATCGCGGCCGGCAAGCATGTCGTGATGGTCAATGTCGAGGCCGACGTGCTCGCCGGGCCGCTGCTGGCGGAAGAGGCGCGCAAGGCGGGCGTGGTCTATTCGCTGGCCTATGGCGACCAGCCGGCGCTCACGGCGGAGATGGTCGATTGGGCCCGCGCGACCGGCTTTCGCGTCGTCGCCGCCGGCAAGGGCACGAAATATCTGCCGGCCTATCACGATGTCACCCCGGAAGGCGTCTGGAGCCATTACGGGCTGACCGCGGGCGAAGCGCAATCGGCCGGCATGAATCCGCAGATGTTCAACTCGTTCCTTGACGGCACCAAATCCGCGATCGAGATGGCGGCGATCGCCAATGCATGCGGGCTCGACGTGCCGGCGGACGGCCTGTTGTTTCCGCCCTGCGGCGTCGATGACCTGCCGCATGTGATGCGGCCACGCGACAAAGGCGGTGTGCTGGAAAAGTCCGGCGTGGTTGAAGTGGTATCCTCGCTGGAGCGCGACGGCCGGCCGGTGTTTCGCGATCTGCGCTGGGGCGTCTATGTCGTACTGGAGGCGCCGAACGATTACGCCGCCGACTGCTTCAAGCAATATGGCCTGAAGACCGATTCCTCGGGACGATATGCCGCGATGTACAAGCCCTATCATTTGATCGGGCTGGAGCTGAACATCTCGATCCTCTCGGCCGCGCTACGCAACGAGCCGACCGGCCAGCCGCATGGTTTTCGCGGCGACGTTGCAGCCGTCGCCAAGCGTGACTTGCGCGCGGGCGAGATGCTCGATGGTGAAGGCGGCTACACGGTGTGGGGAAAACTGATGCCGGCAGCCGCGAGTTCTTGCGGCCGGCGCGCTTCCGATCGGACTCGCCCACCGGGTCAAGCTGAAGAACAACATCGCCCACGGCGCGGTGGTGCGCTGGAGCGACGTCGAGGTCGACGCCAACAGCGACACCATCAAGACACGCAAGGAGATGGAGGCGGCGTTCGGCAGCGCGATGCCAATCGGCACTGGAATGGGACCCCTTATCAGCATCCAAAAGGGACCCCTTTGATCGGCGTGTTTTGCTGGTAGCGCTCGCGGCGTCGGAGCTGGCCGGGGTTGCGGAGA
>CAVZGZ010000002.1:0-226696 GCA_963774775.1 uncultured Alphaproteobacteria bacterium
GGCGGCATCTGCGGCGGCCCGCTTGCGGGCGCGTAGCGTTCGGCCTCCTCGATCAATTCGTCATAGGAATAGGGCGCGTCCGGATCGGCGCCGCGGTTCTCCAGGGTCGGCTCGAGCCGGTCGAATTCCGGCGAAGGCGACGGCACGTTGGCGTAGGTTTTGCGCGCGTTGCGGCTGGCTTGCGCCGCGGCACGGCCGAGGTCGTCGGCGTCGGCGGCGATATCGCGGAAGCCGCGCATGCCAGGCGCCGGCGGCAGCGGCGGCGGGGTGTTGTCGGGGCCACGGCGCGGCGCGCCCATGCGCTCGCGGGTCGGCGGCAGCGGCTGGTCCGGTGCCGGCGGGCGCGGCGGGGCCGGCGGCGCGTCAGGGCGTAAATTGCGCGGCGGGCGCGGCTCACCCTCCCCGCCAGCCGGGGAACGCGCATCCCGCGAGGGCTGTGGTGACGGCGGGCGCGCACGCGGCGCGGCCCCGGGAGCAGCAGCTCCGGGAGCAGCAGCGGAGGCCCGGGAGCAGCAGGGTTTGTTTCGGACGCCCTCGCTGCAGTGGCACGGCGGAAGGCATCACCGCCCCGCGCGGCGCCGGTTCCGCCGGCGGGGCGGGAGGCTTCGCGGGCGCGTTGGGCGGCCTCGGATTCGACCTTGCGGACCGCCTCTTCCAGCGACAGGCGTTCGCGGGTGATCTCGGATTCGGAGAGCGGCGGCTGCACGCTGCGGAGCTGCTGGATCAGCGCCGTCCGCGCCCGCTCATAGAGCGCGCGACGGCTCTCGCCCGGGGCACTCGGATCGAGGCCGGCAATAGCGCGTGCGATCAGCGGGTAGTAATCAGCCATCTCGACTCAACTGTGCGGACTTATGGGTAACAACCCGTTAAGCCTCGAACGGATTTTGGACCAGAATAGTATCCTCGCGTTCCGGGCTGGTGGAAAGCAAGGCAATCGGGCAACCAACCAATTCCTCGACCCGGCGAACATATTTAATGGCCTGGGCCGGCAAATCTGCCCACGAGCGGGCATTGGCGGTCGGCTCCTTCCAGCCCTCGATGGTTTCGTAGATCGGCACGACCCGGGCCTGCGCCCCCTCGCCGGCCGGCAAATGGTCGATTTCCTTGCCGTCCAGCATGTAGCCGGTGCAGACCTCGATGCTGTCGAAGCCGTCGAGAATATCGAGTTTTGTCAGCGCCAGCCCGGTAATGCCGCAGGTGCGGACGGTTTGCCGCACCAGCACGGCGTCGAACCAGCCGCAGCGCCGCTTGCGCCCGGTGTTGACGCCGAATTCCTTGCCGCGGCGGCCGATTTCTTCGCCGATCTCATTGTTCAGTTCGGTCGGGAACGGCCCTTGGCCGACGCGGGTCGTATAGGCCTTGCAGATGCCGAGGACATAACCGACCGCGCCCGGGCCCATGCCGGTACCGGTCGCGGCTTGGGCTGCGACCGTGTTCGACGAGGTGACATAAGGGTAAGTGCCGTGGTCGACGTCGAGCAACGCGCCCTGCGCGCCCTCGAACAGAATGCGCTTGCCCTCGCGGCGCTTGATATCGAGCAGCCGCCAGACGGTTTCGGCATAGGGCAACAGTTTTGGCGCGAACGCGGTCAGCTCTTTCAGGATGCCGCCGCCGTCGATCTCTTCCAGGTTGAGCCCGCGGCGCAACGCATTGTGATGCGCCAGCAGCCGGTCGATCTTGTGCGGCAAGGTGTCGAGATCAGCGAGGTCCATCAGGCGGATGGCGCGGCGGCCGACCTTGTCCTCATAGGCCGGGCCGATGCCGCGGCGGGTGGTGCCGATCGCCGTGTTGGCGTTGGAGGATTCGCGGAGCGCATCGAGCTCGCGGTGCAGCGGCAGGATCAGCGTGACGTTCTCGGCGACGCGCAGATTGTCCGGGCTGATGGCGACGCCCTGGCCCTTCAGCTTTGCGACCTCGTCGAGGAAGGCCTGGGGATCGAACACCACGCCGTTACCGATCACCGCCAGCTTGGACGGCCGCAGCACGCCGGACGGCAGCAGCGCCAGCTTGTAGGTCTCGCCATTGATGACGAGCGTGTGGCCGGCATTGTGGCCGCCCTGGAAGCGCACGACGATGTCGGCCTGTTCCGACAACCAGTCGACGATCTTGCCCTTCCCCTCGTCGCCCCACTGGGCGCCGACGACGACAACATTGGCCATTTCGCAAACGTTCCTTGCAGCTCGTGTTCGCTCATGATCTTGCGGAAGAGAACAGCCTCCTCCCGCATCATGCCTTCGATATCCCCTTGGGGCGCGCCCAGCCGAAATCACGGCCCAGGGCCGCTCGCATTCAAGGCCTTATCCGGATAAAGGAAGCAGGTCCGCTAGGCAAGCAAGAAGGGGGCTTTTTCAGCCTTTTGAACGATCTCCAACCCATTGATATCCCCGTAAAATTTGTGGCCGTGCCAAGGCAGCGTACGACCCCAGGAAGAACCCCGGAGCGAGCGGCCATGTCGAAGACCACCCGCGCGACGCAAGCACTTGAGAAGCTCGGTGTGAAATTCACGCTGCACGCCTATGACTACGATCCGAATGCGGAGAGTATCGGGCTGCAGGCGGCGGCAGCCCTCGGCGTCGAGCCGGCGCGCATGTTGAAGACGCTGATGGCCGAGGTCGACGGCAAGCCGGTCTGCGCGGTGGTGCCGTCGGACCGCGAGGTCAGCATGAAGAAGCTCGCGGCCGCTTTCGGCGGCAAGGCAGCGAAGATGATGCGGCCCCCCGACGCCGAACGGCTGACCGGCTACCACGTCGGCGGCATCTCGCCGTTCGGGCAGAAAAAGCGCGTGCCAACCGCCATCGAGGAAACGGCGCTGGGACAAGCCTCCGTGTTCGTCAATGGTGGCCAGCGCGGCTTGCAGATCGAACTCGCGCCAGCCGACGCGGTGCAGGCGACGAATGCAATCGCGCGCGCGCTGACGGGATAAGCCGCTTCGTCAGCGCGACGAACGCAAGCGACAGCGGCACCATCGCCAGCAGCAAGACCGCGCCGGCAATCAACGCTGCCGAAGGCGTGTGCCAGGCGTCCTGGAGGCGGCCTGCCGCTGACGGACCCACCGCCATCAGGATGTAGAAGCAAGTGTAGAACAGGCCCAGCCCCAGCGAACGGTCGCGCGGATCCAGCACTTGGGCGGGCAACGACAGGATCGCGCCCGACAACGGGCCGATCGCCACGCCGAACATCAGGCAGGAAATCGTCGGATGGACATCGGCGACGAACAGCATCAACGCCAGCGCCGCGATCGGACCGCAAAGGATGATCGCCGTGATCGGTCGGCCGGAACGGTGAACCAGGTAGCCGCCCGTCGGGATCGCCAGGATCGTGAACCAGATCGCAAGGCTGGTCAGCGAGGCCGCGACGGTCGGCGTCGAGCCCTGGGCCGCCAGCAGCATCGGCGCATAGCTGAAGAACAGCACGCAGGCGAGATTCATCGCGCCCCAGATGGTGCCCGCGACCAGCACCGGGATCAGCACGGCAACCGGCAGTCTGGCGCCGCCTTCCGCCTGTGCACCGGCCTGGCCGGCCGGGCGCGGAATGAGGGCGAACGCGCCGAACACGACCGCGGTGCAGATTGCGCCCGATGCCATCACCGCGTGCCAGCCCATGGATTGCACGAGATAGCTCTGGATCGGCAGCGCGACCATCGCGCCGAACGGCCAGCTCATCTGCAATAGCGACATCGCAAGGACGAGTTCACTGCGGTCGAACCAGTCCGTCGTCATCTTGGTGGCGACCAGAATGACGATGGTCGCGCCGGCGCCGCCAACCGTGCGCGCCACCAGCGCCGAGATGAAGCCATAGCCAAAGCTCAGCGCCACGCCCGACAACGCCATCAGCACGAGGCCGGCCAATCCAAGCGTCTTGTCGCTGATGCGCTGGCCGAGCAGCCCGGCGGGAAACGCGACGACGGCGCCGGGCAACAGATAGGCCCCGAGCAGCATGCCGACCTCGGCATAGCTCAACCCCATATCCTGCATCAGCGCATTGGCCGACGATCCGATCGATTGAAACTGAAACCCGGTCACCGCGCGCGCCGCAAACAACACCGCGAGGATGAACCATCTTCGGCCCTGCAATATAGCCCCCTCTGATCCTGATCCGATCAGGCCGGATTCGTCGGCTCGCCGTCGGAGCACGAGTTTAAAGAAGCGGCCCGCTTCACGCCAACCCGGCGCTTCGCGGATCCGGACCATGCTCCGCTCAATCAGGTTGATCGCTGCTGACGAGGCTCACGCTCAGCACGTCGGAAAATTCGGACAATTCGTCCTCGGTGATTTCGTTAAGCGTCAGGCGCAATTGCATGATCGCCAGATCGACCAAATGGCCGGCAAAGGATAATCCGCCCGAGACCAGGATATTGCGCTGCTCGGTCAGCACCGGAATGACGGTACGCAAACGACGGGCACTGAACTCATCCATATCGATGCCCCCGCAGAGGCCGTTGCGACGTCGCGACGAGCCAGTGGCTCGTGGTGACGACGTCGGCGAACAATTCGATGGCACTGGTGGCCACGCCATGCACCGCCCGGGCGTCGGCATCGTGGCGCCGGCGGCTCACGGACGCGTCGCTCAGAAACGTGACGTGATGGTCGCGATGCGATGCGTCGATCGCGGTGGCCAGACAGATCTCTTCAGCGGCAAGGCCGCCGATGGCGAAATTTCCGATCCGCGCCATGACGTCATCGAACAGCGGATTGCCGTAGCACGACGGCTGCTGGCGCTCGAACACCATGTCCGCACGCTTGGGCTCCAGACCCGGAATCCAGGGCGACTGGACTTTTCGATCGACCAGTCCGGGCGCCGCCGCACGCCGCGTGAACGCGATCGGTATTCCGGAATTGCGCGCGTGCCGGATCGCCGCCTTGCAGTTCTCCAGCGAGCCGTCGAGGTCGCCGTGATGGTCTCGCGCCAGCTGGCAAAAATTGTCTTCCTGCAGGTCGACCATCACCAGCAGGCGGCTGTTTGACGCCCCGATATAGGCTTTCAGATCGATCACCGAGCTCATGCGACTAACCCGGGTGCGGCTGCGCAGCTGCACCGCGGCCAACCGACAGTTCGAGGATACCGGGAGCGTCCCACTGCCCTTCGGGACGGATCAGCACGTAAGGATCTTCGTCGAGCGTGATGCGCGCAGGATGCACTTCGGTCTCCAGCTTGACCTCGACATAGTCGAAGTCGGAAAATACGAACTCGCGGGCTCCCGGCATGCGCTCGAAGCCGCGCTGCTCCCAGAACTTGAGCAACCGCTTCTGCGAATGCGCATACAGGGTGCGATAACCCTTCTTGCGGCAGAGTTCGATCGCCGCATCGACGATCCGTCCGGCAAGACCCGCATTGCGACTTTGGTTGCGCACCGCCAACCGCTCGAGCTTGGCAAAATCCGCGAAGTAGCGAATGCGCATGCAGCCGACCGGCTCGCGCCCCTGCTGGCAGATGAGGTGCGTCGCGGAAAAATCGTTGCCGTCGAATTCCTCTTCGAAGGGGCAATGCTGCTCGCCGATGTAGACGGCACTGCGGATCGCGATCACCCGCGTCATCTCTTCCATCGATCGAACGACCCTGACGGACACCGTATCGTGCGGTGACGAGATTGCGGCCGGCACCTCGCGCGAACGATCGAGCATCTGCAGATGCGGCGCGAACAGCCCGTCGTAGCGGGCTCCCGGAGTAAATCCCAACGGCTCCAGAACCCTGAGACCTCCCTTGGTGATCGGCCGCGAAAAGAGACTGACGCCCTGATACAGCGGCGAGGAGATTTTCTGCAGGACGAGAGGTATGGCTGCGGCCAGCGTGCCCTTGGCGTGGATGGCCCAGACATAGATGCCCGCGGGCCGCTCCGATTGCCGGGCGATGAAGCCGAGTTCGGGGTTCTTGGTGTCCAGCCGGCCGTCGATCAGCCGTCGCGTGCCTTCATGCGTCAGCGGCAGCACCGCGAGGAAGCCCTCCCCCGTGGGGGCGGCAATGTCGAAATGATCCTTCCGGGCGATCGCCCAGAACACATCGGGATTATGGTTGACGACCGCCTGGACAATGCCGTTCGTGGTCAGGCCCGGGATGTCCTCCCGCGCCGCATCCATCAGCGATGCGATACCGTCCCCGCCAACGTTAAAAATGACCGTGCGCCGGGCCAGTTGCATCATGGTCATCTTGTCGAGCGACCGGGCCGGTCCCGTCCCGGCGCTTCTCCTGGCAGCCTTCCGAACGAAATCGAGGTCAAGCGCGGTCATCTGCAATCTCTCGCGGTTGTGCAATCGTCCGGCTTCTGCCAAGAATAGAAGAACAGGCCCTTTATTTAGAAGGCGGTAAACGAGGCGATTTGTATGCACTCAGGTGAGCGCAGGGGTGCGCACATATGTGCGCACCCTCAGGGACGGATGACGAACTGGGACCTTGTCCGGATTTTTCTGGAGGTCGCCCGGATCGGCAGCTTCCGGGCTGCGGCCGAACAATTGAATATGTCCGCGAACTTCCTCAGCAAGCAGGTTTCCGCGCTGGAGAGCGCCTACAAGACCACCTTGATGACCCGCCATGTCGATGGCGTAAGGTTAACGCCGGAGGGGACCAAGGTCCTCGAAGCCGCCAGGCGGATGGAGGAGGCGTCCTTTGGCCTCGACCGCGCTCTGAGCGAGACGACATCCGCGCTAACCGGCGAGGTCCGCCTTGCCGTTACCGAGGGTCTGGGCACCTTCTGGCTTGCGCCAAGACTTGTCGAATTCCAGCGAGTCTATTCCGGCCTGCTGGTGGATCTGAAATGCGAGATGCGGTCCGCCGATGTGCTCCGGCTCGAAGCTGACGTTGCCGTCCAGCTCGAGGAGCCCGGCAATCCCGACCTGAAGCGGATCAAGATCGGCCGGCTTCATATCATGCCCTTCGTGAGCCCCTGCTATGTCGAGATCTACGGCATGCCGAAAGACCTCGACGATCTGCAACACAATCATCGGATGGTCATTCAGGACGCGGAGCAGACCAGGGGCAAGGAGATGTACGACAAGTATGCCATCCGCGAGCAGCTTGGCTTCGTTGCGATGCGCAACAACGTAAGCAGCGCCCACGTATGGGCGGTCTCGAAAGGCGCGGGAATTGGCTGGTTGCCGACCTATATACCCGCGGTCGCCGGCCCCTTGATCCCGCTCGATCTCGGCGTCCAGTTTCCGCTCGACATCTGGCTCACCTATCATCCCGACGCAAAGCGAATTCCACGCGTCAAGCAATTGATCGAGTGGACCATCCAGGCCTTCGACGGCCGCAAATATCCATGGTTCCGGGACGAGTTCGTGCATCCCGATGATCTGCAGAAATCCTACAAGGGCGAACCGCTGGTGAATCTATTCGCAGGCTTCGTGAAAGAATCACGGTCCAAGATCGGCTGAGCAAAGCGATGAGCGAACCAAGCGACGGACAGATCGATCAACTCGTGAAAGCGCGATGGCGCGAGATCGGACTTTCGCAGACCGACCTCGCCGAAGTGCTTGGCGCGCTGCCCGATAGCAGTCCGAAACGAACCAACGACACCAGCAGTAGCGATAGCCGCCGCCTGATGCAGCTGGCAAAGGCACTCGGCATCTCGACCGATTTTCTCGGCAGGGAGCCGGATGCCGATGAACCTCGGGGCGCAAGGCCTTTGGCGCTATCGGCGCTAAACGGCGAGCCGCTGCATTCCTTGCTTGAACTGCGCCTGCTGCGGGTCTTCCGCGGGTTGCAGGACCACCATACGAAGCGGATGCTGATCGACCTGATCGAACAGATCGTCAAGCGCCAGGCGACGCGCCCTGGCGATGCGAGCTAGCTAGGCGCCAGATCACCTCCAATTTTCCGGGGATGCCACAATCACCGCTTTTCGGGGAACATCCGCCCGCCCCAATCCGCAATTTGCCTGCCCGCCTATTGTCCGTCGTCTCATCTGTTCACCCACAAATCCAATTCCTCCAAAAGAGATTTTGAATGACGCGCATCCATCCGGGACATATTGCATGGGCGATCGAGCAGCCGTTGCTGCAGGCAGGCGGAGCCGACGAGCCATCCGTGTCCATAGAAGAGCTAAGGCCGGCCGATCAGGCCGACACCGACAAGCGCCAGCGCTTTGCCGCGCAAGCCAATCTGATCCTGGCCTTTGTCGAATGTTCCGATGAGTTGCGGCCGAAATTGCGCAACGCGATCATCGACGCGATGCTGTGGGCGCAGACGCAGCCGTAAACCGCTTGGCCGCGGACGTCTAGTTGACGCGGACCGGTTTGCAGGCTTGCCCCACGTCGCGCATTCGCGCTCTATTCGGTGCTGACGCTGAAGCGGCCGGTGATCCACGGCCTGTCGTTCGTCGGCTTCGGCTGCGGCGCGGCCTGCCTGATCCCGCTGTTCATCTGGGAACTTTATGCGCGCCCGGTGATGGCGATCGACACCAACAACCTGCTGGCGCTGTTCTATGTCGCAGTGTTCCCCTCGACGCTGGCCTATCTCTGCTTCAATCGCGGCGTGGCGCTGATCGGCGCCAACCGCGCCGCGCGATTCTTTCACCTGGTACCGGTGTTCGGCACCATCATGTCGATCGTTTTCCTCGGCGAGCACCGCAAGCCTTCCAGTTTGATCGGCTTTGCGCTGGTCCTGACGGGGGTGTGGCGTCGTGGAAGCAGAAGGCCGGCTGGCTGGTCTCTCCAGCCGCGGTGACTCGTCGCGGCAAATCCGCTATCTCTAGAGCGGGATGACTTTTCTTCGAAACGTCATCCCGCTCTATCTTTTTGTTTGAGCATGATCTTTCGGAAAACCGGTGCCCACTTTTCCGGATCATGCTCCAGAGCCTGCTTCGTCGAAGGGCCCCGAATGGCGCGCGCCAGCAATCTGATGATCGGAACCCTGACGCTGGCGTTGATCGCCGGCTCGCTCGGCGGCTGGCTGGGCTACCGGAAATATACCGGCATCCGCGGCGAAACACCGTTCCGGGTGATCTTCGAAGGCTCGGCCTCCGGCGTGCGCAAGGGCAGCAGCGTGAACTTCGCCGGCGTCCGCGTCGGCGAGGTGGTATCGCTGAAGCTCGACCATCACCGCGTGATCGCGATGACGCGGATCGACAACAACACGCCGATCCGAAAGGACACCCAGGTCGGGCTGGAATTCCAGGGCCTGACCGGCATCGCCGCGATTTCCTTCACCGGCGGCTCCGACGAAGCACCGCCGCCACCGTCGGGACCGGACGGCATTCCCGAATTGACCGCCGATCCGGAAGGCACCATGGGCGTGCAGGAAAAACTCCGCGTCGTGCTGCGCAACATCGACAAGGCGATCGTCGACAATGAAGGCGCGGTGAAAGACACGCTGCGCAGTTTCGAGACCTTCACCGCATCCCTGTCCGGCAACGGCGAGAAGATCACCGACATCATCGACGCAGCGGTCGCCGGCGTCGACGCGGCGGAGGCCGGCATGACCAAGACGGAAGCGTTCCTGAAGGGTCTCGGCAGCAGCAAATATGGCGGCGAGCTGCTGCCGACCATCGTCTCGCTCCGCGAACTGATCGAAAGCTTCGACAAGAAGTCGGGCGCGCTGATGGCCGATACGCGCAAGATGCTTGGCGACGTCAGCGCGTCCATCAACAAGGCCGACCAGAAATTCGGCGGACCCAGGCGCTGATGTGCCTCCCAAGGAACAAAACAACGGAAAACGCCTGAGGTGCTCGATAAACCTTCGGATATCAGCGCCCCGCCATCCACGGTAACCCGCGCCCAAAGCGCGGTGCCACGCGCGCTGAAGCGCTACCTTGCGCTCGACGATTTCGAACCGGCGGCACGGCGGCGGCTGCCGAAATTCCTCTACGGCTATATCTCTGGTGGTGCCGAGACCGATGCCGCCGTGCGCGACAACCGCAGGGCGTTCGATGAATATGGCTTTGTGCCGCGCGTGCTCAACGACGTTTCCGGCCGCAACCAGACCACGACCTTGTTCGGCACGACCTATGCCTCGCCGTTCGGCATCCCGCCAATGGGCTCGTCGGCGCTGTGCGCCTATCGCGGCGACATCGTGCTGACGCGTGCCGCGCGGGCGGCGAACGTGCCGATGATCCTCTCGGCCTCCTCGCTGATTACGCTGGAGGATGTCCGTCGGGAAAACCAGCAAGCCTGGTATCAGGCTTACAGTCTGGCTTCAGAACTCGGTCGCTATCCACTCCCCATGGAAACTTCGCTTCGCTCGCAATGACGGTGCCAGCTACCCCATCCTGAACTTGCTGTACGCCTCCGCTGTCGCGATGATCACGTGTTCTTCGCAGCCGTTGCGGCGGTGCGGATCGCAGCGGGTCTCGTAATCCTCCGACGTCATCATGTCGATGAAGGCGGCGACATCGGGATAATACACCAGCGCCAGATAGTCCCATTGGTTGCCGTGCGGTTCGCCCAGCGCAACCGCCTTGGCGTCGCCAGTCCACAGCAGCGTGCCGCCGCGCGCCTTGATCATCGGCACGGTCAGCGCGCTGTAGCGCAAATACGCGTCCCAGCCCGAGCCGTCGCCATCGAGCGAGCGTTCGCGAAACCGCATCAGGTTGACCATCACCACCGGCCCCTGATGTTCTAATTCGCTGAGGCCCTTGATATTCAAGAGATCCACGCCCATCGACGGCTCCCGACCTGATTTCGTAGCGACATTGTAGCATTGCGCGCATGGGGCTTGTCGCGCGCGAAGAATCCGGCACAACTCGGTGCAGGCCAATGACCAATCCCGTACCCGCGCCGCCCGTCCGCGATCCGATCCGGTGGCTCAACAACCAGCCCTATCTGCTGCTCAGCCTGACCGCGCTGTTCTGGGCGGCCAATATCGTGCTGGCGCGCCATGTCGGCAACCATGTGCCGCCGATCACGCTGACCACCATCCGCTGGTTTGGCGTCTTCCTGATCCTGCTGCCGTTCGCCTGGCCGCATTTGAAGCGCGACTGGCCGGCGCTGCGCGCGCATCTGCCGCTGATGCTGTTCCTGTCGGCGATCGGATTTGCCTTCAACAACGCGATTTCCTACTGGGCGATGCAATATACCCAGGCGCTGAACGCGCTCCTGATTCAGTCGTCCGGGCCGCTGTTCGTGGCGCTGTGGTCGCTGGTCTTGTTCGGCGTCCGGCTGACGCCAGCGCAGCTCGGCGGCATCGCCATCTCGTTGGCGGGCGTGTTGACCATCATCCTGCGCGGCGACTTATTCGGCACTCGCCAGCATCTCCTTCAACAAGGGCGACGTGATGTTTGCCAGCTCGCTGGTGTCGTTCGGGCTTTATTCGGCGCTGATCCCGCGCCGGCCGGTGACGCATCAATTATCCCTGATCTCGTTCACGACGTTCTGCGGCGCACTGATGCTGGTGCCGTTCTCGGTCTGGGAGTTTTCCACCGGCGCGGTGCTGAAGTTCGATTTCCTGACGCTGGCGACGCTGGCCTATGTGCTGATTTTTCCCTCGACGCTGGCCTATCTGTTCTTCAACCGCGGCGTCGCCCTGATCGGTCCGAACCGCGCCGCGCCGTTCTTCCATCTGGTGCCGGTGTTCGGATCAGTGATGGCGATCGCCCTGCTCGGCGAAAAGCTGCAGCTGTTTCATCTGGTCGGCTACGCGCTGGTATTGGCCGGCGTCGTGATCGCGTCACGACAGGCCTCGGCGAAGGTCCAGATCGATTGATAGGTGCCAGGCGCAGAGCCGGGATCAACGGCCGTTTGACAGGCAAAGTGGTAGCCCGGCTCGAGATGGAGCCGGGCTTTGTCGTCAGGCGGCACGCACCGAGTTGAGGAACTTGCCGACTTCAAGCTTGAGTCGATTGCTGTCTGAAGACAGCGACTGGGCGGCGGAGAGCACCTGCGAGGAAGCCGAGCCGGTCTCGCTGGCGCCACGCTGCACATCGACGATGTTGGAGGAGACCTGCTGGGTGCCTTGGGCGGCCTGCTGCACGTTGCGGGAAATTTCCTGCGTTGCCGCGCCCTGCTCTTCCACCGCCGAGGCGATGGTTGCAGATATCTCCGACAATCTCTCGATAGTGCCGCTGATCTCCTTGATCGCGCCCACCAACTCCTGGGTCGCGGCCTGGATACCGGTAATCTGCAGACCGATTTCGCCGGTAGCCTTTGCAGTCTGTTCGGCCAGCGCCTTGACTTCGGAAGCCACCACCGCAAAGCCGCGACCGGCCTCGCCGGCGCGCGCCGCCTCGATCGTGGCGTTGAGCGCCAGCAAATTGGTCTGGCCCGCGATGGTATTGATGAGCTCCACCACGTCGCCGATTCGGGCCGCGGCCTTCGACAATTCGCTGACGCGATCGTTGGTCTTGCGCGCCTGATCGACGGCCTCGTTGGCCATCCGCGCCAATTCCTGCACCTGGCGGCTGATCTCGTTGACGGACGAACTTAGTTCCTCGGTGGCGGAGGCCACTGACTGAACATTGGTCGAAGCTTCTTCCGATGCTGCTGCGACCACGATGGTAAGCTCCTGCGCCCGTTCCGCGCTGGAAGTCAATGTGCTGGCGGAGGCCTCCAGTTCGGTCGAGGCCGAAGACACGGTCTCGACGATCTCGCCGACCGCGCCTTCAAACTGATCGGCAAGCTTGATCATGTCGGCCTTTCGTTGCTGGACAGCGCGCGTCTCAAGTTGCTTCTGCTCGGCCTCCATGCGGACCTTGGCAATTCCATTCTCTTTGAAGACCTCGGCGGTCTTGGCGACCTCGCCGACCTCGTCCCTCCGATCGGTGCTGTGGATGGCGATCTCCAACTGCCCAGCGGCAAGCTGCTGCAACAGGGCGACCATCGCGCGGATTGGCCTTACGATTCCATACTGTCCGATCACGAAGCCGAGAATGCCCCCGAGCACGATACCGGACAGCGCGAGAATCATCAGCAACCGCGACGTCGTTTCATAGTTTTGGCGCATCTCCTTATTCCTTTCCTCGACGCGGTCGTTCAAGCGATCAGACAGGGTATGCACCTTGGCCAGCAGCTCTTCAGCTGCGGCACGGCTCTTCATCGCCGTCTCGCGCAGTCGATCAGCGCTGTCGCTGAGTTTGGCGGATTTTTCCGTATCGACTGCGGCCAACGTCGAGTTGAGCTGGGTCTTGTAGGCCGCGAAGGCCTCTCGAACCGCCGGGAGCATGGTCTTTGCCCGCTCGTCGCCTGTATTGCTTACCTCCTTGAAACGTTCGTCGTACTGCTTGAGTTGGGCTTCGATCACTTGACGCTCCGCCAGCCGGTTCTCATCGCGGGGATCGAGCGCACTGTGAAATTCCGCGCGATTGAGCGCGATCACATTCTGGTTGGCCCTCGCGGCAAGAAGCGCGCGATTGGCGGAAACCGACATGACGTTCGCCTTCTCGCTCAAGTCGCCAAGCGCCGAGATGCCGACATAGGCCATGACAGCAGAGATGCCGGTCAGGAGTCCGACTATCGAAAGGATCTTTGTTAGGACACGAAAACGACCGAGAAAATGCATCACCTGTTACCTCAGATTGGCACCGCCAGCGCTCGCGGCGTCGAAGGACAAGTCACCATTCCAATTGCGAGCACGACCACGGGTGACCTGCACGGGCCGGCTCAAGAACGCGGTGCGCGCTCTCAAGCCTTGAACTAGTCGTTCAAAGTTCCAAATTAACGTTAATGGCAACGCCCGTAAGAATACGGCGTCGGCGGAAATCCCTGAAATTTCCGCGAAAATTGCGGCCTCGCGCGGGCGGCGGCGGAGCAGCACGCTCCGACAATTGTTAATGTGATTGACCCCGAGGACGACGACGCGGCGCAATAAGTGATCAAGGGCGCGCCTGCGCCCCTGCCACCATCTATCCCTGATCCGTGATCGTGAATGGTAGGCACGCTTGCGCTTTGCGCACCCTACCAGGGAACAGCCTACGCCGCCCGCACCTTGCTGAGGAATTCGTCCACCGCGTTGCGCAGCATGCCGGACTGGCTGTCGAGTTCGCGCGCGTTGGAGAGCACCTCGGACGCCGCCTTGCCGGTGGCGGAGGCCGCCGTGCTGACGCCTCCGATATGGGCGCTGATCTCGCTCGAGCCGGCAGCAACCGACTGGATGTTGCGCGCGATCTCGCGCGTGGCGTCGCCCTGCTGGTCGATCGCGGTCGAGATCGATGAGGTGATCTCGCTCATCTGCGCGATGGTTTCGGTGATGCCGCCGATCGAGGCCACGGCCTCGCCGGTGGAGGCCTGCATCGCCGCAACCTGCGCCGAGATTTCCTCGGTCGCCTTCGCGGTCTGGTTGGCGAGCGCCTTCACCTCGGAAGCGACCACCGCAAAGCCGCGCCCGGATTCACCGGCGCGCGCCGCTTCGATGGTGGCGTTGAGCGCCAGCAGATTGGTCTGGGCCGCGATCGAGTGGATCAGCTTGACCACTTCGCCGATCTTCTCGGCGCCGGTCGAGAGCGCCTGCACGGTGATGTTGGTGCGCTCGGCGTCCGCCACCGCCTTGCTCGCGACTTCGCTGGAGCGGGCCACCTGGCGGGAAATCTCGGTGACCGAAGAGGAGAGCTCCTCCGCCGCGGCGGCAACGGTGCCGACATTGTTCGACGAACTCTCGGACGCGGCCCCGACCGTCGCTGCACGCGCGCTGGCATCGCTCGCGGTCGCGGTCATGGATTGTGCCGTGGTCTGCATGCCCGCGGCAGCGGTCGAGACCGAACGGACGATACCGGTGACGCTGCGCTCGAAATCGCTGGCGATATTCTGCATCGCCGCGCGGCGCTCGGCCGCGGCGCGCGCTTGCGTCGCCGCTTCGGCCTCTTCCAGGCCGCGGATCCGTTGCGCATTGTCCTTGAAGATCTGAACGCTCGCCGCCATGGCGCCGACCTCGTCGCCCCGGCCGAGACCGGGAATCTCGCCATCGAGCTTGCCGTCCGCCAGGTCCTGCATGCGGGCGCCCAGCAGCCCAAGCGGCTTACTGATGCTGCGGCCGATCATCCAGGCGATGCTGCCGGAGATGATGGCGATGACGAGGGTGGCAAGGCCCAGCAGCCACGCGATCGGCGCCAGTCTGGCGTCGAGGTCGTCGGTGTAGACGCCGGAGCCGATAAACATGTCGAAGCCGGGGACGTTTACGGCGTAGCCGATCTTGTGGATCGGCTTCTCATCGCCAAGCCTCGTAAAATCGTACTGCAGCAGGAATTCGCCATTGGCTTTGACGCCGTCGCCGAATATGCGGGTCAGCTTGCGGCCGTTGGTCACCACCTCCATGCCGTTGATGCCGATCTGTTTCGGATCTGGTGACATCTGCGTGATGCCGTCATAGGTGGCGGCGAACAGATAGCCGACCCCCTTGCCATAGGTCAGCGCGTTGCCGTTGCGGCGAAGTTCGGCCAGCGCCGCGTCCTTCGTCATCTCGCCGGCATCGACCCGCGTCTTGAGGGCGGCCGCCATGTTCTTTACCATCTCGACGATCACCTTAGCCTGATCGATGCGCGCGTTCACCATCTCGCGTTTCATCAAGTACCCGGCAAAGAGGCCGGCGATGCACAGGCCGAGCAGCGTCACACCCACCAAAATGCCGAGTTTGGGGGTGATCTTCAGATTGGTCAGCTTCACGGAGGGGTCCTCTTCAGGTGCCGGACGCGGAGCGCGCGGGCGCATTGATTTGGGCAAACTTTAGTGGGCGATCCATTACCGCTTTGTTACGAATGTCCGCTGTGCCGGAATTAGGCAACCGAGGATTGTGATCTTCACGGAGAAATTCGCGTAAAAGGAGAGCCAACCGCAAAGCGGCGGCCCAACAAGAGCCAAAAAATCAAATCGGGAGCAGGAAATGTCGAAGTTCAGGGTGCTGACGCCGAAAGGCGCGAGTTTCACGGTCGCCGGCGGCGGCTACGACTATGAGAAGGAGGCGCTCGATCCGATCGGCGCCGAGATCATCGAGGCGCCGGCCAACGAGGCCGAATTCATCGCCGCGGCCAAGTCCGCCGACGCCATCTACGCCAAGGGCATGCCGATCACCAAAACCGTCATCGATAGCTTGCAAAACTGCAAGGTGATCACGCTCGGCAGCGTCGGCGTCGACAGCGTCGACGTCAAGGCCGCCACCGCCCGCGGCATCCCCGTCACCAACATCCCCGACACCTTCATCGAGGAAGTCGCCGACCACGCCATGATGCTGTTGCTCTCAGGCTTCCGCCGTCTGGTGGAGCAGGACAAGATGGTCCGCACCGGCCGCTGGTCCGAGGGCCGGCCGGCGCTATTGAAAATTCCGCGCCTGATGGGCCAGACGCTCGGCTTCATCTCGTTCGGCCGCGTCGCGCGCGCGGTGGCCAAGCGCGCCGCGCCCTTCGGCTTGCGGATGATGGCCTATGACCCCTTCATCCAGGAGACGCTGATCTCCGAGCACGGCGTGATCCCGGCGACGCTGTCGGAAGTGCTGTCGCAATCGGACTTCCTGTCGATGCACGCCCCGGCGCGCCCCGAGGTGCACCACATGCTCGGCGAAAAGCACTTCCGGCAAATGAAGAAGAACGCGATCTTCATCAATACCGGCCGCGGCGCCACCGTGGACGAGGAAGCGCTGGTCAAGGCGCTGCAGGAAGGCTGGATCGCGCATGCCGCGCTCGACGTGCTGGAGAAGGAGCCGCCGTCGCACAACAATCCGATACTCGGCATGGAGAACGTCACCCTCACCGCGCATGTCGCATCCGCTTCCGCCCGCTTCGACGAAGCCCGCAAGCGCCGCGTCGGCTACGAACTGTCGCTGGTGCTGCAAGGCATGTGGCCGGTGAGCTGCGTCAATCCGTCGGTGCTGCAAAACACGTCGCTGCGGCGCTGGCAGCCCGTCAGCATGGATCGCGGGCCGAACAGCTAGAAGAAGACGGCTGGCGCAGATGGAAACTGCGCCAGCTGATTATCTTTGGGGAGGCCTAGCCGGCCGGCACCATCACGACGCCCTTGTCCTTCGGCCAACGCACGCGCCAGGCGAAGGCGATATCCCGGACCTCGCCGGGTTTGGCCTCGAACGCCCATTCGAGCACGCCGCGCTTGTCGTGGGCATTGGTGGTGGTCGGCGGCGTCGTCTGTGGCAGCATCTCGACCACGATGTCCTCGTTCTCGCTGACCGGCAATTGATCCGTGATCGCGACCTTGACCGGGAAATCATGGCCGTTGCGTACCGTCGTCTTGAACGAGCGCTCGTCGGTCTTCGACGTCGTCACGATCAGGCCGGCCGAGCCTTCGTTGCGCTTGACGACCGAACGCTCGATCTTGACCTTGTCGTCGGCACCGAAGCCGAGCCGCACCGTCTCGTCCTTGCCGGCGGCGGCCATCCTGCCGCGACCGACGAAGATGCCGTCGCGATAGATCGAGACGCGGCCTGGTAGCAGCGGCGCATCTTCATTTTGCACGAAGCTTGCTTCGATGAAGGCGGTCGGGTCCATCACCGGCGCGGAACGGATGATCAGATCGGGCGCGATGCTGGCGGTCGAAATGCGCAGGCTCTTGGCGCCCTCGCTGGCACCGAGGCTGACGCGGCCTGGGATTTTAAACGTCGCCTGGAAGCTGCCGACTTCGACCGTGGCCTGCTGCTCATCGGCACGATCACGTTGGTCGAGCGCATCGGCCGCCTTGGCCATCGGCGCCGGCGATGCTGAACGGAGCGCGGGCCGCGCCAATTCCGACACCTTCCCCCCGATCGCCGATTGCTGCGGTTGCGGATATTGCACGATCAGCGAACTCAAATCAGGCGCGCTGCCGCCACGCGCGACGCGGACGGTGGAGACGCCGAGTGTCACGTTGGACCAGTCTTCGCCGGTCGACTGCGTGATCTCGGCGCGGCGCACCAGTTCGATCGCGGGCTTGCGGTCTTTCGCGCCGGTGTCGAGACGCGCGTCATATAGCGGGGTCCAGCGCGCGTTGCGCACCGCATAGGTCACCTTCAGCGTCGCCTTGGTGGCGGCCGCACTGGCGAGATCGATCCGCACCTCGAGCTTGGCCGGCGGCTTGGTGTTGCGATCGGATTCAAGCCGCGCGATCTCGCGGTCGATGTCGCGCTGCTTGCGTTCGGCGTCGCGGATCGCGGTATCGGCGATCGCGATTTCCTCGGCGACCGCGGCAAAGGCCGCGCGCCATTCGGTGACCGGTCGCGCCTCGCCCTTTTCGCCGAGACCCGCCGGCGAGGTCTCGGCAAACCGCTCGGCGAATTTGCGCCGCGCTTCGGCTGACGCGATCGCGCCCTGCAGATTGCCGCGCTCATCCTTCAGCGCCTCGATGCGCTTGTCGATTTCGGACAGGTTGACCGGCGGCACCGGGCGCGGCGGCCGGGCATCGATCGCGCCGATCGTGAGCTTTGCGCCCGCCTCGCCTTCAACCCGCAGCGATGACGGATCGAGCGTCAGCGGAAAGTCCTTGGCCACCAGCGTATTGTCGCCGGAGGGCAGATCGAGCGTGATGACGCGCGTGACGCTGGCGCCATCGGGATAAACGGTGACGGCATCGACGGCGGAATTGACGTCGAGATCGGCGGCGCGCGCCTGGGCTGTGGCCAACGCGGTGACAACGACGAGACTGGTCGTGACAAGACAGTTCGCAATCAATCGCATGATTTCCCTCCGGCAAATGGACGCGTCAGTGCGCGAAGACGAGGCGGGTGCGACCGGACGCATGAAGCAGTCACACCACTTCGTGGTGAGACGCGGCGGGAGAAGGAACCGGTTCAATTGAGGTTTCGCCAAGGCGCCGCGATGGCGCGGCCTGGGCGAACGTGGTGACACGCGGTCGCGTCGAAGGTGCTTCCGCCGTCATTCCCAGTCGTCATTGCGAGCGAAGCGAAGCAATCCATACTTATCGGTCGCCGCGTCGCTGGATTGCTTCGTCGCTTCGCTCCTCGCAATGACGGCGAGGGATAGCGGAGTCACAAAAAAACAGCACGGCGGTTGATCCGCCGTGCTGCTGATCGTCTCGACAATCAGCCGGGCCGAAACCTCAGCTATAGATCTCGAACAGGCCCGCACCGCCCTGGCCGCCGCCGATGCACATGGTCACGACGCCCCACTTGGCCTTGCGCCGGCGTCCCTCCTGCAGGAGGTGGCCGGTCAGGCGCGCGCCGGTCATGCCGAAGGGGTGGCCGATCGCGATCGAGCCGCCGTTGACGTTGTACTTCTCGGGATCGATGCCGAGCTGGTCGCGCGAATAGAGGCACTGGCTGGCGAAGGCTTCGTTGAGCTCCCAGAGATCGATGTCATCGATCTTCAGGCCGTGGCGCTTCAGAAGCTTCGGCACGGCGTAGACCGGCCCGATGCCCATTTCGTCCGGCTCGCAGCCTGCCGCCGCCCAGGCGACGAAGCGACCGAGCGGATGAAGGCCGCGCTTCTCCGCGTCCTTGGCTTCCATCAAGACCACGGCGGCCGCGCCGTCCGAGAGCTGGCTGGCGTTGCCGGCGGTGACATACTTGCCGGGACCTTTCACCGGCTCGAGCTTGGCGAGGCCCGCCAGCGTGGTGTCGGGCCGGTTGCACTCGTCCTTGTCGACGACGTAATCGACGATGCTCTCGGCCTTGGTCGCCTTGTCGACCACCTTCATTTTGGTCTTCATCGGGACGATTTCGTCCTTGAACTTGTTGGCCTGTTGCGCAGCCGCCATGCGGCGCTGCGATTCCAGCGAGAACTCGTCCTGGTATTCGCGACTGACCTTGTAGCGCTCGGCGACGATATCGGCGGTGTCGATCATCGCCATGAAAATGTCGGGCGCGGTCTTGAGCAGGTCCGGATCGATCAATTCCTTCGGCGTGCCGCCGCCGGGGATCGAGATGCTTTCAGCGCCGCCGGCGACGATGCAATCGGCGCCGTCCGAACGGATGCTGTTGGCCGCCATCGCGATGGTCTGCAGCCCCGACGAGCAGAAGCGGTTCACCGAGACGCCGGCAGTCGATTTCGGCAAGCCCGCGAGCAGCGCGGCCTGGCGGCCGATATTGGGGGCGCCGTGCGCGCAATTTCCGAGATAGCAATCCTCGACATATTCCTTGTCGACGCCGGCGCGCTCCACGGCGTGCTTGATGGCGTGGGCCGCCAGAGACATCGGCGGGGTGATATTGAACCCGCCGCGCCCGGACTTCGCCAGGCCCGTACGCGCATAGGAAACGATAACGGCTTCACGCATCTTTTTTTGCCTCCTTCGAGATGGTCAATTATGGCTCATGAAAGCCGTTATCGTACACAAGTCTCACGGAAGGCAACAAAATATAGCTCGTCGCGGCCGCCGATCGCGCGCATCCTGGCGGCTCCTGCCGCCGAGGAAGCTCGACAGGCAAATGCAGGGAATGGGTCAGTTCCGCAGTGCGGACAATCGGCTGTTATCGCATCAATTCTTTGAAGGATTGGACCAGGTGGCCCGCTGGGCCAGGCCTTCAACGGCATTTCCACTATATCGACCATGGGCGACGCGCAAAGGTTGCTATCTGGTGCCGGAGCGCCCATATCAGGAATTGGCGCATCCGGTTTCCAGCAACAAGCGTGTCCGGACGCGCGACGCCTTAGCCACACAGATCCCGCGGACGATATCGACCAGCCGCACGTCGCTTCGACGTGCGCGTCACCGGTCAGGATGACCTATGCCCATCGAACACGCATCCGTACGGGCCATGCACAAGCCCTGGGGCGTCAGCGATCTCCAGCCATTAATCGGCCTGGCCGAGGCACGAACGTGACGCCGCTCCGCAGGATCGCGGTGATCGGCAATTCATTGCCTCGCCGCTGCGGTATCGCGACATTCACCACCGACCTGCACCGTGCGATTTCGAATTCGCAGCCGAGCCTGCAGGCCGGCATCGTGGCGATGACCGACCACGACCAGACCTATGACTATCCTGCTTCGGTCGCGCTGCAGATCAAGGATGACAGCGTCAGTGAGTATGTTGCCGCCGCCGCGTTTCTGAACGCCGGCCAGTTCGACATCGTCTGCCTGCAGCACGAATTCGGGATTTTCGGCGGCGAAGCCGGCGCCCATATCCTCGAGCTGCTGTCGCGCCTGACCATGCCGGTCATCACGACACTGCACACCGTGCTCGAGAAGCCCACGGCGATCCAGCGCGCGGTGTTGGAGCGCATCGTCGAAGCGTCCTCGAAGGTCGTCGTGATGGCGAACAAGGGCCGTGAACTGCTGCGCAGCGTCTATCGGGTGCCGGACGACAAGATCGAGGTCATCGCTCATGGCATTCCCGATTTTCCGTTTATCGGGCCGGACGCGGCAAAGGCCAAACTGGGATTCAGCGGGCGTTCGGTCATCCTGACCTTCGGGCTGCTGTCCCCCAGCAAGGGCATCGAGGTGATGATCGACGCCATGCCCTCGATCCTGGAGCGACGTCCGGATGCCGTTTATGTCGTGCTCGGTGCGACGCATCCCAATCTGGTCCGGGACAAGGGCGAAGCCTATCGCGAGAGCCTGATGACGCGCGTGCGCGAACTCGGCGTCGAGGATCACGTCGTATTCCTCGACCAGTTCGTCGATCAGCCCACGCTGCTCGAATTCATTTCGATGTGCGATGTCTACGTCACCCCCTATCTCAACGAAGCGCAGATGACCTCGGGTACGCTCGCCTACAGTTTCGGCCTCGCAAAGCCGGTCGTCTCAACGCCCTATTGGCACGCGCGCGAATTGCTGGCCAATGGGTACGGCGTACTCGTCCCCTTTGGCGATGCGGCAGCAATCGGAAACGAAATCGCGCAATTGCTGACCGACGAACCTCGCCGGCAGGCGATGCGCGAGCGGGCCTACGCGGCCAGCCGTCCCATGACATGGGAGCGCACCGCCGAGCGTTACATGACCACGTTCGAGAATGCGCGGCAGCGCCACCGGCTGAAGGTGATTACGCGCGCCGGGTCGGACGCGATCGCTCCGGTCAGCCCCGCAGCCCCTGACATGAAATTGGGCCATTTCCTGTCGATGTGCGACGATACCGGCCTGTTCCAGCACGCCGTGCATTCAGTACCCGATCGCGCGCACGGCTATTGCGTGGATGACAATGCGCGTGCGTTGCTGTTGGCATGTGCGCTCAATGAATTCGGGCGAGCATCCCCTTTCGGAAATCCTGACGGCCCGCTTTGCCGCCTTTGTGCAGCATGCGTGGAATCCCGACACCCGACGGTTTCGCAACTTCATGGGCTTCAACCGGACCTGGCTCGAGGACAGGGGCTCGGAGGACAGCCATGGACGAACCCTGTGGGCACTGGGCGAGTGCGCCCGAAAGGACTCCAGTCCGTCGCGGCGTCGATGGGCCGCCGCCTTGTTCATCCAGGCGCTACCGACCGTGGAAGGCTTTCGTTCGCCCCGCGCATGGGCCTTCACGCTTCTCGGCCTCGACGCCTATTGCGCCGCAGTTCCCGACGATCGGTATGCCCGCGAGTTCAGGCATTCTCTTGCCGACAGGCTGACATCCATCCTGGCATTGGTCGAGACGCCGGACTGGAAGTGGTTCGAGGAAGGCCTGGCGTATGACAACGCACGCTTGCCGCAAGCCTTGATCGCGACCGGCCTTGCGACGCAAACGCGCGCCTATGTCGATGCCGGATTGAGAACGTTGCGCTGGCTGATGACACAGCAGACGACATCGATGGGCCATTTCCGCCCCGTGGGCACGGCCGGCTTCGGCGAGCTACGAAAACCTCCTCACGCGTTCGATCAACAGCCAGTAGAAGCCACCGCGACGATTGCTGCATGCCTGACGGCGTGGCGCGCCGATCACGATTCCGAATGGAAGACGATCGCAACGAAGGTCTTCTCCTGGTTTCTCGGCAGCAATGATCTGGCGGTTTCACTGGTCGATCTCGAGACCGGCAGTTGCCGCGACGGCCTGCATCCCGATCGCGCCAATGAAAATTGCGGCGGCGAGTCGGTCGTGTCCTATCTCCTGGCGCTCGCCGAGATGCGTCAGCTTGCGCGCGTCAATGTCAATCCGACACATCCCGTGGCGCTTCGCGCCATCGGCGCTTGATTGAAGCGTTCATTCACACGAACAGAGGGCACCTTGTCACAAGCCGCTTTTCTCAATCGGCAGGCGCTTTACCTGCGTCCCGACCCCGCGCGCGTGATCGTCCGCCCGTTCAAGCCGGCGACCGAACCGCGCGATCTCAACCCCACCGACAAGACGCGTGCCAACCATATTGTCGAGCGTGTTCTCCAGCTCGATGCGGATGCCGCAGCCAGCCAACTGGCTGATGTCCTGGAGAACTTCCAGGGCCGGCATCGTAACCTGCTGAAGACGTTTGAATCCCGGGCCGACGAAATGGAGGAGGCGCTCGCGGCGCACGGTGCGTTTTCCGAAGTTCAGCGCCAGCTCATCGGCGCATATTTCCTGCACGAATATTCGTTCGAAGCATCGGCGCTGTTCAACCCCAGCATCGTGCAGCACCCCGACCAGTCGGGAACCCCGGCAGGCAGCCTGCGCTTCATTCTCAGCCTCCGCGCCGTCGGCGAAGGACACGTATCGTCGCTGACTTTTCGCACTGGCACCATCGCGACCGACGGCAGCATTGCAATCGATCCGACCGCGCGGCTCGCTTCGAGCCCCCGGATCGGATATCGGGCCCCCGGACCAATCGGCGACGAAGTCGAGGTCATCTTCAAGCCGGAAGAGGACATCAGCGAACGCGTCATCTTCCCGGTCACGGAATCGCAGTCGAACGGCATCGAAGACGCCCGCTTCGTCGAATTCAGCGACGGCGGGCGGACGACCTATTACGCAACCTATACCGCCTACAAGGGCACGGCGATCCGGTCGGAATTGATCGAGACCCGCGACTTCCTGTCATTTCGAATGACGCCGCTACAGGGTGCCGCCGCGCGCAACAAGGGGATGGCGCTGTTCCCGCGCCGGATCGACGGCAAGTACGCCATGATCGCGCGACAGGACAACGAGAATCTCTATCTGGTCTATTCGGACGACCTGTACAGATGGGAAGGTGGTCAGGCGATCCTGAAGCCGCAATTTCCCTGGGAGTTCGTCCAGATCGGCAACTGCGGATCGCCGATCGAACTGGAAGAAGGCTGGCTGCTGCTGACGCACGGCGTCGGCCCGGTCCGGAAATATTCGATCGGCGCCGTGCTGCTCGACAAGCGCGACCCGTCCAGGGTGCTGGCGCGCTCGAGCGAACCATTGTTGCGGCCCGAACCGGGCGAACGCGAAGGGTACGTTCCCAATGTGGTCTACACCTGCGGGGCGATGACGCACAACGATCAGCTCATACTGCCCTACGCCGTCTCGGACACCTTCTCCAATTTCGCGACCATCAAGATTTCTGCGCTGCTGCACTCGATGTCCTGAATCCGAAATCGCCCGGCGAGACCTGCGCGCTCAAAGAAGAGGTCCAAGAAGCTTATGGCTCGCGAAACAAGCTACTTCGTCCAGGCGTTCAACGCCGGACGGGGAGGAAGCCTGAAAGCCGATGTTCCGATCGCCTGCAAAACGGCGAAGGGCGCACTGCAGACGGCAGAGAGACTGGCGTTGAGCAAGCTCGGCGTCATTGCCTTCTCATCCACCGGAGATCCGGAGATGGGTGACTATGACGACGAGCCAACCGTCATCTTTCGCAAGGGCGAGCTTCCATCGGCCTTTGACTGAGGTTTCAGGCACGATGCATTCAGAAACCGCCCGCCGGACTTGCGGCGGACGATGCCGTCATCCCCGGACGAACCACCCCAAAGCCATCTAGACAGCTTAGAACACCAGCGCCTTGGCCTGCTTCACCTGCGGCAACGCCTGTACCTTGGCGAGCACCTCGGCGGGTACCGCGCCGTCGACCTCGACCAGCGCGATCGCATCGCCGCCCTGCTTGACGCGGCCGAGATGGAAGGTCGCGATGTTGAGCTTGGCATCGCCGAGCAGGCTGGCGAACGCGCCGATGAAGCCCGGCTTGTCCTCGTTGGTGACGTAGATCATCGACTTGCCGAACTCGGCATCGACGCGGATGCCCTTGATATCGACGAGGCGCGGCTTGCCGTCGTGATAGACGGTGCCCGACGCCGAGCGCTCCTGCCGCTCGGTGGTGACGGTAACCGTGATCAGACTTTCATAGTCGCTCTGTGCGGCGCGCACGATCTCGTCCACCACCATGCCGCGCTCTTTCGCCACGACCGGCGCCGAGACCACGTTGACCTCGCCCAGCATCGGCCGCAGCAGACCCGACAGCACCGCTGATGTGATCGCCTTGATCTTCATCTCGGCGACATGGCCCTCATAGGTGATCTGCACTTTCAGGATGCCGCTCTCGGTGAGCTGGCCGGCGAACGAGCCGAGCTTTTCGGCGAGCTCGATGAACGGCTTCAGCTTCGGCGCTTCTTCCGCCGTGATCGAGGGGAAATTCACCGCATTCGAGATCGCGCCAGTCAGAAGATAGTCCGACATCTGCTCGGCGACCTGCAGCGCGACATTCTCCTGCGCTTCCGTGGTGGAAGCGCCGAGATGCGGCGTGCAGATCACGTTGGGGTGGCCGAACAGCACGTTCGTGGTGGCCGGCTCCTCGACGAACACGTCGAAGGCGGCGCCCGCCACCTGCTTGGAGTTGAGCGCATCGACCAGCGCCTGCTCGTCGACCAGGCCGCCGCGGGCACAGTTGATGATCCGCACGCCCTTCTTCATTTTCGCCAGCGCTGCGGCATCGATGATGTTTTTGGTCTTCTCGGTCAGCGGCGTGTGCAGCGTGATGAAATCGGCGCGCTTGAACAGCTCCTCGAGCTCAACCTTCTCCACGCCGATGTCCTTGGCGCGCTCCGGCGACAGGAACGGATCGAATGCGATCACCTTCATGCGCAGGCCGAGCGCGCGGTCGGCGACGATCGAGCCGATATTGCCGCAACCGACCACGCCCAGCGTCTTGGCGGTGATCTCGACGCCCATGAAGCGGTTCTTCTCCCACTTGCCGGCTTGCGTCGAAGCATCGGCCTGCGGGATTTCGCGCGCCAGGGCCAGCATCAAGGTGATGGCGTGCTCGGCGGTCGTGATCGAATTGCCGAACGGCGTATTCATCACGATGATGCCTTTTGCGGTGGCCGCCGGGATCTCGACATTGTCGACGCCAATGCCGGCGCGGCCGATCACCTTGAGCTTCTTCGCCTTCTCAATGATCTTCGCGGTCGCCTTGGTGGCGGAGCGGATCGCAAGGCCGTCATAGTCGCCGATGATCTCGGCCAGCTTGTCCTTGTCCTTGCCGAGATTGGGCTGGAAGTCGACCTCGACGCCGCGGTCTTTGAAGATCTGCACGGCGGCGGGGGAAAGCGCGTCGGAAATGAGAACTTTGGGTTTGGACATCGGTGTGATCCGTTGATGGACGAATTAATTTGAGATCGCCACCCGCGGCCAAAAGCGCGAAGCGCGTCTTCACGCTAAAGGCCCGCAAGTGCATCTTTTCGATGGATGGCCGGGTCAAGCCCGGCCATGACGATAACGGAAAACGAACTTACGCCGCCTTCGCGAGCGTTGCCTTGGTCTCGGCGAACGCCCAGTCGATCCACTGTGTCAGCAACGCAACGTCGTTGGCCTCGACGGTGGCGCCGCACCAGATCCGCAAGCCCGCCGGCGCATCGCGATAGTGTGCGAAGTCGAAGCCGGCGCCTTCCTTCTCCACCAGCGCGACCAGCTTCTTGGAGAAGTCGGCCTGCGCATCCGCGGAAAGCTGCGTGATGGCGGGGTCGGTCACCTTCATGCACACCGAAGTGTTCGAGCGGATCGCGGGATCCTTCGCCAGGAAATCGATCCACGGCGTCTTCGCCTTCCAGTCGGCGAGCACTTTGGTGTTGGCGTCGGCACGCGCGATCAGCGCCTTGAGACCGCCGACCGATTTCGCCCAGTTCAGCGCGTCGAGATAATCCTCGACGCACAGCATCGACGGCGTGTTGATGGTCTCGCCTTCGAAAATGCCCTGGTTGAGCTTGCCGCCCTTGGTCATGCGGAAGATCTTTGGCAGCGGCCAGGCCGGCGTGTAGCTCTCGAGCCGCGCCACCGCGCGGGGCGAGAGCACCAGCATGCCGTGCGCGGCTTCGCCGCCCAGCGCCTTCTGCCAGGAGAAGGTCACGACATCGAGCTTGGCCCAGTCGAGCGGCTGCGCGAACGCCGCAGAGGTGGCGTCGCAAATGGTGAGACCCTCGCGGGTCGCGCTGATCCAGTCGGCATTGGGCACGCGCACGCCCGAGGTGGTGCCGTTCCAGGTGAAGACGACGTCGGAAGCTTGATCGACCTTGGCAAGATCGGGGATCTCGCCATAGCCGGCGTGCAGCTTGGTGACGTCCTTGAGCTTCAATTCCTTGACGATGTCGCTGACCCAGCCCTCGCCGAAGGATTCCCAGGCGATGGTGGTGACGGGCCGCGCGCCGAGCAACGACCACAGCGCCATTTCGACCGCGCCGGTGTCCGACGCCGGCACGATGCCGATCTTGTATTCGGCAGGCACTTCAAGCACTTCGCGCGTCAGTTCGATCGCGAGCTTGAGCTTGGCTTTACCGATTTTCGCGCGATGCGACCGGCCGAGCGCTGCGTCTTTGAGATTTTGCGGATTCCAGCCAGGGCGCTTGGCACAGGGGCCGGAGGAGAAATGCGGCACATTCGGCCGCGAAGCGGGCTTCGCTGCAGTCATAATCTATCCTTCCAGATAGCTGCCTCTCGGTGGGGAGAGGTTTCCCGCCGCCGGAGATAGTGGAAGGAGGCCTGATCGTCAAGGAAGTTCGGCGGGGTCAGCTACGCCCTTGAGTTCACGAGCGATTGATGCGTCCTCGCCTGCGGGCGCGGATCGCCTCCAGCAATTCGGCCGCGTCGGTCACGAGCTTGGCGGCCCTTCGCCGGCTTGAGATTTTCAGAACGCTCTTTTCATCAGCTTGGACAATGTATTCGTTGCCGCTACGCACGATTGAATAATTTGTCATCGGAAATCCCCAAGCTGGCCCGAGCCCCCGGGATACGCTGACATAGCAGGTAACGTTCCTGTCCGTAAAATTACGGTCGGCGGGTTAGTTTATCGCGCGTTAACCGGATCGTAGACCGAGGACTACCAGAAGCATACGTGACGACGCGCACAACTAGAGCCTGCCTCAAAACCGGACGGTCATGCCGACATGGCTGCGCGCAAATCCGAGCCGCTCGTAGAACCGCTGCGCATCGACGCGGCTGCTGTGCGTGAGCAGTTCGACCAGGATGCAACCCTTTGCGCGCGCTTCGCTCACCGCCCATTGCACCATCTGCTCGCCGATGCCGCGGCTGCGGCAATGGGCAGCGACGCGGACATCCTCGATCAGGCCGCGCGAGGCGCCTTGCGAGCTCAGGCCCGGCAGGATGCAGAGCTGCAGGCAGCCGACAACGTTGCCCTCGCCATCTTCAGCGACGACGAGCTGGATGCCCGGATCACGCTCGACCTTCTCGAACGCCCTGAAATAGGCGTCCGGCAGCGGTTGCTCGATCCGTTCGCGCGCGCGGCCCAGCGCATCGTCCGCCAGCATGCCGACGATGATGGCGACGTCATCGCGCCGCGCGCGGCGGATGGTGATGGATGAACCGGATGCCATGATTGTTTTCCAGGGAGTTCAACGCGCCGGCGGCAGACCGAGCGACCGCTCGGCCTCGCCGATCCAGCGGCGCAACGCGGCATAGCCATCGAGATGGAAGCCGCCTTCATGCGCCACGCGCGTATAGGCGAGCAACGAAATATCCGCCAGCGACAAATTGTTCCCGACCAGAAACGGCGTGACCGCGAGCTGGTGCTCCATCCGCGCCAGCGCCGCATAGCCGCGCTTGACCTTGTCCGGGTCGAGGTCGGAGGCCGCTCGGCCTAGATAGAACATATGGAAACGGCAGACCGCGATGGCGGGCTCGTGGCTGTATTGTTCCCAGAACAGCCACTCGTCCATCTTCGCCGCCGCATAGGGATCAGCGGGAATGAGGTCGCTGCCGCGCGCGAGATAGCGGATGATGGCGTTGGATTGCGCCAGCGTGCGGCCGTCGTCGAATTCGACCGTCGGCACCTGCCCTGCGCTATTGCGCTTGAGGAACTCTGGCGTGCGGCTCTCGCCCTTCAGCGTATCGATGGCGATCCACTCATAGGGCAGCGCGAGCCTGTCGCAGACCCATTTCACCTTCAGGCAATTACCCGAATTGGTGTCGCCGTAGATCTTCATCGATCGCGCTCCGGGTGAGGAGCGGCATCGGACCAGCCGCGCTATTGTCTGTCAAGCCGACGCGTGTGGCGCGATCAGAACTTGTAGCCGAGGCCGAGGCGGACCGTGTTGACGCTGGTGTCGATGCTGGAAGTGAAGCGGACATATTCCCATTCGGCGCGCATGAACATGCCGCCGATCAGATTGATGTCGGTGCCGAGGCCGAACGAATAGCCGTAGACCAGATGATTGTGCACGGCATCCGTCGCATTCAAGTCCGCCAGCGAGAAGAAGGGCCCGAATATGGTTGTGCCGACTGCGTCGTGGACGGTGACCGAGTGCGAGATGTCGGCATTGCCGAGCGCTACTCCGCCGAACACATAGGGCAGGAAGCAACCCCATGCATAGGCAGCGCGAGCGCGGAGCGTCGCCATGTCGGAAATCGCGATCGATGCCGATGAGTTGACCGAAACACTGTGGAAGAGGCCGTCGGATAGCGCGGAGCCGCTGGTGAGCCCCTTGCTGGCGCTCGTCGAACCGCCGAACGAGCCGTGCAGGTAGCTGGCCTCGAGGCCGATGACGACGTCTTCCCATTGCCAATTATAGCCGGCAAAGCCGCCGTAACCCGACGAACGCGCCGATTGCTTGCCGAGACCGAGATTCCACTGTGCGACCTGCATCTCCTGGATCACGTTGTGATCGAGCAGGGCTGTAAGCATGTTCGCGTTTGAACCGGCGAAATTTTCGTCGCCCGATCCGTAGCCGCCCTGGCCGCCGATGTAGAAGCCTTGCCAGTTGACCTTGCTCGCGCTCAGCCCCTCGGTGTAGCTGCCGCGCAGGATTGGAAGGTCGGAGAGATCGGCGGCGTGCGCGGCGGTCACCGCTCCGCACATCATTGCCGCCAGCAGAAGTCTACGCATCTCAACGCTCCATCGAACTCTCTAACTCGGAAGCGATCATCGCTCGTTAACCTTAACCAATCGTTGTCGCCGGCCTGAATTGCTGCGACGTCGTCGGCAAAAGTGAAATCATCGGTCGCAAAAAAAGACGGCGCGGGAAGCTCCCGCGCCGTCTGCAATCGTTAACCGGTGAAAGGCTGAATTAACCTTTGCGAATGAGCGGGGGCGGAGCCGGCGGCGGCACGTCGCAGCAGGTCCAGCGCACGCCGAGCTTCACGTCCTGCGAGATCATGTCGCGGAACTGGAAGGTCGAGGGACCGGTATTCGTGCCGTCGAAGAAGTGGCCTTGGCCCTGACCGGCGGTACCCATGTCGAGATAGCGGTAGGCCAGTTCAACCGTGAAGTTGTTGGTGACCCTGTAGGCGACACCGGCATGCAGCGCCCAGGCGAAGTTGGTCTTGGTCGCACCGTCCGCAGCGAAGGAGCTGGTGCGGCCGTCAAACGCCGGGAAGGTAGCGACGTCGGTGAAGGCCGAGGTCTTGATGGTCGCGGCACCGACGCCGGCACCGATGAACGGGGTCAAGCACCACCAGGTGCCGAGATCGGCGTACGCGTTGACCAATCCGACCCAGCTCTGATAGCCGCCGTGATAGGCGTCGGCGAGCCCGCCACCGGGATTGAACTGGAAGAAATCGGTGCCGTTGAAGCTCACCTTCGAGCGATATTCACCGGTGATGTCAGCCCGGAACCAGTTGTTGAACTGATAGCCGACACCGACGCCGAACAGCATGCCACCGTCGAAGCCGTGGCCATATTGCTGGAAGGCGGTGTTGGCAGGCAGGGTGTCATACAGAACGGTGTGCAGCTTGGCCTGGGTATTGGTCATGCCGATATCGCCGCGCAGATACCAGCCGCCGAAGTCCTGCACCGGAGGCGGTGCATATGCCATCGGGGGCGGCATGATGGGCATGTCGGCAGCGAACGCCACCGAAGACAGCAGGGATGCCGCGCCAGCGGCAATGAGGAACTTAACGCTACGCATTGGCTTCGTCCTTTTGGCCGGTGAGGCAGACAAAGCCTCACTTCAAAAACCCACGGCCGGACGATGGCAGCAAATGTTTAAGCGGCACTTAACCCTAATTTTTAAGGTTGATAATCCGTGACGAATTATTCGAACTCGCCCACTGGTTGATGCAGCAGCGCCACAGAAAGATGGCGAGGGTGCCACAGTTGCTAACAATGTGTTGAAAAAGGGCGAGTGGCGAATGGCGAGTAGCGAATGGTCAATCCCTATTCGCCACTCCCTATTGGCTATTCGCCTTCAGGTTCGGCAGGAACACCGCGAGCAAGCCGAGCGCCGGCAGGAACGCGCAGAGGTGATAGACGAAGGCGATGCCGGTGTGGTCGGCCAATTTGCCGAGCACCGCAGCGCCAAGACCGCCAATGCCGAAGGCGACACCGAAGAACACGCCGGAGATCATGCCGAAGCGGTGCGGCATCAGTTCCTGCGCGAACACGATGATCGACGACGTCGCCGACGAGAGGATCAGACCGATGAACACGGTGAGCACCGCGCTCATCATCAGGCCCGCATAAGGCAGCGCCAGCGTAAACGGCAACGCACCGAGGATCGAGAACCAGATCACATATTTGCGGCCGAAGCGGTCGCCGAGCGGGCCGCCGAAGAACGCACCTGCCGCATTGGCGGCCAGGAAGACGAACAGATAGAACTGCGCTGCCTGCGCTCGATACGCCGAACCGGTCGATCAGATAGAAGATGTAGTAGCTCGACAGGCTCGAAACGTAGAGCTGCTTTGAGAACAACAGCGCCACCAGCACCAGCAGCGCGATCTTCACGCGGCGAGAATCCGGGTGATCCGGATGCCGGTCAATCACTGCCGATTTCTTCGCGCCGATCTGCGGCCGGTACCAGACCCCGATCCGCCACAGAATGACGATCGCCAGAAACGCGATCGTCGAGAACCAGGCGATCGAGGGCTGGCCGAACGGCACCACGATCAACGCCGCCAGCACCGGACCCATCGAGGTGCCGAAACTGCCGCCGAGTTGAAATACGGATTGCGCAAAGCCGTAGCGCCCGCCCGAAGCGAGGCGCGCGATCCGCGCCGACTCGGGATGGAACACAGCAGACCCAAGACCGACCAGTGCCGCCGCGATCAGGATGACCGGGTAAGTGTGGGCTATGCTCAGCAGCAGCAAGCCGAAGAAGGTGAACGCCATGCCGATCGAAAGCGAGAACGGCTGCGCCTTCTTGTCGGTGAAGTGTCCCACCACCGGCTGCAGCAGCGAGGCGGTGAACTGGAACGCCAGCGTGATCATGCCGATCTGCGCAAAGTCGAGCGCATAGCTATCCTTCAGGATCGGATAGACCGACGAAATCAGCGACTGCATCGTGTCGTTGAGAAAATGCGAGAAACTGATTCCGACCAGCACGACATAGGCAGGCCCCGCTGCAGCCTTTTCGGCAAGGCTCTTGGCAGCAGCCATGCCAGGCGTCAGGTCCGCAACCAGCACTGGTTCACCCAGTGCCTCTTCGGAGATGACGGGCTTGTTCAATGGAACGTCCTGAAGGATTCGCGTGACGATAGCGAGTTCCTACGACGCGGACGCCCGACCGACCAGTTCGTTTACCCGATAGCTGCGATGCGCCCGCGCATGATCCGCCAAAGTGTGCAGCGGTTTGGCGGAAAGATCATGCGCCCTTGAAAAAAGAGCGGCTCAGGCCGCTGCCTGACCGAGCGCGTTGACGATGTGATCGACCACGTCCTCGACCAGGATGCGATCATCGCCCTCGCCCATCACGCGGATCACGGGCTCGGTGCCGGACGAGCGGACCAGCAGGCGACCGTGGCCGTTGAGCCGCTTCTCGCCATCGACGATCGCGGACTTCACCTCGGCGTCGTCGAGCGGCTTGCCGCTGCGGTAGCGCACGTTTTTGAGGATCTGCGGCAGCGGATCGAAGCGGTGACAGACTTCCGACACCGGGCGGCGAAGTTTTTGCACCACGGCGAGCACCTGCAGCGCGGCAACGAAGCCGTCGCCGGTGGTGGCGTAGTCCGACAGGATGATGTGGCCGGAGGGCTCGCCGCCGAGATTGTAGCCGCGGCCCAGCATCTGCTCGAGCACATAACGATCGCCGACCGGCGTGCGCACCATCTCAAGGCCAATGCCCTGCAGGAAACGCTCGAGCCCGAGATTGGACATCACGGTGGCGACGATACCGGGCTTGGAGAGACGACCGTCTTCCTTCCAGCTCTGCGCGATCACCGCGAGCAACTGGTCGCCATCGACCACATGGCCGCGTTCATCGACGAGGATGACGCGATCGGCGTCGCCGTCGAGCGCGATGCCGATGTCGGCGCGCATCTCGCGCACCTTCCGGCTAAGCGCTTCCGGCGAGGTCGAGCCGCATTCCTTGTTGATGTTGAAACCATCGGGCTCGACGCCCATGGCGACGACGTCCGCACCCAACTCCCACAGCGCTTCCGGCACCACCTTGTAGGCCGCGCCATGGGCGCAATCGATCACCACGCGCAGACCGTCGAGGCTGAGATCGCGCGGCAGCGTACGCTTGGCAAATTCGATGTAGCGGTCATGGACGCCGTCGATGCGGCGGGCGCGGCCAAGACTTGCACTCTGGGCCAGACGGCGGTCGATCGGCTCATCGAGCAACTGCTCGATCTGCTTCTCGACGTCGTCGGAGAGTTTGAAACCCTGCGGACCGAACAGCTTGATGCCGTTGTCCTCGAACAGATTGTGGGAGGCCGAGATCATCACGCCGAGATCGGCGCGCATCGACTTGGTCAGCATCGCCACCGCCGGCGTCGGCATCGGGCCGAGCAGCAGCACATCCATGCCGACCGAAGTGAAGCCGGCCACCATGGCGTACTCGATCATGTAGCCGGACAGCCGCGTGTCCTTGCCGATGACAACGCGATGGCGATGGTCGCCGCGCTGAAACACCAGGCCGGCCGCCTGCCCCACCTTGAGCGCGAGCTCGGGCGTGATCAGACCATTGGCACGGCCCCGAATCCCGTCGGTACCGAAATATTTGCGGCTCATGTGACCCCCAGCAAGATCTTCTCAACCACCCGACAAGAAGCCTCCAACGCTCACCATCATAGCGTGCAGGGGCCTTATAGTCTCTCAGGCACTAAAATGAGTTCAAAAAATATGATAAATCATTACCGCCTGATCATGGCAAGCTTAGCACCTAACACATTGCAAAATAAGGCGTTGTTGTGGACAACCCGCTCTGCGGCGAGCATCTACCCATCAAGGACTACCCCCTACGCTTGACGTGATGGTCCCCTTTCGAGGGCGGCGGCTGGGTGACATTGACGGGATCGGAACCCGGGAACGTCTCTTCCAGCCCCTCTTCGAGGGCATCATCGAGCTGGCGCTTTTCGGTGGCCGCGGCGTCCTTCGGCTTGGGCACTTTATTCATCGCCCTCTCCTGTCAGGCCGGTCCCGCACAATGATTTGGCAGGTGACCCAACCATGGTAGATGACGGCATGTCCTGGAAATACAAGAATCGCCGGGGGCGACCATGAAGCACATCACCTGCATCGAAGATCTGCGCCAGTTGCACAAGCGCCGGGTGCCGAAGGCGTTCTTCGATTATGCGGATCGCGGCTCCTACACCGAGGATACGCTGCGCGCCAATCACGACGATCTGCAGCAGATCAAGTTCCGCCAGCGCATCCTGGTCGACGTCTCGAAGCGAAACCTCTCGACCACGATCCTCGGCGAGCCGTCTTCGATGCCGCTGATCCTGGCGCCGGTCGGGCTATTGGGCATGCAGCATGGTGACGGCGAAATCCATGCCTGCCGCGCCGCCCAGGCCGCCGGCATTCCGTTCACGCAAAGCACGATGTCGATCTGTTCGATCGAGGACATCGCCGCCGCCGTCGACAAGCCGTTCTGGTTCCAGCTCTACGTGATGAAGGACCGCGGCTTCATCAAGGCGCTGATCGAACGTGCCATCGCGGCCAAATGCAGCGCGCTGGTCCTGACCGTCGACCTGCAGGTGATCGGGCAGCGGCACCAGGACATCAAGAACGGCATGACGGTGCCGCCGGAATGGTCGCTGTCAAAACTGATCGACTTCGCCACCAAGCCGGCCTGGGTCTCCGGTGTGCTGCAGGGCAAGCGCCGCACCTTCGGCAATCTCGCCGGCCATTTGAAGATCAGCGACGACATCACCTCGCTGTCGACCTGGATCAATTCGCAGTTCGACACCTCGCTGAACTGGAAGGACATCGACTGGATCCGCAGCATCTGGCCGGGCAAGCTGGTGCTGAAAGGCATCCTCGACGTCGAGGACGCCGAGGAAGCCGCGAAAACCGGCGCACAGGCGATCGTGGTGTCCAACCATGGCGGCCGTCAGCTCGACGGCGCGCCGTCGTCGATCGAGGTGCTGCCCGAAATCGCCGATGCGGTCGGCTCGAAATTGGAGATCATGTTCGACGGCGGCATCCGCACCGGGATGGACGTGATGCGCGCGCTCGCACTCGGCGCCAAATCCTGCATGATCGGCCGTGCCTATGCCTATGGGCTCGGCGCCGGCGGTCAGGAAGGCGTCGCGAAGGCGATCGATATTCTCGCCAAGGAACTGATGACCACGATGGGGCTCTGCGGCGTCAACACGATTGCGGAGATCGACGAGAATGTGATCGCGGGGTAAGTCTCGTCATTCCGGGATGCTCCGACGGCCCAGACCTCGGACTGCAATTGCACATCCGGGGCAGATCTGAGCCGCAGCCGTTAACACATTCGCGATGCGCAATTGCGCATCCGTGGCAGTTGCGCATGCTTCGCGGGATCGCCCCGGAATGACGCGTCGCCTCACATCGGCGGCATGATCCCGTCGCGGCCGACATTGACGCGGTTGGCTTCCAGCATGCCGTCGTCCTTCTTCGCCGCGCCGAAGATGATGATCTTGGCGCCCGGCTTCAGTTCGGATTTATCGCCGGCGACGAAGGTCACGATCGGCGTATCTGGCGGCACCACGACCTTCTTCTCGCCGTCCTTGTACTTGACCAGGATGTTCTGGCCGTCGGTGCCCTTGACGGTCTCGGCGACGGTGGCGTTGGTCATGGTCGAGTTGGCGCGCAAATCCCAGGGACGGAAACCCTCCGCTGCGCCGCGCTGGTTCTCCGGAAAAATGTGAACCGCGATCGCCTTCTGGGTACCGTCGGGTTCAGGCATCGCGGTGATGCCGATATAGGACCCCTGCTTGATTTCCGAGAGCTCGGTCTTGGCGACGCCGAACACGGCCACATTGTCGGTGACGCGGACCTTCATGTCGGCGCCGTCGCGCGACTTGATCGCCAGCACCGGCCCGTCGACGGCCTCGATGGTGCCGCGAATGCGCACCGTCGGCGGCTGCTGCGCCCAGGCGACCGATGCGCATGTGATGACGAGCAAAGCTGCAAGCGAAGAAATCTTTGGCATGGTGTCCCTCCCAAGGCCTGTTGCGACTAAGGGAGAACCCCACGGCCTCCGCGGTATTCCGGCGTCCGCGCGCGTCACATCGGCGGCGTCAGCCCGTCGCGGCCGACGCTGACGCGGTTGGTCTCGAACGATCCATCGGGCAATTTCTTCATGGCGGCGATGATCTTGGCGCCGGCCTTGAGGTCGGATTTTTCGGCCGGAACATAGGTCACGACAGGCGTTTCCGACGAGACCAGGATTTTCTTTTCGCCGTCCTTGTACTTGATCAACAACGTGTGACCGTCGTTGCCGACCACCGACTCGGACACCGTGGCATTGGTCATGGTGCTGTTCGGGCGCAGATCGAAGGGCCGCGATCCCTCGCCGGTACCGCGCATGTTTTCCGGAAACACATGCACCTCGACCGCGTTGTTGCCGCCGTCCGGTCCCGGCACCGTGGTGGCGCCGATGAAGGAACCGACCTTGATATCGGACAGCGCGATCTTGGTGATCCCGACCACTCGCATATCGCCGGTCATATGCAGCTTGAAATCCTCGCCGCTGCGCGACTTGACGTCGAGCACGTCGCCATCGACGCCTTCAATGGTGCCGCGAACCCGCGACGGAGTCGGCGGCTGCTGCGCGATCGCGTAGATGGTCGAAGCGGCCACCATGGCGACGGCTGCGAGCGGACGAATAAATCGGGAACGACGGGCGAGCATGAGGGAATCTCCGTAGGGTGCCAGGCTGACCTAGCATTTGACCCCAACGCTGTAATGATATTCCCGCTCACAAGCGCGCGATCAGCCTTGCGGCATCACGCGCGTGTGAGATCGGCCTCGACCAGCGCACGAAGTTCCGATGTCACCTGCGGACGCTGGCCGAACCACAGCTCAAAGCCGCGCACGGCCTGATGCAAGAGCATGCCGAGCCCGTCGGCAGTCTTCAGCCCGTGCGCCTTTGCGGCCATCAGCAATGGCGTTTGCAGCGGCACGTAGACGAGGTCGGCGACCACGGCATGTTGCGGCAAGCGAGCGATGTCGAGTTCGAGCGCGGGCTGGCCGTGCATGCCGAGCGAGGTCGTGTTCACCAGCAGTCCCGCCTGCGGAAGCAGGCCGGCGATCGCATCCCAAGCGACGGGATGAACGCTGGGGCCGAATTGGTCCGCGAGCACCTCTGCGCGCTCCATGGTGCGGTTGACGAGATGCACGCGCTTGATGCCGCGTTCGACCAGTCCGAACACCACCGCGCGCGCCGAGCCGCCCGCGCCCAGCACCAGCGCCTCATCAGCCTTGTCCCATCCAGGCGCGCTGGAATCGAGATTGTTGATGAAACCCTCGACGTCGGTGTTGGTCGAGCGCAGCTCGTCACCGTCGTACCACAACGTATTGGCGGCGCCGACGGCGCGGGCGCGATCATCCGGCACCGACAGCGCCAGCGCGCTCTCCTTGTGCGGTATGGTGACGTTGGCGCCGACGAAGCCGCGGATCGAGAGCCGCTGGACGAAATCCCCGAACTCGTCGGGCGGCACGGCCTCGATGACGTAGCCGCCCTCGATGCCCAGCGTCCGCAGCCAGTAGTGATGGATCAGCGGCGAACGCGAATGCGCCGCCGGCCATCCGATCAGGCACGCGGCGGGGACTTTGGTCGGCGAGGCGGTCTCAGGTTTCATGGCCTCAGATCGGCCATGCGACGTTGGCTGTCAATCCTGCCGCTTCGCGGTGCGGCAAGGAGCCGCTCAGCAAGCCAATCTCCACCCCGCCGCCGCAGAGTTGACACAAGATATTAAACGGGGGTACATTTAATAATGTGAAGATCACCTTCGATCCTGCCAAGCGCCTGGCTGCTCTCAACGAGAGGGGACTGGATTTCGCTGATGCGGCGATCGTCTTTGCGGGTCCGACGATTACGGCGCAGGACGCGCGACGGGACTATGGCGAGAACCGCTATCAAACTGTCGGATTTCTAGCCGATCGTATGGTGATGGTGGTGTGGACCCCGCGTGACGAAGCACGGCATGTCATCTCGATGAGAAAGTGCAATGACCGCGAGAAAGCGATCTATCAAGAGCGATTTGGCCAGGGTTGATGCCCATCGCATCACGAAGGCCGAATACGACGAGGCTCCCGTGCTCACGAAGGAGATGCTGGACCGCGCCGAAATCCGCCACGGCAACAGGATCATCAAACGTGGCCGGCCGCCGCTCGAGCATCCGAAAGAGGCCGTGAAGCTCCGTCTCGATCACGACGTCCTCGCGGCCTATCGCAAGACCGGCAGTGGATGGCAGACGCGCATCAACGCCGACTTGCGAAAGGCCGCGAAAAAGCTTGCGGGCTGATCACGCCGCGGCGCGGTGCGCGGCGATGATCTGGTCGGCGGCACGGCCGGTGACTTCGGCCATGCGGTCGAAAGCCCGCGTAAAGCTGCCGGCGCCGGCGGTGGCCGAGCGCAGCTCCACGATCAGATCGCCGATCTCGGCCTCCGGCATGGTGGCGCGGACGCAGTCCCAGCCCGGCCAGCCCTCGCGGGTGTCAAAGCCGAGGATCTGGCCGCGCCGCGCCGACAGGATGGCGTTGATCTTCGCCGTGGCCTCGGTCGGACAGACGATCTCGACCTGATGGATCGGCTCCAGCAGCACCGGCTGGCACTGCGGCAGCGCTTCGCTCATGCCGACCCGTGCCGCGGTACGGAACGCGAGATCGGAGGAATCGACGCTGTGATAGGAGCCGTCGGTCAGCGTGACGTGGAGGTCGATGACGGGGAAACCGAGCGGCCCGCGCGTCGAGACCGTCGACCACGCCCTCTTCCACCGCGCCGATATAGTTTCGCGGCACCGCGCCGCCGACGACCTTTTCGTGGAACTCGAAGCCCGTGCCGCGCGGCACCGGCTTGATCTCCAGCACCACGTCGCCGAACTGGCCGTGGCCGCCGGACTGCTTCTTGTGCCGGCCGCGCTGGGTGATCGATTTGCGGATCGTCTCCAGATAGCCGATCGCGGGCGGTTGCGATTTGACGTTGACGCCGAAGCGGTCCTTGAGCCGCTCCAGCGCGACGCGCAGATGCATCTCGCCCTGCCCCCACAGCACGATGTCGTGGGTGCGCTGGTTCTGGATCATCGGTCAGCGACGGATCTTCCTCGTTCAGCCGCAGCAGCGCCTGGCCGAGCTTGACGTCGTCCTTGCGGTCGGCTGACGACAAGCGACATCGCCAGCACCGGCGGCATCGGTTCGACTGCACCAGCGCAGGCGGCGCGGTCTTGCCGCTCGACAGCGTATCGCCGGTCTTGATCGCATCGAGCTTGCCGAGCGCAACGGTGTCGCCGGCCTCGGCCGACGGGCGCTTGCTGTCATGCGCGCCGCTGACGGCGAGGATGCCGGATACGCGCCCGCTTTCGCCCGGACGAGGATTGCAGCGTCGCGCCGTCATCGAGATGACCGGCGAGCAGCCGCGCCAGCGACAGCTTGCCGCCGTGCTGCAGATGCAGGGTCTTGAACACGATCGCCAGCGCATCCTTTTGCGACGAGGCGCCGAGACGTTTTGCGGTCTCGGCAATGCCGGGGGCTTCATGGCGCAGCGCCTTCATCAGCCGCAGCACGCCGTTCTCGCGCGCGGCTGAACCGAGCAGCACCGGGCAGATCTGCCCTTCGCGCAATTCGCGGGCGAGATCGTCGAACACCGCGTCGCGCGGCGGCTGGATGTCCTCGAGCAATTGCTCCATCAGCGCGTCGTCGTGGTCGGCGAGCTTCTCCAGCATCGAGAAGCGGGCTTCCTTCTCGCGGTCGAGATTGCCGCCTTCGAGATCGACGACTTCGGAGGGCTTGTGCTCGCGATAGACAAAGGCGCGCTCCAGCGCGAGATCGACAAAACCCTCGATCAACTCGCCGTTCCAGATCGGAATCTGGCGCAGCACCAGCGGCACGCGCGACGCCGGCTGCAAGGTCGCGAGCGTCTCGCGGATGCGCTTGTTGGCGCGGTCGATCTTGTTCAGGAACAGAAAACGCGGAATGCCCAAATCTTCCAGTTCGCGCAGGATGATCTGCAGTTGCGGCAGCTTCTTCTCGTCCGCCTCGCAGACCACGACCGCGGCGTCGACCGCGGGCAGCGCGGCGCGCATGTCGTGCGCGAACTCGACCGAGCCGGGACAATCGATGAAGGTGTAGCTGTCGCCCATGAAGGTGGTGGTGGCGGCGGTGAGGCCGATGCCCATCTTGTGGTGGCGCGCCTCGGGACTGGAATCGCCGACGGAAGTTCCGGCATCGACACTGCCGGCGGTTTCGAATGGCGCCCGTGCGCGCCAGTATGGCTTCAAGAAGTGTGGTTTTACCGCTCTGGAAAGGGCCCACCAGCGCAATGCACCGTGGACCGCGGGGACTTCTGACGTCTTGTCCCATTGCCGCCTCCTCATGTGGAGCTCGGCCCGTGATTGGGTCGGCGGATCCAATGCTCCGCCCGTCCCGACGATTTGGCAAGGGAGAAGAAGAGAGAAAAATTCGCTGCGGTGCATCGTGACGCATGCACCGGCGTCATCCTGAGGCGCTCGCGAAGCGAGCCTCGAAGGATGGGCTGCTGCGCCACTTCTCATCCTTCGAGGCTCGCCGAAGTCGGCGAGCACCTCAGGATGACGGCTCGGCGTGTTTCTAGATTAGATTACCGGCCCGGCCGAAGTTCCAGGCTTTCCAGCCCGGCCGCGACGTTGACGCCGACCTGGCCCTGCACGCTGAGCGGCTGCAACGCGATCGAGTTGTTGGAGCCGCCGACCAGCACGTTGCCGCCGACGCCGACGCCGAGCGTGGCGCTGCCCTGCGCGCCGGCATAGTCGCCAGCGAGGTCGCCCGGCCCGAGCCGCGCGACCGGCGCGAACACGCCCCAGGCCAGCGCCAATTCCTGGGTGATGCCGAGGTCGAGACCGACCTTGCGGATGGTGGCGATGTAGCGGTCCTCCGGCATGCCGTCGACGCGCAGCACGCAACCGAGATTGGTCACGGAGCCGACGATGAAACCGACGCTGGCGCCGCCGCGGCATTCCAGCACGCCGACCTGCACGCGCTGCATCGGCTGCTGCGCAGAGGCGCCGGCGATGGATGCCACGAGCATGGCGAGAGCGGCTGCGGCGAGGGGGAGGGAGCGACGCATGAAGAAATCTCCGGCTGGAAAGATGTGATGCGAGCAGAGAACAGGACGGACGCCGTGTCAACGGCGCATGGTTCTCTATGCCATAACCGTGGCAGCGTTGCCAGATTTGTGCCTGCTGTTTCAAATTCGAGCGTCATCCGGGGCGATGCGAAAGCGCGAACCCGCATTGCGCGAGGCCTCATACTCAAAAAAAGAGGCCCGCTTGCGCGAGCCTCTCGTTCCGCGCTGGCTGTTCAGCGGCGATGGTGCCGGTGATGATAATGCCGGCGCGGGGCCGAAAGGACCGGCTCCAGCTCGAGGCCGGCGACGCCTGCGGCGACGTTCAGCCCGGTCTGGCCCTGCACGCTGATCGGCTGCAGCGCGTAGGAATTCTGCGGACCACCGACCAGGAAATTGCCGCCGCCGCCGATGCCGACCGAGGCGTTGGCGCCGACGCCGCCGTAGTTGCCGGCGAGTTCGCCGCGTCCGAGCCGGCTGTTCGGTGCATTCACGGCCCAGGTGAACTGGGTCTGTTCGGTGAAGCCGAGATCGACGCCGATGCGGCGCACGGTTGCGACATAGGGCTCGGGCCGGCGGCCCTCGCTCTGGAACACGCATTCAAGGCTCGTCACCGAGCCGACGACGAAGCCGACATTCTGGCCGCCCTGGCATTGCAGGATGCCGGCGCGAACCGGCGGCAACGCGTTGGCGCTGGCGATGGGCGCGATCAGCGCGAGGGTGGCGAGCGTCAGTGTCGAAAGTCGCATTGGTCTTGTCTCCGCATGATGAACTAAATTGCGGGCGGACAGGAAGGAAGCGCCGTGTCGAAAACAAGGCGCTTCCAAAAAGAAGCCGTCAAAACTTCAAGCGTTCGACGACTGATGTGATTTGACACGCCATTTTTTTCTGACGCATTTTCTCGACGCGAACTGAAACCCATCCCGCTATCCAAGTGCGGGACAGGCTTCGCTTGAAACGCTCTATCTCAAATTGCCACAAAAGCGCTGGATGCGCTTGCAGGCGTCTTCGAGATCGGAGGTTTTCGTCGCGTACGAAATCCGGAACGCCGGCCCGAGGCCGAACGCGGAGCCTTGCACCACGGCAACGCCTTCGCTCTCCAGGAGCTCGGTGACGAAATCCTCGTCGTTGCCGATCACCTTGCCGATCGGCGAGGTCTTGCCGATGGTGCCGGCGCAGGACGGATAGACGTAGAACGCGCCTTCGGGCCGCGGACACTCGATGCCGTTGGCCTGGTTGAGCATCGACACCACGAGGTCGCGACGTTCCTTGAACACCTTGTTGTTCGCGGGGATGAAGTCCTGCGGACCATTGAGCGCTTCAACCGCGGCCCACTGCGCGATCGACGACGGGTTCGAGGTCGACTGCGACTGGATCGTCGCCATCGCCTTGATCAGCGGCGCCGGACCGCCGGCATAGCCGATGCGCCAGCCGGTCATGCAATAGGCTTTCGAGACGCCGTTCACGGTCAGGGTGCGCTCGTACAGTTTCGGCTCGATCTGCGCCGGCGTCGTGAACACGAAGTCGTCATAGACCAGGTGCTCGTACATGTCGTCGGTCATCACCCAGACATGCGGATACTTCACCAGCACGTCGGTGATCGCCTTCAATTCGCTGCGCGAATAGGCGGCGCCGGTCGGGTTCGACGGCGAGCACAGGATGATCCATTTGGTCTTCGGCGTGATCGCCTTTTCCAGCGCCTCCGGCTGCAGCTTGAAGCCCTGCGCGGCCGTGCAAACCACCGGCACCGGTTCGCCGCCGGCAAGCGCCACCATCTCCGGATAGCTCACCCAGTAGGGCGCGGGAATGATGACCTCGTCGCCCGGATTGATGGTCGCCATCAGCGCGTTGTAGAGCACCTGCTTGCCGCCGGTGCCGACGATGATCTGGTTCGGCTTGTAGGAAAGCCCGTTCTCGCGCTGAAACTTGCCGATGATGGCTTCCTTCAGCTCGGGAATTCCGTCGACCGCGGTGTACTTGGTCTTGCCGGCCTCGATGGCGTGGATCGCCGCCAGCTTGATGTTGGCGGGGGTGTCGAAGTCCGGCTCGCCGGCGCCAAGGCCGATGACGTTGCGTCCCGCCGCTTTCAGCGCGCGTGCTTTATCCGTGACCGCGATCGTCGCGGACGGCTTCACACGGTCGAGCGCAGCGGACAGGAAGGGCATCATCATCTCCTGGCAAACGTCGTGAACACGGAAATTCACGACTCTATTTGGATGGGATCGGCGTACCCTAGGCCGCCCGACGCTGCATCGCAAGAAGCTTGGCGGCAAACGTCAAAACTTTAGGGAACGTTAAAGGGGGATGGCTACGCTCCGGCGCAATATTTGGCAAAATTCCGCAGCGAAATGACTCATTTCTGGCAAGGACTGCGATCCGGCGATTGGCTGACCAGCGCGTGCGCGCGGCTACAGCCTGATCTTGCTGGTCATCGGCGCGCTCGCGGTGGCCGGCTCGCGGCCGCCGGCCGCAACGGCAAGCCGATTGGAACCGACTCTCCAAAGCCTCTCGCCACGCGGCTCGGACTGCGACGGCTTCCGCGATTTCGAGATCAGCGTGATCGCGCAGAGTGGACCGATGCCGCAATTGTCGCGCGCGTGGCGATCGGTGCCGCTGGCATCGCGCAAGCGTGATCTGAATTGTACAGACGTGTTGATCAATTCATTCTGCGCGCGTGCAGTGCGGCAGAGGTTTTCGACTTTTTCCATTCCGCGGCTCTTGCGACGCACCGGTAACGGCATCATTGTTTAACTGCGTTGCGTCGCGAGCGCGTCAGCAACGCTGCGCACTCACCTCGGCAAAAGATCCTGCGAACGAAATCCTCACACATGTACAAGCTCTATTCGATGCAGCGCTCCGGCAACAGCTACAAGGTCCGCCTTGCGCTCGCATTGCTGAACTCGCCGTATCACGCGATCGAGGTCGACATCCTCAGAGGCGAAAGCCGCACGCCGGATTTTCTGGCGAAGAACCCGAGCGGACAGGTGCCGCTTCTGGAAGTCGCCGAGGGGCGCTATCTCGCCGAGTCCAACGCCATCCTCTGGTATGTCGCGGGCGGCACGTCGCTGGCGCCGGAATCGCGGATCGAGCGCGCCGAAGCGCTGCAATGGATGTTCTTCGAACAGCACGCGCTGGAGCCCAATATCGGCGCGGCCTATTTCTGGCTGTCGCTGGTCAGGGGCGGCCGCGACCTGCAGACCCATGCGCTGGAAGACTGGATGGAGCGCGGCTATGCCGCACTGCAGGTGATGGAAAATCACCTCAAGACCCATCACTACTTTGCCGCCGGCCAGCTCACGGTCGCCGACATCGCGCTGTACGGCTACACCCATGTCGCCGACCGCTGCGACTTCGATCTTTCGACCTTCCCGGCGATCCGCGCCTGGCTGCGCCGGATCGAGCAGTCCCCGGGCTTTGTGGCCATGGACTGGCAGCCCGACGCTGAAATCGAAGACCCCGCCAGCGTCGTCGCTGGGGCGTAGCGTTTTCGAGTGAAACCGGCCGCTCGGAACGGGATCGGGGATAGGAGTCAGGCTCTGATTTGATCAGAACCTGGCTCTGAATAGCGGGAATTGCGGGCAAAACCGCTAAAACAGCGGGCAAAACGTCAAGCCCCGCCGTGATTTCGCCACTGTTTGAGCCTGCACCGCCGCAATGTTGCCAGCGAGGATTGCGAGATCTCGTGCCTGACGCCGCGGGTGATTCGCCCGCGCATGCAAGGATTTAGACCATGATACGGTCGCGCGGAACGGCAGGCTTCGAAGGCCGCCCTGCCCCCGTAGCATCTTCCCGGTTGACCAACGCCATCGCAGCCTCGCTCGCGATCGGTGCGTTGTCGCTCTGTCTCGTCGTCACGCTCACGGTGCTCTCGATCAAGGTCACCATGGCGATGCCGATCCCGGCGTGATCCCGACGTTTCGGGTTTGCACGTCTCATACGGCAACGCGCGATGAACTGCATCGCGATCCCAATATGATCAAGACACCTGTCGGACTTGTGACCCTCGCGCTGACGGCAGCGATCCTGCTGGCGGCATCGCTGTTGATCGTCACCGGCACGCGCGGCGAAAGCCGTGAACCGCCGGCACGGATCTCGGCGCCTCCGGCGAAGTGACCCGTCGTGAACGCGCAAGCCGCGGCGCGCACGCGCCCGATCACCATTTGTGGAAGACGAAGAACGCGCCGGCGGCGATGAACGCAAATCCCAGCGCGTGATTCCAGCCCAGCGGCTCCTTCAGATACAGCACCGAGAATCCAGCGAACACCACCAGCGTGATCACCTCCTGCATGGTCTTGAGCTGGGCCGCGGAATAGACCGCGCTGCCCCAGCGATTGGCCGGCACCGCCAGCCAGTACTCGAAGAACGCGATGCCCCAGCTCACCATGATGACGAGCGGCAGCAAACTCTCCTTGAATTTCAAATGGCCGTACCAGGCAAAGGTCATGAAAACGTTGGAGGCGAACAGCATCAGGATCGGCAGTATCGTCGGAGAAATCGCGGGCATCGGGGTCCTCTTGCAGGGGTCACGCGCTAACTATGGCGCATGGAATCGGGTTCCATGCAATTTCGCATATCATTTGAATTCAAACTCGCGAAAGTCCGTCGCATCGCTTCAAGCGCACCTTAAGGCTGCAAGCAGAAATCCTGCCGGAAACGGAAACACGCGTCACACTGCGACGCTTATTCCGGGAGGCAACGACAAAACGATCGAGGAGGCAACGAGGGCCGCCATGCAGTTCGACTGGCGTGCAATCTCAGGTCCGGCTCTGACGACGGCCACCGCGGTGACCGCCTTTCTTGTCGACCGCCATCTGATCGCCGTGCCCAATCCGGCGCCGCTGTTCGTTTGCATCGTCGCCTTCGCTAGCTCGGTCAGCGGCACTGCGTCGGGCCTGATCAGCGCCGTGATCGCGGTGGTCTCTTCGGCGCTGTTCTTTCTCGGTCACCGCGCGACGCCGGGCTACGACATGTCGGACCTGACGCGCATGCTGATGCTGGCCGCAACCGCCACCGGCACCGCCGTCATCACCGGGCTGTTGCGGCAGAAATGGGTCGACGCGTTCGCCGCCGAGCAGGAACATCATGCCACGGCGACGCGGCTCGCGGCGGCGCTCGACCAGGTCGACATCGGCATCGTACTGCTTGATTCCGACACCCGCGCCGAATTCATCAACCGCGCCTTCCGCGATTATTTCTCGCTGTCCGACCAGCAGGCCGACAGCAAGCCGCCGTTCATCGCGCTGATGTATCACGGCCGCGACACCGGTGCCTGGCAACTACCGGAGGACGAATTGAGCCATTTCATCGCGCAGCGTACCGAGATGATGCGGGCAGGCGATTCCACGCCGATCAACATCAACCTCGCCGACGGCCAGGTGCTGCGCTTTGCCTGCACGGCGCTGCCCGACGGCGGGCGCATGCTGAGCTACACGCCGGTGACCGACCTGGTCCGTCACACCGACGATCCCGCGAACGCCGAATATCTGCGCTCGCTGCGTGGCGGCAGCGAACTCAGCCTCGCCCGCCACCTGCGCGCGGCGGAATAGCGGCTGCGCCATCCGATGGCGCCTACGATTGATCCGGCTCACACCTGCCTGTACTAAATAACGGCGCGCCGCTTCGCGCCCGTGTCTTTCTCCAGCCATGCAGGATGCCCATGTCCGGCGATGTCACCATTCGCCCTGTCACCAGGCAGGATTACGACCAATGGCTGCCGTTGTGGGACGGCTACAACGCGTTTTACGAACGATCGGGACCAACCGCGCTTGCGCCCGAAATCACCGCGATGACATGGGCGCGCTTCTTCGATGCCTACGAGCCGGTGCATGCGCTGGTCGCCGACAGCGGCGGCAAGCTGCTCGGGCTGACGCATTATCTGTTTCACCGTTCGACCACGGCGATCGGGCCGAACTGCTATCTGCAGGACCTCTTCACCAACGAGGCCGCGCGCGGCCAAGGCATCGGCCGTGCGCTGATCAGCGGCGTCTATGCGCAGGCGAAGCTCGCCGGATCACCCCGCGTCTATTGGCATACGCACGAGACCAATCTCACCGCACAATTGCTCTATGACACGATGGCGGAAAAATCCGGCTTCATCGTCTATCGCAAGATTTTCTGAGCCGATATTGCGGACCGTCATGCGCCGCAACCGATGGGCGAGCCGATCCTGGCTGTGGATAAATCTGGTTGTCACTGGGCCGTAATAAAGCGTGGCTAGGCTTCGCCTGCGTATGATCAGGCCCCCCGTCTCAGATCACGCGCCCCGAGCGGTCCCCGTCAGTCGCCGCGTCTGACCGGGACCGCTTTTTTTGAGCCGCATCAGATCATCGTGAATAACGCTCCGGCGCGGATGCCTTGCGGCGGCCTGCCGCACACGCCACTATGCGCTCCCCCTCTGTTTCCGCGCTTCAGGATCGATCCATGCAAATTCGCAATCTCGGCGGCTCCGGCCTGCGCGTTTCCGCCGTCGGCCTCGGCTGCAACAATTTCGGCCAGCGCACTGACCTCGAGACCTCGCGCAAGGTGATCCACAAGGCGATCGACCTCGGCATCACGCTGTTCGACACCGCCGACATCTATGCAGGCCAGGGCGGCTCCGAGACCGTGCTTGGCACCGTGCTCGGCGATCGCCGCAAGGACATCGTGCTGGCGACGAAATATTCCAAACCCATGAGCAACGACGGCACCAAGCAGGGTGCCTCGCGCCGCTACATCATGTCCGCGGTCGAAGCCAGCCTGACGCGGCTGAAGACCGACTATATCGATCTCTACCAGCAGCACGATTACGATCCCTTGACGCCGATCGAGGAGAGCCTGCGCGCGCTCGACGACCTCGTGCGGCAAGGCAAGGTCCGCTATATCGGCAATTCGAATTTCCCGGCCTGGCGCATCGCCGAAGCCGAGCACGTCGCGCGTGCGATGAACGTCACGCGCTTCGTCTCGTGCCAGGATGAATACAGCCTCGTCGTGCGCGGCATCGAGAAAGACCTGCTGCCGGTCGCAAAAGAATATAATCTTGGCCTGCTGCCGTTCTTTCCGCTGGCCGAGCGGCTTCATGACCGGCAAATACCAGCGCGGCGCCGCGCTGCCGGCCGACACGCGCTTTGCCAAAGCGCCGGCGCTCAGGGATCGTTACGTCACGCCGCGCAACGAGGACATCGTCGAGAAGCTGCAGACCTTTGCGCAGGCGCGCGGCCACTCGATGCTCGAACTCGCCTTCTCGTGGCTCGCCTCGCGCCCGCAAGTCTCCAGCGTCATCGCCGGCGCCACCCGCGTCGAGCAGGTCGAGCAGAACGTGAAGGCGATCGGCTGGACGCTGAGCGCGGAGGAGATCGCGGAGATCGACGGGATTACGAAGGGGTAGCGAGACCGACACCGGCCTCTCGCTCCCTCTCCCCGTTCTTCACGGGGAGAGGGTTGGGGTGAGGGGCTCTCTCCGCGATCGTGATCTATCGATGGACCTGTACCCCCTCACCCGGATCGCATCTGCGATGCAATTCACCTTTCCCCGCAAAAGAGCGGGGAGAGGTGAAGAGAAATCAACCCACCAACCCCTTCATCGGCTTCACAGCGCTACTATCCGGAAACACCGTCTCCGCCAGCACGCGCTCGCCCAAGCCGAACTGGTCGTGCAGCACGCCTTTCATCACCGCGCGCAAGTCGGTGGTCGGCGCGAGATCGCGGCCCTGGTAGAGATTGCCGAGCTTCAAGCCCGGCCAGTCCGAAATCACCCTTCCACCTTTCACCGCGCCGCCTGCCAGCAGCGCGATGGTGCCGGTGCCGTGGTCGGTGCCTTCGGTGCCATTGATGCGTGCGGTGCGGCCGAATTCAGTGGCGACCACCACCACCGTATCTCGCCAGCGATCGCCGAGGCCGCTTTCGAATTCCGCCAGCGCGCCGTCGAGCCCGCCCAGCAGTTGCGCCAGACGGCCGACCGCGCCGCCTTCATTGGCATGGGTGTCCCAGCCGTCGAAGGCGAGCGCGCCGATCCGCGGGCCGTCGTCGGCCGCCATCAGTTTGGCGGCGCCGCGCGCCACCAGCCGCATCGCGCCAGCGCCGTTGGTGCCGGGCTTCGGCTTCATGTCGTCACCTTGCGCGGCCTTCTCGAGCTGCAGGCCCTGTGTCAGCGCGCTCGCCAGCGCGGGATCGCGGTGTTGATAGAGCTCGACGAGGCGCATCGCGGTGTCATCGGCCGCTTGCGGTAATGCCACCGGCGCCCAGCCGACGGTCGGCGCTGAGCCGCGCAGCACCAGCGGCGTGGTCGGGCCAACGGCTAACGCGCTCGTCACCCGGTCGCCCCTGGGCAAGATTCCAGCGCGCGGTTGAGCCAGCCGGACTGCACCCGGCCGGGCCCGGCAAAGCCGCTTTCCAGCACATCCTGGCCGTCGAAATGCGAACGATCGCGATAGGAGGTGGCAACCGCATGGATCACCGCGGCCTGCTTCTGTTTGTACATCCGCGCAAACTCCGGCATCGCCGGATGCAGCCCGAAGAACAAGTTGAGCATGACGGCCGCATTCGGACCGTCGGCCCGCAGCGCGATCGAGCCGTGGAGAACGGCATAATCGGGGTCGCCGATCGGGGCGACGGTGGCGAGGCCATCGAGGGCGCCGCGCAGGATCACCGCCACCAGCCTGCGGATCGCGACTGTCGGCGGCGCGGGCGAATTTCGGCAAGTACGCCCAGGCCGCAAAGGAGGCACCGCCGAGCAGCAGCGTACGCCGCGAGGTTGCCGAAGACTGCAAGCTTTCACGTACTCCATCGTCATCTCCTCTGGAATTCGGGCGACATCAGCAACAGCGCGAGCGCCTGCTGCCGCGATTCCGCGCGCTCTATGGTTCGCCGCGTCTCCGGCGAGGCCGCATCCGCCGCGACCAGTTCGAGCAGATCGCGCGGGTCGATACGGTCGGCGAGATTGGAGGCGATCTGCGCGGAGAGATCGAGGCGCAGTTTCATGCCCTCGGGCGCAGCCCACGCCGCATTGGTATCGGGAAAACCGTTCGGGCCGGCCGGCGACCATAATGGCTGGCCGAGCGTGTTCAGGCCGTTGATGTAGCGGGAGGGATCTTCCGGGTTGCGCGCCAGCAGGCGGCCGGACGCGACCAGGAATTCGTAAGGCGAGCGCATCTTTGTCAGCGGCGCCTGCCACGCCTCGCTGGAATCCACCAGCGCTGTCGCCAGCGCCTTGAGGTCGCCATCGGTTCTGGTGAAGACATCCTGCAGCCGCGCCACCAGCGCGGGCGGCGGTTCGTCGGCTGTGAAATGACGGACGAATTTGGCGGCGATGAATTTCGCGGTCGAGGGATGCCGCGCGATATCCGCCAGCACCGCCTCGCCCTGGGCTAAGCCATTGGCCTCGTAGATCTTGCCCATCATCCGTTGCGCCCCGGGCTGATGCGCATTGGCGTTGAACGCGAAGGTGCCGGGCGTGCCGAGCTGGCCTTGCCGTCCAGCGAAGGTCCACCCGGTGATGATGCGCGCCAGCGATGTTACGTCATCCTGGGTATAGCCGCCGCCGACGCCGAGCGTATGCAGTTCCATGATCTCGCGCGCGAGATTTTCGTTCAGTCCCCGGTTGCGGTTGATGCCGGCGCGCGAATCCGGCCCCAACGATTGCTGGTTGTCGAGGAAGAAAAGCATTGCCGGATGCTGCTCGACCGCTTTGAGCATGTCGCCGAAGCGCCCGAGCACGTAGGGCCTGATCGCCTCGCGCTCGAACGAGCCGGCCCACATCCGCGCCAGCGGGCCCTTGTTGGCGGAAATGCAGAAATGGTTGGACCAGAACACGACGAGACGCTCGACGAATCCGCAATCGGCGATGACGCCGCGCTGCAGCCGCGCCAAGGCCTCGGCGCGGAACGTCTTCTGGATGATATTGAGCGGCTGCGCGGGCGGCTTGGCCGGATTGGACGCTTCCGCCGGCGCCATCGCAACATTGGCATTGCCGCTTTGCGCCATCTGTGTTGACGACTGCATCGAAGGATCCATCGCACGATCCTTGGCCGCGATATCCTTGGCAATCGTCGAGAGCGAAAGATTTCGCCGCTGCACTTTCTGGTCCGACGGCGCCGCCGGTAGCGGGCCTTCACCGGTCGCTGATGGCGCCGATGATTTCGCGGCCGCCGCGCGTGCCTGCTGCTGCTCGAACTGATAATCGAACACTTGCCTGCCGAGCGCCGGCGTCGACAAAAGGCCCGGCATCTCGAGCAACGCACTGCCCGCGCGAGTCAACTCTGCCTTGACAAAGCCGCGCGGATCGGACGCGGCGCTGATCAGATCGCCCGAGGCGCCGCCGCGGGCGCCGAATCCGAACCGATTGAGTGCAACCAGCGCGCCTTGCAAATCGCGAGCCATCGGATTTCCCTTTGGAATCCCTCGATGTATGATTTGACCGCATGATAACGCCTTTCGCGATGAACCCGGGATTAATTCCAGCATTAAAACCAGGACAGGATGCAGCCCGACCAATGACAAATCCGTCAGAAAGCCCGCCGCCGCGCCGGCTTGCGTGCGAAAGCTGCGGCACGGAATTCACTTGCCACCTGTCGGGTCCGTGCTGGTGCCGCGAGGAATCGTTCCGCCTGCCGATGCCGGCCGGTGGCGGCGACTGCCTGTGTCCGGATTGCCTGCGCAAGATAGCAAGCCAAGCTACCGCCGACGCATCGCAATGAGCACGCGATGGAACGTCAGCGCCGTCCTGCTCGATATGGACGGCACGCTGCTCGACACCGAGAAGGTCTATTTCGAGAGCCTCGTCGCGGCGCTGCATTCGTGCGGCTATAGCGACGACGTCATTCCGCTCTGCCACGCGATGGTCGGGCTTCCCGGGCCGGAATGCGAGGCCATGCTGCTCGATCGCTATGGCGAGACTTTCCCGATTGATTCGATCAACCGCGCTTTCGCCGCCAACCGGGATGAACTGTTTCGCTCGGGATTGCCGTTGAAGCACGGCGCTGTCACGCTGCTCGACGCGCTCGCAGCCGCCGAGTGTCCGATGGCGATCGTGACATCGTCGACGCGGCACGGCGCCGAGACGCATCTGACGCTCGCCGGCATCCGCTCACGCTTCGACACCATCCTGACCCGAGACGACGTCACGCGCAGCAAGCCGAGCCCGGATCTCTATCTGCTGGCAGCCGAACGGCTTGGCGTGAGGCCGCAGACTTGCGTCGCCGTCGAGGATTCCAATCACGGCGTCACCGCTGCGCATGCGGCCGGCGCCATCACCATCATGGTGCCCGACATGGTGCCGCCGACGGACGCGTCGCGGGCGCGATGCGCGGCGGTCGTGAGCGACCTCCACGCCGTGGTCGAGATGTTGCACGCGCGTGGCGGGCTCGTGCGGCGCTAGCTACGCCGCCGGCGCCTACCGCACCACCGCCGCGGTCTGCCCGAACAGCAGCTTGCGCTCTTCCTCGGTGCGGTTCACCGGCTGGCCGAAATTCGGGTTGACCTCTTTCGCCTTGGCGTAGGCGCGCATCGTCGCGGGGCGCGCCTGGATCGTCTCCAGCCAGCGCTTGAGATGCGGAAAATCCTCGATCTCCTGGCCCTGGTTCTTGTACGGCACGACCCAGGGATAGCTCGCCATATCCGCGATCGAATACTCGCCGGCGATGAACTCGCGATCGGACAGGCGCTTGTTGAGCACGCCGTAGAGGCGGTTGGTCTCGTTCACATAGCGGTCGATGGCGTATGGCAGCTTTTCCTGGGCGTAGTTGCGGAAATGATGGTTCTGGCCGGCCATCGGGCCAAGCCCGCCCATCTGCCAGAACGTCCACTGGATCGTATCGTAGCGGCCGTGGAGATCGGCGGGCAGGAATTTTCCGGTCTTCTCGGCGAGGTACAGAAGTATGGCACCGGATTCGAAGATCGAGATTGGTTTGCCACTCCCCTTGGGCTCGTGATCGACGATGGCGGGAATGCGGTTGTTGGGCGCGACCGCCAGAAACTCCGGCTTGAACTGATCGCCCTTGCCGATGTTGACCGGGAAGATCTTGTAAGCGAGCCCGGTCTCCTCGAGGAACATCGTGATCTTGTGGCCGTTCGGCGTGGTCCAGTAATGGAGGTCGATCATGGTCACAATCCTGCGTGGAGAAAGATGCGATTGCATGAATGTGGACAGCTCAGGGCGATCCTGTCAATGGCGCACCATCGCTACGCGCGAATGTGATGAGCGGTTCGCGCGTTCCCTCGACGCAAAGTCAGGCACTGACCCGGCCATGCTCGCGCAAAAATCTCTCGCCGCCTTCGGTCACCGTCACCCGCAGACCCTCGGCCGTCGGGCGGCGCACCACATAGCCGCGGTCGACCGCGTCTTCCCAGATCGTCAGGCGCGGGCACGAGGTGCGCCAGGTTTCGATCACTTCGGCATAAGGCCTTGGCTCGCGCGCGATCCATTCGACGAGATCGAGCACCAGCGCATCCGTTGGCTCGGTCATTGAATATCCTCCGCCAATAAACTTTGCCGCGCTTGTAGCGCCTGCGCAAACGGAGTTATCTTGCGCTGGCATCAGTTTTCCTGAGGGTATTGTGCGGCGGCTGCTCTTTCTCAACGGCATCAAGGCATTCGAGGCCGCGGCTCGCAGCGGCAGCTTTGCCGCCGCCGGCGCCGAGCTCAACGTCTCGGCGGCGGCGATCAGCCGGATGGTGCATCTGCTGGAGGAGCGGCTCGGCGTCGCATTGTTCGAGCGCAAGGCCAACCGCCTGGTCACGACCGCCGCCGGCCGCGCCTATCAGAGCGGGCTGACGCCGATCTTCGATGCGCTGGCGAGCCTCACCGCGCAGGTGACGGCGCCATCCAGCGTGCGCGTGCTGACCGTCGGCGTCGGGCCGACCTTTGCGATGAAATGGCTGATCCCGCGGCTCGCCGATTTCCGCAAACAAGAACCCGACATCGACGTGCGCATCACGACCGGCGGCGCCGCCGCTCCCTTCGGCGACGACTGGAGCTGCGGCATCAAGCTCGGCGACGGCGAGTGGCCGGGGCTGGTCTCAGAACCGCTGTTTGCGGCCGATCTGCTGCCGGTCTGCGCGCCCAGGCTTGGCTCACAGCTCAAGCGTCCCGGCGATTTGAAGGGCCCGAGCTTGCTGCGGGTCGCGCATTCGCCTGACGATTGGCCGTCCTGGCTGAAGGCTGCCGGCGTCACGCGAATCTCCGCGCGCGGCCTCGAGTTCCAGTTTTACGGCCAGGCGCTGCAGGCCACGATCGACGGCCTCGGCATCGCCATGGGCATCCGGCCCTATATCGACGACGACCTCGCCGCCGGCCGGCTGGTCGCGCCGTTCGCGCTCAGCGTGCCGAAGGGCATGCGCTGGTACCTGGTCTATCGCGGCTTCCGCACCGAGCAGCGCGATTTCGCTGCGTTCCGGCGCTGGATCATTCGCGCCGCGGCGGAACCGGCCGCCCGCCGCAAGGGCCCGCGCAGCGCCTGAGTTCCCGGTTCCACCGCGACACTTCGCCCCGCAAAAAGCCCGGCAAATGTGAACTCGTTCACATTCGTCCGTGCGCCACCGTGCTTCGATCGGGACAGAGAAAAATTGCGGGAAACTCCCATGATTTACGATGGCTTTGAGATCAGATCATTCGAAGCGGGGAAGGGGCTATGGCACGCCAGGATTTTACGAGCCGATCAAGAGCCGGTCGTCATCGATGGCATCTCCTTTCCGATGCTCGAAGTCGGCTTTGCGTGGTCCGATCCGGACGCAGCGATAGCGGACGCGAAGTCGCTGATCGACCAGTTCCAGCAGCGCTTCGGACTGGTGATGCCCAACGCCGAGCCGCTGAACTAGCGGATTGGAAAAAGGTCGTCATCATGCCGCAGTGTGACGCCGAGCCAAGTCCGTCTTCGTCAAGCCCGCCTTCGCCGCCGGTGATGTCCAACTGCCCGGACTGCGACGCCTCCCTCGCACTGCTGCGCATCATCCCCGGCCGCGCCGGCGCCGAATACTGGACCCTGCGCTGCACGCATTGCGGCGGCATCCATCTCAGTATCGTCGAAGGGGCAGCGACGCCATCGACGAGCTAGGCCTGATCTGGCATCGCGGTCCTGACACCTGCTGACAGCACGGTGTCAGCATCCTCAGTTCATGCACATCGCAGCGCCGTAACAGCCCTTTCCTCGCCGCCGGACTCGTCCCATATTCCGGCCATGGCGAAGATATCAGATACCCCCAAAAAATCAGGCAAAACCCCGAAATCCAAGGCGCCGAAATCCAAGGCACATCGTCCCGACGTACAGCCGATCGGGCCGGCGCTGGCGGAATTGCTCAATCCCGCGATCAATCGCGGCGATGCGGGGATGGGCTCGGGCACCGGCCTGCAGCCACCGCCGGATAATTCCTGGGACCGCCGCGCCGGCGGCGAGGCGGCGGCGCATCGCGCGCGCGCCTCGACGAAAGGAACAAGCGATGAAGTCGCGAAGCGCGACACGTCTGGCAACGCGTCGCGTGGCGTGCCCCCACCCAACCCTCCCCCGCAAGCGGGAGAGGGCTTAAGACGCCCAGCCGCTGGCGTTAGTGGAAGAAATCACACGGCGGACGCGCAGCTTGCGTCCCCTCTCCCGCTTGCGGGTCCGAGGCGAGCGAAGCTCGCTCTCGAGGTCAGGGTGGGGGTCCCTCGGCCGGGCCCAGGTCTCGACGAAGCCCCACAAGCCAATTACGGCACCTCGGCCACCATCCCCACGCTCGATCCGGACCTGGCGCGGCAGCTCGGCCTGCCGACGGCGGAGGATGACGACGAAGCCCTGGCCCGTCCGCCGCGCAACAAGATGGAAGCGCTCGGGGTCAAGGCCACCGCCGAGGCGCTGGAAAGCCTGATCCGCGACGGCCGCCCGGAATTCAAGGGCGACGACGGTGCGCTGAAAGTCTGGACGCCGCATCGGCCGCCCCGCCCGGAAAAATCCGAAGGCGGCGTGCCCTTTGTCATCAAGTCCGAATACGAACCGAAGGGCGACCAGCCGACCGCTATCGCCGAACTGGTCGAGGGCATCAACCGCAACGACCGCACCCAGGTGCTGCTCGGCGTCACCGGTTCCGGCAAGACCTACACCATGGCCAAGGTGATCGAGGCGACGCAGCGCCCGGCCATCATCCTGGCGCCGAACAAGACACTGGCGGCCCAGCTCTATGGCGAGTTCAAGAGTTTTTTCCCCGACAACGCGGTCGAATATTTCGTCAGCTACTACGACTACTACCAGCCCGAAGCCTATGTGCCGCGCACGGACACGTACATAGAAAAGGATTCCTCGATCAACGAGCAGATCGACCGCATGCGCCACTCGGCGACGCGCGCGCTGCTCGAGCGCGACGACGTCATCATTGTCGCCTCTGTCTCCTGCATCTACGGTATCGGCTCGGTCGAGACCTACACCGCGATGACGTTTGCGCTGAAGAAGGGCGAGCGCATCGACCAGCGGCAATTGATCGCCGACCTCGTCGCCCTGCAATACAAGCGCACCCAGGCCGATTTTACCCGCGGCACTTTTCGCGTTCGCGGCGACGTCATCGACATCTTTCCGGCGCACTATGAAGACCGCGCCTGGCGCGTGAACCTGTTCGGCGACACCGTCGAAAATATCGAGGAGTTCGATCCGCTCACCGGCCACAAGCAGGACGAGCTCGAATTCATCAAGATCTACGCCAATTCGCACTATGTGACGCCGCGCCCGACGCTGGTGCAGGCGATCAAGTCGATCAAATCGGAACTGAAACTGCGGCTCGACGAGCTGCACAACCACGGGCGGCTGCTGGAAGCGCAGCGGCTGGAGCAGCGCACCACCTTCGATCTCGAAATGATGGAGGCGACCGGAAGCTGCGCCGGCATCGAAAACTATTCGCGCTATCTGACGGGACGCCGCCCCGGCGAGCCGCCGCCGACATTGTTCGAATACGTCCCCGACAATGCGCTTGTTTTCGCCGACGAAAGCCACGTCACCGTCCCCCAGATCGGCGGCATGTTCCGCGGCGACTTCCGCCGCAAGGCGACCTTGGCCGAATACGGCTTCCGCCTGCCGTCCTGCATGGACAACCGCCCGCTCCGCTTCGAGGAATGGGACATGATGCGCCCGCAATCGGTCGCGGTGTCGGCGACGCCGAGCGGCTGGGAGCTGAACGAAAGCGGCGGCGTGTTCGTCGAGCAGGTGATCCGCCCGACCGGCCTGATCGATCCTCCCGTCAACATCCGCCCCGCGCGCACGCAGGTCGACGATCTCGTCGGCGAAGTCCGCGCCACGGCTGCGGCCGGCTATCGCTCGCTGGTCACGGTGCTGACGAAACGCATGGCGGAAGACCTCACCGAATATCTGCACGAGCAGGGCATTCGCGTCCGCTACATGCACAGTGATATCGACACCATCGAGCGCATCGAGATCATCCGCGATTTGCGCCTCGGCGCCTTCGACGCGCTGGTCGGCATCAATCTGCTGCGCGAAGGCCTCGACATTCCCGAATGCGCGCTGGTCGCGATCCTCGACGCCGACAAGGAAGGCTTTTTGCGCAGTGAAACGTCTCTCATCCAGACCATCGGCCGCGCCGCGCGCAACGTCGACGGCAAGGTGATCCTCTACGCCGACCAGATGACCGGCTCGATGCAGCGCGCCATCGCCGAAACCGACCGCCGCCGCGAGAAGCAGGTCGAATACAACACCGCGCACGGCATCACGCCGGAGAGCATCAAGAAATCCATCGGCGACATCATGAACAGCGTCTACGAGCGCGACCACGTGCTGGTGGAAATCGGCGACGGCGGCATGGCCGACGACGTAATTTCGATTGGTCACAATTTCGAGGCGGTGCTGGGCGATCTCGAAACAAGAATGCGCGAAGCCGCCGCCGATCTGAACTTCGAGGAAGCCGCCCGCCTACGCGACGAAGTCAAACGCCTCCGCGCGACGGAGATGGCCGTCGTCGACGACCCCACCGCGAAACAGCGCACGGTGCAAGGCAAGGCCGGCGCTTATGCGGGCACGAAGAAATACGGCGAAGCCGCGAACCTGCCAACGAGCGCAATGAAGAAGCGCGGCGGCTCTTCTTCTCCCTCGCCCCGTTCTTCACGGGGAGAGGGTCGGGGTGAGGGGCTCTCTCCACAGGCAGTGCCAGCGGGACGTCAAAAGTCCACAAACCCCACCTCGACGAAATGCACGGCCCGGAATCCCTGCCCTTCCGCCCCAACCGCGCCACGCCACCCAAGCCAGACCTCGGCAGCGGCAGCAAAATCTTCCAGCCCACCAACTCCCGCCAATCCGGCCCCGAGTTCGGGCCGGCGCCACGTTCCAGCGGCGGCGCGCCGGGGCATCGGGGTGGGTGGAAGAAGCGGTAGTTGCTGTCCGCCGTTCTAGGGAACGAACCCATAAGTTCAGATTGGTCGGCGGAGGTCCGCTTTGATGTGCATTCCGGACTCAGTCGGACCAACGCGTGAAGTCCGATAAGTACACAAACGGACGTCCGTGACGTTTGGGCGAAGTCGTTCATCGCCACTTCAAGAAACGACGCAGTACCAGAATGACTACGCAGAGGCCTGCGACTCGATCCAACACCAAGTCGGAATTGGTCCGGCGTCATCGACGAGCTCGTCATCGAGGTTGGCCGGATGATATGATTCTGAATGATATAGATTTGAGGTCCAACGACTGCTTCTCGACGTGGGCCATGTACATCGCGAGCCCTAGAAGGGCGAAGGTGAGCAGGATTGCGACCCAAAACAAGGGCCCCGACCGATCTTCGGGCTCAGAAACCATCATCGCGAAGTACGCGACCGCAATGACAAGCGCCAGCGGAATAAGCGCAATGACAGCACCCAACTCACGACTGACCGTCGTGCAGGGCTTGGTGCAGATAGAGTTTGCCGTTTGTTTTTCTTCGCATACGACAGCCTTGCGCGATTTTAGCCGAGACTGGCTCTGCCTCTTTGGCGACGGAGAGCGTCACCGAACGATAAGAGGAAAAGAGCTGCCAAACCGAGTCGAGACATCAGTTCGTTGAAGTCGGTCCGAACAAGGGGCCCGAGGCGTCAGTGCCGCGCGAGGGAAAGCCGATCAAGTGATTGCAAAACAAGCAACCTGATAAATATTTCAAGAACCCAAAGAGTGACTTCGTAACCGGCGGTTCACCGAGAAGTTCGGGTGAACGCGGGCCAACCAAATGAGTCGCAACAAGGGATGTGCAAACGGCCACGGCGACAGCAGGAGCATGGGCGTCCACGAAACTGTTGACTTGCTAACGGAATTTTCAGCCCAATGGTATTCGGCCACTCGAATCGTCCCCGTACAGCAAACCAAGCCACCCAGCAAACTTCTAAGGATTTCAGCTTATTGCTATCGTCCAACGTCGTTGCGTCGCATCATGCGCAGATGAAGGTCGCCTTGAACGACAACTTGCGACCGAAGACTGGCAGCGGGCGCAAAGCCATGAGTACAGACGCCCCCACCACAATGAGCGTGCCTAACCAAAGAAAGCCCATCTCTGCACCAAAAAGATTTCGATTCGCATTTTGGTTGTAAGTGGAACCTACTAAAGCTTTCTTGACTAGGTGCTTACGATAGCGCGTATCTGGTTTCCGTTTCGGGGTCCAATTCGCGTCGGCAAAATTCATATCGTGCAGAACGGTATCGTCCGCGAGAAAGAACACGTCCTCTCCGAGTGGCAAAGGACGCTTTTCCTCCGAAATGAACCGCCTGAGACGCGCGGCTGGCTGCTCGATGTCATGCAATGCGTCGAATCGCTCGGCAAGCGCGACTTCACACTCGACGAGGTATATGCTTTCGAACGGCATCTGGGTGACCTGTATCCCGGTAACCAGAACGTCAAGCCGAAGATACGTCAGCAGCTTCAGTATTTGCGTGATCGTGGATTTATCGAGTTCGTTTCCCGCGGAAATTATCGTTTGCGATCCTAGGAGATTCGCGATGGCCTGGTTTCTCAACTTCTACAGATGCGATCGCTGCAAACGCGTCGATGGACCGATGAATGGTCCTGCATGTGTGACGACGAGTGCCCGCACTGCGGCGCGCGAGACATGACGCCGTTCAACAGCGAGGACCTGACTGCACTTGTTGAACAGGACGGCAATGAGTTTGTCGTGATTCGGTCGCCGGAATCGGCGAGCACGATCCCGACTACCGAGACGTCGGCCGTTTTCCGACACGCGAGAAAGCCGTGGAATTCCTGTCACGGACGGATGTCCAGTTTCGTCATTCCGGAAGCCGCGCAGTGGCTGTCCGGAATCGCATACTCCCGATCGTGGATGGATTCCGGGTTCGCCGCTTTCGCGGCGCCCCGGAATGACGACGATGGATGAGGTCCGCGTACCGGAACCGCGACTACTCCCTAAAAGTAATCGTCCCGGTTCGATCCGTCATACGCGCCGGATTTCATGCAGCAGGCTTTGAAACCTGCGTCCGGAGCCGCATGGGCATAGATCGTTGCGGCCGAGTTTTTCGCTCAGCTCGACGTCGCCATGGACGAAACGCCGTCCACGCTTGACGTGGGTTTCCGAGGGGAAGGACTTCCGCCGCTTACGCGAGATGCTGAAAGCAGGGGAGGTTTTCGAAATCGCGATGCTTGCGCATGGCACACCTCCGTTGGTTCAAAACGCGGCCCATTGCCGCGCGGCGTAGCTAGCACAGGTTTCGTCATTCCGGAAGCCGCGTGAGCGGCTGTCCGGAATCCATACTCACGATCGTGGTTATGGATTCCGGGCTCGCGCTTCGCACGCCCCGGAATGACGGCGAGAGATTACCGCACACTCGCCACCCCCACCGCCAGCAGCGACAGCATCAGCACCGTCGTCACCAGTTGCAGCGAAGTCACCGGCTGCGTCCGCCACTGCGCGATCTTTTCGGCGAACGACAGGCTCGCGTCGAAGAACAGCGGCTCGTAGCCATTCTTGAAGAATTTTGGGAATTTCGATCCGAGCCAGGGCGTCGCCAGCGCGTGGAAGATCGAAGCCAGCACGACGAAGATCGCGAGGTGCGAGCCTCTTCGGCGAGCCTCGAAGGATGAGAGGAACGATCGGAGCTTGCGGCTCATCCTTCGAGGCGCGCAAAGCGCGCACCTCAGGATGACGGGAGCATGCTGCCCCGACCAAAAATCGTCACGCCCTAAAGCTGGGACTCGATCGCGGCTTTGTCGATGACGGACCATACGTTCTCGATCCGTTGGTCGCGAAACTCATAGAACACGTTTTCGGTAAATGAGACTCGCTTTCCGTTGACAGGAAGGCCAAACAGGAGACCTTTCGGCCGGCAGTCGAAGCGCAGACGGCTCGCCACGCGCGGCGGCTCGGAAATCAGCAGATGGATGTCAAATTGGAGGTCTGGAATCGCGTCGAAATCCCGCTCCAGCATCGCGCGATAGCCTGACAATCCGATCCGCTCGCCGTTGTAGTGAACTTCCTCGTGAACGAACTGCCCGAGATTCGGCCAGTCCTGTTTGTTCAGGCAGGCGATGTAGTCCCGGTAGATGGCTGAGAGCTCGTTCGTCATGGCGGCTGCACCCGTATCCCTTCAAAGCTTCACCCCGACCTTTTATTGCTCGTATTCTGCGTCAAATTCCCATGCGCGGCCTGTTCGCGGATGTTGTGCTTCTCGTCGTCGCGATGGCCCTTGGTGGTGTCGAGGGGAACGGCGGGCGCGCTGCCGGGGCCCTTGTGGCTCTGGTTGTCGTCGGGAACGGGCTGAATGGTTTTCGTCGGCGGTTTCGTCATTGACGTCTCCGTTAGCATGGAGGGAAACGCGGATCGCGCGGTTGGCGTTCCCGGTGGATGCGGACCCATCACCACCACAAGCGATTGTGCTACCCGTCGGGCAAATCACGCCCTGGCTCGGTCCATACCTCCGCGCAAAAATATACCGCTTCGCCGCAGGCCCAAATCAGCATTATAAACGCGCCGTCCCGTTCCTCACGAGGGGGCGTTGGCCATCGTCACGAACGTTGGAACGGGATGCGGTGGACGCGGCAGCGTCGGGCGCGCAGGCGGGATCGCAGGGCGGTTCTGCCGTGAGCGATCATCGCGCGCCAGACGAACGATGCTGAAGCGTACGGCAAAACCGTGTGGTTCTGGCACCCGTTGCTGGCGTCAAGCTGTCGGTGGGTGATACGATTCAACCGGATCGTATTCGTCCATCAAGCCGGCAGCGACGGTGACAAGACGAATTCGTCGCCGGGGAGAGCACGGCATAAGCCGTAAAGCCATTGCGCGGGGGATGCCGGAGTGTTTCCGCTGAACCTGTATGCTCGTGTGCGTTTTTTCGCACAGCTTTGCACACGAGACCGCGGGTGCAGCGCGCACCCGGCATTCCCTGCTCCCTCTGATTTCTGGAGGGACATGACTTGCATAACTCGGGCGTAGCGCGCCGCGAGATGGCGGAGTCATATCGGCTGTTTGAAATTTGAATCGGAAATTGCCAGCCGAGGAGGGCGGTAACGACGCACCCGCGCACCAATGCACCGTCATTGCGAGCGGAGCGAAGCAATCCATCGCGCGGCATAACGGATAGTGGATTGCTGGGCTTCGCTCGCAATGACGGGAAAACAAACCCTACATCTTCTCCTGCGGCGCCGGCGGCGTGCCCTGCCCCTGCTGCTGCTTCGTCTGCTCGTTGGCGCGGTGACGGCCGTAGAGGCAGCCGGCGGCGGCGCCGAGGACGCCGTGATGGCCGGCATAGTGACCGGCGACGCCGCCGACCACGGCGCCCTTGATACAGCCTTTGGCGTCGGCGGGATGGGCGGCGAGCGTGAGCGCGGCGACGGCGGCAAAAATGGCGAGCGGGGTCTTCATGATCTGATGGCTCCGGAATGAAAATCGCATCGATAACGATTGGGGCGCGGCGCAGTTCCACTCCCACCGCAGTCATCGCCCGGCTTGACCGGGCGACCCAGTATTCCAGAGGCGCCTGCTATTGAATCGAGAAGCCGCGGCGTACTGGATCACCCGGTCAAGCCGGGTGATGACGACCAAGTCTGCGACTACCGTTGTGGTCGACACGCGTCAACGCTGATCAATTCCTTTTGCCGATTGCTATCAGCGGCATTCCGTTGAAGATGATGCAGGCGGAGATTGAGTTGGCGGCAAGAGAGCCGGTGGAGATGACATGACCGAGGAATTGCATCGGCAACGGGTGTTGGACTTCCTCGATGCCTCCTATTCCGGTGACATCGAGGGCGCGCTGGAGCGCTGCACCGACGATATCGAATTCCTCGTCAACGCGCCGATCGACATCCTGCCGCATCTGGGCCAGCGGAGCGGCAAGGCGTCGGTGCGGCAGATGTGGACCACCGTCCACGCCCGCTACTCCAGCATGCGCTACGAAGCGCCGATCATGGTCGCCGAGGGCGACAAGGTCGCCGCCCATATCCGCGCCTCCATGAGCAAGCGCAGCAATGCGCGCGTGGTGCAGTTCGACATCGCCGCCTTCTACACCCTGCGCGACGGCAAGATCAGCGAGATCCGGCAGATCATCGACAGCTTCAACCTGGTCGAGCAGGTGCTGGAGCGCGACGTCACCGCAGTGTTGAGCGGCGATGAGGGAGGCGGGAGTTAGAGGGACATCCTCCACTCGTCATTCCGGGTGCGCGCGCTAGGCGACGAGCCCGGAATCCATACTCACGATCGTGGTTATGGATTCCGGGCTCGTCGCTTCGCGCCGCCCCGGAATGACGAGAGAACTTTCCCCCCACCCGCCTTTGAACCTCACCGCCCCTGCCGTGACTTATCTCCGGGCTTGTTGCGGATACCGGGGCTGAAGAAGAAGCATGAAAATCGCATTGCTGGCGCTGCTGGGTCTGGCATTGGGTGCGTTGGGCGGCGCAGCGCTCGGCATCGGGGCCGGGCTCGCCTGGGTCGAGATCTTTAAAACCACGAGTTTTGAAGGATATAGCGGCATGCTGGTGTTCTTTACCTTCATGCCGCTGGGGGCCGCGATCGGCGGCATCGGTGGCGCCCTGTTGTTCGCCGTGATCGCGGTCCGGGACGCCGAAATCGCCATCGAACGCCAGCCGGCGCGCCAGCACGACCGGTAAACGACACCGTGTAGCTGCATTCGTGCAATGCAAGAAGCGCAATTGTCCTTTCACCGGACTGCCCCATTTGTTGGTGTACTAATGAATGGCAGCGACCCGGCACGGCGTCGACTTTGACGCCCACAGGGCCGCTGCTGCTTTTTGCAATCCAGATTTCAGGAAACCGCAAATGACGGAGCATAGTCTCTGGCGTTTCTCGCGCGCGTTGCATCGCGCGATCAACGAACGCCAGTCCGCCGATCTCGAATCGCTGCTCGACGAGGATGTCGACTGGGCCATCTATGGCCCGATCGACCTGTTTCCGTTCTTCGGCGCGCGCCGGGGCAAGGCAGCCGTGATCGAGGTGATCGGGCAGATCGCCGACAATGTCCGCGTCCACCGCTTCGAGCGCGAATTGATCATGCTGGGGCAGGATTCGGCGTCGTCGATGATGCGCTATACGCTGACCACGCAAGATACCAGCAAGCCGATCTCGCTGCGCATCGCGCATTTCGCGCAGTTCAGGGACGGCAAGCTGAGCAGCCTGCGCGTGCTGGTCGATACGTTCGACCTGGTGGAGCAGGCAGTGGGTTACCCCATCCATCTGCCGAAGATCGCGGTTTAACGTCTTCGATTTATCGTCTTCGTCATGCCCGGGCAAAAGCGCGTCTTCGCGCTGGATGTCCCGGGCATCCACGTCTTACTTTGCCAGCCCCGAGATAGACGTGGATGGCCGGGACATAGGCGAGCGGAAGCGACGCCGTCCTACGGACAGCTATGCCCGGCCATGACGATCCCCTCCAGCCTATCGCCTTGCCTTAATTTTGCACCAACGCAAACGCATTCTCCGCCACTGGAATGCGCGGGCGGGTTATGATTTCCAAGACACGATATGGCTGGACGAGGCTGCCGGTACTGGTGGCCGGTTTTGGTGTTGCATCGATTTTGACGGCGGCGGCGCAAAGCGCGCCGACGTCGGTCTGGCCGGCGGAAGAGCCGCCGAAGGCGGCTACCCCCGCTCCCGATGCCAACGACCCCGACATCATGAAGGATATCGACGTCAGCAAGCTGGACTGGAGCGTGCTCAGCGCCGACGCCTCGCCCTTCGGCGCAGCGCCGAAGCAACCCGCCGCACCAAAAACTACCGGCAACGCTGGCGCGTCGTGGTCGTCGAACCAGACACCGAACGGCTCGTCCGCGGTGTCGGTCAAGCAATCGATTTCGCCATTCCTGGATACGCGCGTCGGCGCCGACATGACGGTGGCGCGGCAGGGCACGCTGACCACTTCCGAATTGCTGGCGGAGAAAGTCGAAAACGGCGGCAACCTGCCGCAGTCCTCCGGCACCGCCTGGGCCGCGATCACGGCGCCCGGCGTCGCCTCGATCTGGGACCAGACCTCGGTCGAGGCCCGCGTCGATCCTGGCCAGGACCAGAGCAAGCTCGGGACCTCGCTGAGCAAATCGGTGCCGCTGAGCGATCAATATTCGGTCACGCTGCAGAACGGCTACAATGTGATCCAGCAGGGTGTGGTGCCGGTGCCCGGTATCCCCGCGCGTCCGCAGCGTAACTACGAGACCGACCAGACCGCGAAACTGAGCGTCACCGATACCGGCACCAGCCTGATCGCCGGCCAGAGCCTGTCGACCACCGACGACAAATGGCTGCGCAAGGTCGGCGCCGAGCAGAAGCTGTTCGACGGCGTCACCGTCTCGGGCTCGATCGGCGAGACCGCGCAGGGCACCGCGAACAAGAGCATCAGCGCCGGCTTCAAGCGGAGCTGGTGAGGCCTGCTGGCTTGCAGGATTGGCGCAGCGCTCCCAGGAATGATCGAGCATTGCCGCATATCGGCCCAGATGCGGCCAAATTCGGCAGCACTGATAGGACCCTTGACTTCGTCGTGCGGGGGACGTCCGCGCTCGCAATCCTGCGAAACAGAGGAATAGCCGATGAACGCTACTATTCGTTCCGAAGAAATTGAATCAACTGATGAGGCCGTCGACAGCAATCTCGCTGCGGTCTCCGAAGTCGAGGCGGGGATCCGCGACTTCGTCCGCAACGATATCGCCTATCTGCGCCGGCCTGCGGTGACGAGCCCGGAAACCGCGCCGCTCGAGCCGAACACGGAAGCCACCGTCAACAACGTCAATTCGCTGATCCAGCGCGTCGCCGGAACCTCGCTGGCCGAGATCGAAAAGCTGATTTCGGAACTCGAGAGCCTGCGCGACCTGCTGCATGCCGAAGGCCAGCGCGTTCAGCGCGAAATCTCCGGCTATGCACAGCTCAGCCAGGCGGCGATGAAATCGACCCGCATGATCGCCGATAACGTCACGCAGTGGAAACGAGCCGCCGACGGCCTGCGCAATAGCTGATTTCGGACCGTTATGCGCCTTAGCTACCGCCGCGTTCCCAGGGGATGCGGCGGCTTCATTCATGGCGTTTTCAAGCGAAGCCTGTCCCGCACTCGATGCGGGATGACTTCCGGTTCGCGTGAAGAAAACGCGTAAAAACAGAAGATTCTTGACTAAATTGATTTGAACTTTAAAAGCGCAGCCCGCGACTAAGGACCGGTACCGTCAGACATGACGGCAGGCACCTCTGGGGACATTTTTTCATGCAAAGCGTTCGGCCGGATAACACCGATCCCATTCCTTTGCGGCAATCGACGCACAGCGTGGGCACCATCATGATCCGCTTCGTCGGGCTCCTGGTCGCAGCAGTGGTGGTGATGGCGCTGCTCTGGAGCCGCTGATGCCGGCGGAAGCGCCCGCTAGTTCTGGCGCCTATGGTTAGCAAATCCTGAACTAATGACGGGCGATCGCGGAGCCTTCGAACGAATAGTCGCCATCGGCATAACCCTTCACCACCATTCCGGTGGCCAGCATCACCGAAAGCGTGACGGTTGCGAAGATAAAGCCGACAAGTTTCAGCGCGACGCGATCTGCCATGGACGTCCCCTCAGGTGCTTTCCCCTGAATTCCATATGGCAGGGACAAAGTTCAAAATGTGTTAGCGAAATGATGGTTCCACCAACGAATCAATTGCGATCACATGCGGAAGCAATCCGCTAACCATGATGATCCAGTGACGAATTCAGGAACCTTTGTTCCGACGCGGCACGAAAGCCGTGCCAAGGAACGAAAACACCACTTCACCACGCTGGTTGGTGCCGGTGTTGCGCCCCTGCAGGATGCCCCATTCGGGACGCTTCTCCGAGGTGCGCTTCGTTTCAACCTGGTTCGAAAAGCTGATGGTATCGCCGGCCAGCACCGGCCTGATCCAGCGCAGTTCGCGAAAGCCCGGCGACGGCCCCCACACCGCGACCTCCTCGCCGCGCGCGGCAGCCTCTTCCGCCTGGCGCTTGCCGTCGGTGACCAGCAGTTTCATGCAGACTGCGGCGACATGCCAGCCCGATGCGGCCAACCCGCCGAACAGCGACTTCCTTCCCTCCTCCTCGTCGAGGTGGAAGCGCTGCGGATCGAACTGCGCGGCAAATGTCTTGATCGATTCAGCCGTGAAGCGGAACGAACCCAGTTCACGCCGCGCGCCGATCTCGATATCTTCGAAGAAATGCATCGCGTGCTACTCCGCCGCTTCCGTGCGCCGGCGCACGATGATCGGCGACTCCATCTCGCACAGCACGACGCCGGCGGCGTTACGAATGGTGCCTTTGAAGGTCACGATGCCGGTGTCGGGACGGCTCCTGGAAATGCGAGCTTCGGCGACATCGACGTCGAGCGTCAGATCGTCGCCAGGGCGTAGCGGCGCCATCCAGCGCATTTCGTTGACGCCGGGCGAACCGAGCGAGGCGGTGCGGCCGATAAAGCCGTCGAACAGCATCCGCATCATCAGCGAGCCAAGATGCCAGCCCGATCCGGACAGGCCCTTGAGCATCGATTTCTTCGCCGCCTCCTCGTCGAGATGCATCGGCTGCGGGTCGTACTCCGCGGCAAAGGCGAGGATTTCCTCGCGCGTGACGTGGCGCGGGCCGAAGGTGCCGAAACGGCCGGGCTTGAAATCTTCGAAGGTGAGTGTGGTCATGACGGGGATATAGTCGCTGGAAGCCCGATTGTGGCCGTTATTTGCGGCAATCTCAACCCGTCCACTCGCATAGCTCGTCCCTCACTTGCCCGCAGCCGTATTCGGGGCTAGCCCTCTGCCGCGGATGGGACAGGTTAGACGCGAATCAATTTCGACTTGCCGGGAGAACCAGAGATGTTCGATTTCCAGGATCTGTTTCAGTGGGACCGCTTCATCACGCCCACGATCATCAAGACGTTCTACTGGCTGGTGATCGGCGTGATCGTGCTGTTCGGCATCTCCGGGATATTCTCCGCTCTCGCCGCGATGGCGATCAGCCCGTTCGGTGGGTTCATCCTGCTGCTGGCCTCGATTGCGAGCGTCGTGGTCGGAGTGGTGTTCTCGCGCATCGCCGCCGAATTCATCCTGATCGTGTTCCGCATCAACGAGCATCTCGGCGCAATCCGCGACCAGGGACAGATGCGGTAGCGCTCCGACCGTCGGCCGCGCTATGACGCCTCAGGTATTAAACCTGAAATGCATGACGTCGCCGTCGGCGACGACATATTCCTTGCCTTCCAGCCGCAGCTTGCCGGCGTCGCGGGCGCCGGCTTCACCGCCGAGCCCGACGTAATCTTGGTAAGCAATAGTCTCGGCGCGGATAAAGCCCTTCTCGAAATCGGTGTGGATCACGCCGGCCGCCGCCGGCGCCTTGGTGCCGCGGTCGATGGTCCAGGCGCGCGCTTCCTTCGGGCCGACGGTGAAGTAGGTAATGAGGTCGAGCAGCTGATAGCCGGCGCGGATCAGGCGGTCGAGACCAGCTTCCTCCAGCCCCAGCGTATCGAGAAACTCGGCCCGTTCCTCGCGCGACAGCGTCGCGATTTCGGATTCGATCTTGGCTGAGATCGCCACCGCAACCGCGCCCTCTTTCTTCGCATGCTCGAACACCGCCTTCGAAAAGCCGTTGCCGTCCTTCGCCGAGCCTTCCTCGACATTGCAGACGTACAGCACCGGCTTTGACGTCAACAGGCCGAGCATGCGGAAGGCGCGCTCTTCCTCGGGTTTGCGTTCGAGGAACCGCGCCGGCTTACCGTCGCGCAGCAGCACCAGGGCGCGGTTGACGAGTTCGAGCTGTTCCTTGGCGTCCTTGTCGTTGCCCTTGGCCTTCTTGGTGAGGTTGTCGACGCGCTTCTCGAGGCTGTCGAGATCGGCGAGCATCAACTCGGTCTCGATGGTCTCGATATCGGCCAAAGGCGCGATCTTGCCCTCAACATGGGTGATGTCGGAATCTTCAAAACAGCGCACCACATGCGCGACCGCATCGACCTCGCGGATGGTGGCGAGGAACTGGTTGCCGAGCCCTTCGCCCTTGGAGGCGCCACGGACGAGGCCCGCGATATCGACGAAGGTCAGCCGCGTCGGGATGATCTGGGCGGACTTTGCAATCGCCGAGAGCTTGTCGAGCCGCGGGTCCGGCACCGCGACCTCGCCGACATTCGGCTCGATGGTGCAGAACGGATAATTCGCGGCCTGCGCGGCCGCCGTCTCCGTCAGCGCATTGAACAGCGTCGATTTGCCGACATTGGGCAACCCGACGATCCCGCATTTGAATCCCATCGTAATTCCCGATCCTTCGCGCGACACCGCGGCGAGTGAATTGATCTGAGGTCGTCATACGCGGGCTTGACCCGCGGATCCATCTTCTTTGAGAGGATGGATCGCCGGATCAAGTCCGGCGATGACGAGCGTTACTTGTCGTCCTCGTCTTGTTTCTCGAAAAATCCCCTGGCCTGCAGCGCCAGATGCACCTTGTTCTGGAACGTCGAGTCCTTACCCGTCGCCAGCAACCCGGCATTGTCGGCGACGGCTTCGCACAGAGCCTCCACCCACGGCCGATCGCTTTTGGCGAAATCCGACAGCACGTGGCTATGCACCAGTTCCTTGATACCGGGATGACCGATCCCAAGCCGCACGCGACGATACTCGTTGCCGATATGCGAGGAAATCGAGCGCAGCCCGTTATGTCCGGCAATGCCGCCGCCGATCTTGACGCGCACTTTGGCGGGCGGCAGTTCGAGTTCATCCTGGAACACGGTGATGTCGCCGGCCGCGAGCTTGAAGAAGTTGGCCGCTTCCTGCACTGCGCGCCCGGACTCATTCATGTAGGTGGTCGGCTTGAGCAGCACGATCTTCTCATGATCGAGCACCCCTTCCGCGGTCTCGCCCTGAAAACGACGGCGCCATGGTGCAAAACCATGACGCCGCGCAATTTCATCGACGGCTGCGAAACCGATGTTGTGCCGGTTGTCAGCGTATTTCGCGCCGGGATTACCGAGGCCAACAAAGAGTTGCATGACGCGGCATCCCGCGTTCGCTTATTTCTTCTTGTCGCCACCGCCGGCAGGCGCCTTGGCACCAGCCGCAGGTGCCTTCGCACCAGCCGCCGGGGCAGCAGCACCGGCTGCGGGCGCAGCCGCGGCAGCACCGGCAGCCGGAGCAGCACCAGCGGCCGGAGCAGCACCGCCCGCCGCGGCAGCCGCCGCAGCCTTCTGTTCTTCGGCGTAGCCGGACGGCGGCACGATGGTGACCAAGGTCGCGTCTTCACGCGACAGCGACTTCACACCCGCGGGAAGCTTGATCTCGGACAGATGCAGCGAGTGGCTGATTTCCAGCGCACCGACATCGGCCTCGATGTATTGCGGGATGTTGTCGACCGAGCACTCCAGATCGATGGTGTGGGTGACGATGTTGACGGTGCCGCCGCGCTTTACGCCGGGCGAAGCTTCGCCGTTTTTCACGTGCAGGGGAACGCTGACGCGGATGGTCGCGCCTTCACCGAGCCGCATGAAATCGACATGCACGGGGAAATCGCGCACCGGATCGAGATGGAAGTCGCGCGGAATCACGCGGTGCTTCTTGCCCTCGAGATCAATGTCATAAATCGTGGTCAGGAATCGGCCGGCCAGGATGCGCTGGCGCAGTTCCTTGTCGTCGACCGAGATGGTGACGGGGGGCTGGTTGTTGCCATAGATCACTCCGGGAACTTTCCCGGCGCGACGCTCTGCCCGGGCGGCCCCCTTGCCGCTCTTCGGACGCGCGGTCGCCTTCAACACGTTGACGGTCGCCATTGTCTTAAGTCCTTGTTTTCAAAAAGTTAAAGGCCGCAACGCGGCCCGGTAGCGTCCGACAGCAAGCCTCCAGGGGTGCGGGGGCTGCGGACGTGGCGGGCTTTTAGCCCCAAAGAGGCAAAATGACAAGGAAATGAAAGGATTTTTCTCACCCTTCCCATCTTCCGGGCTACAGGAGGTCCTTCGCCTGTCGTCTTCAGGATTGCGAGACGCCTAGTTTCGCCTCCAGCGCGGCGATGCGGGCCTTCAGCGCCTCGTTTTCCTCGCGTGCCAGGCGGGCCATGTCCTTGACCGCCTCGAACTCCTCGCGCTTGACGATGTCGAGATCGCGCAGGATGCGTTCGGCCTGGTTGCGCATGACGGTGTCGACCTCGCGCTTGACGCCCTGGGCAGCACCCGCGGCATCGTTCATCAAACGGCCGATCTCGTCGAAAAACCGGTTGCTGGTCTGGGTCATCTCTCGAAAATCTCCGCTTTCACTCGCGAATGTCGGGACGTCACTACGTCAAGACAATGGCGATCCGCGGGCCGCGGTTCAAGGCCGGAATAGCTCCCCGTCTCCTGATCGCCTTGTCATGTTCCGGTTTCCTTGCAATCGTATTGAACGCGCAACGGAAATCAGAATCAGACTGCGGAAAGCAACGCCCATGATCGAGCACACGATCGATATTCCGACCAAGGACGGCAAGACCACTACTTTCATCACCCATCCCGAACGCGGCGGCCCGTTTCCCGTCATCATCTTCTACATGGACGCGCCGGGAATCCGTGAGGAGCTGCGCGACATGGCACGCCGGCTCGGCACCTCAGGCTATTACGTGATGCTGCCCAATATGTATTACCGTTCGGGCGCCATGGAGCTTGGCCCGATAAATCCGGATCCGGAATCGCCGGAGCGCAAGCGGATGTTCCAGCTGATGCACTCACTCAACATCCCGCTTGTCATGGAAGACACCAGGGCGCTGCTCGCTTACGCCGAAGGGCAGGCGGCCGCGAACACGCGCATCGTCGGCACCGTCGGCTACTGCATGAGCGGCCGCTACGCGGTCAACGCGGCGACGCATTTTCCTGACAGCGTGAAAGCGGCGGCCTCGATCTACGGCACGCATCTGGCGACCGACCAGCCCGACAGCCCGCATCTCGCCGCGCAAAAGACCAAGGCCGAACTCTATTTCGGCTGCGCCGAGACCGACATCTACGCGCCGGCGGAGATCATCGAAGCGGTGAAGGCGGGAATGAAGGGATCGAACAACGAGGTCGAGATTTATCCCGGCACCCATCACGGCTTTGCGTTCCCCAAGCGCCCGGTCTACGACCGCGACGCCGCCGAGCGCCACTGGGAGCGGCTGCTGGCGCTCTTTCGCCGCAACCTCGCGTAAATTCAGGCCTCGATGCCCTTTCTCACGATCGACTTCCCCGTCTTCAATCCGATCGCCATTTCGATCGGGCCGATCGCGATCCGCTGGTACGCGCTGGCCTATATCGGCGGCATCGTGCTGGGCTGGATCTACGCCCGCTCGCTGTTGAAGAACGAGAAGCTGTGGGGCGGCCCGGCGCCGATCTCGCTGCCGCAGCTCGACGACTTCATCCTGTGGGTCACAGTCGGCATCATCGTCGGCGGCCGCACCGGCTATGTGCTGTTCTACAACCTGCCCTTCTTCATCCAGCATCCGGCCGAAATCTTCGAATTGTGGAAGGGCGGCATGTCGTTCCATGGCGGCTTCCTCGGCTGCGTCGCCGCGGTGATATTGTTCTGCCGGGCTGAACAAGCTTCCGATCCTCTCGCTCGGCGACATCACCACCGCGGTCGGGCCGATCGGGCTGTTCCTCGGGCGGCTCGCCAACTTCATCAACAGCGAATTGTGGGGCCGGCCGGCGGATTCCAGCGTCCCCTGGGCGATGGTGTTTCCCAACGGCGGACCTTTGCCGCGCCATCCGAGCCAGCTTTACGAGGCAGGCCTCGAAGGCATCCTGCTGTTCACGGTGCTGGCCGTGATGGTCCGGATGGGCGCGCTGAAACGTCCCGGCCTGATCCTCGGCAGTTTCATCACGATCTACGGTTTTGCCCGCATCACCGGCGAATTCTTCAGAGAGCCCGACCCCCAGCTCGGATTTTTGTGGGGCGGGCTCACCATGGGTATGCTGCTGTCGGTGCCGATGATTATAGTGGGCGCGATTATTATTGTGTTGGCATGGCGCCGCAATGCGCCGAAGCATCGTGCGGAATCGATTCAAGGTTAGGCCGTGACTGAATTTTCGCCGCTGCTGGCAGAGATCAGGAAGCTGATCAAATCGTCCGGGCCGATGCCGGTCTGGCGATATATGGAACTGTGCCTGATGCATCCGCAGCACGGCTACTACGTGTCGCGCGATCCGCTGGGCCGTGAGGGTGATTTCACCACCGCACCCGAAGTCAGCCAGATGTTCGGCGAACTGCTGGGGCTGTGGTCGGCCTCGATCTGGAAGGCGATCGGCTCGCCGCCGATGCTGCGGCTGGTGGAACTCGGCCCCGGACGCGGCACCATGATGGCAGATGCGTTGCGCGCGCTTCGGGTGCTGCCGCCGCTGTATCAATCGCTCAGCGTCCATCTGGTCGAGATCAATCCGGTGTTGCGCGAGAAGCAGCGGGCGACGCTGTCTGGCGTACGCGACATCGCCTGGCACGACAGCATCGACGAAGTACCCGACGGCCCCGCGGTCATCCTCGCCAACGAATATTTCGATGTGCTGCCGATCCATCAGGTGGTGAAACGCGGGACAGGCTGGCACGAACGTACGGTCGAGATCGATCCTAACGGCAAGCTGACATTCAGCTTCGCGGCCGAGCCGATGCCGCGCTTCGAGGTCCTGTTGCCGCCGCTGGTGCGCGCGGCCCCTGCTGGCGCGGTGTTCGAGTGGCGGCCCGACACCGAGATCATGAAGCTCGCAACCCGCGTGCGCGACCAGGACGGCGCCGCGCTGATCATCGACTACGGCCATCTGCGCAGCGACGCCGGCGATACCTTCCAGGCCATCGCCCGCCACAGCTTTTCCGATCCGCTGAAGAATCCGGGCCAGGCCGACGTCACCGCACACGTCGATTTCCAGGCGCTGGTGCGCGCCGCCGAGGATCTCGGCGCCCGCGTCCACGGCCCGGTGACGCAGGGTGATTTCCTGAAGCGGCTCGGCGTCGAGGCGCGCGCGGCAGGCCTGATGGCGAAGGCCTCGCCCGAAGTGTCCGCCGACATCGCCGGCGCGCTGAAGCGGTTGACCAACTCCGGCCGCGGCGGCATGGGCTCGATGTTCAAAGCGATGGCGATCTCGGACCCGCGTCTCACCTCGATCGCAGGGCTGAGCGACCAGCCGCCACGTGACGCCGATACTGAACATTGAGGCCGAACCTTCATGACGCTGGGCTCCCCGCTGCTTTCGGCCATTCCCGGCCTCCGCCACGCCTTCTTCTCGCGGGAAGGCGGCGTATCGGAGGGCATCTATGCCGGCCTCAATGGCGGCCTTGGCTCGCATGACGTTGCAGCCAATGTCGCGGAAAATCGCCGTCGGATGGCGCAGCAGATGGGCGTCACCCCGGAGCACTTTCTCAGCGTGCACCAGATCCATTCGCCTGACGCCGTGGTGGCGACCGGACCCTGGCAAGGCGACAAGCCGCGCGCCGATGCGCTCGTTACGCGCACCGAAGGCATCGCGCTTGGCGTTACCGCCGCCGATTGCGGAGCGATCCTGCTGGTCGATCCCACCGCGCGCGTGATCGGCGCCGCGCATGCCGGCTGGAAGGGCGCACTCACGGGGGTGCTGGAATCCACCATCGATGCGATGGAAAAACTCGGTGCCGAGCGCGGCGGCATCGTAGCCGCGATCGGTCCCTTGATCCGCCAGCCCTCCTATGAAGTCGGCCCCGAATTCGTCGAGCGCTTCCTCGATGCGGATGCCGAAAACGGCGTGTTCTTCCTTCCCGGAGAGCGTGACGGTCATGCGATGTTCGACCTTGCCGGTTTCATCCGGATGCGGCTGGAGAATGCCGGTGTGCTGATGATCGACGATACCGGTATCGACACCTATTCCGACGAGCGCTTCTACAGCTACCGCCGTTCCGTGCATCGCGGGGAGACGGACTACGGCCGGCACGTTCACGCCATCGCGCTGGAGCGCGCATAGAGGATGAGCATGCGCACGACATCGGTGGACGTTGTCCAAATCCCGACCAAGGGCCCCGGCGACGTCGCAGGGCTCGTGAGCCTGATCGAGGCGGGCAAGATTGATCCGGCCTCGATCCTGGCGATCCTCGGCAAGACTGAAGGCAATGGCGGCGTGAATGATTTCACGCGGGAATATGCGGTGGCGGCGCTGTGTACGGCGCTCGCACCTTATCTCGGCCTGACTCCCGGCGAGGTCGAGCACAAGATCGCCTTTGTCATGTCGGGCGGCACCGAAGGCGTGCTCAGCCCGCATCTCACGGTGTTTGCGCGCGTGGCAACAACCTCTGACGCGACCATCGCCGGCAAGCGCCTGAGCCTCGGCATCGCCCACACCCGCGATTTTCTGCCGGAAGAGCTTGGCCGCGGCGCGCAGATCGACGAGACCGCGCGAGCCGTCCGCGTTGCCATGGCCGATGCCGGGATCGACGATCCCAACGACGTCCATTTCGTCCAGATCAAATGCCCGTTGCTGACGAGCGAGCGCATGGAGGCTGCGCACGCGCGCGGACACAAGACCGTGACGACCAGCGCCTACACGTCGATGGCGTATTCGCGCGGCGCCTCCGCGCTCGGCGTGGCCGCAGCGCTTGGCGAGATCAGCGGCACCATCAATGATGAGCAGGTCCTGAAGGACTGGAGCCTGTTTTCGTCGGTGGCCTCCACCTCGGCCGGCATCGAGTTGATGCACAATGTGGTGATCGTGCTCGGCAATTCGAATGCGTCCGCCAGCCCCTTCGTGATTGGGCACGGCGTCATGCGCGACGCGATCGACGCGGCTGCGGTGATTGCCGCGCTGAAGAGCGTTGGGCTCAGTATCGACGATATTTCCGATCCGGCCGCGCGAGATCGCCTCGTCAATATTTTCGCCAAGGCGGAAGCCTCGCCTGATGGCCTCGTGCGCGGACGCCGCCACATCATGCTCGACGATACCGACATCAGCGCCACCCGGCACGCCCGCGCGGCCGTCGGCGGGCTGATCGCCGGCCTCGCCGGGACGGGCGCCGTCTATGTCTCCGGCGGTGCCGAGCATCAGGGCCCGCCCGGCGGCGGGCCAGTGGCGGCGATTGCCCGCGTGTAGCGCAAGTGTTTCAACTTGCAAGTGCTTCAATTTGTAAGTGCTTCAACTTGAAATGAAAATTTTCGTTTACCCCGCGATCCCGCGCGCACTCGCTCCGTTCACTGCTGTGGCTTCTCTGCCCTAGACCTTAATGCGTTTTAACGATATCGCAGGGGTCAATGAGGGACGCGTCGACCAATCTGCTCCGGACAGGCCTCGCCATTGCGCGCGCTGCAATCGCCGCGACGTTGCTCGTCGTCGCCTGCGCGCTCGGTGGTTGCGCCAACGGCAATACTGCGCCGAGCGACTCGTTTGCGATGGCCACCCCTGGCGGCGGTGGCGCTGCCACGGTGGCGTTCGAATCGATCGATGGCCCGCCGCCGCAGGTGTTCGACCGCATGGTCGGCGTGCTCAACAGCGAATCGAAGCTTCGCAATCTCTCGATCGTGTCGCGCGAAGGCGGCGCTTCCTACCGCGTACGCAGCTATCTCTCGGCGCAGATCGTGCGCGGCCGTACCATGATTTCCTGGGTCTGGGACGTCTATGACGGCAACCAGCAGCGCGCGCTGCGGCTGTCGGGCGAAGAACCGGCCGGCAAGGCCGGACGCGACGCCTGGGCCGCCGCCGACGACCTGCTGCTGCGGAAGATCGCGCAAGCGGGCCTGAGCGGCCTCTCCAACATGATCAACGGCGGGCCCGCGGATACGCCACCGCCCGCTCCGGCCCCCACCCGTAACGGCCCGGCCGTGGCCAGCGGCCCGGCGCCGGACGGATCGGCACCCGGCGTGCTGGCCTACAGCGCTAACTAAGACCCGCAAGAGTACCGTATTCATCCATTTTTGGCCGGGAAAACCGCACCGATGGGTTGCCAGCGCGGCCACCTGCCTGATATCTCCTCGCCCATTGAAAACCCGCCGGTTCTGTAGGTACTTGAGATGCTGAACGTCGTATCCAGCAAGGCGCGGGGAGAGGCGTCGATGGCAGCCAAGAACGGCTCGATCAAGCTGGTGGCCGGCAATTCCAATCCGGCGCTGGCACGCGAGATTGCCGAAGGGCTCGGCCTGTCGCTGACCAAGGCCGTGGTCCGGCGTTTCGCCGACATGGAAATCTTCGTCGAGATCCAGGAGAACGTCCGCGGCTCGGATGCCTTCATCATCCAGTCGACGTCGTTTCCGGCCAACGACCATCTGATGGAATTGCTGATCATGACGGATGCGCTGCGCCGGTCGTCGGCGCGCCGCATCACCGCGGTGATTCCGTATTTCGGCTACGCCAGGCAGGATCGCAAATCCGGCTCGCGGACGCCGATTTCGGCCAAGCTGGTCGCCAACCTGATCACCCGGGCCGGCGTCGACCGCGTCATGACGCTCGACCTGCATGCCCTCCAGATCCAGGGCTTCTTCGACATCCCGACCGACAATCTCTTCGCCTCGCCGGTCATGGTGCGCGACATCAAGGCACGCTTCGACCTCTCCAAGGTCATGGTGGTGTCGCCCGACGTCGGCGGCGTGGTGCGCGCCCGTGGCCTCGCCAAGCGCATCAACACCCCGCTCGCCATCATCGACAAGCGTCGCGAACGCGCCGGCGAATCCGAGGTCATGAACGTGATCGGCGATGCCGACGGCTACACTTGCATCCTTGTCGACGACATCGTCGACTCCGGCGGCACGTTGGTGAATGCGGCCGACGCGCTGCTCGCCAACGGTGCCAAGGAAGTCTACGCCTATATCAGCCACGGCGTTCTCTCCGGCGGCGCCGCGGCCCGCATTGCCTCATCCAAGCTGAAAGAGCTCGTGATCACCGACTCGATCCTGCCGACGGACGCCGTGGTCAAGGCGCCGAACATCCGCACGCTCTCGATCTCCGGCCTGATTGCGGAAGCGATCGGCCGCACGGCCGCGGAAGAGTCGGTGTCGAGCCTGTTCGACTGATCTTTGAAGCCGTCATTCCGGGGCCGGGGCGATGCGAAGCATCGAACTACGGTGCGCAATTGCGCACCTGAGAATCTCGAGATTCCGGATTCAGCCCTGTCGGGCTGCTCCGGAATGACCCGCCAACACCCATCAAAACCCTGGCCGCGGAATCTGGTTCATCAGCGTCCGCGCGTAGCCGCCATCGACCGTGATCTCGTCGCCGTTGACATAGGACGACCGGTCGCTCGCCAGGAACAGGATCGTATCAGCGATATCCTGCGGCGCGCCGATCCGCCGCGACGGGACCACTGCCCTGCGCCGCTCGGTGACCCCAGGCGTATCGTAGAACGACTGGCTCATCGGCGTGACCACGAGGCCGGGGCTGACGACATTGCTGCGGATGCCGTGCGGTCCCCATTCGGTCGCAAGCTGGCGCGAGAGCATGACGACGCCGGCCTTGCTGACGCTGTAGGCGCCGCTTTGCCCCTGCGCGTGGCTGGCTGCGATCGAGGCCACATGCACCAGACTGCCGCGCCCGAGCTTTCGCATGGGACGGCCGAAAACCTGCGCGCAGAGGAAATAGCCGGTCAGGTTGACCGCCAGCACCGCATTCCATTCCGCGAGCGACAAATTGTCGAGGCCGCCCGGCCGCAGCACCGCGGCTGTGTTGACGAGAACGCTGCACGGACCCAGCGATTTCTCGACTGTCGCGGCCGCGGCGGTCACGCTCTCGACATCAGTGGTGTCACAGCTCTTGACCACATGCGCATGGCCGATCTTGTGCAGTTCAGCTTCCGTCCCCGCGAGGCCGCGTTCGTCGCGGTCGATCGCCGCGACATGCGCCCCAGCCAATGCGAGATTCAGCGCGGTGGCGCGACCAATGCCGCCGCCCCCGCCCGTCACCACGCACACGCGGCCTGAGAGGCCCAGCCAATCCGACGAATCCTGCCCGGTCATCTGCGATCACTCTTATTTGGTAAACTGATAGCGAGTAGCTTAACCGAAAGCGCATGCAGGCCAAGCGAGAATGGAGTTCAATTTTCAAACAGCCCAGGCCGTCATTGCGAGCGAAGCGAAGCAATCCATGCCTCCGCAAGCCGTGAGATGGATTGCTTCGCTTCGCTCGCAATGACGGGGGTGAGATCTATTCAAATTTCAGACAGCCGAGGGGATGTGAGTCCGCGTTCTCGCAGCGCAATTCGCCCGAGGTTTGGTCGATACATTGGCGCTCCTTGAAAGAAAGGGCGCAGGGAAGGCCGGATGCGCGCTGCACCCGCGGTCTCGTGTGCAAAATTGTGCGAAGAAACGCACACGAGCATACAGGTTCAGCGGAGGCAATCCGACCTTCCCTGCGCAATGGTTTTACGGCTTACTTCGTGCTCTCCCCGGCGACCGGCTTTCTTGCCACCGTCGCTTCGCGGGCCTTGACCCGCAAAACTTGACGCCAGCATCGGGGCGTCAGAACCACACGACTTCGCCGTCCGCTTCCGTGCCGTTCGTCAAAAGCACATCCGCGTCCACCGCATCCCACCGCGCGTTCGTGACGATCGCGAGCCGCCCCTCTCGTCGGGTGAGACGGGCGAGTTGATAGCGCTGATTTGCCCGACGGGTTAAGCGGAATGTTTTTCGCGCGAGGACTGGACAGGGCAAATCAGCTTGAAATGGTTCGAAAAATCAGGCTGTGCGCGCAAGCCAGGAAACGGAGGAATTTCACGATCGGAACGGCAAATGACGCCTTCAGAGTTCGGCGTCCGCCATCGCCAACAGGGCAAACGGTGACTTGAAAGCCGCCAGTGCCGTTACTCTCGCGCTCCAGCCGGCGACGTTTTTCCAGCGATGCAGATCGAACGCGCAGAGTTCGGCAAACGCTACATCGCCGTAGCAGAATAAATCCGCGATGGTTGGCTCTCCGGCGCAGAGATAGTCGCCGTGTGCGAGTTGGGAGTCCAGCACGGACAGCGCGGTCTCGGCGCGCTTCAGATGGTAGCTGGCAATAGCCGGCTCGACGTGGATCGGGAGAAGTCCCCGCTGCCCGAGTTGAACGCCGTAGCAATGGAAGATCGGCGGAAACAGAACGTCGACGTTCCAATACAACCATTCCCGGACGATCTGGCGTGTCGCCGGATCGGCCCCCTGAAACCGGTCAAGCGTCTCGGCCAAATGCTCGACGATGGCCGCCGATTGGAGAAAGACACGGCCGCCGTCGACCAGAATCGGAACCTGCCCCCAGCGGGAAAGTGCCAAAAACTCAGGTGTCTTTTGCATCCCCCTCTGGAAACTCACATAGCGGAATGAGAAAGGCTCGCCTGACAGGCGCAGCATCAGTGCCACCTTGTACGTCGGCAGCGAATGCGGGCTGCCATAGAGCGCAAAGCGTTTGCTCATGGTGGACTCCCATCGTTCTTGCGTTTCCGGGCTCGATAGTCAGCGACGACGGCGCGGTAGGTAGTACGGATCAGCCTGTCCACGAGCAGCGGCGGCTGTTCGCCGCGGACAAGGTGCTGGCGCACCGCTGCAACCGGAACCTCGGAGATCAGGAACTGCGCGAGTCGCACTTCCTCTCGCCCACCCTCTCCAAAGATCACGCGCGCCCGCCGCTGCGATCCGGTCTCCATGCGCTGCGTCATCTCGGCGACCCGTTCGCGCAGTTTTTCCGGCCATTCGCCCTGAACGAAATCCCTTCGGTCATACAACAGAAGCAGGCGCGCTTGATCCGGATGCGCCCGCACCCAGGCCGGCGTATGCAGTGCGGCCCGCAACCCGTCACCAGCGTCGAGGGCTGCGCTGATCCCCTGCTGAAAGTCGAGAACCGTCTGAAGCCACAGCTCGCCAAGCAGGGCGTCGCGCGAGGCAAAGCGATGGTAGAACGACCCCGTCGGCGCCTTGAGACGAGCGCTGATCGACGCGATCGTTACCGCGGCGGGACCTTCCGCGGAGGCAATGGCCCGAGCCGCGGCGAGAAAGTCCATTTCCCTGAATTTAGCGCGGCCCATTCTTCTAGAATATTAGTTCTAGATCACGCGGTCAATTACCGATCGCGCGAATGTGAGCCCGGTGACAGGCTCCTGTGAGCTGTCGGCGGACAGGTCGCCCATCTCGGCTACACCAGCGTTTAAGAGTCCGATCTATCTCTAGTTGTTGGCAAGATTCTTAATTCGAGGACTTTAGAAGTCCCATCCCATGAGCAGGTATTGGCTAACGATCTTGATTTATGCAGTCGTTGGGCCGCCTATCGGACTCATCGTGGTGCTAACCATGTCATATGATCCTCAATTGAGGTTCCCTACAGGTCAGGAATTGTTTGGTAGCTACTTTTTTGGGTTGCTGCCCGCTTTGATTGCCGGAGTATGGCTCGCTAACACGGCAACTACGCGGTTTTGGCCGGTCGTTCGAATTGGACTAATAATGGGGATTGTTCCTGCAATCCTTATAGCGGGAATTCAGATCTCAAATTCAGCAAATGAATTGACTGCCATTGGCACCTACGCTGCTGGGACAGCATTGGTGTTCTTCATTCCCACGGTCGTATGCTGGCTACCCGTTGGCCTTTGGACGCAGCCGGATTAATGGCAGGGTGGCCCGAAGTGGCGGGTTAGGCGCAAGCGACCACCCAATCGTCGGGCCTACGCTTCCCCGTATTTGAACCCGTGCCAGACTGCCGATAAAGTGCTGTAGCACCGCCTGCCTCAAACCGGTGGGTGGTTGTCCTTTTCGCCGGCAATCCCGCATGGATCAGGTGCGTGACGAATGTTTTCCTCTGACGGCGCAACACGAGCGGAGCCGGCCCAATGACTGCATCCGGCCCGCCTCCCGTGTCTCAGCTGGTGGTTCAGGACCTCACCCGCGCCGCAATCTTTCTGGTCGTCACCATCAACCCCGGTGCGGCGAACAGAGAGGCAGTCCGGTCGTTTTGTAGCGACCTTCCGGCATTGGTCCGTGCGGTCGGCTTCCGCGACATCGAAGGAAACCTCTCCTGCGTGATGGGGATCGGATCCGACGCCTGGGACAGGCTGTTTGGTGGGCCGCGGCCGGCAGAACTGCATCCCTTTCGGGAAATCCAGTCCGGCCCGCGCCATGCGGTGGCAACGCCGGGCGATCTCATGTTTCACCTGCGCGCCAAACGCATGGACCTCTGTTTCGAACTGGCGACGCAGATCATGACCCGGCTCGGCAGCGCCGTTTCGCCGGTCGACGAGGTGCATGGCTTTCGTTATTTCGACGACCGCGACTTGATCGGCTTTGTCGACGGAACGGAAAACCCGACGGGACAAGCCGCGATCGACGCCGCCTATGTGGGGACCGAAGACTTAGCCTTCGCCGGCGGTACCTATGTGATCGTGCAAAAATACCTGCACGATCTGGCGGGCTGGAATGCGCTGTCCACGGAAACGCAGGAGCGCATCATCGGCCGCACCAAGCTTTCGGATATCGAGCTCGATGACGCCACAAAACCGGCTTATGCCCACAACGCGCTCGCCAAGGTCGTGGTCGATGGCAAGGAAATCAAGATCATCCGCGACAACATGCCGTTCGGCCGCGCGGCCGAAAAAGAGTTCGGCACCTATTTCATCGGTTACGCGCGTTCGCCGCAAACGATCGAACAGATGCTCGAAAACATGTTCGTGGGCCAGCCTCCCGGCAACTACGATCGTCTGCTCGATTTCAGCGTTGCCAAAACCGGCAATCTGTTCTTCGTGCCGTCCGCAACTTTCCTGGAAAATATCGCCGACGACGATCGGCCCGGGAAATCTTCAACCACACCTGCCGTTGCAGCGCCGAAGCCGGCGGCTAAACGCAAGGGTTCGCTCGGCATCGGTTCGCTTAAAGGAGATCCTGCCTCATGAATAATCTTCACCGCGAACTTGCCCCGATATCCGACGCGGCCTGGTCGGAGATCGAGGAGGAAACGTCGCGCACCATCAAGCGCTACCTTGCCGGGCGGCGCGTCGTCGACGTGCAGGGCCCGGGTGGCATTGCGCTTTCCGCCATCGGCACCGGCCATTTGCGCAATCTCGCCGCGCCCGGAGACGGCATCCTGGCGCGGCAGCGCGAGGTCAAGCCGCTGGTCGAACTCCGCGTTCCCTTCGAACTCGACCGCCAGCAGATCGATGACGTCGAGCGCGGCGCCAACGATTCGGATTGGCAGCCCGCCAAGGACGCCGCACGTCTCTTGGCCTTTGCGGAGGACCGCGCGATCTTCGAGGGCTATGCCGCCGCTGAAATCGCCGGCCTCCGCGAGGGCACCAGCAATCCGGTACTGACCCTGCCTGCCGATGTGCGTGCCTATCCCGACGTCATCGCCCATGCGCTGAGCAAATTGCGGCTCGAGGGTGTCAATGGTCCCTATTCGGTATTGCTGGGTGCCGATGCCTACACGGCGCTCAGCGAGAGCAGCGATCACGGCTATCCCGTCCTGCGGCACATCAAGGAACTCGTGGACGGCGAAATCATCTGGGCGCCCGCAGTCAACGGCGCATTCGTGCTGACGACGCGCGGCGGCGATTTCAGCCTGCACATCGGAGAGGATGTCTCGATCGGCTATCTCAGCCATGACGACAAAACGGTCCGCCTCTACCTTCAGGAGACCTTTACTTTCCTGCTGCTGACGACAGAGGCCTCCGTCGCGCTGACGGCGAACGCAAGCAAAGCCAAAGCCTGATTTTCGAGCACTTCCGCCAGTGGCTGGAAACCTTCGCGGGCTATGTTCGTGAGGCCGACGATGCCTCGGCAAGGCCGCTCTTCCTCACGACGCAGCGCCTGTGTTCGCCGGCAGGGTGAACTGAAAGGTGGCACCGTGGGGGACATCTGTGGCCCACAGCTCGCCACCGTGAGCTTCCACGATCGAGCGGCAAATCGAGAGCCCCATGCCCATGCCGCCGGATTTGGTGGTGAAGAAGGCGTTGAACAGCCGGTCCGCATCCTCAGGCGCGATCCCGACGCCGCAATCCGTTATACTTACCAGCACCCGGCGTGTGCCGTCCTGGGCTGATCGGATCACCAGTTCGCGCGGCCGGTCCGTGACCGGTTGCATGGCTTCAATGCCATTCATCAGCAAGTTGATGATCACCTGCTGCAATTGGACCCGATCACCCGGGATCATGGGTAGAGCGGCTGCGAACTCCGTTCGCACTGACACCTGGTGGGTGATTAACTCGCGCTGCACCAGCGCGATGACCTCCCTGACGACGTCATTGACATCGATCAGCACCTTCTCGATGTCAACCTTGTTCGCGAGCGCACGGACGCGCTGGATGACTTCGCCCGCCCGATTGCCGTCATTGATGATCGACGCCAGCGTGCGGCGCGCTTCTTCCAGGTCGGGCGTTTCACGGTCGAGCCAACGCAGGCAGGCCGCGGCGTTGGTGACGACGGCGGCGAGCGGCTGGTTCACTTCATGAGCGATCGAGGCTGTCAGTTCGCCCAGCGTCGTCACGCGCATCACATGTGCGAGCTCCGCCTGCGCTTTGCGCAAGCCCCCCTCGACATGCTTGCGCTCCGTCAGATCGAGCACGAAGGCGACGCCCTCGTCCTGGTTGCCGCCGAACGTCGTCGCGCCGACCAGAACCGGCACGCGGCTGCCGTCCTTGCGAAAATACTCTTCCTCGCGCTGATGGACGGTTCCGGTCGCCTTCAACTCGGCGATGGCCCTTTGTTGGGTGTCGCGCCACTCGGCTGGCGTCAGCTCCGTCCATCGCAGCCGGCGCGAGACGAGGTCTTCCCTTGCGTATCCGACGATATCGAGAAAGGCCTGGTTGGCGTCGATGATCCGGCCCTGAAAATTCCAGATGAAGATCCCGATGATGTTCGAATCGACCAGGCTGCGGATCCTGGCCTCCCGTTCCCTGAGATCGTTGTACAGACGGGCGTTCTCCAGCGAGATCGCGGCTTGCGACGCCAGCAGCTCCAGCACCGAAATCCGGGCCGGCGTGAACACGTGCGATGCCAGCTTGTTCTCGAGGTAGAGCACCCCGGTCAGCTTGGACTGCTTCACCAGCGGCATGCAGAGGACCGACCGGGCGCGCTTCTCACCGATGTACTCATCTGCCGAGAACGGATTCTGCACCAGGGCGTCATCGAGGATCACGCTTTGCCGCGTCCGGATCAGGTAATGGAGCACGGATTCGGGAAGCTCCGCCGGTGACACCGGCGTCTGGCGCAGCGTGACCTCCACCTGGCCGCGGCCGGTCATAGCTTCCGCCGCGATTTGTGGCTCGTCGCCCGGAAACAGGATCAGCAGGCCACGCTCGGCGCCGGCATGTTCGACCGCGATCCGCAGCAATGTCTCGATGAGCTTGCCGAGGAGGATCTCGCCGGACACCGCCTGCGCGGCCTTGAGCACCGTCCCGACATCCAGCTGCCCGACGGGCGCGCCAATGGTAGCGGTGGGAGATGCCGTGGCTGGTGCGTCGCGCAGATATGGATGATGCTGCTCGAGTTGCCGCACCTTGCCATCGGCTCCCCAGCGAAGATAGCCGTAGCGGGCGTCCTGCAAATACACTCGCGCAATCTTCTCGAAGCCACGCGCCGCATAGAAGCGCGAAGCGAGTTCATTGGCGAGCGCCTCATTGTGAATAAAGCCGTTGGCGCGGGCCGAGCGGATGGCACGTTCGTAAAGGTGCATCGCCTCGGCATCGCGGCCGCCGATGCGGGAAATCTCGGCGTTGACCAGCGCGGCACGGGTTTCGAAATTCTCCGGGCAATTCTCCGCCCATATTTCGAGCTGCCTGTGGTGGACGGCCAGAGCCTCGACATGCTGCCGGCTTCGGTCGGGGGACGCGGAATCGAAGGACGCCGCCTGGCAGAGCGCACCATAGAAGTGATACTCTGCCGTTTCAAAATGCGATGGCGACGTCCAAAGCAGGGGTTGCGCCTTCAATGAGGCATCGAGGGCGCAAGCATAGTCCCCGGCAAAGAAACGAGCTTGCAGCTTTCGGATCCAGTACCAGCACTCAGGCGCCGCCAAACGTCGGTCGGCCGCCAAACGGCGTTCGAACCTGAGCTCATCGAACTCCTCGTCGTTGAAGGAGCCGAATTCAGGCGTCAAGCCACGAAGTGTCCGGATCAGCCCGAGCTGCGAGGTGATGACATCGATGACGAGACCGAACCGGGCCTTCTGCGCAAAGTAGAGCCCATTCACGGCTTCATCTTGCACCTGAACAAGCGGGTCTCCCGCCGCGAGAAGGTTTCTGTTCAGGCCCTGGCAGCTATAGGCCGCAAATGTGAGGTCGCCGGTCCTGTTCGCGGCCTCGAAAGCGCGGCGCAGCAAATCGCGGCCGACCCGGACATGCTTTGTCCATGGCACGACAAGATTTCCGAAGACCATGCCGGTCCTGGCCTGGAAGCGCTTCAATCCGCGTTTTTCGATCAGTTCATAGCCGAGCCGACCGAATCGAAATCCGGCCTTGTAGTTGCCGAAGTGCGGTCCTGCTATGACGCCAAGCCATACATAGGCGAAGCATGAACCATCGCTGTTGCCGCGCTCGAGGCTGAGATTGACCATCCGGCATGTGACCAGCGAAAGAAGGTTCGCATCGGTAAACAATGCCGGCGGCACGACCCTCGTCAGAAGATCGAGGGTTGCGAGAGATGCCGGGTCGCTCATCAAGGGCAGATCGATCAGCTCCTCGATCGCGCGGCTGCCGAGCTGTGACCAGATCCGCTCGTATTCCCGTCGCACTTCCTCGTCTGTCGGATGCGCCGACCATTCGACGCCCAGATGCCGGAGATAGGCGAGACAGACGCCGACCGCGCCGTCGCTCCGATCGAGGGTCGTGTACAGATCGACGCGCAAGCAGGCTACGGTCGATTGGTCGACGGTCGTTGCGGCGCGGGATGAAAGCATGGTCAGGCGCTCTTCCGCGGCCGCAAGTTCGCCGGTCAGGAACTCGCATTCGGCCCGGAGCAGCTCCAGCGGGAAGATGAGCTCGTGGCGACGCTCCCAACAATCGTCCGCTAACAGAGCCGCTCCGGCGGTGAGATGGCTGAGCGCAGAGGCGTAAGCCGTAGAAGCCTTGGCGCGCCGGCCCGCGATCAGGTTGAGCTCGGCCAGCTGCTCACGCTCGTCCCGCGAGGTGACCAAGGCGGCGCCGCGGTTGAGGTGATTGACGATTTCGAAGATCGCGTCTTCGCGTTTATCCGCGGGGGTATGCGCCACGAGCAGCCATCCGATGCGCAGGTGCGCCTCGGCGCGCAGCCGTTCCGGTATGAGCGAATAGGCCGCCTCCTGGACACGGTCGTGGGTGAATTTGTAGGAGCCCTCCCTGTGCTCGACCAGCCCCAGGAGAACGGCGTCCCAGAGCGCCGAACGGATGTCCTTGTTCGATTTCCCGAGAACGATCGAAAGCATCGTGATCTCGGCGGCGTTGCCGAGGCAGGCGAGCTGCTGCAACGCCGACTGGGTTTCGACGGACAGGCGGGTCAACTTCCCAGCCATGAGGTCCACCACATTGTCGGTGTATCCCTTGGCGTGGAGGCGATCGAGATCCCAGCGCCAATGCGCCGCGTCATGATCGAAGCGGAGCAGCCCCTCGTCGGCGAGCGCAGAAATGAACTGAATGGCGAAAAACGGATTGCCGCCGGTCTTCTCGTGCACCAGTCGGGCCAGCGGGCCGGCATGGTCCGGCGCGCAGCCGAGCGTATCCGCAATCAGCCGCGCCAGGTCTTCGCGGGCGAGCGGCGCGAGATCAATTTTCGCCACGAACGCTCCCGTCTTGCCGATCGCATCGAGCGTGCGCAGGAGCGGGTGAGAGGGACCGATCTCGTTGTCCCGGTAGGCGCCGACCAGCAGCAGGTGCCGCACTCCCAGGTGTGTGACCAGATGCTCGAGGAGGCCGAGCGTTGCCGCATCCAGCCATTGCAAATCATCGAGGAACAGCGCGAGCGGGTGCTCCTTGCGCGCGAACACCCCGAGGAAGCGCCGGAAAACCATCAGGAAGCGGTTTTGCGCGTCCTGCGGCGTCAGGTCCGCGACCGGTGGCGGCTGCTTGCCGATCACGAGTTCCAGTTCGGGAACGAGATTGACGATCAGCTGACCATTCGGGCCCAGCGCCTCACGCAGGGAATCTCGCCACCGCTCAAGCTCGGCCTCGCTCTGGCTCAAGAGCGAGCGGACCAGGCTCTGGAAGGCCTGGCCCAGGGTGGCGTAGGGAATGTCGCGCTTGTACTGGTCGAACTTGCCGGACGCGAACAGGCCACGCTGCGGTACGAGCGCCTTGTGCAGCTCGTTCACAACAGAGGATTTGCCGATGCCGGAATATCCGGAGATCAGCACGAGCTCCAGGGTGCCGTTCGCCACAACCCGGTCGAAGGAAGCGAGCAGCGTGTCGATCTCGCGCTCCCGGCCGTAGAGCTTCTCCGGGATCAGCAGCCGGTCCGACACGTCGTAAGCGCCGAGCGGGAACGGCTCGATACGGCCATGCGATTCCCATTCCGTCAGACAACGCCGCAGATCAGCCTCAACGGCCGCGGCGGTCTGGTAGCGTTCCTCGGCGGTCTTGGCGAGGAGCTTCATGACAACAGCGGCAAGCGGCCGCGGGATGCCCTCGACGCGCTCGTCGAGCGGCGCCGGTTGCCGGGCAATATGGCAGTGTACCCACTCCATCGGATCGGCAGCCGTGAAGGGGAGCTGCCCCGTCAGCATTTCGTAGCAGGTGACGCCCAGCGCATAGAGATCGCTGCGGGAGTCCACCGAGCGGTTCATCCTGCCGGTTTGTTCCGGCGCCATGTAGGCGAGCGTCCCGGCGATTACCTCAGGCGGTGCGGGGGCCTGGTGCTCGCGTGGCAGACGCGAGGCAATGCCGAATCCCGTCAGCCACACGCCGCCGCTTGCCGCATCCACCAGGATATTTGCCGGCTTGATGTCCTTGTGGATAAGGCCTCGCTCGTGCACCCGGCGGAGCGCGACCGCGAGAGGAATCGCGATCCGCAGGAAATGCGAGACGTCCAATGGTCGGCCAAGCAGCCCATCGATCGGCGCACCGCCGGGATCCTCAAGCACCAGCGTGATGCGGTCGTTGTAGCGCGTCAGCGCGACCGGTCGCGCCGCCCACTCGGCGTCAAGTTCGGCTTTGAGCGCATATTCGTGTTCGAGCCGCTCAACGCAACCAAGCGACGTTCCTTCGGCGACAACGAGCAGAATCGGCGCCAGGCCGTTGCCAGAGCCCCGGTAGAGAGCAAGGTCTCCCTCCCTCAGCGGCAACAATACGTAGCTGGAGAGCTCGTTCACGACGGTCTCCGCCAGGAAAACTACTCTAATTCCTTGATTAGGTTACGTTTGCTCTCGTCCGTCAATCGAAAAACAGACGCCAAAACCGTGACGGATCGAGATCGTCATATAAGTGTCATGGAAAAAGCGTGCCCCTTGGCACCCACACCGGTTCGCGGGGATTTATCCTCGCCGAACGGCGGATTACGCTTGGTTGTTTCGCCCTATCGCACCGCCGCGCTGCCCCCGCCTTCGCTCGACGGTGATTTCGGCGAGGATCGACATCGCGATCTCCTCCGGCGTGATGGCGCCGAGGTCGAGGCCGGCGGGCGCCTTGACACGGTCGATGGCGGCGGCATCGACGCCGCCGGCGACAAGTTTTTCGCGGAGCGCCACCATCTTGCGGCGGCTGCCGACGAAGGCGTGATATTCGGCTGTCGTCGCGATCGCATACTTGAGCGCGGCTTCATCGCCCTTTCCTTGCGTCGATACCACGACGAAACGGCGGGCGTCGTTGAGATAGCGCGGCTCGAACCCATCGATGATGACATGCGCATCGGGCTCGCTGGCGCGATCGGCGGCCGGCGCAGCCAACGTGACGTGATAGCCGAGTTGGCGTGCCTGGGCCGCAAGCGACATCGCGACCGGGCTTGCGCCGAAGATCACCAGCGAGGGATGCGGCAGCACCGGCTCGACGAAAATGTCCATGGTACCCTTACTCGGGCATAGATTGCTGGCGAAGCGGATGCCCTCGCGGGATTCTCCGGACTTGACGCCGAGTTCGGTGAGCAAATCTTCCGGCTGCACGGACACCATGCGCGGTTCGCCATCGGCGAGCGCCTCGCGCGCCGCCTTCAGCACCGCGCCGCGGGCGCAGCCGCCGCCGATCCACCCGGCCACAATCGTGCCGTCGGGCCGGATGATCGCCTTGGCGCCCGCCTTCGCCGCCGTCACCGACACCGTGCGCACCACGGTCGCGAGTACGAAGGCCTGCTCGGCGGCCTTCATCTGCGCGACCAGGTCCATCACTTCGACATGCGCGGTCATCGGTCCTCTACAATTTCGCCAGATAGGGTTCGAGCGCGGCCAGGCTTTGCAGCGTATTGGCGGGCGCGTAGAGATCGATATGCGGAAGCGCCGCCCTGATGCCGGCGGCGGCGGGCGTGTAGCCCTTCCACGCCATCATCGGATTGAGCCAGACGACGCGCCGGCAGCGGCGGCCCAGCGCTGCCATCTCGCGGCCGAGCAATGCGGCATCGCCGGTCTCGTAGCCGTCGGACACGATCATCACGACGGTGCGCGAATGGATCACGCGCGCAGCGTGCGAGCGATTGAAGGTCTGCAGGCTCTCGCCGATTTTGGTGCCGCCGCCGGCGCCCTGCGCCATGATCGAGAGCCGGTCGAGCGCGCGCGCGGCGTCCTTTTCCTTCATCGCGTCGGAGACATGCGCCAGCCGCGTGTGGAACAGGAACGCCTCGGCCTCACGGAATTCGTCGAGCACGCCGTGGATGAAGCGCAGGAACACGCCGGTATACATGCTCATCGAGCCGGAGGCGTCGAGCAGCATGACCAGCCGCAGCGGCTTCTCCTTGCGCTGCCGGTTGACGAGAGAGATCGGCACGCCGCCATGGCTGATATTTTGGTGAATGGTCCGCCGCAGATCGATGCGATAGCCGCGCCGCCGCGCGAGATCACGCCGCGTCAGCCGCGTGCGCATGGCCCGTGCCAGTCGGGCAGCCGCTTCATGCGCCTGCTCGATCTGCTCGGGATCGGCCATCTTGCGGAAATCCGTTACGGCGAGGTTCTCGGCGCGCGACGCGCCCTCCATGCGGCCTTCGCCGGAGCGATCGATATCAGCTCCATCGGCGGACGGAATTTGATCCATCGCACTGTCGCCGCCGGCGCGCGGCTCAGGCCGAGTGTTCGGCAAGCTCTTCAGCGACGGATTATTGGCCGCCTTCGCCGACCCCATGGTCAGCGAGCGCGAGCGCACCCGCTTGCCGAGCCAGAACGCATCGAAAATGCCGTCGAACCTCTCCCAGTCGGATTTTCGTGCCGAGAACAGATGCTTGAATGCCGAACGCAACAGACCCGGTTTGGCTGCATAGCCCGCGGCCATTAATTCCGCGGCATCCCGGCCTTCGGCGAGACCCACCGCAAAGCCGCTGTCGCGCAACGTCTTGAGAAACGCGGCGAGCTTGGCCGAAACGAGGCGCGAGACCTCGTCGAGCTCTTCGTAACCGGGATTGGTGCCGCAGCAGCTCACGCGACCTTCCCCAATAGCCGTTCGGTGACTTCGCGGGTCATCCGCGACTTGTCCTCATGGGTCTTGAGCAGACACATCAGGGTTTCGTGCACGGTCTCGGGCGCATCGTGGAGATCGCGCACGTCGAGCCCGACCAAAGCCGCTGCCCAATCCAGGGTCTCGGCGACGCCGGGCACCTTGCGCAGCTCCTCTTTCCGGACGCCCTCGACCATCCGCGCGATCTGCAGCGACAGCGACGCACTGGTGCCGGATATCCGCGCCATGATGATGCGCGCCTCGCGGTCGGCGTCGGGATAATCGACATAATGATAGAGGCAGCGGCGGCGCAGCGCGTCGGAGAGTTCGCGGGTGCCGTTCGAGGTCAGCACCACATGCGGGATCGTGGTCGCCTTGATGGTGCCGAGTTCCGGGATCGAGACCTGGAAATCCGACAGCAGTTCGAGCAGAAAGGCCTCGAACTCGTCGTCGGCGCGGTCGATCTCGTCGATCAGCAGCACCGGCGGCTTTGCGCGGCGGATCGCGGCGAGCAAGGGACGCTCGAGCAAATATTTTTCCGAGAAGATCTGGTCCTCGACATCATCGGGCTTATCGCCGCGATGGGCCTGGATCGAGAGCAATTGCCGCTGGTAGTTCCATTCATACAGCGCCGCCGATTGATCGAGCCCCTCATAGCATTGCAGGCGGATCAGCTCGGTCGCGTGCGCGGAGCCAGCGCCTTCGCCACTTCGGTCTTGCCGACGCCCGCTTCGCCTTCCAGCAGCAGCGGACGCTTCAGGAGCTGCATCAGCGAGATCGCGGTCGCCAGCTCGCCATCGGCGATATAGCCGCTAGCCGCCAATGCTTGCGCGATCTCGTCGCGGTTTTTCATTGCTCAGTCCCCGTCATTCCGGGGCGTCGCGACAGCGACGAACCCGGAATCTCGATGATTCTGGGTCTGGTGCTTCGCACCATCCCGGAATGACAGCGAAGCAGTGTCGCTTCGCTCCTGGCGAAGACCAAACTACGCAAACACCCCCAATTTCTTCGCCGCCTGCCAGTTGCGCCAGAAATCATGCGGCATCTGGATGTGAGTGCTCCCCAAAAACGAGAACGCGTCGTTGACGGCATTGGAGAACGCCGGCACCCCGCCGACATTGGGACTTTCGCCGACGCCCTTGGCGCCGATCGGATGATGCGGCGATGGGGTGACGGTGAAGTCGGTTTCCCAATGCGGAGTCTCGACCGCGGTCGGCATGAAGAAATCCATGAACGAGCCGGTCACCACATTGCCTTCCGGATCGTAGCGGATCTCCTGGCCCATCGCGATCGCAAACGCTTCGGTGAGACCTCCATGCACCTGGCCCTCGATGATCATCGGGTTGATGCGGGTGCCGCAATCGTCGAGCGCGTAGAAGCGCCTGATCTTGTAGACCCCGGTATCGACGTCGATGTTCATCACACAGATATACGCACCAAAGGGATACGTCATGTTGGGCGGATCGTAGTAGCTCACCGCCTCCAGCCCCGGCTCCATGCCCGGCGGCACCGAATTGTAGGCCGCCCAGCAGATGTCCTTCATCGACATGGTCTTCTCGGGCAGGCCCTTGACGCGGAAGCCGTCGATATCCCATTCGAGATCGTCTTCGTGGACCTCGAGCTTGTAGGCCGCGATCATCTGCGCCTTGGCCTTGATCTTGCGCGCGGCCATCGCGATTGCAGCGCCGGCGACCGGCGTCGAGCGCGAACCGTAGGTGCCGAGACCATAGGGCGCGGTATCGGTGTTGCCTTCCTCGACCATGATGTCGTCGGCGGGAATGCCGATTTCGGTGGCGATGATCTGGGCCCAGGTGGTCTCGTGGCCCTGGCCCTGGCTCTTGGAGCCGACTCGCGCGATGCCGGCACCGGTCGGGTGCATTCGGATTTCGCAGGAGTCGAACATGGCAATGCCCAGGATGTCGCAATTCTTCGACGGACCGGCGCCGACGATCTCGGTGAAGAAGGAGACGCCGAGACCCATGATCTCGCGGGTCTCGCCGCGCTTGAACGCAGCACGCTTTTCCGCCTGCTCCTTGCGCAGGCCGGCATAGTCGACCGCCTCCATCATCTTGCGCATCGCGGTGTGATAGTCGCCGGAATCATATTCCCAGCCGAGCGCCGAGTGATACGGGAATTGCTCCGGCTTGATGAAGTTCTTCAGCCGCAGTTCGGCCGGGTCCATGCCGAGTTTTTGCGCCAGGATATCCATCCCGCGCTCGATGCAGTAGGCCGCTTCGGTCACGCGGAACGAGCAGCGATAGGCGACGCCGCCCGGCGCCTTGTTGGTATAGATGCCGTCGACCGAAAGATGCGCGGTCGGGAAGTCATAGGAACCGGTGACGATATTGAAGAAGCCGGCCGGCCATTTCGACGGATCGGCGCAGGCGTCGAACGCGCCGTGATCGGCGAGCACGTGGACGCGCAGGCCGGTGACCTTGCCGTCCTTGGTCGAGGCGATCTCGGTCGTCATATGGTAATCGCGCGCGAACGAGGTCGCGGTCAGGTTCTCGATGCGGTCCTCGACCCATTTGACGGGTTTGCCGGTGACGATGGAAGCGACAGCGGCGCAGATGTAACCCGGGTAGGCGCCGACCTTGTTGCCGAAACCGCCGCCGATATCCGGCGAGATCACGTGGATCTTGTGTTCAGGGATTTTCGCGATCAGCGCCACCACGGTGCGGATCACATGCGGGGCCTGGAAGGTGCCCCAGATCGACAACTCGCCCTTGATCTTGTCGAACGAACAGACGCATTGGCAGGTCTCCAGCGGAGACGGATGGGTGCGGTGGTAGGAGATCATCTCCTTGATCGTCACATCCGCCTTCTTGAACGCGGCGTCGGTCAGATCCCTGTCGCCGACGGTCCACTCGAAAATGTGGTTGTGGTGCTTGCGCGGGCCGTGTGCGCCTGACGTCTTGCCGGCGAGATCCTCGCGCAGCACCGGCGCATCCGCATCCATCGCCTTGAACGGATCGATCAGCGGCGGCAGCGGCTCGTATTCGACCACGACTTTGTTGATGCCGTCATCGGCCGCATACCGGTCGGTCGCGACCACGAAGGCGACCTCCTGGTTCTGGAACAATACCTTGCCGTCGGCGAGCACCATCTGCACGTCGCCCGCAAGCGTCGGCATCCAGGCGAGGTTGACGGTCTTCAACGTCTCCGCGGTAATCACCGCGAGCACGCCCGGTACCTTCAGCGCCTCATCGCCGTTGATCGACTTGACGCGCGCATGCGCATGCGGCGAGCGGACGAAATCGCCGTGCAGCATGCCCGGCAGTTTCAGGTCGTCGACATAGTTGCCCTTGCCTTGCGTGAAGCGGATGTCCTCGACCCGCTTGCGCTTGCAGCCCATGCCCTCGAGCTTGGCTTCGCGTTGTTCCCGCGTGGGAGTCATGTCGTTCATTCCGCAGCCTCCTTGAATTCAACGCCGTTGATCTTGTCGGCAGCGTATTGAATCGCCCTCACGATGTTCTGGTAGCCGGTGCAGCGGCAGATATTGCCGGAGATGCCCATCCGGATTTCTTCCTCCGACGGCCTCGGGTTTTCCTTCAAAAGCCGCTGCGCGCGAACAATCATGCCGGGGGTGCAGAAGCCGCATTGCAGGCCGTGCATCATGCGAAAACCTTCCTGCAGCGCCGACAGCGAACCATCGGCATTGGCCACGCCTTCGATGGTGGTGATGTCGGATCCCTCCGCCTGCACTGCGAACATGGTGCAGGATTTCACCGACATGCCGTCGATATCGACGGTGCAGGCGCCGCAATGGGTGGTCTCGCAGCCGATATGGGTGCCGGTGAGCTGCAAATTCTCGCGGATGAAATGCACCAGCAGCGTGCGCGGTTCGACGAGGCCTTCGACCTCGGCGCCGTTCACCTTCATGGTGATGTGGGTTTTTGCCATGTTCGTTTCCCCCTAGCTTGCGCGGCTGGCGGCGCGCTGCAATGCGCGCGTCACCATGATGCCGCCGACATGTTTGCGGTATTCGACGGGGCCGCGCGCGTCCGCGGCCGGCGACATAATCGCTTCGGCCGCCGCCGCGGCCTTCTTCAGCGTGGCCGGATCGAGGCTGGTACCGATCACGGCTTTGGCGGCGGCGTCGGCGAGCAGCGGCGTTTCATGCAGGTTGGTCAGGCCTATCTGGCAGGTGGCGACCTTGCCGCCCGCCATCGTCAGCACGACGGCGGCAGCGGCGGTGGCGTAATCGCCGACCTTGCGCTTGAGCTTTTCGTAGGCGTAGCCGTGACCGGCCGGCGGCACCGGAATGGAGATCGCGGTCAGGATTTCGCCGGGCTCGAGCGCGGTGAAATAGGCGCCCTGGTAGAACTCGGTCGCGGCGACGTCGCGCCCGCCCGACTTGCCTTCGAGGCGATAGCTGGCACCGAGCGTCATCATCAGCGCCGGCATGTCGTTGCCGGGATCGCCATTGGCAACGTTGCCGCCGAGGGTGCCGCGGTAGCGCACCTGGGGATCGGCGATCAGAAGCGCGGTTTCGTGGAGAATGGGGACGGATTTCGCGATCTCATCCGACGCCAGCAGATCGTGCTGGGTGGTCATCGCGCCGATCACGATGGTATTGCCGTCGCGGCGGATGCCTTTCAGCCCGGCGACGTCATGCAGGTCGACCAGATGCTCGGGCGTAGCGAGCCTGAGCTTCATCATCGGGACCAGGCTGTGGCCGCCGGCCAGCGGCCGGGCCTCATCGCCGAGCGTCGAAAGCAGGTTGACGGCGTCGGCGAGCGTCGCCGGCCGGTGATAGCTGAACGGGCCAGGAATCATGCGTCTCCTCCATCCGTCCTTTGGCGCACTTACGGTGCGCGGACGTTGGAAGGCACGCTGTCTCCTCGCGTTTTTCCCCGCAATCGCAGGGGCACAAGGTCAGGAAATTCGCACGAGTTGCAGACAGAAGCGCACGAAATGCGTCAGCTTTGCCGACCTATCAGGAGGGCATGCCGCCTGTTGAGGCCGAGCCGCGCCTTCACCTCGGCGATTTTGGCGCGACTGACGGGCACCCGGTGCGGCGACGGGCCGTCGAGCTCGACGATGGCGCCGTCGCCCTCCTTGCGGACCAAAGTGACGTGCGCCATCGCCACGATATGGCTGCGGTGCACCCGAACGAACAGGCCGGGGTCGAGTTGGGCTTCGGCCTCCGAGATCGACCACGGGCACATCCGTTCGCGGGTGCCGTCATGGACCTTGGTGTAATGGGCATCGGCTCGGACGCTCCTGACGTCGGCGGTGTCGATGAAATGGGTGCCGTCGGCACCCTCGACCGGCAGCCGCGGCGCGGGTGGCGCACGCGGCGGCTGGCCGAGGCCGCCGAGCGGGGTTGGCCGCAGTCGCGGGCTCGCCGGGACGACGCCGGCATCCGCTGGCGAAATCTCGGCCCTGACGCTGGCCGCCTCTGACGCGGCAGCGACCGCCTTCTTGCGCGGATCGGGCACCAGCGAGAGCAGAAAACCCGCTGCGATCACAAAGCATAGCAGCGTCACCACCAGCGACAGCATCTGCGATGACGCCGCCAGACCATCGAGGTGGTGATGGCCCTCCGATGGCGGAACGATCGTCATGCCGGCCATCGCGGTGTAGTGCATGCCCGATACCGCAACGCCGAACGCGACCGCGCTCAGCATCAACTGCACGCCGCCCTGGCGGGCGAGGAAGGCGCGCAGACCGCCATAGGCTGCCGCGATCGCGATCACGACCGAGAGCACGACCATGGCTGGCGTCATGGGTCATCGCAAAGTCGCCGGACAACCCATGCATGCCGACATAATGCATGCTGGCAATGCCGAGCCCGAGCAGGACCGCCGAGGAGACCACGCGCAGCAGCGACGGCTCGCCGGTCGAGACGAAAAACAGCGAAATCCCGACCACCAGCGCGCAGATCAGGAACGATATGATGGTCGGCAGCACCAGATAGACGGCCTCCGCCGGCAGCGGCGCGGCCAGCATGCCGACGAAATGCATGGTCCAGATGCCGACGGCGAGAAAGAATGCCGCTCCTGCGAGTAGCAGGCGATGGCCAGCCTCCGGCGTGCCGCGGATGCGCGCGGCGAGGCCGAAGCCGGTGTAACCTCCCAGGATCGCGATCACCACCGAGAGCGCGACGAGATAAGGATCGTGTCCTTCGAACATGATCGTCTCGGCCGCCCGTCTCCACGGGCAGCCTCCTCCCACGCCAGAGTTTATAGGCGCGGGAGTGCAATTGACAATCAGCCGATCGTGAGGGGTACGATCCCCGCCGCACCTTTCTATAGGATGGGTAGAGCGCAGCGAAACCCATCAGTGGCGTCCGGCGCGGCGAAGTGATGGGTTTCGCTTTCGCTCTACCCATCCTAGCGTTTACTTCGCCTATCCCACAATCCCCGCGGCAACCTGGCCACGCAGCCGTTCCAGGCTGAGCAGCGTGTTGGCGCAGGCTTCCGCGACTTCGATGCCCTTGGTGGCAAAATGCTTGCGGAAGAATTCGAAATGCGCGGCGCTCTCGTGGAATTGCTGCGGCGTCAGCACCGCGGAGAACACCGGCACCTCGGTGCGCAACTGCACATCCATCAGCGCCTTGATCACGGTGTCGGCGACGAACTCGTGGCGATAGATGCCGCCATCGACCACGAGCCCCGCCGCGACGATCGCGGTGTAGCGGCGGGTCTTGGCCAGGATCTGCGCATGCAGCGGGATCTCGAACGAGCCCGGCACCTCGAACACGTCGATGTTGGTGATGTGGCGCGCCTCGCATTCGGCGAGGAAAGCGATTCGGCATTCCTCCACCACGTCGCGGTGCCACGACGACTGCACGAAGGCTATCCGCTGCGGCTTTGCAAATCGCGGATGCGCCGGTGACGGCGGACGCTCGGGGGTTTCGGGGGAGACTTGAGACTGGGAACTTTGGATTTCAGCGTCTTGCAACATCTGATTCATGGCTTTCCTCTTTCAGGACCAGAATCAGGGCACACGGAACGAAACAGCCACGCGCGAAGGCGCGGCCGCCGCAACCGTTCTCTTTCATCCGGACTGTAACCGTCGGCTTCGGATTCACACCGAATCTGCTGACCCTTCTTCCCTGGTTCCCCAAGAGGAAGGCGCTCGCGGGCTTGGGCTGCTTCACCCTTACCGCCGGTGGGGATTTTCACCCCGCCCTGAGAACATCGGCCGCCCGGAATGGACGACCTGACGAGAAATATGGCTAAAGGTGGCCGGGCCGGCAAGGCCTTTGACATCGCGAATCAGCATGTCGCCATGCCGAAAGCGGGCGTCGCGGGCCGCCAAGAGGCCGAATTCGAATCGGATGTGGCGCCCGTACTGGCCTGTTTCGCCAGCAAATGCCGAGCGCAGAAGTTAACGATCGGTTTCGGTCCGAGCCAGATTCCGGTTTGTTCTCAAATTAATAATTATGACCGCGATCAGCTGTGGACGAGCGGCGCATTGGTTGTGGACGGACTCGGCGTGCGGTTGCGCCAATTCCGCAAATCACGTCACTTCATCCTGGCAGCCCCGCACTCAACTGGAACAACAGGGGATTGCACTCGGCCGCGACGCATGAAGTCGACGCGCGTCGGTCCCGCGTGCGTATCAACAGATCATAAGAACAAGGGTCGAGACGGCATGTCCCTCCTCGAAAGCACAATTGATTCCCGGACCAACCCGCTCGCGGTGGTCGAAGATATCGCCGCCGATAATAACTGGGCGTTCGAGCGTTCCGGCGAAGACGAGGTGACCATCGTCTCCAAGGGCGACTGGACCGACTATCAGCTCTCCTTCACCTGGATGGGCGAGATCGAGGCGCTGCATCTGGCCTGCGCGTTCGACATGAAGATCCCACAGGCAAGGCGCCCCGAGGTGCAGCGGCTGATCGCAGGGATCAACGAGCAATTGTGGGTCGGCCATTTCGATCTGTGGACCCACACCGGCATGATCATGCATCGCCAGGCGCTGGTGCTGCCGGGCGGGCTGACCGCCTCCACCGCGCAATGCGAGAGCATGCTGGTCGGCGCCATCCACGCCTGCGAGCGCTATTACCCCGCGTTCCAGTTCGTGGTCTGGGCCGGCAAGTCGGCCGCCGAGGCCATGAGCGCGGCGATGTTCGATACCGAGGGCGAGGCGTAAGACTCTTCATCGTCGTCCCGGCCTTGAGCCGGGACCCCGAGCGTGAGCGCAATAGCGCTCATCGCGGCGCCGTGACGCCAGACGCATCGCACGGACGCTTGTTGCAGATATCCCGATGAACTAGAACCGCTGGTGGTTATGGGTCCCTGCGTTCGCAGGGACGACGAGATCACTTGTGGTGACACCTTGAACACATCCAGCGCTCTGCAAAACACCACCGGCACCATCGCGTTGGCCGGCGCGGGCAAGATGGGCGGCGCGATGCTGACGGGATGGCTCGCGCAGGGGCTCGAGCCCAGGCGCGTCGTGGTGATCGAGCCGCACCTATCCGTCGAGATCAACGCACTCGCCGCCCGGGGCGTGCGCCTCAATCCATCGGCAACAGACACCGGCACCGTCGACACGCTGGTGGTGGCGGTGAAACCGCAATCGTTCCGCGAAGCCGGCGCGGCACTGAAGCACTTTGCCGGACCATCGACGCTGGTGGTCTCGATCATGGCGGGCACCACCATCGCTGCGCTGGAAGAAGTCTGCGGCGGCGCCGTGGTGCGCGCGATGCCGAACACGCCGGCGGCGATCGGCCGCGGCATCACGGTGGCGGTGCCGGCGAAAAATGTCAGCGCGGCGCAGCGCGCCACGGCAGACGCGCTGTTGCGCGCGACTGGCGCGGTCGAATGGGTCGACGATGAAAGCCTGATGGATGCGGTGACCGCCGTTTCCGGCTCCGGCCCGGCCTATGTGTTCCTGCTTGCTGAGGAACTGGCGCGCGCCGGCGTCGCCGCAGGCCTGCCGGAAGAACTCGCGACCAGACTGGCGCGCGAGACCGTCGCCGGTTCCGGCGAATTGCTGCATCGCTCGGAATTGCCGTCGGCGACCTTGCGCCAGAACGTCACCTCGCCCGGCGGCACCACCGCCGCAGCGCTCGAAGTGCTGATGGCCAAGGATGGCCTGCAGCCGCTGATGATCCGCGCGATTGCGGCTGCGACGAAACGCTCGAAGGAATTGGCGAAGTAATTCGTAATCGTCATTGCCGGGCTTGAGCCCGGCAATCCATCATCTTGAGAAAGCTCTCTCTTTGGATGGATGCGCGAGGTCAAGCCCGCGCATGACGACGTCAGGGAAAACGGCTAACGTCTACTTCGCGCCCAGTCGCTTATTAAAACTCTCGAGATTGACGAGGCCGCGGGCGTGGCGGCCTTCGCCGAGCTTGCGCGTGCCTTCGAACGCCTCGACCTCGAAGCGGATGACGCGGCGCTCGACCGCGATCACCTTCGCCGTGGTCCGTACGGTGGCGCCGACGAGTGCTGCAGCCAGATGGCGGATATCGACCTCGGTGCCGAGGGTGACCCAGCCCGGCGCGAGATGACCGCGAATGGCATCACCGGATGCGATCTCCATTTCCAGGATCATCATCGGCGTGGCGTAGACCATCGGCATATCAGGCACGAAATGCCCGACCGTGCGTTCGGCCGGCACGACCAGCGTGCGCTCGGCGTTCATACCGATCTTGATGATTTCGCGTGCGTCCATGGAGGCTCCGTTACACGAACAAAACTCCGCTGTCGTCCCGGCCTTGAGCCGGGACCCATAACCACAAATGTTCGTGGATATGACGAGCTGGAGCTCCAGCTCGCTTCAACAATCGACATCGGTGGTTATGGGTCCCCGCGTTCGCGGGGACGACGGAGAGTAATTACTTCTTCGCCGCAGCCGCGCGCTCGACGAACGTCTTGCCGCCCTTCATCTTGTGGGCCAGCGGCGCTTCGTTGATCTGGATCACGACCGCGTCGGCATCGACGCCGAGATTCTTCACCAGCGCCTGGGTGATGTCGCGCATCATGCCGGCCTTCTGCTCGTCGGTGCGGCCGACGGCCATGCTCACGGTGATCTCAGGCATTGTTGTGGTCCCTTTGTTTTGTTCACTCGCCAGACCGTCATTGCCGGGCAAAGACGGCGTCGCTTCCGCTCACCTGTCCCGGCAATCCATCATTTTGGAGATGGATACGCGGGTCAAGCCCGCGTATGACAATTCAGCTATCCCCACTTCACGTCATGGCGCGCCAGCACTTCGCGCACTTTGGCGACAATCTCGCCCTCGGCGCAGGAAAACTGCGCCGGACGGGTCTCGCGCCATTCCTGGTTGGAGGCGATCGCGGCGGCCGCTTTCGCGCCCTCGATCAGATCCTTGATCTGGATCTCGCCGCGGGCCTTTTCGTCCGAGCCCTGGATGATGACGCAAGGCGAATTGCGGCGGTCGGCATATTTGAGCTGGTTGCCCATGTTCTTGGGATTGCCGAGATAGAGCTCGGCGCGGATGTTCGCATTGCGCAGCTGCGCGACCATTTTCTGGTAATCGGCGACGCGGTCGCGATCGAACACGGTGACTACGACGGGCCCGAAGTCCGGCGTGGTATCGAGCTTGCCCAGCATCGTCAGCGCCGCCTGCAGCCGCGACACGCCGATCGAAAATCCGGTCGCCGGCACCGGCTCGCCGCGGAAGCGCGAGACGAGACCGTCATAGCGGCCGCCGCCGCCGACCGAGCCGAAGCGAACGGGACGACCTTTTTCGTCTTTGGTTTCGAGGGTGAGTTCTACTTCGTAGACGGGGCCGGTGTAGTATTCGAGGCCGCGGACGACGGAGGGATCGATCTTGATCCGATCCGCGCCATAACCGGACGCTGCTACGAGATTGCTTATTGCATCGAGCTCCGCGCGACCTTCCTGACCAATCTTGCTGTCGCGCAACCGCGGATCAATTTGCGCGCCTTCTTCGATCGCGCCGACCACGAGCGCAATGTCGTCGGCTTTCAATCCGGCACCCTTGGTGAAGTCGCCGGACTCGTCCTTGCGACCTTCGCCCAGCAATTGCTGAACACCGGAAATGCCCAGCCGATCGAGCTTGTCGATCGCGCGCATGACAGTGAGCCATTGACCATCGTCGGCGATGCCGAGGGCGTCTCTGACCCCATCAAGCACCTTGCGGTTATTCACCTTCACCACATAGCTGCCGCGGGGAATCCCGAGCGCTTCCATCGTATCCGCCGCCATCATGCACATCTCGGCGTCCGCCGCCGGCGAGGCCGAGCCCACCGTGTCGGCGTCGAACTGCATGAACTGGCGGAAGCGGCCGGGGCCGGGCTTTTCGTTGCGATAGACATAGCCGGCGCGATAGCTGCGATAGGGCTTTGGCAGCGCGTCGAAATTTTCCGCGACGTAACGCGCCAGCGGCGCGGTCAGATCGTAGCGCAGCGAGATCCACTGCTCGTCGTCGTCCTGGAACGAGAACACGCCCTCGTTGGGGCGGTCCTGGTCGGGCAGAAATTTGCCGAGCGCGTCGGTGAATTCCATCGCCGGCGTTTCCACCGGCTCGAAGCCATAGCGCTCGTAGACTTCGCGGATTTTTTCCACCATCTGGCGGGTGGCTGCGATCGCGGCGGGGCCACGGTCTTCCAGCCCGCGCGGCAGGCGGGCGCGGAGTTTTTGGGGTTTTTTGGGTTTGTCGGCCATGGGCGGGTTGGTACCAGCGCAGGCGCGATGCGGCAACGGGGGCTGGCAGATATCGTCATGGCCGGGCTTGTCCCGGCCATCCACGTCTTCCTTCTTTTTCGCGGCCACAAAGACGTGGATGCCCGGGACAAGCCCGGGCATGACGGAGATCGCGGTTAGAGCGTGCCTTACTTGCCGCGCCTCACAACACCTTTCTGATCCAGTCGTGCGGATCGGCCGCGCGACCGTACTGGATGTCGACCAGCTTCTTGCGCAGCCCCATGGCGACGGGGCCGGCCACGCCGCCCGAGATGAGAAAATCACCGTTGGCCGAACACACCTTGCCGATCGGCGAAATGACCGCCGCGGTGCCGCAGGCGAACGCCTCTTTCAGCTTTCCGCTGGCGGCATCCGCGCGCCACTGGTCGATCGTGTAGGGCTCCTCGCGCACAAGCGTGCCGGAATCCCTGGCGAGCGCGATGATCGAATCGCGGGTGATGCCGGGCAGGATGGTGCCGAGCGGCGGCGTCGTGAGCGAACCGTCGTCGAACACGAAGAACACGTTCATGCCGCCGAGTTCCTCGACATAGCGGCGCTCGAGCGCATCGAGGAAAACCACCTGATCGCAGCCGCGCTCGATGGCCTCGGCCTGCGCGCGCAGGCTCGCGGCATAATTGCCGCCGCATTTGACGGCACCGGTGCCGCCGATCGCGGCGCGCGTGTAGTTCTCCGACACCCAGATCGACACGGGAGCTGGTCCGCCCTTGAAATAGGAGCCGACCGGCGAGGCGATGACGGCGAAGATATATTCCGCTGATGGCTTGACGCCGAGGAAGACCTCGCTCGCGATCATGAAGGGCCGCAAATAGAGACTGCCCTCGCCGCCTGGCACCCAGGCGCTGTCGATGCGCACGAGCTGCTCGACCGCTTCGATGAACACATCCTCTGGCAACGGCGCCATCGCCATGCGCTCGGCCGAATTCTTAAAGCGCCTTGCATTGGCGTCGGGGCGGAACAGGTTGATGCCGTTGTCGCGCTTGTAGGCCTTGAGGCCTTCGAAAATCTCCTGCGCGTAGTGAAGTACGGCGGTGGCCGGATCGAGCGGGAAATTGGCGCGGGATTCGACGCGCGCACCATGCCAGCCCTTCGCCTGACTGTAGCGGACGATGGCCATGTGATCGGTGAAGACACGGCCGAAGCCGGGGTCCACGAGCTTCGCCGCGCGCTCCTTCTCAGGCGTCGGACTGGTCGCAGGCTGGATTTCGAATTTCAAACTCATTTTCTTGTTTCCCGCTGTCGGAACCGGCGCGATGGCTGGCGCCGGACTGTCTCTCCGGGCCGGCCTGCCTTAATGGGTTCGGACTTCACCTACCAGCTTTGCGGCCGGCTTCCATCGCCAACAGGTCGCAGACGACATGCTTTTGCGGAATGCTGAAGTCCAGTATGTTTGCCGAAATGCCGCTCGACAATCGCACGGTAGTCCAATTTGCGGCCCAGACCGCCATCACTGGCTATTTCAGGCCGCCTCTTGCTTCGCCAGGGACGAGACGACTTAAAGTTTCGTCGTGGCTGGCAGTTTTGTAACATTGAACCCAAGATACGTCAATATGGCTGACATAAATTTTCAAGGCATGGCTGCCAAGCCCGAATCGATGGGCGCGGATGATCCGTCCGATGCTCCAGGAGGACGCGAGTTGCGCTGGGACATTATCGAGCTCCTGTTCTTTGCCTACCGCGATTTTGTCGGCGACGCCGACCACGAACTCGAGGCGTTCGGGTTCGGCCGGGCTCATCACCGTGTCATGCACTTCGTCCATCGCTATCCCGGGCTGAAGGTCGCCGATCTCCTGGACGTGCTTCGCATCACCAAGCAGTCGCTGGGCCGGGTGCTCAAGCAACTGCTCGACGAGGGCTACATCGTGCAGAAGACCGGCAACAACGACCGGCGCCAGCGCCTGCTCTATGCTACGCCGAAGGGCGAGGCCCTCGTCGCCAGGCTCGCCGGCCTGCAGACCGACCGCATCAACCGCGCGACCGCCGATCTCGATACAGCCGGCGTCGAGACCGTGCGCGCCTTCCTGCGCGCGATGATCGATCGCGACGATCCTGACAAGGTGCTGGAGGCGATCTTCGGCACCAGCAAGAAGGCAAGGGAGTGACCGTGATTCAGGCCGCAACCATCGCACGGACGCCGACGCAACCGGCCGATGATGCGCCGCATCTGCTGCTGGTCGACGACGACCGCCGCATTCGCGACCTGCTGTCGCGCTTTCTCGCCGGCGAGGGCTATCGCGTCACCACCGCGATGAGCGCCATCGACGCCCGCGCCAAGCTGCTCGGACTGCATTTCGATCTCCTGATCCTCGACGTCATGATGCCCGGCGAAACCGGCTTCGACCTCGCCCGCTTCATCCGCGCCTCGTCCTCGGTGCCGATCATCATGCTGACCGCACGCCACGAGGCGGAGGCGCGCATCGAGGGCCTGCAGATCGGTGCCGACGATTACGTCGCCAAACCGTTCGAGCCGCGCGAGCTGGTGTTGCGGATCGGCAATATCCTCAAGCGCACCGCGCCGCCGCCGGTGGAAACGCTGGAGCAGATCGCGTTCGGTCCTTATGTCTTTCACATCGAGCGCAGCGAACTGCGCGAGGGCGAGGAGATCATCCATCTGACCGACCGCGAACGCGAGATGCTGCGCATCCTTGCGATCGCCCCCGGCGACACCGTGCCGCGCGCGGCGCTGACCAGCGGCGGAACCGTCAACGAACGCGCGGTCGATGTGCAAATCAACCGCCTGCGGCGCAAGATCGAGAAGGATCCCGCCAATCCGCTGTTCCTGCAGGCGGTGCGCGGCATCGGCTATCGCCTGGTCGCGTCGCCATAGGCCCGACACCCAATGAACAACTCGCCATGAGCACGCTCGACACCGGCCTGACGCTGATCCGCAACGCCTCGCTGCGCGTCTCCAAAGCCAATGGCTGGATGGGCAACGCGTTCAAGGGCTGGATGCCGACCGGGCTCTACGCTCGCGCGCTCTTGATCATGATCGTACCGATGGTGATCCTGCAGACCGTGGTCGCGTTCGTGTTCATGGAGCGGCACTGGAACACGGTGACGCGGCGGTTGTCGCAAGCCGTGGTGCAGGACGTCGCCAGTCTCATTGACGTCTACAAGGGTTATCCGCAGGACAAGGACCGCGCGCAGCTCCGCCGCATCGGGCAGCGGATGCAGCTGGTGGTGGATTTTCTACCCGTCGGCGACATGCCGCCGCCCGGGCCAAAGCCGTTCTTCTCGCTGCTCGACCAGACGCTCTCAGTGCAGCTTGGCCGCCAGATCGGCCGTCCGTTCTGGATCGACACCGTCGGCAATTCCAATCTGGTCGAGATCCGCATCCAGCTCGACGACGCCGTGATGCGCATCTTCGCCCAGCGCAGCGCCGCCTACGCCTCGAATTCGGAGATCTTCATCTTCTGGATGCTGGGAACGTCTTCGATCCTGCTGATCGTCTCGGTGCTGTTCCTGCGCAACCAGATCAAGCCGATCCTGCGGCTGGCGGACGCAGCCGAAAGCTTCGGCAAGGGCCGCGAAGCCGCGAACTTCCGCCCCCGCGGCGCCCGCGAGGTACGCCGCGCGGCGCAGGCCTTCCTGGAGATGAAGGCGCGCATCGAGCGCTCGATCGAGCAGCGCACCGCAATGCTGGCCGGCGTCAGCCACGATTTGCGCACCATCCTGACCCGCTTCAAGCTCGAACTGGCACTGATCGGCGAGGGTCCCAGAGATCGACGCGATGCGCAAGGATGTCGACGAAATGTCGGGCATGCTGGAGGATTATCTCGCCTTCGCACGCGGCGACAGCGGCGAGATCGCGCAGCCGACCGACATGGCGATGGCGCTGGAGGAATTGCGCAGCGACGCCGAGCGTCACGGCCATACCGCGACGGTCGCGTTCCACGGGCTGCCGGTGGTCACGGTGAAACCGGCCTCGTTCAAGCGCTGCCTCGGCAACCTCGTTTCCAACGCGGCGCGCCACGCCAACACGATTTCGATCACCGGCCAGCGCGACCACCGCTATCTCAACGTCACGGTCGATGACGACGGCCCGGGCATTCCGGCCTCGATGCGCGAGGAAGTGTTCAAGCCGTTCCTGCGGCTGGACGATGCCCGCAACCAGGACGAAGGTGGCAGCGGGCTTGGCCTGGCGATTGCCCGCGACATCGCCCGCTCGCATGGCGGCGACATCATGCTCGGCGAAAGCCCGATGGGCGGCCTGCGGGCGACGGTAAGGGTGCCGGTGTAGGTGCTCGCTCCTGCTTCTCCCTCGCCCCGCCCTTGCGGGGAGAGGTCGGGGTGAGGGGTCTATCCGCGCATTGGTCATCGATGGACCTGTACCCCTCACCCGGATCACACTGCGATGTGATCCGACCTCTCCCGCAAGCGGGGCGAGGTAAGAGCAGAACTACTTCGGCAGCTGCTTGGGCATCAGGCCCTTCAGCTTTTCCATGTCCTTGACGTTCATCTTCATGCCGCCGGGCATCATGATGTCGCCGGGCTTCTGGTCGGCCTTGCAGGCGCCGAGCCACTTCGCCTCGATCGTCGTCGTGGTGTCGCGCGTGCCGGACGGGCCCCCCTCGCTGTGCGAGGTCGACTTCACGGTGTAGCCGGAGTTGAAATCGCCGATGATTTCGGCGTGCGAGGTGATCGACATGCCGGCGATGCCGCACACGGAGTCGCTGACATAGCCGGTCGCGGTCTTCTGGATATCCCGCTTGGAGCAGATGTCCTTGCCCATTGGCGAGACAGCCGTGCTCATATCCTTGTCGGTGCTCTCGTCGGTGCAATGCTGCATCGTCATATCGGGCATCGGCGATCCCGTGCGCAGCACCTTCATTTCCCACAGACCGGCTTTACGGGTCGGCAGGTCCACCGCGCGGGCGTCGTTGGCCGGCAGCGCGACCAGCAGGCCGAGCGCCAAACCGAGGGCCGAACAATACAAGGCAAATTGGCGGGGCATGACCACGCTCCTCGCAGCTTTGGTCGGGCTCAGGACGGCTCAGTAACGCGCGTGCAGGGGCCGATCATAGGCGCCATAGGGCACCCAGCGGCAGGCGAACGAGATGTAACCGCCGGGATGCCGCTCGACCGCGAGGAATTTTACCACCTTGCCGTAACCGGCGCAGTGATCGACCGCGAGTTGGCGGGCATCCGCGTGGGTCGCCAGATCAAAGGCAATGATGCCCCCGGTATCGTTGCCCTTGAAGGGCGGTACCCAATCGGCCCGCGCCGGCGTGCCGGCCAGCATTCCGCACGTGGTAACCAAGCAGGCGGCAACCAGACCCGCGGCCGTAATCATTCGCATTGCAGACTCCATTGGCTTAAGCGTCACCATAGAGTGCGTCGGCGGCCGTGAAAAGAACGGGCACAACGGACAGGCGTAGTTCTCCGCAGGTGTTGCCGCAATGCACTTGACCTGACCGGGGCTTCACGGCACCGTTCCGCGCGTTGGATCGTCAGGCGGATTCCCATGCGCACCCACTTCAAATCTCCCCGAATGCTCGGTTTTTGCGCCGTTTTGGCGCTTGGCCTGGCGGCGTTTGGCCAGTCGGCACAGGCCGCCAATCCGCTGGAGCTGAATTTCTGGCTATCCGGTCCGCGCTATGACGGGCGCGTTGCTCCTTGCGAATCGGCGCTCTCCACCATCAGCAGTCAATTCCAGGAGAAGGAAAGCAGCTTCTGGAATTCGCCGCTGGTGATCACGGGCTATAACCGCATCCACGAAACCGCATTCCGGCCCTGGCAGTCCGACAACATGCCGCGCCGCTATTGCTCCGGCGACGTCATGCTGAGCGACGGCAAGATGCGCAGCGTGCACTACTCGATCATCGAGGACGGCGGCTTTTCCGGTTTCGGTCAGGGTGTCGAATGGTGCGTGACCGGCCTCGACCGCAACTGGGCCTATAATCCGTCCTGCAAGGCCGCCCGCCCCTGATTTCGCCTCGCATTTCGTGACCCTGCGGCTTTGAACAAAGCCGCAGCCGATATTTGCATTTTTTGTTCTTGAAATGTTCCGGTTCCCTGCTAGGCTTGGGGAAGTCGAGTAAGGGAGCGTTTAATGCTTCGATTGGTCACGATTTCCCGATTTCTGATAGCTGCAGGCGCCTTCGTCGCCCTTTCCACCGGCATCGCCTCCGCGCAGGACCGCCGGCAAAATGCGCCGGGCGAGTTCGATTTCTACGTCTTGTCGCTGTCGTGGTCGCCGTCCTTCTGTGAGGAGGCCTCCGAACGCGGCAACAGCGGGCGCTCGCAGGCCCAGTGCGGCGGACGTCCCTTCTCCTTCGTGGTGCACGGGCTGTGGCCGCAATATGAGCGCGGCTTTCCCGAATATTGCCAACGCCCCTCGCCGCGGCTCGATCGCAACATCATGACCTCGATGCTGGACCTGATGCCGGCGCCCGGGCTGATCTTCAACGAATGGGACAAGCACGGCACCTGTTCGGGACTGGCGGCCCGTGCCTATTTCGAGACCATCCGCAAGGCACGAGCGGCGGTGAAAATCCCCGAGGAATTCCTGCAGATATCGGAGCCGAAGACGATCGCGCCCGACGATCTCGAGGCGGCCTTCATCAAGGTCAATCCGGGCCTCTCCAGCTCGGCGATCTCGGTGACCTGTGGCGGGAAACGCCTGAGCGAGGTGCGGATCTGCCTGAGCCGGGACCTGCAGTTCCGCTCCTGCGAGGAAATCGACCGCCGCGCCTGCCGCCGCGACGAGGTGGTGATGCCGCCGATCCGGGGCGGGTAGGATTTCTCTCCGCCGTCATGCCCGGGCTTGACCTGGCTTGACCCGGATCCACATTTCCTTGCACAACCAAGAACGTGGATGGCCGGGACAAGCCCGGCCATGACGAGTAGAAGATGCGGGTCGCTTTCGAAGAGCTCACCCCACATGAACTACCGTCACGCCTTTCACGCCGGCGGCTTTGCCGACGTCCTCAAGCACATCGTGCTGGTGCGCATCCTGACCTATCTGCAGGAGAAGCAGGCGCCGTTTCGCGTCATCGATACCCACGCCGGCGCGGGGCTCTACGATCTTACCTCGGAGGAAGCGCGCCGCGGCGGCGAATGGCTGACCGGCATTGCGCGGCTGATGCAGGCGCGATTCTCGGACAACGTGCTGCCGCTGGTGTCGCCCTACCTCGACATCGTCAGGGCCTTCAATGGGCCCGGTGAGCTGAAAGCCTATCCCGGCTCGCCGCTGATTGCCCGCGCGCTGCTGCGTCCGCAGGACCGCCTCACCGCCTGCGAGGTCGAATCCAACACGCGCAAAAGGCTGATCGATGCGCTGCGGCGCGATACCCAGGCCAGAGTAGTCGACCTCGACGGCTGGACCGCGCTGCCGGCTTTCGTGCCGCCGAACGAACGGCGCGGCCTGGTCCTGATCGATCCGCCGTTCGAAGCCAAGGACGAATTCAAGCGGATGGCCGACGGCTTCACGGAAGCCTTCGCCAAATGGCCAACCGGCAGCTATCTGCTGTGGTATCCCGTGAAAAGCCGGCGTGCGACCGACGAACTGGCACGCCATGTCGCGGATGTGGTCGCGGCCAGCAAGCCGGCCGGCAAAAGCCTGCGGCTGGAGTTCAGCGTCGCGCCGCAGGAAATCGGCGGCGGCCTCGCTTCGAGCGGCCTCTTGATCGTCAACCCGCCCTGGACGCTGGCCGCCGAGCTGAAGAGCATCCTGCCCGAATTGGAAAAGCCGCTCGGCCAGGGTGGCGCCGGCCGGTTCAGGCTGGAGACTCCCAAACCTTAGGTGCCTCCCAATCCCCTAGGTACCTCCCAATCCTTAGGTACCTCCAATGCGTTGAAAACTGCGATTGGGGCGTAGGCAATTTGCGTTGAACCGTATTATGCTCGTCATGTTGAGACTGGCTTTACGTTCCGCTTCCGCGAATGGTTGCGGCGGAGTGATCAAGGCCGATAAAAATCCAGGCCGACCGGCGGCGTGATGCCGGTCGACTGAAGGTGGCCACGCTTCCGGCAGCGAATGTCGGTCGGCCGTTGCGCGACATGCGCGTAGCGGCAGAGCAATACGGGGGAGGAGTTTTCCCGATGGCCATGACTGGGACAGTCAAGTTCTTCAATGGAGAGCGCGGCTACGGTTTCATCAAGCCGGATGATGGCGGCCGCGATGTGTTCGTTCATATCACGGCGGTCGAGCGGGCCGGATTGAAGGATCTGACTGAAGGACAACGCATTACATTCGAGGTCGAACCGGACAAGAAGGGCAAAGGCCCCAAGGCGGTAAATCTGGTGATTTCATCGTGAGCTGAAAGCTCGCGGCGAAAACGGAATGCAGTGTCGCGTTTGAATAAACGGTCTTGGCCGCCTCGCGGCTCAGGTCGTTGTGGCGTGCATGATATGGCCGCCTCTGCGGGTGCCGAATGTTCGGCCTCCGGGAGGAATCGCGTCGCCATGCGTTCCGGCCCGATATCGTCGGCGCAACCAAAACCGATCGCGCTATCCACGCGGGATAAAAAATCCCGGCCGCGTGACACGCGACCGGGAGGCAGTAGCCAGTCTTTTCTTGTTCTCAAAACCGCTTTTTTTATTCTCAGAAGTGGTAGTTCACGCCGGCGCGGATCACGCCGAAGCGATAACCATTGGACGCCCCCGTGACGACGAAGTTGCTGTTGGCGAGATCGACATAGAGATATTCGATCTTCGCGCTCCAGTTCGGTGCAAAGCCCATTTCGGCGCCGGCGCCCAAAGTCCAGCCCGCATTGGTGTGGGACTCCGACAGGCCGAACGTCTCGGCGCGCAACTCGCCGAAGGCGAGACCGCCGGTGCCGTAGAACAGCACATTGTTGAAGGCGTAGCCGACCCGGCCGCGCACCGTACCGAACCAGGGGTTGGAGAATTTCCAGGGCGCGAACGTATCGTCGGCGCCGGTCGCCTGGATGTCGCCTTCGATGCCGAACACCCACGGGCTGCCGTTCTGCCAGTTGTAACCGGCCTGAACGCCGCCGGAGATACCCGACGGCTTGGTCGGATTGTTGTCGACCGAGCCCCAGGCGTAGCCGAGGTTGCCGCCGAGATAGGGACCGGCCCAGCTATAAGCGTTGAGCGGCTGATTGACGGTATAGGGCGCACGCGGAGCGTAATTGAGGTCAGCCGAGGCTGCCGACGTTGTCCAGCCAGCGACGATCAACGCCAGCACACGCAAAACCAACCGGGTCATTGCTACTCTCTCCCACCACGCAACGGCCGCGACCTGCGGCGCGAGAGGCCGGCATGGTTACGGATTTCCACTGTTTTCCGGTAAGATTTATCGAGAGTTTTAAGTTAAAGGGCTGTTAAGGCCGGTTACCGCCCGCTCATCAATCTTAACAAGACGTTACTGGGAGTGATCGCCCTCGCCGCCCAGCGCTGGCGATGTCGGTCACCAGCGCCTAATTTAGGCCCATGGATCACGATTCTACTGATCAACCCGGGGCGCCCGCCCCACGGAAGCCGCGGCGCAGTTCCAGCGCGGATGTACCGCCGCAAGACCTCGCTCTGGTCCCTGATGACGTCGATCCCGCGACCTCAGTCACTGAGGACGACGAAGAGGCGCGGCTGCCGGAAGCCGCGGAGGAAGGCGCCGAGGCGATCGCCGAGGGTCCGCTTTCGGTCGGCCATGCCGCGATCGAAAACGCGGTGCGGCTGGCGCCGACCTCGCCCGGTGTCTACCGCATGCTCAACGCGGCCAACGACGTGCTCTATGTCGGCAAGGCGAAGAACGTGCGCAAGCGGCTCTCCTCCTACGCGCGCGTCAACGCGCCGCTGCCGGCCCGCATCCTGCGCATGATCGCGGCGACCGTAACGGTGGAAATCATCTCGACCTCGACCGAGACCGAGGCGCTGCTTTTGGAAGCCAATCTGATCAAGCAGCTGCGGCCGCGCTTCAACGTGCAGCTGCGCGACGACAAGTCGTTTCCCTACATCCTGATATCAGGCGATCACTGGGCGCCGCAGATCCTCAAGCACCGCGGCGCGCAGTCGCGACCGGGACGATATTTCGGGCCGTTTGCCAACGCCGGCGCGGTCAACCGCACCATCACGGCGCTGCAGCGCGCGTTCCTGATCCGCTCCTGCACCGACGGCTTTTTCGAAAGCCGCACCCGCCCCTGCCTGCTCTACCAGATCCGCCGCTGTGCCGGGCCATGCACCCGCGAGATCGACTTTCCCGGCTATACCGAGCTGGTGCGCGAGGCGACCGAGTTTCTGTCCGGCCGCAGCCACGCCGTAAAGCAGGAGCTCGCGGGCGAAATGGAGAAGGCCTCCCACGAGCTCGAATTCGAGACCGCGGCACTTTACCGCGATCGCCTGGCGGCGCTGTCGGCGATCCAGTCGCAGCAGGGCATCAATCCGCGCACCGTGGAGGAAGCCGACGTGTTCGCCATCCACCAGGAGGGCGGCTATTCCTGCGTCGAAGTATTCTTCTTTCGCACCGGGCAGAACTGGGGCAACCGCGCGTATTTTCCGCGCGCGGAGAAATCATTCACGGCGGAGGAAGTGCTGGCCTCGTTCCTCGCCCAGTTCTACGACGACAAGCCGCCGCCGAAACTGATCCTGCTGTCGCATGAGATCGAGGAAACCGCGCTCTTGGCCGATGCGTTGTCGGTGAAGGCCGCACGCAAGGTGGAGGTTTCCACCCCCAAGCGCGGCGAGAAGAAAGAGCTGATCGCGCATGCGCTGACCAACGCGCGCGAGGCGCTCGGCCGCAAGCTCGCTGATACCGCGACCCAGGGCCGCCTGCTCGAGGGCATGGTCACGACGCTTGGCCTTCCGCAGGCGCCCAAGCGCATCGAGGTCTACGACAACAGCCACATCCAGGGCACCAACGCGGTTGGCGCCATGATCGTGGCGGGGCCTGATGGCTTCATCAAGAACCAGTACCGCAAGTTCAACATCAAGTCGGAGGGACTGACGCCGGGCGACGACTACGCGATGATGCGCGAGGTGCTGGAACGCCGCTTCAAGCGGCTGCTGAAGCCCGCGGAAGGCGACGCGGCCCAGACCCAAAACAAAACCAAAGTGGACGATGATTCATTTCCGCAATGGCCCGACCTCGTCATCATCGATGGCGGTCGCGGGCAATTGAACGCGGCCAAGGAGATTTTCGACAATCTCGGCCTGGCCCAGGTCTCGCTGCTGGGCGTTGCCAAGGGCCCGGACCGCGACGCCGGCCGCGAAACCTTGTTCATGCCCGGCCGCGAAGCGATAAAACTCGAGCCGCGCGACCCCGTGCTGTATTTCATTCAGCGGCTGCGCGACGAGGCCCACCGGTTCGTGATCGGCTCGCACCGCAAGCTGCGCAAAAAGGACATCCGCGAGGCCGGTTTGCAGGAAATCCCCGGGATCGGTCCGTCCCGTAAACGGGCCCTGCTGCACCATTTCGGAACCCTGAAGGAGATCGAGCGGGCCTCGATCGCCGACCTCGGCAAGGTTCCGGGCGTCAGCGCCGAAAGCGCCCGCAAGATTTTCGAATTTTTCCACGCCCAGCCGGGCTAGCGCGGATGACTTTTCGTTGAATCGTCATCCCGCTCTATCTTTTTGTTTGGGCATGATCTTTTCGGAAAACCGGTGCCCACTTTTCCGGATCATGTTCTAAAAGGGGGTTGAGTCATCAGGGTGTTGCCTGCGACAGATCATCGTAAGCCCACCCGGTTGACCTTCAGGCTTCAGCGGTATTGGTAAGACGGATGAACATCGCGACGACCAGGGGACAGCCCAAGAGCCTCTCCCTCCCGAATATCCTGACCTACGCCCGCATCGCCGCCATCCCGGTGGTGGTCGGCTGCGTGTTCTGGGAATCCATCCTGGACGGCCCGATGTGGCTGCGCTGGGTGGCGCTGGCAGTGTTCATCGCCGCTGGGGTGACCGACTACCTCGATGGCTATTATGCGCGAATCTGGGATCAGCAATCCGCCTTCGGCCGGATGCTCGACCCGATCGCCGACAAGCTCCTGGTCGCCTCCTGCCTGTTGATGCTGGCGGCCGACAACTCGATCCATGGCTGGACCCTGTGGGCCGCCATCGTGATCTTGTGCCGCGAGATCCTGGTCTCGGGCCTGCGCGAATATCTGGCGGGTTTGCGCGTCAGCGTGCCCGTGACCAAGCTGGCGAAATGGAAGACCACCATCCAGCTGGTCGCGATCGGCTTCCTGATCGCAGGCGAAGCCGGCGAGCAGATCATCCCGGCGACCACCCTGATCGGCATCGTGCTGCTGTGGATGTCGGCAATCTTCACGATCTATACCGGCTGGGATTATTTCCGCGCCGGCATCCATCACCTCATCAAGGAGGATGAGGGATGAAGCTGAAATATTTCGCCTGGGTGCGCGAGCGGATCGGCATGGCGGAGGAGACTGTCGAGCCGCCGCCTGATGTGCGCACCGTCGACGATTTGATCGGCTGGCTCACGGCGCGCGGCGAAACCTACGCCTACGCCTTCGAAAAGCCGAAGGTGATCCGCGCCGCGATCGACCACGCTCATGTCAAGCCCGACGCCGTGATCTCAGGCGCCCGCGAGATCGCGTTCTTCCCGCCGATGACTGGCGGTTAAAGCGTTTTCGAGCGAAGTGGGAACCGGTTCGCATAGCAATCAAGTTTACGCAGATTGCGTAGACTTATCTGCGGTAGAAAACGCGTCAAAAGAAAAGACCCCTTCGATGAGCGTGGCCGCAACCATCCGTATCCAGGAAGCCGATTTCGATATCGCGCGCGAGATCGCCGCACTCACCGCAGGGCGTACCGACATCGGCGCGGTCGTGACCTTCAGCGGCATCTGCCGCGGCAGCGAGAACGGCGAGCCGATCGGAGCGCTGACGCTCGAACATTACCCCGGCATGGCCGAAGCCGAGATCGGGCGCCATGCGGACGAAGCGCTGTCGCGCTGGCCGCTGCAGGGGCTCACTGTCGTGCACCGCGTCGGCCGCATCGCGCCGGGCGAGAACATCGTGCTGGTCTTGACGGCATCAATGCACCGCCAGGCGGCGTTCGAGGCGGCCGAATTCCTGATGGACTATCTGAAGACCAACGCCCCGTTCTGGAAGCGCGAGGACAGCGCCAGGGGAGCGAGCTGGATCGAGGCCCGCGACCACGATGACGCCGCGGCCGCGCGCTGGACCAAATCGTAATGGCGAAGCGCAGCAAGCCGGCGGCCAAGCGCGGCAGCACGCGAGCGAAAGCTCCCAAGGTCGGATCGGGCGAATTGCTGACGCTGTTCGATTTCGTCCGCTACGCGGTGAGCCGCTTTTCCGAGGCAAAACTGGTGTTCGCGCACGGCACCACCGACCCGGTGGCGGAGGCGGCGTTCCTGGTCTGCGAAATGCTCCACCTGCATCCCGACCAGTTCGAGACCTTCGCCGCCGCGCGCGTCACCGCCGCCGAAGGGGAAAGGATCCTCGACCTGATCGAACGCCGCGTCAGCACCCGCAAACCCGCCGCCTATCTCGTCAACAAGATTTTCATGCGCGGCCTGCCGTTTTATGTCGACGAGCGCACCATCGTGCCGCGCTCCTTCATCGGCGAATTGCTGGATACGCACTTCGGCGGCAGCGATGAAGACGAAGACAGCTCGCTGATCGGCGATCCCCTGTCGGTGGAGCGCGTGCTCGACCTCTGCACGGGTTCGGGGTGCCTGGCGATCCTGGCCAGCCGGAATTTCCCCAATGCGGCGGTCGATGCGGTGGATATCTCCAAGGACGCGCTCGACGTCGCCGCACGCAACGTTGCCGATTACGGCCTCGAGGATCGCCTGACGCTGCACCGCGGCGACCTGTTCAAGCCGCTGGGCAACGCCCAGTACGACCTCATCATCTCGAACCCGCCCTATGTCGATGCCGAAGGCATGGCCGGCCTGCCGCGCGAATGCCGCGCCGAGCCGAAACTGGCCTTCGACGGCGGTGCCGACGGGCTCGATATCGTCAGGCGCATCCTCGACCAGGCAGGCAAACATCTGACGCCGCAGGGCGGGCTATTGTGCGAGATCGGCCGTGGCCGCGAGTTGCTCGAGGATGCTTACCCGCAATTGCCGCTGCTCTGGCTCGATACCGAAGATTCCGAGGGCGAAGTGTTCTGGATCGCGGCCGCCGATCTCTAGACTAGTCTGCCTTGATGTCGAAAGGCATGGTCTTACCCAGGCCGGCGCCTCGCGCCAGCCAGCCGACGATCCGGGCTCGTATTGCGTCGACCCACGGGGTCGCCAGCCGTGCCCATTCCAGCAGTGGCCACAATGTTAGCTTCACAACATCGTTGCGCGGTATGCCAGCGGCGCCTACTGGTGCGTTGCATGGTCCTGGCACGCGATAGGTGCCAAACATCCAGTCGAAGAGCGGAAAGATGTTGGCGAGGTTCTTGCCGTGGGCCTCCGGCACATCGGCATGGTGCCAGCGGTGAAAGCGCGGGGAGGCGATCAACAAGCGCAGCGGGCCATGGCCCCAGTCGACATTGATATGGACGTAGACGTTGTGGAACGTCAGGAATAGCGCACCGATTCCTATTGCGTCGGCGGGCATGCCGAGCCACGTCAGCAAAATGGTATAGGAGCCCCACATCACTAGCGCCTCCAGTATGTGGATGCGATAGGTCGTCAAGCCGTTGACGACAGGATCGGAATGATGGATTGCGTGCACCGGCCACAGCCATTTCAAATGCATGGCGCGATGGTTCCAGTAATTGGCGAAATCCTGAGCCAGGATGGCGATGAAGCTGAGCAGCCAGAGCGGCAATCCCTCCCAGACGGAGCCTTGCACACTCGGTATTCCAAGCAATGCATAAAGCGCCTTCAACTGCTCCGACAATAGCCACACGGCGGGCGTCAGCAGGATGTTGATGTGAAAGATGGCTAGCGTCGCCGTCACGCTTTCGACCGCATCGACCACGCGGCGCGACCAAGAAGATCGCCAACCCATGTAAGCGGCCAGCAGCAGGAGCAGGGCGGCGAAGACCAACTGCTTGCCGGGATCGGAAACCTGGCCACGCCAAGCATCGAACACGAAAGTGATGGAATTGACTAGTTTGTCCACGTTACCCGGTTGTCCACGTTACCCGCGTTAGTCCGGACACAAAGCCGACGCGGACCCATTGCGAAGCCAAGCCGGCAGTGCGGTTTTAGCGGGATTTGCCTTAAGGCCGGGTGAATCGAAACCTCGGTTTCGGCGACAGTTCTGGACTGCCCCCCTCCATTTAATACGCCCGTCTCACGCATGAGAGGGGCGGGTCGCGATCGTCCGATACGTTGGTGGGGTCGCAAAACTTCATTGCCCGAGCACGACCGCTGCGCCGCCTGCTCGGCTGCAATATGCGTCAGGCCGGCGTCATCGCGGCGGCCGGCCTCGTTGCGCTGGACGGCATGGTCGACCGGTTGGCGGATGATCACGCCGGCGATCGCACGAACGCTGGCGGCGTTCGCGACGGTCACATCGAGATAGCGACTGGAATCCTCCCGGCATCGATCCGGCGCCGTTCGGAACATTCAAAACCGATCCACGTTCATCCACCGGCGGAGCGATCAGGCTCCGCGGGTAGAGGAAGCCGACATGCTCGCGCCTTCGAGCGATCTCTTGCGCGCCGGAGTGGGATTGAAACTCAACCAGGTCAAGCGCGCGACGCGGTCGTATCTGCGCGACCGAACCAACCAGGCAACCGGGACTATTGCCTCCTACGCCATTGCTGCCGGACTGTTCGCCGCCGCCGGCGTGTTTTTTATCGCGGCCGGCCTCGTTGGCATCATAGCGCTGTTCCGCTGGGTCGAGCTGAACTACGGCATGTTCCCGGCGTTCGGCGCGGTCGGCGGCCTGTTGGTGGTGATCTCGGCGATCCTTGCCGGCATAGCCGCCCTGAAACTCAGGCGACCGGCGCCGCAATTTCCCTCGTTGGCGAGCCGATGGCGGGTCGCACTCACCGCCAGCCCGATCCGCTCAGGTCAGATCGAGGAAACAAGGGACGGCTTGTATTCACCGACCAAGCCTGCCGATCCGCCACACTATGCACCCCGCTATGCGTCGCGCCACGGCGGCATCGATAAAAACGTCCAGGCCGGGTTAGCGGCCGCAGCCCTGCTGCTTGGCTGGGTCGCTGCACGACGGCTGCAGCAGGCGCGTCGAACGGACGCCTGATGTCCCGCGCGCGAACCGAGCTCGCCGACAATCTGCTCCTGGTCGCCGCAACCACGATCCTCATCCTGTCAGCACAGCGCTACTTTCAGGGAGGATCTGCTCCTGTTGCTGCTCCTTTGCCCGTGGGTCCCGCAACCGCGCAAGTCAAATTCGCACACGAACTTTGCGAGTATGGCCGCGGCCGCCGCTCGCGCAATCCGTTCCAGATCCCCTGGGCAGGCTGGAAGGACATCCTGTGGCGCACCTACCAGCGCATCAGCGACGACCGCCTGCTCGCGATTGCCGGCGGTGTGGTATTCTTCGGCCTGCTCGCCATGTTTCCGGCAATCACGGCGCTGGTATCCTCCTACGGCCTGTTCGCCGACCCCTCGACCATCGGCGCCAACCTCCAGACGTTGGCGGTAATGCTCCCCGAAGGCACATTCCAGGTCGTGCAGGACCAGATCGCCCGCGTTGTCGCCAAGGGCAGTTCCGAACTGGGAACGACGTTCCTGTTTGGCCTTGCGTTGGCCCTCTGGAGCGCCAATGCGGGCATGAAAGCGCTGATCGATGCACTGAACGCCGCCTATGAGGAACGCGAGAAGCGCAGCTTCATCCGCCTCAACCTGCTTTCGCTCGCTTTGACCGTCGGGGGGATTGTCGGGCTGCTGTCGATGGTAAGCGTGGTCGTGGCGTTCCCGCTGGCGATCGACTACCTCGGGCTGCAGCCGCTAAGCCAGCTGATCATCAGCCTGGCACGATGGCCGCTGATGTTCCTGATGCTGATGATTGCGCTCGCGGTGCTCTACCGGTTCGGACCAAGCCGGCGCGAGGCGCGCTGGAAGTGGCTCAGCATCGGCTCGCTCTCCGCCAGCGTGCTGTGGATCGCGGGGTCTGCGGCGCTGTCCTGGTATCTCTCCAGCTTCGGAAACTATAACGCCACCTATGGATCGCTCGGCGCCGCCATCGGCTTGATGATGTGGATGTGGATGTCCGCCATCATCGTGCTGCTCGGGGCCGAGCTGAACTCGGAGATCGAGCACCAGACCGCGGTGGATTCGACCGTCGGACGCCCCAAGCCCATGGGCGCCCGCGGCGCCGTCATGGCCGATACGCTTGGGCCGTCGATTTCTGAAGCATCCAAAGAACACTAGCCCTCCGAATCAACAATGATGCTAAGCTTATGCCGCTTGGGGGAGCGCAAACGAGACCATGCCTGGACGTCTCCGTGTTTTCCCGGGTGGGGCGATCAGGACTTGAGGGCGCAGCGCGCGACATGATTCGCATTTCGACGATTTTCATCGCCATCTGCATGGTGCTGGTCGCCGCGTCCCTTGGGCTTGTGCTGTATTCGGTGGCGGGCATCAGCGGGACGGAATCCGCGATCGTGGCGCTGACCGCGCTGACCTTCCTGATCCTCTACAATGCCGTCTCGATGCGGCTGCGCGATCGCACCGATGTCGGCGGCCAGATCGCGGATTTGTCGCGCGGCACCGCCGACCTCGCCCGCCAGGTCGCCGAGTTCGGTCGCCGGCTCGCCGCCGTCGAGGGGCGGCTGGTATCGGCGAACTCGACCGGCGCCGACCGCATCCAGGCGGTGCTCGGCGAAATCAACGAACTCGGCGTGCTGGTCAAGCAGCTCGCGGCCTCGGTCGCGGCCCACGACGACGCGCTGTCGGCGAACCCCACCGTTGCCGCGCCGGAGGCGAGAGCCGCTGCCGAGCAGCAACCTGAGCTGCTGGTGCCCGAGCCGGCGGCCACGGCCCCTGTCGCCCTTGCCCCACCGCCTCCCGCGCCACCGGTTACGGCGTTCGCCCCGGCGCCGCGGACCGTTCCCTCCGAGGCCCCCGCTTCCTCGCGCAGCCAGACCCAGCTTGTTACGGCGATCAAGAACGCGGTCGAGGAGAACCGGCTCGATATTTATCTGCAGCCGATGGTGACCTTGCCGCAGCGCAAGGTGCGCTACTACGAGGCGGTGACGCGGTTGCGCGACGACAAGGACCAGATTCTGGTCGCCGACGATTTCATCGGCGCGGCCGAAGCCGGCGGACTGATCGGGCGCATCGATCACATGGTGATGCTGCGCTGTATCCAGGTGCTGCGCCGGCTGATGGTGCGCAACAAGGAAGTCGGCGTGTTCTGCAACGTGTCGGCGGCAACGTTGGGTAACCCAGCGAATTTCAGCCAGTGTCTCGACTTCCTCGAAGCGAACCGCGCGCTGGCGCCGTCCTTCGTGCTCGAATTCAAGCAGTCGACGTTCCGCAGTCTAGGGCCCACCGAGAGCGAGCATCTCGCCGCCTTGTCGCAGCGCGGCTACCGCTTCTCGATCGATCATGTCACCGACCTGCGCATCGAGCCGCGTGAACTCGCCGACCGCGGCGTCCGCTTCATCAAGGTTCCGGCAGCGCTGCTGCTGGATATCAGGCAGAGCTCGACGTCGGACATCCACCCGTCCGACCTCTCGGACCTGCTCGGCCGCTACGGCATCGACCTGATCGCCGAACGGATCGAAGGCGAGCGCGCGGTGGTCGATCTGCTCGATTATGACGTCCGCTTCGGGCAGGGTTTTCTGTTTGCCCCGCCCCGTCCGTTGCGGCCCGAGGGGGCATCTGCTACCGCCGGGGCTCCCCCGACCAAGCCGCAGGAACCCAATGGCGCCAGCAATCCAGCTCCCGTCAACAGCCCGACCATCGACCCACCGCCGCGGGCGACCGGCAATGCCGCCCTCGCACGCCGCGCCGCCGGACCGGGCTAAGCGGTTGCCGCGATCATGACGTCGCTTCATTTCGTCGAACGGCTGCGTGACCTGACCGGCGGCGTCGATGTCGTGCTCTCCGACATCTGGGGCGTGGTGCATAATGGGCTGGAGTCGTTTTCCGAAGCCTGCGAGGCGCTGCACTCGTTTCGCCAGCAGGGCGGTACCGTCATCCTGATCACCAACGCGCCGCGACCGGCCGATTCAGTGCAGCGGCAATTGCGCAAGCTCGGCGTTGCGGACGAGACCTATGACGCGATCGTCTCTTCCGGCGACCTGACCCGGCACTTCGTCGCTGAGCACCCGGGCAAGAAGATTTTCTGGGTCGGGCCCGAGCGCGACAGCTCGCTCCATCGCGGGCTCGACCCCGTGTTGGCGCCGCTGGAAGCGGCCGATTACATCGTCTGCACCGGCCTGTTCGACGACGAAGTCGAATCGGCGGAGGACTATCGCGCGATGCTGCTGCAGGCGCGCGAGCGCAAGCTGCCGCTGATCTGCGCCAATCCCGATATCGTGGTCGAACGTGGCGACCGCCTGATCTATTGCGCCGGCGCCATCGCCGAGCTCTATCGCGAGCTCGGCGGCGAAGTGATCTTCTACGGCAAGCCGCACCGCCCGATCTATCAGCGCGCCATGGCGCTCGCCGCCGAACAGCGCGGACATTCGGCCGAACTCGGCCGGGTTCTCGCGATCGGGGATTCGGTGCGGACGGATCTGGCAGGCGCCCATGGTTTCGGGATCAACTGCCTGTTCATCACCCGCGGCATCCATTCCGAGGAGTTCGAGGGCATCGATCAGCTCGACCCGGCCTCGGTGAAGGAGCTGTTCGGCCATCCGCCGAAGGCGCTGATGCGGGAGCTGCGGTGGTAGCTGAATTGGTGAGACGATTCGATCTCACGCCGTCATGGCCGGGCACAGCCGTCCGAAGGACGGCGTCGCTTTCGCTCGCCTATGTCCCGGCCATCTACGACTTCACTTGCTACACTAAAGACGTGGATGCCCGGGACAAGCCCGGGCATGACGAAAGTGTTGCAAATGCCGCGAAGTAATCTGTCTTACGCCGTCGCCATATCCGGGAAGACCGCCTCGATCTTGGTCTTCAGCGTGGCGGCGTTGAACGGCTTGACGATATAATTGTTCACGCCGGCCTTCTTGGCGGCGATCACGTTCTCGGTCTTGGATTCCGCCGTGATCATGATGAAGGGCGTGGTGGCGAGATTGGGATCGGCACGGACTTCCTTGAGCAGGTCGTAGCCCGTCATCGGCTCCATGTTCCAGTCGGAGATCACGAGCCCGTATTTCTTGCCGCGCATCTTGTTCAGCGCCGCCGAACCGTCGGAAGCATCGTCGATGTTCTCGAAGCCAAGCTGCTTCAGAAGATTCCGGATGATACGGATCATGGTGCTGTAGTCATCAACCACCAGAACCGACATGGACAAATCAACCGCCATCTTCTTTCCCCCGCACGACGCTGACGCTACAAAACCCATGGGCTGCGCGACCCGCAGTCCTTCCCCCACCTCTAGCATCAGGCGTTAAACAGCCCGTTAACCGGCCGGAACCCGATTGCGACCGTTTTGACGCGATTGCTGCCGCTTGACTTCGCCGCCGCCACCACGGCACGGTCCGGCCGCATCCATCGAGCTTAAGAATTCCTGAAGAATCTTCCGAAAATGACGACTGGATTTACTGTTATCCGCGACACCACGCCTGCGGCGGCGATCCCCAAAGGCGCCGTCGTCGCCATGGGCAATTTCGACGGCGTTCATCTCGGCCACCGCGCCGTGATCGCCGCTGCGCTACGGATGGGCAAGGCCCATGGCAAGCCGGCATTCGCGGTTACCTTCGAGCCGCATCCGCGCAGCTTTTTCTCACCGAACAGCCCCCAATTCCGCTTGTCCGACGAGACCAACAAGCTGCGCCTGCTGGCCGGGACGGGCCTCGACGGCGCCGTGGTGATGACCTTCGACAAGAACCGCGCCGGCACTTCGGCGCAGGATTTCATTCACCATGACCTGATCGAGCGTCTCGGGATCAGCGGGATCGCTGTCGGCTACGACTTCCATTTCGGCAAAGGCCGGGTCGGCTCGCCGAGCCTCTTGGTCAGCGAGGCGCCGCGGCTCGGCATCGAGGTCGATGTCCAGGCCCATGTCGATATCGAGGAGCGGCCGGTGTCCTCCAGCGCGATCCGCATGGCGCTCGCCGAGGGGCAGATCGCGGACGCAACCGCCATGCTGGGCGGGCCCTGGTTCGTCACCGGCGAGGTCATCCATGGCGAGAAACGCGGCCGCGATCTCGGCTATCCCACCGCCAATATCCGCCTCGACAAGAATTGCAGCCTCAAGCACGGCATCTATGCGGTGCGGGTCGGCCGCGGATCCGAGCGCCTCGATGGCGTCGCCAGCTTCGGCCGCCGCCCGACCTTCGATAACGGCGCGCCGCTGCTGGAAGTGTTCCTGTTCGATTTCAAGGGCGATCTCTATGGCAGCACGCTTGATGTCGCCTTTATCAGCTTCATCCGCGACGAGCTGAAGTTCGACAATATCGAAGCGCTGGTCCGGCAGATGGACGATGACAGTACCCGGGCCCGGGCGGCGTTGGCCGCCGCATCGGACGCGTTCCCCAGGTTGGGCGCGATTGCCTGAACTGGCCTTTTTGCCTGAGCACGATCTTTTCGGCAAACCGGTCCCAACTTTTCCGGATCGTGCTCGGGGGCTTTGCGATTCCGCCCCCGGCTGCTATGGAAAGCTCCATGTTTGCGCGGCGCACCATAGGCATTCGCGGCCCGGCTTCCGCCTGAGCGTTCCTGCTCGGCGCAAGACCGGGATTTTCCTCGTTCACCCGCGAATGAATCGCGTATCCCGCGCCTTTCCGAGCCAAATCAGAGCATTTATGTCCGACAAGCCGCAAAAATCCGACGCCCCCGATTACTCCAAAACCTTGTTCCTGCCGCAGACGGAATTCCCGATGCGCGCCGGCCTGCCGCAACGCGAGCCGGAAATCCTCAATTACTGGAACAGGATCGACCTTTACAGCAAGCTGCGCGAGAACGCGGAGGGCCGCGCCAAATTCGTGCTGCATGACGGCCCGCCCTACGCCAACGGCAACATCCATATCGGGCACGCGCTGAACAAGATCCTGAAAGACGTCGTGACCAAGAGCCAGCAGATGCTGGGCTTCGATTCCAACTACGTGCCGGGCTGGGACTGTCACGGCCTGCCGATCGAATGGAAGATCGAGGAAGAGAACTACCGCTCCAAGGGCAAGCAGAAGCCGGATTTTCGCGACTCCACCGCGATGGTCGCGTTCCGCAAGGAGTGCCGGGCGTATGCGACGCACTGGATCAACGTGCAGCGCGAGGAGTTCAAGCGGCTCGGCATCATCGGCGACTGGGACCATCCCTATCAGACGATGAGCTATCCGGCGGAAGCGCAGATCGCGCGCGAGCTGATGAAGTTCGCCGCCAACGGCACGCTCTATCGCGGCTCCAAGCCCGTGATGTGGAGCGTGGTGGAGAAGACCGCGCTCGCCGAGGCTGAGGTCGAATATGAGGACTACACCTCCGATACGGTTTGGGTGAAATTTCCGGTCACTTCGCCTGCACATGGCGCGCTCGCCAATGCCAGCGTCGTGATCTGGACCACCACGCCATGGACGCTGCCCGGCAACCGCGCCATCAGCTTCTCGCCGAAAATCGCCTACGGTCTCTACAAGGTGACCGACGCGCCCGCGGATAATTGGGCCAGGAACGGCGATCTCCTGATCCTGGCCGATGCGCTGGCCGAGAGCGTGTTCAAGCAGGCGCGCGTCACGGCTTACGAGAAAGTGCGCGAGCTGCCGGCGGACACGCTCGATGCGGTGGAATGCGCGCATCCATTGAAGGGATACAGCGGCGGTTACGAATTCATCGTACCGCTGCTACCGGGCGATCACGTCACCGACGACACCGGCACCGGCTTCGTGCACACCGCGCCCGGCCACGGCCGCGAGGACTTTGACGTCTGGACGGCGAATGCGCGCGAACTCGACGCGCGCGGCATCAACACCACGATCCCCTACACCGTCGATGAAAACGGCGCCTTCACCGACCACGCCCCGGGCTTCACCGGAAAGCGCGTGATCAACGACAAGGGCGAAAAGGGCGATGCCAACGAGGCCGTGATCAAGGCGCTGGTCGAGCGCGGCATGCTGCTCGCGCGCGGCCGGCTCAAGCATCAATATCCGCATTCCTGGCGCTCCAAGAAGCCGGTGATCTTCCGCAACACGCCGCAATGGTTCATCGCGATGGACAAGGACATCGTCGATAACGGCAAGGCCAAGCCGGGCGATACGCTGCGCGCCCGCGCGCTGCACGCGATCTCGGTAACGCAATGGGTGCCGCCGGCGGGGCAAAACCGCATCAACGGCATGATCGCGGGCCGCCCCGACTGGGTGATCTCGCGCCAGCGCGCCTGGGGCGTGCCGATCGCGGTGTTCGTGCGTGAAAAGGGCGACGGCTCGGCCGAAATCCTGCAGGACGAGATCGTCAACCAGCGCATCACCGAAGCCTTCATGGAGGAAGGCGCCGACGCCTGGTACATGGACGGCGCGCGCGAGCGCTTTCTCAGGCGAACGTGCGGCCGAGGACTGGAAGAAGGTCGACGACATCTGCGACGTCTGGTTCGATTCCGGCTCGACCCACGCCTTCGTGCTGGAAGACCGCCAGAATTTCCCCAACCTCGGCAACATCGTCCGCAAGATCGATGGCGGCGAGGATACCGTGATGTATCTGGAAGGCTCTGATCAGCATCGCGGCTGGTTCCATTCCTCGCTGCTGGAGAGCGCCGGCACCCGCGGCCGCGCGCCCTATGACATCGTGCTGACCCACGGCTTCACGCTCGACGAGAACGGCCGCAAGATGTCGAAATCGCTCGGCAACACCGTCGAGCCGCAAAAGGTGATGAAGGACTCCGGCGCCGATATCCTGCGTCTCTGGGTCTGCGCCACCGACTATGCCGACGACCAGCGCATCGGCCCGGAAATCCTGAAAAACACCATCGAGACCTACCGCAAGCTGCGCAACTCGGTCCGCTGGATGCTCGGCACGCTGCATCACTTCAAGGCTGAAGATGCGGTTGCGTCCGACGAGATGCCGGAACTCGAGCGGCTGATGCTGCACGAACTCGCGCGCCAAGCTGCGATCGTGCGCAAGGCCTATGCCGAGTTCGACTACAAGACGGTGGTGGCAAGCCTGTCGGCGTTCATGAACACCGAATTGTCGGCGTTCTATTTCGACATCCGCAAGGACACGCTGTATTGCGACCCGCCGTCGTCGCTGGCGCGCAAGGCCGCGCTGACCACGATCGACATGCTCTGCGACGCGATTCTGCGCTGGCTCGCGCCGGTCTTGAGCTTCACGACCGACGAGGCTTGGCGGATGTATCGGCCGGGCGCCGAACCGTCGGTGCACCTGACGCTGTTCCTGGAAGGCCTCGAACAATTCCGCGACGAAAAGCTCGCCGCAAAATGGGAGACCATCCGCGATGTCAGGCGCGTCGTCACCGGCGCGCTCGAACTCGAACGCGCGGCCAAGAACATCGGCTCCTCGCTGGAAGCCTCGCCGCTGGTCTATGTCAAGGACAAGGCGATCTTCAACACGCTGTTCGATATCGACCTCGCCGAAGTCTGCATCACCTCGAATGCAATGGTGACCAATGACGATCCGCCGGCGAACGCGTTCACGCTTTCCGACGTCAAGGGCGTCGCGGTGGTGGTCGAAAAGGCCATCGGCACCAAATGCGCGCGTTCCTGGAAGATCCTGCCGACCGTCGGCGAGGACGCCGAATACCCTGATGTCTCGCCGCGCGACGCGCAGGCCTTGCGTGAATGGAAGGCGCTGGGCGTGAGCGTCTGAATCGTCGTCCCTGCGAACGCAGGGACCCATAACCACCGGCTCGTGACAAACAAAGAACGATGACCCAAAGTCCCTCAAGCAACATCCGACACGGCGGCGCGATGAGCGCAATCGCGCTCACCCTGGGGGTCCCTGCTTTCGCAGGGACGACAGTTGTGGCTGCAACCTGCGCATGACCGCTCCCCTCCGCGCCGGCGTGCTCACGGCCATCGTCACCCTGATCGTCGATCAGGCCTCAAAGCTGTGGTTGCTGTTCGGGTTCGACCTCGCCCACCGCGGCGCGGTGAAGGTGACGCCGTTCTTCGACCTGATGCTGGCCTGGAATATCGGCATCAGCTTCGGCTGGTTCCAGAACGACAGCCCAACAGCCCAGATCGCCCTGATGGTCGTGAAGGCCCTGGCCGTGGTCGCACTCGCAATCTGGATGGCACGGTCGCGAACCAGGCTCGCCACGGTGGCGCTGGGCCTGATCATCGGCGGCGCCATCGGCAACGCCATCGACCGCTTTACCTATGGCGCGGTGGTCGATTTCGCCCTGTTTCACGTTCAGATTGGGGAAAAAACCCTCAATTGGTACGTCTTTAACCTGGCGGATGTGGCCATCGTTGCCGGGGTGGCGGCACTATTGTATGACTCGTTCCTGGGGGTACCCGCCGCAAAAGCGCCCTGATCCGAGCCGATACGGGCCCTTCAGAGCGGTATATTGCAGGCAAAGCGGAGCCGCGCCTAAGCCGGTGCACTCTTTGCAGAATTTGAATGGGAATAGCGCAATGCGCGACACCAAAGCCCGCGATCTCATGATGCAGGATCCAGGTACGAAGGCTCGAATCACGAAGGCTCGAATCACGAAGCCTTGGATGACGCTGAGGCACAGCCTGCGGCTGGCCGTGGTCGCCGCCGGCATCGGCTTCGTCATGACCACCGGCGCCGCCCGCGCCGGCGATGACGACGAGGACGACAGGACCTTCGAGGAAAAGATCATCGACAACATCATGGCCGGTATCGGTGCCACCAACATGGAGAACCGCGGCATCGACTACCGCGAGCGTTCGCCGCTGGTGGTGCCGCCGAAACTGGATCTGCCACCGCCGGCTTCCGCTTCCGCGAACGTCAATGTGCCGAACTGGCCCAAGGATCCGGACGAGGCGCGCCGCAAGGAGGCCATCGCGGAAAGGAAGAAGGCCCGCAGCAAGGAGGTCACGCGCCGCCCGCTGACACCGGCCGAAATGGATGTCGGCAAGACGGCCAAGCCCACAAGCACCAGCAACAATGATCCGGTCCAGCCGGGTACCTCGCAGAATAACCCGATCCTCAGCCCTTCGCAGCTTGGCTTCAATGGCAGCCTGAAGGACCTGTTCGGCGGCAACAAGCCGGAGACGGCGCCGTTCAAGGGTGAGCCGGAGCGGCAAAGCCTGACGCAGCCACCGCCCGGCTACCAGACGCCGTCGCCGAATTTTGCCTACGGCACCGGCCCGAAGGAATCGCTGAACAAGGAATACAACCCGGCCGCCGGCAAGTATGGCGATTAGTTTAGCTTTTCTCTCGGCTTCGTGACGATGACCGGTGCCCGCGCGGTGTACGATGGCGCGGTCAATCCCGAGCCGGGTTTGTTCGGGTGGAAAATTCTCATTTGCGCAGATGTTCTCAGATGGCTGGTGTCCGGCCATACGGAACGCGCGCCAGATAGGTCATGATGTCTTCACACCGCCAAGCCTTTTCACTTCATGCCGTTTCGCTCCTTGTCGCATTCATCTCGACGGTCACACTCTCAGGCAGCGGCGCCCTCGCCCAGACCACGGTAACGTCAGAACGTCCCGCCAGCTTCACGCTCGGCAACGGCTTGCAGGTGGTGGTGATTCCCGATCACCGCACCCCCGTCGTCACCGAGATGATCTGGTACAAGGTCGGCTCGGCCGATGAGACGCCAGGCAAGTCGGGGCTGGCGCATTTCCTCGAACATTTGATGTTCAAGGGGACCGCCAAGCATCCCGTCGGCGAATTCTCAAAGACTGTGCTGCGCGTCGGCGGCGAAGAGAACGCCTTCACCTCGACCGACTACACCGGCTATTACCAGCGCGTGCCGCGCGAGCAGCTTTCCAGCATGATGGAATTCGAGGCCGACCGCATGACCGGCCTCGTTCTTAAAGACGAGAACGTGCTGCCCGAGCGCGACGTCGTGCTCGAGGAATTCAACATGCGGGTCGCCAACAATCCGGACGCACGGCTGACCGAGCAGATCATGGCGGCGCTTTATCTCAACCATCCCTATGGCCGCCCCGTGATCGGCTGGCACCAGGAGATCGAAGAGCTCAACCGCGAGGACGCGCTGGCCTTCTACAAGCGTTTCTATGCACCAAACAATGCGATCCTGATCATCGCAGGCGACGTCGACGCCAAGGATATCCGTCCGCTGGTGGAGAAGAATTTCGCCAACATCCCCGCTCAATCCGCGATCCCTGCCAAGCGCGTCCGTCCGCAGGAACCGGTGCCGGCGGCGGCGCGCACCGTGACGCTGTCTGACCCCCGCGTCGAACAGCCCGGCTGGCGGCGCTATTACCTGGTTCCGTCTTCCGCGACCGCGGCTGCCGGCGAAAGCCCCGCGCTCGACGTGCTGGCGCAATTGATGGGCGGCGGCGCCAACTCCTATCTCTATCGGGCGCTGGTGATCGACAAGCCGCTCGCGATCTCGGCCGGCGCCGGATACCAGGGCACCTCGCTCGATCCGACGCAATTCTCGATTTCGGTTACGCCAAAACGCGGCGTGGAATTTTCGCAAATCGAGCAGGCGGTCGAGAAGGTGATATCAGACGTCGCGCAGAACACCGCCCGCGCCGAGGATCTCGAACGGGTCAAGACCCAGCTGATTGCGGAGGCGATCTACGCCCAGGACAGCCAGGCCACGCTGGCGCGCTGGTATGGAGGCGCGCTCACCACGGGCTTAAGCATCGATGACATCAGAAGCTGGCCAGACCGTATCCGCGCGGTCACCGCCGAACAGGTCCGCGACGCCGCACAGAAATGGCTGGACAAGAAGCGTTCGGTGACCGGCTATCTGATCAAGGACCCCACGCCGAAACGCGAGGAGAAGCGCTCGTGACCTATTCCCTCACCCGGCGTGCGGCCCTGATCGGCGGCGCCTGCCTCGCGTTCACCACGCTCTCAGCGGCGCCGTCGCAGGCGGCCGCCAAGATCCAGCGCCTGATCTCGCCCGGCGGCATCGAAGCATGGTTCGTGCAGGATGCGACCGTGCCCGTGATCGCGATGGAATATGCCTTCGCCGGCGGCGCCAGCCAGGACCCGCCGGCAAAGTCCGGCGTCGGCAATCTGGTCGCCGACCTCCTCGATGAAGGCTCCGGCGATCTCGATTCCGAGACCTTCCACGAGCGTCTCGACCGCCGCGCGATCGAACTGAGCTTCACCTCGACGCGGGACTCCTTCCGCGGCTCTTTGCGTATGCTCAAGGACAACAAGGACGAGGCCTACGATCTGCTGCGCAGCGCGCTGACGTCGCCGCACTTCGATCCCACCGACGTCGAGCGGATCCGCGCCCAGGTGATTTCCGGCCTGCGCCGCGACTCCACCAACCCGGGCACGCTCGCGAGCCGAAAGTTCATCGAAATCGCCTTCGGCGATCATCCCTATGGCCGGCAGTCGACCGGCACGCTGGAAAGCGTGCCCACGATCGACGTCGCCGACCTCAAGGACTATGCCGGCCGCGTGCTGGCGAAAGACACGCTTCGGATCGCGGTCGTCGGCGATGTCGATGCCGATACGCTCGGCAAGTTGCTCGACAAGACCTTTGGCACACTGCCCGCCAAGGCCAATCTTACAGCGATCCCCGATATCATTGCGGCGAAGCCGCCGCAGCGCGCCTTCATCCCGCTCGACGTGCCACAGACTGTGGTGACGTTCGGTGGTCCCGGTATCCGTCGCGCTGATCCTGATTTCATGGCCGGCTATGTGGTGAATCACATCCTCGGCGGCGGCGGGCTGTCATCGCGGCTCTACAAGGAAGTCCGCGAGAAGCGCGGGCTGGCCTATTCCGTCTACGAGTTGCTGTTGTGGATGGACCATTCCGCCCTCTTCGTCGGCAATACCGGCACCCGCGCCGATCGCGCCGGCGAGACCCTGGACGCCATCGAGAAGGAAATCCGCCGCATCGCCGAAGACGGCCCGACCCAGAACGAACTCGACGAAGCCAAGTCCTACCTCAAGGGCTCGCAGATGCTGGCGCTCGATACCTCCTCGAAGCTCGCCCAGGCGCTGCTGCAATATCAGCTCGACAAGTTGCCGATCGACTATATCGAGAAGCGCAACGCTATCGTCGACGCCGTGACGCTGGATGACGCCAAAAAGGCCGCGCAAAAGCTGTGGGGCCAGGGCCTGATCACCGTCATCGTCGGGCGGGCCCCGCAAGCCGCGGCGCAACCGGCCGCTGTGGCGCCACAGGCGAATTAAGGTCGGCCCTCTCCGTCATGGCCGGGCATAGCCGTCCAAAGGACGGCGTCGCTTCCGCGTCGCCTATGCCCGGCCATCCACGTTTTCTTTTTGATGTACACCGATTAAGACGTGGATGCCCGAGACACCTGCCGCGAAGACGCGCTTCGCGCTTTACCCCGGGCATGACAATTTCCGGTGAACGCCATGCTGCGGGTTTCCCGCGACCTCACGATCGACGAGAACGATATCGAGATCGGCTTCGTCCGCGCCTCCGGCCCCGGCGGGCAGAACGTCAACAAGTTGTCGACGGCAGCCCAGCTGCGTTTCGATACGCGCAAGATCACGCTTCCCGAAGACGCCGCGCTACGGCTCAACCGCCTCGCCGGCCAGCGCATGACCAAGGACGGCGTGATCGTGATCCACGCCCAGCGCTTTCGCACCCAGGAGCGCAACCGCACCGATGCCATCGACCGCCTGCTCGAACTGCTGCGCGAAGCGATGGTGAGGCCGACGCCGCGGCGGGCAACCAAGCCGACCTTCGGTTCGAAACAGCGCCGTCTCGAGGGCAAGAAGCGCCGCAGCGACGTCAAGTCGAAACGTGGCTCGGCGCGCTTCGACGAGTGAGCGGCGGACCGCGACCGAGGAAAAACTGAGGGAAAAACTCCGGCCGCCGCCCGGCCGGAGTTTCCGTTTTTGCAAAGAGCAACCCCTCTAAGGGAACACGGCGTCCTAGTAACGTTTGCCACCGGCCGCGGGATCGCTGGCCGCACCGCCGGTGTGCTTTGGGGTTCCAACGCTGCTGCCCACGGTACCCTTGGTACCGGTCTTGGCGTTGACGCCAGCCTTTTCTCCGGCTGCGCCCGCCTGCGTATCGAACTCCTCGTCGCCACTGCCGGACGTACCGCCCTGCATATTGGTCTTGCCCTGTGTGCCGCTGCGGATCTGCTTGTCGGACGAGGCGCCTTGCGCCAGCACGGGCCCAGCCAGCATGGCCGAGACGGCAAGCGCGATCGCTGATGTCTTCACTAACTTCATCCAGTTCTCCCAAGTTTTGATTGGCGATGAACGGTCCGGCAATGATTGCACCGTCCGCCGGGACCTGACCTGCTCATCGCCGAGACTCGACTGTGTCGCGAACGGCGCGTGCGCGATGCAAGCGGGGCCGTGTGGTGTTCGTGCAGAGATTTCTGGGTCATTTCGCGAAACCTTGGCCACGGGCCTTCCGCATATGCGGCAGACCAGCCCGAGCGGTGACGCTATTCACGAAAATTCCGCAAAATTACCTTTTGACACGGTGTGGCCTGCGTCGGCCGCCGGATTGCCGTTCGAACACAGATCAGTCTGCGGACCATCAAGTTTTTCGCAACTGCGAGGACGCCTGGAACTGTTCGGCGCAATGGACCCGGTTTTGTTCTGCCGTAAAACAGCCCGCTACTACCACCGTCGGTTTTCAACGACCTAAAGTCTGTGCACGCCAACGGTGATGTATATGACAACGCTGCGCGCGACACGGGCGATCGGGCTGGGATTTTGCGGCGCATTGCTGCTCGCGCGGATGGCCGGCGCGCAGATGCCGCTGCCGGCCGCCAAGCCGCCCGATGGCGCGACGCTGTTCAAGCAGCAATGCGCGACCTGCCACACCACCAACCTGTCCGAGCCGGTCCGACAGGGCCCGCCGCTGTTCAAAATCGTCGGCAGGCCGGCCGGTAAGGTCGATGGCTTTCACTATTCGGCGGGGTTCGCGAAGGCTGATTTCGTCTGGAACGACGACAAGCTCGACGCTTGGCTGACCAATCCGCAGGAGATGATCCCCGGCACCATCATGGCCTACCGGCAGGCCAAGCCCGAAACCCGCGCCGCCATCATCGCCTACCTCAAGGAGCTCAACTGAATGGCAAAACCCGTCCACTCGATGATCCGCGTCCTGGACCAGGCTAAATCGATGGATTTCTACGCGCGCGCCTTCGGACTCGAAGTCGCCGACCATCTCAAATTTGCGGATTTCGCGCTGATCTATCTGCGTCATCCCTCCTCGCCCTTCGAGGTCGAACTCACCGTCAATTTCGACCGCAAGGAGCCCTATTCGCTGGGCGACGGCTACGGCCACCTCGCGGTCGTTGTCGATGATGTCGGCGCCGAACATTCGAGATTCGAGCGGGAACATTTGTCGCCCGGGCCGCTGCGCGACTTCAAGCATGACGGCAAGACGCTGGCGCGCTTCTTCTTCGTCAGCGATCCCGACGGTTACAAGATCGAAGTGATCCAGCGCGGCGGCCGCTTCGGATAATCACAATCAACAAACGTTCAATGGAGGACCCCATGAGAGAAGTCGATCGTCGAAGCAAATATAATCGCCGCGTCTTTCTCCAAGGCGCCGCCACGGCGGTGCCTACCGTCGCCATCGCAACGAGTGCGGGCCTGGGAATCACGGACGCCTGGGCTGACGATGCGACCACGCTGGCGCCGGCGACGCTGAAGACGCTGGCGAAGATGGCGCGCGATATCTATCCGCACGACTTCCTCGTCGACAGCTACTACATCACCGCGATCAAGCCGTGGGACGGCAAGGCGGCAAAGGACCCGGCGGTGAAATCGCTGATCAACGACGGCGTCGCCCGGCTCGATCAGGAAGCGAACGACCATCACAAGGTTCCCTATGCCCAGGTGGGATGGGAAGCCGATCGCGTGGCGCTGTTGCAGCGCATCGAAGAGAGCGCCTTCTTCCAGAAGATCCGCGGCGACCTCGTGGTCTCGCTCTACAACCAGAAAGAGCTTTGGCCGAAGTTCGGCTATGAGGGCTCCTCTGCCGAGCATGGCGGCTACATCAAGCGCGGCTTCTCCGACATCGACTGGCTCCCGAAGGTCTAGCGCGTTTTCGGGTGACGAAAACGCGTCGAACAAAAAGCCGGAGCCTCGGTTCTGATGCAATCGGAACCGGCCGGGCTCACGGAAAACGAACGTTCCGGAGGAAATTCAAATGGCAAAATTCGATCTGAATGACAGCGGCGTGGTGGTGATCGTCGGCTCGGGCGCGGGCGGCGGCACGCTCGGCAACGAGCTGGCGCAGAAGGGCGTCAAGGTCGTGATCCTGGAAGCCGGCGCGCGCATCGAGAACCAGGACTTCGTCAACGACGAGTGGGAGAGCTTCACCCAGCTCGCCTGGACCGACATGCGCACCACGTCGGGGAGCTGGCGCGTGGCCAAGGACTTCGCCAATCTTCCGGCCTGGATCGTCAAGTCGGTCGGCGGCTCGACCACCCACTGGGCCGGCGCGTCGCTGCGCTTCGACGAACACGAATTTCGGATCAAGAGCACCTATGGCGGCATGCCCGGCGCCAATCTGCTGGACTGGCCGATCACGCTCGCCGAAATGGAACCGTGGTACGCCAAGGCCGAAGACAAAATGGGCGTCACCCGCACCAACGGCATTCCCGGCTTGCCCGGCAACAACAATTTCAAGGTGATGGAAGCCGGCGCCAAGAAGCTCGGCTACAAGGAAGTCCATACCGGCCGCATGGCGATCAACAGCGAGCCGCGCGACGGCCGCGGCTCCTGCCAGCAGATCGGCTTCTGCTTCCAGGGCTGCAAATCCGGCGCGAAATGGTCGACGCTGTACACCGAGATTCCCAAGGGCGAAGCCACGGGCAATCTCGAGGTGCGCCCCAACAGCATGGCGATCAAGATCGAGCATGACGCGTCCGGCAATGTGACCGGCGTCGTCTATGCCGACGGGACCGGTGCCATGCAGCGCCAGAAAGCGCGCGTGGTAGCGGTTGCCGGCAACTCGATCGAGAGCCCGCGCCTGCTGCTTAATAGCTCGTCAAGCATGTTCCCGGACGGCCTTGCCAACTCCTCCGGCCAGGTCGGCCGCAACTACATGCGACACATGACCGGCAGCGTGTACGCCGCGTTCGAAAATTCCGTGCACATGTACCGCGGCACCACAATGGCCGGCATCATCCGCGATGAGGCGAAGAACGACCCGAAGCGTGGCTTCGTCGGTGGCTACGAGATGGAGACGCTGTCGATTGGCATTCCGTTCATGGCCGCATTCCTCAATCCGGGCGGGTGGGGACGACCGTTCTCGAGCGCGATGGAATCCTATCCGCGGATGGCGGGCATGTGGCTGGTCGGCGAGGATATGCCGCAGGAAACCAACCGCATCACGCTCGATCCCAAGGCCAAGGACAAGTTCGGCATGCCGGTCGCGAGCGTGCATTTCGACGACCACCCCAACGACCTCGCGATGCGCGATCACGCCTACAAGCAGGGCTCCGCCGTCTACGAGGCGGTCGGCGCCACCGTGACCTATCCGACGCCGCCCTATCCCAGCACGCACAACATGGGTACCAACCGGATGAGCGAAAAGCCTCATGACGGCGTGGTGAACAAATACGGGCGGACTCACGACATCAAGAATTTGTTTGTTTCCGACGGCAGCCAGTTCACCAGCGGCGCGGCCTGCAATCCGACGCTGACGATCGTATCGCTGGCGATCCGGCAGGCGGACCACATCGCCGGCGCCATGCAGCGCAAGGAGATCTAGTCTCCCTCAAACCAAAGCGGCTCTGTCCGGAACAAGACAGAGCCGCTTTCTTTTGGATGTGAGAAAATTCTATTCGGCGGCGTCGAGAATCGCCGCGGCACTGCCACGAAATTCCGGAACCGCAAGCATGCTCTTTGAGCGGTAGATCAGGCAAGAACAGCGCAAGAGGGATGCAAAATTATTGACCTCGCCATGGTGGTCGAGGACCTCGTTATGCAGCGTGGTCAGGAACTTCGCGAGGCTCATCCCCTCCTTCGCGGCGATTTCTTCCAGCGTATCCCAGAACGCCATTTCGAGCCGGATTGAGGTGCAATGGCCGCCGATCCGCAGCGATCGGGTCTGCGATTTATAGTCGCGTTGAGGCTGGTGCGCGAACAGCTGGCACATGGCATTCCTCCCGGTCAGATTATAATTTTTCTAAACGATATACCCGTGCATGCGCGCTCACAATCCCGCCGAGGGAAGACCGGCTGCGGCGTGGAAGGCGAGCGTCTTCAGGGCGATAGCCCGACTTCGTCCCCAGGCCCGAATGAATTCCGGTTCCCGCCCATGCATTTGCCGTGGTAGGCGCCTAGAATGCTGATCCGTCCCGAATCGTACTGAACCCATCCCATGCCCGTCCGCCAGCTCCCCGAACAGGTCGTCAACCGCATCGCCGCCGGCGAGGTGGTCGAACGTCCGGCCAGCGTGGTCAAGGAACTCGTCGAAAACGCCATCGACGCCGGCGCCAGCCGGATCGATATTTTCACCGATGGCGGCGGGCGGCGACGAATCGGCATCACCGACGACGGCAGCGGGATGACGGCTGGCGACCTCGCGCTCGCGGTCGACCGCCATGCCACCTCCAAGCTCGACGACGAAGATTTGCTGCGCATCAAGACGCTCGGGTTCCGCGGCGAGGCGCTGCCCTCGATCGGCGCTGTCGCCAAACTCGGCATCACCACGCGCCACGCCATCTGAGCCGCATGCCTGGTCGCTGGCGGTCGAAGGCGGCGCGAAGTCGAAAATCATGCCGGCCGCGCTCGGCCAGGGCACCCGCGTCGAGGTCAGCGATCTCTTTTATGCGACGCCGGCGCGGCTGAAATTCCTCAAGACCGACCGCACCGAGGCCGAGGCGATCCGCGAGGTGGTGCGCCGGCTGGCGATGGCGCGGCCCGATATCGCGTTCACCCTCGCCGGTGAAGAGCGTGCGCCGGTGACCTGGGCGGCTGCGCTGCCCGGCGCGGCTGGCCAGTTGACGCGGCTCGGCGATATCCTGGGCGGCGACTTCCGCAGCAGCGCCATCGAAGTGCGTTCCGAACGCGAGGGCGTCGTGGTCGAAGGCTTTGCCGCCGCGCCGTCGCTGACCCGCGCCAACGCGCTCGGCCAGTATCTGTTCGTCAACGGCCGCCCGGTACGTGACAAGCTGATCCTCGGCGCGGTGCGCGCGGCCTATTCCGACTACCTGCCGCGCGACCGCCATCCTGTGGTGGCGCTGTTCGTCACGCTGCCGCCGCAGGAGGTCGATGCCAATGTGCATCCGGCCAAGACCGAGGTGCGGTTCCGCAACGCCGGGCTGGTGCGTGCGCTGATCGTGCACGCACTGAAGGATGGTCTTGCCCGCGAGGGCAAGCGCACCGCGGCCAACACCGATGGCGCCGCGATCTCCGCGTTCCGCCCGCAGCTCGCGCCACGCCCGGCCAATTGGGACTGGCAGCGCTCGCCGGCTTTTCCGGTCAGGCCGATGCCCTCCTTCGAGGGCTCGGCGGCAACAGCTTTTTCCGAGCCGGGTCAGGCCGCCTTCGACGTCGGCACGCCAACGGCCGACGTACGTTTCCAGGAGCAGCCCGCCGCCGATCTGCTCGACCGTCCGCTGGGAGCGGCGCGGACGCAGATCCACGAGACCTATATCGTGTCGCAGACCCGCGATGGCTTGATCGTGGTGGATCAGCACGCCGCCCATGAGCGCATCGTCTATGAAAGGCTGAAGGCGTCGCTGGCGAAGAACGGCGTGCAGCGGCAGATCCTGCTGATCCCGGAGATCGTCGAACTGGATGAAGCGACGGTCGAGAAATTGCTCGATCGCGCCGAGGAACTTTGCTCCTTCGGGCTCGCGATCGAATCCTTCGGTCCCGGCGCGGTCGCCGTGCGCGAGACGCCGTCGCTGCTCGGCAAGGCCAATGCGGCGGGCCTGTTGCGCGACCTCGCCGAGCACATGGCCGAATGGGACGAGGCGCTGCCGCTGGAGCGCCGCCTGATGCACGTCGCCGCCACCATGGCCTGCCACGGCTCGGTCCGCGCCGGCCGCCGGCTCAAGCCGGAAGAGATGAACGCGCTGTTGCGCGAAATGGAAGACACGCCGAATTCCGGCCAATGCAACCACGGCCGCCCGACTTATGTCGAGCTGAAGCTTTCGGATATCGAGAAGCTGTTCGGGCGGCGTTGAGTAACGTCAGCTGTCATCGCCCCGCTTGACCTGGCGATCCAGTACGCCGCGGCGGTCGAGATAACATCAAGGTCTCTGGAATACTGGATGCCCCGCATTCGCGGGGCATGACGAGTTAGGGTTGTTGGGTAGCCGCTCTCAAAAACACAAACTCCGTATCGTCATACGCGCGCCGTTCCAACTCCTCGAAACCATCGGGCGCCGCGAACGCCGCAGCCTTCGCTTCCTCCACGACCAACAGCGCGCCCGGCGTCAGCCAGCCGCCATCGCGGAGCGAGGCCAGCGCTTTCTCGGCGAGCCCCTTGCCGTAGGGCGGATCGAGAAACACCAGCGAGAACGGCTCGACCGGATGGGCGGGGCCCGGATCGGTGGCGTCGCGCCGATAGACTTTTGTCACCCCGCCGAGGCCGAGCGCCTCGACATTGTTGCGCAACAGTGCGCGGGCTTCGGCGCCGTTGTCGACGAACAGCGCGAATTTCGCGCCGCGCGAGATCGCCTCGATGCCGAGCGCGCCGGTGCCGGCGAACAGATCGAGCACGCGCGCGTCTTCGATCGGATCGTCATAGGCGTGGGTCAGGATGTTGAACACGGACTCGCGCAGCCGATCCGCAGTCGGGCGGATCTCGCGCGAGGATGGCGAGGCGAGGTTACGGCCCTTCAATCGTCCACCGACGACACGCATTAGAAGTTCTCGTCATGCCTGGGCTTGACCCGGGCATCCACGCCTTTGGACCCTCCAGACGAGCAAGACGTGGATGGCCGGGACAAGCCCGGCCATGACGACCTGTTGGGATTAGATGGCATCATTTCAACCATCGCAATCTTACTCGTCCTTCGGCTTCAGATCGCGCTTGCCGTGATAGCCGCGCTGGGGGCGGCGGGGCGGGCCGTAGCCGTTGGCTTCGTCCTCGTTGCGGGCGCGGGCTTCCTCGCTGCCGGTGCGCTGCACCAGCACGCGGCGGCCCTTGCGATCGGCGATCAGCGCGCTCTTTCCCGATGGCTTGAACGGCTTCTTGCCGCGCGGGGTATCCTCTTTGGCCTCGGTCCCGGCGGCGGGATCGCCCGGCATCGGCCGGTTGAAATCCGCACCCGCGAGCGCCGCGATCTTCTCGCCGAGCTGCTCGCGCAGCACCCGCGTCTTGACCTCCTCGACCTGGCCTTCCTCGAGTTCGGCCAACTGGAACGGCCCGTAGGAGATCCGGATCAGCCGGTTCACCTCGAGGCCGAGATGCGCCATCACGTTGCGGACCTCGCGGTTCTTGCCTTCGCGGATCGCAAACACCAGCCAGACGTTGGCGCCCTGATCGCGCTCCAGCGTCGCGTCGATCGGGCCATATTTGACGCCGTCGACCTCGACGCCCGCCTTCAACTGATCGAGCTGCGCCTGCGTCACCTCGCCATGGGCGCGGACGCGGTAGCGCCGCAGCCAGCCGGTGTCGGGCAGTTCCAGCGCCCGCGCCAGCCCGCCATCATTGGTCAGCAGCAGCAGACCCTCGGTGTTGAAATCGAGCCGGCCGATCGAGATCAGGCGCGGCAGGCCCTCGGGCAGATTGTCGAACACCGTCGGCCGACCCTCGGGATCGGCATGCGTCGTCATCAAGCCGCGCGGCTTGTGATACATGAACAACCGCGTGCGCTCGCGCGGCGGCAGGTTCTTGCCGTCGACGGCAACGACATCGTTGGCGGTAATATCGAGCGCCGGCGAATTGATGACGCGGCCGTTGACGGTGACGCGGCCCTGCGTGACCATTTCCTCGGCGTCGCGACGCGAGGCGAGGCCAGCGCGCGCCAACACTTTTGCGATACGCTCGCCCGATTTCTTCGGCTTCGGTTCGGCGCGCGGCGCGCGCTTGTCGAAGTCAGGAGTGCGCTCGCGATAGGCGCCGCGGCCGCCAAATGCCGGCCGCTTTGCAAAAACCTTGCTGTCATCTTCGTTGTCGCGGCGCGGCCGATCCTCACGGGATTCGCTGCGCGGATGCTCCTGCCAGTCGCGGCGGCCTTCGGGCCTGCCGGTGTCACCGTCGCGATCGCGGCGCGGGCGGTCGAACTTCGGGCGATCGCCCGAGGGACGATCATCGCGCGAACGTGAGAAACGCGGACGCTCGTCGCCACCTCGATCGTCACGCGGTTTGTCGAACGGGGCTGTCGAACGCGGCTTGTCGAAATTGCGCGCGCCCTCGCGCGGCGGACGCGAATCGCGCTCCCGACGATCCGAACGCCGCCCTCGCGCTTCTGCCACGGCTTGGATTCGCCGCGCTGCGGTCGATCGCCGAAATCCTTGCGCGGGCCACGGTCGGGCGCGCCACGGGAGGAGAACTTCCGCTCGCCGCCAAATTTCCGCTCGGGCCGATCGCCGTCGCGCGGCGGTCGCGGGCTGTAGGGGCGGTCACCACGGGGCCGGTCGCCGTCTTTCCGAAAACCCTCGCCACGCGGCGTGTAAGGGCGCTTCTCGCCATCACGCTCCCGCGAAGCGTAAGGCTTCTTGTCGCCGAATTTCCGGTCGGAGAAACGTCCAGCCGGCCGGGCATCGTCGCGACCACCACGCGGGGTGTAAGGCCGCTTTTCGCCGCCACGGTCTTCGCGCGGCTTGAACGAACGTTTCTCGCCGTCACGGTCGCCACCGAACTTCGGCCGGTCGCCACGCGGCGTGTACGGGCGCTTCTCGCCACCACGGTCTTCGCGCGGTTTGAAGCTGCGCTTCTCGCCGTCGCCATCGCGCGCGGGACGTTCGCGGAACGGCCGATCTCCGCGGGGGCGATCATCCCTGTTGAAGCGCGGCTTGTCGCTGAAATCGCGGCGCGGCGCATCGCTGTCGCCGCGCGGCTTGAAGGGGCGCTTCTCGCCCTCGCCCTTGCCGGCAAAGTCCTTGGCCCCGAAACCGCGCTTGGCGAATTTCTTCTCCGGCCCCCGGGCGGCGCCGGAGCGGCCCTTGCTGCCGGCGCGGCCCTTGCCGCTGCCGGGACGATCACGCCGGCCGCGGGAATCGTTGTTTTTATCGCTATCGCGGGGCATGAATGGTCTCTCGTAAACGAATGAAATGGCGTTCAGGCTGACGTGGATGGGTTGTCATAGCGATCACGTGCGCGCGCTTGGCTCAAGGCGCATTCTCACGCAAAACCGGTATCCACTTTTGCTGAAGGCGCAGCTAGTAGCAGGTTTCTTCCGATGATACGAGGCATGACCGCCCCTTCTTTCATGGATTTGGCGCTGAAAACCGCCGAAAATGCCGGAAAAGCGGGCGAAGTTCCGATCGGATGCGTGATTGTCAGGGATTATGAGGTGATCGCCACCGCCGGCAACCGGACCCTGACCGACCGCGATCCGACCGCCCATGCCGAGATTTTGGCGCTCCGGCAGGCGGCTGATGCCATCGGCACCGAGCGGCTGGTCGACTGCGATCTCTACGTCACCCTGGAGCCGTGCACGATGTGCGCCGGCGCGATCTCGCTGGCACGGATCCGGCGGCTCTATTACGGCGCGGCCGATCCCAAGGGAGGCGCGGTCGATTCCGGGGTGCGGTTCTTTGCGTCTCCGACTTGTCATCATGTGCCCGAGGTCTATTCGGCGGTCGGCGAAACCGAAGCGGCGACGCTGCTGAAGGAGTTTTTCAAGGTCAGGCGGTAGGCGCTCGGTGCCGCCAACCACTCCACTGTCATCATCCGCGAAAGCGGATGATCCAGTATTCCAGAGACGGCCGTGATCAACCGAGAAGCCGCGGCGTACTGGATACCCGCTTTCGCGGGTATGACGAGTTGGGTTGTGGCTCATGGCGCAAGGAAAAATTCCCGCAACAACTTCGCCGTCACCTCCGGGTTCTCCTCCGTCAAGAAATGCCCTGAATCAACCGGCGCGCCCGTCACATTGGTCGCCCATTTCTTCCACGTATCCAGCGGCGTCGCGGCGGCCCGCGCAATCCCGGCATCGCCCCACAACGCCAGCATCGGGATGGTGATCTTCTTGCCGGCTTCGAAATCCTTCTTGTCGATCTCGTAATCGGCATAGGCGCCGGCGCGGTAGTCCTCGCACATCGCGTGGATGCGCGCGGGATCGCGGAACGGCGCGAGATAATGTTGCAGCGCGCGCGGATCGATCGCGTCGAGCGTCTTTCGTCTTGGTCTGGCTCGCCATCTTCTCCTTCAGAAAGAATTCGCCCGCGCCTGAGATCAGCGTCTCCGGCAGCGGGAATGGCTGCGCCAGAAACGCCCAATGATAGATCTTCAGCGCTGACAGCCGGTTCATGCGCTCCCAGTAATCATAGGTCGGCAGGATATCGAGCACGGCCAGCTTCGACAGCCGTCCGGGATGATCGAGCGCCAGCCGATACGACACCCGGCCGCCGCGGTCGTGGCCGGCGAGCGCGAAATGCACATGGCCGAGCTGCTCCATCGCCTCCACCATCGTCTTCGCCATCGCGCGCTTGGTGTAGGGCGTATGATCCTTGTCGCTCTCGGGCATGTCGGACCAGCCATAACCCGGCAGGTCGGCGATGATCAGCGTGAACTTGTCCGCCAGCTGCGGCGCCACCTCGTGCCACATCACATGCGTCGATGAAAACCCGTGCAGCAACAACAGCGGCGGCCCCTTGCCGCCGACGCGCGCGAAGATGCGGCCCGCGCTGGTGTTGATCCATTCGGACGCATAGCCGGGAAACAGATCGGCGAGATCGGGCATGATCATACTCTCACGTCATCATCCGCGAAAGGCGGATGATCCAGTAAACACCGGCACCGCCGTCGATAACAGCCGCCGCGGCGTACTGGATAACCCGGCTGCGCGCGCATGCGCGGGGTATGACAGTTGTGGCTGCTTCAAACTTTGTTTGTCGTTGCCGCTGGCAGGTCGCAGGTTTATGCCATCCGGCAGGCCCAACCAACAACAAACCCAACCAGAGGAAATGCCATGTCGATCGATTTCGAGATTCCGGCCGAGGCCAAGGCGATCCGCGAAAAAGTCCGCAAATGGGTGCATGACGAATGCATCCCCGCGGAAAAGGAACTCGACACCAAGCCGCTCGCCGAAGTGCTGGGTCCGCTGCGGAAGAAGGCGCGCGCGCAGGGGTTGTGGTGCCCGTTCGTGCCGAAGGAATATGGCGGCATGGGCCTCGGCCCGCTCGCCAACGCGCTGGTGCAGATGGAGCTCGGCGAAAGCATGCTCGGCGCGCTCTCGATGAACACGCAGGGGCCCGACGACGCCTCGATGATGACGATCCTGACCCACGGCACGGAATATCAGAAGGAAAAGTTCCTCAAACCGCTGCTCAATGGCGACAAGCGCATCTGCTTCTCGATGACCGAAAAGGCCGCCGGCGCCGACGCCACGGGCATGCAGACCACGGCGGTGAAGGACGGCAACGAGAACTATGTCCTCAACGGCGAGAAGTGGTTCTCGTCCTCCGCCAGCGTCGCCGACATGGCGCTGGTGATGGCCAAGACCGACCCGAACGCGCCGCGCCACAAGCAGTATTCGACCTTCATCGTCGAGCTGCCGAACCCCGGCTACAAGATCAAGCGCAACGTCGCCAACATGGCGATCGAGGGCCCGCATGACGACGTGATCCATGGCGGCCATTCCGAGATCGAGATCAGGGATCTGAAAGTGCCGGCCGACAATCTGCTCGGCGGCGAAGGCAACGGCTTTAATATGGGCCAGCACCGCCTTGCGTATGGACGATTGCGCCACGGCATGCACAACGTCGCCAAAGCCCAGCGCGCGCTCGACATGGCGGTCGCGCATGTGACGAAGCGCTCGACCTTCGGCACCTTGCTCGCCGACCGCCAGGGGGTGCAGTTCATGCTCGCCGATTGCGCCAGCGAACTCTATATCGGCCGCTTGATGCTGCTGCATATCGCCTACAAGGCGGAAAAGGGCCTCGACATCCGGCAGGAGAACTCGATCGCAAAGATCTTCCACGCGCACATGGTGCACAAGGTGATCGACACCGCGATCCAGCTCCACGGCGCGCTCGGCTTCAGCCAGGATACGCCGCTCGCCAAATGGTACACCCAGGTGCGCGCGCAGCGGCTGGTCGACGGTCCGGACGAAGTGCACAAGTGGAAGATCGGCAAGAACGTCATCAAGGCGTTCCGCGAGCACGGGACGACGGCGAGTGCGGCGGGTGGGGATTTGTTGTAAGACGGCTGTCATTCCGGGGCGCGCGCACCCGCGAACCTCAGATGCGCAATTGCGCATCGGGGAATCTCGAGACGGACATACAAGCGCAAAACAACTGCGATATTCGCGGATCGACACGCTCCGCGCGTCGTCCGGAATGACGAGCCGCTAACCCCTCTCCTGCTCCACCGCCTGCCAGGCGATGTCGCGGCGGCAGAAGCCGTCGGGCCATTTGATGCGGTCGACCGCTGCGTAGGCGCGCTGCTGCGCCTCCGTCACCGTCTTGCCCGACGCGCAGACGTTCAGCACGCGGCCGCCGTTGGCGAGGATGGCGCCATCCTTTGCGACCGTGCCGGCGTGGAAGATCTCCACGCCCTCGATCTCAGCCGCGTCATCCAGCCCGTCGATGCGCGTGCCCTTGGCGTAATCGCCGGGATAGCCTTTCGCCGCCATCACCACCGTCAGCGCCGGCTCGGGAAACCAGCGCACGTCAAAATTCTTCAACTGGCCGTCGCAGGAGGCCAGAAACGCCGGCACGATGTCGGACATCATCCGCAGCATCAGCACCTGGCATTCGGGATCGCCGAAGCGGACATTGTATTCGAACAGTTTTGGGCCCTGCTCCGTCAGCATCACGCCGGCATAGAGCACGCCGCGGAACGGCATGCCGCGCGCCTTCATGCCGGCGACGGTCGGCAGGATGATCCGCGCCATGATCTGGTCGTGGATTTCAGGCGTCACGAACGGCGTCGGCGAATAGGCGCCCATGCCGCCGGTGTTCGGTCCCTCGTCATGGTCGAACACGCGCTTGTGGTCCTGCGCGGTCGCGAGCGGGATCGCGGTCTCGCCGTCGCACAGCGCGAAGAAGCTGATCTCGCGGCCGGACAAAAACTCCTCGATCACGACTTCGGCGCCGGCGGAGCCGAACCCGCCCTCGAACATCATGGCGATGGCGGCTTCCGCCTCGGCCAAGGTTTTCGCGACCACCACGCCCTTGCCGGCGGCAAGCCCGTCGGCCTTGACCACGATCGGCGCGCCCTGCGCACGGACATAGGCCAGCGCGTCGTCCGCGTTGCCGAAACGGCGATAGGCGCCGGTCGGAATGTTGAATTCGCTGCAGAGGTCTTTTGTAAAACCCTTGGAGCCCTCGAGCTGCGCCGCGAGCTTGCTCGGCCCGAATGCCTTGATGCCGACGGCGGCGAGATCGTCGACGATTCCAGCGGCGAGCGGTGTCTCCGGGCCGACCACGACCAAATCCACGGCGTTGCGCCGGCAGAAATCGATCACCGCCGGATGGTCGGCGACGTCGAGCGCGACGCATTCGGCTTCGCGGGCCATGCCCGCATTGCCCGGCGCGCACCAGAGTTTTTCAACCAGCGGCGACGCTGCGATCTTCCACGCCAGAGCGTGTTCGCGGCCGCCGGAACCGAGCAGGAGGATGTTCATGGGTAGTAGCTCGAAGAGGGATTGGGAGGCCGAGTCGGTCGCACGAATCTCCGTTCGGCTGCAAGGGGGATAAGTCAATCAGCCGTCATTCCGGGGCGTGCGCAGCACGAGCCCGGAATCCATACTCACGATCGTGGTTATGGATTCCGGGCTCGTCGCTTCGCGACGCCCCGGAATGACGGAGAGATACGTTGCCTCCCGCCCGACCCCGCGATGATCTCCTGCAGCGTCGCCACATGGCGGGCGAAGGCGCCGCGGCCTAGGGCGGTCGCGGTCACCGTGGTCTGCGGCTTCTTGCCGACAAAGGCCTTCTCCACCGCGACGTAGCCGGCTTTCGCCAGCGTCTCGATATGGGCGCCGAGATTGCCGTCGGTGGCGCCGGTCAGCTTTTTCAGTTTGGCGAATTCCAGCCCGCGAATTGCCGTGCATGGCATTCAGCGCCGCCATGATTTTCAGGCGCAGCGGCTGGTGGATGATGTCGTCGAGCTCGGCCATGGCGTCAGCTCCGACGCATCCAGAAGCCGCCGAGGATCAGGCCGCCGCCATCGACCACCGCCATCCACAGATCGAAGCCAGTCGCCGATGAAAAAATAGCCGATCAGGGTCAGCGCGGTGACGCCAAGGCCGATCGCGACAAAGGCGAGACCGAACCACAAGCCCGACGATGGTGTAGACCAGCATGAAGTAGATCGGCCAGAACGCGCCCAGTTGGCGCGGCGTGAACTGCCCCAGCCCGAACGTCCAGAGATAGCCGAAGCCGAGGAACAGCACGAACGCCGTGAAGAACCGCGCGTCAAAAGTCCGCACGCCGGTACGGGCAGTGCGTCAAGGCGCTGATCGCGAACGAACCGGCGATCCCGAGCACGGCTGACCGCAAGCCAGACTCCAGACCGCGCATCGCGCGGCCACAGCACGATGCTCGACAAGGTAGCCGGCGAACACCAGCACACCCCACATGATCAGGATCAGGCTGGCGAGATTGTAGATTCGCGATTGCCGAACGCGGCGCGCAACGTCGTTGATATCCTTCAGCGCCGAGGCAGCGTCCTTGGCAATCGATGCTGGTCATGATCCGCTTCCCGCTTTCACCATTTCATCCGCAATCGCCGATACCGCCGCGGGATCGCTTACGATCCCCATGTGATTGACGCCGGCGATCAGCTTGACCTGGGCACGCTGACCGACGGCCTCCTGGAATTTGTCGGGAAACATCAGTTCATCCGCCGCGCCGGCGAACACGGCGACCGGTTTGCCGGCGGCGGCAAGATCGTCGCGATAACTGTTCGAGCTGCCGAAATTGCGCATCAGGCGATAGGAATAGGTCGGTGCCAGGATCGCGCTGGTATTCGGCGCCAACCGCAAACGCAATGGTCGGCAGCGATTCGCAGCAGACAATCCCGAGGCGGCGCAGCATCGACAGAGCGAGGAAACGCGGAATGTCCGGGCTGGCCCAGCCGCCCGCGTCCTCCCGGCTGCTCGGCGCGTCGTAGCCGAGATAGGGCGCCAGCAGCACCGTGCGCTCGAACAGGTTCTGGATCGGCGAGCCCGCCACCCGCAGCGCAAAGCCGCCGCCGGACGAATGGCCGATCAGCGTCAGCGCCGCGGCAGGATTGGCCTTGCGGATCTCTCCGACGAAATCGGAAAGGTCGTCCTCGAGCTGGCCGATATAGCCGATGTCGCCGCGCGTACCGGAGGCGCCATGGCCGCGAATGTCGGGCGCGTAGGTATCAACGCCACGCCCGGCGAGCCCCTTTGCCAGCGCATGGATCGGAGATGCTCGATCCCGATGAGCCGTGCACGACAATCGGCGATCTGCCCGGTTGCCGGCGCGCGGGCCGGATAATGCCGGTATCGCCAGTTCGGTGCCGTCGCGGGCATGAAAGCGTTCGAGCCCAGGCATGTCGCTGCGATCCACGGCGCGCGCCGTTGCCGAAATCGAGGTCAGTTCCGGCGGCCGGCGGATCGGCGTCGCGATCAGCCACGCCAGCAGCAGTCCGGCGAAGCCGACGATGGCAAGGACACCAGACGATGGCCTTCAGGCCGCCCCAAACGATTGTAGCGATCATGACGCTGCCCCCATCAACCCGGCATCGGTGCGGCATCGCGCGGGCGGTCGCCGGCAACATCAAGCGGCTGTCGACGTCGACGGCGCGCAACGCCAATGGTGCGCATCGCCGTGTAGCCGATCAGGAACATCGCGGCCTTGCTGGCGATGCCGTAGATCGACATCGTCACCGACCAGGTCACGACGTCGAAGTTGAGGGCCACGATCACGTTCAGGGCCGCGGAGAAGAACATCAGGCCCGACCACGCATAGCCGACAATGACCGCGATATCCGGCACCAGTTCGATCGCGATCGGCGGCAGATAGCGGTTCATCCATCCCCGCTTCAGCATCACGATGCCGACGATGAGGTAGATCACGCTCGGTTTGATCATCACGAAGCGCGGATCGTTGGTGATGCAGCGTGACGGTGCCCGCGCCGAGCACCAGAAACAGGCTCATCCACTGCATGGTGTCGATCGGCTTGCGGCGCGCGAGCTGCCAGCCGATCTGGGCCACGCCCAGCGCCATGCCGAGCACCACCGACAAGATGACGTTGTGGGTCAGCAGATAAAGCACGAGAAAAAACAGCGTCGCCGCCATGTCGAGAAGCAGCAGCTTTCCGGCTTCGAACAGGTTCCTCATGGGATTCTCCAGGCCCTGCCGCCATCCGACAGCAGGACCGGCTGTACCAGCGCTCTCGGATCATTTGTAGAGTACTCTATTTCACAGAGTAACTAGATTTGCAAGCGTGATTTGCGGGACCGGCCAAAATCCCTACCTTGTGCGCCTGTCCCGAAACGCCCGAATCGATTGCCGATGCCGCCAGCCGAAGTCCTGATCAACGCGCCCGAATTCACCGTCACCGAACTGTCCTCGGCCCTGAAGCGGACGGTGGAGGACAATTTCGGCCATGTCCGCGTCCGCGGCGAAATCACCGGCTTCCGCGGGGCGCATTCCTCCGGCCACTGCTATTTCGCGCTCAAGGACGAGGGCGCCAAGATCGAGGCGGTGATCTGGAAATTCGCCCACGCGCGGATGCGCTTCAAGCCGCAGGAAGGGCTCGAGGTCATCGCCACCGGCAAGCTCACGACCTATCCGGGTTCGTCGAAATACCAGATCGTGATCGAGGCGCTGGAGCCCGCCGGCATCGGCGCGCTGATGGCGCTGATGGAAGAGCGCAAGAAGAAGCTCGCCGCCGAGGGCCTGTTCGACGAGGCGCGCAAGCAATTGCTGCCCTGGCTGCCGGAAGTGATCGGCGTCGTGACGTCACCGACCGGCGCCGTGATCCGCGACATCCTGCACCGGCTGGAGGACCGCTTTCCGCGCCGGGTGCTGGTATGGCCGGTGAAAGTTCAGGGCGAAGGCTCGGCCGAACAGGTCGCCGCCGCGATCCGCGGCTTCAATGCGCTGCCGGAGGGCGGCCGGATTCCGCGGCCGGATTTGCTGATCGTCGCGCGCGGCGGCGGCTCGCTGGAGGATCTCTGGTCGTTCAACGAGGAGATCGTGGTCCGCGCCGCCGCCAGCAGCATGATCCCGCTGATCTCGGCGGTCGGCCACGAGACCGACATCACGCTGATCGATTTCGCCGCCGACAAGCGCGCGCCGACGCCGACGGCGGCGGCCGAAATGGCGGTGCCGGTGCGCAGCGAATTGTTCGTCGAGGTCGAAAGCCTGGCGCGGCGCACCATGATCTGCTGGCAGCGCGGCCAGGAGAGCCGCCGCAACGAACTGCGCGCTGCGGCGCGCGCGCTACCCGCGGCGGGCGAGTTGCTGGCAATCCCGCGGCAGCGGCTGGATCATCTGGGTTCTGCGTTGCCGCGCGGGTTGAAGGCGAATACGCATGCCCATCATCGCCGCTTCGCGCATATCAGCGCGGGCCTGACGTTGCGCGTGCTGCGCGGACAGGTCGCGCACGCCAAGCAGCGCCTGACCGCATCGGGCGAGCGCATGACGCTTTCGGCTCGCGCGCTGCTGCGCAATCGCAGGGATCGCTTTGCCGGGCTCGAGATCAGGCTGAAGGCCTCAAAGCTCGCCAACGCGCAGGCGCAACGCAACAAAATCGCGCGCGAGCACGAACGTACGCAACGGCTGGCCGAGCGCGCGCGCCGCGCGCTGGTCACGCTGATGCAGCGGCTCGACGCCCGCGTCGGCCATAGCGGCCAGTTGCTGTCGGCGCTGTCCTATCGCGGCGTGCTGGCGCGCGGTTTTGCGCTGGTGCGCGACGAACACGGCCACGCGCTGCATGCCGCCGCCAGTGTCGGGCCGAACGCTGCTCTCTCGATCGAATTCGCCGACGGCCGCGTGGCGGTGACGGCGGATGCGGATCGGCCGACCGCGACGGTTAGCCCGCCGCAACCGGTTGCGCGCGAGCCGAAACCGGTCGCGCCGAAGCGGATTGCAAAGCCGGTCGACCAGGGCAGTTTGTTTTAGGCGGCGAGCCGAAAGACACTCACCGCGCCAGCCATTCCGCGACGCGCTTTTGCGAATCCGCGCGTGCTTCCGCATCGGTGCCGACATGGCCGCGCTCGGGCGCTGCGGCGTCGGACGAAGGGATCGCGTGCAGCGGAAGATTGGCGCTATCGAAATCGTGGGGCGCGGTCGGATAGACGATGATCCGCGCCAGCGCGCTGCGGCCTTGCGCGCCGTCGACCATCTGGCGGCAGGCCGCGGACGAAGAGACATCGTCCTTGGCGCCGATCAGCACCAGCGTCGGCACCCGCGCGCTCCAGCCGAGGCCCGACGAGGTGCGACAGTCCGGATAGAACGCGACAGCAGAACGGAAATCCGCTTCCCCGCTCTTCGACGATAATTGCGGCCGCACCGCCCATAGCAGCGCACTGGCGCCGTTGGCCCAGCCGACCAGGCTGATCCGATCGCGCGCCACCCAGCTCTGCTGCGCCAGCCATTGCCGCGACGCCGTGATGTCGGCCACCCGTTCGCGGCGCGCCTGCACGCGGCGTTCGCGTTCCCTGATCTGGCATTGCGGCCCAATTTCGCGCGAGCCGTAACTGTCCGGCAGCAGCACCGCATGGCCGGCTTTCAGGAGTTGCTCGGCCCAGTCGCGATAACGCGGCTGCACCGATTCGGAATGACCGCCAAGCCCGTCGCAGCCATGCAGCGCGATCACGGTCGGGAACGGACCGTCGCCGTCGGGCTTGAACAGCTGCGCGTGCAAGGTGACCTTGGCGGAGGGGATGTCGACCTGACGCGGGGCCGGCAACGGCGCCGCGCCCGCGGCGCAAACCGCTGTAAACATCGTCAGGAATGCGGTTGCCAATTTCAGACGCATGGGATGGGTTGTTGTTATGGCGCCGAAATCCGCCGCGGGCCATCAGCTTTAGGCTTATCATGCCCACTGCCGCCAAATCATCACAAGTCGGTGGTTTACCGGGCGGACACCACATCCTATTTGTGATAGATGGTTTCTGGAAGAATGTATGCCTCTGTGAAAGCAATCCTCTGTGAGGCAATCCCTCTGTGAAGATAAGGCGGAGACTTCAATCGTGCTGAATAAATTCGGTCCATCGGGCCATGGCGAAGCGCAGGTGCAGTATCTGGACGGCGATTTCCGGGTGGTCTCGCCGGGTACCTATGTGCGCTGCGCGATCACGGATGTGCGGATCCCGCTTGACGAGCTGAAATACTGGAGCGTCGACCTGCAGGAGGCCTATGCTGTCCCGAGCGCCGTGCTGCAGCGGCACTTTCCCGCCGCGCTGAAGGGACAAGGTTAACTTTGTGCCATCGTCCCTGCCTAGTGCGCAATTGCGCACGGGCGCAGGAACCCATAACCACAGGTCTTTGTGGTTACGCCAAGCTGGAGCTCCAGTTCGTCTCAACGATGACAGCGGTGGTTATGGGTCCCGGCTCAAGGCCGGGACGACGGGAGTTTGTTGCTTCTAGTCGCGGAATTTCTTCTCGCGCGCCTTGAATAATCGATCGGTCAGGAAGCTGCGCAGCTTCGCGACATCCTCGAACTCCAGCGTCACCTTGAACGGCACGACGTCGCGCGCCCAGTCCGGCATTCCCTCGCCGCCGTGCAGCCGTGCGAGATCCTTTTCAGTCGTCACCAATGTCAGCGCATCTCGTTTGGCTTCCGCACAGAGATCTTCGATCTCGCGTTTCGAAAACGGGTGATGATCGGCGAAGGCGCGGCCCTTGACGACCTCAATCCCGCTCGCTCGCAGCGTGTTGAAGAAACGCGCGGGATCGCCAATTCCGGCAAAGGCCAGCACGCGTTTTCCCCGCAGCGCGGCGACTGACGCCTCATCGGGCCTGAGGTGCGCCGACAATACCGGCTTGCCCTGCGCGGCGATGCCGGCCGCCACTTCGCTCGCGGCCTCGCCGTCGCCGACGACAACAAGCGCATCGGTGCGCGCCAGTTGCGGCGATAGCGGCGCGCGCAGGGGGCCTGCGGGAATCACACGGCCATTGCCGAGGCCGCGTGCGCTGTCGATCACGATCAGCGAGGCATCCTTGGCTACGGCCGGATTCTGAAAACCGTCATCCATCAGGATCACGCTCGCACCTTGCGACTTGGCGAGCGCAACGCCGGCGGGCCGGTCGCGCGCGATGACCACCGGCAATGCAGCCGAGAGCATCAGCGGTTCATCGCCGACGTCGGACGCAAGATGACGCTCCGGATCGACCTTGACCGGCCCGCGCAGTCTTCCGCCATAGCCGCGGCTCAGCACGACAGGTAGTTCGCCGAGCTCGCGCAACAGGCTTGCCAGCGCCAGCACCGTCGGCGTCTTGCCGGCGCCGCCGACGTGATAATTGCCGACGCAAAGCACGGGAATGCCGGCGTCCAGTCCCTTGCGCTGCAGTCGCCTGGCGGCGACAGCGCCATAGAGCGCCGCGAGCGGTCTCAACAGATGCGATTTCCAAGACGACGGCCGGTGCCAGAAGGCCGGCTCACGCATTGGCGGCTCCCATCTCGAGCCGCAATTGCAACAGATAGGGTTCGAGCGCCGCCAGCGTGCGTTCGAGCGCGCCGCCGAGCTGTTCGACCACGTGCTCCGAGGCAACAAGCGAAGCCTCCCGCGCCGCAGGGTCGGCCAGCAACTGGCCGAGCTGCTTCACCAGCGCCTCCTGGCTGTCGGCCCGCCGCGCGCCGCCGGCGCGATCGAGCGCGTCATAGACGTCGGTGAAATTGAAGACGTGCGGACCATGCACGATCGAGGCGCCGAGCTTCACCGCTTCGATCGGATTCTGCCCGCCATGCGCGACCAGCGATCCACCCATGAACACGATCGGCGCCAGCCGATAGAATAATCCGAGTTCGCCCATGGTGTCGGCGACATAGATGTCGGTCGCGGCGACCGGCAATTCCTCGCGCGAGCGCAAGGAGGCCCGCAGGCCGGAGGCCTCGACCAGCCGCGCCACCCCCTCGCCGCGGTCGGGGTGCCGCGGCACGATCACGGTGAGCAGCGACGGGAAGAAACCGGCCAACGTCTTGTGCGTTTCGATCAGGATTTCTTCCTCGCCCGGATGGGTCGAGGCGGCGACCAGGATCGGGCGGCCCCGCGTCACCGACATCAGCCGCTCGAGTTTGGCCGGATCCGCCGGCGGCGCGGCTACATCGAGCTTGAGATTGCCCGTGGTCACGACGTTGCGGCTGCCCAGCGCCGAGAAACGTTCGGCATCGGTCTGCGACTGCGCCAGGCAGACGTCGAAGCGGCCGAGCAGCGCCGAGATGGTGTTACTGACCCGCCGCCAGCGCGGGAACGAGCGCGGCGACATCCGCCCGTTGATCAGCACCATCGGCAGCCGTCGCGCCGCACTCGACAGGATCAGGTTCGGCCACAGGTCGGATTCGATGAACAGCGCCAGCGACGGGCGCCAGTGATCGAGGAAACGGGTGACGTAACGCGGCGAGTCATACGGCACGTATTGATGGATGACGTCGGGCGGAAAGCGTTTGGCGACGATCGCCGCCGACGTCACCGTGCCCGAGGTCAGGAGGATGCGCAGATTCAGCGCCCGCAATTTCTCGATCAGGGCGGCGGCCGCCAGCACCTCGCCGACGCTCGCGCCATGGATCCAGACCAGCGGTCCGTGCGGCCGGACGTCGGCGCTCATGCCGCGGCGTTCGCCGACCCGCTCCGGATCTTCCTTGCCGAGCTTGAGCCGCCGCTTGATCAGGGCAGGCGCGATCGGCACCATCGCGGACGACAGTCTCCGGTAGACCCGCAACGTCATCGGCAGCGAGTTAGCCAAGCGCTCCCTCCGGACGCCCGACGGCTGCATAGGCGCGGCGGGTCGCTTCGTTCAGAATGGTCTCGACCTGCAGCCGCAGCTTTTCCATGGTCTCGGCGTCGGCGTCAGGCGGCACGTACACGGACTCAATACCTACCACTGCTCCGCGCCCGAATGGCAAATTGATGGTGCTGGAATCCCAATTTTTCAACCGGATGTACCGGCTGGTGACCATTGCGAACGGCATGATCGGCCGCCCGGACTCCCGCGCCAGCATGATCAGACCGAGGCCCACCACCCGCGCGCGCTTCGGCACGTCGGCGGTGGTCGCCACATTCCAGTTGTCTTCCAGCGCCAGCACCATCTCCCTGAACGCGCCGACGCCGCCCTTGCGATGAAACGCCCCGCCGTGATCGCCGGAGCCGCGGATGGTGCCGATGCCGAGCCGCTCGGCGGCGATGGCATTGAACTCGCCATCGCGGTGCCGCGAAATCAGCACTTTGGCACGGTAGCTCGCCTTGGTCTTGATGAACGGCGTCATGAAATGCTGGCCGTGCCAGAACGCGAAGATCGCGGGCATCTCCGGCTCGACCTGCTCATAGATGTCGACGGGATCGTAGCTGAAGCGGTTGGTCAACCAGACCAGCCGCAGATATTCGGCCGCAAGGAAACCCAGCGCGCGCTGAACCCAGCTGCTGCGCAGCAAATCGCGAAATAGTCGTTTCAATGCGAAGGCTTTGTATCTTGACCCGGATCCAGCAGCCGGTGGAGGTGGACCACGAAATAGCGCATGTGGGCGTTGTCAACGGTTTGCTGCGCCTTCGCCTTCCAGGCCGCATACGCGGTCGCGTAGTTGGGAAACACGCCGACGATTTCGACCTGGTCGAGGTCCTTGAAGGTGACGTGTTCGAGATCGGTCAATTCGCCGCCGATCACGAGATGAAGCAGTTGCGGCTGGGCACTATCTGGCATGATGGTCTTTCCTAACGAGATGCCCGGCAAGCAAGATCGGTAGCAACCGTAGAAACACGGGGTCCAAGATTTGTAACCTAGAAGATTCGTAACCTAGAAGATTCTCGCGCTTCGGACGTGTTCAGGGCAACGGACGGCTTCGAAAATGCTCGACAATGCGTGCATGACGATCGCGTCCCGCTGCCACCAGCACCCCGTGCGTCACCTCCCGGCGGTTATACTCGATCGCGTCCCCCGAGAGCGCGGTCATCTTACCATTCGCTTCCTGCACGATCAAATTCGCCGCCGCAAGGTCCCAATCGCGGCTTTGCCCGCCCGCAAAGGCAGCGTCAAGGCTTCCCTGCGCGACCCGGCACAGCCGGAGCGCCAGCGATCCGATGCGCGGGAAAAGTGTGATTTCTTCTACTGAAGGGCTCAAACGTTGTACCAGCGGCTTCGGGCCCGCCATGCGGGAGAAATCCAGTTCGGTGCCTGCGGTCGCGCGCACCGCGACGTCGTTGTGGGTAGCGCCTTGCCCGCGCGCGGCGAAGAAAAATTCGTCGGTAGCCGGCGCGAACACCGCCGCCAGCACCGGCGTTGCATTTTCAACCAGCGCCACGCTGACGCACCAGTCTTCGCGGTGCGGCGAGATAGGCGCGGGTGCCGTCGATGGGATCGACGATCCAGACCAGATTTTTGCCGAGACGGGCCTCGTCGTCGACGCTTTCTTCCGAGAGCCAGCCATAGTCCGGCGTTACCGAGCGCAGCCGGCTCTCCAGGAGATCATTGACCGCGATATCGGCTTCCGACACCGGCGACGAGGCGCCCTTGGTCCAGTTCTTCAGCTCGGTGCGGAACAGCGAGAGCGCCAGCGCGCCGGCCTCGCGCACGCTCTCCGTCAGCAAGGCAGCGTCGCGCGCCCAAATCCGCTCCTGCGTATCAACGTCCGCCAAGCGTCAGACCCTCGATGCGCAGCGTCGGCGCGTTGACGCCGTAACGGAATTCCAGATCGTTGGCGGGAATCACCGACTTGAAGATCTGAAGCAGATGACCCGCGATCGTCACCTCGCTGACGGGATAGGTGATCTCGCCGTTCTCGATCCAGAAGCCCGAGGCACCGCGGCTATAGTCGCCGGTGACGCCATTGACGCCGGAACCGATCAGGTCGGTGACATAAAATCCCTGCTTGATGTCGGACATCAGCTCAGTCGGCGTCGCCTCGCCTGCTTCGAGATGCAGATTATAGGCGCCCGGCGACGGCGCCGAAGAGACGCCGCGATGGGCGTGGCCGGTCGTGACCATGCCGAGTTCGCGCGCGGTCGCGGAATCCAATAGCCACGTGGTCAGGACGCCCTCGTCGATGATCGCTGTCTTCTTCACCTTGACGCCCTCGACGTCGAACGTCTGCGAACGAAGCCCGCGCACACGCAGGGGGTCATCGATGATGCGGATGTTCCTGGAAAACAACTGCTCGCCGAGACGGTCTTTCAGGAAGCTGGTCTTGCGCGCGATCGACGCGCCGTTCACCGCGCCGACCAGATGGCCGACGATGGATCCCGCGACCCTTGGATCGAACACGACCGGAACCTTGCAGGTCTCGACCTTGCGCGGATTGGATCGCGCGACGGTGCGCTCGCCCGCCTTGCGGCCGACGCTTTCGGGCGAAGCGAGATCGGAGCCATGCGGCGCCGAGGTGAAATCGTAGTCGCGCTCCATGCCGGTGCCCTCACCGGAGATCGCCGTCATCGAGATGCCCTGGCTCGAACGTAAGTAAGAGCCGTGGAAGCCCGTGGACGTCACCAGCACCATGCCGCCGATCCCGCTCGAGGCCGACGCGCCGCCGGATCGCGTGACACCCTTGACCGCGAGCGCCGCAGCCTCGGCCTCGGTAGCGCGGCGCTCGAGCTCAGCCGTCGATGGAACCTCGCGGTCGAGCAGATCGAGATCGGGGAAATCGCGCGCCAGCAGTGACGAAGCACTTGCATGATCAGCGCGATTAAAAAGATGACCAGCACAATTGCCAGGATAGCCTGGATCACCCGTGGGGCCGGTTCTGGGAGGGGAAACAAGCCCAACAAATATTGCACCAGCCACCAAAGTAGGCCGAAGATCAGGATGTAGATGATGAGACTGAGAAGCGCGCCGATCATAGCTGCCCCCTCCAGATGCGCCACGGTTCAGCATCGCTCGAGTTGAGCCACGCCTTGAACAGGTCGGGGTCGTCGGCGATGCCGGCCCGCTGCAATTCTTCGTAGATGACGGTGGGAATGCGCGCGGCGAGCTTGTCATGACCGGTGTTCGGCATGATCTCGCGGTCGCGCGCAATCGAGTCGAGAATCGGCTCGACGTCCTGCGAGTGTTCCACATGAAACACGTCGGAGGCGTCGTCCAAGATCATGGTGCGCGAGACGCCGTTGCGAGCGTCGTAACGGCGCTTTTGCTCGCCCACCACAACCTCCTAGTGGAACACGCGGAATCGTTCTATGTTTACAACCGCTGCAACCGCCATCGATACGCCCCCGTAGGCCTAAAACCCTTGGGACGATGGTAGTGACGACAGGAGGCGGTGCGCCTCTGCAGGGCGAGCCGCCTCCCCCCCTTACGCTCCTACTTTTGGATGCCGTTAAAAAGAATATGCGCGAGCGCGTTACGAACTTCGACGCCCCACTCGACGATGATCATCCTCGTCTCGGCATCGCCCGTCCGCGCCATCAGATATTGCCGGAACGAACGGAAAAAGCCCACCGCGAGATAGTCGGGATCGATCAACAATCCGACGTCCGGAGGAACCCATCGCGAGGGGATGACTTTGATGCGCCCGAAGTCGGTCGCGATCACGTCGACCGTCGACACGACTTCGGTCTTGCCCACTAAAACCTGAGTCGTGCTTCTGCCGACGAAGCTGGAGATCGTCCGCTTCGGCCCCGGCCCGACAACCCAGAGTGTGGGTGTCGCACCATTTGTGTAAGCCTTCTGCATCCCATCGCCTAACATCGCCTCCGTGATGGAGACTGCAGTCGGCGCCGGGAACAGTCCGGTCGCAGTCGTGGGCAATCCGGTGACCGCAGTGCCTGGCGCAATCGCGCCCGCCGGCAAGCCGGTCGGATTCGCAATCGTCGGCTTGTCTCTCGCTCGAGCGAGCCAGTGGGTGATGCCTTCGGTGACGCGCGCCGTCGGCCCAGTGTCATCGCCATCGACCCGCGGCTGACGCGAACACATGGCGGTTTCCATGTCCGACTTCAGAACCTTCGACGCCATCGCCATCTGGTGACTCATTTCGGAGCCTTTGCCAGCCGCATCACTTTCTTCCTGTGACCCGGAAATCGTTGCGTCTCGTTTGCTTATCTGTGTGACGTTGTTTTGCCGCACGGTCGGCTGGGCCGCGCTGGGCGCGAGCGCGAAGCCTTCGAACTGCGCGTTGGTCGCCGCGTCGAGCGCGCCGGTCGCCGGGACCACGCTCGGCGCCACGGTCGGCAGGAACTCGATTTGCCAGTCGAACAGCCGGTTTTTGACTGTCCGCCGCTTGATAGCACTCATGATCGGTGTATCAAACGGATCGATGTTGTAGATTACATTTGACAAATCTTCTCTGTTACCCACCGCGTTATACGTGGTGAATGCGTTGGTAACTTTAGGCATGAAAGCCTCCGGTTAAAGGATCCTACGGAACACCTCTGCGGCGTCGTCTAGACGCCCGCTGCTCGCCAATTGGCGACGTGCTTCGTCGAGTCCTTTCCGAGGCGCATTCCCTATGGGTGTAGCCGCACCGGGAGTTAACGTCCGACCTTTGCCCGGGACTTCAGCGCGTGGCTTCGCTGCAGCCATCATCCGGTCGTACTTGCTCGCCTTGCGCAGGATACTGAGCATCCTGGGGTCATAGACCGTGGCGACTTCTTGCTCACTAAATCCCTCCGCAAACGCCGTTCGGCGCATCGAAGCGATTTCTTTCTCTAACGCGGGTTGGTCTTGAATCCTGCTGTTGAACACAAACCGCGAAAAACCATCTACAGCGTATTTCTCCAGCCGTCTATCGGACTCCTGCGCCGACAACTGCGCCATCTGCCCGCGCTCGTGCTGACTCTGCGCCAGCTTTGAGTACAATCCCTGATAGATCTTTTGCTGGCGATGCGCCTCCTGCGGATTGATCGCGAACTCGCGATCCCAATCCGGCTCGGGCGGCATCATCGTCCGCACGTCATGCTCGTAAGCCTCCTTCGCCTGCATCAAGAGTCCCCAGTTCTCTTGCTGCCGCTTGTGATCCTCCTCGAGCGCGTTGCGGAGGTTGCCCAGTTCATGCATCCGCTGATGGAACGTCGCCTGGCGGATGTAGCCGTTGAGAGCCTCAGTCAGCGTGACTTCAGCCGGCTGCCCGTCGACGATTACTTCGTATTTTTGCCCGTCGTCCTCGACTTCCCGCTCGGCGACTTCGGTGGAGCCGCTTTCCGCGGCGGCGCGCTCCTCTTCGGTGAGGTCGCCTCCGTCGGCGGGTTCGAGCTCCCGATCCCCAATCCGGCTTGGACTCTCGGGCTTGGTCCCGTGTATGTCGTCTCTGTCGGTTTGCCTGACACGGCTGACCTCCTTCTCTCGCGCACGCAGATTAGCGTTATCGCCGGCGTCACCATCGCCCTCCATCTCCCGGTTCTCAAACAGGGTAACCGGCTGGCGAGGAGTTTCGACAAATTTACCCGCTATGTCGCGCGGTCGCGACGAAGGGGCGATCTCAGTGGTGAAGGCTTCCGCGGCCTGGTCGAGTTGTTCCGTCATTTCTTCCTAGCCTGGTGCATCTTCTCGTCGTTGACGAAAATCTGCAGTTGCTGCGGGACATCCTCGAGGGCGCGGATCCTCTCGATGAGCGCAATTTTGCTTTCGGTTGTGTCGGCCCCCATCAGCAATTCGAAATACCGTTTGCGCAGCGAGAGAATCGCCGTCGTAAACGCCTTGTTGTCGAGCAACTCCTTCGCCTCGTCGGACAGAAGCCGCCGCTCGAAATCGCCAACCGGCTTGAACGGCAGCGCATCGCTCACCTAGCCGGCCCCGGCTTCATCTTCGCGAGCTTCACCTGGTTGCCCAAGGTCGCGTCGGTCGTCTTGCGCTGATGCTGGCGGTCGAGCCGCCCCTGCTCCTCCTCGTGCAGCCGATCGGCGTCGGCTTGCTGCTCGGCGGAGATCACCTTCGCGCCGCCAAGCGCATGACCCGTCATCGCCGCGTGATGCGCCGCCGCCAGTTGCGTCATGCCCTGCGTGTGGTCGCTTTGGATCTTCGCCATGTTTTGCTGATGCTGGGCCAGCGTCGAAGCCGCCTGCAACTGCGCCGTCTGCTCGGCTTGCTGGCCTTGCTGCGCGGTCTGGTCCTGCTTCATCTGCGATTCGGCCTCGTCCATCTGCGACTTCTGGTCGAACGCCTCGCTGTCTTGCTGGTTCTTCATCAGCTGGCTCGCCAGCTGCGCGAGCGCGACGTGATGGTCGACGCCGGCCTGATGCCCCTGCAGATCGAGCTTCTGCAGATCGATCTGCGTCTTCGCCTCCAGCTGCTTGTGCTTGAAGGTGTTCTCCGCCTCCATCCGCGTCCGGTCGAGATGTTGCTGGCCGACCGCCTTCGCCGATTCGCTGCGCACCTTCTCCATCATCGCCTGCGCCGCCATCGCCTGCGGATCGGGCGTCTTCGGCGCCGAAAGCAGTTGCTGCATTTGCTGCGGGTTCGGCGTCTTGAAATAGCGCGCCACGTTCTTCACGTTGGCGAGCGCGAGCATGTCGGTCATCGTGTTCAACATCTCGGGGATGCCGACAATCGGGTTCGACAACCCCATCTGGTTCACGATGGCTTGCTGGTCCTGCTTGATCCCCCCCAACGCCATCATCCGAACCATGTCGTTGCCCTTGCCGAGGTTCGGATTCACCTCGACGGACATCGACTGATCGAATGTCGAAGTGTCATAAGGGACAAACTTACCGTTGACTTTGAGTGTCCGCGGCGGATTCGGGTTTTCGCAGATTTCGTTGTATAGACCTGCAAATAAGTCCTTAAAGCCCGTTTCGCACAGCACGCGCGCCACCAGTTCGACCCGCTCCTGCGCCCCATTGATAACCGCCTCAACCCCGATCTGGGTGGATGACTGAATAGCCTTCGGATCCAATCCTTTCGCTGCATCGGTGAGTCCCGTCCGTCGCGACAGCATGTCGTTCAGCATCTCGATCACCGGCATCGCAGCCTGACCGACGAAGGGCGTCTGCGTGTACATCACCGCCGCGGAGGGATCACCGCGTGTCCGGATCACCGCGCCCAGGTCGTCGTTGAGCGCGTCGTCGAGATTGACCATCAGTTCGTTGACGACCGTCTTCGGGTTGATCGACTCGGCTAGCGAATCGAGAATCCCGCGAAACATATTCGTCTTAATTTTCTGGATGTCTTCACAGTAGTCAGCGATTGAGTCGCCCACAATCGTGTGCGAGATGGGGTCGCAGCTGAACAGGGCGAACTTGACCCGATTCGCCTCCTCGTCCGACACGATCTCGTGGTCCTCGCCCATCGTGCAGATGTAGCGAAGCTCGGGGATGCCATCTCCATCCCGATCAGCTTTCACATACCACTCGCCGTATTGGACCCCATCACCGACCCGCGTCGACATGAACCGGCCAGGGTTGCGAAGCTGCGCCTCCATCGTGAATTCGTTGATGCCCTGCCCCTGCACATGCTCGAGGCACTTCTCGCGATCCCAGCCCATCGCGATCATCTGATCCATCGGCACCACGCGCTCATGCCCGACGATGCGCGACTCCTTGAAGGTCCGCGCATACCTGTCGATCCGCATCTCTTCCGGCGGCACGCCTGCGATCTTGATCAGCGGCTTGTCTAATTCATACTGGACAATCACCTCGTCGAACGCCTGCGGCGGCGGCGGCGGCCCCATCGGCGGACTCGGTCCCGCCATCGGCCCGGGCGGCGGCCCAGAGGGAGGCCCAGCTGGCGGGGACGGCGGGGGCATCGGTGGCGGGGGGCCAGGCGGCATCGAGCCACTCGGAGGTGGGGCTAACCCAGGCGGCGGTCCCGCGGTCGGTCCACCGGGGGAGGGCGATGGCGGACCAGACGGCATAGGCCCGGTCGAGGGCGGCGGCATAGGAGGTGTAGGGGCCGGTCCCGGCGAGCCAGGCGCCATAGGCGGCTGCCGCGGCATCCCACTCGGTACGGGATTGCCGACATGCACCAGCTTGGCCGAGGGATTCTCCATGATCAGACGCTGAACCTGATCCGCGGTCACATTGGTGAACCGCTTGCGAACCGTCTCCTTGTTCTCGTCGCACCACCATTTTACGAATCCCGTGCGCACCGTCAGCGCGTCTTTCAGCGCGCCGTAGAGGATCAGAAAGCCCGAATTGTCGTTCCAAAAAACATAGTTCACATAGTCGGTCGCTTGCTGCGCCTTATCGACCTCGTCATCGCCGCGAGGAACGATGAAAACAGGGTTCTCCGACGCCGCAAACAGCCGGATCAGGCCCGGCATCATCAGCATGATCGCATCGCGGACGTCGGTGCTTACGTAAGTCGAGCGATTCGCCGCCTCCTTGTCGGTCCCGAGAATCTGGTCGTAGGTCGCATTCGGATCCTCGATCACCGTGGTGTCCGAACCGGCCAGGCTGACGCTGCCATCGAGCCGCGGCAGATAGCCGTAATAATATTCCTGCGCCACGTTGCGCGAGCCGGCGAGAACGCTCGCCTCATAGTCGCGCGCGTCCGAAATCATCGCCTGGATGTATTCTTTGTAGGTTTCCGGATCGCCGGGATCATACGAGCCGGGCGTCGAGGTCGCGCCGCGATCCTCCTTGAAATTCGCGAAGATGCGTTCCATCGATTACCGCGCCAACTGTCTCACCAGCGTTCGCACTTTCTGAGCTTGCTCAAGCCCAGTAAGCGTCTGCTCTATCGCCGTCGGCGCGGGCGCGGCGGGAGCATCAGGCTCTTCAACAAATCCACCGTTCCCGGTCGGAACGGCGTGAAAGCCGGGAATGTAAGGCGCGCTGTTCGCCGCCCAACTCGCTCCCGGCCCCAACGTGAACTGACTCGTACACCCGCAAAGGCCTAGCGCGACCACGATGATCGCGCAAAGCCTCACATTCAGCGACGACGCTTGGGCGACGGATGAGGCGGCAACCCCTGATCCGGCTGGTTGCTAAGGTCGTAAGCCGTGAACGTCCACTCGGTCGAATTCGGCTGCTTCACGCCAATGACCAGATCATCCTGATACTCTGGCGGCACGGCAGGCGGCGGCAAACCCTGGTCGGGAATCGGCTGGCCTTCCGGCAAACCCTGGTCAGGCACGCCGGGAATGTGGATCGGATGCGAGGGATGCCCGCCCTGCCCGCCGCCGGGAAGCCCCTGGCTGGGGAATGGCGGAAGCCCATGATCCGGATGACCTGGATGATAGATCGGCTGGCTCGGATAACCGCCCTGACCGCCGGGAAGCGCGTTGTCGATCTGCCCGCCGCCGCCGACAGGCAGAATCACATACAACTGAACCATCATTCCTCCTTGGCCGAATGGCCGTTTGGCTCGTTCTTCGCACGCATGTCGCTCGACAACTCTACCATCGACTTCGCCACCATGTCCCACAACTCGCCCTGCGAGGACTCGTCCACCAGACGCTCCGCAACCTGGCGCAGCTGATCGACCAATAGCGTCGGCTCGTCCTGCTCCACCAGCAAATCAAGATTCTTCGTCACTTTGACCGCTCCTTTGGGCCACTCATCCTCTACCCACGCTTCGCTCTTCGATGCCGGAAAGACCGCCGAAGTGATAGCTCGCTCCATCACTGGAACCCCTCCAGCCCATGCTCGTACTCGCCGCCGTTCAACAACCGCAGCCGCCGCTCATCGCGCGCAATCTTCGCCTGCAACGCCTTCAGCCGACTCTCGGCCCGCATCTGCTCGAGCGGATACTCGCGCTCGATCTCGGCATGAATCCGCGCAATCGCCTCTTCGCGCGTCTCGCCCGTGCCGCCGAACAACCGCCGCAGCCACCTCATATCAAACCCCGAAGCCGCCGCCGTAAACGCCCCCCAGCCCCCGATTTGGACAGGAAACTACCACTAATCAGCGGAATGCCAATGCAGCCGGTGCGAAACGCATCCGCAGCATCCTCCGCCTCGTCCGCAACCGCCATCCCAGACTTGCCCTTGCGATAGGAACGCAACCGCGCCAGACCCTTCCGGCATGCATCCTCGTCAAACCAGCTTACCCCCAAAGCTGGCCCGCGTCGCAGTGATGCCATCCTCGGTGTTATGGTTGGGGACAGTGATCACTGGCTCGGCGAGCAAGCCGACAAGTTCATGTCGGCGGCTCATGGCCCGTGCTCAACTCGCGAACTTCTATATCGTGTGGAAGCAAGTGTGCGCGATAGCCGAAGCCGCGGGCCTTGGCCTTGATCGCAAGCAAGTCCGCATAGTGACTGAGCGACTTGCCGCGGCCCTCGATATAGTCGATCCAATGGAACTCCCGACCGCAAATCTGGAACAACCAGATGCACTGCAAATGCCGGATGCCGAGATCCCAAGCCGTGATCACGCTGGTGTTTAAATCAACCGCAACCCTGGTGACCCGCTCCTGTAACTGCAGCGCGTTCATAGCCTCCTGGTAATACGCCCCCTCGACCGGCGCCGGCGAAACTGCAAAGCATCTCCCTGGCGAACTCGTCCGGAGACATGTCGGCGCGCATCTCCTCGACCTCCTCCGGATTGAGCGCGCTCGTCGCCCGTCGCCGTCACCGGAATGTCGAAAATGTCCCAGTCGAGAGTCGTCCTCGGCGCGCAGCTTCAGCGCGTGAAAATGATCCTCGCCAGCAGCAGTGCCGCTGACGATAGCAAAACCACGGTAATCCGCCAGACAAGGACGAACGACGGAGGTGAAAGCATTTGGGTGTAGTAAAGGGTATTCATCCAGACACCGCGCCATCGAGATAAATGCCCCGCATCCGCTCGTAGGCCAAGCGCGCCGCCGTAAAGCCGGATCGTGGCGCCGTTGGGAAGAGTGACCGAGAGCTCGCCCTCAAGATACCTCACGCCTGGAATGGCGGCCGTGTAGTGCTTGAGATAACCCCATACCAAATCCTTCGCCGCATCAAAGGAAGGTCCAATATACGCATACCGGGGAGGAGGCGTAGATCGCTCATTCGTGTTCGCAGCCCGTATAAGCTGGTTGACCAACGCCACCGTCTTCCCCGCCCGTCGATGAGCAACAACAAATACCCAACGCTTCGTAGTCGCATGCAAAGGAACGAAATGGGGCCGAGGTCGATAAGGCACGCGTACCCGCTGTACCGCGGAGTCGGCCTGGGGAAAGGCGGAATCGGCCAGTGAAACATCGCTCACTCGCTGCTCGATTCATGCTCGATGGTCAAAGGCTCCTCCCAGGAAATGATAATCCGGGCAGGACCGCCGGCAACCGCCAGCTGCGCCGGTACATTGGTGTTCGGAGCGAGCGGATGCGCCTGGAACTGCTTGGTCTGAGCAAGCTTCGCCGCAGCCCACTCACGCCGCCGGTCATCATCGCTGAGGAAAGCCTTCAAATACTCCGCATGAACCTTGTCGTTCAACAGGCTGACAAGCTCCTCATGCAACTTCCGTAACTTGGGGGAGCGGGAGATGGCCCGCGTGAGCCGAAGAGGCTCGACCCGAAGCCGCTCCGCAGCTTGCGCTATCACGCCCTCAGCCAAATACAGCGCAGTCGCAGCCTCATCTTCCTCAATCCGTTGATGGCTCGGCCGCCGGTCCCACGGATAATACGGCAACGGTAGAAATTCTGAGTCTAACTCGTTGTTCATGTTCTTTAGTTTAGCATTATTCCAGCAGGGAGGGGACTCCCGGTACCGGAGCAAGTGAAGACCGGGGGGCAGGGGGGCTCGCCGCGCCTGCCTGGTCGAGGGCCGCCGCCTCTTCATCCATCGCATGAGCAGCGCGCCGGCCTCGAGGCCTGGCTCATGTGTCGCTTTAAAACAATCGCGTTAAGTAAGAAGAGCATGCCTGCCATGTTGAGATAACATGGAAGAGGGCATTGACTAGGATTATGATTAGGACTATGTATCGCGCATGCGCACATGATGCGCGCGCTACTCAATAGGACTAATCGCATGCTCAACCAAGATAGTGCAGTCGCCTATGTACTCGACCGCCTCATGATCGCGCGTGACGCGATCTTGTGCGCGGCGCCTGTCATGTACGATGACGTGGCTTGCTACGATGTATGGTTCGATAGCAGCGACGTCGGCCAAGGCATGATGACGGTCTGGTTGCTGGCCGACGGCTCTCACTACGGCGAGTGGTGATTGCGAGTTATTGGCGACGCCACGGCGCCGCCAATGACGCGCAATCACGCGCGAGTAGGACATGCCAACATGACACACGACACACAAGCTATGGTCGACGCACACAAGGATGGTCGTCGGCTCGCATGCCACCCGAGCGTGACACGCTCGGACGTCGACAACTATGCGCTGCGCCATTTCGATACTGCAGACGAACGCGTCGCGTTCATCGCCGGTTTTCTGGCGGAGAAACGGCGCATATGCCCCGAATGGTTCGCGCCTATTCGAACCAACGGTCACTCCGATCTAGCTTGACCGCGAGCTAATGGCGGCGCCTTCGGGCGCCGTCATTGGCGCGCGATCATGCGCGATTCGGAGTGACAAATCGTGGGCTACCAGTTTACGCAATTCTTCTCGCTTGACTCGCCCAAGGCGATCAAAGCGCGCGCGTTCGGCTATATGAACGCAATCAACTATATGGCGCCAGCCGCAACGGCTGGCGTCGGCGATATGTGTCCGTGGTCGAGCGCATCTTGTCGCGCGCTATGCCTAGGCGAGCATAGCGGCCAAGCGGCCATGCACAAAGAAGGCGACGACAACGCATGCACGTTGTCGCGCAAGGCCAAAACAATAATGTTCATGCGCGCGCGCGCGCAGTTCATGAAAGAGTTAGCGGCTGGCATTGGCCGCGCCGCGCGCAAGGCGCAACGCGAAGGCTTGCGCCTTTGCGTCCGCCTCAACGGCGCAACGGACATCAATTGGATTGCGGTCATCAAGCAATATCCGGATATCCAATTCGTCGACTACACCAAATCGCCCGAACGGGCGATGGCGCATGCACAAGGCAAATTGCCTTCGAACTACCACGTCACGTTCAGTTTCGCTGGCGACAATCATTCCGATTGCGAGCGAGTGCTAGCAGCGGGCGGAAACGTCGCCGTCGTTTTCTCAGGCGCCTTTCCCCAAACCTTCTTTGGCCGCGACGTCATCAATGGCGATGAGCATGATCTGCGCCACTTGGACCGCAAGGGCGGCGTGGTCGTGGCCTTGTCGCCCAAAGGGCGCAAGGCCAAGCGAGACGGCGTCCGACTAGGCTTCGTCATCGCCACCTAGCCACCTAGCAAGGGCGCCTTCGGGCGCCCTTCTCATTTGGGCCGGCGACAAACTCGCCCTTGCCCACATGCCGCGCGCGGACAATCCCGGCCAGGCCGCCAGGCCGCCCGGCGGTCCGCGCATGCCCTACGCAGCTGGAAGGCTTTGGCCTCCGGAAAGGGCGCCGACCTTCGCTGTAAGCTTGTTTGCCTGTATGTTTCTTCCAAACACATTTTGAACTCATAGGGGAGAAAACGTGTTTTCGAGTGTGATCTGACATCACACTACCTTACCTCTATTTCAGGCGTATGTTGTCTAGACGTTATGGAAGGAACATACTACAAACAGCCTCACAACCACACAAACCGTGCGGTTGTTCAGAAAAGGGGCGCATGCCATGACTGAAGGCGACGAAACCAACGGAAAGCCAGAAACACAACCTAAAGCTGAATGGAGCGTTGACCTCGCGTTGGAGGCGTGCCGCAAATTGTACGAGCCGCCCGCGCATAGATTGACCTTCGCCGAGCGGTGCGAGATCCTTGCCTTTGCCTACAATGGGACGCCGAACCGCTACCTCGTTTCGGTTTTCGGCGTTTCCCCCGCGACCATAGCCAACATTTCCGGTTGTCTGAAATACGATCCGAACCCGACCCGCCTCCAATACATCCCCGACCCGCATCCCGAGCGGCGCGAGATCAAGAACCCGACCGATCTCGACAGGCCGCGCCTCGTTCCGCACGACCACAATGCCCGCCGCAACCCGAACCGCTCCGAACGCTACGAGGACGTCCGTCGCGAATTCGAAGCCTTGGGCGAAAAAGAATTCGCCCATCGCTACGTCACCGCCGACGCCTACCGTCGCATTGCAGCTGCGCGGCGCGAGGAAATCGCCGCCAAGCGGGACCGCAAGACGGCGAAAATAAAAGCGGAAAAAAGCAGAACGCCCTATTGACTAAGACATTCATTAGGACTAAATGACTATCACACAAACCGGAGTTCACCACATGCCATTCAACAAATCGGCCCGCTCTTACTACTTCCGCGAATTGGTCGCCAACCGCGATTTCGAAACCGCTGGCGAAGACCTGTCGTGGCGCGAGGCCCGCCTGATCTTCAAGGGCGCTACCGTGGCCGCCATCGTCAAGGCCAACCGCGATGCGCTGGAGGCCATCTACCACGCCGAACGGCGCCGCATGGCGCGCTAACGAAAGGAGGTTCGAAGCCCCTGCTCATCCCGCTCCCCACGTCTAGTGCGCCGCGCACGATGGGAGCGAGTTGAGCAGGACCGGCGAACCCGCCGACCCGAAAGGACACATGCCATGAAACTATCGCAGTACAAGCTGATATCGCCCGAAATCTACGCCTCCGTCGAAGCCGCGCTCGCCAAGCACGGCTTGAAGCTGGTCAAGTCGAGCGCGGGCGTCGACGAGATGATCGGCGAGATCTCGCTCAAGTTCACCGCGCAGGACACCAACATGGGCGAGGCGCCGGAAGCCATCCGCTGGAAGCAATACGCGCACGCCTACGGGCTGAACCCCGATTGGCTCGGCGCCACGCTGAAGTTCGGCAACGGCCCCTGCACGCTGCTCGGCTTGCTGAACACGCGCTCGGCCAAGTGCGTCGCGGTCGAGCAAGCCAACGGCAAGCGCGCCGTCTGCAGCGTGGAAGCCCTCAAGCGGGTCGCCAAGGCGTCAGGCCTCTCGGACCCGACCATCACCCATTCGCGCTCGCTGGCCGATTTCGCCGCCGTCAACAAGCTGGACATCTGAAAGGCTCGCAGCCCCTGCTCGTCGCCCGCGCGTCGAGCAGGACCGGCGAACCCGCCGTCCGAAGAGGAACATGCCATGACCTACCAGACCGAATTCCCCCGCTTTCCCGAAGCCGACATGCCCAAGGAATTCGCCGCGCCGCCGTGGCGCGATATCTCTTGGGGCAACGACGCCTGCCCGTGCTTCGAACGCTCGATCCCGAACAGCGAGCGCGTGGTTCGCGTCTATGTCGATTATGCCGACAAGAGCGAGCGCGAATTCGACAATGTTGGCCGCTTCGTCGTCTACGAATATGCCGACGCCGACGGCGTGATGGAGGAGCCTTGCTTTTCCAGCGACAGCCTCGTGGCCGCGCTCGACCATGTCGGCTTTCTGTGCGGCGAGGTGGCGCGATGACCGACCGCACGCAAGGCCCGAAGGCGAAGGCGATCTGCGACAAGTGGGCCGCCAAGCTCGGCTACGGTTTCCATCCGGAGACGCGCGGCCCCGACTATCGCCCGCCGCTGTCCGCCGCTGAGGCGCAGGAATACGAGGATGACATGATGCGGCTGTTCGGCCTCGATATCCTCGACCCCTACCTGTACGCGCTCGCCGCGCTCAAGGAATGGGAGATGCGCCAGTGACCAAGATTTGGAAAGCCAGCCTCGACACCACAAACTACGAATTCGAAGGCTACGGCGCGACCGGCGCCGAAGCGCGGGCGGCCTTGCGCCGCGCCATCCGGACCCATTGCGAGCAGACCAACTTCCCGCCCGAAAGCTTTCGCGACAACCACAAGGGCATGATTGTCTCGCGTCTGATCACGCTCGGCCAAGGCTATCGGGATCGCGAGCCGTTGGAATGATCTGGCTGAACGAAAACAATCCGCACGCCGCTCAGTGGCTGCGGAACCTCATCGAACAAGGACACCTCCCGCATGGCCGAGTCGACGACCGATCAATTCTCGCTGTTCGACCCGCCGACCTCGACCACGGGCAGTGCCACTTCTTCGCCGGCATTGGCGGCTGGCCCTACGCCCTCGACCTCGCGGGCTGGCCCGCCGACCGTGAAGTCTGGACCGCCAGCCTTCCCTGTCAGCCGCTTTCGGTCGCGGGACAGCGACAAGGCCATGTCGACGAACGACACCTCTGGCCCGCTTTTCACGCGCTCGTCGCCGAGTGCCGCCCTGCAGTTATCTTTGGAGAGCAAGTTGCGTCTCAGGATGGACGGGAGTGGCTCGCCGCTATTCGCCATGACTTGGAGGGCGATGGATATGCCGTCGGGTCCGCCTGCCTGCCAGCTGCAAGCGTCGGCGCCCCCCACAGGCGTTACCGCCTCTTCTGGGTCGCTCACCGGCTGGCTGACCCCGACGGCGGGAAGCCCGAACAGCCTGCGCGGCCAGGGCCAGGATCCCGAAGCGCGGAAAGCGGGCGGCCATACGGTGAACTTGCAGGACCAGGCTCGCCTGGCCCAGTGGCCGACCCCGGCGGTGAGGGATGGGAAGGGCGGTTACCTTGGGGGCAGGATCCGCGACGGGGAACTGTCGACGGACACCTTGGACGTGACCGCGCAGCTGTCGGCCTGGCCGACGCCGGTGGCGCAGGACGACAACAAATCGCCGGAAGCCCACCTCGCGATGAAGGAGCGGATGGGCGGCAACCGGACGGCGGTGACCTCGCTGCAGGTGATGGCGAAGATGACCTCGTGGCCGACGCCCGTGGTCGAGGACGCCCGCTCGAGCGCGCGCCACGGCTACATGAAGGAGGGGCATGCGGGGACGACCATGCTGGACGCCGCGCGCCTGACCCACTGGCCGACGCCGAAGGCGATGGAAGTGGACGAGTCGCCGGAAACCTACCACGCGCGGGGGCTGCGCAACCCGAATTTGGGGCCGCGGTCGAGTCCCGCCTCGCTGGGGACATGCGTGAAGCTGACCGCATGGCCGACGCCGAAGGCGACAAACGTAGACGAAACATTGGAGCATTGGAGCGAGAGACGGGAGATCGTGCGGGGGACGCCGCGCAAGGGTGGCGTCCACGCGGGCAAGACGGCGGGACGCGATCTGGAGATGGGGTTGGGGATAGCGGCGCGCCTGACCGCATGGCCGACCCCGACGGCCGCGAACGCGGATGGGGGTCAGCAACCGAAGAACGTGAGTTCGACCGGCAAGCGGGAGGATGGATCCAAGGCGACGGTGTCGCTGGGGATGATCGCGAAGCTGACCGGTTGGCCGACCCCGCATGCGAATTCGACGACCGGAGCGGGGACGCAGGGGCGCGAGGGCGGGGAGAACGCTTCAAACCGCCGCCCTTGGGACGATCTCGTCTGGCTCCCCTGCCGCGACGGCAAATACAGGCCAACTCAACCCGGCCTTTTCCCGCTGGCTCATGGGGTATCCGGCAGAGTGGGACGCCTGCGTGCCTACGGCAACGCCATCGTCCCGCAAGTCGCGGCTGAATTCATCAAAGCCTACTCTTGACATGACTAATGACTAGGACTAGGTGACTACCACTCAAACAAGGAGTACATGCCATGAACGAATATCGCCAACGCATGAACGCGGAGCGGCTCGCCGCCCAGCACGCCGACGTCCAGGGCGCGGCCAAGGACATCATCGAGCGAGCTGCGCGACATCGAGCAATATATCTATTGGGCGATGGGTCCGGATGAGAAGGATGGCGGCCAATATTACTGCCAGAACCTCATCGATCACGCGCACGAGTTGGTCGATCAGGCGCACGCCTTCGATCGCGATGAAGGCCAACCCGCCGCCGCAGGAAGGCGACGATGCCGCATGATCCGGAGGAGGTGATCCGGTTCGCGATGAAGGAGCATGCGCGGCTGGTCGAGGACAACGACCGGCTGCGCGGCGTCGTCGCCGAGATGGCCGCCGAGATCAGAAAAATCGCGGATGAGTTGAAAAAGGCTATTGACAGGAACATTCATTAGGACTACCTAGGACAGGTCAACGAAAGGACCACATGCCATGAACCGACAAGTTAATCCTGATCACTGCTACGAAAGCGACGACGGCGTGATGTACATGCTGCAGTCCGCTTTCAAGGTGGACGGCACGCGCGACTCGCCCGAGTGGCACGTCATGAAGGACGGGCGCAAGCATCGCACCTTCACTTCCCTCCAGGCCGCCAAAGGCTGGCTCGAGCATGTGCTTGAGCATCCGGCGAGCGACCGCCGCATCATCGTCGCGGGCAACGTGAGCAACGAGTTCAAGGCCAAGCTGGCGCCTCGCTGCATCCCGCGATCGTGGTGAACGCTGCACCACTGACGGTCTTCGATGCCGGGCGGATCGTCAATCGCGGGTACCAATGGTGAGGCGATCGCGCCATGACCGGCTGGAACCTCCCTCCCGGCTGCACCGACCGCATGGTCGATGGAGCATTCGGCGGCAAGGAAGGGCGCCGCGGAACCTACACGGTCGTCGTGACCCGCACCGTCGAGCAGTCGATCACGCTGCAGATCGACGCCTCCAGCGAGGACGAGGCGCGCGAGGACGCCCTCAACGAGGCGTCCAGCAACATGAACTGGAAGGAAATGGACGCCTTCGACTACGAGGTCGAGTCGGTCATCGAGCCGGAAGATGAGGAGCAAGACCCCGACGACGCCCGTGATGCGCGCATCGACTATGAGATGGATCGCGACAGATGAGCCGGTTTACCTACGACGTGGCCCCCGCCAATGGCTATTGGTGGGTGCGCCGCACTTTCGCTGGCGGGAAGTTCTCCCGCCTCACCAAGCATCCTGATCAGGGCAGCGCGGAAACGGAACTCGCCGCCCTGCGCGCGATAGGTCGCCAAGCAGATCGCTCGACGAGAGAGAGAGAGGTTTAAGCGATGAGGCGCAAGGTCAAGGCCAGCAACCCGACCGCGCCTATCGGCAAGCAGCCCGCCCTCCGCAATACGCGGATCCCGCTCGCCGCCGCGCTGGTCGCAATCCGCGTGTCCAAGCACGCCAAAGCCAAACGGGGGAAGAAGTGAAAAAGCCGAACGAATGGACGATCCGCTTCGGCGCCACGCGCCGGGCCAAGGACAACGCCCTCCTCGCCGCGCTCGAAAAGGAAATCGCCGACGAGGAGCGGTTGCGCGCCAAACAGGCCAAGATCGATCCCGCCCCCTGTGTTAGTGACGAGGAGCGCGTGCGCATCGCTCGCGCTTTCGGAAGGCCGGCCTGAATGTTGATCTGGACAAATGAGACCAACCACGTCCTATATGTCCTAATGAACAGTCAAGGAGTACCAATCAATGGAACAGTTAGACGAAAAACTTGCTCGCCCGTCGTGCGCCCGCCGCGCATCCGGGGCGGCAGCTCGCCCATCCTGTCGTTGCAGGAGCGGGTCGCCGCCAACGTCCTGTGGCGCAAAGGCGTGCCGATCCCCGCCCTGATGGAAGTGTTTCAGGTCAGCAAGAACACGCTGTACGGCAACGCCCTGACCGGCGGCGGCGCCTACGTGTCGGGTCAAAGGGCAATCGAGGTTAACGAGATCGTCGACCGCATGGGCGTCAAGGCGGCGCAGGCCAAGTACGTCACGCCAGAGATGATTCGCGCAGTCAACAAAGCCAACCGGAAGTTGCTGGCCGATCAATCCGCTGCGTGAGGCATGATTTCCGGTCCTGGGGGCATGAACGGACTTGGGAGCGCAGCGTTGTCGAACGAATCAGAGCGCGGCGGCGCAGCTCCCCAAATGGCGGACACAGGGCCGACGCCTCACTGGGAGCCTGTAGGTTCCTACGCTGATGGATGGGAACACGCCGAGGCGCACGCCCATAACGCCATCCGCACCAACGCCGTCTATCTGAACGACGAAGCCATCGCCGCCCGCGCCCTGCAGCGCAAGTTGCTGCGTGAGGGCATCCGCGAAGCCCTGGCCGAAGCCAAGGAGCGGGCGAAGAAGGTCGAGGCCGACCGTTGGTCGAAGCCGCGGCGCGGCGCGAGGCGCAACGTCTGTGGGACGCCAAGCAAGCGGAGCGCAACCGCAAGGAGCGCGAGGAGCGCGAGGCATGGCAAGCCGAAACCGACCGCCGCTATCTGAGATGCAAGACGAGACGCAAAGCGGAAGAGGATCGTCGCTATGAAGAGAACAAGCTGCGCTACGAAAGCGAGCGCATTCTCGGCAGCAAATGGATCTGCACCGAGTGCGACGGCGTGTCGTGGATCAAGCGCGATGAGGGAGGCTACCGCATCACTTGTATCGGATGCGGCAAGACCGCGTGGGGCAGCCACGCCTCGTTGCTGGCGGTTCTGAGCAAATGACCGTCGAAGAGGAAGCCGCAGGGATCATCGCTCGCTATCTCGCCATCGTCTTGGACGTCGACGAGCGGCGTTATCGCGCCTCCGAGTCGATCATCCGCGCCCTCGCCCAAGCTGGCATCACCTTGGAAAAGAAATGACCGCGCTGCAGCAAATCACCGCGATTGTCGGCGACGAGCAAGAGGCGCGCGAGATCCTCGAGGAGGCGTTCGACATCGTCGAGTGGCGCGAGGTTCCGCACCAAAACCCGTACCGGCTTGCTCAACTCTTGGCTGAGCATCACGTCAAGCAACGCAACCGCTACGGCTTGCTCCGGAGATATTTCAATCGATGAGTCCCGCAGAGGCAAGCGCGCTCCTCGAAGAGCCGGACTGGGCCATCATGTTCGCCGACCGCGGCGGGACCGAACTCGCGTTCGAAACCGTCTTGCGCGATTGGCGAGCTTTCCACTGGACCCCGGTCGGCGACAAGAAGCGGCCAGCCGGCGCGACCGAAGGCATTGTCGCCCTCGCCCTGATCGGCGTGATGCCGCCCGGAGCCTCCCAGACCGCCCGCCAGGCCTGTTCGAGGAGCAGCATGATGAGCACTGCTGGTTCGTGTCCGAAGGCCGCGCCTGGCGCGTGGTGGGGATCGAGGACCGCATGCTGATGCTGCGCAGCGGGTTCAGCGACGAGGAGCGGCAGATCGCGCTCGACCCGCTCGCGCTGGGCCAAGTATTGCGCAGCGCACAACGCGCAGCTGCGCAAAGAAAGAGCCGCCCGACATGCCATGAACGAGCGGCCCCCTCGGAAGGGGAGTCATCCGCGCGACAACTCCCAAACACTCGTAACCGAACAATTGAGTTGTCCACCGCCACGTTTGACTAGCCTCCCCGACGGTAGCAGACAAGACGTTTTCGAAAGCATGCCATGATCGGAGGGAACGGCCAAGCTTCAGCGCGCCTTAACTGTTGAATTCATCACCAAGCGACGGCTTAACCTCCCCGCCGTCTGGTTTCGTCCCAATGCTGGCGATCCCAGCGCCGCCGACGCGCTCGCCGACGATCTCTCGGTCGATCTGGAATCATGGGACGGTCCCGAACATAATCTCGGCGTCCGCCTGCAGGACGGGCACCTCGAGCTCGGCGTCAAGGCCGGCGACGACGCTTTCATGCACGCTTTTTTTCTCGCCGCCGATCACCTCAAGATCGACGCCCGCGCCGCGTTCGGGGTTCATCAGGTTTCATCAATCCTCATCAACGTCGAGGACTCGGAGTTGATCGAGCGGTGGGCGGCGCGCTGGCCGAAGGGGTTCAAGGACCGCCGCGGCGACTGGACCGAAACCGCGGTTAAGACCTCCTCCGCCAAGGTGAAAGGCGCCAACGCCGTTCACCGCTTTTCCAAGCCGCTGCCGGGATCCATCGTGCCTGATGGCGTCGTGGTCTGGCGCCCTCGCGGCAAGGCCGCCGCGCTCGACATCGATCTCGGCATCGAGGATCTCGAGCCGCGCGCGCTCGCCCCGACCGGTATGGACACGCTCATACGCGCCCTGGCCTACGCCACGCTGGCCTATTGGGTCCGGACTTACCTCGACGGGCTGACCGATTGGGACGCCAGCCTGACCCGCATTCTGGGCGGCTGGCTGGCCCGCGTCGAGGTCGAGGGCCGCGGCATCAACGCGCAGGGCAAGTCGCTGGAGGGCATTTGCTGGTGTCCCATCGACGTTCCCGAACAGGCGCACGACCTGATCACGTTCATGGGCAAGCTAGGCGCGAGCGGCGATCTCAAGGTCGCCTATGTGAACGCCGAGGCTCAACTGATCACGCGACCCTCTCGCGCCGGTCGCCGGCTGGACCGCGCTCGGCGGCCTGTTCGGCGCCGACGGCAAGCAGGGCGTTCGCCGGGCGTTCCGCGCCGGCCTCGATCTCGATGCGGTCGAGCGCATGAGCGAGAAATACATCCTCGACTTGTCGACGACCGAATATCTCGACCGCGAGCGGCTTTTGCAGGGACTGAGCAGCGACTTCGCGCACGAGCGGTTGATCCGCCATCACGCCAACGAAGGCGTTTTTGTCGGCAAGAAGAAGGTCAACCCGTTCGCCCTCTACGCTGCCTCCCAGCTGCGCACCGACGTGGCACGCGCGGACATGTTCCCCGGCAAGGAACCAGCGGCGATTCTCCGCTTCTCGCCCATCTACGGCTTGCTGAAAGAGGAGGAGACGCAGCCCGACGAGTACAAGGTTTTGAACACCTACAGGGGCTTCGTCATCAAGCCGATTGGCGTGATCGACGAGATGCTGATGAGCAAGGTCGTCACCGCGCTCGACCGCATGCTGGGCCTGCTCACGCGCGACAACGATCTGCAGATGGATTGGCTGAAGAGATTTGTCGCGTGGACGATCCAGCATCCGGAGATCAAGCAACAAGTGGCGCCGGTCATCATTGGCGGCCAAGGCATAGGCAAATCGCTGTTCGGCAATACGCTAATGCGGTCGCTGTTCGGCGAGCTTGCTGGGCAAGCCAACGCTGCCGCGCTCGACGACAATACTTTTCTCATCACGCCTTTTATTAACAAATTGGTCGTATTCGTCGACGAGGTCCGGATGGAGTCGGCGGGGTCGATCAACGAGATCAAGAAGCTTGTGCGCGAGACAGTCATATCCGGCGAGGTCAAGTTCAAGGATCAGAAGGATTACCGGATTTACGCGCGGCTAGTCATGGCCGCCAACCAGCCCGACATAGGCCTAAGCCCAGAAGACGCAGCCGACCGCGCGCTGTTCTTCATCATGGCTTGGACCGCCGAGTCGAGGAAGCTGACGGACCACGAGTTCCTCGAATGGACGGTCAGCCTCAAGCCTTTTTTCAACGATTTCGTCGACATGCTGGACTCGGTCGCGGTGCGCCAGCATCTGATGCGCTATTTCATGGAGATCGAATGCACGCGCGCGGGCCTTGAGGATCTCACCCACTCCTCGCGCAACGACGCCAATGTGGTGCGGGCCACGATGCCGAAGGCGCGCGAGGTCGCTCGCTCGATTGTCGCCGACGCCCGCATTCTCGCTGGCTTCGACATCACCGCATGGTTCAACTCCTCCAATCTGCGCGAGGCGATCAAGCGGGTCGATGGCGTGCGGACGCGGGTCGAGGCCTCGAGCGTGATGATGGAGTTCGAGCGTGCGGGCCTGATCGAAAAGGTTCGCGGCGACATGCACAAGTTTAAGTGGGGCTACGGCTTGATCCTGCGGCGGATGGGCGAGGCTCACAATCTGGAGATCGCGCAGAACTGGGATTGGAGGCCGGGAGATTTCGATGACAACGAGGTCAAGTCGACGGAGGGCGCCCCACTCTGGCGCGGCAACAAGAACGCGAAGCAGGGCGAGCCGCCTCGTCCTTTTGACGCTCATGAGCGCGTCGATGAGCCTGATGACATGCCAGACTTCTGAGGCTCGCTGCTACTCCAAGTGGTATTACCCGTGGAAGCAGCGGTGTCAGCGTGTGTCAGCTTCGCACCAGCATGCACCAGCTTTGACCAGCATCGACCAGCCAAAAACGTCGGAAACACCAGAACAGATCGAGACGGTACGGGAACAAATCGCTATTCCACTTCCGTCGCTCGTTTTCGAACCGTGTCAAGATGGCGACGAGCGGATGCAGGGGATTGCCCGTTTGCGGGCGATTGCGAATGATCTATGGTGAGGACTCTCTCCGGAGGCTCAAATGGCTAGATCCCCAGCGCGTGACGATGACGATGATGACGACCGCCGACACCACGACGCGCCCAAGACAGTCGCCGCTCAACCCGGCGTCCTAACTCAGCCCGAACCCGGCCCCGGCGCACCGCTCGTAGGCGCGACCGGAGTGAAGGGCGAGCATATCGTCGATGGCGAGCGCGACCCCGACACGATTGCCGAAGAGCAGCGGCGCCGCTCCGCCGAGTACGAGGCGCACGGCTTCGATCTCAACCATCCCGCGGCGACTCAGACGCGTGTCCCGCCGCAGTCGGTGACGCATCAACAGCCGAAGCACGAAGACACCCATCACGCACCGAAGAAGTAAATCATGGGCATCACGGTCAGGGGCGGCTACAATACCGAGTCGGGCTGGCCTGCCGACGATTCGACCGGCGTCCAGTACGAGAACGACGTCGAGATTCCCGGCAAATTTCAAGGAGGGGGGCGCGGCTTTGGCTGGGGAGACACTGAACTCCCCGCCAAGTACGGCCCCGGCGGCTTTTACAAGCCGGGAGGAGTTCCTGCTCTCGTTGGTCCCACGTCGGGCCAGCAAGGGACATCTCTTTCCTCAGTCCCGCCAGGAGGCGCAGCGGCTAATCAGGGCGACATCATCCCGCCGCAGCACCGACCGCTAAGGCCTGGCGCCTCGCCGGCCCGCTGGACCGGCGGCACTTCGACCGAGGGAACCTTCAGACCCGGCGAGCCAATGCCTGGGTTTAATGGTTTAGGCGGCGCGATTCGCGGCGCCACTCGCCGCATTCCCGGCGTCGGCCAGATCATCGACGCGATCACGCCATCTGAGCCGTTGGCGCCGGCTGCGATGGACGAGGCTCCCATGTGGTCGTGGCCGAAACCAGCCGGCGGCGCGCGGCCAGGGGCGCCGGAACCTCCTCTTTATTCCAACGCTCGGGATCCCGGCGTCATCGCCGAACCGCGGCGCGGGCCGATTCCGGTCGATCCGAAGACGGGCATGGATTGGTCTGGTAACGCCGCGGCCCCGACGCCCAACTTCGTGCGGCCCGAGGGCGAAGTGCCTCGCACCTATCCCATGTGGCCGACGCCCCCCGCGCCTGGTCCCGCCACGCCAGCGTCCTATCCGCATATGCCTTGGCCCGACACGGGCGCGGCCCCCGGCCTTGGCTCGCGCGCGCCCGCAACGCCTCCGCCTCGACCAGGCAGGCGAGCGGCGCCGGCTGGCCCAGCTGCGCAGCGGCAGAAGCCGAATCTCGGCCATTATGGTCCGTTCGTTCCAAGTCGCGCGGCCCAACGCCGACGTGGCCGGCGAAGCGCGCGGGCGGCAGAGCGTGCCGTACACGACCGCGCTCGATCTCTCGCACCTGTTTGGAGGCGGTCGATGAGCATGAGCATCCAGGCCTTCGTCGGCGACATCGCGATCAATTCGATGATCCATCGCGGCAATCCGAACCGGCTGGCGGAGCTCAACGCCATCGCCAGCGCGCTCGCCACCGATCCGACGACGCACGACAAGACCATCGAGACGGCTCCCGTGGGCCTGCAGTCGGGTCTGGCGACGAACACCAAGTTTCAAAACGACATTCTCGCAGTCGTTAATATCGGCAAGGCTGGCGGCCTGACGCCGCTGGCGATGGGCAACGCGATCACCGCCGGGCTGTCATCTTTCCTGCCGCCAGTGAACACCAGCGCGCCCGCGGTCACGGGGACGGCGACGGTCGGCTCGACGCTGACGACCACGGTCGGCAACTGGTCCTATGTGCCGACGAGCTACACCTACCAGTGGATGCGCGGCGCGACGGCGATCTCGGGCGCCACGGCTTCGACCTATGTCATCGCCACGCCCGACAAGACGTTCACTCTCAGCTGCATGGTGACGGCGAACAACGCAGCTGGCTCGACGTCGATCTCGTCGGGAACTCGACGGCGGCGATCCCGTGAGCGTCACGCCCGGCGTCGGCGCGCTGCCGCCGCTACCGCCTGGCGTCGAGGGCGAGCCGTTCCGCATTTCGAGCGATTCGCACAAGGTGCAGCCGGCGGCCTATTACTGGATCCCAGCCTCGCAGGAGCAGGCCGGCCAGCCCAGCGCGGGAGGCTCCTTCGTCGGTTCGCTCTTCCGCCGCTCCTGCAGGACGCGATCTCGGCGGCTAAGACTACCGCAATTCTCCGATCCGCCGGGATCGCGGTTCCCTCTTGACAAGTCCTTAAGCCTGTCCTAACTGAGTCCTCATAGCCTCATCATAGGCTCCAGTTCATGAGGACTGATTCAAATGAAGTTCGATACGGAAACCGCCGCTGGGTTCGCGGCTGACAAACTCGCCTCGTTCCTCCAGCGCGCCACGCGCGACTCGCAGGAAGTCTCTCAGACCGGCGACATCCCCTCCACGCTTTCTCACTTTGCCGCGCTCCGCAGCAAGGTCGATCAGCTGGAGAAGCTGGTCGAGGATCTGAAAGCGCACGTCAAATACCTCTCTTACGAGGTTCTGCCGACGCTTTTTACGAACCAGAACATCAAGACCATCACCATCCCCGATCTCGGGCGATGCACGGTCAACGTGCGCTGGAACGCCACCATGCCCGACAAGGAAGCTGGCATGAACTGGCTGCGCGTCACCGGCAACGATGGCTTGATCATCGAAACCGTCAACGCGGGAACGCTGTCCTCCTTCGCGAAGGAAATGACGCTCAACGGCATGCCGCTGCCCGAGGAGGTGTTCCGCGTCACCACTGCCCAGCACATTTCCATCACCAAGGAATAAAGGTGATGCCGCACAAGGAAATGATGGTCGACGCTTGGATGAAAGTCTCGCGCGACGAGCGGATCCATGAACTCGATATCGCCAAGCATGAAAAGCTTGGCGCCCTGCTCGGCATGATCGACATCGTCATGCTGGCAGAGGAGCATCCCGAGGTCTTCTGCATCTCGGAGAAGTTGTACCGGCTGCGTCAGGCGCGCAAAGCCTACGACGTCGCCTGCGCCGCTTATGTCGATGCGCGGATGACCGCGACATGATCACGTTCAAGTCGCCGATCAAGCGGCACTACACTCTCGCAGAGGTTCAGCAACAAATGGCACAAGACGTCGAGGGCTTTAAGCCCTCCCCCTCCACCAGCATCAGCGAGTTCCTGCGCAAGGCAAGCACGGGCGCCAGCTTCGGCAACATCGACGCCAGCGATCTGAAGCCGCCGCGGCTGAAACTGCTCGCCGGTCAAAGCCCCGAGGTGATCGACGGCGTCCCCGAAGCGCGCCCCGGCAACTTCTGGGTCACCATCCTCAATCAGTCGCTGGGTCAGTCCGTCACCGGCTCGCCCATCCTCCTGCGCAAAACCTATCAGGTCTGGCAACCGAAGACTCCCGGCAGCGACCAGAAAGGCCCGCTCGCGACCGCCTCCGACGGCATCAATTGGGATGTTCCCTACCAATCGTTCGACGTGAAATTCTACGGTAATCCGCGCACCTATACGTGGCGGTTGGGCAAGACGGTGATGGAGACGGGCGCGCACAAATTCGGCTCGCAGCAAGATGACGACCCGAAGAGCAAGCCGATTGCGACGCTCACCTACGACGTCCTGTGGCTCATCGATCTGCCGAATGGGCCGAAGCAGCTGGTCGTGTTCACGTCGGCGCGCACCGGACTGACGCCGACGCAGAACTTCATCTCGACCGTCAAGTCAAAAGGGATCGATCAGTTTTACCAAAGGTACATGATTAAGACGGTCAAGAAGGAAGGCCCGACCGGCGACCCCTATTTCACCTATGTCTACCAGTTTATTGGCGAGATCGCCATCGAGGATGCGACGACCATGCGCGGGCTTTACGACCAGTACGCGCACTCGGGCTTCATCGTCGATGTTGGCGAGGGCGACGATGTCCCTGCGCCGCGCGACCACGACGAGCGCAACCCGCCGCCGCGCGCCACAGATGACATCCCGTTCTGACGCCCACCAGTGCGAAGTCTGTGGCGTGTACGCATGCCACGGCTTTCGCGCAGAAGGACGGCGACTACAAATGGTATTGTCTCAGCCATCGCCTTGAAGGCCACAAGCTGCCGAACCCGGCCCCGCCGCCGCCCGAACTGAAGGGGCAGCTGTCGCTCTTCGGCGAACCGAAGGGGAAGAAATGAAGCCAGCGCAATACGAGAAGATCAAAGCCGTCGCCGACGACGAGCGGGCCGACTTCGCCACGCGCGAGGCCGCCCAGCGTCAGGTCGAGCGGTGGCGGACCAAGATGGAAGGCCCAGCTGCGCAGGCGCCCGAGAAGAAGCAGCATCCCGGCATGGAGCAGTCGCCCGAGTACAAGCGTGGGCCAAGGACATGAAGGTGGGCAATCGTGAGCGAAAGTGACGTCGCTTATCTCGACACGATGGACGAGGTTCTGGAGCTTGTTCTTCAGCTTCGCGGAAGCCGCGCGCAACGCGGAGGACGACGTGACGCTGGGCGTCTATCTTAAGATGGCGTCGCGCTCGTTGCGCTGCGCGCTAGAAATGTATGGTGAACATCTGGCGCAGAACCGCGACGAGATGAAACATGGGAGAACCCGTGAATGAGAACCTACCGTTTAGAGTTGATCCTCAATGAGCGCGACCTGATCGCGTTCCTCGACCAGAACCCGGGCTACAAGCCGACCGTCGAGGGGATCCGCGAGGCCGGCGCCGAGGATGCGGCGACTGACGTCTGGCGCCCGAGCTACGAGCCGCAAGCCGCGCGCGCGCCGCAAGAGGACCGTCGCCCCGACGCAGGCCGCCGCCGAGTAATGCCTAAAATCCGTCTCGACGAGCTTAAGGCGGCCCTCGAGATGCGGCGTCCGCCGGCGGCGAAGAGCGAGGCCGCCTACAAGAAGGAACTTGTAGACGGCATCAATCAACTCCCCGGCGCACGGGCGCGGCGGGTCGAGGACCGCTGGGCGGTCGGCGTCCTCGACCTGATCATCAAGCCGCCGGGACGGCCCTTCGTCATGGCCGAGGGCAAGCTGATCGACGGCTTCCAGTTCGGCCCTACGGAGGCCCAGTACATCGAAGGCTTGAAGTGGCAGGCGGCGAACGTCGAGTGCGTCCTGATCGGCTGGAAGGCCGGTCAGATGTACTGCCATCGTGGTGCGAGAAGGCCGACTGCCGCGAGTGCTTTACCGCCCCCGGCCTGGCGCACGCGCTCGCCCTGGTGGAGTTCCTGCGATGAAGCTTTGCATCGACTGCACCCACTACGGAGGCGTCGCGCCCGCGACCGGCAAGTACATCTGCAAGGAGCCTCGCAACATGGGCTTCATTCATCCGGTCGATGGTCTGCCCTATGCGCTCGACGCCAGCTGGCTGCGCATGGCGCCCGAATTCCAAGACAAGTGCGGAATGGACGCCAAGTGGTGGACGAAGAAGACGACCCCCTAAAGAAGAGGAAACGCCGCAAGTCCAGGTCCGAGAAGGTAACGGAAGCTGTCTGGATCCGCGATTGGTGGATTCCCTACGCGACAAAAAAAGACGGGTCGCCAAATCCGGTCGGGATAGAAAAGCTGATCCACTTTAGAGAATGGGACCATGCCAATCCAAAGGTTTACGAGGCGTTTGTAGAACGAGCGTATGGCATGCGGCGGATGGGCAAGAAACACTACAGCGCGTACTACATCTTTTACGCTATTCGTTTCGACATAGACATCAAGACTGTAGGCAGTGAGTTCAAGATCAACAACGACCACATACCAATGTTTGTCCGTTGCCTGATCCGCGAAGATGAAAGCTTTCTCGGCTTCTTCAAGCTTTGCCCTGTCGGCAATCAGAACAAGCGGACGTTCCGTATGCCTGATGAGGATTGGGAATAATGGGTAAGGTCTTCGTTCACCATCCGCTCAAGCGGGCCGAACTCAAACGCCTGCTCGAGCCGCCGCCGCCGCCAATCTGCGCCAATGTCCGCCAAGCTGCGCCAGACCCCGCCGAGATCGAGCGGCGGGAAGCCGAGAGGGCGCGCAGGGCGCGCGAGCGCGCCGAAGCCAGGCAAAAGGAGCAAGAGAAGGCCTGGGAGCATCAAATCCGGGTCGATGTGATCAAGAACGCCTTCCGGACCATCTGGATCGACGCCTCAAGTTTCTGCGATTGGGTCCACTATCGCTTTCGCGAGGAAGAAGATCTGCACCGCAAGATCGTCGACGAGAACATGCCCAGCCTGTTCCTCGACATGTTCACGCCAGGCTCGCACAAGCGATGCCTGTACTGCAACGACCGCGCCGTCCGCCATGCGGGCCAAGGCTGCGCCGGCCTGATGGTCGCGGTCGACGAACGCGCCGTGGGAACCGACAATATAGACAAGCTCATCACCTACCTCTTGTGCGACCGCTGCGCCAAGCTGCCGTCTAAAACAATCCTCCACCGCGCCGCGAGCATGCTGGTGATGAAGGTTCGCAGGGATGATGCGATGCTCGACAGCATCCGCAAGGGCAAGCTTGCACAGTTCGACATTGAATATATCGGGGATAACGCGGCTTATATGATTGCGCGCAATAAGGACGAGTCAATAGGATTCTTCAAGCAGCTGGCCGCCGCCGAGATCATCATCAATCCGGAGTTCCTAAATGAGTTCACTTGATCCTGTCCAAGTCGCCGCGCTCGACTTCGCGATGGGAAAGCAAGGCGTCGGTTTCTTTCTGGAGCAAGGCTTGGGCAAGACGCTGATCGCGCTCGCCGAGTTCTCGTTCCTGCACTCGCGCCGCCTGTGCGACCGGATGATCGTCATCTGCCCGAACACATTCAAAGCTGGGTGGGTGGACGAAATCGAAAAGCACGGCTTCCGGTTCGCGGTCCACGTCTGGCGGTCGAACAAGAAGATCGCCGCCGCCGAGTGGCTTAACAGGGAACACAGTTCCCCTCCGGTCCTGATCATCAACTACGAGGCCGCTCGCATGCCCGGCGTCCTGCGCGCCCTCGTCATCTGGGCCAGCCGCGGCGAGGCTTATCTCGCTGTCGACGAGTCGATCCAGATCAAGAGCAACAAGTCGGCCCAGACCAAGGCGGTCCACAAGCTCGCCGTCTGGTCGCCCTACCACGACGAGCCGGTTGTCTGCCGCTACATCCGCCTGCTCACAGGTCGGCCCCAGACGCAGGGGCCGCAGGATCTCTGGGGTCAGCTGCGCGCCATTGGCCTCTACCCCAGGCTCAACTTCTACGCTTTTCGCGGGCAATACTGCGTCATGGGCGGGTATTTGAACAAGGAGGTCTTGCGGGCCAAGAACACTGAGGAACTCGCCGCGCAAATGGCGCCCGTCGTGTTCCAAGCGAAAAAGGCCGATTGGTTGCCCCTGCTCCCGCGCAAGGACTTCACCATCCGCGACTACAAGATGAGCGACGAGCAGCAACGCCAGTACAATCAAATGGAGCGGCAGTTCCTGCTAGAGATAGAAAAGGGCGTGGTCACCGTCGAGATCGCCATCGCGAAATATGCGAAATTGGCGCAAATCCAGTGCGGCTTTATCTACGATGAGGACCGCATCGTCCACGAGCTAGTCAAGCCCGAGGACAACCCGCGGCTGAACCTCCTCCTGCAGCTGCTCGTCGAGGAGGTCGCGGGCAAGGTCTGCGTCGTCTACCGCCACCGCGCCATGCTGCCCTTCCTGATCAAAGCACTCATCGCGTGGGATCCAGCTTGGATCAAAGGCGGGATGACCCCTGACGAGACGGCGGAGCAAAAGGCGCGTTTCAATGCCGATTCTCAATGCCGGATCATCCTTCTGCAATGTGATGCTGCTAAGTACGGGCATACACTTCTCGGTGGCGAGCGGCCCGCCGACAAGTGCCGAACCATGATTTTCTTTGAGAACAGCTACTCGGCGGACACACGCGACCAGATCGAGGATCGCATCCATCGCCGTGGACAGACCGGGGAATATGTCCTCTACCTTGATTTGTCGGGGTCCGATCTGGACCGCCGCATCGTCAAGGCTCTACAGCGTAAGGACGAGTTGTATCGCAGCGTGTTTAAAATCTTCGGCAGTCGGTGCCGGCATGAAGCCGAGCGCGCGACTGACACCGTGGTGGGTTACAGAGGGCTTGGGCAAATACGCGAAGACCAACGAGATTCTCGCCCTGCGCGCCCGCGTGGCGAAGCTGGAGGCAGCGTTGAAATCTATTTGGGAACAGGATGACGGCGGGATGGGGCGCATCGCTCGCGCCGCGCTCGATGACAAACCATCACCCTAACGTGCTATCTAAATAGACGGGCTTACACCAGAAAGAGGGACACCATGCTGCACAAACTCCTACTGACGACCGCATTTATCGCTGGGCTAGGAAGCGCAGCTGAAGCGCGGCTTCAACTGACCATCAATGCGAGCGGGTCGACGTTCACTTGTTTCGATGGTCAGTTGGGCTGCGATCTCAGCGGCGGCGCGAACAACCTCTTGCTGGTCGATCAGACGGTCGGCGCAGCGTTCGTCCAGATCGCCTTGGCGCAGTCGAGCTTCGGCGCCATCAACGAACTGCAGCTGTCCTCGTCCAACATCCGCAACAACGGCGCGGCGCCGGTCACGGTGACGTTGCTGGCATCCGACACAGACTTCGTCGGGCCGGTCCACGCCATCAACAACTCGGCTTCGCTGACCTTCAACCAGAACATCGGCACGCCCGACTCGACGCTGCGCTTCTGGGCTGATGCGGCGAATCTCCAAGGGGCGAATCCCTTGAACACGCCCGGCACACTCCTCGAAACCGTGACGGGCCACGCGCTGACCGATCCGGATTCTTTCTCCGGAAGCAAGATCGCGGCGTTCGACGCAGCTGGGCCATACTCAATGACGGAGGGCGCAGCCTTGGTGCTTCGGAGTGGCGGCTCAATTACTGGCTTCAACGAAAGTATGCAGTCAACCGCCATCCCAGAAACAAAGACTTGGGCTATGCTCGGACTCGGCTTTGGCCTGATGGCGATTCTGGGCTTCCGCAAGCGTAAGGACCGCCTGCAGACCATCTAGGGAATCACTTTCGCGTTCCGCAATCTTGCGGCGTTGAGTAGCCCCCGCTCCAACGAAAGCGAGAGTGAGGGGGCCGGGTTCCGCTCACATTTGCGATGGAATCCCGGCCCCACCTTAAAGAGGACATCCAATGATTTCGTTTGTGATTTTTCTTCTCGTCGTCTCGCCGTGGGCGTTGCTGTTCCTCGCTTGGGACATCGAGCAGAACCATATCGACAAGAAGATCGACCGCGAGATCAGTCGTCTTTCCCGTAGTCCATCCACCGGCCCGACACTCCAATCCCCGGCGATGCCCGCCGCGCCCACGCCCCGATAGGACCGAGAACCCGGATCCCCTCGTCGAAGGCCTTCGCCGGCATGTTCTGGCCGGTGGCGTTGAGATGCCGCGCCCGGGCCAGCTGACGCACCAGGTCGTTGGTCCGCTTCTGCCCCGCCGCATGCCCGACAACCCCGCCCGTCAGCGCGCCCGCGGCCCCCACCAACGCGCTCGTGGTCGGGTCGTGGCTGCCGAACAGCATGTCGCCCGCGGCCCCCACTCCGCCCGTGATCGCGGCATCGGCGAGAGGATGCGCCGCCTTCTCCGCGATCTTGCTGGCGATGCTCTGCGGCTGCGCCGCCTCCTTCAGAGTCGGCGCCGTGCCAGGGTAGAAGGAGGGCGACTGATCCACCTTCTTGGCGATCTCTTTCTGCGTGCCGAAGGTGTCGCGCTTGCCCGACTCGATCCATCTGTCGATGTCCGCGCTGGTGTTCTCCTTGAGCGAGGCCGCGCGCGCCTCGGTGATCTTCTCCGAGACTTCCTTGCCCGACCGGAAGCCGCCGCTCGACAGGGGCCGCGAACTGGTCACCGCGCCATGCAGGGCAGTCTCCAGCTGCTTCGTAATCGCTTGCTCCGCCTTCGTCGGGGAGTTGTTCGCCAAACCCCGCATGTAGCCCGCGACTTCATCTGCGGTGATCGGCTTTCCGGTCTTGTACCGCTCCGCCATCTCCTTGCTGATCTTGTCCGCCATAGTCGTGAAGTCATTGTCGAGGTTAACTTTTGACCCAGCTTTGGCCCACGCATTGTCGAAGGCCGGGCCAATGTCGCCAGCCTGGTAGTTGACGTTGCGGAGCGGCGCGTAGGCCGCCTGCTCGGTCGCCTTCAGACCAGCCGTCGGGCTGGGCGTGTGCGCCATCGGCCCCTTCTCGCCCGGGATCGCCCCAGTGAGGGCGCCGGTCGTGCCGCTGATGACGGCGGTCTTGAGGAGGTCGCCCGTGGTCGCCTGCCCCTGACTGTGAAGCTCATCGCCGATCACCGCTGCGCCTGCGTTCTCCGCCGCCGCCCCGCCCATGCGGGCTGCGATGCCCTTGCCCAGCTTGCCGGCGATCTTCGCCCCTATCTTGAGCTTGCCGGGTCCGACCGCGTAGCCGGCGATGTCCGCGCCCAGCGCGAGGGCGGGATGATTCGCGCCCCACTCGTCGCCCTGCTTCTGGATGGTCGTCAGGTCGGTGGCGTTGGGGTCGTAGCCGGTCGCGCGCTCGATCTTGTGCAGGCCAGCGAGTCCGTAGTCGAGCGCGCCCAGCGTGCCAGAGTTGGCGGCCCGGTAAGCCGTGTCGCCTGCCAGGCCAGACCAGGACGTATTGTCGTAGGTCGTCGGCGCAGCCGTGGTCGAGCCGGGGGCCGCAGCAGGCGTTTCATCAAAGGGATTCGCCCCCTTCGGTTGCGCCTGCGGCTGCGCGGGGGCGATGGTGACGCTGGATCCCGTCTCAGATGGTGCGGGGGCTGGCGCGTTTTCGTCGAAGGCGTTGCGTGCTTTCGCCATGCTACTGTCCCAAGAACCGCTTGGATGAACCCGGCCCGAACTTCTTGTCGAAGTCCCCGGCCAAGCTCGGGTTGGACTTCAGCTTGTCCACTTGCGCCGAGGTCGGCACGTCGTACTCGCGGGTCGCGCCGTTGAAGAGCGGACTGCTCGAGTCGAGGTAGTCCGGATCGATGTTGGCGTTCGAGTACTTGGAGTCGATCTTCTGGCCCGCGGCGGCTTTGACGTTCGCCCGCCCGTCGTGAACCATGTCGGACAGCCGGTTGAGCTCCTCCGTCGCCGCATCGTCGGTGATGGTGGGCGAGAACAGGCCCGAGAAGGCGGCGCCGATCCGGTTCGCTTCGGTGTTCGAGCGGATGTTCTTGGTGTTCTTGAACTCCGAGGTGAATCCTTCGTTCTTGAGCAGGTCGAGCCGCCGCTTGGCGTCCTGGGTGTCCTTGCCGACGATATGCAGCCAGTTGGCGAGTCGCCCCTTCTGTCCCGTGGTTTCGAAGTCTGGCGCGCGCAACGCCTCAAGGACCGCCGCCTTATGCTCGGGCTGGGCGAGCCACTCGACGTTCTCCTCGATCTTCTGCCACTGCGGGTCCACCTGGGTGAACGTGCTTTTCGCCGTCGTGCGGGCGGTGGCGTTGAGGACGCCTTCCTTGGCCTGCTCGGTCTTGACGGTGACGTAGGTCGTCTCGTCGGCGAGTTCCGGTTTGTCGGCGATCATCTCCGCGTCGGACTTGCCCGGGTTCTGGTTGTGCCAGTTGCGGCGGTCCTCCGCCAGGTTCTTGCCAATGCTGCTCAGTCCGCCGGCGGTCTGGGCGAGGAAGTCCGACTTGTGCTGGGCGATCTCCGCCGCCGTGGCCTTCGGATGAGCGTCGGCCCACGCCCGCGCTTCGGCATCGGCGTCCTTGAGCTTGTCGGTCGTCTGGGCGTTCGCGCCCGCCGCGCCGCCGAAGTCCTTCATCAACTCCGGACTGTTCATAATGGTCGTGGCTTCCTGGACCGACACAGGGCGCCCAAGCGAGGTCGAGAGAGTTTGGGCGAAGGTCGCAGCCGACGCCATGAAGCGGGCATGCTCGTTGTCCTGGATGGTCTTGCCCTGCATCTCCTGGATGGCGGCGAGGTCCGCCAGCCCGCCGCCGACTCCGCCACGCTGGAGGGCTTGCTGCTTCGACGCTTGCTGAGACGCGGTGCCGAAACCGGCGGCCATGCCCTCGAGGTTGCGGTTGAAGTCCGCCGCCAGCGCAGCCTGATCGGCGTATTTCATCAGGTTCTTGGTGTAGGAGGTATTGATCGGGTCGCCCTGCGTCGCCGCGGCGGGGGCCAGATTCGCCCCCGGCGGAGGGGCGGAGGGATTGCCTTGCCCGTCGACGGTCCCCGGCTGCGTGATCCCTTGCTGGGCCAGCGGGCTGGGATTGGGCGTGAGCGAACGCGCCACGTCGTCCCGAAGACCGGGATTGATCAGGCCAGAGAACAGGCCTCCGACGCCGGTACCGGGCATTAGGCGGTCCTCAGTTTGTTGAGCGTGTCGAAGAAGCCCTGATTGGAATAGCCGCCGCCCGCAGGCGCGGGTCCGGTCCCTTTGTTGTTGGCGAGGAAGGACGCCATCACCGAGGGCGAGCCGAGGGGCTGCGAGGCGGGAATGGCGGCCCCCTGCGTCTCGACGTGGCCGGGGTTGGCGAGGGCGTCGAGGTAGGCCTGACGCATGTCAACCGGGTTGGTTTGCGCGGTTCCGCCAGCCGCGCCGGCAGCCCCGCCTGCCGCTGTATTCCCGCCCGCCGCGCCGCCCGCCGTCGTCGGGTACACGCTCGATGGATTCGCGGGGTTCCAGCCGCTCGTGGCGCCGACGCTCCCAGCCCCGGCGGTCGCTCCCGGGCGCGAACTCTGCGCCATCATCGGGTCGAGCAAGGCCCAATCGCCGTAACCGGCGTTCTGCATCGCCCGCGCCTGCGAGCCTTGCGCCTCCAGGCCCGCGCCGGTCGAGTTCAGCGTCGTCCCCTGCGGCGTCGCCGGATGCGCCTGGTCCCATGCGTCGTGCTTGGCCTGCGCGTCGGCGAAGCTGGCGATGATGTTGCCGTGGGCGTCGGTGGCTGGGCCGCGGAAGCCCTGCAGCGACAGCCCGCCTTTGTACTGGGGCAGCGAGAACTTGTTGGGCTGCATCATGCCCGCCATGCCCGCCATCGTGAATGGATTGGTCTGGTCGTCAGCCATAGGGGTATTCCGTGTTTGCCAAGCTTGTGCCGATCTGCCCGCGCTGCAGGCCAGCGTTAGATCCGTAGGGGTTCGAACTCCACGTCAGGGGCCGCGCCGCCGACTGCGACACGGTAGACCACAGTTGCTGCGCAGCTGGGGCCATGCCCGCCATCGGATCGACGGCTGGAGGAGCGGAGGCCATTTCGGAAACCGCGGGGGCGGCGGCCTCTTTCTCGCCTGCCCCCAAGTGAGCCGCGAGCGATTCGGCGGGAGACTTCTGCGCGATCTCCTTGCCGTTCTCGTCCACTTTCGGCGGCGGCTTGGTGATCAGGGCTTTGAGCGCATCGCCTGCGTGGCCTGCCCGAAGCGATTCGAGGACGCCCGGCTGCGTTGGCGCGGCGGTTGAGGCGGTCGCCGTGCCGCTGCTCGAGTCGGGGATGGCAGGCGAGGCGCCGCCGCGGGCGACGATGCTGGGATCGACCACGCCCTCCGCCTGCGGCGTGTTCAGCGTCAGCCCGCCATGCGCCGCGATGTTGCGCGCGACCGGATTGCTCCACGCCCCGACGCCATGCTGCCGCATCTGGTCGAGGGCGAACTTGTCCGCCGCCTGCCACTGGTTGGGATCCTTCGGATCGATCCCCGCCTTGATGGCGTCGACGCCCATGCCGTTGCGCGTGTTCAGCTGGAAGTCGCCGAACGACCACGGCACGCCCCCGGTGCGGTCGACGTAGCTTCCGGCGTTGGGGTTCGACTTCGACCAGGCGTTCAGCCCCTCCGCGCGGGCGATGGCGACCGCCTGGTCGGGGTTGATGCCGATCTTGCGCGCGTAGTCGCGGATGAACTGCTCGTGGCTGAGAGTCGCCCCGCTGCCCGTCGCCTGATTGATGGCGTCAACCGCGGGGGCGGTCACGGTCTTGGCCGGTTCATTGTAAGCCGTCGCCGTTCCGGTCGGCTGGTAGGCATCCCACATGGCGACGTCGTTGCCGCGCGCGTGCGCCTCGCGCAGCCGCCCGAGAAGCTGGGGATCGTCCTGCAGCTTGGGTCCGAACTGCCAATGGTTCCACTCCTTGCCCTTCGGATCATACGGGCTGGAGAGTCCGTATGACTCGGCGATCTTGCGCCATCGCGACGCCTCTTCGCTGCCCGGGCCGCCGATCCCCGAAACGTCCGAGGCGATCCCATACGTGTGCGAGGAGTAGCCGCCGCGGTCGTATTTCGAGTTGGTGACGTTGCCTTCGCGCTGGCCCGACAGGAGCCTGACCGGCATGCCCGCGGCGCGCGCTTCGGCAATCGAGTTCGCCATCGCGATGGCGTATTGCGGATGCAGCCGCGACGTGTCGCCAGGGCGATTCGGATGATCGCTTAGGCTGGCAAGGTACGTCCTTGCGTCGTCGGCATTGGTGAATCTAGGCACTCAGCCCCCCGGCGAGCTTCGGGCGCAACTTGGTGTTCGACAGCGCGCCCTTGATGCCGCGCGAGCCGGCCCGCATCGCGGTCGTCGCCTGCCCCGTGGGCTTGGGCATGAAGGCGGACATCGACGCGATGCCCTTGGCGACGTTGGGCGAGGACTTCGGCATCGAGCCGCCCATGCTGAAGGGAGGTCCGGGCGTGAAGGCGGCGAGCGTCGGCGCGTGGACCGCGAGCTTGCCGCCGATCTTCTTGACCGCGCCGGGCGCAACCTTGGCGACGTCCTGCGCCATTGGCCCCATGATCTTCGGCGAATCGGATGGCTCGCCCTTGAAGCGGTAGGTGTAGCTCGGCACGCCTGCGACGGACTCGCCGGTCGCCTTGATGTCCTTCTTCATCGTCTTGTCGGACATGCCGTAGAGGTCCGCCGCTGCTCCCGCGCCCTTCTGGATGATGCTGGCCCAATCGGTCGGGGTCGTGGTTTCCTTCGAAGTCTGGCCCGACGTCGAGGTGTCGTGCGGGGTCATGCCAAGGGCCGAGAGCAGCGTCCCGAGTTGTTGCTGCGGGTAGTTGAACGCCTGGTTGAACTTCGCCATCTGGGCGTTGATTTCGTTCTGCGCCTGCATGCTTTGGCCGGCCCCGGCGGATTGCTGCATGTTGAAGTTGGCGACGTTCGCCTTGTTCATGCTGTCGCCGGTATTGGTCAGCCCCTGCGCAGCCTGGATGTCCGAGTTGATCTTCGCTTGCTGCGCGGTCTGATTCGATTGCTGCGCGGTCAGGCCGCGGTTGAGATCGCCCGCGTTGGCGTTCTGGTTGGCGAGCGAGGCCTGCAGCTGGCGCGCGAGGTCGGTCTGCGAGGAGGCTTGGTTGGTCGTGTCGGCGGTGAGCCGCCGGTTGATGTCGCCGGTCGCGGCGGCCTGCGCTTGCTGGAAGTTGGCGGAGTTCAGCTGCGCCAGCATGGAGCCGATATTCTGGGCGCCTTGGGCTTGCGCCACGCCTTGCTGGATGCCCTGCCTCGAGCCGCCGAAAGCGTTGGCGGAATTGGCTGCGTTCGCGCCTTGGTTCTGCGACAGGGCGTTCGACTGATTCATCTGAGCGATGGTCGAGTCGGTCACCGACTTGGTGAACGGGTTCATATAGGGGTCGAGATTAGTATTGCCGATCTGGCCCGCAGTAACGCCAGCGGCGTTGCCGGGATTCGACACTTGCATCGTCGGCCCGCCAGCACTCACTTGCATCGGGTTCTGGCCTAGCGCGCCGAGATAGCCTGCCGTGCCTGCGCTATACTGATCTGAGCCGACGTTGCCAGAGTTCGCGGCGGTATTCCAAGACTGCTTGGTTTGCGGCGAAGTATCCGCAACCATGTTCCCCTGGTATTGCTGCAGGGGCTGCATCGCCACTTGTTCCGCGAATGCATAGTTCTTCTGACCCGCATCGCTCATCCACTGCGGGATTTGATTGATCTGGGTCGAGGTGCCGGATTCTTGGGTTGTGCCGCCACTCATGGATCGATGTCCCGCTGATAGACGTAGTTTTCCGCCATGACTTTCCAGCCGCGCCGCTGGGCGTCGTGCAACCAGCCTTTACGACCATACGCTTGTATGACTCGCGCCCCTACTTCAGCTGCGAAGACGAGGATGCGGTCGTGCAGGACGCGCGCCTCCTCGAGATGCCCGACCACGGCGAGAACCTCGACCACTTTGCCGCGCGGATAGATGGCGATGCGGGTCAAGGCCCACGACTCGCCCTCCATCCACGACTGCATCCGGTTCTGGGCGATCTCGGACAGGATGTCGTTGACCGTGTACAGGTCGCCCATGCGCTTGAGGACGCGCGCCAGCTTGCGATGGTACGGATGCGCGGTCACCGCTTCGCCTCGATGGTCGCGAGCCGCTTGTCGAGTTCCTTGACCGCATTGGTCAGGGCCGCGAGCATCGGCATGATCTCGATGGCGAGGTACTTGCTCTCCTTCACTTCCATATTGTCGGGGTTGTTGATGTCCTTGGTGCCTTCCGGCATCCCCGGCACTTTGTGTTCGACCACGATTACCGCGTCAGGCAGAGCCGCTTGCACGTCCTGGGCGATGAAGCCGAACTCGCGCCTATCGGGCTGTCTCCAACCGGGTTGATCTTCCGGCGGCTCATCGTGGATGCGATGGAAGTACGATGGCGTGATCTTGCGCAGCTCGGCCAGACCAATAGGCGCGGGCTCGATGTCCCGCTTCATGCTGGCGTCGGAAGCTGTCGAGAAGCCGCCGGGACAGATGCAAGCCCCGCCTGGACTGATTTGAAACACATTGTTCCCGGCGCTATTGACCCAGTTTCTCTGGCCGGTCGCCTTGGTGTAATAGTAACGCCAGCTGGTCGCTGCGGATGGAGTGCCGCTATCGCCGTACATGAGATAGTTGGCATCGGAATACAGTCCGCAATTCCCATAAAGGAAGTAATATTGCCCAGCCGTCATTGCGTATACGCTATTGCCGACCGTCAGGTTGCTGCGAAAGACTCCAGAACCCGCGGCATCGAGAGAGTAAAGCTGAGTTGGAGTGCCGGAAACTATGCCGACAAAGCGAAAGGCGCCGCTCGACGTGTTCCAGCCAAGATACCAATTGCCGGCGAACGACAGGTATCGCTCGCCGGAAGTGGCGGATAGAGCAAAGCCGTTGTCACCGCTGTAGGTCCAGCTGGCCGAGTTGACGTTGCCCGTCACCCCCAAGCTGTTAGCCAGCGACACATAGCCGCTCGCGCGATTGATCGAGAGCGGCGTACCGAGATAAGCGCCATTGTCAGCGAAGCGATTGATCTGGAAATTTGAGCCAGCGTTGCCTGTGCTTTCCGCCTCGCCATTGGCGAGATAGACGCCCCAGCGCACCTTGCCCGCCACCCAGCCGACAACCGGCGCCGCCGCCGTGGCGTTGGGAGCCAGGACGTTGACGCCCGCCGTGGACATAGAACCCCATGCGGTCACCGATCCGCTGAAGGTCGCATCTGTCCCGGTAATTGCGCCAGTGAAGGCCGCGGTCGTTCCGGTTATCGCGTTTCCGGTGAGCGTCCCGCCAACCGTCACCGCACCAGAAAAGTATGCTGCAGTCCCGTTGAGCGGACCCGTCAGCGTCCCGCCGGTCAGCGGCAGATAGGCGGAGAGGTCGGACGAGATCGACATATCAATCGGCGGCCCGAGATCGCCGCTGCCCAGCGCAACCCGCTTCAGCGTGATCGTCGGCTTGCTCGTCACCTCCATCTGGTAGACGTTCGGCGGCGCGTCCGCCGTCTGGAAGGTAACTGCGGCGCCGCCGTCGTCACACTCAGCTTGTCCGCGAAACCGTGCCGACACCACAGGCTGAAGGTGCGCAGATACTGCGCCAGCATGTTGCTCTCGGGGAGGTCCGGAAGCTCGGGCGGCGGCTGCAGCGGTCCTGGGAAGCTGCTGGGCCGCCATCAGCGGTCCCCGCGCGGCACAGAGTCGATCAGATGCTGCCCTACCGTCACGGGCATCACAGGAGGCCTGGGCTGGCCTGGAGGAGCTCCGATCTCGATCCGCAGCCGGATGTCGCGCGCGGTGATGCGGAAATCGACGTAGCCGTTCGAGCGCACCTGTTTCGTCGGCGTCTGCAACTCGGGCGCCGGGATCAGATTGCCGTTGTAGTCGACGCCTATCGACCGGCTGGTGCGGTAGAACAGGCTGTAGAGGACGTTGGCGACCGCGCCGTCGATGTCGGGGATCAGCTGCTTGACCGTGGTCAGCGTGCCGCCCGAATTGAGGTTGAGGTCGAAGGTCTCCGCCCATGGCAGTCGACGTTCGCCGGATAGGCGTAAGGCACCTCATGCTGATAGGCGACGAGATCGTCGGCCATGATCGTGTGCGCGGTGTACGAGGAGGTGATGCCCGCGGTGCGCCCCATCCGGCCCTGTGCCCACCAGCCCTCTTTGTACGAATAGATGGCGCACGCGCGAATTTTTGGTCTTCCCCGCCTGCGGGAAGAACCACCACACTTCATTGAAGTCGGCGACATGCACGATGCACGCCTGCTCGCGCACCTGAAGGTCGTCGATGTCGTCGTCGATCCACGGTCGGATCAGACAGTTCATCGGCAGGATCGAGGTGCCGTCGAACGAGAACATCCCCTGCTTCGACATCCAGAGGGTCATCGAAGTGGTCTTGGTGATGCTCTGCGGCGACCAGGGTGTGCATGCCTCGCCCAGCTCGACGTAGTTGTAGATGTAGGGCATGCCGAGATACGGAATTGATAGGCCTTCTTGGCGGTGAAGATGATGACGCCGTTGCGCGTAAGCCGCCGCGCTGATGATCGGACTCGCACGGCTCGATGTCGAGAAAGCCCGCCTGGCTGGTGACGTTGGTATAATCCCACGCGCCAGGGTTCTCCTGATCGCACCACGCGAAGCGGTTCCGCTTGCCGCCCTCGACCGTGCCGTCGGCCGGTGGCGAACATCATGATGTAGCGTTCGTTGGTGACGACGAAGCCGCGCCCGTTCGGCACCGGACCGCGGCCCGAGTCCGCCGCCTGCAGCGCAGCTGCGCCGCCGCCCGCCGGATCCCACTCAAGCAGGCGCCCGTCCGCCGAGGTCATCGCGTAGAGGATCGAGCCGAAATTATCGAGGCTGTACCAGGACGGGATCTTGTCCTGCGCGGCGATCAGCGTGATGTCGCGTGGCGAGCCATAGGGATCGTCGCTGTTGTAGACGCCATCGCCGTAGCCGCCCGCCCCGACCGGCGTCGGGCTGACGAGCGGAGACGTCGGCGAGATGTCGACGAGCGTGCCGCCAGTCAGGACGTAGAGATGCCGCTCGCATAGGAACGCAATGCGGTACACCTGATTTTTATCAAACCATCCATGCACGCGCTTGCAGCGGGACTGCGAATGTAAATTGAACTGGGATTGTCCGCCGACAGGCGCCATCTGGCCCTCGACCCATCGGATTAAATTGACCTCCGCCCAATTGCTCGAGCGTTGCTTCTTGGTCGCCTTGGCTACGACGCCCGGCGGGATCTCAAGCGGACGGAATTGCGTGGACAAGCTTCTTCTCCAAGGCGGCGATGCGCGCGAACAGAACCTTTATCTCCGCTTGCAGCTTCATGATTTCGACATCAAGATGCCCCGGCCTCGCGAAAACGAGTCCGCGCCAGGAGGCGGCGGCGGCGGTACGAAGACCGGAATGGGACGTCCTTGCGCGTCTAGGGCCATGTCACTTGTACCTGATCATGAAGGCGACACAGGTGTAGGGCGGCATGTTGTTCGCCGCCGCGCCGCCGCCTTGGCTAGTGACCGTGATTACCGGCGTTACGCTCGTCGACGTGATCGTGGCGCCGCCGCCCGCTTGCGTCGTCGACAGGTTCGAGCCGGAAGCGACGACGGTGATCGCAGGAGTCACCGCGTCGGTGTTGCCGCCGAGGTTGCCGACACGTGCGGTGTAGCCGCCGAGGTCGCCCGCGGTCGTGGTCGCGCGGCCGTTACATTCGCGGTCACGCCCTGCGATCCGCCGCCGCCGGGAACCGTGTAGCTCAAGCCGAACGTCTGAGTCAGGGCGTGCGCATGACTGTTGGTGACGATGACATGCGAGTGGTTACCGGTCACGACGACGTGGACGTGCGCGGCCTGAGACGCCGTGTGGTTGTGCGCGACGTCAGTGATCGGATGCGTGTGCGCCGCCACCGTCACCGTGTGCGAGTGCGCGGGCTCGGTCGCCGCGTGCGTGTGCGCAGGCATCTCGGCGAGCAGCGTGTGATCGTGTCCTCGCCGCCCATCGGGCCCGCGTCCAGCTGACGTCCGGCCAATCGGGAATCGCCCGCTCAGATTGGGAACTGCGGTGTGCGAGGCGTCGCTGCCGGGGTAGGCGGGCAATGATCGCCGCGAGCGCGGGAACGTCAGTGTTGAGATAGACCGCGCCGTTGCACCCCAGAAAGTTCGCCGGCAGCGTCGAGCCGCCAACGCGATGATCGAGCCGATCGGCACGACGGCTTGCTGGTTCGCGTAGACGGCGCGTCGACGGCGTCGAACGACGTGTTGAGGACGTTGCCCCACGTCGAGGCGTCGCCGCCTATGTCGGGCTTTATCCACTTGTAGTTCGGAGTCTGAGTTTCAGCCACTGCACAACTCCGAGTCTTCCTCGAATCGCCTGGGGCATGGTTGAGACGCAACCCAGACCGACGACGGCACTGGAGCAGATGGAAGCCAGCCGTCTACAGGCATCGAGTTAGGCTCCCAAAGATCGGTCAGCGTGCCAGCGAACGTCACGAGCGCGCTCATGTCGCCCGCCACGACGATGTCGGCCAGCATCTCGCCGGCAAAATCCACGATGACGTCCATCCTTCCATCGACGTCGCCGTGCAGCTGGACGTAAATGTCGCCGCCCAAGGTGACCGAGGGCGCCAGATCGCCCACCAGACCCATGTCGGCGGAGAGATCGCCCGTAAACGGGACCGTGACCGGGATATTGCCCGCGAGCGGCAGCGTCAGGGCGAGATCGCCAGCCAGACCGACAGCCGGCGCAAAGTCAGCTGACGAAAGCTCGGTGTAAATTGGCGTGTAGTTGGTCGTCGTGATCGTGCAGGCGGACTGATAAAATTTTACGACGAATCCATTGGTCCCGAGAACTGTCTCCTGCCACTCAACCTGGAAGAACAAGTATTCATTGTTCAGCGTAATCGCGGGCGCGTTCCAATTAAGCAATGATGCGTAAGTGGTGTTGATGGCAGGCATGCCAACGGCGGTGCAAGCCGTCAGCCCGCTCGTCAGTTCCCGAGGAGAAGAGCCGTTGGGATTTACGCTCGCCCAGATGCGAACATTGATGCGCCCCGTGCCGGTTCCTCCCGTGGAACGCATGCCGAATGACAACGCCCAATTCCCGGCAGCAAATGAGCCATGATAGGGGAGCGACGTGGCGAAGCTGTCGCCTGCAGAAGACGCCGACGTCGCGCTGGTGCCAGTTTTGGGAGCGGTTCTGCCACTAATAAAAGAGGCGATGGAAACCATCTGCGCGGCGAGAGTCGCCCCGATCCCCAGATAGATATAGGGCGACGTGAGAGGCTGTATGTCTGGCGTGCCGCCGAAAGCCGCGAGAACAGCTGCGGGCGCAGATCCGCTATCCTGGATGCTTCCCCACCAATACGGCGCCGTCCCCGTCGTCGCTAAAAGATAGAAAACCTTCGCCGCCACCTCATTGCGCCGTGATGGTCAGGGCATTGGCGATGAAGCGCGCCGTGTCGCCGTTGTTGATGGATTTCGGCGAGGTCAAAAGGCCGGAACCGCGGATGTTGCCGCCGCTCACCGCGTCCCAGACGCCATAGTACGAGATCGTCCCCCAGACGCCCGTGGCTACCGCATAAACGACAATCGCGTTGTTGCTCGCGACCGTTGGGTTCGCGCCGGCGTTGGTGAAGCTCGCCAGCTGCCGCACGTAGCCGGTGCCGCCCGCGACCTCGTTCGCGCCGGTATTGCCGGGATCGGCAGTGTGCAGCGAGATGTAGGCGGTTGTGGTGAGGGGCGTCAGGATGAGCGCCTCGCCCGCTGAAGTTAGACCAGGCATTAGCCGAAGCTCCTCGTTCTGGTGCGGGTCACGCGCGAGCCGCTCGCCCGCGACATGGCGTGGTTGGCGTTCAGCTTCTGGATCATGTCCTCAGTCAGCTGCTTGAGGCTCGCCGCCTTGTCCTCCTCCCCAACCGCATGCAGATCGGCATGCATCAGCGAACCGTAGAGGTAGAGCGTCGGGTATTTGGTGTAGACCCAGCTGTCCTGGGTGTCGGAGAAAACCGGCACTTCGCCGTAGTATGTCAGCTTGATCGGTTTGGCCTTCGACCGTGTCGGGATAGCCGCCAATGAAAAGCTGGCGGCCCTGGATGGTGTAGAAGCCGTCCATCCACTTATCGACGGTCGTGAAAAATTCGTCCCTCGACTTGTAGCGAATCGGGATGAAGCCGTCGGGGACGTTGAGGTTGGCGATTCGCACCAGTTCCATCTGCAGCCAATCATCAGGCAGCGCGGCGCAGCGCGAGACGATGGTCCCCTCATCGAACTGGATCATCCGGTCGACGCGCAGCTCGGTGTTCAGCTTCTGCTCGCACTGGCGGATGAAGCCGATCACGGTCGCAGGCGCCCAATCCTCGCGGTTGGCGTACTCGGCGATCTGCGTCTGGAGATCGGCGAAAGCGGTCAACTAATTCTCCCGCCCTGACCGCCCTTGTGCAGCCCCTTCTTGCCGCCGCCGCTACGCGACCGCACCATGCCGCGCGGTTCCTTGGTGTCGTGCGTCGGCGGCGGCGCCATCATGCTTCGCGCCGGGTTGGCGTAGACATCGTTGGCGACTTTGCCCTTCAGCTTGGGCGGTCGCTTGGCCGGATTACCCGTGGGCTTGAAGGTCTTGCCGCGCGTGAATGCCATGAATCACCTCAGTCGAAAAATCGGGAAACCGCGGATCGGCGAGCCCGACATAATCATCGTCGGGGGCCACCCGCGCCATCGCGACCGCGCGCTCGGCGAGTTTCGCGACGCCATCGCCAGAGATGTCGTTGGTCGAGACCACCGCCTGGCGCTTGCCTACCAGCACGCGCAATCCGACGTCGTCGCCTTCCGAACGCTCGGATTCCTCGACGCGCCCGTCGCGCACCTCGACCCCGTGCGAGACGCCGCGCACCGCGATCGCGTCCGCAGCATCGGCGCCGGCGCGTTTGGCCGCCTCGACGAGGCGTTGCGCCAACGTCGACAGCGCGGATTGGTCGAACAGGTCGGAGGCGGCAGACTTTTGCGAAAGCGGAGCTTGCGATGGTGAAGAGTTCACGAACAAATTCCCGGGCATTGAGGGCGAGTGGAACGCGAGATCCGCGCACCCACCAGATGTGGCTGATTCCCAAGCATTTCAAGCATTTTGCAGCCGCCGAAGCCAGACAATTTCGGCCTGCAAAGCAACGACTCGTCAATCATGCGCGCCAAGGTCTTGTCAATCATGCCACCAGAAGCAGTGCCGGTGACACCCTCTTAACCAGCCTTTTTAAGCTGAATCGGAAACCGCTCGGCTAAGGTCTCACGTATCGACCGGGAACATAATTCCGGCGGGGAGACCAGGCCGTGAGGCGTCAAACATCAACAAGCGGGATCAATCCCGCCGGGTCGAGCCGCGCTCTGCGGCTCGACCCTCTTTCCCTTCCGCTCTCCTTCCATGCGCAGGATACCCGCGCAGACGGCGGCGTGCGGCAGATCGAACTTCATCCCGAACGCGTCGTGCTGCGCCGTGCCGTCAGCGGCATGCGAATGGCCGTCAACGTTCGTGTCAGCGATTTTCTCGGCGTCGCATTGCGCGGCATCGACGATGCACAGATGCTGGTGCTGGTGCACCGCGATCCCTCATTGAACATCCCGCTCGGCGCAAGTACTGACCACGAGGAACTCGCGGCCGCCTGGCAGATGTGGTGCGACATCTTCCACCTTCCGTTTCTGCCGGAAGCCAAGCCGCGCGAACCCGCGACGCGGCGCCGCCGCCACAACGTCATCCGCGCAAGGCGTCCAAAATTTCTGGTGCGCCGCCGCGCCGGTCATCTGCTCAATGCGGCGAATTTCCATCAGGGCGAGCGCGAGATCATCGCGCGGGATTAGGGGCGCGTACATAAATCAAGTTCTGTAAGCGCGGCTGGCTGATGACCGATTTGCAGCGAAAGCGACCGAATTACTGCGCCGCTGCGAAATGACGCGATGTGCCAATTCCGGACATTACGCGGTGAAGCGCCGGGTATTCCATGTCGGGGCACGGCAGTCACCTTTTGTACGTCGAGATGTGACCTTGGTTCAGGCCACATGGACACGTGCCGATCCGAGTGGCTGGGACGGCTGTGAACTGATCGGATGCGGCATCGTCAGCTTGAACAGCGCGTTCCCCACCTGCCGCTCGGAAATCTCTTCTGCCTTATGATAACGAAGCCTGCGTGAAGACGTCTGGCACATCAGACGAAGGTAGCCTCCGTGCTTGCTCGGATCAATTGGACCGCGACTATGGAGCCATCGTGGCAGGTTGGCCGTTCCAGGAACGCCGGCCTTGACGCCTCGATCATGGTCGGACAGCCACGATCACCGTGAGCACTTCGTCGGTCCGGCAGAAGAGGCCACGTTCCAGTCATCGTATCCTGTCGAAGTCAGAAAACGCGATGCGCCAGCGATGTCAGCGAGTACTTGTCTAGCGCGTCGACGGCCGCGTCCACCGAGAATGGCGATTGGACTGCTGTGGCTGACCTTCGAGCGGTTATGCGCTTCGATCAGGCCAGATCCTTACGCCTTTAGCAAGTTGCAGCGGCACGCGCTCGGTCGACCGACGATCAGTCCGGCCTTCCGCAATGACGCCGAAGCGGAAGTAAGCCAGAGCTGCAGCACGCCCACCAGTATGCGAGAGGATCTCGACGTTAGCCATCACCTGTCGGCAAAAGATCTGCCGCGCTCCTGCCAAAGCCCGCTTCTCCGCACGTTCGAGCTGACCGGGATTCCCGGATGGCAGCGGTAGCTGCGGGACACGGCAAAGACCTGCATTGCCTGGTCGTAGCCCTTGATGCTGCGCTCTCCGAGCGACATAAGCGCGATGCTGTCCTTCACCTTTTCGGCCACGGCCGGATCCACCAGGATCTGCGCATCATCGGCCAGGCTGCAAAGCCGCGACGCCAGATTGACGGCGTTTCCGATCGCGGTGTAGTCAAGCCGGCCTTCATAGCCGACGGTTCCAACCGTCGCCGGCCCCATCGCAATGCCTACGCCGAAGCCCATGGCGTGCCCTGCTGCACACCAGCGGTCGGCGAGGGACTGCACCGCGGCTTGCATGTCGATCGCCAGTCGAACCCCGTGATGCGCCGGGTTCTCGCAAGCGACCGGTGCATTGACGAGCACCATCACGCCGTCGCCGGCGAAGCGGATCAGGGTGGCCTCATGGCGCGCCGTGACGGCGCCCACGGCCTCATAATATTCCCTGAGCACTTCCATAACGGCGTCGGGCTCGGCGCGTGCGGAAAAAGGCGTAAACCCACGCAAGTCGCCGAAGATCGCGACGACCTCACGCCGCTGTCCATCCAGCAAGCGCTGATCGGAGTGCTCGACCAATTCGGCCACCTGCGGCGGAAGGAATTGCTTCAGCCGATTGATACGTTCGGATTTTTTCTGGGACGCAGTCAATTCCCTCGCCATCTGATTGAAGCGGATCGCCAATTGCTCCAGTTCATCACCGCTCGCGATCGTGATGCGATGATCGAGTTGCCCCCTCCCGACCCGCTGAACGCCATCCTCCAACTGCCGGATTGGCCCCGACATGCGGTGTGCAAGCCAGTAGGCGAGGACGGAAGCGAGCACCGCGCCGATCACGATGAGTACCAGGGAACGCCACAACGAGGCGCGGATCGATTCGAACGCTTCCAGCGCCGGCTGTTGGGCAATGACCGTCCATCCCACATCGGTGGCGCGCACCGAGAGGGCGACGACAGGCTTGCCATCCTCACCGGTCGTGGAGACCGCCGATCCATCTGCGGTCTCAACCACGGACTTCAGTCGATTGAAGTAGCCTGACGCGGCATCGCCGCGCAGGACCAGACTGATGTCCGGGTGCGCAATGAGGCGTCCGTGCTCGTCGACAACCAGGGCATGGCCGGTATCACCGATCTTGATCGCCGCAATGACATCCCAGATCAGTTTCAGATCGATCTCGGCGATAACAATCCCCGCAGCCACACGGTTTCCGGCGACTGCGATCCTCATATACGGCTCTGATTCCGCCCGATATTGAACGGGTCCATACCAGACTCCGCTGGCGCGCGCTCCGACGACGGCCGGATCTGCCGACAGATCCCCGCCTCGACCAATCCTGTTCAGGCTCAATCTCGACACGAAAATGCGTTCGGTGCCGGTTGGGTCAACCAGCGTGACCGAAGCGATCGCCGGCACCTGCTGCAACAAACGCAGCGCATCGATCCTGCGGCGGCCATCGTCGCCCTGGGTCCATGGGAACTGCACGACCCAGCCGAGCTGATCGCGGATGCCATCAAGGAAAGTCTGTATCCGGTCGGCAGCCGATCTTGCCTCTACTTGAAGAACCTCATTGAGGTGGAGTCGCTGGTCCCGATAGACAAACCATGCCTCGCTCACCGCACCGAGTATGAGCGGAACGACCACCGCGACAAAAAGCGTGACGAAGTACCTGGACCACAGGGAGCGACGCAGACGGGCCACCGGAGGATGGTCCGACGTCAAGACTTCCGTGCCTCCATCGAACGTGGCCGGCCTCATTCGATCACCCTGTTGGCGCGAAACAGGATGGACGATTCGTCGAGGTCGATGCCGAGCGCCCCTGCCGTCCTGAGGTTCACCACCAATTCAAACCTTGTGGGCTTCACAACGGGAAGATTGGCGGGGCTTTCGCCACGCAGGATCCTGTCGGCGTAGGTCGCAAGCCAGAAATAGGTTGCACGCTGGTTCGCGCCATAGCTCAAAAGCCCGCCGGCATCGCAATACTCGCTCCACCCGAACATCGAGGGCAGCCGTTGGGCGACGGCAAACTGGGCAATGCTGGTCCGATGCACCATCGTGGCGGCGTCCGGGAAGACCAGCAATGCATCTGCGTGCGCGTTGCCGACGGCTTTGAGCGCATTTTCAACTTCGGTCGGCCCGTTAAAGGGAACATAGACCGGGACGATACCCAGTGCCTTGGCAGCTTCCTGGGTTGCGCGCCATTCCGATTGTTCTCCCGGGTGATTGGTGTTCGACAACACTGCGAGCGTGTGCAGCGCCGGAAATACTTCCTTGAGGAGTTCAACCCTCTTTCCCGCCACCTCGAGCGAAAGGAACGTGGTGCCCGTGAAATTACCTCCGGGCTGCCCGAGACTCTTGACCACACCCAGCTCTACCGGGTCGCCGCTCAGGGCAAACAGCACGGGAATATCGGTTACTGCCGTCATCGCGCGGGTAGCCGGTCCGCTCGATACGACAAGATCGATGTTGCCGCGCCTCAATTTGGATATTGCCTGCCTCAGCCCCTCGGGATTGCCGGGTGCATAATGAAGTTCGAACGTAACGTTTCTTCCCTCGACATAGCCGCGCGCGCGCAATCCCTCTCGAAACCCGTCCAGGAAAGGGTCGGGTTGCGACTGAGTGGAGAACCAGAAAATGCGATAGAGTCTCGGCGCCTCTTCCGAGAAGTCTTGGCTCCGAAGGTCTTGGCGCCTCTTGCGCACGCGTGACAACCGGCCACACCATCGCACTACCAACAAGCCCAATGAAATCTCGCCGTCTCATATCAACCACGCCAAATTGCACTTGAAAAATAAAATGGCCGGGGACGGCGAAGCTGCGCTTCGGCCAGAACCCGCTCATGATGCCAACGCCTGCCAATATGGATCAAATTGGCGGTCCGTGCTTCAAGCCAGCCTCTAGGTAACCTTCAGATATTCTTGATTCTTGCCTCGCGGCAGCGTCTGCACGAGAGCGTGCAGATCAAGGCAAGGCAGCATGCCCGGCGGTATGCGAGTGAACCCGCGGGATCGATGGCGGGCGGGTCAATTCGCCCGCATCACCGCATCGACCAGCAGTCCCGCAAACAGCAGCAGGCCGGCATCGCGGTTGGATTTGAATATCCGCAGGCACAGCACGGGATCGCCGATGTCGAGCCGCCGGATTTGCCAGACCAGATGCGACGCAAACGCCGCGAGGCCGATCCAGGCCGGCCAGCGCGCGCCGGCCAATAGCAGCGCGACGCCGATCAGCACCACGGCAAGCCCGTAGAACACGACCAGCGCCCGATGCGTGCGTGCACCGAACAGGCGCGCGGTCGATTTGACGCCGATCAGCGCGTCGTCCTCGGCGTCCTGGTGGGCGTAGATGGTGTCATAGCCGATCACCCAGGCGATCGAGCCAGCATAGAGCACGAGCGCGGTGAGATCGATCCGCCCCAGGATCACTGCAAACCCCATCAGCGCACCCCAGGAAAACGCGAGGCCGAGCACGACCTGCGGCCACCAGGTGATGCGCTTCATGAAAGGATAGATCGCAACGATGAGCAGCGAGGCGATCCCGGTCATGATCGCGAAGCGGTTGAACTGCAGCAGCACCGCCAAGCCGATCAGCGCCTGCAGAACCAGAAATGCCAACGCCTGCGTTACCGTCAGTTGCCCCGCCGGCAGCGGCCGTGACCGCGTCCGCTCCACTCTGGCGTCGAGATCGCGATCGGTAATGTCGTTCCAGGCGCAGCCGGCCCCGCGCATCACGAAGGCGCCGATGAAGAACAGCGCGATCACGATGGGGAGCTTTTGGACATCGTGAGCGACGCCGGCAGCGAGCGCCGCCGACCACCAGCATGGCATCAACAGCAGCCAGGATCCGATCGGCCGGTCGAAACGGGAGAGCCGGAGATAAGGCCGCGACCAGGCAGGGGCATGGGTATCGACCCAGTTACCGGTCGCATCGGCAACACGGGCGGTAACATCGCTCATTGGCGAGCGGTCATCGGGTGAGAACGTTGCCGGTCAGCGTATCGAAGGCGCTGCCGCCCTTCTTGGTTGACGTCGCCTCGGGGAGCGCCGCCGAGGAGCCCAGCACATCGGAGAGGCTCGGTCCGGCAGGACCGCGCGACTGCGCCTGCTGTGCCACCGCGCAGACCTTGGTCTGCATCCCCTCGGTATTCTTGTGTCCGGCCTTGAGCTGGTCGCCGACCTGCGGCGGGATTCCGCACTTGGCCGAGTTGGTCTCGACGTATTTGATCATCTTGAACTCGGCCTGGCTGTAATTTTTGATCAGCTGGCAGGCCTCGTCCGGCGGGGCGTGGCGGTCACCCGCAGCCTTGATCAGCTTGCCGCGCTTCTCCGCCTCTTCACGCAGGGGCAAGAAACCCTTCATGCAGGCGTCGGCAGAAGCCCCGCCCGAGGACGGCGGCGCGGGTCCGCGCTCGAACGCGGAGCCGCCGGCGATCGGCGCGGCGCCATTGGTCGGGAATGCGCGGGGACCGCCGATCGAGGCCGCCGGAGCAGCGCCGTTCACCGGCGGAAACGCCGGGTCGTTTTGCTGGACGCCCTGGCCCGGCAGCGGCGCGGGGAACGCGCCTTGCGCCAAGGCCTGGCCGGCCGCAAGGGTGGCGCCAAGGGTCATGACAACAGCGGTCAGCGGCACAATCAGGCGACGGATGATCAAGGGTGTTTCTCCGGCAAGGCCCAACGTCTTCCGAACGAAGCACGATTTGCGAAGGGCTTTTTACGATCCCTGCCGTTGCTTAACAACCCGTTGATTAGGGCAGCAGCACGGCGTTGCGCCACGTGGAACCATTAAATTGTCCCCAGATTCTAGCCCTTTAGGCTACAAAGCGGCCGAAATCGGAACATTCACAAATGCCTGAACTCGATTTTCGCGCCCCCCGCCTGTTCGTCGACGCCCCCTTGAGCGCGGGCGAGAGCGTCGCGCTGGAGCGGAACCAGAGCAATTATCTTGGCAACGTGCTGCGGCTTGAGGCCGGCGATACCATCCTCGTGTTCAACGGACGGGACGGCGAGTGGCGGGCGCAGATCGCGGGCCGCAAGCGGCCGGATCAGCTGACGCTCATGAACCAGACCCGGCCGCAGGATCGCCTGCCCGACATCGCCTACGTCTTCGCGCCGCTGAAGCACGCCCGGCTCGACTATATCGTGCAGAAAGCGGTGGAGATGGGCGCCGCGCGGCTGCAGCCGGTTTTGACGCGTTTCACCCAGGTCTCACGGGTCAACGGCGAGCGGATGCGTGCCAACGTGATCGAGGCCGCGGAGCAGTGTGGGATACTGAGCCTTGCCGAAGTCACGGAGCCCGTTGCGCTTGATCGTTTTGTGAGCCAGCGCGACGCAAAACGCCTGCTGGTGTTCTGCGACGAGGCCGCCGAGGTCGCCAATCCCATTCAAGCGCTGCAAGACGGGCCACGCGCATCCGGCGGGATCGACGTCCTGATCGGCCCCGAGGGGGGATTTGCCGAGGAAGAGCGCACGCTTTTGCTGCGCCAACCGCAAATCCTCCGACTGGCGCTGGGGCCGCGGATCTTGCGCGCCGACACCGCCGGCGTGGCGGCGCTGGCGCTGGTGCAGACAGCGCTCGGCGATTGGGCCAGACCTGGCTAGAGCCGCCGGCCGGCATCCACTCCGCCCGAAAACGCTCTGGCCAATCCCGGCCGAAATCGTTAACGCACCCAATCATTAAGCGACTTGCCCAATCCCTGTCGAAACCCTGCTTTGGCCATGCTAAGGGCTGCGCCAGTTGGGCCTTTGGAGCCCTTGGAACCCCGATTTTCGGGATATTTGGACGTCGAGATGACCGTGACCGCCACCGTCAGGGGTGCTGCAGGGTCCGCCGGATGGGCGGACGCGCTGCTATCGTCGTTTGCGCAGGCCGGCTACGTCAGGGCCGAGCCCGATATCCTGCAACCGGCCGAACCATTCCTCGACCTCTCCGGCGAGGACATCCGCAAAAGCCTGTATTTGACCACCGACGCCAGCGGCGAGGAATTGTGCCTGCGGCCCGACCTCACGATTCCGGTGGCGCGGGATTATCTCGCCTCCACCAAAGCCGGCGAGCCGGCCGGCTTCAGCTATCTCGGCCCGGTGTTCCGCTATCGGGGCGGTCAGGCGAGCCAGTTCCTGCAAGCCGGCATCGAATCGTTCGGCCGGGCTGATCGCGCCGCGGCGGATGCGGAAATGCTGGAGCTGGCGCTGGAAGCCACCAATGCGTTCGGACTGAAGGACGTCGAAATCCGCACCGGCGATGTCGCCCTGTTCACGGCGCTGCTCGACGCGCTCGATCTCTACCCGGTGTGGCGGCGGCGGCTGATCAAGGATTTCAACCGCAAGGTCAGCCTCACCGACGATATCGAACGGCTGACCCTGGCGACCGCGCCCGGGCGCAACGAATATGAAGGCGTGCTGGCAGCACTCGCCGGCTCCGACCGCAAGGCGGCGCTGGCGCTGGTCACCGATTTGATGTCGATCGCCGGCACCACCAATGTCGGGGGACGCTCGGTGGCCGAAATCGCCGACCGCTTCCTCGAACAATCGACCTTGAAGGCCGGCGCACTGCCGCAGGATGCGCTCGGCACCATCAAGCGCTTCCTCGCGATCGCGGGCGACCCCGACGATGCGATCGCGCAATTGCGCACGGTGGCAAAGGACGCCAAACTGAACATCTCGGCCGCAATCGACCAGTTCGAAAGCCGCGTCGGCTTCATGGCCGCGCGCGGCATCGACACCCACAAGACGCGCTTCTCCACTTCGTTCGGACGCGGGCTCGATTATTACACCGGCTTCGAGTTCGAACTGCACGCCAAAGGCAATGGCACCGAGCCACTGGTGGCGGGCGGCCGCTACGACGGGTTGATGACCCAGTTGGGCTCGGCCACGCCGATCCCCGCGGTCGGCTTCTCGGTCTGGATCGAGACGCTGACGCAACTCGGCAAGCCCGCGCGCGGGGGGCTTTCATGAGCACGCCCTTCGTCGTTGCCGTTCCCTCCAAGGGCCGCCTGCAGGAAAACGCCGAAGCGTTTTTCGCACGTGCGGGCCTGACGCTGGCAAAACCCGGCGGTGCGCGTGACTATCGCGGCACCATCAACGGCCTCGCCAATGTCGAGATCGCCTATCTCTCGGCGAGCGAGATCGCTTCACAGCTGGCGCGCGGCATGGTGCATTTCGGCGTCACCGGCGAGGACCTGGTGCGCGAGAGCATCGCGGATGCCGACAAACGCGTGCTGTTGATCGACAGCTTGGGCTTCGGCAGCGCTAATGTCGTGGTCGCGGTGCCGCAGGCCTGGATCGACGTCCGCACCATGGCCGATCTCGACGATGTCGCCTCCGGCTTCCGCGAACAGCACAACCGCCGCATGCGGGTCGCGACCAAATACATCAACCTGACCCGGACTTTCTTTGCCTCCCACGGCGTGGTCGACTACCGGATCGTCGAAAGCGCGGGCGCCACCGAGGGCGCGCCGGCGGTCGGCACGGCTGAGATGATCGTCGACATCACGACCACGGGCGCGACGCTTGCCGCCAACGGGCTGAAGGTGCTCGATGACGGCGTGATCCTGCGCAGCCAGGCCAATCTCGTGGCCTCAAAGGATGCCGACTGGTCGGACGCGAGCCGCGAATCCGCGCGTGTCATCCTCGATCACATCGCCGCACGTGCGCGCGCCAGCAAATACCGCGAGGTCCGCACCCGCTTTGCCGGCTGCAACGACGCGCTGCTGGCGGATGCCCACAACCGTTTTGGCGTCGTCGCCCCGTTCGGCGGCCCGACCTCGTCCGGGATGCTCACGCTGCACTGCCCGCCGATGCAGATCTATGCGCTCGGCAGCTTTCTGCGCGAACACGGGGCGCATACGGTTTCGGTGGCCTCGCTCGACTATGTGCTCGACCGCGAGAACCCGCTGTTTGCCAAACTCGAGGCGTTCCTGCGACAATAGATTTCCTTGTTTGAGCATGATCTTTTCGGAAAACCGGTTTCCACTTTTCCGGATCATGCTGTAGGCGAAGGCCGGACGGTTACGCGCATGAAGCCACTCTCTCTGCCAGACCGACTTCAGACGCTCGCTGACAAGGGCGTGCAACTCGTCGACGCACGTCAGGTGTTCGTCGACGAGGATGTCGCGCTTGAACGGATCTATCCGGGTTCGGTGCTGTATCCGGGAACGCGCCTGTCCGGCGCGAACACCGTGTTGGCGCCGGGCGCCAGGATCGGCAGCGAAGGGCCGGCGACGATCGTCGATTGCGCGATCGGCGAGAATGCGGAAGTCGCCAGTGGATTCATTGCGGGCTCGGTGCTGCTGAACAAGGCGAAGATCGGCTCCAACGGTCATGTCCGGGCCGGCACGCTGCTGGAAGAGGAAGCCTCGACCGCGCATGCCGTCGGCCTCAAGCACACGATATTGACCAGCTTCGTGACGCTCGGCTCGCTGATCAATTGTTGCGACTGCCTGATCTCGGGTGGGCGCTCGCGCACCAACCACACCGAAATCGGCAGCGGCTTCATCCATTTCAACTTCACCCCCTGGGGCGACAACGGCGACAAGGCAACGCCCTCGCTGATCGGAAGCGTGCCGCGCGGCGTGTTCCTCCGGGAAGAGCGCATCTTTATCGGTGGGCTGAGCGGCATGGTCGGCCCCGTCAAGGTCGGCTTCGGCACCTTCACGGTTGCCGGCCAGATCGTGAGATCCGACGTCGCGGACGAGCGGGTTCATTCCGAGGTGGCGCGCAAGATCGATGCGCCCTGGGACTTCCGGCACCGCGGCTTGACCGAGCCGCGGGTCGAACGAAATCTCGAATATATCGGCAACCTGGTGGCGCTGCGCGCCTGGTATTCCGACGTCCGAAAGGCGCAATTGACGCAGGCGCAAGCCGCATCGCATCTCGGCCAGACCTGGGACGCTGCCATCGGCGTGCTCGAGGACGGCATCACCGAGCGCACCACGAGGCTGCAGCAGTTCCTGAGCGCCCGGAATATTGCGCTGCCGCCGTTGCGCTTCCCTTCGATTGCATGCCCCCTGCAAGTCGCTCCCGGCACCCCACCATACGACCACATTGCCTGGGTGAAGAATTTGTCGAGCGATCAGGTCAAACTCGGAACGGATTGGCTGCAGGACATTGTCGAGACGTTCGTTCGTACGAACCGGATTCCGTGATTGCGGCTTGCCGTGGCGACAAGTCGTGGCGACAAATCCTGGCGATTGCCATATGTTGTCCATGAACAAGGTTGGAACTGAAGCGATGCTGCTGGGTACCGATGTCTCCGAATTGTCCACCACCGCGGCCAATGCTGCGGCGCGGGGGCTGTCGATCGTCGTACCCCTCTACAATGAGGCTGCCGGCCTGGCATTGCTGCACGCCCGGCTGGTCGACCTCGCCCAGACGCTGATGGGCCGCTACGGACTTGCCTGCGAAGTGGTCTATGTCGACGACGGCAGCGCCGATGCAACGCTTGCCATCGCGCGCGGATTGGCGGCGGATGCCCTCGACATCCAGGTGGTGTCGCTGTCGCGCAATTTCGGCAAGGAAGCAGCACTGATGGCCGGCCTCGACCATGCACGCCGCGGCGCGGTGCTGTTCATGGACGGCGACGGCCAGCATCCGCCCGACCTGGTCGAGAAGCTGGTCGCGCACTGGATCGATGACGGCTACGACGTCGTCTATACGGCGAAGGCGCATCGCGACAACGAATCGTTCCTGCGGCGGCTGGCGGTGCACGGCTTCTACGCGCTGATCAATTGGGGCGCGCGGCAGAAAATCCCGGAAGATGCCGGCGACTTCCGCCTGCTGTCACCGCGCGCCGCTGCCGCGCTTCGGCAGCTTCCCGAGCGCAACCGCTTCTTCAAGGGGCTCGCAACCTGGATCGGCTTTCGCCAGATCCGCGTCGACTATGAACCGGCGCCGCGCGCACATGGCGTCACCACCTTCAGCGCCGGCCGGCTGGTCGGATTGTCGATCGAAGGCTTGACGTCGTTTTCGGTGGCGCCGTTACGCTTTGCCAGCCTGTTCGGTGTGCTGCTTGCCACGGCCGCATTCCTGTTCGGGCTTTCGATCCTGTGGGAGGTCTGGACCACCGGGAAGCAGGTCCCAGGCTATCCGTCACTGGTGATCGGCCTGATGACCATCGGCGGCGTGCAGCTGATCATGATCGGCATCGTCGGCGAGTATATCGGCAAGATCCTCTCGGAGTTGAAGGCACGGCCAATCTACTTCGTCGCCGAGCACAGCGAGAAGCGCGCCGAAACCAGCGCCACAGCCGACACCGGCGAACGGACCGCCGCCGAATGAACGACCGCGCGCCGCTGCGCCGGATCTGGCTGTGCGCCGACGATTACGGAATCAGCGACGGCGTCAACCGCGCCATTCGTGACCTGATCGAGCGCGGCCGCCTCAACGCGACTTCGGTCATGATGGTCGGTTCATCGATCGGCCGCAACGAAGTCGCTGCGCTTCAGGCTGCCGCCGCCAAGAGTCCGCGCTGCGCCATCGGCCTGCATGCAACGCTGACCGCACCGTTCCGTCCGCTGACGATGCATTTTCGCCCGACCGATGGCGGCATGTTCTTGGCCTTTCCGAAATTGCTGCGCGCCGGCCTGTTGCGGCGGCTCGATGGCGAGATGATTCACGCCGAGCTTCAAGTGCAGCTTGCAACCTTCAAGGAGATGTTCGGCCGCGCGCCTGACTTCGTCGACGGCCACCAGCACGCGCAATTATTCCCGCAGGTGCGCGACGCGTTTCTGCGCGCGGTGAAGGAAGCGGCACCCCACGCCTGGGTCCGCCAGGGCGGACGCCATCAGGCGCTCTCCAAACGGCTCGGCGCCCCCAAGGCGCTGGTTCTCGACCTCCTCAGCGCGCAATTCCGCAAGAAAGCGGCCGCGGCCGGCATCCGATTCAATCCCGCCTTCGCCGGCGCCTATGATTTCACGGGCGAGCCCGACTTCGGCGCCCTGATGCAGCAATTCCTGGATGGACTGCCGGAGGGCGGGCTCGTGATGTGCCATCCCGGTTTTGTCGACGACACGCTTATGGGCCTCGATCCCCTGACGACCCAGCGCGAGCACGAACACGCCTTTCTCGCGGGCGAGCATTTCCCGCCGCTGCTGGCCCTGAATAAAGTTACATTGGCTTGAAATCGTTGCCGAAAACCGGCCGGTCGTTTTGCCGCATACCGAAATTTAATCCGCCCACCCACTACTTGCGACACAAAGGCCGCCTACATCTCCCGCGCGCTTCGATGGAAACTCGATGCGAGGGAGAAAGCCATGACACCGCAAGAACGCCAATTGATTGACGATCTTTTCGCCCGGCTCGCCAAGCTGGAGACCGCCCCGCACGATCCCGAAGCCATGTCTGCGATCATGCAAGGCCTGCGTACCGCGCCGAACGCGGTCTACGCGCTGGTACAAACGGCACTGGTGCAGGACGAAGCGCTCAAGCGCGCCGACAGCCACATCCAGGAGCTGGAAGCCGCCCTTTCATCACAACAGAATCAATCCGGGCAAGGTCAGTCCGGCGGCTTCCTCGATTCGATGCGCGACGCGATCTTTGGCCAAGGTCAAGGCCAGCCGCACGGCTCCGTTCCAAATGTGCGCGCGCCTGAAATGGGCGGCCGCCCGGTATGGAATAGCGGCCAGGCGTTGCAGCAGCCGCAATCGCCGGGACAATATGGTCACGAACCTTACGGTCAGCCTCATGGTGGCCAGTCTTATGGTGGCCAGCAGTATGGCGGCCAGCCCTATGGCGCGCCGCAAGCTCCGTTCGGTGGTGGCGGTGGCTCGTTCCTCGGCACAGCCGCGGCGGCAGCCGCCGGCGTGGTCGGTGGATCGCTGCTGCTCAACAGTTTCCGGGGAATGATGGGCGGCGGCAGCCACCAGGCCTTCGCCGATTCGAGCGGCCTTGGCGATCGCGGCAGTTCGCGGCCGTGGAGCGATCAGTCCGGCAGCGATCTGGCGAAGGATGCCGGGATCAATGACATCGGCTCGTCCAGCGGCCGCGGCGACGACAATTCGACTTCGCGCGCGGGCTTGTTCGACCAGGCATCGAACGATGACGATCTTGATCACGATTCCGACGGGTTCGACGACGACGGCGGTGGCGACAGCGACGACGTCTGATCGGACTCCAACAAAGAAATAACGGCCGCCTGATCGGGCGGCCGTTTTGATTCAAGCGTGAAAACAATCAGATCACGATGACCTTGGTGCCGACATTGACGCGGCCATAGAGGTCCATCACGTCCTCGTTGCGCATCCGGATGCAGCCTGAGGAGACGTTGGTGCCGATGGTCCAGGGCTCGTTGGAGCCGTGGATGCGATAGAGCGACGAGCCCAGATACATCGCACGCGCGCCGAGCGGATTTTGCGGACCGCCTTCCATGTGGCGTGGCAAATCGGGGCGGCGCACCAGCATCTCCGGCGGCGGCGTCCAATCCGGCCATTCCTTCTTGGCCGAGATCGTCTTGACGCCCGACCAGGTGAAGCCAGGACGGCCGACGCCGATGCCGTAGCGCAGCGCCTTGCCGTCACCCTGCACCAGGAACAGGAACTTGTTCGGCGTATCGACGACGATGGTGCCGGGGCCTTCCTTGCCGTGATACTCGACGACCTGCTTTTCGTACATCGGATTGAACGGATGCTGCGCGGGATCGGCCGCCTCCTCCTGCGGCTGTTGCATCTGCTGCTGCGGATCCATCGGCGGCAGATGACGCGCGTCGTAGGACGGTTGCTGCTGGTACATCGGCTGTCGCTGGTAACCTTGTTGGTACCCTTGGCCGGGGCCATCGCCGAACAGGAATTCGATGAAGCCGCCGCCCATGTTGGAGGCCACGCGCATCGGCTGAGGCGGCGCGGGCTGTCTGGCGTAGATTACGGTCGGCTCGCCGGGCGATGCGGCGTCGATCGCCAGGGCTTGATGTGGAGTAGCAATCAGGAAGGATGCGCCGGCAAGCAGCGCGAGAGACATTTTCATGGACATCGACGTACTCTGTACTGTTTCGTCGTGGGGAGCGCTGAACTGCGCCGTTGCACGTGGTCAATAAAGGATCAAAACCGCATCGGTTTGGTAAACAGAAACGGCGTTTCAATTCACCACGTCGCCGATCGCGCGCTGATTTGCCCGGTAGCGTTTATTTTCGATGAACGCGCAAGCGGCATGGTTAATCGTTGGTATGAAACGCAGATCAATCGACGCACGCAAAGTGTTCCCGCGTGAACCTCGCGTTAAATGGCTTCTGTCTACAACAGCGGGAGTGAAGGGGTGGGAATAACTCATGTCGGTCAGTCGTAAGCGTTTTCGTATTGAAGAAGCCATCTTGGGCGAAGTGTCGATGCCCGAAGCCGTCGAAGGCGGTGACATCGGTCCGATGCATCGCGAGATCATGGCCGAGCTGCGCTCGATCCGCGCGCAGATGGCCGCCGGCGGCAGCCGCTCCGCAGTGGTGGAGAGCGCCGAAGCCACCGTCGCGCGCGACGTTGCGGACGCCCACACGCTGCTGGAGACCTATCGCGCCCAGATCGAGCAGTGTGAGAAGCTCAAGGTCGAGCTCGATCTCATTCACGACGCCATCAACCGCACCAAGCGCGAAATCGCGACGCTGCACGGCAAGAGTTTTGATGGCGGCGAGATGGCCAAGGTCAATGGCGAACTCGGCGCCGTGGTCGGCGGCACCGAACAGGCCACCCAGCAGATCCTCGAAGCCGTCGAGGCGATCGACCAGGCAGCCACCGCGCTGTCGAAGAACGTCACTCCCGACCAGCAACGGCTGCTCAGCGAGGAGATCCAGGAACGGGTCGTCGCGATTTTCGAGGCCTGCAACTTCCAGGACCTCACCGGCCAGCGGATCAACAAGGTGATGGGCACGATGAAGTTCATCGAGCAGCACATCAATGCGATGATGGATATCTGGGGCGGCGTCGACGCCCTCAAGGCGCACGCGGCGCCGATCGTCGATACCCGCGAAGGCGACGCCAAGCTGCTCAACGGCCCGAAGCTCGACGGCGACGTCGGTCACGCCTCGCAGGACGACATCGACGCTCTGTTCGACTGATCGGGTTGCGCAACATCGGATCAACAGAACGCCGGCGCGACGCCGGCGTTTTTTATTCATGCGACCAACTTCTCCGCTGTCATCGTCCGCGAAGGCGGGCGATCCAGTATTCCAGAGACGTCAGCAATTCAGCCGAGAAGCCGCGGCGTACTGGATGCCCCGCCTCCGCGGGGCATGACGGGAAGGATAGGCGGCTAACTCACGCCCTTGCCCCGCAGCGAACATAGACCATGTTGCCGTAGCGGGTGGCGGCATCCTTGTCGACGAAACGGGTAATCAGGACGCGGCCGTCAAACGAGACGATTTCGCGGTCCTGCTCGCCGGGGGTTGGGCCGGACGGTCCGATATAGTTCTTGCCGCCCGGGCTGCCCTTGAGCCGCAATTCCTGCGGCGTCGCCTGGTCTGCCAGATGCATGACCACGCCGCCGGACTGGCCGGCCCCGATCACGTAAGGCTGCTTGCACTGGGCCTTGGCCGCGGCTTCCGTGCGGGCGCGGTCATTGGGGTTCTGGAACGAGGCCAGCCCCCAGCGGCCGACGATCTCGTCGGGCCGTATGGTCGCAGGCATCTCCGGCGCCACCCCGGGCTCCGTCGATTCGGGCCCGGTGTTGGATGACAGCGACGGCAGGCTCATGCTGCCGCACGCCCCCAGGAATATCGTCAGCGCCGAGACGGCCGCCAGCCTGGCAACCATGCGCGCGTTAGGTGACCTGATCATCCGCATTCCCCCGAGCAATCTCCCAGCCGCACCCGTCATACAGCCAAGCGTAAAACGTCTGTAGGAGCAATGACGTCCAATAAAATTACGTCATCGCTACGATTTGGTTTCCGAGGGAGCATCCTATATTGGCCTCACCAAGGCCTTAACCCCCTTGCTTGACAGAAACAGCGCCAAGCCATATTCCCCGATCACAATTAGCACTCTTATACCACGATTGCTAAGGGTGCTGGGCGTCCTGCCCCGCGCTGTCGACCAGCCGGCATTCAACGCCAGTCTCGATGAACCAGACCTGAAACCGAGCCGCCAAGAGGAAACGTCATGGCTAAATCCAAATTCCGCCCGCTGCATGACCGTGTCGTGGTCAAGCGTATCGACGCCGAAGAAAAGACCAAGGGCGGCATCATCATTCCCGACAGCGCCAAGGAAAAGCCCTCGCAGGGCGAAATCGTCGCCGTCGGTCCCGGCGGCCGCGACGAAGCCGGCAAGCTGATCCCGATCGACGTCAAGGTCGGCGACCGCGTGCTGTTCGGCAAATGGTCGGGCACCGAGGTCAAGCTCGACGGCGAGGAACTCCTGATCATGAAGGAGAGCGACATCATGGGCGTGCTGCGCCTAAGCGACAAGACCGGAGCCGCGGCGCTCCTCCGTCATTGCCGGGCTTGACCCGGCAATCCACCCCTTTCGCAAAGCGATGGATGCCCGGATCAAGTCCGGGCATGACACCAGAGCGCACAGCAGGCAATCGTACTCCATCAATCAGAGGTCAAAACAATGGCTGCCAAAGACGTAAAATTTTCCGGAGACGCCCGTGACCGCATGCTGCGCGGCGTCGATGTCCTCGCCAACGCGGTGAAGGTGACGCTCGGCCCCAAGGGCCGCAACGTCGTGATCGAGAAGAGCTTCGGTGCGCCGCGCATCACCAAGGATGGCGTCACCGTCGCCAAGGAAATCGAGCTCGAGGACAAGTTCGAGAACATGGGCGCGCAGATGCTGCGCGAAGTCGCCTCGAAGACCAACGACACCGCCGGTGACGGCACCACCACGGCAACCGTGCTGGCGCAGGCCATCGTGCGTGAAGGCGCCAAGTCGGTTGCCGCCGGCATGAATCCGATGGACCTCAAGCGCGGCATCAATCTCGCGGTCGCCGCCGTGGTCAAGGACATCGAGAAGCGCGCCAAGCCGGTCGCGTCCTCGTCCGAAGTCGCCCAGGTCGGCACCATCTCGGCTAATGGCGACGCTGCGATCGGCAAGATGATCGCGCAGGCGATGCAGAAGGTCGGCAATGAAGGCGTCATCACGGTCGAGGAGAACAAATCGCTCGATACCGAAGTCGACATCGTCGAAGGCATGAAGTTCGACCGCGGCTATCTCAGCCCCTACTTCATCACCAATGCCGAGAAGATGACCGCCGAGCTCGAGGACGTTTACGTCCTGCTGCACGAGAAGAAGCTGTCCGGCCTGCAGTCGATGCTGCCGGTGCTGGAAGCCGTGGTGCAGTCCGGCCGTCCGCTCCTGATCATCGCCGAGGACGTCGAGGGCGAGGCTCTGGCCACGCTCGTCGTGAACCGTCTGCGTGGCGGTTTGAAGGTCGCGGCCGTCAAGGCGCCCGGCTTCGGCGATCGCCGCAAGGCGATGCTGGAAGACATCGCGATCCTGACCGGTGGCCAGCTGATCTCGGATGAACTCGGCATGAAGCTCGAAAGCGTCACGATCAACATGCTGGGACGCGCGCGCAAGGTGGTGATCGACAAGGAAAACACCACGATCGTCAGCGGCGCCGGCAAGAAAAAGGACATCGAAGCCCGCGTCGGCCAGATCAAGGCGCAGATCGAGGAGACCACTTCCGACTACGACCGCGAGAAGCTGCAGGAGCGCTTGGCGAAGCTCGCCGGCGGCGTCGCGATCATCCGCGTCGGCGGCGCGACCGAGGTCGAGGTCAAGGAGAAGAAGGACCGTGTCGAGGACGCGCTGAACGCGACCCGCGCCGCGGTGCAGGAAGGCATCGTGCCGGGCGGCGGCGTGGCGCTGCTGCGCGCCAAGAAGGCCGTCGGCCGCATCAACAACGACAATGCCGACGTCCAGGCCGGCATCAACATCGTGCTGAAGGCGCTGGAAGCCCCGATCCGCCAGATCTCGGAGAATGCCGGCGTCGAGGGCTCGATCGTGGTCGGCAAGATCCTCGAGAACAAGTCGGAGACCTACGGCTTCGACGCCCAGACCGAGGAATATGTCGATATGGTCGACAAGGGCATCATCGATCCGGCCAAGGTGGTGCGCACCGCGCTGCAGGACGCCGCTTCGGTCGCCGGTCTGCTGGTGACCACGGAAGCCATGGTCGCCGAACTGCCGAAGGAAGCGGCCCCGGCGATGCCCGGTGGCGGCGGCATGGGTGGAATGGGCGGCATGGGCGGTTTCTAACGTCCGGGCCTGTCACATTAATCAATCAGAAGGCCGCCTCCGGGCGGCCTTCTTTTTGGCTGATAACATCCAGGTTTGCTAACTACGATGGAACCAATTCTGTCCCTTCGAGGATTTTCACATGCGCGCGCTCTGGCTCTGCCTGTTCGGTCTGATGACAGTTTCCTCGGATATCGCCTTCGCGCAGATCAAGCTGCAGCCCAAGGCCAACTCCCGGCGGCGGCCCCGAGACGCGCTATTTCACCGCGATCGACGGCTTGATGGACGGCAATGCCGACGTCATCCTGAAGGAAATCCGTCAGGGCAAGATCGTCACCTCGGCGGTGCTCGACGTCTGCTATCCCACAGCAAAGGGCTCCGACCGCAAGGACCGCTTCATCGCCAACCTCGGCGTCAACGGTCAAACCATGACCGGCACGGCGCAGACGCTCGCCGACAAATTGCCTGTCACGGTCAAGCTCGTGCGCAAGCAGAGTGGCGACAGTTTCGAATTCCGCGGCCAGATCACCGTCGGCCAGACCGTGACGGAGGTCGCCTCGTCGGATAATTCCGATCTCAGCGAAAAGGAATTTCTGGACAACCAGACCACCGACGACGGCATCACGCCGCAGCCACAGGATTTCACCGAGGTCTCGCCCGAGTCCGTGGGCGTGCGCGTCAAACTCGACGCGGCACTGGATTTCCTGAAGAGCCTGAAGGGCGAGGCCGTCGAGGTTGGCCTCAACAGCCTCACGGTCTCCTGCGACGCGCTGCGCGCCGGCGAGCAGACCATCAGCCTCACGGTCGATCCCGATCACGCGAGCGCCCTGATCGCCAAGGCGAAGGCCGCACCCGGCGTGGTCGCTGTGGGCTGGACCAGCGGCAGCATGGAGATGGATCGCACCATCCGCTTTGCCGCCGGCGATTGGCGCAACGGAGACCAGATCAACAAGGACAAGATCGCCAATGCCGTCGCAGGCGTCCTGACCAAGACGCTGTCAGCCAAATCGTCCACCGCGGCATGGGACGCCAATACCGGAAAGCTGAAACTGACCTTCAAGCGCCCGAGCCAGGTGCTCCCCGCGCTCGGCCTCACCGAGACGCTCGAGATCACCGCGCTGGTATCATCCGACAAACCGGGCAGTTCCGACCGCCTGATGCTGTGGATCTCGAGCCCCGTGATCTCGACGGCGGACGAAGGCACGGGTCCAAAGCTCAATCTGTCCGAAGACTCCAGCGGCGACGAGGAAGGCGGCGAACCCAAGGACGACAACGGCTCGGTCGACGCGCTCGCCAGGGAATTCAAGGGCCAGCGCTGGGACGCGGACAAGTCGGTGTGGAAATAAGGCTGCGGCCGCCACCTGTAGCGCCATCGCAAATATTGATTCGATTTTCAAACAGCAGGGCCGTCATTGCGACGGCGATCTCCGCTCGTCATTCCGGGGCGCGCGAAGCGCGAGCTACGATGTGCAATTGCACATCTGAGGTTCGCTGCGCCAAGAGGCGCATCCCGGAATGACGACGGGAGGGTGTGGCCCACACCTTCGCATTCTCGCGGCACGATTCGCCCGAGGTTCTGCAAGATCGTTCCGCCCTTCAAGTACAGAGGGCGCAGGGAAGACCGGGTGCGCGCTGCACCCGCGGTCTCGTGTGCAAGATGCACAAAGAGATGCGCACACGAGCATACAGGTTCAGCGGAGGCAATCCGGCCTTCCCTGCGCAATGGTTTTACGACTTATAGCGTGCTCTCCCCGGTGACCGGCTTTCTTGCCACCGTCGCCTCACGGGCCTTGACCCACAAGACTTGACGCCAGCATCGGGGCGTCAGAACCACACGACTTCGCCGTCCACCTCAGTGCCGTTCGTCAAAGGCACATCCGTGTCCACCGCATCCCACCGCACGTTCGTGACGATCGCGAGCCGCCCCTCTTGTCGGGTGAGACGGGCGAAGTCATAGCGCTGATTTGCCCGACGGTTTAAGCGGAATATTTTTCGTGGGAGGACTGGACAGGGCAAATCACATTGAACGGGTTCAACAAATTAACGCGGCCTGACTCGTGCATTCACGCGGACTTTTTTGCGATTCGCCGGTGAGTGAAGCTCGCTGCTGCCAGTCGCGGCGCCTTTCCGGCTTGTCGACCGCATCGATCTATGTCCGCGGTTCGAGGCGAAGCTGACATCACTTTGGTGCATGAAGACTTCAGCTCTGACCCGGAACGGTCACTGGCAACCAACCAAATATTTGGTTCCGAACGGCTACCAGTCGCTTTGGACAGTTACTCTGACGCATTCCAATACTTGAGCAGGCGAGGGCAACCATGAGGCGTCGGCAATTTCTTGGGACTATCGGTGGCGCGGCCGCATGGCCCTTTGCGGCGAAAGCACAGGGGTCTGCGCATCATGGCCGCACTCGTCGATACCAATTCCACGCAGCCTTCTCGGCTTCCTGCCATGCAGGCAGAAGCCCGCGAGCGCAACGTCGAACTGCTGCTGTTGAAGATCGGAAAGGCCGACGAGATCGCCACGGTCATCGAGGCTGCCAAAGCATCGGACGCCACCGCACTGAACGTCCTGGCTTCGACCGTATTGTATGCCAATCGGCTTGAGATCGTGCAGTGCGCCGCTTCCGCCTTCTCCGAAATTGGCACTTTTACATGCCGAGCGAGCCTGACGATGTCCGCTCACCGGGGCAAAGCAGACATCCCGCCGCAAGGCCGGGACTTCCGGTTTTGACCCATCAGAGACATGCAGCGAGCCGCTCTTTCGATCACCTCGTCGGCACGGGCAACCGCGTTGATCACTCCGGCAGTCCGGCTTTTCGGAGGGCCTCCTCGAATTTTTGGCGCCACATAAGAAGACGCGGACTATCGTTGGGCAACGGTACGAGTCGAGCTTTCCATTGAGTGATGGTCCGGATGGGGGCATTGTCGCTCGCCAAATAGCGCTGCATTGTTGCGCGCGCATCGGCCTCTTGACCCGCCAGGGCAAGCAGCGTTGACCGGACAAGTACTGTGCTCAGTATCTCGGGAGCAGCAGCTTCAGCCCGCTCAATCCATACAAGCGCCTCGCCATAGTCCTGCAACACGCCTAAGGCGATGGCCTTCTGCAAATACAGTATTGGCAATGTGAAGTCGTGTGGACCGAGCCGCATCGCCTCGTCGGCATAGGCGATGGCCTGTTCCGGCTCACCGGCATAAGTATAGGCCAAAGGCAGTCCAGGCTGAATGTTGCTGGGACATAACATCAGGGCGCGCCGATAAGAATCAATCGCCTCCCGATAGCGCCCCGTCAACACTAGGAAATCGCCTTTGGCCGTGTGAGCCACGGCGTAGTCCGGATCGATCTTTATGGCTAAGGAGGCAAGTTCGTTCCCGCGGCGAAGATCGGTTTGACGATCGGGACTCGAAAAAAAGGCAGCGCGAAGGAGGAACTTGAATGACAGGATGGACAGTGCGCGAATATTCTCAGGGTCGGTCTGCAACGCCTGCTCGCACAGGCTGTAGGCGGAATCGCGTTCCGGCGTCCAATTCGTATGCATTACGGCCGCCTGGCAGCGCCAAGCAAGGTCTTCCGCATTGGGATTGGCAGCGCGAGTTTGTGCCCGGCGGGCTTCTGCAACCGATCTTGATACCGATGTCGTGCGCGATGCGCGTAACAATGGCGTCTTGCATGTGCAAGAGGTCGGACCGGTTCTCGTCAAACTGGTCGGCCCAGAGATGCGCATCGCTCTCGGTATCGATAAGCTGAGCATGCACGCGCAGCCGGTCGCCACTCGGCTGCACGCTGCCTTCCAGCACATAGCGCACGCCTAGATCCTTGCCGATCTGCCGCACGTTGATTGGCTTGCCCTTGTAAGTGAAGGCGGTCGAGCGGGAGATGACGAAACTTTCCCGAAAACGCGAGAACCCGGTGGTCAGTTCGTCGCTGATGACGTCTGCCAGATAATCCTGAACTCGCGTCGCCGGATACGTTGGCAAAGGGCAGCACGACGATGGAGAAGCGCTCGGAGGGCTTTGCCAGCTGGTCCGGCATCTGTGAAACGACGGGCGCGCGGCCGGGGTGAAAGTACAATGCTGCGCCACCAGCGCCAGCGATCAGCACGACTGCCGCCCCGATCGCCGTGACGCGCGCGCTCCACCTGTCGCGACGCACCGCCGGCGTCGCATTGTGCCGCGGCCAGATTGGCTTGGCGGGCCGCCTATCATCAAGAGCGACCCGGAAGACCCGCACTGGCCGTGCGATGTTCTTGAGTTGCCGTTCGCCTGCATCCTCGATGGTGACATCGAACTTGCCCCGAACCTGCCGGTACGCGTCATCGGCGATGCAAATGCCACCGGGCTTCGCCAATCCCTCCAGACGCGCTGCCACATTCACGCCGTCGCCGAAAATGTCACCTCGATCGATGATGATGTCGCCGACATTGATGCCAATCCGGAACTCGATGCGCTTCTCATCTGGCACCTCGGCATTGCGCTCGGCCATCCCGCGCTGGACATCAAGAGCGCAGCGTACTGCCTCCACTACGCTGCTAAACTTAGCCAGCAGCCCATCGCCGGTGTTCTTGACAACACGGCCGCGGTGTTCGGCAATCTTGGGATCGACGAGGGTGCGTAGATGGTCCTGGAGCTGGAGGTGCGTGCCCTCTTCGTCCAGGCCAGTTAATCGGCTGTAGCCAGCCACATCGGCGGCCAAAATGGCGGTGAGCCGACGCTCTACGCGCTCGTTGGCCAAGGCACGCCTCCGAGGTAGGTCGGAGACAGTTTACGCCTCCCGGTTCCGAGAGCCAAGTGATGAGAGGTGG
>CAVZGZ010000003.1:0-166923 GCA_963774775.1 uncultured Alphaproteobacteria bacterium
AATTCTACCAGGACGCGCTGGGGCTGAAGGAAGTACGCCGCATCGACAACGACAAGGGCCGGTTCACTCTAGTGTTCCTGTGCGGTCCTGAGGACATCGATCTACTCAAGAACACCCCGAGCACCCGCGGCGCGCCGCTGGTCGAGCTCACCTACAACTGGGACGAAGAGAAATACGGCGAAGACCGCTATTTCGGCCACCTCGCATACGAGGTCGACGACATCTATGCGACCTGCGACCGCCTGATGAAGCTCGGCGTCACCATCAACCGCCCGCCGCGCGACGGCAATATGGCCTTCGTACGCTCGCCCGATCTGCATTCGATCGAGCTGCTGCAGAAGGGCGATCCGAAACCGCCGGCAGAGCCGTGGTCGTCGATGCCGAACATCGGTCATTGGTAGCCTCGTACAAGTTTCTTCGTGCACGCCTGCCCTCCGGCTACCGCCTGGTGATCAACGCGGCAGGAACCGAAGCATCGTCTGTACGTTGTCTCTTCGATTGACAAATTCGAGGAGATAATGATGGGAAAAGGAGTTTTGCTTTGGCTATTGGGTGTGCCGATCCCGGTCATCATCCTGCTGTGGTTGTTCTTCGGTCACTGAGCTAAGGTTTGACGCGTCAGCGGTGCACTCACCGCGCGCTTTTACACGAACTCAGGCCCTGCCATTGCGTGGCGGGGCCTGATTTTTTGTCGGTCCAACGACATCGCGTCCGCGCTTTCCTGCGGAAACTCCGCTATGAACGGCGTCAAAGCGATCAGCGGGAGAGACACGCGTGACGGACAATAATCAACAACTCACGATTTGGGGTCGGGCCAATTCGGTCAACGTGCAGAAAGTGCTGTGGTGCCTGCGCGAACTCGATCTCATCTACCGGCGCATCGATGCCGGCATGCAGTTCGGCAAGAACGATCAGATGGAATATCTCGCGATGAACCCGAACGGCCGGGTGCCGACGTTGGTCGATGGCGATTTCGTGTTGTGGGAATCCAATTCGGTGATGCGTTATCTCTGTCTCGCCTACGGACAGGCGTCGCCGATCTACCCGCAATCGCCGAAACAGCGCGCGGGCGTCGACCGCTGGCTGGACTGGTCGCTATCGACGTTGCAGCCCGTCGACCGTCCCGTGTTCTGGGCGCTGGTACGTACGCCGCCGGAGCAACGCGACATGGTGGCGATCCAGAAGGATGCAGACGCCGAGGCCAAGGTGTGGCGCATCGCGGACGCACAACTGGCAAACCGGCGTTTCATCGAGGGTGATCAATTCACGATCGCGGACATCGCGATCGGTGCTTTTGCCAGGCGCTGGTTTGGCGTCGAGGGCGTTACCAAGCCGGAGCTGCCTCATTTGGAGCGCTGGTTCGCACAGCTCTCGGAGCGGCCGGGATTTATCCAGTTCCTCGCGCCGCCAATGTCGTGACAAGATATCGGGAGTGTCTCAGCGCGCGCCCGTATGGCCGCCCGCTTCGATGCTCAGGAAGCCACCGACTTTCACGCAGGTACCGCTACCCTCGACCCTGACAAAGCCCTGACCATACTCGGCACAGGAATTATTGCGCGCGGCTCCCTTGAGCGGAAGCAGCTTGCCCGAGGGCGGAAGCTTAGTGGAGCTCTGCAGTCCAGCTTGTTGCGCCAGTGCGACCGCTGGCCAAGCGGCGACGATGATGACGAAACAGGTCTTGTTCATCCCGCCTTTTACCGCACGGCCGCGAATGAGGCTAGCGCACGAACTTGACGCCGAAGGTCTTGCCGCGCCTCCAGACCACTTCGCAGTTTCGTCCGGTCCTGGCGTCGCGCGAGAACGCCAGCCGAAGCTTCGCAGGCAGTGTGTTGTCATCGTCGATTATGATCTTCGCGCCGGACGAAGAGATGTCATGCACCACGCATTGGCGCGCAGCAAAGCCGCCATCGAGCGTGATCCATCCGGACTGGCGCATCGACTTGCGCGCTGCTCGTTTTTTCGTGTCCAAGGCCATGTCAGTATCCCCAACCTCTAGCCCTATCCATTCCGGCTTTAAAAAACGTTGCCAAATGACGGCAGTTTTTGGCAATCGGCCGGATTCGGGCGTCTTGTCGAACACGTGCAAAAGGACCGTTTTGGCGGCTTGCCCGCTCGCGCAATCGCCACTATACGTTCGCCCGTCGCCGTCGTTGCCCGTCGGCGGCCAATCCGGCATATCGTAGTGTTAACGTATTGATCTGCCGATTGTTTTTGCTCCCTTCGTCTATCGGTTAGGACGCCACCCTTTCACGGTGGAGAGAGCGGTTCGATTCCGCTAGGGAGCGCCAGCCGCTTACCTATCACTCTGATGTTCCTTTTGTTTTGATAGCTTTCCCCAAACGCTCGGAACCGGTTTGGGAAAGTCTGTTCTCTCTATGGTCGTCCAGCTGTTCGATGGCCCGCCGCCCGCCCCGCTTCCGATTGCTTTCTCTGCTGTAGTTGTGGGCCTGCTCTAGCGTGGTGTGGCCGAGCGCGGCCTGAATGCCGTGCGTGGATCGGCCAGTTCGTTGCCGAGCGTTTTCCGCAGACCGTGCGGTCTGCAGTCGAGGGGCAATCCAGCCGCCTTCATCGCGTCGCGCATGAAGCCGCTGAAGCCATCCACCGTGTACGGCCGGCCGAACTCTGTCGTGATGATGACAACGTGACTGCGCGGGGTGGCATCTAGGGCGGCCCGGAGAGTCTCTGCTCATTCCTATGTCGACGTGTTCGCCAGATTTGCTGCGCGTATACTGCACGCCCTCGGTATCGATCTGGCTCCACGTCATCATGTGGACGTCGACCCTCGCAGTCCCGACATTGAGCATCAGTTCGTAAGCCGTCCGCTGTTTTGTTCCGAGTGGCCAGCGGGCCTCGAATGCCGCCATTTCAGAATCGCGCCAGCGCCGAACCGGTTTGGACTTTGGCCGCTTGATGCCAAGAGACGGATCATATTTCAGCCAGCCTTTCTCAATCGCATGGGCGATCAAGATCCGCATCTTCTTCAAGATGTCGAGCATGGCACCCGGCCGATCGGCATACGGCGCGAGGATGAAACTGTTGATACGGTCGCGATTGAGGCCAGCAACGGCACGGTGGCCGTGGTCAACCCTGATTTGTTCGAGCCGGGTCTGGTAGCCCTTTTTGCTGGTATCCCGCAGCCCGATGAACTGTGCAGACCGCATATAGGATGCGATGAACCGGCGGACGAAATGGACCCGCAAACCGTCGAACTGATCACTAAATTGGCACGGCCGGCCGCGACCGTGTTTGCAGCGCTTACGGCTGCCAGCGTTGCCATTGGATTTGGGATAAGTCAGTCGCGAAACGCAAAGCGGCAAGTAAGGATTGCCAACGACAAACTTGCCCTGGATCTTTTTCAAAGACGCATCGAGGTCTTCACCCGCATTCGCAGCGCTGTAGGAGAGATCACCCGATCGGGGGCTTCGAGTAGCAAGGTAGAGTATGATTTGATAGAGGCGATCGATGGCGCTCGATTCCTTTTCGCCAACGAGGTGAAAACGTATCTGGATGAACTTTATCGCCATCTCATCGAACTCGATTATTGTAATAAATCAATGAGCGACCCAAACCTTCCTCCTGCCGATCGCGCCACGCTCGCACAACAACGGACGGATCGTTTCAAGTCGATCACGTCGTTTTATGGAAAGATCGACAATCTCTTCGGTCCGTATCTTCTGGCCACACACACCTTCACGGAAATCTCGTGATCGGAATTGCTCGGTCGGCGTGAGCTGATCGATGTCTTTTCCACACCCGCGACACGCTGTAGGCCCGCGCCATTCCGGCCCCCAGGGCCGTTCCAAGAGCTGCGGGAGGCGTATCGTGACCTTTCTCACAGTGTGATCGGTCGCGATCAGGCAACTTATGCGAGTGAGACGCGGGCTTTGCTCGAAGCCCGGTGTCGTTCACGTTGTAGTAGCTCGAAAGGACATCGCAATGACCAACAACGATCGTACTTTAAGTGAAACCGACCTCGACCTCGTGTCCGGTGGACTCAGGGACAAGCCGGACCAGGATCGTCTGAACAAGATGATCGCAGATGAGAATAATGGTACGGGCTTTGGTGGGGCAATAGGCGGCAATTTGATGAGCGGTGGGTCACATGGGGGGCAGATCCCGGTTGAGTTTAACCCCGGTTGAGTGTCCATAAGCCGCATTACTACAGGAAGACCGCTTTCGGGCGGTCTTTTTGTTTGCGCCGCTATTTGCAGTGGACAGGTCGTCTTCCGGGTATCCCGCCCACGGTCCGCACAGTGCGACGTTCTTCCGGGGTACCCCTCAGTAGCACTACGGAGCGCGAGAATTGGCGACAGCGCCGGGTGTATGTTGATCGTTTCGCGGCTGGTTGCATGCTCACGGCTATTTATGCGCGACCGGTCGGGCTTTGGTTGAGGGCGAAGAAGTGAGTCGGGATAAACTTGGGACATTGGACGACGGCGTTTTCGCAGAGATATTTCGCGAGGAGCCACTGATCTCGACCAATCCTGAACCACCGCCGATAACTTCATCTAGCGAGCCAAGTGGTGAAGAGCCGCCGATCCGAGCCCCTATCATTGAACCGCTGAAGGATGCTGGTGATCCCGTCACCATAGCGGAGCAATCAAGGGCAGCATTGGGCGCCCTGGGGCTCGACACCGCGATCCGGCTGCGCTGGGCGATGCGCGACATCAAAGCCAAGCGAACGAAATTATCCCCCATCGACCCAAACGACTTGGCCACCCTGATTGATCTCGAACTTGTCGAAATGCGCGATGGCACGCCAATGCTTACCCGCACCGGTATCCTCGCAATAGACTAAGGCCCGAAGGTTCAGGGCGACAAAGCGGGCTTGCTCTCGCCTTACGGCCGTTCGGCAGCACGATCGCATCGTTCAAGTTTGCGCTGCGACTTCTTGCCATCGCTCATCCCTCTATAGCCGCAGTCTTCCCGCAACCCTGGACGCTCCGAGATAGCGCCCCCGCAGACGAACAAAAATAGTTCTGCCGAATAACAATGTTGATTGTGACCTAATCACAGGGGTAGGCTGATTGATCCCTTAGTAAGAGTTCAGGGGGCCCCGCCTTATGACCGCTTTCCAAGCCAAGCTGGAACGATTTGAGAGCCTTGCTACCGAATGCGAGTTGATCGCTAATCGGTCGGCGGATGAAAGCAAGCGTGAACTATACCTGCGGCTGCGTGGGCGCTATCGCGAGCTAGCCACCCGTATGCGTACCGTGATTGCGACGGTTGATGCCGTCGCGTGATTTGGACAAGGGATTATGCGCGAATTTCTTTTGAGCTGCGTTGCTGTCATGTCCTTTGCGGCGGCGATGGCTTTCAATTCCCCTAGCGCGAACGCCGTCTTCTGGCGCGGTATCACCACCCCGACAAACATCGACATTCACGGGTGGCCGATCATCAAAGAGCCATATCCCAGCCCCTGCCAGCTGATACATGTTAACGGCTATTGGGTCCGCCAATGCCTAAACCTAAGGGTTCGCTAAAAACACCGACGCACCAAGACCTCGGCGGATCCCCGAGAGACCGCCCCTACGCCGCCCTCGAAAGAAAACCGCGCGCCGCCTGTGATGCCGGCGTCCTCATAGACCTTGACCACGTGCCAGCCTGAGCGCGCGGCAACTGCCTCCAGCTCGCGGCGCTGATTGTCCGTGTCCTGCTTTGTCGTGTCACGCCGCAGGTTTTTTACTCGGCGAGCGTGCTTGCGATCGGGCAATCTCAAGCTATGAGCACAGAGAAGATAAATGGTGAATCAACGCCACCCGCAGTCACTTCATTTTCTCCCGCTCCCAGTGGCGCATCGTCACTGCGGAAATGCTCACCTATCGGCTCGCCGTTAACGATTGTTCCAAGCGTGCTGCCGAGGTCGCGCACGTAATAACTCCCGTCGCGCTTCTCGATCATGAAGTGGTTGCGCGATAGTCTAAACGGGATAGTGTCGTTGAGCTGGAGATCTGGCGGCAACGGCGGCAAGACTTCCCGTGCAACATGTCCCCGGCCGACGACGAACGGCAGATCGCTGAGTTCGTGCTTAGTGTGGAACTGGCGCTGCAACCACGGATTCTTGGCAGCAAGATACGCTTTAGAAACTGACCCTAAAGCCATTTTGTTGTTGGCGTTAGGACGGGCTTCAGGGGGTCCGCGGCTTCGCCTTTCATCTTTAACGATGCGATCATTGGCCTCGCGCAGTCGCTGACTGAGGCGCTGAATCAGCTCCCGAGCGGCCTGCGGCGAGCCCGCAATCTGATCCAAGAACTCGGTCGGCGTGAGGATTTCTACCTCGACCTCGCTGGCGGCTCGAGCGGTCGCGCTACGGGGGCGGTTTTCCACAACTCCCATCTCACCTATAAACTGCCCCGCGCCAACCCTGCCAAGAAGGATGGGCTCGCCATCGAGTTCGCGGAGTATATCAACGGCACCGCTGAGCAGGCGAAAAACACAGTCTGACGTGTCTCCCTCTCTAAAGAGGACTTTCCCTTCAGCGAAGTGCGTGCAAGTCATTGCGAGCCTCAACATCAACAAAGGTGTCGAAACTCGACTAGGGTAAGCTAGCACATTTCGACATGCAATCACCGATGCGGCGTTCGTCGATTAGGTCCATTCTCAGCCTGCTTTCGCTTCGGGTCTCCGGTCGATCATGTTGCTACCGCCTCGGCATGGCGGCGAGTTCTCAAACGGTCCCGGCGCGTCGTCGTGCCAACCGATCGCCCATTTGCCGTCATCGCGCTGGACAACTGGCAGATTAAGTTCGGGCACGGAGACTGAAACGCTTTGCAGATCAATGCTGATGGCTTTACCCAAATTCTGGGCTATGCCATTGAAGGGGTTGATTTCAGGCGCTTCGCTAGGGAGCGCCATTCCGCGGCCGCCACCAAAACCGGCCAGTGAAATAGATATCCCCGTTAGGGCATTGAAGGTTGCGGCTCATGTCTGAATTCGATGGCGCCCGCGTCCTGGCCGATCTCCATGCGCTGCGCAACATCGGCGCCTACAAGACCGGCGTTCACAAGCCGACATTCTCCGAGCCGCATCTGCGCTCGCTGGAATGGCTGGCCGGGCGGCTTCCCGAGGCCGGCCTCACCGCCACGATCGACGGCATTGGCAATGTGCTCGGCCACAGTCCAAAATCCGGGCCCAAATTGCTGGCCGGCTCGCACCTGGAAAGCCAGAATTATGCGGGCTGGCTCGATGGACCGCTTGGCGTCGTCTACGCGCTTGAAGCTGCCCGCGTCATCAATTCCGATTCCACCGCCAAAGGAGCCGTCGAAGTTGCGGCGTGGTGCGATGAGGAAGGCCATTTCGGCAGCTTTCTTGGCAGCCGATCCTATGTTGGCGGGGTAGCCGAAGCGGAAATCGACACCGCGCACGACCGCACCAACGGCCGGACCATGCGGGACGCGCTGCGTGATGCGGGACTAGCCGGGCGGCCTCGCGTCGTGGTCGAACGCGGGCGGCATATCGGATATCTGGAGGCGCATATCGAGCAAGGAGAGGTGCTCGAGAGCGAAAGTCTTGCGATCGGCGTCGTCACCTCGATCGTCGGAATCTGGCAGTACCGGATCAGCTTCACCGGCGAGCAAAATCATGCCGGCACGACACGTATGAGCGTTCGCAAGGACGCGGGCCTCGCGCTGGCCCGGTTCTGCGTCGCGATCGACGATCGGTTTCCCGCGCAGTGCGGACCGCGCACGGTATGGACCACCGGGCGCATCACCCTCGATCCCGGCGCGCCGAGCATCATCCCCGGCAGCGCCGAAATGTTGTTTCAAATTCGCGACGATGATCCCGCGGTCATTGACCGCCTTGAGGATTTGCTGCGGACCATGGCCGCCGAGACCAACGCACAGGGCCGCTGCAGCGTGAAGCTGGAGCGGATTCGCACCGGCTCCCCGGCCATGATGGATGGCGCGTTCCAGCAAGCGATCGAAGCCGCGAGCTCGGCCTTTGCCGGCAACCGATCTGTGCGCATGCCGAGCGGCGCCGGCCATGACGCTCAGGTGCTCGCCACGATCATGCCTGCCGGCATGCTGTTCGTTCCCTCGATCGGCGGCATCAGCCATCATTGGACCGAGAACACCGCGGACGCCGACATCGTCACCGGCGCGCGCGTCTTTGTCGAAGCCTGCCGGCGCCTGCTCGGTGGATGATTTGCGTGCCGCGGCTGTTGAATCGCTCGAAGCCAGCATGAAATGATGCGGGGCCCGGTGCCGATGCGAGGTCGATGCCTTGCATACCGGTGGATTTACCGCCATTTTTTACCAACCGGCGAGGTGAAATTACCCTAGATGTTGCTGCTTGAGTCTCTCCCCACCGTTATTGGCGCTGCCGCGATCGCTCCCGCATTGCTGGTGCTTTGGCTCGTCATCGCGGCCGACGAACGTCCGGGTCCACCCACACAGGTGTGGATAGCGTTCCTGCTCGGCGCCGCCAGCATCTCGCTGTTGGGACTGGCGCGGGCGCCGTTCAACGCGATCCTGGCTATTCCGGGAAATCCCTGGATGACCCAGGCGTTGCGCTCGGTATTCGGGGTCGCGGCTCCCGAAGAGATCGTCAAGGTGCTCGTCATCATCGCGGTTTCGGCGCGACGCCGGACTTTTGCCGATCCGATGGACACGGTGGTCTACGGCGCCGCCGCCGGCCTCGGCTTCGCCGCTTACGAAAACCTCGCTTATTTGGTCCAGCACGCCGACATGTGGCGCTCACTCGCTGCGTTGCGCAGCGTTCTTACAGTGCCGTTCCATGGCGCACTCGGCATTATCGCCGGCGCCTATATCGCGATCGCGCGGGCCGGCACTGCGTTGGGCGCTAATCGCCACCACCGCGACTGGGCACGCTTCTCGAGCTGGGCAATGGTACTGTTCGCGCCGATCGCGCTGCACGCCGCATTCGATTTTCCGCTGCTGTCGCTGCAGAGGAATCCAGACCTCACCCCCACCACAAGGCTGATTCTGGGATCGGCGAGCGTTTTGATCGGGTTCAGCTCGATCGGGTTTGCGGTTCGGCTGGTGCGGCGGGTCGGCCGCCACCACGCCCCGCGCACGGAACTGGCGCGCGAGCGGCTGAGCCAGTTGCGGCGGATGTGGGCGCTATTAGTCGTGGGCGGCGGCGCAGGCTTCGCCGGTGTCGCATTCCTGCTGACCTCACTCCACCATTGGTTCATCAATCCCGAACGGAACGCAGCTATTCTCCTCATCCCGATCGGCCTGACGTCGATCGTCGTCGGACTGACGCTTTTGGTTGCAACCACCGCCGTCTACATCCTCGGCCGCAACCGGATGCGGACCAGTTCAGAGGGTTTTTCGTCGGCCCCCGGCCAACGCTAGGCTTTGTTGACGCGTTTTCTTCACGGGAACCGCTTTCCCCTTCGCTGGAAAACGCCGTATTGTAGGCCTGCGTACCGGGAGAGCTGCAATGACCCTTCCCAACGAACTCAACAAACTGCAGTCGAAAATGCGCGACGCGGTCAAGGCGCATTGGAAGGCCTTTTTGTTCGAAGGCATCCTGCTCGCTGTTCTCGGCCTGGCCGCAATGATCGTGCCGCCGCTGGCCAGTCTTGCCGTTACGATTTTCCTCGGCTGGATGTTCCTGATCAGCGGGATTGGCGGGCTGATCGTCACGTTCTGGGCGCGCCACCTGCCGGGATTCTGGTGGTCGCTGATTTCGGCTGCGCTGGCCGTTCTCGCCGGCATGATCCTGTTGGCACGGCCCATTCAGGGCGTGCTCACGCTGACCATCGTGGTGGGCGCCTATTTCCTAGCCGAGGGCGTCGCCACCATCATGTATGCGTTGGAACATCGCCGAGAATTGTCCAGCCGCTGGTCATGGCTTCTGATTGCCGGCCTGATGGACATCGTGATCGCATTCCTTGTCATCGCCGGCCTGCCCGGCTCGGCGGAATGGGCCATCGGGTTGTTGGTCGGCATCAACTTGCTGTTCGGCGGCACCACGCTGATCGGCATGGCGCTCGCCGCGCGCAATTCCTGAACCGGATCGGCCCGACCGTTTCCACGGGCGATTATGGGATGACAAGGCATAAACCGTGCGCTATAGAGCCGCCATGATCACCGTCGCCACCAGCTATTTTTGGTACTTTAGCTACGACAGCTCGCTGGCGGTGAGAGGATCGCGCTCAATCTGACGAATTGCAGCAAGAAGTCCGAACAGCCGCCAGACCTGGCGGCTTTTTTATTGCCGGCAGGTCCTCAAACAGAACCAAAGGAGCCCGCCGTGTTGAGCACCACAGACGATCTTCGCATCAGGGAACTAAAAGAGCTGAGTACGCCGGACGAGGTGATGCGCGAAATACCGCGCACCTTGACCGCGACACGCATTGTGATGGCGGCGCGCAACGCCATTCACGCCATCCTGAACGGGACGGACGATCGCCTTCTGGTGGTCGTCGGCCCCTGTTCGGTCCACGATCCCGTCGCCGCCGTTGATTACGCCACGCGCCTGGCCGCCTTGCGCGAACGGCTGGCCGACCGGATCGAGATCGTGATGCGGGTCTATTTCGAGAAGCCGCGCACCACGGTGGGCTGGAAGGGGTTGATCAACGATCCGGATCTCGATGGCAGCTTCGACATCAACAAGGGCCTGCGTCTCGCCCGCAACGTGCTCTCTGCGGTGAACAATCTCGGCCTGCCTGCGGGCACCGAGTTCCTGGACATGACCACGCCGCAATACATCGCCGATCTCGTGGCGTGGGCGGCGATCGGCGCACGCACCACGGAGAGCCAGATCCATCGCGAACTCGCGTCGGGGCTTTCCTGCCCGGTCGGCTTCAAGAACGGCACCGACGGTAATGTCCGCATCGCCGCGGACGCGGTGAAGTCGGCCACCCACCCTCACCATTTCATGGCGGTCACCAAAGGCGGGCGTTCGGCGATCGCTGCGACATCCGGCAACGAGGACTGCCACGTCATTCTGCGCGGCGGCAGCAAACCGAACTACGATCAGGCGAGCCTCGAGGCCGCGGCGGCCGAGCTGGCGCGCGCCGGCGTCAGCCCGCGGATGATGATCGACACCAGCCACGCCAACTCCGGCAAAAAGCCGGAGAACCAGCCGCTGGTCGTTGACGATATCGCCCGCCAAGTCTCCGGCGGCGAGCAACGCATCGTCGGCGTGATGATCGAGAGCAATCTGGTCGCGGGCCGCCAGGACGTGCTGCCCGGCGCGACGCTCACCTATGGGCAGAGCATCACGGACGGATGCATCGACCTGGACACGACTGTCGCGGCCCTGAATCGGCTGGCCGACGCCGTTGAGGCGAGACGAGGGCTGCGGAGCGCCAAGCTCCGAGAACGTTCGGCCTAACCGATCAAGCGCAGGCAGGGAGCGTCATCGCGCCCTGCCTGGAATGACTCTCCGGCAGTCCTAACATCCTCGGCAGATGCTCTTGATCTTCTTGTCGAGGGCAGCGTCTTCCTTGTTCATGGCGCTGTTCGGGTCGCTCAGGTTCTTTTCACTGGGCACATCGCCGGCGCGTGGCTGACGATGCCCGACCGGGGCCTGTACCGTCGGCGCATTCTTCGGAGCGGTCGACGAACCACCCTGTGCGAATGCGGCCGGACTACCGACCAGAACCAATAGCGCCATCGACAAAACTGTTTTCCGCATCGCGGTCCTCCCAGCTCTCACGTCTATTTATCGCGTCCGCCCCGGAACGTCGATGGGTGCGCAGTTGCGTCGTCCCTGGGCGGCGCAATCCTGAACCTTTCGTACGTCGGCCATCGTGCCAAGCAACCAGATTCCCGCCGCCACCAACAGAGCGAAGGAGCCGAGCATTACGGCATTTTCGATGGCACGGTTATCTTCCTCGTCCGGCGGCTCCGGTTTGCCCTCCCCCGCCTCGGTCATCGATCGCTCATGGCTTCGGCGGGTAGAGATGCACGTCACCGCAATAATCGACGATACGATACCGGGTTTCGCCGAAAAGTTCACGTTCGCGGGGCTGTGACATATAGTTCGGGCCAATTGGCGCCTTGCCGTGGCCACCGGGAATGTCGAGCACGTAATCCGGCTGGCACAGGCCGGAAACGCGCCCCCTTAAGGCTCGCATCAGCTCCTGGCCCTGCTCGATCGTGGTGCGCAGATGCGCCGTGCCGGGCGCCAGGTCGCCGTGGTGCAGGTAGTACGGCTTGATCCGGCACTCGACGAAGGCCCGCATCAGCGCCTCCAGGGTCGCCGCATCGTCATTGACGCCGCGCAACAGCACCGACTGGCTCACCAACGGGATACCGGCGTCCGTGAGGCGCGCGCAGGCAGTGCGGGCCTCGGCGCTCAGCTCACGCGGATGGTTGGCATGAACGGCGATCCAGGTCGTGGCGTCGCAACCCTGAGCGCCGCGATCATCTCCGCGCTGACCCGCGCGGGATCGGCGATGGGAACGCGGGTGTGAATGCGAACGATTTTGACGTGATCGATATCGGCCAGATCGGCCATGATCTCGGCAAGCCGACGCGCCGACAGCATCAAGGGATCGCCGCCGGTCAGGATCACTTCCCATATTTCGGGATGCGAGCGGATGTAATCGAGCGCGGCGCGGTAGGCGTCCTCAGAAAGCGCTGTGGCCTTCCCCGGCCCCACCATTTCGCGGCGAAAGCAGAACCGGCAATACACCGCGCAAACATGAACGAGCTTGAACAGCACCCGGTCCGGATAGCGATGCACAATGCCATGGACCGGCGAATGCGCGTCATCGCCGATCGGATCGGCGTTTTCGCCGGGCTGTTCGACCAGTTCGTCGGCGCTGGGGATGAATTGGCGCGCGATCGGGTCGGCGGGATCGTTGGGGTCGATCAGCGCGGCGATTTCAGGTGTCACCGCGATCGCGTAGCGCGCGGCGACCTTTTCGAGATCAGCTAGCCGGGCGGCAGGCGCAAAGCCGCGTTCGACCAATTCGGCCGCCTGGCGCAAAGTCGCAGCCAATTTTGGATCGATCTTGTTCATGTCTCACCTGCCGGCGGCGTCCACACCACCTGGTCAACCCTGAGCGCGCCGCTCGCCAGCATCACCAGCCGGTCGAAGCCGAGCGCGACGCCGCTTGCCTCCGGCATTTTTCCGACCGCCGCGAGAAACTCCTCGTCGAGCGGATAGCGCTCGCCGTAACGCCGCGCCTTTTCATCCATCGCCGCGGTGAAACGATGGCGCTGCTCGACCGCGTCGGTCAATTCGCCAAAGCCATTGGCAAGCTCGACACCGCAGGCATAGATCTCGAACCGCTCGGCGACACGCGGATCGGCGGCTTTTGCGCGGGCCAAGGCTGCCTCCACCACCGGATACTCGAACAGCACCGTCAAGCGGTCCTGCCCCAGATGGGGCTCGATATGCTCGACAAGCACCTTGCTGAAAATGTCCGACCAGGTGTCATCCTCGGTAATCCGTGTCCGCTCCCTGGTCACCGCCGCAAGCGCGGCTCGATCACCTTCGCCATCCGCGATGGTAGCCAACAGGTCAATGCCGGCAAAGCGCTCGAATGCCGCTGCCACGGTCAACAGTTCCGGCTCGGCGAATGGATCGGCTATTTTCCCCCGGAACGAAAACCGTCCGATTCCGGTCGCCTGCGCGGCATGGGCGATGATGACGATGGTGTCGGCCATGACGGCGTCGTAGCTGGCGTTGGCGCGATACCATTCCAGCATGGTGAACTCGGGCAGGTGCAGATCGCCACGTTCCCGATCGCGGAACACCCGCGCGAATTCAAATATGTTTGGTTCGCCCGCGGCGAGCAATTTCTTGCACGCGAACTCCGGAGAGGTGCGCAAGTAGCGCGTCGTGTGCGTGCCGTCGCCGCGCGTCAGTTCGGTGCGCGGGGCGTGCAGATGGGTCTCGTTGCCGGGCGACATCTGCAGGATGCCGGTCTCGACCTCGACGAACCTTTGCTCGTCGAACCAGGCTCGCAGGTCCCTGGCGATCGCGCTTCGCGCCAGCAGGAACGGCCGCCTGTCCGCAAATCGTGCAGGCGTCCACCATGGCGACGGCTGGTCGAATTCGGCCATCAGCAATCCACCGGATCCGACTGCACGAAACCGTTGACGCTCCGGAATTTCACAAATAACTTCAAGATATTACAAAATACCATTGATATCATTTCATTTTGTGACCCGCATCGAACCCCATCGCCATCAGCGGTCCCGGCTCCGATTTGCCCTTCATGTCCAAAGACACGTGCATTGTCCATGCGCCCGGTCATGCCTTCGAGCCGACCCGGTCTGCACCTTGCCGGCCGCTCGCGAGTCCTATCTGCAAATCTGGAACGGAAACCTCGCACGTTCGACCACATACGCAGAATCGGCTTTGTGACATGTGCCTTTACGACCTTAAAACCGGAGCTTTTCGGTCCCCGACAGCTTCGCCGACTACAACGCCAAGACGGTTAAAACCCCCGGCTCCGACCACAAATAGCGGCCAGTCCGGCCCGACATCCCCAACCGCCGGCAGGCCACCGAAAACGGCCCGCAAAAGGCTGGCTTCTGGGGGCCAAATCAGTATGTTGCAGCCCGAAACCGCCTTAACGGCCGCAGGGCACGCCTGTCCGGATTGGTCCCAGGCCAGAGATTCAGGAAAACAACTTTGAAAGTCATCGCCAGTTCTATTCGCAAGGGCAACATCATCGAGCAGGATGGCAAGCTGTACGTGGTGCTCACCGCTGAGAACATTCATCCCGGCAAGGGAACTCCGGTGAGCCAGATCGAAATGCGCCGCATCGGCGACGGCGTGAAGATTTCGGAACGTTACAAGACCACCGACCAAGTGGAAAAGGCGACCGTCGAGGATCAAAATTTCAACTATCTCTACGAAGACGCCGACGGCTTCCACTTCATGAACACCGAGACCTACGACCAGGTCCAGGTCTCCAAGGAGATCGTCGGCTCGTCCGCTCCCTATCTGCAGGAAAACATGACCGTGAAGCTGTCGCTCCACGACATGAACCCGGTGGCCATCCAGCTGCCGCAGCGCGTGACGCTGGAGGTCGTGGACACCGAACCGGTCACCAAGGGCCAGACCGCATCCTCGTCCTACAAGCCCGCGATACTCTCCAACGGCGTGCGCACCGGCGTGCCGCCGCATGTCGGCACCGGCACGCGGATCGTCGTCATGACCGAAGACGGTTCCTACGTCGAACGCGCCAAGGATTAGGCGGCAAGGGATCACACAGGACTGCCGCCAGGGGGCGCTGCATTGAATACAAGAGCTGTCCGCTTCGTCATCTGTTGGCTGGCAGCTTTCACTGTGCCCCTCGCCGCCGCCGTCTCTGCGTCCGCCGACGAATTCAGGACGCCTTCGATCTCGGCGATGCGCGTCGAATGGCGCGCGGCGCTGGATCAGCTCAGGCAGGAGATCAACACCAAGCCGGCGGTCGCTTCGAGCTTCAGCTTCGCCACCCAGCGGCGCGTGCCGGCCTCGGATCCGCGCTCGACGCCAGCGCTGGTACAACTCAACGCCGTGACCTCGCCGATTTTTCCCGGTATCGGCCGCAGCCCGGTACCAGTGCTGCTTCCGTTCGACCCGGCGAGCTATCTCGATGCACGCGAGAGCGGTGCCCCCGACAGTCTCTCGGTCGCGCGCTACCAGGCCGATTTTCAACCCGCCGATCTCTTTCATGCCGGTGCGGCCGGTTACGACGCCGTGTTCTCGCTCGATCCGGGCACGGGCGACGGCATGCCGCAGCGGACCTTCACAAAACCGGTGGAGGTCCAGATCACGGGATCGATCCTGATCTACGACCTCAGCGACCGGCTTGGCGGCAAGGGCGAGCCGGTCAAGTCGCTGGCGGCGCAATTCCCCGATCTGCGGCGCTTCATCCGCGAAGGCTATGTGCGCTACGCCTTCACCCGCTTCGGTATCCCCTATGTGGTGTCGATCCAGTGTCTGGACTCGGCGCCTCGGCCGCGGCGCCTGGCTTGCCGCGAGGCTTATCCGGTCGCCGAGCGTTTCCTGAAAGCCTTGCGCATCGCCGGCGGCCAGCCTTCGCGGCCTCGCGCCGACATTTCGTCGGATATTGCCGAACGGCCGATCAAGGCCTCGCCCGATTTCACCTACCGTCCAAGCGGCGACATCGTCGCCAACAGCGGCTCCCGCAGGCAGGGCGGCCACCCCGACGCCACAGCCTATTCCCAGATCCGCTTTCCCCTGGAGAAAGCGCCAGCCTTCGCGCATTCCCAATCTTTCGGCGGCAACAAGCCAGACGGACGCCTGCAATATCCCTGGCAGGACAATTTCTGCGAAGCCCGCAGCTTCGAGGTGGGACAATGCGCCAGCGGCTTCGGTCACCAGGGACAGGATATCCGCCCTGGCGCCTGTGCTCCCAACAGCGAGGGTGCCGAGAGCTGCGATCCCAAGCAGCAGGGCACCGTCGCCGTTCGCGACAGCGTCGTGATCCGCTCGCCGAAGCAGCAGGCCGCGACGCTGCAGGTCAACACCAGCACCGAACACATCCGCTTTCGCTACATGCACATGGACCCCTCCAGCATGGATGCTGACGGCCTGCTCAACGGCAGGCGCGTCGCGGAGGGCGAAAAGATCGGCGTCGTCTCGAACTATCTGGATCATCCCAACGGCACCAGCCGTCACCTTCACTTCGACGTCCAGGTGTTCACCCGCGACGGCTGGCTGTGGGTCAATCCCTACACGACCCTGGTTTCGGCCTATGAGCGCCTGATCCACGGCCACGGCCGCGAGATCGGACCTGAGAATGCGCCGGCGGGCGCGGTCGCTCATGCGCTGCCCGAGGACGTCAGCCGTCACATGGACTCCGAGGAAGGCGGCGGCAACTAACTCTCCTTCTTCCGTTGCGGCGGCGTCCAGCGATAGGCGGCGCCGAACCTGTTCCAAACATTGATCGATGCGATCGCCGAGGTGAGATAGGTCAGCTCCTGTTCGGAGAATTCCGCGCTCGCCTGCGCATAGACCTCGTCACTGACGCCTTCGCTGATCAGGGTCAGTGCTTCGGTCCACGCCAGCGCCGCGCGCTCGCGCGCCGAGAACTGCGGCGCCTCGCGCCAGACCACCACCAGATTGAGCTTGTCTGAGGATATGCCGAGGCTCTCGCCTTGCAGGATGTGAAACTGCACGCAGAAGGCGCAGCCGTTGATCTGCGAGGCGCGCAGCTTGACGAGCTCGAGCAGCTGCTTGTCGATGCCGGCCTTGGCGGCGAGCCTGCCGAGCCCCTGCACGAGATCGAAGGCGTCGGGCGCGAGCCTCTGAAAATCCGTGTACTCCTTGCGGGCATGTGACATCTTCATCACCTCATGTTATCAGTAGTCTGATTTATTATAAGAGCACTGATATGCTACGCAAGATTGGTACCTCGGCAAAAACAAAATCGAGGTTTGCGAAAAAATCACGCGCCGGAAAAACCGGAAAACGCCGAAATTCGGCCCGCGGGAAAAAATCAGCACACGCTTCAAAAAAGACCTCCACAACTCCCTTGCCCGCCATCGGCCATCCGCCCCCGCCCGGCCAGGGCAAGCGCGGCGAACAAGGCTACCTCGCCTATCTGCTGCGCCAGGCCCAGGCCGCGACGCGCCAGGCCATGGAACGCAAGCTCGCAAGCCTCGGCGTGACCGCGCCGCAATTCGTCGTCCTCACCATGCTGAAGGCGTATCCAGGACTTTCCGGCGCCGACCTCGCCCGGGTCGCCGCGCTGACGCCGCAGACCGTCGGCGTCATCATCCGCAATCTCGAACGCGACGGCGCCATCCGGAAAGCCGCGCACCCGGTCCATGGCCGTGTCCTGCAATGGACGTTGACGCGGCGTGGAACCACGCTGCTCGAGAAGTGCCGGCGCCACGCCCACGCACTGGAGCGTCGGCTTTCGGCCGGACTTGGAACCGCGGCAGAACGTGCGGTCCGGCGCTGGCTGTCCAGAATCGCCACAGATTTGCAGGATAGCTAGTCGCCACGGCGACATGGCTTTGGTGTGGACCTGCTGCGCCGGTAGACTGTCCCCATGAAACAGGTTGATTCTCTGATATCCCCTACCCGCCGAGCGCTGCTGCGAACGGGCATCGCCGCGGGCGCCGTGCTCGCCAGTCCATTGGCAGCGCTTGCCGCCGCACCTCCCGGCTTCGACCAATGGCGCGACGGTTTTCGCACTCGCGCCTTGGCAAAAGGCATTTCGGAGCGAACCTGGACGCGCGTAATGGGCCGCATCGAGCCCGACATGAGCGTGTTCCGGCAGATGCAGAAGCAGCCGGAATTCAACGAGCAGATCTGGCAGTACATCAACCGCCGCGTCTCGGACTGGCGCATCATCAATGGCCGCGAGGCGCTGAAGAAGAACGAGGCGGTGTTCGCGCGGATCGAGAAGGATTTTGGCGTCGAGCGCGGCACGCTGCTGGCGCTGTGGGGCGTCGAGTTTGCCTATGGCGATCCCCTGGTGCAGCAGAACCATATGACGCCGGTATTCCCCTCGCTGGCGGCGCTCGCCTGGAACGAGCCGCGCCGTAAGGCCTATTGGGAAACCGAGTTGATCAACGCGCTGAAAATCGTCGATCGCGGCTGGAGCACACCTGAAGAGATGCGCGGATCCTGGGCCGGCGCGATGGGGCACACCCAGTGGATGCCGGAGGTCTGGCTCAATGTCGGGTTCGACTATGACGGCGACGGCAAGGTTTCGCCGTTCGGCAAGCCGGACGATGCGCTGGGATCGAGCGCGAAATTCCTGGTCAACCGCGGCAAATATCATCGCGGCGAGCATTGGGGCTACGAGGTGCGTGCGCCCGGCGGTGGCGCCAGCGGCAGCCGCGCCTATGCAGCATGGACGAGCGCCGGCGTGACGCGCGCCGACGGCCAACCGTTCCCGCAACCCAGCGCGTCGGCGCAACTGTGGGTGCCGGTTTCGGGCGGGCCGGCGTTTCTGCTGGGGCCGAATTTCTACGCGGTGCGCAGCTACAACCCGTCGATGAATTACGCGCTCGCGATCTGCCATCTCGGCGACCGCATTCTGGGCAGCCCGCCCTTCATCCAGCCCTTCCCCGGCTCCGAGCGCGCGCTGACGCTCGCCGAAGTGCAGGAGATGCAGACGCGACTGACCAAAGCCGGCTTCGACACCGGCGGCAATGACGGCCGCGTCGGCAACGACACCATGAAGGCGGTGAAGGATTATCAGGCCAAGATGGGGCTGTTGCCCGCCGATGGCTACGGTGGGCTCAAGGTGCTGGCGCGGCTGCGGCAGGGTTCGTAGCGTACCATCGTGTAACCCCTTCGTTCTTCGCCGGCGGCTAACGAGGCATATTCGCCACGGCTTCCTCAAACGCGGTTCGTATTTCCGACTGACTAAATCCTCTGTCCCACAATTCAGTCACAAGACTATTGATGACGCGCCGCAGTGGGACTTCAGAATACGGGTTACTCGAATATAGTTCGGTACACCGCAACGCGAAGTCGTGAGCAGCATCGAGACATTGTAATTCCCACGGATTTTCTTCTTCGTCGGCCATTAGATACTCCGATTATCTGCGGTAAGACTACAATCTGCCCTGCCATGTTCGCTTCCAGTTTGTTCGTTGAATTTTCCTACCTGATCACCGCCGGTCCCTGATCCGGAACCGCGACGTCGACCACACGCAATTGCACACGTTCGCTGCCCTGCCAGCGGTCGACCGCAAGCGATCCCGCAACATGCAGCGGCTGGCCGCGATTTTGTGTCAGCGCATTGCCGAGCTTTTGTCCGATCGAACGAAAGGCGATGCCGTTGACGATGGAACCGTCACCGGATTTGAAGCGGAGGCGCAGATGCGCCTGGCCGACTTCATCGGCATACACCAGCTGATGCGACGGCAGCGCGATCACCGGCTCCGGATTGCCGCTGCCGAACGGACCGGCGCGGTTGAGGGTCGCGGCAAATTCGGGCGTCACCGCACGCGCCGTTACGGCGCCGTCGATGAACAGCTCGTTCTCATGGCGCGAATTGGCGACGTCCTCTGCCAATGCGCTTTCCATGAAGGCGCGGAATTCCGCGAGCTTCTCTTTCCGCAGCGTAACGCCGGCGGCCATGGCGTGGCCGCCGCCTTTCATCAAGAGACGGTCATGCACGGCCTGCCGCACCGCCTTGCCAAGATCGACGCCCGAGATCGAGCGGCCCGATCCGGTGCCGATACCGCCGGGCTCCAGTGCAATGGCAAAGGCCGGCCGCGAGAATTTCTCCTTCAGCCGCGCCGCGACCAGCCCGACCACGCCGGGATGCCAGCCTTCGGCCGCTGTCACGATCACCGCGCCCTTGTCCTCGAGCCCGAGCGAGGCCAGCGCCTCGGCTTCGGCCTGCGCTTCCGCCGCCTGCTCGATGACGCGGCGCTCGGTGTTGAGGCGATCGAGTTCAGTCGCGATCCGCGCCGCTTCCGATACATCCCCTTCCAGCAGCAAGCGCACGCCAAGATCGGCACGGCCGATGCGGCCGCCGGCGTTGATGCGCGGGCCCAGCATGAAGCCGAGATGCCAGGCTTCCGGCGGGCCGTTGAGCCGCGACACGTCCATCAGCGCGGTGTGGCCAACATGGTCGCGCCGACGCATCGCGATCAGGCCTTTTGCAACGAAGGCGCGGTTGAGGCCGGTCAATGACGCGACGTCGGCCACCGTGCCGAGCGCTACATGATGCAGCATGCCGAGCAGATCGGGCTCCGGCATCTCGCCAGACCAGAAACCGCGCTGACGCAGCTCGCGATTGACAGCCACCAGCGTAATCAGCACGAGGCCGACGGCGGCGAGATGACCGAGGCCAGAGAGATCGTCGGGCCGGTTCGGATTGACCAGTGCGTCGACTTCCGGCAGCACGTCGCCGGTCTGGTGATGATCGATAACGACGACGGACATGCCGAGTTTGCGCGCCTCGGCGAGCGGCTCAACACTCGTGGTGCCGCAATCGACGGTCACCAGCAGCGTTGCACCCTTGGCCGCGAGCGCGCGTACCGCCTCGGTGTTGGGGCCATAGCCCTCGAAAATGCGATCGGGAATGTGGATCAGCGGATCGAGTCCGCAATGCCGCAGATGCCAGGCGAGCAGCGCCGCCGAGGTCGCGCCGTCGACGTCGTAATCGCCGAAGATCGCGACCTTCTCGCCGCGCACGGCCGCCTCCGCAATGCGCTTCGACGCGGCTTCCATCTGCGTCACGGTGTAGGGATCGGGCATCAGTTTGCGGATGGTCGGATCGAGAAAATCCTCGACCGCATCGAGCTCGACGCCGCGGCCCGCGATCACGCGCGCCAACATCTCCGGCAATTGATGGCGCTGCACGATCGCCAGCGCCCGCGCCGCACCGCGCGCGTCGAGCCGGTCGCGCCACAGTTTTCCGGTCAACGACCGCGCCACGCCGAGAAACGCCGGCGGCGCTTCAACTGGGATAGCGGTTGCAGGAGGCGACATATTACGTTCAGTCCGTAGGGAGAATGAATTAGCCGGCTTGTCCGCCAAAACTCTTCGAGCGAAGGCGGAAGGCGTAGTCCGCCGCCTCACGCCGATCGACGAGGAACTGATAAGGCTAGCACATCGGCAACCCGGGGACGCCCCGGGGTGGGAGTTTTACACAGCGCAGGTCATGGCTTCGCGATCTCGCCGCGCAATCCGCCCGAGCCTTGGCTTTGACTGTCCTGCCCTCAAAACGAGAGGGCGCAGGGAATGCCGGGTGCGCGCTGCACCCGCGGTCTCGTGTGCAAAGATTGTGCGAAGAAACGCACACGAGCATACAGGTTCAGCGGAAACACTCCGACATTCCCCGCGCAATGGCTTTACGGCTTATGCCGTGATCTCCTCGGCGACGAATTCGTCTTGTCACCGTCACTGCCGGCTTGAGGCTATCCCGATCCGGTTGGATCGTTCAGCCACCGACAGCTTGACACCAGCAACGGGTGTCGGGACCACACGGTTTTGCCGTACGCTTCAGCATCGTTCGTCTGGCGCGCGATGATCGCTCACGGGAGCTCCGCCCTGCAATCACCCTTCGCGCCCGACGCTGCCGCGTCCACCGCATCCCATCCCAACGTTCGTGACGATGGCCAACGCCCCTCGTTAAGGGATGAGACGGCGAGGTTTATACTTTTGATTTGCCCGACGCGTTAAGCGGAATGTTTTTGCAAGGACGACTAGACCGAGGACATGCGTGATTTGCCCGTCGGCTAGCACAATCAGTTGTGGCGCGTGTGAGCCGAGGGACGCGGCTTGGGCTCGTAGTCTGTAAGGCGGATCGTGCCTTCAGTTCAATCGGGCCCTGCTCTACTTTCAGGTTTTTCAGCAGATCGCCATGCATTCCGGGCCCGCCCGGATGAAACCTTCAATAAAGTCGGTCTTAGCATTGGCGAAAGCAGCTCTAAAGGGTTCCAGTCACCACATCAACGCCGTGTAAGTGACAAGCCAGAACCGCGATTTGATCGCAAACATGGCGGAGTTCTTTGGTTTGATTCGGAAACAGCGGAGCCCAACAATGTCGACCAAATCCCAGGACAAATCGGCCCGGAAGCCCCGCCAGCGCAGCCGGAAGGCGGACCAGCGGAGCCAGAAACCTGATCAACTGCAGAACGCCAAGCTCGACCAGCGGGATGAAGATCAAATTACCGCAATGGCCGCGTCAGCCGACGGCCCCACCAACCGCGCGGCTGCGCCCGAGGAGTTCCCCTCGAGCGGGGCATCGCTGGCGGATGTGCCCTTGATCGGCGAAGTCGCACCGGCGGAGGCCCCCTCGATCGTCGCAGTCGCGTCGGCGGACGACCATCCAGTCAGCATTCAAACCATCGCGGATGCCTACCGGGACTACGCCAAGAGGTCGTTCCAGGAAACCGGGTCTTTTGTCGAGAAGCTCGTGGGCGTGCGGTCATTCGACAAGGCGATCGAGGTTCAGGCCGAATTCGCACGGCAGGCTTTTACGAGCTTTGTCCTCGAGTCGCAGAAGATTTGTGAACTTTACAACGAACTTGCGAAGCAGATCTTCTGGCCACGGGAAAGCTTCGCGGCCAGGATGACCTAAGCCCAACGCCAGACCTCGCACTGGCACGCGTCACACGGCGGCAGAAGTTGGTCGAAGCCCCGTGACTGTGCTAGCAGACCGCGCCTTCGGCTCTTTATCCGAGCTACGAGTTCGCGCTCACGACACTCTTGATCAGAGCAGTGTCTGCAAATTCTACCAGTTCGATAAACTTTCCATCTTCAAATCTAAATACATCGAGCACGTCCGATGTGAAGTCGCGAACAGCGTTTGTGGCGCCTACCCGCGGCTTTCGCGCGCGGCCGCGTTTGGTTACAATGACCTATGCAAGCATCAATCTGGATAGGGATTTTTATTGGCTCGACGATCGGTGGGCTTGTTCCCGAACTCTGGGGTGGCGACATGATCTCCTATTCGGGCGTGCTGCTGAGCGGGGTCGGCGCGTTTGTGGGACTGTGGCTCGGGTCGCGCGCGTCAAGATGACCGACCGAGACGAGTCTCTCCCGCCCGTCACCAGCCTCTGCGCGCCCTAACGCGAAGCAGACTATTCGACAAAGTTTGTGCGTGCCCCTGATGCTGCGCAGCGCAAAAGCGGTGCGCTGCTAAGTCGGGGCCCAAGGGGCGCTGAAATGGGTCCCGGCGCCGCGGAGCAGCGTTACACGCTGCACTGCGTCCGGGACACTGAGCTAACTCAGCAGCCCATCCGGTCGGCGATGCCGCCGAAATCCTTGGCGACGATGTCCCAGTCGCCCGTGGCCTCGAAATCGTATTTCTGCAGCGGGCCGTATTCGGTCGGCCGTGCCACGAAGGCCGTTTTCAGGCCGAGCTTTTGCGCCGCCTTGAGATCGTGGTTGTGGGCGGCGACCATCATTACCTGCTCCGGCGGCAGGCACAGCAATTTTGCCGCGCCGAGATAGGCTTCGGGATCGGGCTTGTAGTGCTCGAACAGCTCGGCCGACATCACGAGGTCCCACGGCAGGCCGGCGAATTTCGCCATGTTGGTGAGCAGCGCCACATTGCCGTTGGAGAGCGGCGAGATGATGTATTTCGTCTTCAGCCGCGTCAGGCCGGCGACGCTGTCGGGCCACGCGTGCAGGCGGTGCCAGCCGAGCGTCAGATGTTGCAGGTCGGCGTCAGTGAGCCCCTTGATCGAAAGTTGCTCGACCAGTTTCTCGAGCGACCGCCGATGCAGCGTGTCGAGGATGACGTAGCCGGCTTGCGGGTTCTTGCGCACCTCGTCCATCGACGCCGCATAGACGGCGCGCCAGCCGTCGACCAATGCGGTCCAGTCGGCCTTGATGCCGCGGGCCTCCGACCATTTGGTGAAATCGTTGATCAGGCTGGTGCGCCAGTCGACGACAGTGCCGAACACGTCGAACACCAGCGCCTTCACCGCGGAAAGATCGGACATGGTCGCCTCCCGTTTTTTCTGTTGTTGTTCGCGCAGCTTCCTCGTCGTCATTCCGGGATGCGCCGTCAGGACGCAGACCCGGAATCGATCTCGATTCGTGGTTATGGATTCCGGGTGCGCAATGCGCGCCCCGGAATGACGTGGTCGCACTCGTACAGACGCCGGAATCCCCACCGAGGGCCCGTACACCTCAATCGAGATGGAACTTCTCCAGTTGCCGATGCTCGGCCTTGATGTAGCGCACGGTGCCGGTGACCGAGCGCATCACCACGGTTTCGGTCTCGATCACGTCGTCCTTGCGGAACTTGACGCCCGTGAGCAGCGAGCCAGTGGTGACGCCGGTGGCGGCGAACAGGCAGTCGCCCTTGGCCATGTCCTCGATGCCGTAGATCATCTTCGGATCGATGACGCCCATCTTGTGGGCGCGCTCGCGCTTTTCCTCGCTGTCGAGGATCAGGCGGCACTGCATCTGGCCGCCGATGCAGCGCAGCGCTACCGCCGCCAGCACGCCCTCGGGTGCGCCGCCGGTGCCGATATACATGTCGACGCCGGTCTCTTCCGGCGTGGCGCAATGGATGACGCCGGCGACGTCGCCGTCGGTGATCAGGCGAACCGCAGCGCCCGGTCGAGCGCACGCCGTTGATGATGTCGGCGTGACGCGGGCGATCGAGCACCAGCACGGTGATGGCGGAGGCATCGACGCCCTTGGCTTTCGCCAGCCGGCGCACGTTGTCGGCGGGCGATGCGTCGAGATCGACCACGCCCTTCTTGTAGCCGGGACCGACGGCGATCTTCTGCATGTAGACGTCGGGCGCGTGCAGCAGCGTACCGCCGTCGGCCATCGCCATGGTGGCAATCGAGCCCGGCATGTTCTTGGCGCACAGCGTGGTGCCTTCAAGCGGATCGACGGCGATATCGACCTTGGGGCCGGCATTCAGCCCGACCTTCTCGCCGATGAACAGCATCGGCGCCTCGTCGCGCTCGCCCTCGCCGATCACGATGGTGCCTTCGATCGGCAGCTTGTTGAGTTCGCGCCGCATCGCATCGACGGCGGCCTGGTCGGCCGCCTTTTCCTGGCCGTGGCCGCGCAGCCGCGCAGCCGAAACCGCCGCACGCTCCGTGACCCGCACAATTTCGAGCGTGAGGATGCGCTCGAGCAGCATCTGCGGGGGTACGGAAATATGGGTCGACATCACAACACTCCTTAAACCTTCTACTGGCGGGCCATTCTGTCCGCCATCAATGATCTCGCGCGTGACCGGTTCGTAACACGCGCTAGTTTTTTTCGATCCGGATCACCTGCGGCCGCCCGCTGATGACCTTGTCGCGCTGCACTGCATCAAGCGCACGATAGACCGCGTCTTCGCTGGTCGCATAGGTAATCAGAATGACCGGAACCGGTGAAGCTTTTTTGGCCCCGCCATTCGCATCGACGCCGTCGGGATGACGCTGCACGATCGATTCCAAAGATATCTTCTGTTCCGCCAGCCGCGTGGCGATTGTTGCAGCAGTTCCTGCCAGATCGCGCGCCATCAGGCGTATGTAGTAGCCACCTTCGTGGCGTTCCATCGGCGCCTTGGTGGTCGCGCGCAGGCGCTCCACCGGACGGCCGAACGGCAATGCGCGGATGCCGCGCGCCACGTCCGCGATGTCGGCCACCACAGCGGACGCGGTAGCCGCGCCGCCGGCGCCGGGGCCTACCAGCGTGATCGGCGGAATGCCCTCGCCGTCGATCGTCACCGCGTTGGTCACGCCCATCACCTGCGCGATCGAGGATGATTTCGGCACCATGGTCGGATGCACGCGCTGCTCGATGCCCTTTGCGGTGCGCACGGCAACGCCGAGCAGTTTGACGCGATAACCGAGTTCTTCAGCAGCGCGCAAATCCTCCGGCTTGATCGAGGAAATGCCTTCGACATAAACCGCGCTCTGCGCCACCTTGGTGCCGAAGGCAAGGCTGGCCAGGATCGCGAGTTTCTGCGCGGTATCATGGCCGTCGACGTCGAACGAGGGATTGGCTTCGGCATAGCCGAGGCGCTGCGCGTCCTTCAGGCATTCGGCGAACGACAGCCCTTCCTGCTCCATCCGCGTCAGGATGTAATTGCAGGTGCCGTTGAGGATGCCGTAGACGCGGTTGACGCTGGTGCCGGCAAGGCCCTCGCGCAACGTCTTGATGACCGGGATCGCAGCGCCTACCGCCGCTTCGAAATTCAAGGCGCCGCCGTGCTTCTCGGCGGCCTTGGCGAGCCGCAATCCATGCTTGGCAATCAGCGCCTTGTTGGCCGAGACCACCGACTTGCCGGATTTCAGCGCGGCTTCGATCGCCGAGAATGCAGGATCGCCGGAACCGCCCATCAGTTCGACGAAGCAATCGATATTGGGATCCTCGGCCAGCGCCTGCGGCGACTTGGCCCATTCGATCCCACGCAGATCGATGCCGCGCTTCTTTGTCTTCGAGCGCGCTGTGACGGCCGTGACCCGCACGCCGCGCCCGCTGCGCGCTGACAGGGTCCGCGCCTGCGCCTCGATCAGACGAATGACTTCGGTGCCCACGGTGCCGAGCCCCGCTATGCCCACTCTCAGGGGTGCGACCATTTGAGAAAAACCTGCCGGAGGAATTAGCGCCGATTGGCGAGAGGAACGACGTTGTGCAACGTTTCGATGCCGCTTTCAAGGAAGCGGCGCACGCCGCGCGCGGCCTGCCGGATGCGCTGTTCGTTTTCCACCATCGCGATGCGCACATAGCCTTCGCCATGTTCGCCGAACGCCACGCCCGGCGAAACCACGACGCCGGATTTCTCCACCAGCAAGGTCGCAAACTGCATGCTGCCGACGCCCTCGAACGCCTTTGGCAACGGCGCCCAGGCAAACATCGAGGCCTGCGGCGGCGGAATATCCCAGCCGGCGCGGCCGAACGATTCGACCAGCGCATCGCGGCGCTTGCGATAGGTGTCGCGCATTTCCTTGATGCAGTCGTCAGGGCCGTTCAGCGCAGCGGTTGCGGCCACTTGAACGGGCGTAAACGCGCCGTAGTCGAGATAGGACTTCACCCGTGCCAGCGCCGCGATGATGCGCTCGTTGCCGACGGCAAATCCCATGCGCCAGCCGGCCATCGAAAAGGTCTTCGACATCGAGGTGAATTCGACGGTGACGTCGATTGCGCCGGGGACCTGCAGAACCGAGGGCGGCGGATTGTTGTCGTCGAAATAGACTTCGGCGTAAGCGAGATCCGACAGGATGAAGATCTCGTGCTTCTTCGCGAACGCCACCAGATCCCTGTAGAAATCAAGGTCGGCGACATAGGCAGTCGGGTTGGAGGGATAGCAGACGACGAGCGCGAGCGGCTTCGGGATCGAATGGACGATCGCGCGCTCGACAGCTTCGAAGAATTGCGGCGTCGGCTCCGAGGGCACCGAGCGGATCACGCCCCCTGCCATCAGGAAACCGAAAGCATGGATCGGATAGCTCGGATTGGGACACAGCACGACATCGCCGGGCGCGGTGATCGCCTGCGCCACGTTGGCAAAGCCCTCCTTCGAACCGAGTGTCGCCACCACCTGGGTATCCGGATCGAGCTTCACGCCGAAGCGCCGCCCGTAATAGGCGGCCTGGGCCTTGCGCAGCCCGTTGATGCCGCGCGAGGCCGAATAGCGGTCGGTCCTGGGCTTGCCGAGGGTTTCCTTCAGTTTTTCGATCACATGCGGCGGCGCCGGCAGATCCGGATTGCCCATGCCCATGTCGATGATATCGGCCCCGGCGTTCCGCGCGCCCGCCTTGGCCTGGTTGACCTTTTCGAACACGTAAGGCGGCAGACGGCGGATACGGTAGAAATCTTCCATGGGACCTTGCTCCGACAACCCAAGGGGCAGAATCGACCAGACCTTTGGCGTTTATCGAAGCCGGATGGGGCTTCGCCCAGAAATCGCGCCCAATCAATGACTTAGGGCGAATTCAGGCGCAAAAAACCTGACGTCAGCGACCGGATATGCGGTTGAATTGCGGTCCTTTTAGCACGGCCGTCCGGCGGCGCCAGCGATTAGGTCGAAAGACCCCGTCACTTCCCGGCGGTGCTCTGGCCCGCCGGGCTCTGGGCGGTCGCCGAGGCCTGATGGTCGCGCGCGGCGATCAGCTCTTTCTCGATCTTGGCCTGCTCTGCCGGCGGCAGCGCCGCCTCGTCCCGTTGCGGCGGAAGGTCGTGGACCGGGAGGTAGCCGCTGGCCTCCTTCGGTCGCGCAGGCGCATCTGCAGGCACGCCAACGCCCTGCATATCCGCGATCGTGGTCGAGCAGCCGCCGACCGCGAGCACTGAAGCCAGCAACGTCCCCGCGGCCAACAGCCTGATCATCCGTTTCATCGGCATTTGCCGAAAGTCCCCAACAAGCTCACGCACTCATCCGCGCATCGCCGACACGGGTCGCACTGGTACGAGCCTTGCAACTTCAAACCATCTAGCTGCGTTATTTCTCGCTTCAACCGTTCAAACCATTGTCGCCCGGAACAATTAAAGCGAGAACAGCAAATCTGACCGGTGAGGCCTCAATATGTCAGAATAGAGAATCTTTGTCGCAGTGCAACAAAACGGCGCAAGGATTAACCAATTCCGAAGCCTCTCTTGCCTCACCGTTCGATGACGTATCTTGCCGCACCGCGCGGTGACGTAGACGCAATGAACCGATAGTGTCTCCAGCATGAATGACATCAGCATCGAAACCCAGGCCGCCAAGAAGTTCAATGCCGAAGCTTTCGCGATGAATATCGCGCGGGCCCTGGAGAGCAGCGGCCAGGCGTTGGCTGCCTATCTCAAGCCGCGCGAGACCGGCGAGGTCAAGGACAAGCCGCCCAGCGAAATCGGCGAGGTCGTCAAGACGCTGAGCGCCGTCGCCGAATACTGGCTCGCGGACCAGGACCGCGCCTCGGACCTGCAGACCAAGATGGGAAAGGCCTATCTCGATCTCTGGGGTTCAGCGGTGCGCCGCATGGCCGGCGAAGCCGATGCCAAACCCGCGATCGAGCCCTCGCCGCGCGACAAGCGGTTCAAGGATCCGGAGTGGAAATCGAACCAGTTCTTCGACTTCGTGCTGCAGCTCTATCTGCTCACCACGGAATGGGCGCAGGAATTGGTGAAGAACGCCGAAGGCATCGATCCGCACACCCGCAAGAAGGCCGAATTCTACGTCCAGCAGATCATCAACGCGATCGCGCCGTCGAATTTCATTCTCACCAATCCGGAAGTGCTGCGCACGACGCTGGAATCCAACGGCGACAATCTGGTGCGCGGCATGAAGATGCTGGCGGAGGACGTCGAGGCCGGCCGCGGCAGCTTGCGCATCCGCCAGTCCGATTCCTCCAACCTCGAGGTCGGCGTCAACATGGCGACGACGCCGGGCAAGGTGATCTACCAGAATGAGCTGATGCAGCTGATCCAGTACTCGCCGGCCACGGAGAACGTGCTGCGCACGCCGCTCCTGATCGTGCCGCCCTGGATCAACAAATTCTATATCCTCGATCTCAAGCCGGAAAAATCCTACATCAAATGGTGCGTCGATCAGGGCATCACGGTGTTCGTGATCTCCTGGGTCAATCCGGACAAGGAGCTCGGCAAGAAAACCTTTGCCGACTACATGATGGAAGGCCCGCTCACGGCGATGGACGTGATCGAGAAGCTGACCGGCGAGATGAAGGTCCATACCGCCGGCTACTGTGTCGGCGGCACCCTGCTCGCCTCGACGCTGGCCTGGCTCGCCGAAAAGCGCCGCGTGCGCGTGACCTCGGCGACGTTCTTTGCAGCTCAGGTCGATTTCACCCATGCCGGCGATCTCCTGGTGTTCGTCGACGAGGGCCAGATCTCGGCGCTCGAACGCGACATGCAGGAAGCCGGCGTGCTCGAGGGCAGCAAGATGGCGATGGCCTTCAACATGCTGCGCTCCAACGATCTGATCTGGTCCTATGTGGTCAGCAATTATTTGAAGGGACAGCCGCCCTCCTCCTTCGACCTCTTGCACTGGAATTCCGACGCCACGCGGATGCCGGCGGCGAACCACTCCTATTACCTGCGCAACTGCTACCTCGATAACCGGCTCTCCGCCGGCACCATGGTGCTGGACAATACGCTGCTCGATCTGTCGAAGGTGAAGGTGCCGGTCTACAATCTTGCCACCCGCGAGGACCACATCGCGCCCGCGGACTCGGTGCTGTACGGCTCGCAATTCTTCGGCGGCCCGGTGAAATATGTGCTGTCCGGCTCCGGCCACATCGCTGGCGTCGTCAATCCGCCCGCCGGCGGCAAATACCAGTACTGGACCAACGACAACATCAGGGATGTCAAGCTGGCGGACTGGCTCAAGGGCGCGCAGGAACATAAGGGCTCTTGGTGGCCGGACTGGCGCCAATGGCTGGAAAACCTCGATCCGGAGAAGGTGCCGGCGCGCGCGGTCGGCTCCGCAGCGCTGCCGCCGATCGAGGATGCGCCCGGCAGCTACGTGCGCGTCCGCGCATAGCGCAACGCGCTAGCCTTCGCTATAAACAACCATCCCGCGAGAGGCGGGAATCGGAAATCAGTTGAGGGGGTGGCGATGACGCGCGAATTGTTCTGGCTGACGCTGACGGTGATTTTGACCGGCCTGCTCTGGGTCCCCTACATCCTCAACCGCTGCCAGGTCCGCGGCCTCGGCGGCGCCATGGCCAATCCGTCGCGCAACGACAAGCCGCACGCCGAATGGGCCACGCGATTGATGTTCGCGCATGACAACGCGATTGAAAACCTCATCATCTTCGCGCCGCTGGTGCTGATCCTCAACGCCATAGACTATTCCTCGACATCGACTGTGCTGGCCTGCGCGGTCTATTTCTGGGCTCGCGTCGCGCATCTGATCGTCTATACGCTCGGCCTGCCGGTATTTCGGACGCTGGCTTTCACCGTCGGCTTCGTGGCCCAGGCCGTGCTGGCGCTGGCGATCTTCAAGGTGCTTTGAGGTCAGGCGCTTTGAGGTCAGGCGCCTGGAGCTCAGGTCGCGGCAGTTACCGCGACTGTCGGGCGATGGCCGCGGAGCCAAAAGAGGATGAGGAAGGCGCCCGCCGAACACAGCATGCCAACGCCAAGCAGAATGTTGCTGCCGAACTGCGTCAGCAAGCCGACGAGAAGCGGCGGGGAAGCGGCAGACATCAGATTGAGCGGCAGTGCAATACGCGAGGTTGCCTTCACGAATTCCGTCTTGTCGTAGAACACAAGCGGTATGGTCGCGCGCGCGACCGCGAGTGCGCCGCTGCCCAGGCCATACAGCAAAATGAAGGCGGCGATCGTCCAATGCGATCCGCCACCTATCATCAGCAGCAGCATCGCGACGGGGAGTGCCAGGCCGGCAATGAGGCCCGTCGTGATCCCATCCCACCGCTCGCCACCGAGAAAGTCGAGCCCCCGGGCACTGACCTGAATCACGCCCAACAGTGAGCCGAAGCTGACCGCTTCGGTCGGCGACAAGCCCTCGGCCTTCAGAAGCTCGATCAGCACAGCACTAAATCCGAAGGTGACGAAGGCGTTCAGCGCAGTCGCGGAAACGATCAGATAGAATGTTCCCTTCGGTATGACGGAAGGCTCGCCCGCCGACGGCGCGGCCAAGCCGGCTTCATGAGCCAATTCAACCCGACGCGGCAACCCGAAGGCGTAGAGCGGAAGACACACCATCAGCAACGTTACGGCATAGACCAGACAGGTTCCGCGCCAACCAATCAAGTCCGAAAGAAACGACGTGGCCGGCCAGAAAATACTGCTGGAGAGGCCCGTCATCAGCATCATCGCGCCGATCGCGCGCCTCGCATTCCGGCCCGCGATCTCGTTGAGCAGGATGTAGGCGGCCGTCGTCAGCGTGGCGCTGCCCGCCGTGCCGAGCAGGACCCAGGCCGCGAAATACAGCAGGGGTCCATGTGAAAGCGACAGCACGACGAAGCCCGGTGCACCGATCATGGTTCCGGCGATCATCACGCGACGGGCACCGAATTGCGTGAAGGCCCTGGCCAGGATCGGAGACCACAGCCCCATGGCCACATACAGGATCGAAGTGCCGGCGAATACCGCCGAAATGTCCATGTGGAGATCGACGGCGATTTGCCGGCCGACGACGGCCAAAAGACCGACCGTCCCCCATCCGATGACCTGCGCAATCGCTAGAACAAACAGGACGCCGATCATTTTATTGCCGAACTTGGGGAACCGCATCTTTTCTCCGGATCAGGATGCAGTCGCGCTTTTCCGAACGACGAGATGCAGCATGTTGGCGGGCGTCTGGTCAAAACTCTGGATCACGCTGGTGTCCGATGTCAGCGGATCCCACGCGCCTGCGGCGGCGTAGGTCGATTGCAGCCACCCCGGTGAGGGATAATTGTAGTAGCGGCCGAGATTGTCCCGGCCGTCGCTACTGCCGATCTTGAAGCTCGCATAGAAGGCGCCGGACGGTTTTAGCGCGCGATGGATTCGACCGAGGATACCGGCGAGTTCCTCCCTCGGCACATGCAACAGACACGCGCTGGCCCAGACGCCGTCATAGGCGTCCTGCGCGTCGAGTTGGTGAAACATCATCGCCTCGACGGGATGGCCAAGACGACGCGAGGCGATCTCGGCCATCTCAGGCGAGCCGTCGGTCGCGCGCACGGCAAATCCCGCCTCCAGCATCACAGCCGAATGATTGCCGGCCCCGCACCCGAGTTCGAGGATCGAACCATCAGGCGGCAACAGCGCGAGAAACGCCCGCAGCCGCGTCGATGGCGCCTTCGCCCAGTCCGCATAGGACTGGGCGTTGTTGCGGTAGAATTGCAGGGTTTCCTCGTCCACGACTACATTCCACTTACGGAAACAGCGCGATCTGCTCCAGGCCCGCGGTCTCGGGGAATCCGAACATCAGGTTCATGTTCTGGATCGCCTGCCCGGCCGACCCCTTCACCAGATTGTCGAGCACCGAGATCACGATCGCCCGGTTCTTGATGCGGTCGGGGAATACGCCGATCTGCACGTAGTTCGAACCGCGCACGTTCTGGGTCTGCGGCATCACGCCCTTCTTCGCGACATGGACGAACGGCTCGTTGCTGTAGGCCTTCTCCAGCGCTGTTCGCAAATCGTCCGGCGTCGCGCCGTTGAGCTTGACATAGGACGTACAAAGCTCGCCCCGCGCCATCGGAATGAGATGTGGGGTGAAGTTGACGGTCACAGCGTGGCCAGCGGCAACCCCGATCTCCTGCTCGATCTCGGGCGCATGCCGGTGGGTGCCGACCGAGTAAGGCGACAGCCCCTCACCCGCCTCGCTGAACAGCGTGCTCTGCTTCAGCCCGCGGCCGGCGCCGGTGACGCCCGATTTTGCGTCGATCACGATGTCATCGACGTCGATCAGCTTTGCTTTCGCAAGCGGCACCAGCGCCAGCAGCGCAGCCGTCGGATAGCAGCCGGGACAGGCCACCAGCCGCGCCGCGGTGATCTTCTCCCGATAGAATTCGGTCAGGCCGTAGACGGCCTCGCCCTGCAATTCGAGCGCGCGGTGCTCATGGCCGTACCATTGCGCGTAAGTTTGCTTGTCGCGCAGCCGGAAGTCGGCGGACATGTCGAGGATCTTGATCTTCGGATTGACCTTCAGCACAGCGGCAATGATCTCCTGGGTGGTGCCGTGCGGCAATCCGCAGAACACCGCGTCGAGCCTGGTCCAGTCGACCTTCTCCCATTCCACGAGTTTCGGCAGTTCCAGCATGAAGAAATGTGGAAACACCTCGCTCATGTCCTTGCCGGCATGGGTGTTGGCGGTGAGTGCCGCGATTTCGGCATTCGGATGCCGCGCCAGCAAGCGCACCGCATCGGCGCCGGTGTAGCCGGACGCGCCCAAAATGCCGATTTTCTTCTTCGTGCTCATCACACGTTCCTTTCAACTGTCGCCGCTGCGTTGTTCTCTGTGCTGTATCCGTCGCGAAAGGCCTGCGGGCGCGCCTCGCGCATCAGATCCGCAATCTGGTGCGAGCGGCGCATCGGCTTGCGAGGCCAGTGCGTTGCTGATTGCCGCGTAATCGGCCTCCGATTTGTGCTGGTTCAGCTTGAAGCTACCTTCAACCTCGTCAACCGTCATCTCAAGGCCCACGATCGCTTTCTTCATCGCATCCAGCCGCCCGGCGGTCATCTTCGACGAGGTCCAGGGCTTTTTCGGCAGAAGCCAGTCTTCAAATTTGGCGCTGAGCGTGTCGATCTGCACAGCGAGTTCGTCGTCGGACAGTTTTCGCACCGCTCCGGTCAGATGCACGGCCTGATATAGCCAGGTCGGCACCTGATCCGGCGAGACGTACCAGTCCGGCGACACATAGGCATCCGCGCCGTTGACAGCGAGCAGCCAGGACGAGGTGCCATCGGCGAGATTTACCAGCGGATTGTGACGGGCAAGATGAAACAATGCCTGCGGCGTGCCGTCGTTGGCGGACGTGAGATAGAACGGCAGCAAGGATGCGATCGGCTTCTTGCCGTCCCACGCGCAGGCGGTGCCGAACCCGCGCGCTTCCGCAAACGCAAGGCTGGCGGCGCGGTCGGGCTTGAACGGAGGTGGCGTATACATTTTCAAACTCCTGCGAGACGTAGGAGCCGCCAGATCAAACCGCGTGTCTTGGAAGGAAGCGCCGCGGGAAGAGATCCGGCGGCAGAGGCGATGATCTTAAACGCAGACGACCGCCCATACCGCAGTGATGCGGCGGCGGCGGGCAATCAGGATGGTCGCAGCGTTGATCATGGGCGCGGCTATAAGGCCATGCCTCGCTGGCGTCAAGATGCTCACCGTCATTCCGGGGCGATGCGAAGCATCGAACCCGGAATCTCGCGCTACAACCGTCTGAATTGCACCTGGGTTCGTGCTACGCGCGCCCCGGAATGACGCGGAGGTCAGATGGTCGGATTCCACGGCGCCGGGATCACCCGGTAGCCATTACCGTCCTTCTCGACATGGCCGAGGCCTGGGAACGGATAATGGAAGCCCTGTACCTGCAACTTCTCGGCGACCACCATGTCGTAGACCTTGCGGCGGGTCTTTTCGGCCATATCGCCGTCCTGGTCGAAAAACGCATGCCAACCCGGATTGGTCGCGAACGGGTTCGGATTGTTGGTGACGTCAGACTGGATGAACACCTTGCCCGTCCCCGACGCCAGCACATAGGAGGTATGGCCGGGGGTGTGACCGACCGACTCGACCGAGGTCAGGCCGGGCGCGATCTCCTTGCCCCACTCGTAGGGCGTGACCTTCTTCTTCAGGCCCGCCTCGAAAATGTTGCGGTTGTTCTTGAACAGGCCCTGCATGCGGCCGGCGGGCGCACGGCTCATCTCGCCGTCGTCCATCCAGAACTTCCACTCGGTCGCGGGCACCAGCACTTCGGCATTGGGGAACGACGGAGTGCCGTCCGCCGTCAGCAGACCGTTCACATGGTCGCCGTGGAAATGCGAGATCACCACCGTATCGACCGCCTTGGGATCGAAACCGGCGGCGACGAAATTATCGGCGAACAGGCCGTTGGCGCCCTTGCTGCTGGCCTTGGCCAGTGCGCCGTTGCCGGTGTCGATCACGACCAGCTTGCCGCCGGTGTTGAGGACCAGTGGCGCGAAATGGATGGTGAACATGTCGCGCGGCATGAAGGCCTTTTCCAGCGCCGCGTTCACCTCGTCCTTTTTGGCATTGGTGATGAAGGAGTCTTCCAGCTTGAAGACGCTCTTGCCGTCGGAAACCACGGTCACCAGGATGTCGCCAACCTTGTAGCGGTAGTAGCTCGGCGCCTGCTTGTCGGCGACAGGCGCGGCGGCGTTCGCCGGGATAGCTGATAGCAGCGGCGCGGCGGCTATTCCGGCAACGCCTGCGAGTGCGTGACGTCGTGTCAGTTCCATGTGATGTTCTTCCCAGTGAGACGATTGCGGCGTCGTGCCGCAACGCGTTTGGAGGGCTAACCCCCGCTCCGCCAGCTTATTCCGGACACACGGACAAGGCCCGCTTCACACCACCCGCCATAACCATTCGATGATCTCTCCGATGACGTCGCCGAACAGCAGCAACGCGGCCGACCAGATCAGCGCGGAGACGAAATTGGCGATCTGGAATTGCCAGTACGACATTTCGAAGATGCCGGCGGCGAGCGGCACCGAGGCGCGCAGCGGACCGAAGAATCGGCCGATGAAAATAGAGGGCACGCCCCAGTTTTTCACAAAGGCTTCACCGCGGGGCAGGATCTCCGGGTAGCGCGACAGCGGCCACATCTGGGCGACCTGTTCCTTGTAGCGGTAGCCGAACCAGTAGGAGACCCAATCGCCGAGGGCGGCCCCAACGCCGCCCGCGATCCAGACCGGCCAGAAGCTGATACCGCTGGCTCCAATCAGCGCACCGATCGCGACCAGCGCGCCCCAGGCCGGGATCAATAGCGAGATGAAGGCCAGCGATTCGCCGAACGCCAGCACCATCACAATCGGCGCGGCCCAGGCCTGATGATGGCGCACGAAATCGGCCAACGCGTGCGCAAGATCTTCCATTCCTCGAATGCCTTCCCGCCCCGTGTGATGCCCTGAACCTTCCTGCGGGCTCGTAGCCTGGGAACAGGTAAGCCAGCCCCTTCCGTGACATCAAGTCACAAAGGCGGGCTTGCAGCGTGATTTCGCAACCGTCCCCATCCGTCTTGCAACCCTAATCAGAGCAAGGATTTATTGCACGATCGGGATCAATGATGATGCGCGTGAGCGTCGTGGCCCTGATGATCGTGTTCCAGACCTCCGGGCCTGTGAGACACGCGATCTATCCCTTGCATCGGCGGAGCTTGGCGGCTATCGCCGCCGCCCGGCCGTCACTTTTTAAGCTGATACGTGGCATAGTCAGAGCAACCAATTCGCTGCGCCGCACCGCGTGCAACAGATGAAGAACCATGTCCAAACCATTGAAATCCGCTGCCAAATCGAAGTCTGCTGACGACTTGTTCGGAGGCTCGGAACCCAAGGGCCGCGCCCCGCTCAAGGTTGCTGCGCGCTCAGGCGGCGCCGAGGACGGCTACACGGCGGCCGACATCGAGGTGCTCGAGGGACTTGAGCCGGTGCGCCGCCGGCCCGGCATGTATATCGGCGGCACCGACGAAAAGGCGTTGCATCATCTGTTCGCCGAGGTCATCGACAATTCCATGGACGAGGCCCTGGCCGGCCACGCCACCTTCATCGAGGTGGAACTGACCGCCGACGGGTTCCTCACCATCACCGACAACGGGCGTGGCATTCCGGTCGACCCGCACCCGAAATTCCCGAAGAAATCCGCGCTCGAAGTCATCATGTGCACGCTGCACTCGGGCGGCAAATTCGACTCCAAGGTCTACGAGACCTCGGGCGGCCTGCACGGCGTCGGCGTCTCCGTCGTCAACGCGCTGTCCTCGCGGCTCGAGGTCGAGGTGGCGCGCAGCCAGAAACTCTACCGCATGAGTTTTGAGCGCGGCCATCCCAAGGGCAAGCTCGAAGACCTCGGCAAGATCAACAACCGCCGCGGCACCCGCATTCGCTTCAAGCCGGACACCGAGATTTTCGGCGCCAAGGCAGCTCTTCAAGCCGCAGCGCCTGTTCAAGATGGCGCGCTCCAAGGCCTATCTGTTCGGCGGCGTCGAGATCCGCTGGCGTTGCGACGCCGAGCTTCTGAAGGGCATCGAGGACGTTCCGGCTGAAGACACCTTTCACTTCGCGGGTGGCCTGAAGGATTATCTCGCCGCCGCGGTTCACGCCGATACGCTGGTGCATCCGGATATCTTCTCCGGCAAATCCGGCCGCAACGGCGCCCACGGCGCCTGCGAATGGGCGGTGGCCTGGACCGCGGATGCCGATGGCTTCCTGTCCTCCTACTGCAACACCGTGCCGACGCCGGATGGCGGCACCCATGAATCAGGCATGCGCAGCGCCATGCTGCGCGGCCTGAAGGATCACGCCGAGCGCATCGGCCAGGGCAAACGCGCAGCGCCCGTCACCTCGGAAGACGTGATGGTCGGTGCGGCCGTGATGCTCAGCGTGTTCGTGCGCGAGCCGGAATTCCAGGGCCAGACCAAGGATCGGCTCGCGACTGCGGAAGCCCAGAAGATCGTCGAGCAGGCGATCAAGGATCCGTTCGACCATTGGCTGTCGGGCAATCCGGTGCAGGCCAACAAGCTCCTGGACTTCGTCATCGAGCGCGCCGACGAACGGCTGCGCCGCCGCGCCGAGAGAGAGGTTTCGCGCAAGACGGCGGTGAAGAAGCTGCGTCTGCCCGGCAAGCTTACCGATTGCACCAACAGCGCGCAGGAAGGCTCCGAGCTCTTCATCGTCGAGGGCGACTCGGCCGGCGGCACCGCCAAGCACGCGCGCAACCGCGAGACCCAGGCGATCCTCCCCTTGCGTGGAAAAATCCTCAACGTCGCTTCCGCCGGCAAGGACAAGCTGATGGCGAACGTCCAGCTCTCGGAGCTGATGCAGGCGATCGGCTGCGGGACTGGCGCGCAATATCGCGAAGAGGATCTGCGCTACTCGCGCATCATCATCATGACCGACGCCGATGTCGACGGCGCCCACATCGCGTCTCTCCTGATCACCTTCTTTTACCGCCAGACGCCGCGGCTGATCGACGAAGGACACCTCTATCTCGCGGTGCCGCCGCTCTACAAGCTGCACCATGGCACCAAGACGGTGTACGCCCGCGACGAGGCCCACCGGGATCAGCTTCTCAAGAGCGAATTCAACGCCAATGCCAAGGTCGATATCAGCCGCTTCAAAGGCCTTGGCGAGATGATGTCGGCGCAGCTCAAGGAAACCACCATGGACCCGGCCAAACGCACGCTTTTACGCGTGGTCCTGCTGGCGGACGACCGCGAAGGCACCGCCGATTCGGTCGAGCGCCTCATGGGCACCAAGGCCGAGGCGCGATTCGCCTTCATCACCGACAAGGCCGAGTTCGCCAGCGACGATTTGCTGGACGTTTAGGCGAAAAAACTCCAACTCCCAGATATTCCAGGGCTTTTCGCCTCGTCCAGGGGCGGATTCCGCTCTTTTTGTAGGTGTCTCGCCAATTCGTTTTCGGCCGGTTGTGTCCCGCCCGCAACAGCATTTTTACGGGAACCGTCTATAGTCCAGCCAGTCGCTCACCGGAATTGGTGCCGCCGCACCTGTTAGATGGCCTAAGGCTGGAGATTTTAAGATGAAGAAGTTTTTGCTCGCTCTGACCGCGGTTGCGGCGATGACTGGATCGGCTTCGGCGGCCGACCTCGGGGCACGTCCCTACACCAAGGCTCCGGAGCCGATCGCGTATGCGCCGAGCTGGACCGGCTTTTACGTCTTCGGCGGCTTCGGCGGCGGCCTTTGGAATGCCGATAGCAACGTGAACAGCACAGGCGTTGTTGGAAGCTTCGGCTCATTTGGAGCCGCCGGCACTGCTATCACCCGCGATCACCGCCTGGGTGGCAGCGGCTGGTTCGGAACCGTCGGTGCCGGTTACGATTGGCAGTTCAGCAAGTGGGTTGCCGGTATCTTCGGTGACGGACAGTTCGGCGACATCCGCGGCTCCCTGAGCGATCCCCTCTTCGCCATTGAAGGTCGCGAAAAGCTTCGGGACAGCTATGCCGCCGGCGTGCGACTTGGCTATCTCGTTGCACCGAACGTGCTGTCCTACGTCAACGCTGGTTACAGTGGTTCCGCAATGGTCGGGCACCACTCTGACCACGCTTGCCGCGGGCGGCGGAACAGGAATTACCACCACAGGGTCCTTCCGTCGTGACGGCTGGTTCGTCGGCGGTGGCGTCGAGAATAGCTTCGACATTTTCGGAATCACGGCTCCTGGCTGGTTCATGAAGACCGAATACCGGTCGGCGTTCTACGATCGTATTTCGCTGCCCCAGACGTTTGTTCCTGGCAATGCCTTCGCCGGTGTGGGCCTGTCGGGCACCGCCGCTACGTTCAAGCCTTGGACCCAGACCATCAGCACCTCGCTGGTCTATCGCTTCAACTGGAGCGGCCCGGTCGTCGCCAAGTACTGATCCCTGCTAAATCGGCAGCGCAAAAGCCCCGGCATCGTCCGGGGCTTTTTTGTTGCCTTGAAGGATAAGGCCAGACAGCGTCAATCGGGATGATCTCGAGCCTTGAAGGATAGGGCCAGACAGCTTCAATCGGGATTATCTCGATCCAGATCGGCCTTTCGCGGCCAGCCGGCACGGCTATGGCGCCGCAGATCAGCGCCAGACCAGAATAAACCGCCTCGCCGCATGACAGCACCGTGATCAAAACCCATCCTGGGGCCTGCCAGCATGGTATTCGATCGACAGCTACGGCCACCCTCTGCGATGGTTTCCGGCAGCAGCCACGCGATCGGGGCAAACACATCAGCCACAGGGAGGATGTCGATGCGCAACCTGCTTCTCGCACTCGGGCTGATCGCGCTCGCGATCGGCCTGCTCTGGATCGGACAGGGCCTCGGCGTCATCGCCTGGCCGGCGTCGAGTTTCATGATCAACCAGATCCAGTGGGCGGGATATGGTGCGGCGCTCGGCGCAGTCGGCCTGATCCTGATCTGGCAGAGCCAGCGCCCATGAAACATCTCAAGCAAGACGGAGAACGACAATGAAAACAGGACCATTCGATCTCACCGGCAAGGTAGCCATTGTCACCGGCGGCAATGGCGGCATCGGGTTAGGCATGGCGAGGGGATTGGCCGAAGCCGGCGCCTCGGTTGCGGTGGTCGGCCGCAACCCGGAGAAATCGGCGGGCGCCGTCGCAGATCTCGCTCAACACGACAGCAAGTCGATCTCCGTGGTCGCCGATGTCACCGACAAGGCAGCCGTCGCGGCGATGGTCGAACGCGTCAAGGGTGAGTTCGGCCGCATCGACATCCTCGTCAACAACGCCGGCATCAATATCCGCAAGCCGCCGCACACGCTCGACATCGCCGAATGGGACAGCGTAATTGCGACCAACCTCACCAGCGCCTTTCTCTGCTCGCAGGCGGTCCATCCCGCGATGAAACAGGCGGGCGGCGGCAAGATCATCAATATCGGCTCGATGATGTCGATCTTCGGCGCCAGCTTCGCGCCGGCCTATGCCGCCAGCAAAGGCGGCATCGTGCAGTTCACGCGCTCCTGCGCGTGCGCCTGGGCGGCCGACAACATCCAGGCCAACGCCATCCTGCCCGGCTGGATCGACACCGATCTCACCCAACGTGCGCGTGCGGAGATCGACGGACTGCACGATCGCGTGCTCGCGCGCACGCCGGCGGCGCGCTGGGGCGAGATCTCCGACTTTGCGGGCATTGCGGTATTTCTCGCTTCATCAGCGTCGGATTTCGTCACCGGGACCGCCATTCCCGTCGACGGTGGTTATTCGATCATGGGGTGAGCGCTGGCGAGTGGACATGCTCCGGCCGAACGCCGAGTGCGAGAAACCGCGCCGTGATGCCCTGCAGCCACGGCACGGCCGTGATCAGCCGCAGCGCCAGCGGGACCTTGAGCGGCTCATTGCCGGGCTTCAGCGCTGATCTGATGATGTTGTCCTGGGCGATCACCTGCATCCGCTGCGTCATCCTGACCGGGAATTCGCGCCGCCTCTGCACCGCGCCGAGATCCTCTTCCGACGGACAGCCGCGCGCGAGTTTCTCCGCCAGCAAATTGGCGGTCGCAACCGCGTCTTGCACCGCGAGATTGACGCCGACGCCGCCGATCGGCGACATCGCGTGCGCAGCATCGCCGATGCAGAGCAATCCCGGCTGCGTCCAGCGCTTCAACCGGTTGATCGCGACCGTCAGCAGCTTCACGTCGTCCCAGCTCTTCACATCGGCAACGCCTGATTTGAGGATCGGCGCCATCCGCGCCACCTCGTCAAGCAGCGATGGCAATCCCCTCGCCCTCACCGAGTCGTATTGCCCCTTGGCGATGACATAGGCGCATTGCCAATAGTCGCCGCGATCGAAGGTCACCAGCATCTTGCCGGGCTCGAGCCGGGCGAACAGGTTCTCGGTTTCGTCGGGCTTTCTGCCCGCGCGAAACCACAGCACGTCCATCGGCGCGCCGATTTCCTCGACGGCAAGGCCGGCACATTCGCGCACCGTCGAGTGGCGCCCGTCGCAGGCAATGGTCAGGTCGGCCTCGATATCGACCACTCCGTCCGGCGTCTTCGCCTGCACGCCCAAGATTGTCTCGCCGTTTCGGATGATGTCGATTGCTTCCGTCTCCATCATCACCTTGAGCGAGGCAAACCGCTTGCCGCGCTCGCGCAGGAAATTGAGGAAATCCCATTGCGGCATGAAGGCGATGAAGGGATGCTTGACGTTGAGGCGGCTGAGATCGGCGATCCGAACCGAGGTGCCGCCGAACATCCCGTCCATCTTTTGCAGCTCCTGATGCGGCAGCTTCAGGAAACCGTCGATCAACCCGAGTTCGTCCATCACCTGCAGGGTCGAGGGATGCACGGTGTCGCCGCGAAAATCGCGGAAAAAATCCGCATGCTTTTCCAGCACCACGACATCGACGCCTGCGCGTCCCAGGAGATATCCCAGCATCATGCCGGCGGGACCGCCGCCGACGATGCAGCAGCGAACTTTCATCGGGCGCGCAGGCAATCGTTCCGACGTGCTGGCATCCATGACCCGGCTCTCACTGAAATCCGCGGCAATCCATTGTAGCGTCAGGATATGACCGGAGCATCCTCAATTGTTGCTGCGGTTTGCCGTGCGGAAGCTCTTGATCTCCGACACGCTGCCATCACGATAGGTCAATTCCACCGAGACAACCTGCGTCGCCGGCGCAAGTTTCATGTAAAGCGGCATGCCGGCGGAAATTGCGCTGGGATCCCTCATGTCGCAAGGCGGCATCTTCAACACCTGGTTGGGCACGGCGGTATCGATGCCGATCCGCACCTCGCGGATCGCGCAGCGATAGGACACCAGATGCGTGTAATAGACTAGGAGCCCGTTGAATTCGCGGAACGCCAGCCAGCTCGTCGCCGTCATGTCGAGGATCTTGCGCTGGTCGCGGATCAGGGCTGCTTCAGGATCGAATTTGATCGGAAACGGTCCCTGCATCTCACCCTGCGTATCGACATAGCGAACCTGGATGGTGCCGGCCGCAGCATCCGCCGGCAGCTCGATCGACGGGTTGGGCATTCGCTTGCGGGTGCGCGGATCGAGCGTGTCGATAAAACCGGTCTCGCGGAAATCGCCGGCCTCGCCCATCCGCCAGGAAATCCCGAGGGTGGGATCGGCAACCGAGAAGGTCACCGTCCAGCCGCCATTGTGGCGCGAGAAACTGGCGATCGGCGCGTTGATGGAATCGTCCTTCGGCAACCGGGGCACCGATACCGGCGGCAGCGCCGCGACCTGCTGCGGCGGCTCGGCCGGCTTTGTAGTTTCCTTGGCGGCGGCTTCCGCCTGCCCCTTCGCCATACCGTTCAAGAACACGTCGTCGACCATCTGGTCGAAGTAAACCGGGATCTGCTTGTGCTTCACCGTGTCAGCCATTTCGCTGACGATGCGGCGGGTGTGCTGGGCGACCTGCACCATATTCTCGCCGGGCTGCAGCAGCTCTTTCGCAAAAGTTCGCGTGAACACCGAATTGGGATTGGCGTCGTCGTTCGAGAGACGATCGAGCGCGGTCTGCCGGGGCCCTGCGGAAAACACCGAGAATACGCCCTCCGGCAATTGCATCATTGGCGCGAGGCCTCCGCCGCCGGCGACCGCGCGGGTGCCGGCGCGTTCGAACGGATTGTTGCGGCAGGCGTCGAACACCAGGATCGCGGTGCGCACCTTCTTGTTCTGCAGCCGCTCGATGATGCGGTCGGCGAGAACGGAAGCGTCGCGCACCAGCTCTTCCTGACCCTCGGTCGCCGCCGGCACGTCGGTCGGCAGCAGAAAGTTCTGGCCCGCGATCTCAAAACCATGGCCGGCATAGAAGAAGAACGCGGTATCGCCGGCCGCGACCGCCTGGTCGAACGCCAGCAGCGATTCGGAAAATGCCTGCCGGTTCTGGTTCTCCGCCACCATCACGGAAAAGCCGAGCTGTTTCAGCGTATCGCCCATGGTGCGGGCGTCGTTGACCGCCTTCTGGAGCTTGGGGACGTTCTTGTAGTCGTTGTTGCCGATCACCAGCGCGACGCGCTTTTCGGCATAGGCGGGCGCGGCAAGCGCCAGCATCGATGCTGCAAAGATCGCCGCCAATGCGAACTTGAACGATTGTCGCTTCATCTGAATGCTCTGCCCCTGCTCGCCCCATGAAACGGCGCCACCAGTAGTCTGCAGATGGATCAGCACGGTTCAAGACCGCGAATGGACCTGGGGATCCGTGACGAACCGGCCGCCTCGGGCCGATTCGTTTTTGACCGGGAAATGACGGCTTCGCCCCTTATTTGTGCGAAAACGTTAAGCTTTTTCGGCCGTTTGGTCGGTTCCCAGATTGACTTTGGCCATTTCGACCCTATGTTCGCCCGTAACGCGGCCCTGGATCGAAACGCGATTCCCTTGGGTTAGCCGCTCGTCAGCGTAAGTCAGACCCCTGAGCTTTTCAAAAAGCACGCCGTTTCGGGGTGAAACGCGACAGCCTTTTTACCCTCGATTCCGAACGGCGGTGTCGAGCAGAGGCTCAATGTCTTTTTCCCATCTCGGTCTTTCCGACAAGGTGCTCGCCGCGGTTGCGGCTACCGGTTACACCACCCCTACCCCTATTCAGGAACAGGCAATTCCCCACGTTCTGGCTCGCCGCGACGTTCTCGGCATCGCCCAGACCGGCACCGGCAAGACCGCTGCCTTCGTCCTTCCGATGCTCACTATGCTCGAAAAGGGCCGCGCCCGGGCCCGCATGCCCCGCACCCTCATCCTCGAGCCGACCCGCGAGCTTGCCGCTCAGGTCAAGGAGCAGTTCGACAAATACGGCGCGGGCCAGAAGCTCAACGTAGCGCTCCTGATCGGCGGCGTTTCGTTCGGCGACCAGGACTCCAAGCTGACGCGCGGCGTCGACGTCCTGATCGCAACCCCCGGCCGGCTGCTCGATCACACCGAGCGCGGCGGATTGCTCCTTACCGGCGTTGAACTGCTGGTCATCGACGAAGCCGACCGCATGCTCGACATGGGGTTCATTCCCGACATCGAACGCGTCTGCAAGCTGGTCCCGTTCACCCGCCAGACGCTGTTCTTCACCGCGACGATGCCGCCCGAAATCAGCCGCATCACCGAAGCCTTCCTGCACAATCCGGCGCGGATCGAGGTTTCCAAGCCCGCGACCACTGCTGTGGGCGTGACGCAATCGCAGGTGCCCGCCGGGCGCGAGTCGCACGAGAAGCGCGAGATCCTGCGCCGCCTGCTACGCGACGCCAAGGACCTCAACAACGCGATTATCTTCTGCAATCGCAAACGCGAAGTCGCCATTCTTCACAAGTCGCTGCAGAAGCACGGCTTCAGCGTTGGCGCCCTGCACGGCGACATGGATCAGTCGGCCCGCACCGCGGCTCTCGACCAATTCCGCAAGGGTGAGATCCCGCTCCTGGTCGCCTCCGACGTCGCCGCCCGCGGTCTCGATATCCCCGCGGTGAGCCACGTCTTCAATTTCGACGTACCGCATCACCCTGACGACTACGTTCATCGCATCGGCCGCACCGGCCGTGCCGGGCGCTCGGGCACCGCGATCTCGCTCGTGACCCCGATCGACGCCAAGTCGATCGCCGCGATCGAAAAGCTGATCGGCCAGGCCATTCCGCGCGCGGAAGGCAATTTCGAGGTCCGCGCCGAATCGTCAGACGCGCCGGTTCGCGAATCGCGTGGCCGCGATGGTTCGAGGGAAGGATCGAGATCGCGGGAAGGCTCCCGTCACGGTCCGAAGGAAGGCCCACGTGGCGTCCGCAAGCCGCGCCGTGAGCGTGAACCACGACGCGCCGCCCATGGCGCGGAGTCGCAACCGGAAACCTCGGTCGAAACTTTCACGCCCCCCGCCCCGCCTCCGGTCTCACGCGTGCCCTCGATCGGCCGTGCCGAACCGCGACGTCCGCAGCGCGAGGCGGACGCTGAACCCGCCGATCATTCGCACCTTCCGGCGTTCCTGCTCCGGCCAGTGCGCGCGCGCGTCTGAACGAAAAGATTTGGCTCTGACCCCATCGGGGCCAAAATCCAATCCCCTGCTTTGCTTCGCATTTCCCGCACTGCGGTCGGGGCGCTGCGCACAGACCCCCCGTAGTTCCACTGTTTACCTAGCCTTCATTCTCGTCCCGTAGCTTGGGGCGATAATTTAGTCATTGCTGCTGGGCAACGTGCGGCGCTGCTCGCTATTGGGGACGTGAACAGTGGTCAAGCTGCTGGATGAACACGAACGCACGTTGGCCTTTGCCGAAGTCGCACTCGGGCAGATCAGGTCGCTTCGGCAGACCGCCATCCCCCGCAACTACGAGATCTGGTACGTCTATGCGACCGGATACAACGCCCCGCTCAACAAGATCATCAACGAGACGCTGGCTCGCAACGGCAGACTGAGCGAATCCGACCTCGAACAGATCTACGAAACCTACCTTTCCCACATCAAGACTTCCGACCGCATCGACAAGGTCGGCGCACGCGTGATCGGCGAGATCGACGACGTGATGACGCTAATCACCGAAGCGCTCGGCATGGCCTCGAGCTATGACGCCAGCCTCAGCGGCGCCAACGAGAAACTCGCTTCGGCCAAAAGCCGCGATCAGGTCAAGGCGATCGTCGAGACCCTGATCAAGTCGACCCGCGACATGCGCGACACCAACAAGGCGCTCGAAGACCGGCTTACGCTCTCCAAGACCGAGATCACCGGCCTCCAGCACAGCCTGGAAGCGATCCGCGCCGAGAGCCTGACCGATCCGCTGACGGGCCTCGGCAACCGCAAATATTTCGACCGCTCGATCGAGATGGCGGTGCAGACGGCGCTGGCGACTGGCGAGCCGCTATCGCTGCTGATGTTCGACATCGATCACTTCAAGTCGTTCAACGACTCTTATGGCCACCTCACCGGCGACCAGGTGCTGCGGCTCGTCGGCATGTCCTTGAAGCAGACCATCAAGGGCCAGGACATCACCGCCCGCTATGGCGGCGAGGAGTTCGCGGTGGTGCTGCCCAACACCGCGCTGCGCCAGGCGCTGACGGTTGCCGATCACATCCGCCGCGCCGTCATGGCGAAGGAACTGAAGAAGAAGTCCACCGGCGAGATTCTCGGCCGCGTCACCATTTCGGTCGGCGTATCCATGCTGAAGCCGGAAGACGATACGGACTCGCTGATCGAGCGCGCCGATGCCTGCCTCTACGCCGCCAAACGCGCCGGCCGCAACCGCGTGATCTGCGAAGTCGATCCGGAATACGCCGCCGAGACCCAGAGCCGGGTGGCGTGCCGCACGACAATAATCTCCGTCATTCCGGGGCGTGCGAAGCACGAGCCCGGAATCCATAACCACGATCGTGAGTATGGATTCCGGGCCTGCGCCAAGTGGCGCATCCCGGAATGACGAAAGTTGAGTGATCCCGTTAGCGAGATCGGATTCGCTTCGTGGGCTTCTTTTTTGCGACAAGCTTCTTAGCCGCGACTTTCTTCACGATTGCCTTCTTCGCCTTCCGCACCTTCGGTCGCTTCTTCAACGCCGCACGCTGCGCAGCCGCCAGTGCTGCCCTCGCCCAATCCGCCAGCTCTTCCGAATCGTCAAACAGCCGCGCCGGCAATTGCCAGTACGAGTTCACCGTGACCGTCTTCGCCCGGGTCTGATATTGAAACGGCTTTGAGCCCTCCGCTTCAAATTGCGGAATGGTCTGCTCGTCGGCGCGAAAATAAAGCCCGGCGCGCAGCGCGAGCGCGAAATTGGTGCCGTCGGCGGAGATGCCGAATCCGGAGAACATTTTCCGGATGGTGACCGGGCCGAAATCGGAAAACAGATCGATCAGGAAATCGCGGTCCATCGCTCACCGTCGTCCCGGCCCATATGCGCAATTGCGCATCAGGAGCCAGGACCCATACGCCGCAGCCCCTCAGTGAGGCAGTATGGTCGACGATCTCTTCAATAATCAACGGCCGGTGGTTATGGGCCCCGGCTCAAGGCCGGGGCGACGGGTGGCTAGACCGTCGCCGGCTTCAGCTGCACCAATTCGCCGCAGCCGCAGGCCGAGATCTGGTTCGGGTTATTGAACACGAACTGGGCCTGCATCCGGTCGGCCTTGTAGTCCATCTCGGTACCGAGCAGGAACAGCACCGCCTTGGGGTCGACCAGGATCTTGACGCCCTTGTCCTCGACCACTTCGTCGGTGGGCCGTACGTCATGGGCGTATTCGACCGTGTAGGATTGCCCGGCGCAGCCGCCATTCTTGATGCCGACGCGAAGCCCGACGATTTCGGAGTCGGCACGCTCGGTCAGTTCGGTGATCCGCTGTGCGGCAGCGTCGGTCAGCCGCATGACCTGCGGACGGGGCCGCGGCTTCGGCTTGCTGGCGGGCGCTGGTGATGCAGGTGTCATGTCAGTCATGTGATCATTCCCAGCGGCAAAATCAATGCCGGTCGTCGCGAACAGATCAAGATGTATCCCCTAACGCTTCACATCTCACCACATATTGAGGACGAGGCGCGCCTCGTCGGACATGCGATCCGGCGTCCAGGCCGGGTCCCACACCAGATTGACGTTGACGATTCCGACGCCGGGAACGCTGGCGACCGCGTTCTCCACCATGGTCGGCAATTCGCCGGCCGCCGGGCAATTCGGAGTCGTCAGCGTCATCATGACATCAACGCTGCGGTCGTCCTTGAGGTCGACCTTGTAGATCAGGCCGAGCTCGTAGATATCGGCCGGAATTTCCGGATCGAACACCGTCTTCAGCGCGGCCACGATCTCGCCGCCGAGACGCTCGGTCTCCTCCGGCGGCAACGCCGAGTTGGTTTCCATATTGGCAGTCTTGACTTCGGCTGTGTCGGTCATGCGAACAATTCCCGCGCCTTGATCAGCGCCTGCACCAGATGGTCGACTTCTTCCGTCGTATTATACATTCCAAACGACGCCCGGCAGGTGGCTGTGACATTGAACCGCTCTAAAAGCGGCATCACGCAATGGGTGCCGGCACGCACCGCGATCCCCTGGCGGTCGATGACGGTCGCCACATCATGGGGATGGGCGCCCTTCATCTCGAACGAGATCACCGGCCCCTTACCCTTGGCGGTGCCGATCAGCCGCAGCGAATTGATCTCGCGCAGCCGCTCCTGAGCATAGGCCAGAAGGCCATGCTCATGCGCGGCGATCCGCTCCTTGCCGATCGAATTGACGTAGTCGATCGCAGCCCCGAGCCCGATCGATTCCACGATCGCCGGCGTTCCCGCCTCGAATTTGTGCGGGGGATCGCCATAGGTGACCCAATCCCTCGCCACCTCGCGGATCATCTCGCCGCCGCCATTATAGGGGCGCATCGCGACCAGGTGCTCATGCTTGGCGTAGAGCACGCCAATCCCGGTCGGGCCGTACAGCTTGTGGCCGGTGAAGACGTAGAAATCGGCGTCGATGTCCTGCACGTCGATGGCCAGATGCACGGCGGCCTGGCTGCCGTCGACCAGCACCGGAATGCCGCGCGCGTGCGCGAGCTTGACGACATCCTTGACCGGTACGACCGTGCCAAGCGCGTTCGACATCTGCGTGATCGCGACCAGCTTGGTGCGCGGGCCCAGCAGCTTTTCGAATTCCTCGATCAGGAAGTTGCCTTCATCATCGACGGGGGCCCATTTGATGACAGCGCCATGGCGCTCCCGGAGGAAATGCCAGGGCACGATGTTGGAATGGTGCTCCATGATCGAGATAACGATCTCGTCGCCCTCGCCGATGTTCGGCTCGCCCCAGGACGACGCCACCAGGTTGATGGCCTCGGTGGCGTTGCGGGTGAAGATGATCTCTTCGGTCCGCCCGGCATTGAGGAATTTTGCGACCTTGGCGCGACCGCCTTCGTAGGCTTCGGTGGCGGTATTGGCCAGATAATGCAGCCCGCGATGCACGTTGGCGTATTCGCTTTTATAGGCTTCCATCATGCGGTCCAGCACCGCATTCGGCTTCTGCGCGGACGCGGCGTTATCGAGATAAACCAGCGGCTTGCCATAGACCTTCATCGCCAGCGCCGGAAAGTCCTCGCGGACGCGGGCAACGTCATAGGAACCGTTGAGGACCGCCGGATGCATGGTCATGCTCTCGCCTCCAGCCAGCGCTGCGCCGCCGAGATCGCGAGTTCGCGCAAGTCGTCATTGACAATGGACTCGATCGCCTCGCCGACGAACGCCTGGATCAACAGCGCCTCGGCCTCCTTTCTCGGGAAGGCCGCGCGCCCGCAGATAGAACAGCAGGCTCTCGTCGAGCGCACCGGTGGTCGCGCCGTGACCGCAGGTGACGTCGTCAGCAAAAATTTCCAGTTCCGGCTTGTTGTCGGCCTCGGCCTCGTCCGACAACAATAACGCGCGGGTCATCATCTTGGCGTCGGTCTTCTGCGCCTTGGGGCGCACGATGATGCGGCCCTGGAACACCGAATGCGCCCGGTCGTCGACAACGGCGCGGAAGATTTCGCGGCTGTCGCAATGTGGCACCGCGTGATCCATGAACAGCGTGGTGTCCGCGTGCTGGCGGCCGTTGAGCAGATTGACGCCGTTGGTTTCGACCTTGGAGCCCTCGCCGGCGAATACGATGGTCGGCTGATAACGGCTGACGCTCGCGCCCGTCGTCATGCAGAAGGTGTTGAGATGCGCATGCGCACCGATCGTCACGACGGCGGACGAGATATTGAAGGCGTCACGGCTTTCCTCGACCAGGCGCACATGATCGAGCCGCGTATTGTTGCCGATCGAAACGATCAGGCCATCGTGGGTCTGATACGCCTTGGCGCCGTCGGCAGCGATATAGCTCTCGACCAGGGTCGCGCCGGCATCCTTGCCGAGATGCAGCAGCGAGCGGGTGTAGATCGCAGCCGGCAGGCCGGAGGCAACGTGGACGATATGCAGCGGCTGCGTCAGCACGGTGCCGTCGGCGACCTCGATGACGAGACCGTCAGTCGCCATCGCGCTGTTGAGCGCGATCATCGGGTTGGAATTGTCCGACGTGAGCAGTTGCGCCGACAGCGCGCTGTCGCCGGCTTCGAGCACCTCACGCAGCGGACGGATTCGCAATCCCTTTTCAAGGACGCTAGTTTCGGACAGTTTAGGCGCGAACACGCCGTCTACCAGCACCAGGCGGCGCACGGATTCGATTCCATGCAGCTTCAACGCGACTTCCGCGCGCGACAATGCTGCGGCATCCGGCGCCGGCGCCAGCGGCAGCACCTCACGCATCAGCGCGCGCAGATCAGTGTATTTCCAGTCCTCGATCCGCCGGTGCGGCAGGCCAGCCCGCTCGTAGGCCTCGAACGCCTGCCGCCTGAGATCGACGACCTTGCCTGCACCCGGCAGCCGATCGCGCACAACCGCAAAGCTGTCGCTCAGCGCGCGGTCGGTCTCGGTCTTTGCCACAACAACGTTCATCACATTATTCCGTTCAGGCCGTCAGGCCGCGTCTTCGAACTGGGCGTAGCCGGACTCTTCCAGCTCCAGCGCCAGTTCCTTGCCGCCGCTCTTGACGACGCGTCCCCTGGACATCACGTGCACGAAATCGGGCACGATGTAGTTGAGCAGCCGCTGATAGTGCGTGATCACGACCATGGCCCGATCAGGCGAGCGCAGCGCATTGACGCCGTCGGCGGCCACCCGCAGCGCATCGATGTCGAGGCCGGAATCCATCTCGTCGAGAATGCACAGAGCAGGCTCGAACAGCGCCATCTGCAGCACCTCGTTGCGCTTCTTCTCGCCGCCGGAAAAGCCAACATTGACGCCGCGCTTGAGCATGTCCTGCGGGATGTTCAGGGAGGCTGCGACCTCGCGCACCTTCTTCAGAAAGGCCGGCGTCGAATATTCGCTCTCGCCGCGCGCCTTGCGCTGCGCATTCAACGCGGTGCGCAGGAAATTCATGGTGGCGACGCCGGGAATCTCGACCGGATACTGGAACGCCAGGAACACGCCCTTGGCCGCGCGCTGGTCCGGCGACATTTCCAGCAGGTTTTCACCCCTGAACAGGATCTCGCCGCCGGTGACTTCATAGCCGGGCTTGCCGGCGATGACGTGAGACAGCGTCGATTTGCCGGAGCCGTTCGGGCCCATGATCGCGTGCACCTCGCCCGGGTTTACGTGTGAGCGACAGCCCGTGGAGAATTTCACGCTCCTCGACACGGACCTTCAGATCTTTGACTTCGAGTAGTGACATAGAATTGTCCTTAAGAGACTGACTTAGAGATTCTCGTCATTGCGAGGAGCTCTTGCGACGAAGCAATCCAGCTTTGTAGCGCCCAATGGATTGCTTCGCTGCGCTCGCAATGACGGCATCAAAACCGCCATTACCCGACGCTACCTTCGAGCGAGATCGAGATCAGCTTCTGCGCTTCCACCGCGAACTCCATCGGCAGTTGCTGCAGCACGTCCTTCACAAAACCGTTGACGACGAGGCCGACGGCTTCTTCCTGGCTGAGCCCGCGCTGCACGCAGTAGAACAGCACGTCCTCGGAAATCTTCGACGTGGTCGCTTCGTGCTCGAACAGCGCGGATGAATTCTTGGCTTCGACATACGGCACGGTGTGCGCGCCGCATTTGTCGCCGATCAGAAGCGAGTCGCAGGCGGTGAAGTTGCGCGCGCCGGTCGCCTTGCGGTGCGCGGTGACGAGACCGCGATAGGTGTTTTGCGACACGCCGGCGGCGATGCCCTTGGAGATGATCCGGCTCGTCGTGTTCTTGCCGAGATGGATCATCTTGGTGCCGCTGTCGACCTGCTGGTGGCCGTTCGAGATTGCGATCGAGTAGAACTCGCCGCGGGAATTATCGCCGCGCAGGATGCAGCTCGGATATTTCCAGGTGATCGCGGAACCCGTTTCGACCTGGGTCCAGGAGATCTTCGAATTCCTGCCGCGGCAGTCACCGCGCTTGGTGACGAAATTGTAGATGCCGCCTTTTCCTTCGGAATTGCCGGGATACCAGTTCTGCACCGTCGAATATTTGATTTCGGCGTCGTCGTGCGTGACCAGCTCGACGACGGCGGCGTGCAGCTGGTTCTCGTCGCGTTGCGGCGCGGTGCAGCCTTCGAGATAGCTGACGTAAGCGCCCTTGTCGGCGATGATCAGCGTGCGCTCGAACTGGCCGGTGTTGCGCTCGTTGATGCGGAAATAGGTCGACAGCTCCATCGGGCAGCGCACGCCCGGCGGCACATAGACGAACGAGCCGTCGGAGAACACAGCCGAGTTCAGCGTCGCGAAATAGTTGTCCGAGGTCGGCACCACAGTGCCGAGATATTTCTGCACGAGATCGGGATGCTCGCGGATCGCCTCCGAGATCGGCATGAAGATCACGCCGGCGGCCTTCAGTTCCTTCTGGAAGGTGGTCGCAACCGAGACCGAATCGAACACGGCGTCGACCGCGATCTTGCGCTGCCCTTCGGGACGCACGACGCCTTCCAGCACCTCGACTTCGCGCAAGGGGATGCCGAGCTTCTCATAGGTCTTGAGGATGTCCGGATCGATCTCGTCGAGCGAGGAGACCGTCTTCTTCGGCTTCGGAGCCGAGTAGTAATAGAGATCCTGGTAGTCGATCTTGGGGTAGTTGACCCGCGCCCAGGTCGGCTCGGTCATGGTCAGCCAGCGGCGATAGGCTTCCAGACGCCATTCCAGCATCCAGGCCGGTTCGTTCTTTTTGGCTGAAATGAAGCGGACCGTGTCTTCCGACAGGCCCTTTGGGGCCTTGTCGGACTCGATCAGCGTCTCAAACCCATATCGATACTGATCGACGTCGATACGCCTGACGCGATCGACCGTCTCTTGCACGGCTGGCATTCTATCCTCCGCTCGCGGTTTCAAGGACCGCGGTGGATCTGTTCCGAAAGTTGAATACGAAGCTTTTGAGACGAAACCTGCTTAGAACCGTTCAAGCCGTGTTTCGTCGCTCCCTCCTAAGTAAGGTATTGGCGAGCTTTCGCCAAGCCTTAAGGGCCAAATCAACATCCGCCTCCGTGGTAGACCAGCCCAGACTGAGCCGCACCGCTCCCTGCGCCAGCTCCCGGCCGTACCCCATCGCCGCCAGCACATGGGACGGCTGGACCTTCCCGGACGAGCAGGCCGAACCCGACGATACCGCAATACCGGCGAGATCGAAGCCAATCACGGCCGTTTCGGCCTTCAAGCCGGGAATCGTGAACAAAGTGGTATTCGGTAACCGTTGGATGTCCTGGGAGAAGACCATCATCTCGGAGCTCTGCCCCAGACCATCCTCAAGGCGATCCCGCAGACCCTTGATACGTAGGGCATCCCCCTCAAGACCGGCCATCGCGGCCTTGGCGGCGGCGCCGAATGCCGAGATCCCGGCGACGTTCTCGGTCCCTGCCCGGCGTCCCAGCTCCTGCCCGCCGCCGCGGAGCAGCGGTTCGAGGCCCTGTACGTCCTCGGCCAGCACCACCGCGCCGACGCCCTTGGGCCCGCCGATCTTGTGTGCGGACAGCGTCAGCAGATCGGCTTTGCTCGTGCGCACATCGACCGGGACCTTTCCGAGCCCCTGGATCGCATCGACGTGCAACAGCCCGCCTGCTTCATGGACGATATCCGCAACCCCAGCCACCGGCTGGATGGCCCCGGTCTCGTTATTGGCAAGCATCACCGAGACCAGCGCCGGCGGGCCGCCGTCGAGCAGGGTCGCGCAGATGGTCGAGATCGACGAGGCCCGAACGCGTGACCCGGATGGTCCCGATCGCCTCGGCCGGGAAGCGTCCCCCCGCGATGACGGAAGCATGCTCGATCGCCGAGACCAGCAGGCGCTGAACCGGCGGGCCGGAGCCGCGCCGCAAGCCTGGCGTCAACGCCAGCATGTTGGCTTCGGTGCCGCCGGAGGAAAACACCACGTCCTGGGGCCGGGCCGACACGGCGGCAGCGACAGCGGCCCGCGCATCCTCGACCAGCCGGCGCGCCTTGCGGCCCTCGGTATGGACCGAAGACGGGTTGCCGCTGATATCCCATGCAGCTTCCATCGCCGCCTTCGCCTCGGGGCGAAGCGGCGTGGTCGCATTCCAGTCGAGATAGACGCGCTCAGGCATGCGCCGTCTTAGCACCTTTCCTGACGTGGCCAATCATTGCGCCGGCTGGCTGCTGGCCCTCGCCGGCATCGCCGGTCTCGATCGTGCCCATCTTCAGTCCGAACAACGGCCTCAAGATAGGGACGCGCCGGACGATCTCATAGGTCAGCACGCAGGTCGCGGCCGTGCCCGAAATCACGATGCCAGCTTCGAGCCAGGCCGGCAGATCCTCTCCGTGCAAGGCGTGGGCGATCATGATGATCGCGGTCTGGTGCACGATGTAATACGGGAAGATCGCATCGGTGAGATAGCGCCGCGCCGCCAAATCCGCCGTGAGCCAGCGCCGCGCGAAACCAAGTACGGCGACCATGCAGAGCCATTGATAGAAGCCGTAGGCAAACCGCCGTAGAGCCTCAACAGCGGCATTGCTGCGTCCCGCGCCAATCGACCGCAGGCGAGAAATGACAGATAGAACACGACCGCAACGAACAGAGCGAGCCAACGCTGACGCTCGATGGCATTCCAAAAAGCGTCCACCCGCGCGAGCAGGAAGCCCAACAGGAAGACGGTTGCGAACTGCGCGTGATTGTACCAGTCACCGAACAGCGCATGGGTCGAGTGGAAGTTCGGGAACAGAACGAGACGGTAAGTCGCGAAAACGAGCGGCGGCACAACCAGCAGCAGCGCGACCTGATAGCGCGGATGCGAGCTTGCGCTCGACCCATTCGACCAGGCCGGGAACCGCCGCCAAAACCGCGCCCAACGCCATGGTGTAGACCCACAGATAGACCACGAACCAGAGATGGTTCCACGTCGGCATCACGATGCAGGGGTTCGGGCAGAATTGCGAGCCGAACGCCAGATAGTGCTGAAGATAGAAATCGACGAAACCGGCCGGATAACCGAGAGCCTCGACGATCTGCTCGTAGGACTGCGGCGGCACCACCACCAGCATGCCGAACACCAGCGGGATCAGCAGCCGCGCCGACCTCGACCGCAGCAGCGGTCCAAGCGCATATTTCCGCAGCATGAAACGGGTCGCGACGCCCGAAACCAGGAACAACAGCGCCAGCCGCCAGGGATTGAGCACCAGCATCAGCGGTTCCAGCGCGGTGATGCGATGCGCGCTCTTGATGTGAAAGCCCCAGGAAACGTAGAGCATGCCGACGTGGTAGAAGATCAGGAGGCCGAAGGCTGCGATCCGCACCCAGTCGAGATCGATCCGCCGTTCCGCCGCGCCCGGCCTGAAATCCGATGATTGTGCTATGGTCTGCTGCTGCATGGCTTGATCTCCGAATGCACTTGGTCCGAATACGCTTGGAACGTGATGACTGACGTCAAAAATGCGCCGGATAACGGTGGCGTCGAGCCGGTTTGGGATCAAAACCGAACGGCGTGGGACGAGACGACATCGTCTGGGACGAGCGGCGCGCTGCGTGGGATAACGGCGCGGACTGGCTGGTCTACGCTGCAGTCGCGGCGGTCGCGCTTGCGATCGGCTTCGTCAACGCACTATCGGCCGCGGACGACATTGCCCGGCGCGGCGGTGTCTACGACCTCAAGACGCCGCTGCTCTGGGAGATGACCAGCATTGCCGTCATCGTCCTGCTGGCGCCGGTCCTGTTCGCCGTCGTCAGGCTGATCCGCAGGGAATCCCGTTGGCCGGTTCGTATCGCGCTGACATCAGCCGCAATTGTCGTCTTCGCCGCGGTACACATCACAGGGATGGTGGCGTTGCGCAAACTCGTGCTGTGGATGCTCGGCGGTTCCTATGATTTCCACTTTTCGCTGGCGATCCTGATCTACGAGTTCCGCAAGGATGTGGTCACCTGCCTGTTGATCGGAGGCGCCATGTGGCTGATCGACAGCCGCCGCCAGTCGCAGCAGGCGCAGCCAGTCATGCCGGCGGCTGCGGCCGGACTTCCGCCCGCCGCGCCGCACATGGTCTGGCTGCGCGACGGCTCGACTCGCATCCGCATCGAACCTCGGGAAATCATCTGGATCAGTTCGGCCGGCAATTATGTCGAGTACAGCCTCGCCGACGGCCGCAATCATCTGGTGCGCGGAACGCTGGCGGCGACCGAGTCTCAACTCGCGCGATACAATCTGGCGCGCGTCCACCGCACCCGCCTCGTCAATCTCGATCGGGTGAAGGCGGTCGAATGGAAGCCCTCGGGCGACTTCGAACTGACCTTCGACACCGGGCAGACGGTCGCCGGAAGCCGGCGCTACAAGAACGCCATCGCCTCGCTTGAACGCGCGACTGCTGCAAGCTGAGCTTCGGCCTCGCTATGCCGCGGCCGAAGCCGCCATGGCCTGAAAATGAAATCTTCAAAATCCTTCAAATGCTTATCGAGATCATCGGATTCGCGATTGCAACGCCCGAGGTGCACAAAACCCTTGCTTTTTGCCCCTCGCCTCATGCTAGAACGCGGCCTCTGAGTTCACCGAGCGCCGTTCGCGCATCGCCCAACGACGCCTGATCACCCTTTCCATGAGCCGCTTTGTCAGCGCAGCCGCCGATGAAGTCCGCACAAATCGGTTGATTGCCAAAGGGATCAATCAAGGGATCACTGATGCCTGAAGTTATTTTCACCGGCCCCGCGGGCCGCCTCGAAGGCCGCTATCATCCGGCCAAGCAGAAGAACGCACCGATCGCGATGATTCTGCATCCGCACCCGCAGTTTCACGGCACGATGAATCACCAGATCGTCTACCAGTGCTACTACGCGTTCGCGCATCGCGGCTTCTCCGTGCTGCGCTTCAATTTCCGCGGCGTCGGCCGCAGCCAGGGCTCGTTCGACCACGGCACCGGCGAACTCTCGGATGCGGCGTCCGCGCTCGACTGGGCGCAGACCATCAATCCCGAGGCGCGCGCCTGCTGGGTGGCGGGTTTCTCGTTCGGCGCCTGGATCGGCATGCAGCTGTTGATGCGCCGGCCGGAGGTCGAAGGTTTTATTTCGATCGCCCCGCCCGCCAATCTCTACGACTTCTCGTTCCTCGCGCCCTGCCCGTCGTCGGGCCTGATCGTGCATGGTGAGAAGGACGCGGTGGTGCCGCCGAAGGATGTCAACACGCTGGTCGAGAAGCTGAAGACGCAAAAGGGTATCGTGATCGATCAGCAGATCATCCCCGGCGCCAACCATTTCTTCGACGGCAAGCTGGAGCCGCTGATGGAAACGGTGACCGGCTATCTCGACATGCGGCTGGCGAACGTCCGCTAGTCTTGTTCTGTGCCCCGGACGCGGTGCGCCACGAAGTGGTGCGCCGCAGAGCGGCCTCATAGTTGTTAAAAGCCTCTGCATCGCGATCACGGCCGTGCGATCAGGCCCCCGGTCATCGGCATCGGCACGCCGGTGGTGGCGGGATAGCTCAGCGGCAGGCCTTTCAGGCCGCGCGCAGCCAGGAAGCCGAAGGCCTGGGCTTCGATCGCGTCTGCCGACCAGCCCAGCACTTCCGCGGCCTCCACGGTCGCAGGCCGTAGCCGCTCGCGCAGCATTCGCAGCATGGTGAGGTTGCGGGCGCCGCCGCCGGCGACGATCCAGCTCCTCGGCCGGCTTCGGCAGCAGCGGCACGATCCGGGCGATCGCGGCCGCGGTGAAGGCGGTCAAGGTCGCGGCGCCGTCGTCGGGTTTCACCTCGCCGAGCTTCAGGGCAGCAAAATCGTTGCGGTCGAGCGATTTCGGCGGCCGCCTGGAGAAGAACGGCAATTGCAGCGCGCGGGCGATCCAGGCCTCGTCAGGCCTGCCCTGCGCGGCGAGGCGCCCTTCGGTGTCGAACGGCTGGCTCATGACGCGGTACATGTAGTCGTCGAGCAGCGCGTTGCCCGGCCCGGTATCGCAGGCGATCAGGGTGTCGGGGCCGTCGATATAGGTGATGTTGGACACGCCGCCGATATTGAGCACGACGATCGGTCCCTCTCGCGACAGCGATTGCGCCAGCGCACGATGATAGACCGGCACGAAGGGTGCGCCCTGTCCGCCGGCGGCAACGTCGGCGGCGCGGAAATCATGCATCACGGGGATGTGGATCGCCCTGGCCAGCGCCGAACCGTCGCCGATTTGCACCGTCAATCGTCGCTCAGGGCGATGCAGCACAGTCTGGCCGTGGAAGCCGACGATATCGATGTCCTGGCAGCTGATCCGGTTCTGCGCGGTGAACGCCGCGACCGCTTCGGCATGGGCGACGGTGACGGCCCGTTCGGCCTCGCGCAGGATGCCCGGCCGGGCCTCGCGCTGGTCCAGATGGACGGCCTCGGTCAAAGCCTGGCGCAACAGGCCGCGCTCTGCATCGGTATAGGGCCGGTAGCCGGTCGCCCCAAAAGACTGGACCCGGCGTCCGTCAGTTTCGATCAACGCAATGTCGACCCCGTCGAGCGAGGTCCCACTCATCAGACCGAGTGCCGTTAACATCATCCCGATTGGCCTCGACGCCTTGCTACCCCAGACGCCCGGCTTGTATCAAACAAGCACATCTTATAATGCCACAGCGCACCGGCCGGCGGCAGTCCATTCCGCTATGGTTCCGCAGCCAGTTGCAATTACCGTAAAATAAGAATGATCAGAGTCACCGACAAATGTCTGCATTTAAATCAGATTTCCTGAATATCTTGCAGGAACGCGGCTTCATCCACCAATGCTCCGATTTCGAGGGCCTGGACGCGCTGGCGGCGAAGGGCCAGGCGACCGCCTATGTCGGCTATGACTGCACTGCGCCGTCGCTGCATATCGGCAACTTCCTGACCATGATGATGCTGCACTGGCTGCAGCAGAGCGGCAACAAGCCGGTCACCCTGATGGGCGGCGGCACCACCATGGTCGGCGACCCCTCCGGCAAGGACGAGACGCGCGCGATCCGCACGGTTGCGGAGATCGAAGCCAACAAGGCCTCGATCCGCGGCGTGTTCGCCAAGGTGCTGCGCTACGGCAACGGGCCGAGCGACGCGATCATGCTCGACAATGCGGAGTGGCTGACGAAACTGAACTGGATCGAAATGCTGCGCGATATCGGCCGGCATTTCTCGGTCAACCGCATGCTGACGATGGACTCGGTGCGGCTGCGGCTCGAGCGCGAGCAGGAGATGAGTTTCATCGAGTTCAACTACATGGTCTGCCAGGCCTACGACTTCGTCGAGCTTTCGCGCCGCGTCGATTGCCGCCTGCAGATGGGCGGCTCGGACCAGTGGGGCAACATCGTCAACGGCGTCGACCTCGGCCGCCGCATGGGCACGCCGCAGCTGTTCGCGCTGACCACGCCGCTGCTGACGACCGCATCGGGCGACAAGATGGGCAAGACCGCCAAGGGCGCGGTCTGGCTCAACGCCGACCAGTTCAGCCCGTACGATTTCTGGCAGTACTGGCGTAACGTCGAAGACGCCGACGTCATCAAGTTCCTCAAGCTTTTTACGATCTTGCCGATGAGCGAGATCGCCAAGCTCGCAGCGCTGCAGGGCGGCGAGATCAACGAGGCCAAGAAGGTGCTGGCGACCGAAGCGACCGCCCTGCTCCATGGCCGCGACGCGGCGAACGAGGCGGCGGAGACCGCGCGGCGCACATTCGAGGAAGGCGCGCTGGCGGAAACACTGCCGACCGTCGAAATTCCGCGCGGCGAATTTGACGCCGGCCTTGGCGTGCTCTCGGCCTTCGTGAAGGCCGAGCTGGTCGCCTCCAACGGCGAGGCGCGCCGCCAGATCAAGGGCGGCGGGCTGCGCGTCAACGACGTCGCGGTGACCGACGAGAAGATGGTGCTGACGAACGCCAACCTCACACCGGAAGGCGTGGTGAAACTGTCGCTCGGCAAGAAGCGGCACGTTCTGCTCAAGCCTGCATAGGCGCATTCGCATTTGTCGGTTGTAGGGAGGTACGAAAGCGCGCTCCCTGCTTCCAATGGACCAAGATGCGCCCCGGGACGAAACGCTCGCCAAGCCGCTGAAGCCGGCGCGCCTTGCGTTGAACGTGCTGGTGCTCTGCTTCGTACTCTCGGTGATCGGCCGTGGCCTCAGCGACAGTTTTACGGTTTTCCTGAAGCCAATCTCGGAAAGTTTTGGTTGGGACCGCGCGCAAGTCGTGTCGGTTTATTCTCTGACATGGCTCGCAAGCGGTTTGACGGCGCCGTTCGTCGGCCGCCTGTTCGATCGCTCCGGACCGCGTATCGTCTATGCACTCGGGCTCTTCCTGCTCGGCGGCGCGTTCCTGATCGCGGCACATGCGCGACCCTCTGGCAGTTCCAGCTCAGCGTCGGCCTTTGCGTCGGGCTCGGCACGGCGCTGATCGGCAATGTGCCGAACTCGATTCTGCTCGGCCGCTGGTTCGGGCCGCGGCTGCCGACCGCGATGGCGGTGATCTATTCCGCCGCGGGCACGGGCGTCCTGCTGCTGCTGCCGATGTCGCAAATCCTGATCGACCGGTTCGGCTGGCGTGCGGCCTATCAGCTGTTCGGCGCGGTGGCGCTCTGCCTGCTGCCGCCGCTCTTGCTGTTGCCGTGGCGACTGTTCGCCACCGGCTCGCCGCATGTCGTCAAGAAGGCCGATGCCACGCGCGCCGACATCGAATGGACTTTGGCGAGCGCCATGCGTCACCACACCTTCTGGGCGCTGTTCTGCACCTTCTTCTTCACCGCAGTGGCGATGTACGCGATCACCGCGCAGATCGTGGCCTATCTGATCGATGCCGGCTTCTCGCCGTTTACGGCGGCGACCGCCTGGGGCTTTTCCGGTATCGCGACTGTCATCGGCATGCTCGGTGTGTCCACCCTCGACGGCATCATCGGCCGCCGGCCGTCGGTGCTGTTCAGCTACGGCGTCTCGATCACGGGCATCATCCTGCTGTGGCTGTTGCAGTGGTATCCGAACTACTGGCTGCTCACCGGTTTCGTCATCTGCTTCGGCAGCATGATCGGCTCGCGCGGCCCGCTGATTACGGCGACCGCGCTGAAGATCTTCCGCGGCGAGCGCGTCGGCACGATCTACGGCACCATCTCAATCGGCAGCGGTCTCGGAGCGGGGCTCGGTTCCTGGAGCGGCGGCCTGATCCATGACTGGACCCACAGCTACAATCCGCTGATCGTATTCGCGCTCGTCAACGTGGTGCTCGGGATGATCCCGTTTCTGGTGGTGCCGGCGCTGCGGCGCTAGAGCTTCGGTTCTGATTGAATCAGAACCGAAGCTGCTAGATTGTTGTTTTGACGCGTTTTCTTCACGCGAACCGGTATCCACCCCGGATCAAGTCCGGGGCAGGCTTTCGCTCGAAAACGCTTTAACAGCTTTTTGGTTTCGACGCGGTTTCTTCACGCGGACTGCCGTCACTCGGCGGGAATTCGAGCGGGTTGTTCTGCTTGCCTGTGTTGAACTCGAAGACCTTGCGTGTCAGCCCGGGTGCCAAGGCCGAAATCGGATTGACCCGCAGCACCGGCGCGTTGGGCGTGCCGACGACTTCATAGGTAACGCCGATGAGACCTTCATTGCTGCCGGCGCCCAGGAAAATACCGAAGAACGGAATCTGGCCGAACATGTTGTTGAGCCCGTACATGGGAACGAAGGTGCCACTCATCCGAACCTGATTGCCGGTATAGTCGATGCAGCCTTCGATGGTCGCGCCGATCGACGGGCCCTTGACGACGCCGTCGCGGATGGCGAGTTGTCCGCTTTGCCGGATAAATTCCGCGCGGAGCGCCGAGAACGCCACGCCGTTCTGCGTGCCCCCCGGCCCGCCGGCGACCGCACGGTCCAGCTCCGGCACGCCCTTGACCGAGAAGTCGCGGATGTTGATCAGGCCTTCCTTGGCGCTGGGTTCGACGGTCGGCGGCTCCATCGCGAGCGCAAGCTGCCCGCCTATGATCTTTGAGTTGGTGTCGGTGAAGCGGAGAAATGCGCCGGCATCGTTGGTCTGCAGCACGATCACATCGCGCCCACTCTGCTGGCGGCCACGCAAATCCGCAGCTACCGGCGTATCGCGCCCGACCTTGGCGGTCAGCGCGAAATTCTTGATGATACCGCCTCGCCGCGAAATCTTTGCATCGACGCTGCGTAGCGCCTCGCCGTTGAAGCCAGCAACTAAGCCAAGCTTCACGTCGACGTCGAAATCGACGTTCTTGGTCTTGCTCTTGGCATCGGCCTCCTTGCCCGAGATGGCCGACTTGAGGAAACCACGGCCATCGAACACGTCGCCGCGCATAGTCGCCCTCATGACGCCGTCGGGACCGCGTTCGGCCTTCAACGAGGTCTTGTCGCCTTCGGACGGCGAATAGGTCGGGAAGTTCGCGTTCAAGAGATCGCCGTTCGGATCGAGTTCGAGCGAGCCCTTGATCGCAACCCCGCCGCCTTCGACCACGATGTCCTCGAAGCGGGTCGATTGCGGCTTCTGCACCACGTTGAAGGTCGCTTTGCCCGCCTTGCCGGGCAGCTTGACCCAGCCGGGCAGGATATTGTCGAGCTTCAGCGAGGTCAGATCCGCCTCGATGCCGACCTTGCTGTCGTGATCGCTGCTGGCGGCGATCTTGCCGATCACCTTGACCGGGATGCTGCCGCTCACGGCCGGCCCCAGGTCGAGCCCGAGACGGGCGCGGCTGGCGTCGTCGAGCGTGGCCTGAAGCTTGACGTCGGCGTCACCTTCGGCCGGCTTTCTATAATCCAGCGACGCCTGCTGCCCGTTAATCTTGACGTCGCCCTTGACCTGATAGCCGGCATTGTTGGCGACGACCTTCAACGTGTTGGCCTCGAGCTTCTGGTTCATCACCAGCTTGTCGATGGCGATGCCGCCGAGGTCGGCGGTGACGGAATAGGTCGTGTCGGCCTTGGTGAGCCCGCCCGTGACCGGCATCCCGAGATTGAAGTTAGCGGTGACGTTGCCCTTGCTGGCGTTGGGATCGATCGGCGGACCGGCGAGATCGCTGAGCCGGTTGGAGGCGAGGATTTCGGCAGCGGCCGGCACCGGACAGTCGACCCGGAACTTGACCTTGGCGGGCGATGGCTTCGGCGCCATGTCCGGCACCTCGAAGGTGAAATCCGAAATGGTGATCTTGCGCCCGGCCGGCGTGTCGGCGGTGCCTTGGCCGATCGTAACCGTCGCAGTGCGGCCGGTGACCCGCGCCTTCAAATCCGCATCATGCACCACCGGCATTTCATCGACGGGACGAACTGTCACTCCTGAAGCGACGATATTGACGGCAAGACCGTCATCGGGAATCGGCGGGCCCTTGCGCGACAGGTTTCGCACCGGCGAATTGACGCCGACCTCAATGCGCTGGAGCGTGCCGCGCTCGATCCGATCGATCACCCATTCGCGCACTTCCGGCACGATGATGGTCGGCCACATCCGCTTCAAGGCGGAGGCCGACATCGGCGTGCCGGCAAAACCGAGTTGCAGCCGCGCCTCGCCGGAATAATCGATCTTGCCGGTGCCGGCGATGCCGATCTCGCCATTGCTGATGTCGGCCTGGGTCAGCATCACGCGCTTCTTGTCGGTGTCGAAGCGGAAGGCGACGTTGATCCGGTTGAAGATCAAAGGCGGCTCGTTGTCGATGCCGGCCAGGACGATGGTGCCGCCGGACAGACCGGCCTGCCAGTCGGTGACGTTGTCGTTGGGCGGCTCGAGATGGCCGAGCAGCGTGATCCGGTTGGCGCCGGACACGATCTTGAGCGGAGCCACCAGCACGCGGCGTCCGGCATCCCATTCGAGATTCATTTCCGCCGAGTTGATCGCCATCGGGTAATCCGGCGTGTCCGTGTCGATGATGTGGCCGGAACCTGCGGTGACCTTGCCGCGGAAGTAGGTCGGCAGGCCGTCGCGGCCCAATTCGCCCTTCAACTCGCCGGAGAGCGGCAGATCCGCGTTATAGGTCAGGTCCTTTGCCCGCAACGCCAGCAGTATATTGGCGGTCGAAACCTTGTCGGCACGGACATCGACCGATCGCACACCGTTGATCTGCGGGCCGACCGCTACACGAAGCGACCAAGGGCTGGCGCCCTCTTCGCCAACGCTCAGCGCAACGCCGCCGCCGCTCGGCCGCCGCAGGCTGAGGCTGATATTATCGAAGGTCCATTTGTTGCCGCGCTGCTGGTCATCGACGACGAGGTTGCCGTTTTTCAGGCCGATCTCGTTGAGGTTCTGGCCGTCGAGGCCGGTCATGCTCAGGCTGTCGAGCCAGTCGAGGCCTGCGAGCAGTCCGTTTTGCGTCGGTTCAGGTGCCGCTGGTGCCGTGGCCGGCGCCCCTGTTCCCGGGGATGGAGGCAACGCCGGAGTTTGCCGCGGGAAGGTCGGCGCGAGGCCGGCCTCCCGCTTCGACGCAACGCCGGTCGCCAGCGGTTTCGCGGTGTCGCCGGCGGAAACGGTCACATTGCCGTCAGGCGTGATTCGAACCGACAATTCGGCATCGACCAGATTGAGGCTTTCGGCCCGCAACTGTCCCATCAACAGCGCCGTGCCGGACAGTCTTACTTCCGCCTTCGGCGCGCTTGCGACAATGGCGTGGTCGCGATCCCTGACGATGATATCGCGGATGCGCACCGCGATCCGGATCTTGCCGGCCCGTTCGATCTGGGTGCCGCCGACTTCGACGGTGTTGCCGTGGCCGATATTGTCCTCGATCGCGGCCGCCAGCCACGGGGTCGCCATGTCGAGGTTGATCGGACCTGCACCGAGCCGCCACCACAGCGCGCCGAAGCAGCCGGCGAAGATCACCGCAAGCGCAGCCAGCACGAGCCCGATCCGCTTCACCCAGCGCTCGCCACGCAGCCATTGCCGCACGGCGGCGGCGACGTCGCCGAGCCAGTGAAAACCGGAATTGGAACGCGACAAAAGCCGCCGCGCGCGATGGCCGGCCGCCTCGTCGTGGTCGTGATCCCAGCCGGCCTCATCTTCCCATTGCGAGAATTGAGCCTCAGCGCGCGGATTCGGCCCTTGTGGATTTGACCCTGGGGGCGACGTTTTCCTTGCCATTGCCTCTCGGTGCTGGCGCTGAGGTTGATCGCCGCCAAAAGGGCGCCTGTCGATTGGTATCGAGCGCTCCTGTGCCGGCATCGCTGCCAATCCTCGATTAATACTGTTACTCGCGGCTGGGCCCAAGAACTGAGAAGAACTGAGACAAGAGCCCAGGAAAGAACTTGATCAGAGACCTAATCAACGAGTGGACGGGTGGTGCGTCGAATTCCTTGTAACCATACTCCGAGGCCATCAAACTTGCCCAGCGACGGACGCGAATCCGGCCGCCGGGGACGAGACCCGCAATACCCTAATGGTTGAGCCGCGGAAAGCGACGAAAGGAAGGCGTATGTCCAAGAAAACGCGCAAGAAATCCTCCAGCACAACCACAAAGCGGGCCACCGCCAAGGCTGCCAAGGCTACCCCCACCGCCAAGGCTACCCCTACCGCCAAGGCTACCCGCGGCACAGCCAAGGCCTCAGCCAAAAAAGCCGACGTCAAGACGCCCGCGGCCAAAGCCCGCAAACCGGCCGGCAAGGCGGCGGCCGGGAAATCACCCAAAACTGCCAAAAGCGCTTCGGCAAAAGAATTGCAGAAGGCCCCATCGAAATCGTTAAAATTGTCAGCACCATCAGCCGAGGAATCGGGCTCTGCCGAGGGCCTGATGGCCCCCGCCTTCCATTTGCCGCGCGATGGCGGCACCAGCGTCTCGCTTGCCGACTTTGCCGGGCAGAAGCTGGTGCTGTTTTTCTACCCGCGCGCCGACACTCCGGGCTGCACCCGGGAGGCGATCGACTTCACCCGATTGCAAAGCGCATTTGCCGACGCCGGTGCCGCAGTGCTGGGTATCTCGGCCGACAGCCTCAAGGCGCAAGAATCATTTAGAAACAAACATCAGCTGTCAACTCCTCTCATTTCAGATGAGAAGCATGAGATGCTCGAGGCCTATGGCGCCTGGGGCGAAAAATCCATGTATGGCAGGACGTTCCTGGGGATTATTCGGACCACCGTTCTGATCGACGCCAAGGGGCGGATCGCCAAGGTCTGGCGCAACGTACGGGTCGACGGCCACGCCGACGAGGTTCTTGCTGCCGCCAGCTCACTTTGACACGTCGCTCTAACTGGAAGGGTTCCGTTTCCTGAAAATTAACCATACGCAGGTCAAATCGGCCCGCCATTTTAGCCGTACGGAGTTTTATCCGACCGGCGCGCGGAGTGCCGATGTCGAACCGTCCCGGTCATCATTTCGAGTATCAACAGCACCACCATCCCCAGGATTATGGCCGGACGCCGGTTCGCCGTCCGGCGGCGCACCCCGCGCCTGCGGCGGCTACCGCCACGAAGGACGGTTACACCATCGTCCATGCCGGCAAGCAGGTCCGCTTCGGGCCGGTGGTGTTCTGGATTGCCGTCGGCACGGTCACCCTGCTCGGCATGTGGTCGGCGGCAACCGCCACCTATTTCGGGTTTCGCGATGACGTCCTGACGCGGCTGATCGCCCGTCAGGCCGAAATGCAATACGCCTACGAAGACCGCATCGCCGAGCTGCGCGCCAAGGTCGACCGCACCACCAGCCGCCAGCTGCTGGACCAGGAGCAGTTCGACCAGAAGCTCGACCAGATCATGAAGCGGCAAACGGCGCTGGAATCCCGCGCCACCGCGCTCGGCGCGATCCCGGATGCCTCGGTCACCGGATCGATCAAGCCGACCGCGCGTGGCGCTGACGCGGCCCCCTCGTCCGGAACGCCGAAACCTTCCCCGATCAGCGACACCGTGATCTTCGTTGCGCCCCCCGATCGCGAGGCCCGGCTGGAATCGCGCACGCCGCTGATCGTCAAGCAGCAGCCGAACCAGTTCGCCAAGGTGCAGGGCGTCGACAACGTCCTGGTCCGCCTGCAGACCTCGCTCGATCAGGTCGAGCGGCGCCAGATGGCGGCGCTCAGTTCGGTCGAAGACGGCATCGAATCGCGGGTACGGCGGATGCGCGGCGTCATCGGCGACCTCGGCCTCGACATGGCACAGCTGGAGGCCGCAACCCCACGTTCCGGCGTTGGCGGTCCGTTCGTTCCGGTCAAGCTTCCCTCCGACGCAGGCACCTTCGACCGTCAGCTTTATCGGATCAACATCTCCCGCGCCCAGATGCAGCGCCTGAATCAGACGCTGGCGCTGGTCCCCTACCGCAAGCCCGTGATCGGCGAGGTCGAGTTCACCTCCGGCTTCGGTGTGCGCACCGATCCCTTCCTTGGCCGACCGGCCATGCACACTGGCCTCGATTTCCGCGCGGCCATGGGAGACCCGGTGCGCGCCACCGCGAACGGCAAAGTGGTTTCGTCAGGCTGGGCCGGCGGCTATGGCCGCATGGTGGAAATCGACCACGGCAACGGGCTGTCGACCCGCTACGGCCATTTGTCGCAGATCAACGTCAAGGTCGGCGACGTCATCAAGATCGGCCAGGTGATCGGCGAAGTCGGATCGACCGGCCGCTCCACCGGCCCGCATCTGCACTACGAAACGCGTATCGACGGCGAAGCGGTCGATCCGCAGAAGTTCTTGCGCGCCGGCGTCAGGCTCAGCGCGGGCTAAGAGGATCGCCGTCACCGAACAGCTCCCACGCTCCTGTGTTGAGTTTCATCAGCTGCATCTGCTCGATCGGAATGAAAATTCTTCAGGCTAGCGGCTGCTTCACGATGTTCTCGCGCGTCAGGTAGTCGCCGCATTGTTGTTTTAGCACCTGCAACATCGCCTCCAAGCCGCGGGCTGGCTGACAAGCATCGGCCAATTTCGCTAGACGAAACAGCCGGTTGTTGGGCGGCGACAATTGTGGTCAGTTCCGGCAAAGCCTCCCTCCAAAGGTAGTTGGATTGAAGACGCAGGGAATACGTATCGGGCCGCGGCATCCCGGCCTCGCCAAGGCGGGCTATCGCTTCACGCGCTGGCTCGGCGAGCCAGTGATGGCGCGTCTTGGGCTGCACCGGTTGGACAGCACATTCGCGAACCGGGCGCTCAAGTCGATCGGGGCGCGGTTGCAGCGCGGCGAGACCGTCTACATCGCCGGCCTCGCCTGTCCGGGAACCCACAACACCGGCGTCGCCCTGATCGAGGTTAGCCGCGAGGCCGGGCCACGCATCATCGTCAACAACGAGGAAGAGCGCTTCTCCGGTATCAAGCATTCCACCCAATATCCGCGCGACGCGCTCCAGGACATGCGCGAGACGTTACGCCGAATCGGACGCGACATCGGCGATATCGCCGCCTTCGTTACCACGTGGGACTATCCGGCCTTGCTCGCGATGCTGATCCGCACCGCGTTGGAGGAAGCCCCCGGCAGTCTCAAACTGCTGCGGGCGCCGATCGCTCCCGCGATCAACTTGCGCCAGATGGATCAGGTTCGGCGCATGTCGCGCATTCTACGCCGGGAATTTGACCTCGCCGAGCCGGTCCCGCTGATCTGCATGCCGCATCACGACAACCACGCCTGGTTTTCGTTTGCAGCCTCGCCATTCGCCGACGACGGCGAGCCGGTGGCAATCGCGGTTCTTGATGGCACCGGCGACGCCGGTTCGATCTCGCTCTACGTGGTGAACAACGGCACGATGCGCCAGCTGTACTGCAATGACAGCCTGTTCGATTCGCTCGGCGCCTTCTACACCGTGATCTCGTCGACGCAGGGCGGCTGGACCTGGTTGTCCAGCGAAGGCCGCTATATGGGCGCCGCCGCCTGGGGCGACATGGACCGCGCGACCAATCCCTATTATGCGCGCCTGAAGGACATCCTCCAGCTTGGCGCCAACGGTGAAGTCGGATTGAACCGGGCGATGGCGAACTGGTATCGCGACCCGCAGGATCATCCCTACAAAGCGCCGCTGATCGACATTCTCGGCGAGCCGCTGAGGCAAGACCAGCTCTGGAATCCCGACGCCATGCTGCGCGTCGAGGACATCCATCATCGGCCCGATACCAAAGACCGGCTCGACAAGGCGGCTGCGACACAACTGGTGTTCGAGGACGCGATGATCCATGTCGTCGACCACCTCTTGCGCACGACCGGCGCCAACAGGCTGGTGCTGACCGGCGGCGTCGCGCTCAATGCGGTCGGCAACATGCGGATCCTGGAACATTTCGATGAAGCCTGGTTCGCACGATCGCAGCAGCGCAAGGCCCGGCTGCATTTGTGGGTGCCGCCGGTGCCCGGCGATCCCGGCGTCACCATCGGGGCTGCCTGGCTGTTCGCGCATCTGGCGGGGGCGCCGCGCGGTGCACCGTTGAGCCATGCATTCTATTGCGGCACGCCGCCTTCGCACGAGGACATCGCAGCGGCGCTGGGCGCCGATGATATCGCCTCCCAGCGCATCGGCGACATCTCGACACCAGATGGCCGTGACGCCGTCGCCGATCTGATGGCATTCATGGTGGCGCAGAGCGGCGTGATCGCGATCTACCAGGGCGCGGGGGAGACTGGCCCACGCGCACTCGGCCATCGCTCGATCCTCGCCAATCCCTGCGATCCCGACGCGCGACAGCGGCTCAACGAGCGCGTCAAATATCGCGAGGCGATCCGGCCGCTGGCGCCGATGGCGACGCTGGAGGCGGCACAGCAATATTTCGAGCTGCTCGAGGGCGCTTCCGACGATGACTACAACGCCTATAACTACATGGTGCTGACCGCCCGATCGAAGCCGCACGCGCGCGACAAGATTCCGGCCGTGATCCATGCCGACGGCACCGGCCGGATCCAGATCGTACGCGCCGAAGCCGATCCCCTCACCTACGCCTATCTGAAGGCGCTCGGCCGCCGCATCGGGGTGGAGATGTCGGTCAACACCTCCTTCAATGTCGCAGGTCCGATCGCGCAGACACCGAGCCAGGCGATCGACACGCTGCGCCGCTCCAAAGGCCTCGACGTCGTTCTGCTGGTCGCGAACGACGGCACGGTCCACGCCGCCTGGCACGGAGGCGAACGCGACAGCGGCCGGTTCACGGGATGGCTCGCGGATTGGAAGAGCCGTCCAACGTAAGAGGCGGATCGGCGGTAAGGTTGACGAGTTAGCTTAACGAACGACTTCAATTGCGTCGCGTTCTCCGCGCGCTATCGTGCACGCACCGGATATTTCCATCAGCCAGACCGATACCCGCGATGCATGCTGAAAGCGAGCCACGGTTTCGAATATTGAACCTCAGCCCCAAACCTGCGTGGGCCGAGGTCTGGCATCTCTGGAAGATCATCATTCCACGGCGATCCATCACCGGACGATTGCTGACCGGCCAGGTCTGGCGCCGCTATGACGGCCGGAAATGGATCTACAAGAAATTCACCGAATACGCGGATTAGAGCGAGATGACGTTTCTTCGAATTGTCATCTCGCTCTGTCTTTTGTTTTGAGCATGATCTTTTCGGAAAACCGGTACCCACTTTTCCGGATCATGCTCTAGGCCCACACAAACCTATCGGGTGACGGGCCGGCGTCGAAAGAATTCGATCACGCGCCCATCGATCAGCAGCAGCGCGCTGCCGATCACCAGCGCGCCGACGATCTCGCGCGGCGATATCGCTTCGCCCAGCACGAGGTATCCGAGCAGGATCGCCGTCACCGGGATCAGCAGCGTGACCAGCATGACGTTGGTCGCGCCGGAGCGCCGCAGGATCTGAAAAAACACGATGTAGGCGAGCGCGGTCGACAGTGCAGCGAGACCGATCACGGCGAGCCAAGTGGCCGCACCCGGCATCGGCAGTCGCCACGGACGTTCGATGATTCCGGCGACAAGCGTCATCATCGCGGTCGAGGCCAGCATCTGGAATGTCGCCGTTGCGAGCGCAGGCGAGTTCGACAGCAGGCGCCGCGCCACCAGCGCCGAGAGCCCGTAGCTGAAGGCGGCGGCAAGGCACAGCAGGATGCCGATGGTCTGACCGACGTCGAACCCTGCCCCCTTGCTGCCACCGCCTTCGAGAATGATCACGCCGATCAGGCCGGCGGCAATCCCGGCAACGCGACGCGCGTGCAGTTTTTCCTCACCCGCGAGCGCCATCACGAGGATGGTGAACAGCGGCGTCGTGGCATTCAGGATCGAGGCCAGGCCGCCTGGAATGTAGGTCTGCCCGATCACGATCAGCGAAAACGGCAGAACGTTGTTGAAGAGGCCGATCGCGAAGAACGGCAGCCAACCCCGCGAGCCCTTGGGGAAACCTATCCGATACGTCAGCAGCAACGGCAGCAGGACGATGGATGCAAGTGTAACGCGCAGGAATACCAGCGTGAACGGCGGCAATTCCTGCAAGATCACGCCGTTGAAGAAGAACGAGCCGCCCCACAGGATCGAGAGCAGGCCGAGCAGCGACCAGTCGCGGACGTCTATCGAAGCGTCATTGGTGGCCATTGCGTCTCATATCCGCGCCCAGGCAGATTTATTCCGACGCAAAGCGCGTTGCCCACCCGATTCCCGACACCGGTGCGCGATACGCCTATTTCGGCCGCGACACGATCTCGATCATTTTGCCTTCGTCATCGTCGGGCCCGTAGGCCCTGGCGCGATCGTAGGCCTCGACCGCGGCGAGGCCCATGATGGGCGCCGCCGACAACAGGCTTTCGGCCAGCGCCACGGCATAGGCCGCATCCTTGTGGCGCAGCGCCGCGGTGAATGTCGCGCCGGCGAAGTCGCGCGCCACCATCCGTTTCGAATAACGGATCACTTGCGGACTTGCGGCAACACCGGTCTCGACCGCTTCGAGCACCAGCTTCATGTCGAGGCCGGCCTGCTCCGCGATCGCAAGCCCTTCGGCGATCCCAGCGATCTGGATCGCGCCCATCAGATTGTTGATCAGCTTGTAGACCGTGCCGCTGCCGACCGGACCGAAATGGCGGATCGTGCTGGAGAGCGGTACGAGATATGGACGCGCCCGTTCGAGGTCGGCGGGCTCGGCGCCGACCAGCAGCGTCAGTTTTCCGCTCGCTGCCGCATCCGGCAGGCCGGTGACGGGGCTGTCGATGTACACCAGGCCACGGCCGCGCAGTTCGCGCGCCATGTCGAGGCAGTGTTGATGGGACACCGTCGAGCATTCGATCGCGAGCGTGCCGGCTTTCATGGTCGCGGCGGCGCCATCGGTGCCGAGCCAAACCGAGTGCGATGCGGCATCGTCAGCGACCATGGTCACGACGGCGTCGGCATCATCAGCAGCATCCCTGGGCGACGTCGCCCATCGCGCGCCGCGCGCGATCAGATCTTCCGCCTTCGCCTTGCTGCGGTTCCACACCGCGACCGTAAAGCCGGCATCGAGGTAGCGGCCGGCCATGCCGTGGCCCATCCGTCCCAACCCGATGAAGGCCACTCTGGTCATGGGCTAATCCACATCCTCCACGGCGCCAGGCGTGGTGCCGAAGGCGCGCTGCGCCAGGGTTGCCGCCATGAATTCATCGAGATCGCCGTCGAGCACGCCTGACGTATCCGAGGTCTGCACCCCGGTTCGCAGGTCCTTCACCATCTGGTAGGGCTGCAATACGTAGGAGCGGATCTGATGACCCCAGCCGATATCGGTCTTGGCGGCCTGATCGGCGGCGGCCTGTTCCTCGCGCTTCTTCAATTCGATTTCGTAGAGCCGCGCACGCAGCATGTCCCATGCCTGCGCACGGTTCTTGTGCTGGGAGCGGCCGGCCTGACAGACCACCGCAACGCCGGTCGGGATATGGGTCAGACGCACCGCCGATTTGGTCTTGTTGACGTGTTGGCCGCCGGCGCCGCCCGAACGCATGGTGTCGGTGCGCACGTCGGATTCGGCGATATCGATCTTGATGCTGTTGTCGACCACCGGAAAGATCGCGACGCTCGAGAACGACGTGTGCCGGCGCGCATTGGAATCGAACGGCGAGATCCGCACCAGCCGGTGCACGCCGGCCTCGGTCTTCAGCCAGCCATAGGCATTGTGGCCGCTAATCTGGATGGTCGCGGACTTGATGCCGGCTTCTTCGCCCTGGGTTTCTTCCAGATATTCGATCTTGAAGCCGTGCTTCTCGGCCCAGCGCGTGTACATGCGCAGCAGCATCTCGGCCCAGTCCTGGCTCTCGGTGCCGCCGGCGCCGGCGTGGACCTCGAGATAGGAATCGAACCGGTCGGCCTCGCCCGACAGCAGCGCTTCCAATTCGCGGCGGGCCACTTCCTTCTTCAGGTCCTTGAGCGCCTTCTCGGCTTCGAGAACCACCCCCTCATCGTTCTCGGCTTCGCCGAGTTCGATCATCCCGATATTGTCCTCAAGTTCGCGATCGACCTTGCCAATGCCAGCAAGCGCATCCTCCAGCGAGGTGCGCTCCTGCATCAGCTTCTGGGCCTTCTGGGGGTCGTTCCAGAGATTGGGATCTTCGGCGAGCTTGTTCAGCTCGGCCAGACGTGCCGTGGATGCATCGACGTCAAAGATGCCTCCTCAGCAGCCCGACAGACTGCTTGATCTCTTCAACGAGGCGTTCGACTTCGGCGCGCATGATGGACTCGGCTGCAATTGACGCGAGCGATGTAACGGCCGACGCGTCAAAGCGCAATCGGCCGAGGCTCGTTTCCGGGGTGTGGCGCTAATAAAGCCCGCCCGTTCCCGGCCGCATGATGGAGCCCGGGTCGGGGGCTGCGCCCTGCGGCGCGCGCCCGTCCGCATCCGCCACACCGATAACAGAGTAATTATCCGGCGGCGCGGTGCCCGGCTTGAAAGCTTCCAGGATGGTCCGACCGGTATCGCCCGGACCGGCGCGCATGCCGCTCTTGGCGTCGACGCGGACCAGCTTGATTCCGGCGGGAACCTTGAACGGGATCGCCGGCTTGTCCGCCAGCGCAAGCTTGAGGAAGTCGCGCGCGATCGGTGCCGCCAGATGGCCGCCGGTCGCGGCGTTGCCATGACCAAGCGGACGCGGCTTGTCAAAGCCGAGATAGATGCCGACGACGATGTCCGGCGAGAAGCCGACGAACCAGGCGTCCTTGGCCTCGTTGGTGGTGCCGGTCTTGCCGGCGATCGGCTTGCCGACTTCCTTCACGACCGTCGCGGTACCGCCCTGGACCACGCCCTCCAGCATCGACGTGATCTGATAGGCGGTCATGGGATCGAGCACCTGCTCGCGACGGTCGACCAGTTGCGGCTCGGGTTGATTCTTCCAGCCGCCGGGCGCATCGCAGCCACGGCATTCACGCGCGTCGTGCTTGAATATCGTGTGTCCGTAGCGGTCCTGGATGCGATCGATCAAGGTCGGCTTCACGCGGCGGCCGCCATTGGCGAACATCGAATATGCCGTGACCATCCGCATCACTGTCGTCTCGCCGGCACCGAGCGCATAGGAGAGGAAGTTCGGCAATTCGTCATAGACGCCGAACCGCCTGGCGTACTCGCCGATCAAGGGCATGCCGATGTCCTGCGCCAGCCGCACCGTCACGGTGTTGAGCGACAATCTCAGCGCGTTGCGCAGCGTGGTCGGTCCCTGGTATTTGCCGGACGAGAAGTTCTCCGGGCGCCAGACGCCGGCGCCCTGCCCCTGATCGATTTCGATCGGCGCGTCGACCACGACCGTCGAGGGTGTGTAGCCATTATCCAGCGCCGAGGAATAGACGATCGGCTTGAATGACGAACCCGGCTGCCGGTAGGCTTGGGTGGCCCGGTTGAACTGGCTCTGGTCGAACGAGAAGCCACCGACCATCGCCAGCACGCGGCCGGTCCAGGGGTCCATCACCACCATGGCGCCGGACACCTCGGGCAATTGGCGCAACCGGAACTGACCTTCAACCGGATTGCCGTCCTTTCCGAACAGCGGATCTGCATAGATCACGTCGCCAGGCGCAAGCACCTGCGAGACCGCGGTCGGCGTCTTGCCCTTCGCCGACCCAGCCGTTGGCTTGGCCCACCTGAGGCCGTCGAGCGTGATGATGCCGGTCTGCCGTTCCTTCGCAACCGCGCCACCCAGTTCACGGCCGGGCTGAAAGCCGATCCGCGCCGACTGATCGCTGGTCTCCAGAACCACCCCCAATCGCCAGGGCGAGATGTCCGCGAGCGATTTGACGTCGGCGAGCTTGACGCCCCAATCACCTGTATACGTCGAGCTTGCCCTGCGCGCCGCGCCAGCCTTGCGCCTCGTCGTAGTTGACGATGCCGGCCGCCATCGTCTTGCGCGCCATCACCTGGATCTTCGGATCCAGCGTGGTGCGGACCGACAGGCCACCTTCGTAAAGTTTCTTTTCGCCGTAACGCTCGAAGATGTCGCGGCGGACTTCCTCGGCAAAATATTCGCCGGCGAAGATGTGCGCCGCGTTGCTGCGGTTGGTGACTAACAGCGGATCCTTGCGCGCCTTGTCGGCATCCGCCTGCTTGATCCAGCCGTTTTCCAGCAGGCGGTCGATCACGTAATTGCGGCGCTCGATGGCGCGGTCGCGGTTGCGCACCGGATGCAGCGCGCCCGGCGCCTTCGGCATCGCGGCCAGATAGGCGGCTTCGGCGACCGTGAGTTCATTGACCGATTTGTCGAAATAGACCAGCGACGCCGCCGCGATGCCATAGGCGCCGAGGCCGAGATAGATTTCATTGAGATAGAGTTCGAGGATTCGGTCCTTCGAATAGGCCCGCTCGATTCGCATCGCCAGCAAGGCTTCCTTGATCTTGCGGGCGAACGACACTTCGTTGGTCAACAGGAAGTTCTTGGCGACCTGCTGGGTGATCGTGGATGCACCCTGGGGACGGCGGTTAGAACCGTAATTCTGCGCATACAGCACGGCCGCGCGCGCCATGCCGGAGAAGTCGATTCCGCCATGCTCGTAGAAATTCTTGTCTTCGGCGGCGAGGAACGCGTTGATGACGAGCTTCGGCACCGCCTGGATCGGCAGATAGAGCCGCCGCTCCTTGGAATATTCACCGAGCAGCGCGCCATCGGCGGCATGAACGCGCGTCATCACCGGCGGCTCATAATCCTGAAGCTGCGAATAATCCGGCAGGTCCTTGGAGAAATGCCAGATCGCGCCGGCAACGCCTGCAACGCCAACCAGGAACACCACGGTTCCGGCAGCGAACAAGAAACCCAGGAATCGCACGAGCAAGCGCATTATCGAAATTCCGTTCCAAGCCTTCGGCCGCCGTAAGTCAGGCGCCCGATTGAGTGCGAAAGCCCGGCCCAACGGGCCGCCGTTGCGCGTATCGAGTAATACATTAGCCGTCGGACAATATCGTCGATTCCGAAGGCCCTGCTGTCGGTTTTCTATACCTTTGCGGCTGTGGCCAAACTAGGGCTTCCGCCCTTCATCCCTGCCCTTTTCACTTGCTACCCCCGGCAGTTGCCAGCCGTTTGGCGAAAAAGGCGTCGATGGCCTGCGACATCGATCCCACCGTCTTGGTACGCCAGTTCTCCGACACCAGATGTTCCAGGTCGCCCTTGTTCGAGACGTAGCCGAGCTCGACCAGCACCGACGGCACGTCGGGGGCCTTCAAGACCCGGAAGCCGGCGGATTTCAGCGGGTTCTTGTGCATCCGCACGGAGCTCTTCATCTCGCCCATCAAAAGGCGCGCGAAACGGTTGGAAAACGTTCGGGTTTCGCGCTGGGCCAGGTCGATCAATATGTCGGCGACTTCGGTCGGCTCGTCGGTCAGGTTGACGCCCCCGATTGCGTCGGCCTTGTTTTCGGCTTCCGCCAGCCGCTCGGCTTCGGCATCGGAGGCCTTATCCGACAGCGTGTAGATCGTGGCGCCCTGGGCGTCGCCTTCCCGGCGCGGCAGGGCATCGGCATGAATCGAGACGAACAGTGCCGCCGATTGGCTGCGCGCGACCTTGACCCGGTCATTCAGTGGAATGAACGTGTCGTCGGTGCGGGTCATGACAACGCGGTATTTGCCGGTCTTCTCGATGCGATCGCGCAGCGCCAGCCCAAAATTCAGCACGAGGGTCTTTTCCATCTCGCCGCCGGACTGGGTGCCGTTGTCGATGCCGCCGTGGCCGGGATCAATCACGATCAGCGGCCGTGGGTCCGGCGCCGCCGCAGGTTTGAGTTCCTGGGCTGCTTCGGGAGCCGCGACGGCGCCATTGGCTTCGGCGATCGCGGGCTTCAGTTCAAGACGGTTTTCCAGCGGCAGCGACTGCACGAAACTGGTGCGATCGACCTCCTCGAGCTCGAGCACCAGCCGGGGCGGCTGGCCGTTGGCTGCCTCCAGCATGGTCGAATTGGCGATCTTCGCTGGCCCCGTGAGATCGAACACGATGCGCGAACCGCCCGGCATCACGAGGCCGTACCGGAACGTCTTCACCAGCCCTCGGCCCGTACCGCCGGAGCCGGCGCCGAGCTGAAAATTGACCTGCGGAATATCCACGACCACCCGATAGGGATCGGCGAGCGTGAAGGCGCGGAATTGGATCGGCTTGTCGAGGTCGAGGATGAATCGGGTTTGTTTGGCGTCGCCGGCCAGCCGGGCGTCAGAGGCGATAGGGTAATTCGGGACGGCGACCGAACTCTGCGGCGGCGCTTCGGCGGCCCGCGGATCGGTGCCATGGACGCACAGCAATGCTGCGACGCACAACACGCCGCAACCCAGCAAAACACGGTGATTTGTGCGGCTCGCCAACGATTCGATGCCTCCGAGCAGCCCTCTTACCGCATTAGGACCACAGGGTTAATCGCGCCTTAATGACAGGCGAGCGAAAACGCCCGGGTGTTGCCCCCCAGCGACGCTGGCTCGGATGCGCCTGGATGCGCCCTTGGACGCTCCCTTGCACGTCAGGCCCAATCCACGTATGTACGAGATGCTGATGGCTAATACTCCCGGTTGTGTCGCGTTCAGCCTCTCGGTGCAGCGCCGGAACCTTCGAAGCCGAAGATTCCAGCGTTTTTCCCGATCCCTCCGCAGCCAGCGCCGCGCGCGGCTGACACGGAGTGGCGGTTTTTGAGACCGAGCGGCGTCCGATCCCAGGCACGGTTTGCCCCAGGGACGGTTTAAGACACGGCAGAACTGATTATCCGGACCCAAAACGGTCCGATATGCGATGGCCGGCGAGCGCTCAGGCGCCGCGCTGGGGTCTTCAGCGAAAGGATGCGGCGGTAGCTTTGCCGCCAATGATGTTTAGACGGGCCGACGCTTGATGCGCCAGACGCTATTGCCGACCAAGATCCCCGGGATCATCGCGACCAAGCGAGGCGAAAGCCTCGCAGGTCACGTAACCCCGGCGGGACACCGTTCGGCACGGCGCTCCAAAATGCGTTTTGGCCTTCCCCTCACCCCCGAATCAGGTGGACCGTCGCGTCACCGGGCGGCGCAATTTGCGCGCGCCAGGCACCGCGCCCGCCGCCGTCAAGAGCTCCAAAATGCCCAACAAGATGTTGATCGATGCCACCCACCCGGAAGAGACCCGGGTCGTCGTGGTCCGCGGCAATCGCGTCGAAGAATTTGATTTCGAGACCGCCCAGCGCAAACAACTGCGCGGCAATATCTACCTCGCCAAGGTTACGCGCGTAGAGCCGTCGCTGCAGGCAGCCTTCATCGAATATGGCGGCAACCGCCATGGCTTCCTGGCCTTCAGCGAAATCCACCCCGACTACTACCAGATCCCGGTCGCCGATCGTCAGGCGCTGATCGAAGCCGACGAACGCGCCCATCGCGAGGCCGAGGAAGAGAGCGAGAACCGCTCCAACCGCCATCGCGGCCGTTCGCGCCATCGCAACTCGCGTCGCCGCAGCCATGGCGAGCGGGTCCAGAGCGAGGTAGTCGAGGGTGCAAGCCTCGAGGGTACAAGCCTCGATCCGACGCAGACGCCCCAGCCCTATGAGGGCCACGAGCATCACGCCGGCGGCTCGCAGCACGACGTGCATCATGACCACGACGAGCATGGCCATGACGACCACGGCCATGAAGATCATGGACATAACGACCATGGACATGACGGCCACGAGCACGAGGCGCACTCGCACGATCACGAGCGCAATGAAGATCATCACGAGCATGATCACCACGGGCACGACCACGATCATCACGAGCACGGCGATGCGCATGTCGCCGGCGAGCCCGCGCACGACGCGCAGCCCGACCCCGTCGTCGCCGCGATCGAGGCCTCGGTCGCGTCGGCCGCGCCCGAGGCGCCGGTTGACGTCGACGTCGACGTCAACCACGAGCCCGAGCGCGCCCATGAAGAACAGGCACGCGAGAACGCCGCCCACGCCGATGATGCAACTCACGCCGATCACGACGATGAGGAACACGCGGCTTCCCATGAGCACGCCGCAACGGAGCATCCGGCAGCGGAAGCCTCGCACCACGACGAGCATGCTGGCGAGGCGCACGGCGACGAGCATCACGACGATGAAGACGACGAAGGCGACGACGCCGAAGAGGAAGTCGTCGAGTCCGTCGGCGGCGACGACGTGCTGGAGGAGGTTCCGGAGCGTGCGTTCCGGCCGCGCCGCCAGTACAAGATCCAGGAAGTCATCAAGCGCCGCCAGGTGATGCTGGTGCAGGTGGTCAAGGAAGAGCGCGGCAACAAGGGTGCCGCACTCACCACCTATCTGTCGCTCGCCGGCCGCTATGCGGTGTTGATGCCCAACACCGCGCGCGGCGGCGGCATCAGCCGCAAGATCACCTCCGCCCAGGACCGCTCGCGGCTGAAGGAAGTGGTGCAGGATCTCGACGTGCCCGAGGGCATGGGCATCATCCTGCGCACCGCAGGCGCCGCCCGCACCAAACCCGAAATCAAGCGCGACTTCGAATATCTGATCCGGATGTGGGAGACCGTGCGCGACCTGACCTTGAAGTCGCAGGCCCCTACCCTCGTCTACGAGGAAGGCTCGTTGATCAAGCGCTCGCTGCGCGACCTCTACAACAAGGAAATCGACGAGATCCAGGTCGCCGGCGAAGCCGGCTACACCGAAGCGCGCGATTTCATGAAGATGCTGATGCCGGCGAATGTGCGGGCGGTGAAGCAATATCGCGACGGTCAGCCGCTGTTCTCGCGCATGGGCGTCGAGAGCCAGCTCGATGCGATGTTCTCGCCCACCGTGCAGTTGCGCTCCGGCGGCTACATCGTCATCAACCAGACCGAAGCGCTGGTCTCGATCGACGTCAACTCGGGCCGCGCCACCCGCGAACATCACATCGAGGACACCGCGCTCAAGACCAATCTCGAAGCGTCCGAGGAAGTCGCGCGGCAGTTGCGGTTGCGCGATCTCGCCGGCCTGATCGTCATCGATTTCATCGACATGGACGAGAAGCGCAACAACCGTGCGGTCGAGCGCAAGCTGTCCGATTGCCTGCGGCAGGACCGCGCACGCATCCAGGTCGGACGCATCTCGCATTTCGGCCTGCTGGAGATGTCGCGCCAGCGCATCCGCGCCAGTGTGCTGGAAAGCTCGACCGAGCCCTGCGCACAATGCGGCGGCTCTGGCCATGTTCGCTCGGTATCGTCGGTGGCGCTGCAGCTACTGCGCGGCATCGAGGAAATCCTGATGAAGGGCGCGACCCACAATCTCGTGGTGCGCACCCGCACCGACGTCGCGCTCTACGTCCTCAATCACAAGCGCGGCCATTTGCGCGATCTCGAAAACGGCTTCAAGGTTTCGCTGGCGGTGGTCGCCGACGCCACCGTGAGCGGCCAGCAGTCCTTCATCATCGATCGCGGCGAGCAGGTGCATACGCTGGAAGCAGCCAAGGCGCTGCTGGCGGCGCAGGCGGCGTCCGCTCCCTCGCAGACCGAAGAAGCCTATGACGACGAAGAGCCGTTCGATATCGAGGCGGAGATCGAAACCGAAGAGACCGAAGGGCTGACCGACGAAGCAGCTGCGGGCGAAGAGGCCGGCGCGGAAGCCGAGGGCGACGGTCATCGCCGCAAGCGGCGCAGGCGCAGGCGGGGCCGTGGCGGCGAAGTCCGCGAAGGCGGGCTGCCGCGTGAGGACGGCGAAGCCGTGCGAACGGCGCCGGAGGCGGCCGAGGGCGCGGTTGCGGAGGAAGGCGAAGCCGACGAGGACGAGGCTAACGAGCAGCCGAACCTCGCGCGCAACGACCAGGGACCAAATGACGAGCGGCGCCCGCGCCGGCGCGGTCGTCGTGGCGGACGACGCCGTCGTGGCGGTGGACCGGAGGACGGCCTTGCCGGCTCGATCGCCGACGAACTCGGACCGGCCTCGGTTCCGGAAGCAACTGACGCGGTGGCCGATTTCGATGGCGGTTCGACGGAGCCCGCGCCGACACTGGTGCAGCCCGAGCCGTTCGCATATCAGCCGCAGTTCGAACCCGTCGAACAACGGGCTCAGCCCGCAGCGGTCAGTGAACCAGCCCCGGAAGAGACTGCGCAGGAGGCCGAACGAGCCGCAGCGCGTCGCCGCTCGACCGTACGTGAAAAGGTCAGCTTCGTGACCAGCAGCGCGCCGCCGGAAGCGGCTCCGCCGATAGTGCACAACCAACCCGAAGAGATGCCAGCGCCACCGGCCGAGCCCGCGCCTTCGGCCGCGACCGAAACCGTGCCCACGACCGAAACCGCGCCGCGCAAGGCAGGTTGGTGGTCGCGCCGCTTCGGCGGCGGCTAGAAGGTCGAACAGCTCCGAACAAGAGCGCCCGGCTTGGCCGGGCGTTTTTTGTTCGATGTCTCGCGGCTTCTGGGCGCGATCGCGCGCAACGGCTTGCCTGTGGCCTGTCATGCCCGCTGCCGCCATGCCCACGATACCGGACTGCCCCCAGCCGTTGACGACCCAATAAGGGTTTAACGGCTGACGGCGCCGATTCCGGCGACGTCGATTTGCGGTCCGTTACCGAAGCGCACCGGGTCCGATGAGCCTTGCCGGATCAATCCGTCGTCAGCGCGGTTTCCATATCGGTCGGATCGATCGACCGGTTGAGATTGGCGAGCAGCTTCTCGTGATCGAGTTCACCTTCCCACCAGGAGACCACAACGCAGGCAACGCCGTTACCGCACAGATTGGTCAGCGCTCGGCATTCGCTCATGAACTTGTCGATGCCGAGCACGATGGCCATGCCGGGCACCAGACGCGGGTCCACCACCGCCAGCGTCGCAGCCAGCGTAATGAATCCGGCGCCCGTGATGCCGGACGCGCCCTTCGAGGTCAGCATCGCGACCAATAGGATGGTGATTTGCTGTGTGAGGGTGAGATCGAAACCGAGCGCCTGCGCGATGAACAGGGTCGCCAGCGTCATGTAGATGTTGGTGCCGTCGAGGTTGAACGAATAGCCGGTCGGCACCACCAGACCTACGACCGATTTGGAACAGCCGAGCCGCTCGAGCTTTTCCATCAGCGAGGGTAGCGCGCTCTCCGACGACGAGGTGCCGAGCACGATCAGCAGTTCGTCCTTGATATAGGCCAGGAACTTGACGATCGAGAAGCCGACGATCCGCGCGATGACGCCCAGCACGATGAACACGAACAGCGCCGCCGTGAGGTAGAAGGTCGCGATCAAGCCCATCAGGTTCAGGATCGCGCCGGTGCCGAACTTGCCGATGGTGTAGGCCATCGCACCGAAGGCTCCGATCGGCGCCGCCTTCATGACGATGGCGATGACGCCGAAAACCGCGTGAGCGGCGTCATCGATGAAGGCGCGGATGGTATGGCCGCGCTCGCCAAGGGCCATGATCGAGAAACCGAACAGAATCGAAAACAGCAGGACCTGAAGGATTTCGCCGGTCGCGAAGGCGCCGACCACGGTATCGGGAATGATGTGCAGGAAGAAATCGACGCTCTTCTGCGCCTCCGCCTGCTTGGCGAAACCGGCTACCTTCGCCGCATCGGCCGCGGCACTGCCGAAACCCGCGCCGGGCTTGACGACATTGCCGACGATGAGCCCGATCAGAAGTGCGAAAGTGGAGACGACTTCGAAATAGATCAGCGCCTTGACGCCGATGCGGCCGACCTTCTTGGCGTCCTGGATATGCGAAATACCGGATACCACCGTGCAGAAGATGATCGGCGCGATCACCATCTTGATCAGCTTGATGAAGCCGTCGCCAAGCGCCTTGATCCAGTCGTTGGTCGCAATATCAGGCGCCAGCCAGCCGACAAAGGCGCCGAGCACGATCGCGATCAACACCTGCACATAGAGAATTTTGTACCACGGCTTTGCAGCGCTGACCGGCGCGCCCGTGGCGATCATCGTCGCCATAACGCTTCACTCCCCCTTAAATTATCAGCTAGAGCCAAGGGCCATTCAAGCCGCGGTGTCAATGCGACAATGTCGCAGCCCGCGCGGCCTACCGTCCGAGCCAGCGCGCGATGCGCGTGACCGCCTCGTGCATCTCATCGGCCGAACGTGCGTAGGAAAATCGGATAAACGCACGGCCATGGACCGGATCGAAATCGACGCCGGGAGTGGCCGCCACATGCGCCTGCTCCAGCATTTCGTTGGCGAACGCAAAACTGTCTGACGTGAACTCGGAGACGTCGGCATAAAGATAGAACGCGCCGTCCGCCGGCAGGAATCTGGTCAGGCCGGCCTTCGGCAGGCCATCGATCAGGATGCGGCGGTTCTCCTGATAGCCCCGCTTGATCGCTTCCATCTCCTCGCGGCCCTCGAAGGCGGCTTCGGCTGCGATCTGCGACAGCGTCGGCACCGAGATCGACAGATTCTGCTGGAGCCGTTCGATCGGCCGTACCAGCGGTTCCGGCACCACCATCCAGCCGACCCGCCAGCCGGTCATGCAGAAATACTTCGAGAACGAATTGATCACGAGCGCCTGCGGCGAGAGTTCGGCCGCGGTCACGGCCGGAAACGCGTAGTCGAGCCCGTGATAGATCTCATCCGAAATGAAGCGGATGCCGGCGCTCTGCGCCGCCCCCATCAGCCCCGACAGCGCCTCGCGCGACATCATGGTGCCCGTAGGATTGGCGGGGCTGCCGACCAGCACGCCCTTTAGCGGCGCCTTTCGGTGCGCCGCGAGCAAGGCTTCGCCGGTCAAGGCATGCCTTGTTTCGCTTGAGGTTTCGATCAGCACCGGCTCGCAGCCCAGCGCGGTCAGGATATGGCGGTATGGCGGATAGCCGGGCACGGTGACCGCGACCCGGTCCCCCGGTTCGAACATCGCCAGAAAAGCCAGGATGAACCCGCCGGAGGAGCCGGTCGTGACCACGATCCTGTCAGGCTCGACCTGACAGCCATAAGTATCTTGGTAGTGCCTTGCGATGCGGGCGCGCAGCGAGGGAATGCCGAGCGCGGAGGTGTAATCGATCCGCCCCTCACCCAGCGCCGCATGGGCCGCCGCGATCGCCGCCTTCGGGGCAGGCGCCGCCGGCTGCCCCACTTCCATGTGAATCACATGCCCTCCGGCCGCCTCGATCCGCGCCGCGGCCGCCATTACGTCCATCACCATGAAAGGTGGAACATCGCTCCGTCCCGACGCCGTCAGCAGGTGATTCACACGGTCTCTCAAGGTCGCATCGGGCATGGATAAGCTGCTATTCGGAGGGACGCCGCCGATTTCGGGTTCCAGCCCAGGGCCGCCGCCCCAGACTGGCCGCATTCGGTGGTTTCTTATAGTGTTTTCAAGCAAAGTGAATACCGGTTCGCGTGAAAGAAAACGCTTGAAAACCCAAGATCCCGAGCCTGTTTCTGACAAGCCCGTTTCCGACAAGCACGGTTCTGATCTAGTCAAAGCCGCCCCGGTCCCGCGCCTATCCCGTCGACAGACCGCCGCCAATTCCAAAAGACGCTTCATGCTGCTCCGCATCACGCTACGCAAAACGACGTTGAAACTGACTGCGCTGACCACCGCGGTCGTGCTGGCGATCGCGCCTGTCGCCACGCTGGCCCAGGAGGGCAAGGGTCCGCCGGTGCTGCGCGATACCGAGTCCGAGCAATTGCTGCGCGACTACACCCGGCCGATCCTGCGCGCGGCGGGTCTGGAAAAGCAGAACATCCAGATGGTGATCATCAACGACAACCAGTTCAACGCCTTCGTTGCCGACGGCCGCCGTATCTTCGTGAACTATGGCGCGATGATGCAGTCGGAGACGCCGAACCAGATGATCGGCGTGCTCGCGCACGAAACCGGCCATCTGGCCGGTGGCCATCTTGCCAAGATGCACGAGCAACTGGCGCGAGCGCAGACCCAGATGATCATCGCCATGCTGCTCGGTGCCGGCGCGGTGGTGGCCGGCAGCAGAGGCGGCGGCAATAGCGGTCTGGCCAATGCCGGCGCGGCCGCGATCGCCGGGCCTCAGGAAATGATCCGCCGCAGCTTGATCTCGTATGTGCGCCAGCAGGAGGAAAGCGCCGATCGCGCCGGGGTGAAGTTCCTGACCGCTACCGGCCAATCCGCCAAGGGGATGTATGAGACCTTCAAGCGCTTCAGCGATGAGAGCCTGTTCGCCGCACGCGGCGCGGATCCTTATCTGCAGTCGCATCCGATGCCCGCCGATCGCGTCGCGGCACTTGAGGAACTCGCGCATTCGAGCCCGTATTGGGACAAAAAGGACGACCCGGCTCTGCAAATGCGCCACGACATGGTACGCGCGAAAATATCGGCGTTCATGGAACGGCAGGACACCGTGTACCGGCGTTATCCGATGTCGAATACCACCCTGCCCGCGCGTTACGCACACGCCATCACGACCTATCTGCACGGCGATTTGCACAGCGCACTGGCCCAGATCGACGGCTTGATCCAGCTGCAGCCGGCCAATCCCTATTTCTACGAATTGCGTGGCCAGGCGCTTCTGGAGGGCGGCAAGCCCGCGGAGGCGATTGTACCTCTCCGCAAGGCGGTGCAGCTCTCGAACAACGCGCCGCTGATCGAGATGCTGCTCGGGCAGGCCCTCGTGGCCACCGACAACAAGGCCTATACCGAAGAAGCGATCTCGATCCTGCGGGCGGCAGTTACCCGCGAGACCGAGGCGCCGCTGGGCTACAGCCAGCTCGCCATGGCCTATGGCCGCAAGGGCGACTACGCGGAGGCCGATCTGGCCTCGGCCCAGGCCGCCTATCTGCGTGGCGACAACAAAACCGCGCGCGACCTTGCGTCGCGGGCCAAGACAAGATTTGCCATCGGTACGCCCGGCTGGGTCAAAGCTGACGATATTGTGAGCGCCAAGCCATTGCCCGGGCAGAAAAACAACTAGAAAAACGACTAGAAATACAACTTGCCTGGAACACCAACGTATCTATTCCCAGAGCCGGCCTTCGCAAGAATTGCCGGGCGAAACCCGCCGAACAAGGATTTGCCAATGCCATCGCTCCGTATTCTCGCTCCCGCTTTCCTCGCGCTCGCGCTCGGGTGCGCGCCGATGTCCGCGTCCGCGCAGAGCTTCTCCGACACCCAGCGCGGCGATATCGAGACCATCGTCAAGAATTACCTGATCGCGCATCCCGAAGTGCTCGAAGAGGCGATGAACGAACTGAGCAAGCGGCAGACCGCCGCCGAGGCCGCCAAGCATGAGGCCAGCGTCAGCGAGAACGCCAATACCATCTTCAACTCGCCGCGCGGCGTCACGCTCGGCAACAAGGACGGCGACGTCACCTTCGTCGAATTCTTCGACTACAATTGCGGTTACTGCAAACGCGCGATGTCCGACATGCTCGACCTGATGAAGGCCGACCCCAAGCTGAAGGTCGTGCTGAAGGAGTTTCCGGTGCTGAGCCAGGGCTCGGTCGAGGCCGCCCAGGTCGCGGTCGCCGTTCGCATGCAGGACCCGACCGGCAAGAAATATCTCGATTTCCACCAGAAGCTGCTCGGCGGCCGCGGCGCAGCCGACAAGGCGCGCGCGCTTGCGGTTGCCAAGGACGTCGGCCTCGACATGGCGAAGCTGGAAAAGGACATGGCGAGCCCGGAAGCGAAGGCGACGATTGAAGAGAACTTCAAGCTCGCCGAATCCATGGGCATGAACGGCACCCCGAGCTATGTGATCGGCAAGCAGGTGGTGATCGGTGCGGTCGGCCTCGATAATCTGAAGGAAAAGATCGGCGTCGCCCGTTGCGGCAAGGCGACCTGCTGAACCACCAACCGATTTGAAAATGCAAAATCCGGCTGCGGTGCAGCCGGATTTTTTGTTGGCGCGAGATGCGTTGGCGATCTGGCGTGCAGCCAAACCGTGGCCTGTTCATCGCGCATTCACAAAACAAATGCGGTGGAACCTGAAATAGCGAGGAACATCGCCCATCTCCTTCCGTTGTCGGCGTGGGCAATGCAGACACACGTGAGGAGAATTTTTCAATGTCTAATCGCTTTTTGTTTTCTGTCGCTGCGGCGGCGTTGATCGCCGGCACCGGTTTTGCGAACGCGCAGGGTACCGGAATGAGCAAGGAAGCTCCGGCGGCCGCGCAGCAAAGCGCCCCTTCGTCCGAGCCAAAGGCCGGATCTGGTGCAATGAAGCATGAGGAGACTGCAAAACCTTCATCGGGCATGAAGGGTGCCGAGTCTTCCGGAATGAAGGGCTCTGAATCATCAGGCATGAAGGCGTCGGAATCGAACGAAAAGGCGCAGCCGGGAACGAGCACGAGCAAGAGCGCTCAGGATAACAATGCCATGCCCGGCCAGAAGTCGAAGAGCATGAGCTTCTGAGAACGAAGGTGCCAGCGACACCATAAGGGCGCGAAGGACATGAAGGCCGAAGACCGCAACGGCAGCATGAGCAAAGACAAGGCTGCGTCGGACACCAAGGCCATGGACAGCAAGAGCAACATGAATGCCCAGACCAAGGGCACGACCGACACCAAGTCGCAGACCACGACCGGCAACGCCGCCACCACGGCGACCGCTGCTCCGCCAGCCGAGAAGCGCACGCAGATCGTTTCCGCCATCAAGTCGGAGAAGATCGAAGAAACCACCAACGTAAACTTCAACATCTCGGTCGGCGCGACGATTCCGGGGACGGTGCGTTTCCATCCGCTTCCGCCGCGGATCGTGGAAATCTATCCGGAGTGGCGCGGCTATGACGTCGTCTTCGTGCACGGCCGGTACATCATCGTCCGTCCGCAGACCCATGAGATCGTCTACATCATCGAAGGCTAAGAGCTCTGAGCTTGCGACGCTTCCGGGGCGGGCAGAAATGCCCGCCCTTTTTCGCTCGACCAATCCTCAAACATTGGTTAACGAGCGATTTCCGTATGTTCCACGCAGCTTTTTACGAATCGGATGAAGCATTTAGAGGCTGTACAAGCCGTCCAGAAGGCTTCCCCTGAGGCCGGTTGTTACCTATAAACCCGCCACTTGGCGCATGATCCGGAAAAGTGGGTACCGGTTTTCCGATAAGGTCATGCTCTACCAAAGCCTATTTGCTGGAATTCTGATGGCGCAGGCCTCTACCGCGACGATCTATGTGCTCAACGGCCCCAACCTCAATCTGTTGGGAACGCGCGAGCCCGCAATCTACGGCCACGCCACGCTGGCCGACGTCGAGAAGCTGTGCGCGGAAACAGCGGCCGAATTCGGTCTCCATGCCGATTGCAGGCAGTCCAACCGTGAAGGCGAATTGATCGATTTCATCCATGAGGCGCGGACCAACAAGGTTGCCGGGATCGTCATCAATGCCGGCGGCTATTCCCACACCTCGATTGCGCTCCATGACGCCATCGTCGGGGTGCAGATCCCGACCGTCGAAGTCCACGTTACCAACATCCACGCCCGCGAGAGTTTTCGGCATCACTCGTTCACCGCCAAGGCCGCCTTCGCGTCGCTTTGCGGTTTCGGCATCGATGGCTACCGGCTCGCGATTGCAGGCCTTGCCGCCAAAATCGGCGCTAAAGCCATCGGCGCCAAAGCAAAAGCCTGACGTCTCCTCGAACTCCCCACTCAGAAAGTTTCGGATCCATATCATGGCGCGCCAGCCTGACGAAAAATCAGCAGCAAAGTCCAAGAGCGACGATGGTGCGCTCATTCGCGAGCTCGCGCTGTTGCTCGATGAGACCAACCTGACCGAAATCGAAATCGAACGCGCCGGACTCCGGGTGCGCGTCGCGCGCAACATCAGCATCGCCGCCTCCGTGCCGGCGACGGTTGCGCAGATGGCACCAGCGGCGACCACGGCCGCCGCGCCGGTCGCTGCCGCCGCAGACATGGCAAAACACCCGGGCGTCGTCCCCTCGCCGATGGTCGGCACCGCCTATTGGTCGCCCGAGCCGGGGGCCAAGCCGTTCATCGAAGTCGGCAGCAAGGTATCGGCCGGGCAGACGCTCTTGATCATCGAGGCGATGAAAACGATGAATCAGATTCCGTCGCCGCGCGCGGGCACCGTCACCCAGATTCTCATCGAGGACGGCCAGCCGGTCGAATTCGGCGAGCCGCTCGTCATTATTGAATAGGGCGAATAGCGAGTGGCAAATAGCGAACAGGATTCGCTTCTACTATTCGCCATTCGCTACTCGCCATTCGCTTCTTAGGACCGCATGTTCGACAAAATCCTCATAGCCAATCGCGGCGAAATCGCACTGCGCGTGCTGCGCGCCTGCAAGGAGCTCGGCATCTCAACGGTGGCCGTGCATTCCACCGCCGATGCCGATGCGATGCATGTGCGGCTGGCCGACGAGAGCGTCTGCATCGGGCCGCCGCCGTCGAAGGACTCCTATCTCAACATCCCCGCGCTGCTCGCGGCCTGCGAGATCACCGGCGCTGACGCCGTGCATCCGGGCTATGGCTTCCTCTCGGAGAATGCGCGCTTCGCCGAAATCCTCGGCGACCACAACCTGCATTTCATCGGGCCGAAGGCCGAGCACATCCGCCTGATGGGCGACAAGATCGAGGCCAAGAAGACCGCCAAGAAGCTCGGCATTCCCGTGGTGCCGGGCTCCGACGGCGGGGTCACTTCGGACGACGATGCGATGGCGATTGCCGAGTCGATCGGCTTCCCCGTGCTGGTGAAGGCCGCTGCCGGCGGCGGCGGGCGCGGCATGAAGGTCGCGCAGACCGCCGACGACCTGATGATGGCGCTATCGACCGCCGCCAACGAAGCCAAGTCCGCGTTCGGCGACGCCTCGGTCTATCTGGAAAAATACCTGCAGAAGCCGCGCCACATCGAAATCCAGATCCTGGGTGATGGCCGCGGCGGCGCGATCCATCTCGGCGAGCGCGACTGCTCGCTGCAGCGGCGCCACCAAAAGGTCTGGGAGGAAGGCCCCTCACCGGTTCTCACCGCCGCCGCACGCGCCAGGATCGGCGCGACCTGCGCCAAGGCGATGCAGGACATGAAGTATCTCGGCGTCGGCACCATCGAGTTCCTGTACGAGGACGGCGAGTTCTATTTCATCGAGATGAACACCCGCATCCAGGTCGAACATCCCGTCACCGAGAGCATCACCGATATCGACCTCGTGCTGGAGCAGATCCGCATCGCCGCCGGCGGCGAATTGCCCGCCAGGCAGGAAGAGATTGCGATCATCGGGCACGCCATCGAGTGCCGTATCAATGCGGAAAACCCGCAGACCTTCCGGCCCTCACCGGGCAAGATCTCGCAATACCATCCGCCGGGCGGGCTTGGCGTGCGAATCGACTCGGCGGTCTATCAGGGCTACGTGATTCCCCCCTATTACGACTCCCTGGTCGGCAAGCTCATCGTCCACGGCAAGACCCGCGGCGAATGCCTGATGCGGCTGCGACGCGCACTCGACGAGATGGTGGTCGATGGCATCGAGACCACGCTGCCGCTGTTCCGCGCCCTGGTCCGCGAGCCCGACATCATCGAGGGCGACTACCACATCCACTGGCTGGAGCAGTACCTCGCCGGCAAGCCGCCCGTGGGTTGAGCCGGTCAAAAAGGCTGCCCGAAAGAGCCGCCCGGCCAGGGAACCAACCGCGCAAGAAGGCGTTTGGAAAGGCTAAGCAATTGCCCGCGGGGGGACCGTCGAATTCCGCTTTCCCATGAATGCTGCAACGCCTGACGCCATGCGCCGGCGCGCGATCGGCCAGATCCTGCTGCTGACGGCCGGATTCCTGGTGCTGGTCGCGATCAGCACGGCTTCCGTCCTGCTGGTCAACAAGGCCCGCCAGGACAACGCGCTGGTTTTGCACACCCTCGAGGTGGAAAACTCGATCAACGCGTTGATGCTGGAAATCCGCCGTGCCGAAAGCGCGGCACGGGCCTATTTATTGACGCGCTGGCCGGAATTCCTGAGCGATCATGAAGCAGCTGTTGCCAATGTTATCCCCGATATCGAGAAGCTGGCCAAGCTGACGTCGGACAACCCGGTCCAGGCCGAGAACATCAGGAAGATGCGGGCGGCGATCGAGACGCGGCTTGATCAATTCGCCCGCGAAATGAACTTCATCAAACAGAAAGAACCTGAAAACGCCGCTGCGTTGGTCCGCGAGGCCGCCGCCGCCAACACCAACGGTACCATCCGCGATGCGTCGGCCGCGATGCAGATCGAGGAAAACCGTCTGTTCGCGATCCGGACGGCCAACGCCGACCAGACCCAGATACTCGCATCTTCCGTGACTATCGCCGGCTCCTGCCTCGTGATTGCGCTTGCCGGCGTCTCGATATTCCTGGTGCGACGCTCCTCGCGCGCCCGCGACGAGGCCGAAGCGAAGTTGCGCGACAACTATCTCAGTCTGGAGGCCACCGTCGACGAACGCACCGCCGATTTGCGCGAGGCCAATGACGAAATCCAGCGCTTCGCCTACATCGTCAGCCACGATCTGCGCTCGCCGCTGGTCAACATCATGGGCTTCACCAGCGAACTCGAGCAATTGCGCGGCGATATCTTCCGGCGGATCGCGGGCCTCAGCCGCCAGGCCTCGCTGGCGCCGGCGCTGCCCGATGACGCCACCGATGCCGCCGAACCGGCTCTTGAAGGTAGTGACAAACAACTTTCCGACGACTTCTCGGAGTCGCTCACCTTCATCAAATCCTCGATCGCCAAGATGGACCGGCTGATCTCGGCGATCCTCAACCTCACCCGCGAGGGCCGGCGCGACTTCAAGGCGGAGAGAATCGACGTCCGCGAGCTGATCGAGGGCGTGGTCGCGACGGTGGCGCATCAGGCCGCCGAAGCGGAGGCCGAGATCCGGATCGAACCGCTGCCGAACATCGCCAGCGACCGCCTGGCGCTGGAGCAGATCTTCTCCAATCTGATGGACAACGCGCTCAAATATCTGAAGGCCGGCGTCCCCGGCGTCATTTCGGTGCGGGGGCGCACCAAGCTTGGCTTTGCAATCTACGAAATTACCGACAACGGCCGCGGCATCGATCCCAAGGATCATCAGCGCATTTTCGATCTATTCCGCCGTGCGGGAACCCAGGACAAGCCCGGACAGGGAATTGGACTGGCGCATGTGCGCGCGCTGGTGCGCCGCCTTGGTGGAACCATGTCGGTGGCATCGGAACTTCACAACGGCAGCACATTCACGATAACACTTCCGATCAAATGGTCGGGCAGCAACCGGGACCGAGGTACATGAGTAATCCAGTTACCATCATCATGATCGAGGACGATGAGGGCCACGCGCGCCTGATTGAGCGAAATATCCGTCGTTCCGGTGTCAATAATGAGATCGTGCCGTTCACCAACGGTACAGCAGCGGTCAACTATCTCTTTGGCAGCGATGGGACCGGCACGGTGCAAAAGGGCAACGCGCTGCTGATCCTGCTCGATCTCAATCTGCCGGATACGACCGGCATCGAAATTCTGAGGCGGGTCAAGGAGAACAAATACCTGAAATCGACGCCGGTCGTGATACTCACGACGACGGACGATTCCCAGGAAATCAAGCGCTGCTACGAACTCGGCTGCAACGTCTACATCACGAAGCCCGTGAACTATGAAAGCTTTGCCAACGCCATCCGCCAGCTAGGCCTGTTCTTCTCCGTCATCCAGGTTCCGCCAACCGCCGCATGAACAACGCCGCGCCCACACTGCTGTATATCGACGATGACGAGGCGCTGGCCCGGCTGGTCGACCGCGGCCTGACACGGCTCGGGCTGAAGGTCGTGCATGCGGCGAGTGGACAGGCCGGGCTCGACCGCCTGACGCAAGGCGGCATCGACGTCGTGGCGCTCGACCAGTACATGCCCGGCCTCGATGGCATCGAGACGCTGGAACATATCCTGAAAATTCCCGATGCGCCGCCGGTGGTGTTCGTCACGGCATCGCAGGATTCGGCGATCGCCGTCACTGCGCTGAAAGCGGGCGCCGCCGATTACCTGGTCAAGGATGTCCAGGGCGAATTCATCCCCCTGCTCCAGGTCGCGGTCGACGGCGCGCTGCGACAGGCACAGATCCGGAAAGCCCGCGACGAGGCCGAGGCCGAGGTCCACGCCTCGCGCGACCGCTTTGCAGCACTTGCTGCCGAACGCGAGGTGCTGCTGCGCGAAGTCAACCACCGCGTCGGCAACTCGCTGCAGATCATCGCCTCGCTGCTGCACCTGCAGGCCAATTCCGCCAGCCGAGACGACGTCAAGGCTGCGCTGACCAATGCGATGGGACGCGTGGCCGCGGTAGCGCAGGTGCACCGCCGGCTCTACACGTCGCACGATCTGAAGAGCGTTTTGCTCAATCAGTATCTCGAGGCGCTGCTGGAAGATCTCCGCCGCTCGGCCGAGAGCAACAGGATGTCACGGCTGACGCTCAAGGCCGAAGCGATCGAGATCGATCCGGACCGGGCGGTTGCGATCGGCATCATCGTCAACGAGCTGGTGATGAACGCCGTGAAATACGCCTATCCCGATGGCGCAGGCCCAATCCATGTCGAACTCAAGCTGCGGGGCGACGATATCCTGCTGTCGATTGCCGATGACGGCGTCGGCCTTGACGACAACGCCGACCCGCGCGGCACCGGCATGGGCCAGCGCATCGTCACCGCAATGGCCGCCAAACTCGAGGCGACCGTCGAGCGCGATCCCGGCCATAGCGGGACCCGGATCGTCGTGCAGTTTCGCCGGGTCAGCACGCCAGCACCGCAGGCCAGCGCGGCGGCGAGCTAGTCGAAAACGCTAGCCTATCATCTGCAGCCACGGCAGCACGATCACGAGCAGGCCGGCAAAATAGATCACGCCGAAGATCAGGCCGAACTTCCAGAAATCGCTCTTGCCGATGTAGCCGCTGCCGAAATACATCGGCGCCGGTCCGGTGGCATAGGGCGAGATCACGCCCATCAGCCCCAGCGAATACACGCACAGCAGCGTCAGCGTCGGCACCGACAGGCCGGGTATGCTGGTGCCGACCGCGAGCACCACGGGGAGCACGGCGGCGGCATGCGAGGTGATGCTGGAGAAGAAATAGTGGATCCAGAAGAAGAACGAGACCAGGAGGATCATGCCCATCATCGGCGACACGCTGGCGAGCGGCTTGGCGTAGCCCTCGGCCACCCATTTGATGAAGCCGATCTCGTTCAGGCCGGACGACAGCGTCAGCAGCGAGGTGAAATAGAAGAACACTTCCCACGCGCTCTTCTCGGCGACGATGTCGTCGAACACGATCACGCCGGTGACCAGCATCAGCGAAATCACCACGAACACCACGGTGGTCGCGTTGATGAAGTTGGAGCCGAGAAAGGGAACGCTGATGTTCGGATTGGAGCCGCAGATCCAGAAGAACATCGCGAGCAGCACCAGCGCTGCCATGATCCATTCGCTGCGCGACGGCGGCCCCATTTTTTTCAGTTCGTCGGCGCTCCACGCCACGATCTCGGGGCTTTGCTTGACCTCGGGCCGGCAGACCAAATAGCTGAGCAGCGGCACGGCCAGCAGCAGCGGGATTCCGAGCGGCGCGAAGCCTATGAACCATTGCGACCAGCCGATGTCGACATTGACGATCTTCCTGGCGATCGCGAGCGCAGCTGCATTGGGCGCCAGCGCGGTCAGGAACAGCGAACTCGTCACTGCGGTGGTCGCGAACGCCGTCCACATCACATAGGTGCCAATCAGGCCTGCGGTCGGCCCCGGCTCGGAGCCATAGATGCGGGGAATGTTGCTGACGATCGGATAGACGGTGCCACCCGAGCGCGCGGTGTTCGACGGCGTCGCCGGCGCCAGCACCAGATCGGAGAACGCCACCGCATAGCCGAGCCCGATGGTATGGCGGCCAAGCCCGCGCACCAGCATCAGCGCGAGCCGCCGGCCGAGCCCGCTTTTGCGATAGCCGATCGAGAACACGAAGGCGCCGACGATCAGCCACACCGTGCTTTCGGAAAATCCTGACAGCATCCAGCGCAGCGATTTGTTGGGATCGGACTCGACATAGCCCATCACGCCGGCAACCGTGAGGCCGATGATGCCGACCGCGCCGACCGGCATCGATTCCAGGATCAGCCCCGCGATCACAGCGGCAAAGACCGCGAAATAATGCCACTGGTTGGCGTTCAGCCCCGCCGGCACCGGGATCAGATAGATCACGAGCCAGAGGCCCAACGGCGCAATCGTCTTCCAGGTGATTTTCAACCAACGCCCCTTCGTTTCATCCCCAACAGGTCTGCCTCCGCAACTGAATCACCGGGGCTATCCCTTGCCTGCAATGTAGCATGGCGTTGCAGCCCGCCACGAGAGGCCTGCGGCGTAACAGCGCGGCTTTTGAAAGGCGCGCCTCGACATTGCCGCGCCCCCGGGATTCGCCGGGTCGCATGACGACGCTCACTTTGCTATTCTCTCCCTCATGACCTCGCGCGACTCCGCCTCTTCCGAAATTACGCCCGAAGTGCTGCTGCGCGCCTATGCCTGCGGCATCTTCCCGATGGCCGAGAGCGCCGACGACCCGACGCTGTTCTGGGTCGAGCCGGAACTGCGCGGCGTGATCCCGCTTGACGGCTTTCGCATCGCCTCGAGATTGGCCCGCACCGTGCGCTCCGATGCCTTCACGGTGACGGTCAACACCGCCTTCAAGGCGGTGATCGCTGGCTGCGCGGCGCCGCAGCCCGGACGTGACGACACCTGGATCAACAAACGCATCCGCGAGCTCTATGTCGGGCTGCACGCGCTCGGGCACTGCCACAGCGTCGAGGTCTGGCAGAACGACGATCTGGTCGGTGGACTCTACGGCGTCAGCCTCGGCCGCGCCTTCTTCGGCGAGAGCATGTTCCACCACGCCCGCGACGCCTCGAAGGTCGCGCTGGTGCATCTGGTGGCGCGGCTGATCGCGGGAGGATTCGAATTGCTCGACACGCAATATGTGACCGAGCATTTGCGCAGTTTCGGCGCTGCCGAGATCCCGCGCCGCCGCTATCGCACGCTGCTCGACAAGGCGATCACGGGTGAGCCGGCGGATTTCCTGAGATGGCCGACGACACAACCGGTCAGCGGCGCCGACGCGCTCGCGGTCATCGCGAAGCGCGGCTAATTCCCGAACAGGCCCCCGAACAGCCCGCCCGGCCGCTGCTGCGGTGGCTGGGGTGGCGGCGGTTGCTGCTGGAATTGCGGCTGCGGCGGCGGACGTGGGGCCGCCTGCTTCTGCGCCGGTGGACGCTTCTGCGCGGGCGGCGGCGGTGGCGCCGTGGCCTTCGGCGGATCGGGCGCCGCGGTGACGATGGTCTGGTCCGGAACTTTGCAGTCGGTCAGCCAGATGTCGTAAATCGGGTGCTCGACGCCGTGCAGGCCGGGGCTTGCGGCATACATCCAGCCGGAAAAGATCCGCTTCACTTCGCCCTGCAGGGTGATCTCGTCGACCTCGACGAAGGCGTCGGTGTTGGCGGCTTCCGTCGAGGGCCGCGTGTAGCAGGCATCGGTCTTCACCCGCAGCGCGCCGAACTGAACGGTCTCGCCGATATCCTCGTCGAAATTGATGATGCGCCCGGTGATCTTGTCCAGCCCCGAGAAACTCGCCTTCTTGTTGGTGACCTTCGATGAAGGTGGTTCGGAGACGACTTCATCGCCCGGCTGTAGCGTCGCCGGCGTCCCCGGCACACCCTTCGGCTGGCGCTGTCCCGGTGGCAGACTTGGCAACGGATTGGCCGCGACCGGGGGGCGCGTTGGCGACATTGGGGCCGCCTGGCTGCGGCGGCTGAACGGCGATGGCCGGTGGGGCGTTCTGCGGTACGACCGTGGTGCCGGGCGGCGGCGCCAGCGGCTGCGACTGGACGCTGCCGGGCGGGGCTACGGCCTGCCCCGGCAACGGCCGGTTCGGCGTCGGCAGCAGGCGGCCGCGCGGCAGCTCCGGCACTTCCTCCTCGTCATCGGGGGCCGGCTGAGGCTGAGCACCACGCGGGATCGTGCCGGGCGGACGCAGCGGGGGATCGGAGAAAATATTGCCGATCTGCGCGTGCGCGGGCGGCGCAAGCGACATGCAGCTGGCGGCGATCAAGGCCGCAAAACCTGTCAGGGCAATGGTTTTAAACATCTCGCGCGGCTTCAACAGGCGAATCGGGCTCGCGACCATAGTAGCTTTATCCGCCGCTCGCAGGGACCACCGGTTAACACGGCGAATACGGCGGGGAAAGGGCGGTATCCCGCCCTGCCCGGCCACTGGTAAGGCCCGGCGACTAATGAAATAGTCCGTTGCAAGCTAGCCCCCTGCAAGCTTCGCGCCCCCGGCGCGAAAATCATCAAAATCCGGGAAAACCGGAGCAGAAAGAGGAAACACCAGATATGCCCGATCGTATCAGGCTCGATGGCCGGGTCGCCGTCGTCACGGGAGCTGCCGGCGTCATCGGAACCGCAACGCTGCGGCTATTGGCCGAGCGCGGTGCGCGCATTGTCGCAGTCGACCGCAAGGGCGCCGATCTGGCCTCCGCCATCAAGGACCTGCCGGCTTCGGCCGAGGCGTTGGCGGTTACCGCTGACGTCACTCAGGAGGATGAAGTCAGGGAATACGTCCGCGCCAGCATCGACCGCTTCGGCACTATCGACGCCTTCTACAACAACGCCGGGATCGAGGGCGACATCAAGCCGATCACGGAATACGCGCTGGAGAGCTTTCGCCGGGTGCTCGACGTCAACGTGGTCGGCGTATTCCTCGGCATGAAGCATGTGCTGCCTGTCATGCTGAACCAGAACAAGGGCAGCATCATCAATACCGCGTCGATCGCGGGCCTGATCGGATCGCCGCATATCGCGGTCTACAGCGCCAGCAAGCATGCCGTGATCGGTCTCACCAAGAGCGCGGCCTGGGAATGCACCGGCACCGGCGTGCGCGTCAATTGCGTCTGCCCCGGCCTGATCGACAGCCGCATGCTGAGCGCGATCATGCTGGCGCGCAACGGCGGCAACGCGCCGCCGCCGAACGACAAGTTGGTCGAGCGGATTCCGGCGCGCCGGTTAGGACAGGCCTCCGAGGTCGCATCGATCGTGGCGTTCCTGGCGTCGGACGAGGCGAGCTACGTCTCCGGCTCCGCCTACACCGTCGACGGCGGCCGCACCGCCGCCTAAACGTAATCAGTCAGACATCGAAGGTATCCACCAAATGCCCGTCACACTCGATCCCGATGCCGCCGCCGTATACAAGGCATTCCAGGAAGCTGGCCGCCCGCCCTATGAGAACGGGACGCCGGCGGAAGCGCGCGAGCTCTATCTGAAGGCACGCGCCGTCTCCAATCCCGAGCCGCCCGAACTGGCAGAGGTCAAGCCGCTTTCAATCCCCGCGCCCCACGGCGCGATCCCGGCCCGCATCTACACGCCGAAAACCTTGCGCAAGACCAATGGTGTGGCGCCCTGCCTGGTGTTCTTCCACGGCGGCGGCTGGGTGATCGGCAATCTGGATTCGCACGACGTGGTCTGCCGCAAGCTCGCGCATGAAGGCGAGTTGATCGTGATTTCCGTCGATTACCGACTAGCGCCTGAGCACAAATTCCCCGCCGCCGTCGATGACGCGATCGCGGCGACCAAATGGATCGCCGCCAACGCCAAACAGCTTGGCATCGATGCATCGCGCTTGATAGTCGGCGGCGACAGCGCCGGCGGCAATCTCGCCGCGGTGGTTTCGCTGGCCGCACGCGACGGTGGGCCTGAGATCGCAGGCCAGGTGCTGATCTACCCGGCGACTGATTTCGCGATGAAGCATCCCTCGCACCGCGAGCCGGAGACCAGCGTCCTCCTGACCCACACCGTCATCCCGTGGTTCTGCAACCACTATCTCAGCGGCCCCGCCGACATCGACAACTGGAAAGCCTCGCCCGCGCGCGCCGCGACATTGGCGGGGCAGCCGCCGGCCTATGTGCTGACCGCCGGCGCAGATCCCTTGCGTGATGAAGGCGACGAATATGCCAAGCGGCTGAAAGAGGCCGGCGTGAGCGTGACCTACAAACATTTTCCCGGCCAGTTCCACGGCTTCTTCACCATGGGCAAGCTGCTCAACCAGGCCAACGTGGCGGCAGCCGAGATCGGCACGTGGCTGAAGGCGCTGGGTTGATGGCGCGTCGGGACGATCGCCATCGATCCAATCCACAAAGGTACGATCAACTCGCGCCAACTACGGTCTACGGCGATGTGCAAGTCCAGATGAGCGCATCTACAGCGTACTTATCCGCAACCATCGACCAGGGCATTATGGGTCGGGAAGTCCAGCGAAAGATACCGGCGTGATAAAGCGCAAGAACGAGAAGGCGTCCACGCCGACTGCCACCTTCGCTACAGCTTGACCACTTCCTGAAGGACGAAGGCACGCTCGATCGAATTTCAGGCTTCGGCCTTCAAGGAAGGCGTCTGACCTGGCAGATCGCAAAAGCGATGCAGGCAAAAGTCGATCGTCGGAGGGGCATGAGCCGGACGCATCGAAGGCGCGCCTGCATGTCCACGACGAGCCGTCCTGCTCGTATCCGAAAGATGGAAACGTAACCATGCAGCGAGCGTTGCAACGATGCTGCTAAGAACGGCTTCGGTCGGTCGTTAGATCGAGCCAGAACTGGTACTGGAAACGAATTCGAAGTGTCCCCCTCCATCGAAATTGCAAAACACACCCTGCTCTCCTGCGGGCTCATCCTCGCCGTCGGCACGTTGGCCGCGCTGTTGGCGCAGAAGATCAGGATTCCCGACGTTGCGATCTTCCTGCTCGCCGGCATCGCGGTCGGTCCGCACGCGCTGGGTTTCGTGCACATCCCGGCAGGCTCGGCGCTGAACCAGATCATCCTGTTGTTCGGCGCCAGCTACATCCTGTTCGACGGCGGCGCGACGCTGCGCTTTGCGGTGTTGAAGCAGGTCTGGATCACGATCGTGGTGATCGCGACCGTCGGCATCCTGATCACGACCGCGATCACGGGCCTGGCTGCGCATTTCATTCTCGGCGTGCCCCTCGTCATTGCGCTGCTGCTCGGCGCCACGATCGCCTCGACCGATCCGGCGACGCTGGTCCCGATCTTCCGTCAGGTCCGCATTCGCGACCGCGTCGCGCAAACCGTGATGAGCGAGTCCGCCTTCAACGATGCCATGGGCGCGATCGTCACGTTCGGCGTGCTGTCGGTTGCCACCGGTGGCGGCGACTTCTCGTTCACCCATTCGCTCCTCAAGCTGCTTGAGCAATCCATTATCGGAATTGTTGCCGGCATCGTGCTTGGCTATCTCGCCGCGCTCCTGATCGCGCACGAAAAATGGGCCTTCCTCGCCGAATATGCACCTGTTGTCACCGTGGTCGCGGTGATCGCCGCCTATTTCGCGGCCGACGGTGCACATGCCAGCGGTTTCATGGCGGTGTTCGTGTTCGGCATCATGCTCGGCAACAAGGAAACCTTCGGCTTCAGGATGGAGCCGGGCGAAGAGCAGAAGCTCGCCGAATTCGTGCTGACCACGGCTTTCATCCTGCGCCTTTTCATTTTCATCCTGCTCGGCGCCCAGGTCGATTTCGCACTGATGCACCAGCACTGGATCGGCGGCACCGCCGTCGTCACCGTGCTGATGCTGGTGGCGCGCCCGGTGACCGTGTTCCTGTGCGCGCTGCCCGACCGCCGCGCGCGCTGGAGTTTTGCCGAGATGCTGTTCATGTGCTGGACCCGCGAGACCGGCGTGATCCCGGCAGCGCTCGCAGGACTGCTGCTCGGCATGGAAGCGCCCGGCGCGCAGATGATCGCGTCGGTGACGTTCATCGCGATCCTGATGACGATCCTGATCCAGGCCTCGACCACGGAATGGCTGGGGCGCAAGCTCGGATTGCTGGAAACGAAGTCGGGCTAGCTGCGGCAACCCTACTTCTGCGCAAGGGTCGCGCGCACGACCGCCTGCAATGCCGCGCCCCTACGGCACCTGCTTGATTTGTCCCGAACCCGATACGTGCGAGCGGATCCGCGGCGCGGCGCCGTGCAGCCTCACGACGGCGCTGCCGGAGATGGAGATATCGGCATCATCGCGCGGCGCGAGGTCGATCTCCGCGCTGCCATGGATCCGCGCGCTGGCCTGCTGGGTAACCAGCCTGCTCAGATCGGCGCGGCTCGATCCCGCTGCCTCGAGCGACACCTCATGCGCCTCACCGCTTGCGGTGACGATACCGCTGCCGTGGGTGGTGATGTGCAACGTGTCCTGCTTGATATCGGACAGGTCGACTTCACCGGAGCCGTTCAGCGTCCAGGCCGGAACCGCGGGGCCAGAAAGCTGGACCACCAGGCTGTCCACCGGAAAACAGTGATCGATGGTGTCGTCGAAGGTGTCCCATTCGAGCGTGCCATTGCGCATTCGCACGTGGCTGACCAGTTCGGCGTCGCCGCTGACGCTCGCCTGCGGTTTCGGTCCAGGCTGGTAATGCACCCGCGCCGGAATTCTTATCTTGACGACGTCGCTCCCGCTCCATGCGAGATCAACGGTGCGAGGCTCGCCCGAGCCGGCTTTTCTCGCGGCGCAGCCTCGTGCCGCGGCGGCCCAGGATCGATAGTCGCTACCGATGAAGCCCGTTGAAGCAGCCAAAACGACCACCAACCCGCATGTCGCCGAAACGCCCAGCGACACTCCCGCGATCCGTACAAGACTGTTCATGTTCCACCTCTGGATCTATCGTTAAGCTGCGTCGTGTTCAGGTTTGAGCAGGCGGTAATGCAGCCGCGCGTAGCCCCCGAGCATCTTCACCGCGCCGTTGAGGGCGAGCAGCAGCAGCGCACCGCACCCCACGCTGCCGGCGATCAGTCCGATACCCGCCACAGCGCGCATCGCCATTGCGGCGATCGAGGCGAAGTGTCCGATCTTGAGCAGGCTCAGCAACAATCCGATGCCGACGATTCCGAGAACGAAGATCACGAGGCCAATGACAAGCACGGTCAGCATCACGGCAAACAGCAGCGGCAGCAGAAACAGAATATCGACCGCCGCCAGCCCACCGAGCGCCAGCAGCGCGGCGGCGGAATTGCTGGGACTACGGTGATTTTCCCAGCGGCGCAGCCCGGTTTCGGCGCGCAATTCACGCGCCAGCCGCCGCGGATCGCCGAGCGCGACTGCCACCTCCTCCTCGTTTCGCCCGGACGCATGGGCTTCATCGAAATGGGCGGTGTAGTCGGCGAGGATGTCGTCGATCTCGTACGCCGGAAGCCCGGCGAGCCCATCGCGGAGGGTGCGCAAGAAGACAACGCGGTTCATTCAGGTTTCTCCGAGCAACTGATTGACGGCATCCGCGAACGCTCGCCACTCGCGCTTCTGCGCCACGAAGGCTGCGCGGCCGGCCGATGTGAGCCGATAGTATTTTCGCGGTGGACCGCTGTTCGACTCGACCAGGCGGGTATCGACCAGCCCGTCGTTCTGCATCCGCCGCATCAGCGGGTAGATCGTCCCCTCGCCCATATCGACGCCTGCAGCCAGCGTGCTGGCGATCTCATAGGCGTAGCTTTCCCGACGAGCCAGCAACGCGAGCACGCACAATTCAAGCGCGCCTTTCTTGAGCTGGATCTGGATCGACTCGGTCATCGAACCCCGGTGGTGGTCGGTTTCAGGAAAGATATAGCAAGGTACATACTAATGCAAGGTACCTGTCAATGCAATATCGTACGATACCTCTGTGCCGACGCTGGTGGCGTGGCCGACGACGGAGATGTTGATTCAAGCTTCGACGACGGAATGGATGGGCCGCAAGCTCAGGCTGCCTCCGCGACCGCCCCCACCGCAGGTTCGCAAATGTGATACTGCGACCTGATTTCACTTTGTTCAGATCGATGATCCACCAAAGAGAACGATCATATGCGTGGCTTGCCAGAACCAGGTCTCTCCGTCACGCGCGGCTTGCAGGCTGAAGAACCGTTTTCGCCAACGGGGATCATGGGCGAAGCGGATGTTCTCGATCTTGAAATCAGCCTGTCGTTCCTTCCACTCCTTCGACCAAGCCAGATGCGCTTCGTCGAGTTGTTGCCGAAGTTTGGAGACCTCGGTCGAATAGCTGGAGGGAAAGAGAATTCTGAAGGTCATCGAATTGCCGACCACCGCGCGATCTCTTCCGCGTCACTCACCATCCCTGGAGTGGCTTCGAGCATGCTAGACGAATTCCCAACGCGGCTCACACGCTAACATGCAAACAATAGCTCAAATCTCGGATTGATTGAAGCTACCCCGCCCGTGCCGCGCGGCGCAGCGATTGCGGCGGCTGGCCGAAGGCGCGGATGAAGGCGCGGCGCATCCGCTCGGGATCGCGAAAGCCGGTGGTCTCGGCGACGCGCTCGATCGCCTCGGACGAAGACTGCACGCGCTGCCGCGCCACCTCGATTCTTAACCGCTCCACCGCCTTTGACGGCGTGGTGCCGGTCTCGGCGATAAAGGCGCGGGTGAAGTGACGCGCGCTCATGCCGGCCTGTTCGGCCATGTCTTCCACCGTCAGCGGCGCGTCGAGGTGCTCGCGCGCCCAGGCCAGCAGCGGACCGAAGCGGCCGTTTGCGGCTTTCAACTCCAGCAGCGAGGAGAACTGCGACTGGCCGCCGCTGCGGCGGTGATACAGCACGAGCTCGCGCGCGGTGTTCTGCGCGACTTCCTCGCCGTGATCTTCCGCGATTATCGCCAACGCGAGGTCGATGCCGGCCGAGATGCCAGCCGAGGTCCAGATGTTGCCGTCGCGCACATAGATCCGGTCGGCCTCGAGCTTCACCTTGGGATAGGTGCGAACGAAATGCTGCGTGCGCTGCCAATGTGTGGTGGCGCGGCGGCCATCGAGCAGGCCGGCCTTGGCCAGCACATAGGCGCCGGAGCAGACGCTGGCGACGCGGACGCCGCGTTTGGCGATGCCGCGCACGAAGGCCAGCGTCTTCGGGCAGATCGCCGGCCCGCGGCTGCCCACGCCGCCCGCCACGATTAGCGTGGTGATCGCGCCGGATGGCCGCAAACCCCGCGCCATCATCTCGACGCCCGACGAGCTGCGCACCGGCCCAGGCTTCATCGCCAGCACCCTGATCGCGGGCGCGTTGCCGGTATAACGCGACGCGATCTCGAACGCCGAAATCGGGCCGGCCGCATCGAGCAACTGGAAGTCGGGAAAGATGAGGACACCGATCATGAGCAACCTCGAAGGTCAGGTTTCGAACCTGATGTCCCAAAATGAGGGAATTATGGCATTTCGGACAAAAGGCCACCATGGCATGGTTGTCGGGGTCAAGCACTATTTGGAGCGCTCGCCATGTCGGATCCGCTGCAGATCGGGATCGTGCTGTTTCCGCGCGTCACGCAACTCGATTTCACCGGACCGCTGCAGGTCTTCTCCAGCATTCCCGGCGCCAGGGTGCATCTGATCTGGAAGCGGATCGAACCGGTGACCAGCGATTCCGTGATGGTGATTACGCCCACGATCACCTTCGCCGATTGCCCGCAGCTCGACGTCGTCTGCGTGCCCGGCGGTATCGGCATCGACGACATGATCAATGACGAGGAGATGCTTGCGTTCGTGCGCCAGCAGGCGGAAGGCGCCAGATATGTCACCTCGGTGTGCACGGGATCGCTGGTACTTGGCGCAGCCGGCCTGCTCAAGGGATATCGCGCGGCGACGCACTGGACCGCGATGGACTTTCTCTCTGCCTTCGGCGCGATCCCGACCAAGACACGCGTTTGCGTCGATCGCAACCGCATCACTGGCGGCGGCGTCACCGCGGGGATCGATTTCGCGTTGACGCTGGCGTCGCACCTGGTCGACCGCAAGACCGCGGAAGCGATCCAGCTCCGGCTCGAATACAATCCGGCGCCGCCATTCAATGCGGGTTCGCCCGACACTGCGCCGGTGGAGCTCGTTGCGTTCATGAAAGAGAAGATCGCGCCATCGCAAGCCCGCCGCAGCGAGATGGTCGGCCGCGCGGCGGCACGGTTGGAGTAGCATCTCGCGCCTGCGCAACGGCTCCGCCGTAGTTGCAGGAGAAGCGATCAAAGAAAAAGGCCGCCTGGTTTCCCAGGCGGCCTTTCCTGTCTCACGGTGGCCTCTCATTAGCGGGCGATTTCAGGAAATCTGCACCAGGGGCCTATCTCCCGGCCGTTTCCTACTCGGAAGCCGCTGCTCGCCGGGGCAGTCGCGATCTGTTGCCCGACACCGACGCGATGGTCTCCCATCTCCGTAAGATGACCCTATTGAGCCGCAGCGAGGCGAAACGCGCAAGCCGGTGACATCTGATGTCCCCGCTGTTCCCGTTGTTCACAGGGCCCTTACCTCGTCATTCCCTGGCGCACGCAGTGTGGACCTCAGATGTGCAATTGCACATCGGGGAATCTCGCGCGACAATCTCTGGATTCCACAATGCGCAATCGCGCATTGGGGTTCGCGCTTCGCGCGCCCCGGAACGACTGCGCATAAAGTTTATTTGCCGGGCGTCCAGGCCTGGTAATCGCCGGTCGCCTTGGGCCTGCGGCCGTGGGCAAGCGTCGAGCCGGAGGGGCGGTACGCTGAAGGCGTGCCCGTCATGTTCGGCACATGCGGCTTTTCCCATTCGCGCGGCGCGTACTTCTCTTCGGTCGGCGGCACATCGACGGTGTGATGCATCCAGCCATGCCATGACGGCGGGATGCGGCTTGCCTCGGCGTAGCCGTTGTAGACCACCCAGCGCCGCTCGAAGCCGAGCGTCGGGTCGATCTTGCCGCCCTTGGTGCGATAATAGCGGTTGCCCTGCTCGTCCTCGCCGACGAGTTCACCGAACCGCCACGTCCATAGTTGCGTGCCGAAGGTCTGGCCGCTCCACCAGGTGAAGATCTTGAGTAAAAATTGTTTCATGCGCGGCCGGCCGGTTTGGAACAGTTAGGCTCTGATGCCATCTGTGCGTCGAATTGTCCAGATAAGCTCAGCCCATCCCTGCCCCGCTTTGACGGCAAATTAAAACACCGGCTGCGCGGCGGCCAATTGTCGCGGAACCGGGGGCAATCCGTTCATTAGCCATACAGTTCCTACCTGACAGCTTGAGGACCGCGCGTGATCCCATGCGCAGGCTCGGGAACGCCTGCCCCCTGTCGGGGGTTGAGCCATGTCCCGCAGATGGAGCCAACAATGATCAGTCTCAAGATTTTAAGTACGGCCGCCGCGATGGCGCTTGCATTGCCCTTGGTGGTGCCGGGTGCAAGCTTCGCCCAAAATCTCGGCCTCAAGGCGCAGGGCGGGCATGGCGGTGGCGGCGGCGCCCCCGCGGCGCGCGGAGGTGGAGGTGGAGGCGGTGGCATGGGCCTCAAGGCCGGCGGCGGTTTTGCGGGTGGCGGCGGGGGCGGCATCCGACCGGGCGGCGGCGCTCCCGGTCCGCAGTTTAGTGGCGGCGGAGCTCGCGTCTATGGCGGGGGCGGCGGCTATTATCGTCATCACGGCGGTGGCGGCTTCATCCCCGGTGCTGTTGCCGGCGCGGTGATCGGCGGCGCCTTCGCTTCGCAGGGCTATTACGGCGATCCGGGCTATTACGCCGCCCCTGGCTACTACGACAACGGGTATGATGAGGGTGCGGTTGCGGTTGCGCCTGCTCCCGGGGGCGACAACTCAGTTGCCTACTGCATGCAGACCTATCGTTCCTACGATCCGCGATCGGGAACCTATCTCGGCAATGACGGCTACCGTCACCCCTGCCCGTAACGACATTAGGCGTTCGTGAATGCGAAGGGCGGCGCTTGCGCCGCCTTCATTCGCCGCGAGCGTAGCATCGTCAATACAACTTGCGAGCAACAACAGCATGGCGCCACCTAGATTGAATAGACGGTCATCGGACTGCAATAAAACGGAAGCAGAGTTCAGCGAAACGTGACCCTCTGTTTGCAATTTGCTTGTACGCAAATCGCATATGCACATTATCATACAGACGGCCCATCTTCGTTCCGCCTTAATCGTCGCGCGGGCTGGGCGAGTCGCCGCACTCGCGGCCTGAGGGAAGAGGATTGTTCGTGCCGCGCGTTCTGGTGGTCGATGACGACCCGATGGTTTGCGTTGCCATCGAGGTGTGTCTGCAGCGTCAGGGGTTCGACGTCACCATCGCCGACGGTGGCGAAGCTGGAATGCGCGCACTCGAGGGCGCAACGTTCGACGTCATGCTGATCGACGTGTTCATGCCGCATATGCGCGGCTTCGAGGCGATCAGGATCTTCCACGAGCGGGTGCCCGACATCCCGATCATCGCGATGTCCGGCTACGCCTTCGCCAACACCGAACGCGCGCCCGACTTCCTGCGGATGACTATTGAACTTGGGGCGGCCCATTGCTTGCGAAAGCCCTTCACGCCGCAAGCGTTGTTGGCTACCGTGAACGAGTGTCTCTCCAAGTCAGTTCCATCCGCACGCCTGTCGAAATGAAGTAAAATCCTAGCAATGCCCTCGCAACGCTTTACTCTCGGAGCAGGCCTTGCCATCCTTCTCATGATCACCGCCGCTTCGATCGGTCTCGACGCCAAGTCGCGGTCCGATGCGGCCTGGGTCAACCACACGCTGAGAGTACAGAAGGAAATCTCGGATCTGCGGTCGCTGGTCCGCGGAGGGGAAAGCGCGGTGCGCGGTTTTGCGCTCAACGGCGACCCCAGTCTTTTGAACGAATTTCACGAAACCGGCGCCCGGATCGCATCGGCGTTCGCTGGTCTGGCCGAGGCGACCAGGGATACCCCCGGGCAAGCGCAACTCATCAAGGAGACCCAAAGCCTGGTCTCCCAACGGCTTGCGATCAGCAACGACGTGCTTCGCCTGCTGGCCGCGGGAGACACCGCGGGAATATCGGCCCTGCGGAACCGGGCGGAAGGCCGCGCCCTGATGACGAAAATTGTCGCCAACCTCGACAGGCTGGCGGCCGAGGAGGAAAAACTGCTCGTGACGCGATCCGCGGAATCCCATCGCACCGGGCGGATCCTGCTGGCGATCGACCTTGCCGGCGTCGCGATGGTCCTGCTTCTCGCAAGCTTGCTGGTCCTCGAAAGCCGCCGTTCCAGCCGCGCGCTGCAGGAATCGCTCGCGACGACCCGCGCCACCAACGCCTCGCTCGAAGCCGAGGTGGCGGAGCGGACCCAGCATCTGGTCGCCGCCCACGAAGAGCTCCGGCGTTCGACCGCGGTCATGGAAACCACATTCCACAGCATGGCCGAGGCCGTGCTGGTGCTTGATACCAAGGGAGAGGTCGTGCTCTCCAACGCGGCCGCGGAGAAGATGCTGCACTACCGGCCGGGGATGACGGTCGAGCTGTTGCGCTCGCTGAGCCACGTGTTTCACGCCGACGGCGTCACGCCGATGGAGGTTGGCGAGATGCCTGGGGCTCGGGCGCTAAGCGGCGAGCAGTTCGACAATATGGAGATCGTCGCGCGCCCGGTCGGCGAAAATGCAGCGGTGCATCTGGTGATCAGCGGCCGCCCGTTGCATGACGCAGCAGGGACGATCAGCGGGGCGGCGCTGGTCTATCACGACATCACCGCCTCGCGCGAAACCGAGCACAAGCTGCAGCAGTCGCAGAAACTCGACGCGATCGGCAAGCTGACCGGCGGCGTCGCGCATGATTTCAACAACATGCTCACCGTCATCACCGGCACCACCGAAACGCTGGTGGCCGGCCTGAAGGACCAGCCCGCGCTGCAGAAGACCGCCGAACTGATCGATCAGGCGGCCGAGCGCTGCCGCGAGCTGATCCAGCATCTGCTGGCATTTGCGCGGCGGCAGCCGCTGCAGCCGCGCAATGTCGACATCAACTCCACGGTGCTCGATATCACCAAGCTGTTGCGTCCCACCCTGGGCGAGCAGATCGAGATCGAACTCGATCCTGCACCAGGAGGTCATGTACGTGCATATCGACCCCTCCCAGCTGGCGAATTCGCTGCTCAACCTCGCCATCAACGCCCGCGACGCGATGCCCGACGGCGGCAAGCTGCTGTTCGAGACCAGCAAGGTCGTGCTCGACGAGGCCTATGCCACGGTCAACCCGGACGTGACATCAGGCGAATACATCATGCTCGCGGTCAGCGATACCGGCACCGGCATGTCGCAGGAGGTACGCGACAAGGTGTTCGAGCCGTTCTTCACCACCAAGGAAGTCGGCAAGGGCTCCGGTCTCGGCATGAGCATGGTCTACGGCTTCGTCAAGCAATCCGGCGGCCACATCAAGATCTACAGCGAGGAAGGCCACGGCACCACGATCAGGCTCTATCTGCCGCCGGCCCGCGGCCAGATCCAGGCGACAGCCAGCGCCGCAGCACCTGTCACAGGCGGCAGCGCGACCATCCTGGTGGTGGAGGACGATACGCTGGTGCGCAACTACGTCACCGCGCAGCTGCAGAACCTTGGCTACAAGACCATCACCGCCATCGACAGCCGCACCGCGCTGACGCAGATCGAGAACGGCGCGACGTTCGATCTGCTCTTCACCGACGTCATCCTTCCCGGCGGACTGACCGGGCGCCAGCTCGCCGACGAGGTGGTCAAGCGGCGGCCGGGAACGAAGGTGCTGTACACCTCGGGCTATACCGCGAATGCCATCGTGCATCACGGCCGCCTCGATCCGGGCGTGCTGCTGCTGGCAAAGCCCTATCGCAAGTCACAGCTCGCCAAGATGATCGAGCAGGCGTTGAAGGTCGGAACGGCGTAGGTGCTGCCGCCCGGAGACGGTGGTCGAACTTGCTGGAGGCGCCGACTGTTCACGTCAGCAGCGGACTATCCACGTGGCCCGGCTTCGACTTCCTTTTCAACATCATCGAATTGTCGCAGGATGTTCGCTGAGGTCAAAACGGTAATCGAGGAAGCACTCAGCGGCGCCGTAGGCGTACTAATGGCACAGCGCGCTGCCAAGCAGTCGCCAGATAGACACTGACGAAGAACTCAACAACATCGCAACCGAAGAATATCGCCGGGCGTTTTTTGAATGGGATAACGACGACGACCGTCCGCCATTTACCAAGCACGATTTTTGGATGACGCTGAATCGTCTTCGTCTATCATGAGGGAAATGGCGGTGCTCCAATTATGCCCGCGGTCCCATTTCGGGGGCCACCTCACTCGGCCTGCGAGCCTACACTTCTGCCCAATCCGTCCAACAGAGCAGCTCCAGTACGGATTCCATTGAGAAAACAGTCGATCTTGATGTTCTCGTTGGGCGCGTGATTGGCTTCGTCGGCGTTGGCGTAGGGAACCACGAAGGCGGGCGTGCCGAGAATCTTCGTAAAGACATAGTTGGGAAGGCTGCCGCCGCTCGTGGGATAGATGAGCGCCTCGACGCCCTGCCCAATGTGCACCGCGCGCTGAACAATATCCGAAAACGGCGAATCGAGCGGCGTCTTCGATGGCAGCATGCCTTCGCGGCGAATGAACTCGACATCCGGAGCATGTCGTTTGACGTGCGCCTCTATTTTCGCAAGGACGTCATCGGGCGTCTGCCGTTCCACAAGGCGGGCATCGCACTTCACGAAAGCTTCGTGGGGCAAGACCGTTTTCGATCCTGGTCCGCCATAGCCCCCGTGGAGCCCGTTAATGGTCAATGTCGGATGAAACATGAGCCTGTTTGCCAGTGGCCGATCGGCCGGTGCATCCAGCGTTGCGAGGCCAAGCGCCCGTTTAACGTCACCAGCATCCAAAGGCAGCTGCCTTGCCACGGCACGCTCAAGGTCGGTTGGCGGCACGATGTCGTCGTGAAAGCCATCGATTGTAATCTCCCCGGCTTCGTTCTTCATCGTCGCCAGCAAGTGTACAAGCGTCCAGATTGGATTTGGCACGACGCCGCCGAAGTTGCCGGAATGGACATCGCGATTGGCGGCGCGAGCATGCAGTTCGAAGGTCGCCACTCCGCGATTGCCGTAAGATATAACTGGGCGGCCAGAGGCGTGCAGCGGACCATCGGCGGTTACGACCAAGTCCACCTTGAGCAGGTCGCGGTGAGTGCGAACGAATTCCGCAATGTGCGGACTTCCGACCTCTTCTTCTCCTTCAAGTAGAATGATTACATTGCATGGCAAGCGGCCGTGCACCGCCAAATGCAATTCCACGGCCAGGATCTGAGCGAAGTGCTGGCCCTTGTTGTCTCCGGCGCCGCGCGCATAAATGCGCCCGTCTCGGATCGTCGGTTCGAATGGCGGGCTGGTCCAGGCTTCCAACGGGTCCGGAGGCTGAACGTCATAATGGCCGTAGAGCAAGACCGTCGGTGCTCCAGGTGCGCGCTCCCACCGCCCCATCACCATCGGGTGACCGGAAGTCGGGATCATCCGGGCTTCGAACCCCAAGCGGCCCAGCATGCGCACGAGGAGTTCGGCGACCTCGCCGATGCCGATGTTATGAGCGCTGATACTGGGGTGTCGCAGATAATCGAGCAACCGGCTGACGAACCCGTCCTTGTTCGCATCGATATGCTCGAACACGCCGGATAATTCCTCACAGACAGCGACCTGGTTGCCGTTCGTACTCATGCGGGACAGTCCTTCTTTCTCGGTGATCAAACTGGGCTCTTGTGTGTGAGTGGGCGACCGGGCCCTCGACTGGCGGCATCACAACGTGGCCGGTCTGGCGGTCAGCACACTCGTGAGTGCCCGCGCCACCGCTGGCAGATTCGCATTGAGGCTCAGTCGGGATCGATCGCTTGCCCCGTCTGATCTTTGAAGAGCAGTAGACCGAATAGCGAAACGACCGTAGTCCCCATCAAGTACCAAGCTGGCGCAAGCTTGCTTCCCGTTTCGTTGACCATCCATGTAACGATCAGCGGCGAGAAGCCGCCGAAGAGGGCGACGCCGACGCTGTAGACAACCGACATTCCAGTTGCGCGAACGTGCTTCGGGAACATTTCCGGCAGGGCCGTGAGGCCGGGGACGGCCTGCACGACGTGCATCGCGCCCAGGAGAGCCATCAAGGTGAGCAGCCGGCCTGGGCTGGGCTCGTCAACGAGCCAGACGAACGCCGGATATATCACTAACGCGAGTACAACTCGGCTTCCAATAATGAGGGATTTGCGCCCTATGCGGTCGGACAGCCAACCGACTGGCGATGCCAGCGCAAACGAAAGAAACCCGACGAGTGCCGCTGCAGCAAGTGAGAACGCCGGCGATAGTCCGAGCTCACGCACCGCATAGTTGGGCATGTAGAAGGTCACCACATAGGCTGCTGTCGTGCTGCCCATGACAGTCAGAATGCCCGCAGCAAGCGAACGCCGGTGCTCCTTCAACAAAATCCGCAGACTGCTGTTGCGGTGCCGTCTCGTTGCCCCCGAGAGATCGATGTCGAGGGTTTCGTTCAGTTGTCGGCGAATGTAGATGCCAACCGGTGCGATCGACATCCCCAGCACAAACGGCACACGCCAGCCCCAGGTCTCCATGGCCAGCGGCGATAGAGCCGCAGACAACGCACTCACCACAAGCGCGCCCAAAAAGATGCCTAGTCCCGTACTTGCAAACTGCCAGCTCGCCAAGTAACCACGATCGCGCGGGGACGCGTACTCTACCAATAGTGTCGTCGATGCTCCCACCTCGCCTCCCGCCGAGAAACCTTGCAGCAGCCGTGCCAGCACCATTAGGAGCGGCGCGGCCACGCCGATCTGCGCATATGTCGGTGTGAACGCAATGATGGCGCAACCCAGCGACATCAAAGCGATGGCGAGCGTCATGGCGGCCTTGCGACCTGCCCGGTCGGCATAGGCGCCTATCACGACACCGCCGATTGGTCGCATGACAAATCCGACGCCGAAGGTGGCCACCGCCAGCAGCAGCTGGTTGTATGGACTGAGGTTGGGGAAGAAGAGCTTTCCAATCAAGATGGCCATGAATCCGTAGACCGTGAAGTCGAAGAATTCGAGAGCATTGCCGATGGTGATGGCCGAAATTGTTCGAAGTCGGGACGGCCCCTCAGTGCGCGAGCTCACAGGGGGTAGCACGCTGGCAGCCGTCGACATGGAGTGACTTTCTGCGAACAGAGGTGTGATGTTTAATGTTAGAAGTTCTTCAAGATAAACAAAAGACAACCGAATTGTAGCTTCGATAACAATTAGTTATCATCTAGATCGACAATAGAAGGGCGATCAAATGAAGCCGAGGCAGTTGGAGATTTTCCTGACCGTGGTGGAGCGTGCAAGCATCCACGCTGCCGCGCGCTCGCTTGGCATTTCTCAGCCTGCAGTGACCAAAACCATGCGCGAACTGGAGAGTGATCTGGGGGCGCCGCTGTTTGAGCGCAGCATCCAGGGCGTGGTTTTGACGCTCTACGGGCGCGCTTTGGTGCCGCGTGCTCGTCTGCTACTGGAGAATGCGCGGCGTGCGCGCGACGAGATCACGCAGTTGAGGGAAGGTATTGGAGGCCGTGTCGCGATCGGGATGACCACTTCTGTCGCCCTGACACTGCTGCCTTCGGCGTTCAAGGCATTCAACGCGAAGTTGCCAACCGCTGACCTCAGCCTGACCGAGGGCGTACGGGGAACGCTGCTCGCTGAGCTAGACAACGGCCGTCTGGATTTTGCGGTTGCTCACATTCGGCCTGAGATGACCGATCCTCGGTTTGATTGCGAGGTTCTATTTCCGGTGCGGTTTGTGGTAGGAGCACGCCGACGTCATCCTCTCATTGCAAGTCGTGCGCTAAAGCACCTTTTAGCCGCCCAGTGGATACTGGCCACTAGTACTGCGACTGCGGATCCCATGATTGAGGAATTTTTCTCTCGGCAGGGACTGCCTATGCCCAAGCGAGTCATTCACGCTCAATCGGTGACAGTTGCGTTGGCGCTAGTTGGTAACACCGACCTGCTAGGGCTTTTTGTAGAACCGTTGGCGCAGTCTAATTTCCGCAGTCACGGGATCATCCAAATCAACGTGCGCGACATCTTGCCAGAGTTCAAGGTTTGTGTGATTCGACGGCACGGTGATCCGCTGACACCAGCTGCGGAACTTCTTCGCGAGTGCTTTCACTCTTCGTGTCGAGGCTAGAGTGCGCTGTTCTCACGACCGCGTCGCCAGCACGACGCCGGCGAGCGTGAACAGCAGCGCCACGATCTGGGCCGGGCCGAGCGGCTCGTGCAGGGCTGCCGCGGAGGCGAGCACGCCGATCACCGGTACCGCCATGGTGCCGATCGCCGCGACCGAGGCCGGCAGGCGTGCCAGCGCTGCAAACCAGCTCACATAGGCAATGCAGAACTGGATCAGGGTCGAATAGACCAGCAGCCACCAGCCCGTCGTCGTCACTTTGTCCAGGTGCGTGGTCTCGATCGCAAGGCCAACCAGCGCGACCGGAAAGCAGCCGAGCCCGATCTGCCAGGCGGCCGCCGGGATCGGCGGCATCGGCAGCGGAAACTTCTTCGCGAGCACGGTGCCGAGCGCAAAGCCGAACGCGCCCGCCAGTGCCATGATGATGCCCGGCAGCTTCGCAGCGGAAGCCGAAATGCCGTTGCCGCCCATGATCGCGGCAAGCCCCGCGAACGCCATCACGAGCGCGACCGCCCGCAACATGGTCGGCCGCTCGCCGAGCACCGGCCAGGCCAGCATCGAGGCCCATACCGGCATGGTGTAGGCGATCATCGCGGCTTCGCTGGCGGGCAGCCAGAGCAGCGCGATCCCCATCAGCACCATCCAGCCGGTGACGTTGAGCAGCGCTGCGAGCATCAGCCGCGGCCACAGCGCGCGCGGCACGGCAAGGCCCTGCCCGCGCACGATCGCCAGCACCGCGAGCAGGGCTGCGCCGATCACCCCGGTCGAGCCGCGCAGCGTCAGCGGCGGCAGTTCGCCGAGCAGGAATTTGGTCACGGGCCAGTTGAAGCCCCAGCCTACCGCGGTGATGGCGAGGAACATCAGGCCGGCCGGCGCCAGGCGCGCCCGCGCAGTCGGTTTTGATTCTGTCATGGAGCCCGGCAATGGGATGGAATCGCCCTCACCTTGCCCCCGATTTGGGCTTGCGACCATGGCCGCGCCGGCATGCCTGCCCGCAGGTTACCCGTAGCCGCACGTGAGTCTCAAAAGTGCAATCCGCCACTGCTAAAAAATACTGAATAAATAGCTGCCCTGTGAACAGCGGGGCGAAGCCTTGCTCCACAGGGGGAGCAACATTTTTTTCGTTTGGGAATCCCTGAGGACTCACCGATACTTGCGCCCATCACAGGTGCGGCACCGACCCCTGTTATCCCCCTCTTTCCACCATATTTAGTATTTGATTCAGGAACTCGTACTAGTCCTTGACGTGCGCAACGGACTTGGCCTAGCTTTCGACCTGTTCGGCGCGAGTGTGTTTGGGTCCCCGCCGGTCGCTCCCACAAGGGTTCCAATACGACCACTCCGCCGGCCATTTCCGCCGCGGGAGAAGGGTTTGTCTGCCCAAATTTGGGGGGCATCCGGGAGCGAAAAAACGGACCGGAACCGGTCCAAGAACGCGTCGAGAGAACGCGTCGCGTGAGGCGTTTGGGGCGTTGAATGCGTGACCTGGAAAGCCCTGATACGGGCGGCCCAGGGAGTGCCACGGCAAGGTCGGTGCATGCATCGAATTTGCCGCTGAGAGAACAGGCCGGGTCCACCGGTTGAACTGCGGATGGTGGGATCAGGGCTGCACAGCAGCCGTGGTCAGGGAGTCCGCTCAAGGCATAACATTGCCGGACCCGCGATAAAGCTGGCCGGCCAGAAGAGACGGGGCACGACAATGCGAATCGAACGGCGCAACACCAAAGCTGGCCAATCACCCTACGCAGGGATTGATTTCAGATTAACGACATCGGAGATCAGGAATCCCGATGGCTCGGTCGTGTTCCGGCTCGAGAATGTCGAGGTCCCCGGATTCTGGTCGCAGGTCGCCTCCGACGTGCTGGCGCAGAAGTATTTCCGCAAAGCGGGCGTCGCCGCGCGCCTGAAGAAGGTCGAGGAAGAGACCGTGCCGTCGTGGCTGTGGCGCTCGGTGCCCGACAACGAGGCAATGGCCAACATGCCCGAGAACGAGCGCTTCGTCAGCGAACTCAGCGCAAAGCAGGTATTCGATCGCCTCGCCGGCTGCTGGACCTATTGGGGCTGGAAGGGCGGCTATTTCGGCTCCTCCGAAGAAGACGCCTCCGCTTTCTTCGACGAGCTGCGCTACATGCTGGCGAAACAGATGGTCGCGCCGAACTCGCCGCAATGGTTCAACACCGGGCTGCACTGGGCCTACGGCGTCGATGGCCCCGGCCAGGGCCACTACTATGTCGATCCCTTTACCGGCAAACTGACCAAATCGAAATCGTCCTACGAGCATCCGCAACCGCACGCCTGCTTCATCCAGGGCGTCAATGACGACCTCGTCAACGAGGGCGGCATCATGGACCTCTGGGTGCGTGAGGCGCGGCTGTTCAAATACGGCTCCGGCACCGGCTCGAACTTCTCCCGCCTGCGCGGCGAAGGCGAAAAGCTTTCCGGCGGCGGCCGCTCGTCCGGCCTGATGAGCTTCCTCAAGATCGGCGACCGCGCTGCGGGCGCGATCAAGTCCGGCGGCACCACGCGCCGCGCGGCCAAGATGGTCGTGGTCGATGCCGACCATCCCGATATCGAGACCTATATCGACTGGAAGGTGAAGGAGGAGCAGAAGGTTGCGGCGCTCGTCACCGGCTCCAAGCTGAACCAGAAGCACCTGAAGGCCGTGCTGAAGGCCTGCGTCAATTGCGAAGGCTCGGGCGACGATTGCTTCGATCCCGAAAAGAACCCGGCGCTGCGCCGCGAGATCAAGCTCGCGCGCCGCGCGCTGGTCGCCGACGCCATGATCAAGCGCGTCATCCAGTATGCCCGCCAGGGCTACAAGGACATCGACTTCCCGATCTACGACACCGACTGGGATTCGGAGGCCTATCTCACGGTATCCGGCCAGAACTCCAACAACTCGGTCTCGCTGAAGGATGATTTCCTCCGCGCGGTGGAAACCGACGGCAGCTGGAATCTGATCAACCGCACCAACAAGAAGATCGCCAAGACCATCCCGGCGCGCGATCTCTGGGAGAAAATCGGTTACGCCGCCTGGGCGTCGGCCGATCCCGGCCTGCACTTCAACACCACCATGAACGACTGGCACACCTGCAAGTCATCAGGCGACATCCGCGCGTCGAACCCGTGCTCGGAATACATGTTCCTGGACGACACCGCGTGTAACCTCGCCTCGGCGAATTTGCTCACCTTCTACACCATCGAGGGCAAGCGGTTCGACATCGAGTCCTACGAGCATCTGTGCCGGCTCTGGACCATCGTGCTGGAAATCTCCGTCATGATGGCGCAGTTCCCGTCGAAGGCGATCGCGGAACTCTCTTATGAATTCCGCACGCTGGGCCTGGGCTTCGCCAACATCGGCGGCCTCCTGATGACCATGGGGCTTCCTTACGACTCAAAGGAAGGCCGCGCGCTGTGCGGCGCCCTCACCGCTGTCATGACCGGCGTTGCCTACAAGACCTCGGCCGAGATGGCGGCCGAGCTCGGCACCTTCCCCGGCTACAAGAAGAACGCCGGCCACATGCTGCGCGTGATCCGCAACCACCGCCGCGCCGCCCACGGCAACGCGTCGGGCTATGAAGCGCTCGCCGTCAATCCGGTGCCGCTCGACCACGCCTCCTGCCCGCAGGCCGATATCGTCACCCACGCGATCAAGGCCTGGGATGATGCGCTGGCGCTCGGCGAACAACACGGCTACCGCAACGCGCAGACCACGGTGGTGGCGCCGACCGGCACCATTGGCCTCGTGATGGATTGCGACACCACCGGCATCGAGCCTGATTTCGCGCTGGTGAAATTCAAGAAGCTCGCCGGCGGCGGCTACTGGAAGATCATCAACCAGGCGGTGCCTGCGGCGCTGCGCGTGCTCGGCTACCGCGAAAGCGAGATCGCCGAGATCGAGGCTTACGCCGTCGGCCACGGCTCGCTCTCGAATGCCCCCGGCATCAACGTTTCCACCCTCAAAGCGAAGGGCTTCACCGACGAAGCGATCGCAAAAGTGGAAAAGGCGCTGCCGACCGCGTTCGACATCAAGTTCGCCTTCAACAAATGGACCTTTGGCGAGGATTTCATCCGCGACACCCTCGGCATCGGCGCTGAAGCGATCGCAGCCCCCGGCTTCGACCTGCTCTCGGCGGTCGGCTTCACCAAGCGCGAGATCGAGGCCGCCAACGTGCACATCTGCGGCGCGATGACGGTGGAAGGCGCGCCGCATCTCAAAGCCGAGCACTATCCGGTGTTCGACTGCGCCAACCCCTGCGGCAAAATTGGAAAACGCTATCTCTCGGTCGAGAGCCACATCCGCATGATGGCGGCGTCGCAGCCGTTCATCTCGGGCGCGATCTCGAAGACCATCAACATGCCGAACGACGCCACGGTGGACGATTGCAAATCGGCCTATCTGCTGTCGTGGAAACTCGCACTGAAAGCCAACGCGCTCTACCGCGACGGCTCGAAACTCTCGCAGCCGCTGAACTCGCAGCTCATCAGCGATGATGACGAGGAAGAGGATGGCGTCGAGGCCTTCTACGACAAGCCGATGGCCGCGCGCACCGCGCAGGTCTCGGAAAAGATCGTCGAAAAACTGGTCGAGCGCATCGTCGTGATGCGCGAGCGCGAGAAGATGCCTGATCGACGCAAGGGTTACACCCAGAAGGCGGTGGTCGGCGGCCACAAGGTCTATCTTGCGCACCGGCGAATATGACGACGGCCGGATCGGCGAGATCTTCATCGACATGCACAAGGAAGGTGCGGCGCTGCGCTCCTTCATCAACAACTTTGCGATCGCGGTTTCGCTCGGCCTGCAATACGGCGTGCCGCTGGAAGAATATGTCGACGCCTTCACCTTCACCCGCTTCGAGCCCGCGGGCCCCGTGCAGGGCAACGACAGCATCAAGTACGCGACCTCGATCCTCGACTACGTGTTCCGCGAACTCGCGGTCAGCTACATGAGCCGCTTCGACCTCGCCCATGTCGATCCCAGCGAGAGCAATTTCGATGCGATGGGCAAGGGCGTCGAAGAAGGACGCGCGCCGGAGCAGCCCTCCAACAAATATCTGTCGAAGGGCCTGACCCGTTCGCGCACCGACAATCTCGTCGTCATGCGCGGCGTCAGCCCCCCGGAGACGGAGGCCCGCGGCTCCAGCAACGTCACGACGATGGCCTCGCACGGCCCGAGCGCGCGCAACAGCGATACCGTCGAAGGCGCGGTCGCGCTGAAGCAGGAAACCCAGCACGATCTGTCGCCGACGGAAAAGCTGGAAGCCCTGCAGTGGAGCAAGGCGGGCGCTGCGGCGCAGGCCCAGCCGAGCAAGGCCGAACGCCGGGCCGAGGCGAAAGCCAAAGGCTACGAAGGCGAAATGTGCGGCGAATGCGGGCATTTCTCGCTGGTGCGGAACGGGACGTGCATGAAGTGCGATACGTGTGGCAGCACGACGGGGTGTTCGTGAACAATCTCTGATCGTCATGCCGACGAGGCTTGGCTTGGGTATCCACGAAGGGTGGCCGAAAGGCCGCCCTTTTCGTCCAAATTGGGCCGCGCCTTTGGTCAAATTGATTCACCGAAAAGTCTTGTTTCGTAGGCAAGTAAACGCGGCAAGAATCCACGAGACAGGTGCGTTATCCACTGGATTCAACCTCCGATCACAGCTTTAGAATTGCCCTTGCGCGCTTCATTTATTACTTCTTTGTGCAAGCTTACGCGTTTGAGCACATTCGTGTGCTTGGTCTAGCGTTTCGTCTGGACCTCATCTTATTGCGGAGTTTTGCTGCCCCGAAAGATAGCAACTCGCTATCGCCCTTCGGGACGCTCCGCTCGATAACGAGTCACTATCTTTCGGGGCTTCAAGGGTAAGCTTGGTGTTGCCATACTCAGAGGACCTGGACGCGGAGAAGATCCACGTTCAGGTCCCAACACATGTGATCTTCCTGTGCGGGGGGCCGATATCGAGCCTTTCGGAAGCCATTCCTCTGTCCCTTAGAGACGCATTCTACAAAATCCTCGACAATCCCATCCTTCGAAAGCGAGAACTGTTATTGGCCGAAGAAATCACCGCGCGACTACCGGCCTTTGACAAATACAAGAATATACTTGAGCTTGAGACAGACTCGCTCAGATCGTCGAGTTGATAATCCTCTTTTGTGAAAGTGAAGGCAGCCTAGCGGAGCTAGGCGCCTTCGCAGTGATCGACGAAATAGCGCAGCGCCTGTTCGTCGTTGTGCGCGAGAAGCACTGGGAAGAAATGTCCTTCATCAAGCTTGGGCCACTTCGACTAATTGAACACGAACACGGCAGAGAGTCGATTTACGTAATCGACGACGAGCACGTTGGAATACGTGGCAATTCGGCGAGCGCCGTGAAGCCCGAGACACTGAAAGACCAACTAATCGAACCTCTCACGGTTCGCTTAGAGAAACCCCGCGAGCCGACCACCTTTGATGCAAATCGATCAGGTCACGTTATCAAGCTTGTGGTCGGCTTGATTCAAGAATATGGCGCACTTCAAATTACTGAAATCAGCGCCTTGCTAAAAAGCCTTACACAGCTCAGCCACAGCATATAGACCGGGAAAATCGATAAGAGACAATGCTGCCGCTCACGCAGTCAATGGCCCAATCATGAAATTTGATTTCGAAAATTTCTTTCCTTCCATCGTTGCCAAAGATTGGGCGATATACTGCGAGCAGAAGGGGGTGTTTGCGGACTCTAGTGACGTCCGGATCAGCACCAACCTACTCTTTCACCGGAGTCGAAATAGCAGCAAGCTAACTTTGGCCATCGGCGCGCCCTCATCTCCTTGTTTGTCGAATGTTCTGATGAACGATTTTGACACAACTCTCTCTGATTTGCTGACTCAAGACAGCGTGACTTACACGAGGTATGCGGACGATTTAACCTTCTCGGCAAAGCGAACAGGCTTTCTAACCCAGGTTGAACGATTGCTTCGCCAAACTATTCGAAAATCCGCGAGCCCAAGATTAACTCTCAACGAATCGAAAACTGTTGCCTCGACAAAGAAGTATAAGCGCTTTGTTACCGGCCTCATCCTAACAAACGACAACAAGGTCTCGTTAGGGCATGATCGAAAGCGCAAAATTCGCGCAACTCTACATCACCATTTGCACGGCAAGTTGGACGTTGACGGACAGGTCAGGCTCGCCGGCATGTTGGCGTTTGTAAACGGCATCGAGCCGGATTTTCTTGCGCGTCTTCAGGCCAAATACGGACCGGCCGTTTTTCAACAGCTAAAATCGGTAAAGCTGCCAAGTCGTCGCCCGCTTGGGTAAATTCATTGCAGACCATCAGTAGAATGGGCAGCTCGTAAGGTGAATTAGCGGAGCGCAATCCGGCATCAGGGATTTAGCCGAGGCGGCGGACCATGCAGGGCGCGCATTCGCGCCCCGCTTTGGCTTATCCGGGCGCCCCTCGCCTATTGGATCGGCTCAGGCCGCCTTCGCTGCCTTTTCCGGCGGCGCCGTTTCCATGGCCCGCATGTAGAGATCGAGCAGGCTTTCGCGCTCGTCGCGCTCTTCCTTGTCTTCCTTCCTCAGCTTGATGATCTCCTTGAGGATCTTCACATCAAACCCCTCGCCCTTGGCCTCCGAAAAGACCTCCTTCTTCTGCTCGCTCAGTTCATGCATTTCGGTGTCGATGTTCTCGATCCGCTCGACGAAAGAACGAATCCGGCCGCCGGGAATGGTGACGTCAGACATAATGACTCCCTGTTGAATGAGGTCGTGAAAATGACCGCAAACAAATAACCAATGTGTTAACCTGGGAAGGTGCTCGCGTTGGAACCCGATATTCGCGAAACGCACCGCATCGTCGCGGAGGGAGTAGCCCGGATGAGCGCAGCGATATCCGGGACTGCTCTAACATCCCCGGATATCGCTGCGCTCATCCGGGCTATGCCCGCTTCCGGCTCGTACCTGGTAGGGCGGATTGGAGCGAACGCGTAATCCGCCGTGACGATTCAGCCAAGGCGGCGGATTACGCTTCGCTAATCCGCCCTACTCGCTGCCGGCCCGGATCCGCTTCCATGGCGCGAGGTCCGTGCCGCTATCGTTCATCAAATCCTTAAGCGAATCAGCGTGAGGTGTGTCACGGATCGGCAGGCCTCGTCCGGCTACGCTTGCTGTGACCTTGCGGGACATGTCCGTCGTCCCCGCAGGAAATCTACCGGAATTTTCAGCGGCATCCGCCGCTACCATTCGTAGAACCCGAATTCGATTGGTGCAGGAGAGCCAATATGGCCCAGGTCTATTTCCACTGCTCGAGCTCCCGCGAAGTTCGCGTCGATCGGTTCGGCGCGGCGGTGAGCAATCTCGCCGAAGCGCGCGACCGCGCGGCCTGCATCGTGCGATTGCTGATCATGGAGCAGAGCGCGGAAGACTGGCGCGACTGGATCATGCACGTCAGCGACGATTTCGACGACGAGATTTTTGCCGTCCCCTTCTCATCTGTCCTGGGCAGGCCGCATTGAGGGTGCGAGGTGTCCGGATGAGCGCAGACATCCGGGACTACTTCAACATCGCCCCGGATATCGCTGCGCTCATCCGGGCTACGCGCGCTGTTTAAGCGCACGAGCTCGTAGCGCGGATTGAGCCGACTTGTCCGCCAGAGCTTTTCGAGCGAAGGCGGAAGGCGTAATCTCCCGCTCGCTTGATACGGCGCAATACGCTCCGCTATTGCGCCCTACGCGCTACACGTACCGCCGGTCCTCTTCCCAAAACGCATGTCAAGAAAACGCAACAGCTTCGTTCTTCGCCTTCGCCGCTGGCGGCGGGGCGCACGGTGGGCGCGACAGAAGCTTGCGAAAGCACCGAGGGCAGCCCGGATCGCAGGCGTCGTGGCGATCCTGCTTGCGGCCTTCACGCTGACAAACCTCATCTATCATGTGATCCACAAGCCGACAGAGTTGTTCTTCTTTGTCGGCCACCGGCTCGACAAGGAGCCGGCCGAGACGTGGCGGCAATACGGGCCGCTGTTCCGCACCTATTCGACCAGCACGATCACGCCCGAGCTGTTGGCTGCGCTGGCGCAGGGCGAGAGTTCAGGCAATCCGGTGGACCGCACCTATTGGCGCTGGCGATTTAGCTTCAATCCTTTCTCAATCTACCAGCCCGCCTCCAGCGCCGTCGGCCTCTTCCAAATGACCGATCCGGCCTACGCCGAGGTGGCGCGGTTCTGTATCCGGGCGAACGCGGTCACGGACACAGGCTGCGGATTCGGCCCCTACATTCGCGCAATCCCGAGCCATGCCGTCGAGCTCGCATCCTTATATCTCGACCGCAATGTCACCGCGGTTCTCGCACGCACCGGCCAAGTGGCGGCCAACCCGCAGCAGAAGCAGGATCTCGCCGCCTTCATCCATCTCTGCGGCGCCGGTCCCGCCACGGCTTTCGCACGCCGCCACTTTCAAATGATGGCCGGCGAACGCTGCGGCGATCACCTCGTCTCGGCCTATGTCGCCAGGGTCAATGCGATGAAACGGCAATTCGTGCGCCTCGCAGCCGATGGCAGCAATTAGCGCGTAGGGCGGATTGGCGGAGCGTAATCCGCCGTTGCCCGCTTTAGCCAAGACGGCGGACGGGGTTGGCCCCGCCCTGCTCTCAATGTCCCGGTACCGGTGTGGGCGGCCGCACGGAGGAGCGTGAGGTGCCGGCCGCAGAACGCGACGGCTTCGCGGCGGCGCGCGACGGGCCGCGCTGATTGCTGTCGACGGACACGAGGTAGGAGGCGAGCTCCGAGGCCGAGTCCGGACCGCTCGCGTAGTGTTCTTTCAGGAACAAATAGAGCGTGAATTTGAAGCGGCCCTTGGCGAGACCGCGCGGGCTGCGATGACACGCCGCGCAACCGTCAGCAAACAGCTTGGGGGCCGATTTGCCCTGATCGAGATTCTGTGCGTTTGCCGCCGTGCCGGTCAGCACGGCGATGATGCCAAGAGCAATACAAAGAGCGGCCAGAGCGCGCCCCAGTTTCCTGCAGCGATGTCAATTTGGGAAGGTTCCTGATTAAGCCAAGCGATCGTCACGGTGAGCCGTGATTGCAACAGCTATTTGACGACGTCAAGGCAGACGTCTGCGGCTCGCAGATGGGGTAACGGCGGATTGCGCTCCGCTCATCCGCCCTACACGCTACGCTCGAGGACCCGACCCGCGACCACTCAGCTCTGATGCGGTCCGCGCATCATCTTCATGGCGTCCTCGAGATGACGCCACTCTTTGGCTTCATCGGTCTCGCCCCTGCTCTCGCAGGCGATCGCATTCTGGGCTGCCTGGGCGATAGCCTCGAAGCCGTGCTTCTCGAACATCTGCCGCGCGATCACGTGAATTTGCATTTCGGAGATCATGTCGCTCTCCTCATGTTCGCCATTCGGAGCCGCAGGGGCTGATAGCCGTCGTTGCCGCTGCGGTCCGCTGTAAACGGCCGAACCGGGTTCCTGTTCCCGCTACAAGGGTGGATTAGAGCTCGCAGGGCGGACGCGTGATCAAGGTCACGGTCGCCGGGACAGCGTTGCGCAATGGTGACCGCACGCCAGCGACGGTTAGTCCGCGCGGCCTTTGTGGGAGCTGATCATGCGTGAGGCTGACAACGGCCATTCAGAACGGGCCGCGACCGCGGAGGCACTGGGCGATGACACGCTTGAAAATGTCAGGGGTGGCAGGGACGCGAGTTCTGAAACGATCGGAATTTTCAGGGAGCCAACACGCCACCCTGCCAAGGTTTCCGTCCCCTCTTGATTGAACACGCGCGGCAAGCGTACTCGCGGGGCAGGAAGCAATCTCATCTCTCCGTCATTCCGGGACGCGCCACTTGGCGCGAGCCCGGAATCCATAACCACGATCGGGAGTATGGATTCCGGGCTCGATGCTTCGCATCGCCCCGGAATGACGACGTCGGGTAGGACACATCGTGTGCTCAAAACCGACCCGACGGGCAAATCAGCAAAACCTGTCCAGACCCGTCGTTAAAAATATCCCGCTTCCCTCGTCGGGCAAATCACTGATTTAACTTCGCCCGTCTCACCCGATGAGAGGGGCGTTGCGCACGTCACGAACGCGCGGTGGGATGCGGTGGACGCGACGCTTGCGACACGACGAACGCAAGGGCTCGCGGACGGCGAAGTCGTGTGGTTCTGGCGCCCCGATGCTGGCGCTAAGTTCTTTGAGAAGCAAACGCTTCTCAGGGGCGACGGTGGCAAGAAAGCCGGTCACCGGGGAGAGCACGCTATAAGCCGTAAACCATTGCGCAGGGAAGGCCGGATGCCTCCGCTGAACCTGTATGCTCGTGTGCGCATTTCTTTGTGCAGCTTGCACACGAGACCGCGGGTGCAGCGTGCACCCGGCTTTCCCTGCGCCCTCTTCTCTTTCGGAGGGCCATCAGATCGCAATAACTCGGGCGCCTCGCGCCGCGAGATCGCGGAAGTGCGATCGAGATCGCGGAAGTGCGGATCGTGATTGTCTCGGCAACCCGCTTGACGTGCGCCTGCCCGTTCACTGTTATGATGCGATCGGCTCATGGCCGATATGTTTTGCGCCTAGCCCAGAGGTATCGAGAATGAGTGACTTCACATGTCTCCCCTGAAACCCCAGGCCAGCTACGACGATTTCGCCCGTCTCGACATCCGGATCGGCAAGGTGGTGGAGGTCCAGCCGTTTCCCCGCGCGCGCAATCCGTCCTACAAGGTTGGCGTCGACGTCGGCGCCGACCGGATCATGTGGTCGAGCGCGCAGATCACGAACTACGAACCGGCGGCGCTGATAGGCTCGCTGGTGGTGTGCGTCTGCAATTTTGGTCCAAAGAACATCGCAGGCTTCACGTCCGAACTGCTGATCCTCGGGGCCAAGGACGCTGCTGGCAACGTGATCGTTCTCAGCCCCCGCAGCGACGTCGCGATCGGCGAGCCGATCTTTTGACGGCGGCGTCGCCTCCCCTTGTCGCGCGCCGTGAATCGATGCTTATTCGTGGTTCGCCCGCACTCCCATCGCAGAAAAAATCCATGCCGAAAATTACGATCATCGAAGCCGGTCTCGTTCCGCCCGAGCAGCGCACACAGCATGGCTCTTTTCCGCAGATGTTCGAACGGATGATCGGTGCGGCGGATGCCTCGGTGAGCTCTACGACGGTTCGGCTTGCCGACGGCGAAGAGCTGCCCGATCCCACCACGCTCGAAGCCATCCTGATCACGGGATCGGCAGCCGGCGTCTACGACGATTTCGACTGGATCGCGCCGCTCGAGCGCTTCGTGCGCGCGGCGTATGAGGCGAGAATTCCGATGGTCGGTGTCTGCTTTGGCCATCAATTGATCGCCCAGGCGCTTGGCGGCACCGTGCGCAAGTCGGAGAAAGGCTGGGGCATCGGGCGCCACGTCTACGATGTCGTGCCCGGTAACGGCGCGATCGACGGAGAAACAATCGCGATCGCCGCCTCGCATCAGGACCAGGTCATCGAGCCCCCCGCTGGCGCAACGACGATCCTCCATTCGACGTTTGCGCCGCACGCCGGAATTCTCTACGGAAACGGCGCGGCGCTGTCGGTGCAGCCACATCCCGAATTCACCGCCGCCTTTGCCGAATTTTGTTGCGAGAAGGCCGGCCGGAACGGCGCTCCCGAAGCATTGGTCGCGACCGCCAAGGCTTCGCTGGAACAGCCGCTCGATAACGCCGACCTCGGCCGCGCGATCACGCGGTTTCTGGTAGGGTCCCGCAAATCGTGACGCATTCCGCCTGCCAGCTAGGAGGATCACCATGAACGGAAATCGATATTACGGCGTTCGAGTCGAGGGCGCGAAATACGGCGTGGGTTTTGGCTCGGCGCTCGCCATCGCGATCTCCTACACCGACAACCATTCGATCCTGTGGGCGATCATCCACGGCATTCTCGGCTGGCTCTACGTGATCTATGTCGCGCTGTTCGGGTGAGAGTTCGTCACCCAATTGATCTCGATCCGAGAGTCGAGGGCGCCGGGCCTTGAGGTACGGCGCCCTTGGGGTCGACCATCGACGAGAACGTTTCCCCTTCATGCCGCGTCCGAGATTGACCATGTCGTGATTGATCTGCATTTTGGGCGCTCGCCCCGGGTCGTTCCGGCGGCCCCTTGAAAGGTACCGGATGTCGCTTCGGCCCACAGCATGAGCGTGATTTCGATTCAGTCGCAGGTCGCCTTCGGCCATGTCGGCAACAGCGCCGCGGTGTTTCCGATGCAGATGCACGGCATCGACGTCACGGCGGTGCCGACCACCCTGCTGAGCAACCGGCCCGGTTACCCGACCATCCGCGGCCGGGTGCTCGATGCGCCACTGGTCGCCGATCTCCTGCGAGGCGTCGAGGAGCGCGGCGTGGTTGATACCTGCCGAGATGATCCTGTCGGGCTATCTCGGCTCGGCCGAGATCGTAGCCGTGGTGGCTGATTTCGTCGCGCGCGCCAGGGCGAGCAACCCGGCGCTCAGATATTGCTGCGATCCCGTGCTCGGCGATCGCGACCGCGGCCTGTTCGTCCACGCCGACATCCCGCCGCTGGTGCGGCAGCGGCTGTGCCGGCTTGCGGATATCATCACGCCCAATCATTTCGAATTCGAATTTCTGTGCGGGGCAAAGGCCACCACAACAAATCAGATGATCGAAGCGGCGCGCGCGCTGATGGCGCAGGGACCATCGACCGTCGTCGTCACCAGCGCCGAACTCGAGGACACCCCTGACGACGCGATCGAGACCCTTGCGATCGAACAATCGCACAACGGTTTCAAGGCTTGGCGCGTGCGCACGCCGAAACTGCCGATCAGCCCGTCCGGGACCGGCGACCTGTTCGCTTCGCTGTTGGTGTCTGCGCGCGTGCGCGGATCAGACACGCCCGACGCGCTGGGCCACGCCGCATCCGCCATCTTCGCCGTGCTGGAGAAAACCGCGGCGCGCGGGACCGAAGAAATGCGCATCGTCGAGAGCGCCGAGCTACTGGTTCACCCGAAGCGCCGGTTCGACGCTCACACACTCTGGCCCGGCGGGAGCACGACAACGACCGCGCCCGGCTTCACCCGATCGTAGAGATCGATGACGTCAGAATTGGTCATGCGGATGCAGCCGGACGAGATGGCCTGGCCGATATATTCGGGCTGGTTGGTGCCGTGAATGCGGTAGAGCGTGTCCTTGTTGCCCTCATAGAGGTAGAGCGCCCGCGCGCCCAGCGGGTTGGCCGGGCCACCTGGAACACGCGGGGGATAAGGGCCGAGTCGCGCCTGAATCTCCGGCGTCGGAATCCAGTCCGGCCATTCGGCCGTGCGGCCCACCGTGGCGACACCGGAAAACGCCTGCGCTTCCTCGCCGACCGCGACGCCGTAGCGGATCGCCTTGCCGCCGGGCAGCACATAGTAGAGATAACGCGCATCGCTATCGACCAGGATCGTGCCCGGTTGCTCCTTGCGCGTATAGTCGACGATGTGCCGGAGAAAGCGGTCGGGAATATTCGCTTCCGCATACGGCGGATGGGCCAGCAACTGCCGGTCCCTTGCCGTCATGCTGGCATCCGACGACGGAGCAAGCGTCGCTTGCATGCAGCCGCCGAGCGCGAGCAACCCCATCAACACCAACGCGAAGGAGGATTTTGGCACCCTGCCCTCCAGTTCGTTATGTGCTCCAGTTGTCGCCTGAAAAATGCTGAAATCATGGCAGCCGGCTTGGGCTGACAAGATTGCGCTGCTCGTTCCGATTCCAGTTCCAGCAGCGCGGTTCCCGATAGGGCCGCAACCTCTCCACGCTATCGCCTTGCTTTGGTCAAACCTGACTGGAGACGTGGTGCGGGGCAGAGGTTTGTCGACGTAAAACAGTCAATCCGCCGGCTGCTTTAATTCCGGTGACATTGCACAAGGTACGGAGCGCCAATGCATCCATTGCTGAGAGAACTCACGAGAGACAACGATCCGCACGACGCGCTCGATATCGCGCCTGATGTCGTATTGGCCGCGCGCGCGGATCGCGAATTCTCAACGCTCGCGCCTGGCTCCCTGAGGCGCCCGTTTGAGCCGCAGATCCATTTGGCATCGAACACTCCCGCCGGCGCATCGGCGCCGTCGCCCGAGGCGACGTTTCGCGTGACCGCCGATGACCATGTCCCAGTTCCGGGTTTGCGATCGTCGAAGCGCAAATGGGCGACACGCGCGCTTTTGGCCTTCGTGTTCGCGCTGGTCAGCGGCGCCGCTGCCGAAGGCTGGCGTCATTACGATGGCCCGGTCAAGCAGATGATTGCGAATTGGACGCCATGGACTGTCGCGACCTCGTCGCCGCAGGCTAACCCGGCACCAACGGAGCAACAAACCTCACCTGATGTGCAGGCTGCGGCAGCGGCTCCGGCAACGCCTGCGCAACCGGCAACGTCTGCAGCGCCGGCGACGGAGACTGTCGCGACGAGCGCCGCTCCACCTGATGAGGCGCAGTTGATGCAGTCGATGGCGCAGCAGATCGAGCAGCTCAAGGCCAGCGTCGAGCAGCTCAAGGCCGGCCAGGAGCAGATGGCTCGCGACATCGCCAAAGGTTCTGAAGCGAAGGCATCAGAAGCGAAGGCTTCCGTTGCCGATGTCAGGACTCCCGATCCAAATCTGCGACCGCGGATAGCGGCGCCCAGGCTGCCACCGGCTCCGCCGCGCGCAGTCGCCGCGCAGCGCAAGCCGAGGCCGACATTCACCGCCGTGCAACCTGCACCACCTCCTCTATTGCCGGCCGCCGCACCTCCCGCGCCGCTGCCGGTTGAGCCGGAAGCGCAGACCGCGGTGGAAACGGACGGCAACCCGGTGGTGCGTCCGCCAATGCCGGTGCGGTAGGGCAACTACCGGTTCCGGGAAATCGCCGCTGTTTTGTCAGGGACCGCGCTACGGCGGCGACCATCCGCCGATTGACGCAAGCGTTGCGGCTTGCAAATTTCGTCGACCGCGGCTCCATCAAGAGAAAAGGCCGACGGGCGCTACGCCGCCGGCCTTCTTTTGCAGCTGCCGGCTCCCGAAGTCCGGTTCCGCTGCAAATTCCCTTGCGTAGAAGCTGATCCTGACATGTTTAATAAAATCCTAACGACGCGATGATGAGATAGATCACAACTGCCCGGTCAGAGCCTGAAGCGCGAAAGTGGTAAGCCACATGCGCAGTTTACGCGCGACACCCGTCACCGGATGATTACGGGCTCGGTAATCATTTCGACGAGCGAGTCGATCGTTCGTCCACCGCTGCACATTGTTTTTGCGCGAACAACTCAAGCGTTGCGCTTCGCTTCTGTTAGGGAACCCTTCGAACTCAGTGGTATGATGCATGCATACCGAGACTTGGGAGCTTCGGATGCCCTACTACAGCTTCGATCTCGTACTTGACGAAGAGTTCAAGAACTCAGGGGAGCATCATCCTCGAGAACCTCCGCGTTGCCTCCGATAAGGCGGATCAACTGGCGAACGAACTGTCGCAGGTGCGGCCCGAGCTGAAAGCAAAAGGCTGTTCCGTCCGCGTCACCGACGCCGACAACACGGAGTTGTATCGTACGCCGCTCGATCCTGTACCCAGCTGGCTTTCGGCGCGCCGGCCGGTTTAGCGGCTCGTCCGCCGTCGCGCGGAGAACCGAGGCGGAAGGTCTAATCCGCCAACGCCTGTCGTCCCGATCACGGCAGATGACGGCGTCGAAGCTGCTGCGTGCGTGGAACGACGACGGTTCGAACGATCAAGCCGCCAACAGGCGGTCGAATTCGGCGGGCGCGTAGGACTTGCCCTCGGAGTCGGTGACGACGACCTGCCAGCCTTCGCTGGCCCAGATCCGCGCCTTCGCAACGATGAGCAGGGAACTCGATCGTTCAATTCTAACTTTCTCGTTCTCGCGTTCTGCGATCATCTTGTAGACCAACGTTGTCCCCCTGTTAGCTTCTCACACACTCTCCGTGTGTTGCCAGCAGGCTTTGACCGCAATTCGCCGACAGCATGGCCATTTGGTGCCGCATGCGCAGGAAGGTGTGCGGCTTCGTCCACCACCGCTCGAAGAGCGAACGGGGAACGCGTCATCGGCTGATCCCGGCCTGCGCCTCAAGGGACGGATTTGAGATGTGGATATTCGCTTGCCGGGACGCCCGGTAAAATACGGTGTCCCCTCTCACGCTGGCATGAAGTCTGCATAGACTGAGCAACCGGGTGATTCCCTAAATAACGAAGGACACCATGCTCGTTACCCTTGTCGCCGTTCTCTGCAACGGCCAGCTCTGCCTCGAGAAAGTCGTCACCAACAGTGAGATGTCGGGAATCACCATGTCAGCCTGCTCGGTGAACGCGCAGATCGGGATCGCCGATTGGCTCGCCCATGGCCCGTACCATGAGTGGAAACTGCAACGGTACAAATGCGTGATGGGCAAATACACGCCCAAGAACGAAGCGTAAGACCCACGAAGCGTAAGACGAACGAAGCGCATCGCGCGCGCCGACCGCTATCGGACAACGTCGAGCTTGACGTTGGCGATGCCCTTCCCGACCATTCCGAGCGCGTCCGCCGCAGAATAGGAGACGTCGACGATCCGCCCGGGAACGTAGGGACCGCGATCGTTGACGCGCACCGTCACGGAGCGTCCGGTCGCAACATTGGTCACGCGCAGCCGGGTGCCGAACGGCAAGCTCGGATGCGCAGCGGTTAGTTCGTGCGTGTTGAATTTTTCACCGCTCGCGGTCTCAGTCCCCTCGGTGTAGAAGCTGGCAATCCCTTGCGAGGCAACCTTGGTGCCGGCCGCTTTGCGCGATGCAAAGGGAGTGTGCTTCCTCGCCGATGCCACGCGCCTGTTCGTCACCGGTGACGACGTTCGATCCCGCTCCAGCGAGGCTTGCCTGGTTTGATGAAATTCGGATCGCTGGCTGACCACCGAGGTCTGCGCGCAGGCAGCTAGTGTTGCCGCCGAGAGCGCGAGTGCAAGCAGCCGAATGCCTTTACGGCCCGTTTTAACGTCAACAAACGAAGGTCTGGCACAGACGATGGACACCATGTTGCATCCCCAACTTGCGCCCCAGCCCAAGCCGAAAACCAACAGGCCCTAGGTTCCGAATCCAATCGGGGCGGCACCGTGGCGGGATGCTGGCGGCCTTAATTTCGCCAGAGCAATTCCAGCCGGTGTGCTGATTGGGTCACAGCGCGTAGAGCAGGCGCACGGCCCGGAACCGTTCCTCGCAACGATTCATATGCCTCCGATTCCGCCTCATCCCGCCGCATTCATCCGTTTTGCTGTCGCGCAAGGATGGAACGAACTTCGATGAAGAAGACAATCGCGATCACAGCGTTGGTGTTGGCGGCACTGCTCCCATCGGCAATTCTGGCACAGCAACGCGGCGGCGACGCCGCGCTCGGGGCCTTGTCCGGCGCCGTGGTGTTCGGGCCAATCGGCGCGGTTGCCGGCGCGGTCGTGGGTTACACCGCCGGACCATCAATCGCGCGTTCGTGGGGCTTTAGGCGATCAGGCGGCGAGCGCCACGCGCGAAAATCCGCTTCCCAGGAGACGCGGGTGTCGCGCGCGGACACCCAACCGGCTCCGAGAGGTCAGGCCGCTCCGCCTCCGGCCGCAGCAGCGCCACCGCCTCCGAAGGCCACCTCCACCGCACCGCCGGTGCAGGGCCTGGAGTGACACGCATCGACGTTCCAGCCCCGTATTTCCCCTGTACGTACTTTCCCTTACCGGAGTTTATCCGAATATTCCGCCGACCGTCGCGGTGCTATCCCTTGAGTCGCAGATCTCTTCTCGAGGAAGCGGAACATGACCCAGGTCTTTTTCCATTGCTCCAACACCGAAGGCGCCTCGACCGATCAGTGCGGCGCCAACGTCCGCAACCTGATCGAGGCGCATGATCACGCCGCCCTCGTCGTGCGCTCCTTCATCACGGCGCCCAACACGGAAGACTGGCGCAACTGGGTCCTGCACGTCAGCGACGAACTCGGCGAAGAGATTTTTTGCATGCCGTTCGCGTCCATGCTCGGCAAACGCATTGAGAGGGCGCCATGGCCGTCGTTCAACTTAGCCAGCGCCTGAATCTGATCGTGACCGGATGGCACAGGCTCATCATGATCGCGTTCGATCCCTATCGGCCCGAGCTGCATTACATGCGCGGACCCGGCCCGAAGTGGCGCGCGAAATACCAAAGTCACCGCCAAAGTGGTGCGCTCTGAGGTCCAGCGCCTCAAGGCCCGGGGCATCTCAATACGGCGGCGGCTTCTTCGCCCGCTGCACCTTCGCCGCCTCCATCCACCATGCGAGATCATCGGCAAACCGCGGAAACGCCCGCTCCAACGCCTTGCCGCCCTCGCCGACCGGCTTGCCCTCGGCGGAGAGCGTCTGCGTGATCGGCCCGGCCGCGATGGTGGATGAGACCACCACCATGCCCATCTCGGAGAGCGTGCCGTGCCAGGCGGTCGCTGCGCGCGCGCCAGCGAAGCGCCCGGCCGAATAGCTCGCGATCGCAGCAGGACGCCAGAACCATTCCTCGAGAAAATGATCGGTGAGGTTCTTCAGCCCCGGCTGGATGCCCCAATTGTATTCGCCGGTGATGAACACGAAACCGTCAGCGGCGCGGATTTGGGTCGCGAGCTGTTCGAGCCGCTCGGGTGCCTGCCCTTTCGGATATTCCTTGTACATCCGGTCCAGCATCGGCAGCCCGACTTCCTTCGCGTCAATCAATTCGACGTCGTCACCGCGGGCGCGAAAACCCTCGACGGTGAAATGCGCGAGCCGGATGCCCATCCGGTCGGATCGGTAGGAGCCGTAGAATACGAGAATGCGGTTGGTCATGACCGCACTGTATCACGACCGCCGGGCGCGCGTCCCGGTGCGACGACGAAACTAACTTCGCTGTTAGAAACTGTCGCCTTTGTCATTTGAAATCGTTGGGTCATTTGATGTCTGCTGGCGTTCTGTTGTGGCGACCGTATTCGTCGCGGCACTTCAACCATGGAGAAATTGGGATGAAAAGCAGGCTCGTTGGTTGCTTCGTTGCGGGCGCGCTGAGTGCTGCGCTTGCGCTTGCGTCACCGGCGCTCGCTCGCGGCGGCATGGGCGGCGGTGGCGGTGGCGGGATGCATGGTGGCATGGGCGGCGGTGGCGGGATGCGTGGTAGCATGGGAGGCGGGGGGATGCATTTCGGCGGCATGGGAGGCGGCATGCACGTCGGCGGCATGGGCCCGGCCGCGCATTTCAGCGGCGCTCATTTCGCGAGCCGTGGTTTCGCGGGCCCAGGTTTTGCCCACTCAGGTTTCGCACATCCCGGCTTCGCGCCCCGATCTTCACGGTTCGCGTTCCACGACGGCCGTTTCTTCCATCACCGCCACCATCGCTTCTTCTTCGTTGGCGCGCCCTACGCCTACGCCGCTTATGACAGCTGCTGGCGCAGGGTGTGGACCCCCTACGGCTTGCAGTGGGCCAACGTCTGCGGCGACTACGGCTATTACTAGCCCTGCGAGACCGCTTCGGAGGATCGAGGCATCCTGATGGTCGTCGCTGCTCCCTCCGGCGATGCGGAAGCCGACCCGGCAGTGATGGCCATCACACCCTTTATGCGAACCTCCTCACGTAACCCTGAGAACAGCGATGAGCTGGTTGGCCTATAGTGCCGGCGTTGCGCTGACCGATCCTTGCCAGCCAAATTCGGCGTTTGGACAGCCCTTCGGAGACCGAAGACCATGACGGGAGGTCACCGCCGTATTCTCGTCGTCGAGGACGACCCGGAAACCGCCGATCAGCTTGTCGAGCAACTCACGACCAGCGGATATCAGGTGGATCTGGCTGCGAGCGGCTATGAGGCGTTGAGCCGCGGCGCGGCCTCCGACTACGCCGTGATCACCATCGACCGCATGCTTCCCGATATCGATGGCATCGCGGTCATGCGCCAATTGCGCGACGATGGCATCGCCGCTCCCTTCCTGATCATCAGTGCGCTCGGGGAAGTCGACGATCGCGTCCGAGGCCTGCGAGCCGGCGGCGATGACTATCTGGTCAAGCCGTTTTCCTTTGTCGAATTACTGGCGCGAGTAGAAGCGCTCGGTCGGCGCAGCGAAACCATCGTCAAGGAGACCATCTTGCGCGTCGGCGATCTCGCGATCGACCTGATGTCGCGGACCGCCAGCCGGCGCGGCAAGCACATCTTGCTGCTGCCCAGGGAATTCCAGCTGCTGGAGTATCTGGTGCGCAACGCGGGCCGCGTCGTATCCCGCGCCATGTTGCTGCAGCACGTCTGGGACCTTCATTTCGACCCCTCGACAAACATCATCGACGTCTATGTCGGCCGCGTGCGTCGCAAAGTCGACGATCAACAGGCGTATCCGCTGATCCATACGGTTCGCGGCATAGGGTACTGTCTTCGTGCTCCTGACTAAGACTTTGACGTCATCGACGTTCCGCCTGGCGCTGATCGCGATCGGGACCTTCGGCCTGATTGTGTCCGCCATCTTCAGCTATGTCTATTTGTCGACTTCCTCCTATGTGCGCAGCCGCTCGGATCGCGCCATCATGAGCGAGTATTCGAGCCTGAAGAGCGTTTACGAGCGATCCGGGCGCGATGGGTTGATCGCTCTCATTCAAGCGCGCGTCGCCGACAGCAATTTTGCCGACAACGTGTATCTTCTGGCCGCCCCCTCATTGGCCGTGCTGGCCGGCAATATCAAAGCATGGCCGTCGACGGACAACGACGCCCGGGGATGGATGGAGTTTCGCGCGCCGGCCCTCCTGCCCCACGCGACGACCCAGCCGCTGCTGCGGGCGATGTCGGGTACATTTCCGAGCGGCGATCGGCTGCTGGTGGGACGGGACATCAGCGAGCTCGACGGCTTTACCGATCAGATCAAGACCGCCGTGATCTCGAGTGTGGTGTTGATATTCATCCTCGCGGCGGTCGCCAGCATTCTGGTGACGCGGCGGACCGTGGGCAGGATCGAAGCCATCAACACGACCAGCCGGGCCATCATGCGGAGCGGCCTGGATCAACGCATTCCGCTGCGCGGCACCCGCGACGAATGGGATCGCGTGGCCGAAAACCTCAATTTGATGCTCGACCGCATCGAAACCCTGATGGGCGAGGTCAAGCAGGTGAGCGACAATGTCGCGCACGATTTGCGGACGCCACTAACTCGGATGCGCGGGCGGCTCGAGAAGGCCTACCATCGCCAGCGCGTCGGCAAGGAAGATCAATCGCTGATTGGCGATACCATTGCCGATCTCGATGCGGTGTTGCGGATATTCGCGTCGATCACGCGCATCGCGCAAATCGAGACCCAGCAACGAAAGGGCGCATTCCGTACCGTGAACCTGGTCGAAATCGCCGGCGAAGTTGTCGAGCTGTACGATGCGGCGGCCGAACAGGATTGCACCAGTCTCACCATTGCCGGCGATCGCGCGGCACTGGTAACCGGCGATCGCGACCTGATCTTCGATGCCATCGCCAATCTCGTGGATAACGCACTCAAGCACGGTCGCGCCGGAGGCAATGTCGTTGTTACGAACGAAACCCGCGACGGCAGGCCGGTCATCTCGATCGCCGATGACGGGCCCGGAATTCCGGCCGAAGAACGAGACCATGTTTTCAAGCGCTTTTACCGGCTCGAACAGAGCCGCTACACCTCGGGAAACGGGCTCGGCCTCAGCTTGGTTGCTGCGGTCGCCCGCCTCCATGACGCGCGGATAGAAATGCTGGATAACTCACCGGGCCTCAAGGTCACGATCTGGTTTTCGGACATGGGAGAAGCACAGTGAAAGCAATGAGTCGCCGCAACTTCCTCGCAGATATCCTGCCTGGCTCGGTCGTTGCTGTCGCCGGTTTTACAACGATCGGCTGGAGTATCACGCCTAGAGTAGCGGAGGCGACGCAGACAGTGCGAGCGGTAGAGATCCGCCCGCATCGCCACATGCGTAGCCGTCACCGTCGTTGGGGTTGCTGGTGGCAGAGGGGACATCGCTGGTGGCACTGGGGACATCGTGTCTGTGGCTGGCGCTAGAGCGAGATGACTTTTCTTCGAATCGTCATCTCGCTCTATCTTTTTGTTTGAGCATGATCTTTTCGGAAAACCGGTACCCACTTTTCCGGATCATGCTCTAGCCGACGGGCTTTCGGGCGATGCCCGGCCATGACACAGGCCGGCCCCAAGGGAGACCCCGGCGAAGCCGCCAAACAATAGTTCAGACCGCAACCGCGGTGCATCGCGGCAAATTCGGGGGATGGATTGTCCGGTGCGCTCGACGCCAAGTTCTATATCACTGAGCGGAGTTGCCGCGAGAAGAACGGGGCTTACCACATGGAAAAGGCGCTCCCGGAAGGCGAACGCCAAAAAGGCAGGTGGCGTGGGCGCGCATAGCGGAATCCGGTGCCCGGACTGCGTCGCCGGCTCTTGATGCCTCCTTGCGGCTCGCCGCTCAACAACACCACGAAATCCGTTCCCTTGCCGGTTTCCGAACTCATTGCCTCGTCCGTGACGATCAGGGAGGATCGCGGCGTAACGTCTGCGATGCGATCCAATGCGTCCTGCGGAATGACGATGCGGTCGAGCGCGGCCTTTGCGCTGTCCGACTCCGTCAGCACCGGCTCAAGGTTGCGACCACTACTCCCCCGCGCCTGACCTGATGGCTCAACCGTGCCACTCGGCGGGCGTCCGCCGCGCAATGAGGCAACGCTCCATCGCAACCTGGCGTCGTCGGTCGAGCGCTCGATGGCGGTGAAGACATGCGTGCCAATTGGACGATCGGGATCTGCGATCGCGACCGGACTTTCGAAGATGGGCTCAAATGATTGCCGGACATAAAGCCGCTGGGTCTTGCGGCTGATCAACACCGATACCGGGGCGAGTTCGCGCGCGGCCTGGCGCGCCCCTTCGGCCGCTGTGGCCCGTGCGGTCTCCGCGGCAGCGGCGGCTTCGCGCGCAGGCGTGACGGCATCGCGCTTCAGTTGCAGATCCGCCTTGGCGGCGTTCCATTGCACCTGCAGTTCCGCGACCTTGGCGACTGCCAGTGCCTTGGTGCCCTCAGCCTGCCCCTTTGCCTCCGCCGAGACGGCAGAACCAAGCGCCGTCTCGGCGGCCGCCAATTGCGCCTCGGCTCTGAGCTTCAGATTTTCTGCCGCGCGCACCGGCGCCACGGCCCGCGAGGCCTCCCGCAGCGCCGTCCCTGCAGCGAGCCTCGCCTCGTCCACTTTCCTCGCCGCCTCTTGCGCCTCAGCGGTACGGGCCGCGGCCACGGTGCCGGCACCCGGTTTGGGTTGGAACAGAACCGGATGGGCGATCTCAATGGGCGCCACATCGCCTGGCGCCACGATCACCCGCATGCCCATCGTCGTCTCGTCGAACAGGCGTGCGGCGAAGTCGAAGGGCAGCCGGATACAGCCATGGGACGCCGGACGCCCCGGCAGGACGCCGCCATGGAGTGCGATGCCTGACCAGGTAATGCGTTGCATGTGCGGCATGAAGGCATCGTCATACAGGTTCGAGTAATGCTCCTCTACTTTCTGGATGACACTGAAGATGCCTGCGGGCGTCTCGCGTCCCTTCTGGCCGCTCGACACCGGCGCCCGTAAGATCCAGCCCTTGGCGTCGTAGACGGTGATCCGCTGGTCGCGGAGCGAAACGATGGCCATGACCGGCTGGCCGGCGCTGCGCGACACAATAGACTCGATCGGACGTTCGCTCCGACCGCTTCTAGCGCCAGCATCGTCTCCCGCCGCAATCAGCACAGCCAGACCCGCAACAGCAAGATACGCGGACCGCAGCCGCGTCTGCTTACGCTTTGGATTCACACAACGAGACGTCATGCGCGTCCCATCTGATCGGGTCTACGCCAGCTTGTACTTGAGTAGATTCACACGTAACGCCATTCGGCCGGACCTGCCAACTCGGAACTTCGCAAACACTGCAGAACCCGCGCCGCGCACCGCAACCCTGTCCCTCGCGCGCCAGTTAGCGCGCAGCTAGCCTGTCCGCTTTGCCACGGTCAGCCGACGCGGTTCGCATCACGCGGTGATGGTCCCGCACAGCCAGCCGCTTGTGCTTCTTCACGTCCGATTCTGCGTGTTGATCTTTCGTCCCGCGGTGAGCAGCATATTCCTTGCCGTCGGTCGGTGCCAGATGCGGCGGATCTCGATCGAGATACGGTCGTCCGATTCCAAACTCCTTGCCGTGCGCATCGATCCATTTCCACAAGCTTTCAGTGGAAGTCCATCGGTCCGCCCGTGTCGCGCCTTTGACGCTCACGACATCGGCGGCAAGCCCGTGGCCATAACCGCCGCGGAAGCTTCCACCGTGATAGGACCTGTCGGTCGCCGCCTTCAGGCCGCTTGCGATCGATTGCCGATAGTCATCGCGGAACGCGCTGGTTATGCCGGGCGACAGCCCGGCCTCCTCCGCCGCATGAAGCGCATGAAACAGCTTCAGCTTGAAGCTACGGTCCATGCCTCCGATCACGTAATCCATCATCGGCATGCCGGCTTTTTCCGCCGCCTTCGGATCCTTCCACGTAAAGTCCTGATCCACGAGCTTGGTGAAGCTTCTGGTGACAGTTATCGTCTTGCGCTTCCTCTTGACCGTCACTTTCCTTTGCTCCTGCACCTTGATGGTGTCTTCCTTGGGCGTCCGTTGGTAGAGCGCCCATAGGTATCGGTCGACGCAGATGTCCGGCACCAGGCACTCGTCAAGGATTTCGACGGTGCTCACAGCCTCCTTCGTGTCTTCCTTGGCATCGTTTGGCACCGGATCAGCCGTGTTCGCCGTCGCCACCTGCATAGGCGGTGTTTCCTGCGATTGTCTCTGCGACGAATCCGGCAACGCGACCTCGACGATCGGTTTCGGCTCATCCGGGGCCGCCGTCGCGGCCGTCTGCGTCACCGGTTCGGCGGCCGTCGCCACCTGCACGGGCGGTATTTCGAGCGACTGCTTCTGCGAAGAATCCGACAACGCGGCCGCGACGATCGGCTCCGGCTTATCCGGGGCCGCCGTCGTGTCGGCGGTGGTTTGCGTCACCGGTTCGGCGGCAGTCGCCACCTGCGCGGCCGGTGTTTCGAGCGACTGCTTCTGCGATGAATCCGACAACGCGGCCACGGCGATCGGTTTCGGCCCATTCGGGGCCGCCGTCGTGTCGGCGGCCGTCTGCGTCACCGGTTCGGCGGCCGTGGCCACCTCGGCGTTAGCGACAACGGCGTTGCTTGTTGCGGTCGCCTCGCGGGCGCCCGCGGCTTCGGCGCCGGCCGTGGGAGTTGGAGCGCAGCGATCGGCGGTGGGTACCGTGCCTGCTCTCTCGACGCCGGCCGAACTGAGGACAATAAGCGAGCCGACGACCCAAATCGCGAGAACAAACGTTCCGCACGACGCCACCGCCACTTTCGAAGATCGCCCCGGGTTCATGATCCCGTCGCCTCCAAAGGTTCCGCCTCAACCATGCGGCACAGCCAAGCATACGAAGGTGCCGATCTTTCGGAGCAGGATTGTGGACGCGCAACGACGTAATTCGCCGGTCATCACTTTTTCCAAATAGTGTTGCCCGATTGCATCGCACCGCTGGGAACAAATTACTGTTGCGCCCGCGCGGATTTGCCAAAAATTAAGAAAATCGTCCCAACCTAAAATTTGCGGCAAAAGATCGTCAAATTCTCTCTTACGAAAGTAGCTGTTTCGAGAAGGAGAACCTCACATGCGGATCGCAAAATCGATTTTCGTTGGTTCGATGGCTGCCCTCGCTGCACTGACGGCGCCCGCGCTGGCGAAGAATTCAAACGTGCAAAAGACGGACGAGAGTCCGGCGTCCTCGTCCTGTCACGCCTATCAGCAGGCCGCAGATGGATCCTGGACGCAGTTGCCCTGCCAGGAGATGGGCTCCCCGTCCGGCGGACAACCGCAGCACAAGTCTGCGAAGCGAAGCGCCCCCGAGGAAAATCGTACGCGCTGAAGCACGGCAGGCCTCCTCCTATCTTGAAAGAGTCATTTTGGGTTCGATTGTTCGATTGGGCCGTGTACCCATAAACTTGGTGGCGCGGTGATGCCGTTTCCGCTCTGCTCACAAAGCGGCCAAGATCGTGCGGCGGCGCAATATGTCGCTAAGGACCACAAACAAGCCCTTGCTCGCGATCTCGACAGTCCCAGAGTGCACGCACTAAATTTGCGATTCCGTTTTCGATTCTAGGCTACTTGCCCCACGCGTGGCTCTGTCCCAGCCAGTAGCCGCTGAATGTTGGCTCGATGGCGCACAATCACATAAATGCTGCCTGCAATCACCAGTAACCGATAGGGCAACGGTTGCTCCAAGCCGCAGACGAGAGCGATCGCAGTCAACGCCGCTAGCATCGAACTAAGGGAAACAATCCGAAAGACAGCCAGCACAACACCGAACACCGTCGCAGCACCTAAACCTACTGGCCAAGACATCGCCAGCAACACGCCTAGCCCCGTCGCAGCGGATTTGCCACCCGTGAAATTCAACCAAATCGAACGGCTATGCCCCAACAACACGGCAAGTCCGGCCAAACAAACAGCCCAAGGCAACCAGGTTTGCGGATCAAGCGCTGTCGGTGGAGTGACGGACAACAATGTAAAGAACCAAGGATAAAACCAGCGGGCAAAGACGATCGCCCCCACACCTTTCAGCACATCTACCACGAGCACCACCAAGGCAGGCCATTTCCCCAGGGTTCGCAATACGTTCGTTGCCCCAATGGATTTGGAGCCATGCTCACGGATATCAATGCCCTTGAGCAGTTTCCCCGCCAGATAGCCCGTGGGCGTAGAACCGAAGAGATAAGCGATCGCCAATCCAACCACACTCGCTATCCAAAAAATCATTGGATTCACCTCGACGCTCTAATTTCAGGCAATCATCATTTGGTCGTCTACCTCCTTGACCGCTATGGGTCATTTTCAACCGAGTCAACGGAGATGGCCTGCTGGTTATTGTCCGCGATACAGGCCGCGACCGAGATCGCGGCGCCCGCGGTCGAGAACGCCCGTCGCACCGGCGACACCGCGCGTTCGCTCGCCGAGGGCGCCTATCCTCGCAATCGCGCGACCTCGCCGGCCAGGTCAACCGGTTCCTGTCGGAGGTTCGCGTGGCGTAGGCGCGTCCTGCGCATGCTAGCCAGTCCGAACGCGCACGCTCGGCCGCCGACCCGGCATGATAATTGACGCCGGGCAGCACAAGGCCGCCTCCCGATCAAGGACCACCAGTCGACATGCACCAGCCGGCTCCATCGCGCCCAAAGCTCGCCGAAACAATCATCGAACCGACAGTCAAGTTGCGTGAGGCAACCATCGGCCGTTGCTGCGAAGTTCTTGGTGACACCGCGATCGAATATACCAAGCTCGGCGATTACTCCTACCTCGGTCCCGGCTGCATGGTCGCCGATGCTCTGATCGGCAAGTTTTGTGCGATCGCGGCGCAGGTACGCATCGGTGCGCCAAATCATCCGCTCGACCGCCCATCGCAGCATCGATTTACGTATTGCCCGGAGTACTACACCGCTGACGCCGAGCGGGACCTTACTTTCTTCGAACAACGGCGCGCCGATCGCGTCGTGATCGGAAACGATGTCTGGATCGGCCATGCGGTCATCGTGATGCCGGGAGTCACGGTAGGAGATGGTGCCGTGCTGGCAGCCGGAGCCGTGGTCACGCGCGACGTAGCGCCCTACACCATCGTGGGCGGTGTCCCGGCGCGACAGATCAGAGAGCGGTTCAATCGAGAAATTGCCGCTCAGCTCTCGCGGATCGCGTGGTGGAATTGGCCAGCCGAGACCATTTGGCAGCGCCTGCCGGAGTTTCAGTCCGGCGATGTCGAGGCATTCTGTGCGCGCTGGATTTGATCCGAGTCGTGGCCGCCGGCGACTCCGGGTATTTTATCGACAAAATCAGGCTTGGGAACTTGATCCCATCAGGATTCCGATATCCAATCCAGACACCGTCAAGGGTCTTAGGGAGAAATCAAAATGAAGCGGATATTTCTTGCTGCGGTAATTGCCAGCTTTGCGGTCGGCTCGGCGTTTGCGCAGGAGTCCTGTGAAACCAAAGCCGTCGGCAAAGATGGCAAAGCGCTCGCGGGTGCGGCCAAGACCTCGTTCATGAAGAAATGCATGGCCGATTCCTGCGAAACCAAAGCGGTCGGCTCGGACGGCAAGAAGCTCGCTGGTGCTGCCAAGACCAGCTTCATGAAGAAGTGTGAAAGCGGCACGTAGGTCTTTACGCACGAGCAGGCGTCGGACCGGACGAGCTGTCGGGTCGCGCAAACGCGGCCCGAGCCTGAATTGAATTGAGCAGTTGTTTCGGGGACAAGCCGAACAAATGACTCAACTGCGCAAGCCAGGCGCCTCCTGGCCGGTGCGCGCGACATATTCGGTGTAGCCGCCGCCATATTGGTGCGGGCCTTCCGGCGTCAGCTCCAGCACACGGTTGGAGAGCGCGGCCAGAAAGTGACGGTCGTGCGAAACGAACAGCATGGTGCCCTCGAACTCCGAGAGCGCATTGATCAGCATCTCCTTGGTCGCAAGGTCCAGATGGTTGGTTGGCTCGTCCAGCACCAGAAAATTCGGTGGATCGAACAGCATCTGCGCCATCACCAGCCGCGCCTTCTCGCCGCCCGACAGCACCCGGCATTTCTTCTCGACATCGTCGCCTGAAAACCCGAAGCAGCCCGCAAGCGCCCGCAGCGAGCCCTGTCCTGCTTGCGGGAACGAATCCTCCAGCCACTGGAATACAGTGCGCTCGCCGTCCAGGAGATCCATCGCGTGCTGGGCGAAATAGCCCATCTTGACGCTGCCGCCGATCGCTACCGTGCCATCGTCAGGTTCGGTCGAGCCCGCCACCAGTTTCAACAGGGTCGACTTGCCGGCGCCGTTGATGCCCATCACGCACCAGCGCTCCCTGCGGCGGATCATGAAATCCAGTCCCTCATAGATGCTCTTGCTGCCGTAACCCTTGTGCACCTTCTTCAGGCTGACGACGTCTTCGCCGGAGCGTGGCGCCGGCAGGAATTCGAACGCCACCGTCTGGCGGCGCTTCGGCGGTTCGACGCGCTCGATCTTGTCGAGTTTCTTGACCCGGCTCTGCACCTGGGCGGCGTGGGAGGCGCGCGCCTTGAAGCGCTCGATGAATTTGATCTCTTTTGCCAGCATCGCCTGCTGGCGTTCGAACTGCGCCTGCTGCTGCTTCTCGTTCAACGCGCGCTGCGTTTCGTAGAATTCGTAGTCGCCGGAATAGGTCGTCAGCGTGCCGCCGTCGATCTCGACCACCTTGTTGATGATGCGGTTGATGAACTCGCGATCGTGCGAGGTCATCAGCAGCGCGCCTTCGTAGCCTCGCAAGAACTGCTCGAGCCAGATCAGGCTTTCCAGATCGAGATGGTTGCTCGGCTCGTCCAGCAGCATGACGTCGGGCCGCATCAACAAAATCCGCGCCAGCGCTACGCGCATCTTCCAGCCGCCCGAGAGTGCGCCGACGTCGCCGTCCATCATTTCTTCGCTGAAGCCGAGGCCCGACAGCGCCTCACGCGCGCGCCCCTCCAGCGCGTAGCCGTCGAGTTCCTCAAAGCGTCCCTGCACCTCGCCATAGCGGGCGATGATGTCCTCCATCTCCTCGGCCTGGTCGGGATCCGCCATCGCGGCTTCGAGCAGCTTCAGCTCGGCCGCAACCACGCTGACGGGACCAGCGCCGTCCATCACCTCGGCAACCGCGCTTCGGCCGGACATTTCGCCGACATCCTGGCTGAAATAGCCGATCGTAATGCCGCGATCGAGCGACACCTGGCCCTCGTCGGGTTGTTCTTGCCCCGAAATCATCCGGAACAGCGTGGTCTTGCCGGCGCCGTTCGGACCGACCAAGCCGATCTTCTCGCCCTTCTGGAGGGCTGCGGAGGCTTCGATGAAGAGGATCTGGTGGCCGACTTGCTTGGAGACGTTATCGAGACGGATCATGGGCGCCTGAGGCTGGATGAGGGTTTGCGGCCTCTTATTCCATGTGGCGCAGGAGTGGAAGGCCCGTAGGCGCGGGTCGACCTGCACCAATCGTCCAATGAGCGAACCCGGCACAAGCTTCGTCAAATCCTCGGGCCTCAGAAGCACAAATTCGTCACCAGATTGCCGCGCTTGTCCTTGATCGCGTAGGGACATCGCAGGCGCTCCAGCGCTTTCTTGGCATCTTCGTCGCCCAGCGCAGCAGCGCGCTCGTAATAGGCTTTGGCGGCGTCGGAATCCTTCGGCCCGCCGCGGCCCGCTTGCGCGAAGGCGCCCATTCGCTCCAGTGCTGCAGGGTGATTTTGCGCTGCCGCTTTCTCGAACAGCGCGCGTGCTGCAACGTCGTCCTTCTCACCGCCATTGCCGTCCGACAGCATCATGCCGAGCTGATACTGCGCCTCGGCATTGGTCTCCGCGGCTTTCGCTAGCAATTCTCGGCTACGCGCGGGATCGGCCGCCGCGCCGCCGCCGAGCGCGGCAAGGTTGCTGACGCCGCGCGGATTGCCGGCCTGCGCGGCGCGCTCGAGCAGTTTTCGCGCCTGCGCCTCGTCTTTCGCGACGCCTCCCGTTCCGGTGCCGTAGAGCACGCCGAGTTCGACCATGGCTGAGGTCGAGCCCTTGTCGGAAGCCTTGCGCCAGGCCGCGATCGCTTCCCTCATCTGTCGGTTGGCGGCGTAGGCGCGGCCGAGCTGATACATCGCCCGCCGCGACGACGATGCGGCGAGCCTGCAATATTTGATCGCGGTCGCGAAATCGGAGGCAGCGATATCTGGCACGCCCTTGACGTCGGCCGGTTTGTCGGGGTCGGCAGGATCGGCCGCGACGCGATCGCACAGCACGAGATCGGCCGATTGCGCATGCGCCTGTGCCGGCATTGCGAGCGCAACGGCCGCGATCAGTGCGAACAGATTACGAGGCATCCTCATGGCCGGGAGGTTGCGTCTATGGGCCGGCAAATTCAAGGCTCCAGCCCGGACTCCCGCAGCACCGGCGCGACTTCGGGTGAAGCCAGATAGCGCAGCAGCCGGTCGCCCTGATCAAACAGTTTGGAGCCGATCGTGCGGCCGGCGGAAAACACCGTGGGCGTCTGTAGCGCGTGCGGAATCGGTCCGATCACGTCGATGCCAGTGACCTGCTTTAATTCGCTGATCTGCTGGACGGCGAGATCGGCCTCGCCGGTGACGAGTTTTTCCGCAGTAAAGCCCTGTGGAATGATGACGGCTCGGGCGTTGATCTCGGCCGCGATTGCCAATCGTTCGATCAGTTGCGCGAACAATATCCCGCTGGCGCCGAGCTGCGAATAGGCCACGGCGCGCGCACCGAGCAGCGCTTCGCGCAGCGCAGCTTCGGTCGAAATGTCGGGACGGGTCGCGCCCGCCTTCACCGCCAGGCCGACATAGGAACGCGCGAGATCGACGCAGCTATCGGCCGCTACACGGCCCTCGCGCACCAGTTCATCCAGGCCCTCGCGGGTCAGGATCACGACGTCGGCGCCCTCGCCATGGCGGATGCGGTCAAGCAACGCCAGCGTCGGTGCGAAATCGGCATCGATCCGGGTGCCGGTTTCGATCTTGTACGTTCGGCCAAACGGCCCACCGCGCCCTTCAGAGCGAGCGTCGAAAGCACGCGGATGGAGCTATCCATCCGTGCCCTAAGCCTTGCGCATCAGCTTCAGCACGGCCGTCAGGCGAAGGCTGCGCTTGCCGGCGAGTGCGGTCGCTTCCAGGAGCGCTCCCTGATCGTCGCAAGTGCCGGAAAAGCCGATGCCGACGTCGTGGCCGCCGAACACGGGATTCTCCCCCATTGCCGGCGTGTGCTCCTGGTTGAGGATCTGGCCTTTCCAACGGCCGTCCTCCGAAGTGTAGGTACCGAGATAATAGAAGAAGGCGTCGCCGCCGAGGATGCGGCCGTTGTTGAGCAGCATCACGCCGGTGAGGCCCCCCTCGACACCGTCAAGCATCCGGATGTGAATGGAATAGAGGCCGTTGACGATGCCGCCCTCGCCGAGGCTACCGGCGATCGGGATCGCTTCCTCCTCGATCGGCGTCATGACGGATTGGAACGGCACGCCCGGCAATTGCTTCAGCTCGCCCTTGAAGCGATAGAGTTCACCATCAGGCTTGCCGCGGGCCAACAGCGTTGCATCGTCGGTGCCGGCCATCGCCCGGTAGTTCGGATCGGGATTATGCCGAACGGTATCGATCTCGATCGCGATCTCGTCGCCGACCTTCTCGTAGGTGCCGATATGGGCGAAGGCCGAATTGCCACCCAGCATCCTGCCGTCGCGCGCGTACATCACGCTGCGGCCGACCGCATCGCCAAGCTGGAACCTGACCTTGTAAAAGCCTCCGAATGCCACCCGTATCCCCGGCATGCCACCTTCGAGTTCTGACGCGTTTTCGATCCCGCCCCAAGTTCCGGTGCGGGGCAGCCTTTCGCCCGAAAACGCTGTGTCCCGACCGTTATGTAGCGCGGTTCATGGTGCGGCGAAACCGCTTTGAGGTGGTGTCATGAAAACGCAAAGGTCCGCCAAAGCTGTCACGCTTTGGCGGACCCGATTGCGGCCCCAGTCCGGATGCCAGTGCTTTGTTAGGCTGCGGCCTTCGCGCCGGTCGGAACCTGCGCGATCGTCTTCAGGATCTGGGAGGCGATCTGGTAGGGGTCGCCTTGCGAGTTCGGACGGCGGTCTTCGAGGTAGCCCTTATAGCCGTTGTTGGCGAAGGAATGCGGAACGCGGATCGAAGCGCCTCGGTCGGCAATGCCCCAGCTGAAGCTATCGATCGATGCCGTCTCGTGCTTGCCGGTCAGGCGCATGTGGTTGTCAGGACCGTAGACCGCGATGTGGTCGGCGCGGTTGACCTTGAAGGCGTCCATCAGCTTCTCGAAATATTCCTTGCCGCCGACTTCACGCATATAGGTGGTCGAGAAGTTGGCGTGCATACCGGAACCGTTCCAGTCGGTATCGCCAAGCGGCTTGCAGTGGAATTCGATGTCGATGCCGTAGCTCTCAGTCAGGCGCAGCATCAGATAGCGGGCCATCCACATTTCGTCAGCGGCCTTCTTGGAGCCTTTGCCGAAGATCTGGAATTCCCACTGGCCCTTGGCCACTTCGGCGTTGATGCCTTCGTGGTTGATGCCGGCGGCGAGACAGAGATTGAGATGCTCTTCAACGATCTTGCGGGCGACGTCACCGACGTTCTTGTAGCCGACGCCGGTGTAGTATGGCCCCTGCGGTGCGGGATAACCGCTGGACGGGAAGCCGAGCGGACGGCCGTCCTTGTAGAAGAAGTATTCCTGCTCATAGCCGAACCAGGCGCCTTCGTCGTCCAGGATCGTCGCACGCTTGTTCGAGGGATGCGGGGTCTTGCCATCGGGCATCATGACTTCGCACATCACCAGCGCGCCGTTCTCCCGCGCGGCATCCGGATAGACCGCGACCGGCTTCAGCACGCAATCGGAGCTGTGGCCTTCTGCCTGCATGGTCGATGAGCCGTCGAAGCCCCAGAGCGGAAGCTGCTCCAGCGTCGGGAACGACGCGAATTCCTTGATCTGCGTCTTGCCGCGCAGGTTCGGTGTCGGCGTATATCCATCGAGCCAGATATACTCGAGCTTGTATTTCGTCATTGAGCCTCTCTGTTGATGATGCAAAAGCGTGAGGTACCGAAAGCCAAAACGATCGCCACACGCGTACCCGGCCACCATCGGCCATTCACCTTCCAAGCAATTAAAGTGCCAGTCGCTGCAGTGCGGGATTCACCGTTTCCGGCGATGTCCAGCCGGACAAATTCACTTTTTGCTGCGACATAGAAGCGCGCCTGGCATGCGTTGCAGGCGGCCAAAATGCGCTTCGCAGCCCCGCGATGCGCCCGATTCCCCGGCAGTTTCGGCCTTGGTGCCGCTGCCCGATTAAAGCCTCGGCAGCCAGGGGCAACATTCTCCGACAAACCCGACGGCAGCCGGCAACCATCATACCGGCCCAAGCGTTAGCCACCTGCTCATTGCCTCACAGGAAGCAAACGCATGTTTGCCTACGATTTAGCCACGATATGACTTTGATTTGGTCATCTTGCATCCGCGCGGGGCACGGACGATATCGCATTTAGTAACCACAAGAGAACGAGTCGGGCGCACCATCAGGGGTAGCGTTTCCGGCAAGGAGAGACTGACATGTTGAATACGGGCTCTAATCAGGAATCTGCCACGATCTACCAATTCCCAACCGGGGGCCGCGCGGCTCTCGGGGGACGCCGCTATGACGAAACCAAGCCGACCAATATTGCCTCGGTACCGGCGGGCGATTCGGCCTGCAGCGGCAGCTGGTATCATCAGGCTGCGATCGACGAATCCAAGCCGGTGCGTGACCACTGATGCCGGGCACACCTTGGAGCCCGGCGCATTCAAGAGTTGAGGCGCCGTCGGATAAGTAGAAAAGGGTCGGAACGACAAGCGTTTCGGCCCTTTTTCATGTCAGCTCGCATGCCGTGACCGGCCGCTTGGCGTGCTTGAGCGTCGTCAACCCTGCCCTGCTGATCTTCAGGGTTACGCCGTTGCCCGAATACCGCGAACCTGATAGCGCCAAGCGCTTGACCAGCGTCACCGCCTTGCCGTCGAGCTGCAAATGCGCTCGTGAATCATACTGGAAGAACCCGGCGATGAATTGCGTGCCGTCGGCGCAGCGATAATTTTGAAAGGTCTGCGCGGCGGCATCCGGCACCCCGCTTGCAGCTCCCGCCAAACCCATAACAGCAGCAATAACGGCTAGTCTCTTGCGATCCATGCTTTGTCCCCCGCCGCGTTCAGTATAGACGAGATAGGGACGGCCGAAACGCCCTCCCGTCATTTCTCCGCCGCACGAGATCGTTTAATTCATCCGATGCAAGACGCCCCCGCCCGTCACCTCAACCTCTCCGGCGCCAGCAATTTCCGCGATCTCGGCGGCTACCCGACAAGCGACGGCCGCAGCGTCCGCTGGCGCCAGATCTTCCGCTCGAACCACCTCGGCCATCTCACCGATGACGACGTCGCAGTGGTTCGCGGTCTCGGGGTCCGGCGCGCATTCGATTTTCGCGGGCGCGAGGAACGTACCGCGGCGCTGTGCCGCGTGGCCGAGATTGACGTGCACTCGTTGCCGGTCGAACCCACGGTGGTGGCCGCGCTGCGCGCCATCGCCGCGACTGGCACCAGGCTGTCGACGGATCACGCGGTCGAGGTGATGCGCGATTCCTACCGCAACTACGTCCAGCAGAACACGCCGCGCTTTCGGAGCCTGTTTGCGCATCTGGTCGACGACCGCACGCCGCTGGTGATCCACTGCACCGCGGGCAAGGATCGCACTGGCTTCGCCTGTGCGCTGATCCTGCATACGCTCGGCGTGCCCGACGCGATGATTTCGGATGATTACCTGCTCACCAATCGCTTCTACCGGCGCGATCCCGTCGCCAGCACCGATCTCCCCGACGTCGTCAAGGAGGTGCTGGGCACCGTGCGGGCCTCATTCCTGGCCGCTGCGTTCGAAGCCATCGACGCCGACTACGGCAACCTCGAAACCTATCTACGCGAGGGGCTTGGTCTCGGCACAGCCGAACGCGCCGAACTCGAAACGCGTTATCTCGAGGCCTGAGACCTCCGTCAGGCCGCGGCTTCTGCTTCCATCTCGGCGTCGAGATCGGCGATGACGTCCTCGAAGGCCTGGATCGCCTGCTGCACGGCCGCGATCTGCATCAACTCCCAGCCGCTCACCGGCCCGTTGCGGTTTTGAAATGCGACGACCAGATCCCGCCGCTGCTCCTTAAGCTGAACAAGCGGTAAACCGTGATCGGATAGATTTCTCATCATGCGCAGCCCCTGCCTTGTAGGGGTCCGCTTGTAGCGAAAGGATTCTGTGATCGACTTACAGAACTCGGGCAAATTTTAGTGATCGCGGCCCGATCCGTAGTCTTACGTGATCCCCTCCGTCTCCAGCTTCTGCTTGATCGCGCCGAACAGCGCCTGCGTCATGCAATTGGTCGCCCAATCACTCATGTGAAGCTTGTCGCCGTCGGTAGGATCAATCAGTTCGGACATCGGGACATGGCCGTCAACAGACCAGCGCTTCATCAGTGCGAAGCGGCGAAACACGTTGACGCGGGCGTTGGCAGCGACGGTCGATATCCGCGACACCATATCTTCGGCAAATTTGATGTCAGGCTCGATGACACCCGTGGTGTATTGCAAGTCCATCAGCACCACGTCGATCGGAAGACCGACGAGCCAGTCGAGACCTGTCGCAATCGATGCCTCGACGTCGTCGAAATTGAACTCCTTCAAGCGAAACACCGCATTGGTCCCGACCTGCCAGATGACAAGCGCCGGCATTTCATCGATGACGTCAGGCTCGAAGCGAGATAACTCCGAGGGTGCCTCCTGGCCACCGATACCACGGTTAAGCACATCGATCATCGAGCCATGAAAACGATCGCGCAGAGCCAGTTCGAGTCTACAGGGATAAGGCACGATGTGCCCCTCGCCCGCCGTCGAAGACGAGCCGATCGCCACGATCTTTATCTTTCGCTTTCGCTTGAGCGCCTCCGTCAAATGAGGAAATGGAAAATTGAAATTGACGAGATCTGGAGCGGTATCGCAAGTCCGCGGCGCGTGAGTCATGTGAACATCCTCTGCGGGAATAACTTAACATATGCCACATTTGGATGCAAAAATTCACCGCATTGCAAATGAATTTCTCCTGGCGATAGTGTGCGCCCCTGATCCCGGCGCGTAAGGAGATCCACAATGAACGGAAAAGTCGTTGTCATCACCGGCGCGCTAGGTGCGCTCGGCAAGGTGGTCGCTGACGAGGCGCTGGCGCGCGGCGCGCGGGTCGCGGCCGTCGACCACGCACCAACCCAGATTCCGCCGGCGTCAAATCGGATCGAACTCGGCGGCGTCGACCTCACCGATGCGGCGCAGGCGAAGAAAGCGATCGATGCGGCCGCGTCGCATTTCGGCCGGCTCGACGCACTCATCAACATCGCCGGCGGCTTTGCCTACGAGACGATCACTGACGGCGACGTAAAGACCTGGCAGCGCATGTATGCGCTCAACGTCACGACCGCGCTGAATGCCTCGCGCGCGGCGATCCCGCATCTAACGGCCTCCAGCGCGGCACGGATCATCAATATCGGTGCAATGGGCGCGCTGCAGGCCGGTGCCGGTATGGGCGCCTACGCCGCCTCAAAAGCCGGTGTGCATCGGCTCACCGAGGCGCTCGCGGCCGAGTTCAAGGGCAAGATCACCGTCAACGCCGTGTTGCCCTCGACCATCGACACCGCAGCCAACCGCGCCAGCATGCCGAATGCGGATTTTGCGAAATGGGTGACGCCGACAGAACTCGCCGACGTGATCCTGTTCCTCGCCAGCGACGCCGCCAGCGCGGTCACCGGCGCACTGCTGCCGGTGAGCGGACGGGTTTGAACGGTCTGATCAAATCCTGGCCACACGCAAACCGCACGATCCGGCTATGCTCAGACATTGAGTCGCGGCCTTTTCCCCGCCGGAGCCATCCTTGGAAACCACGCTTTATCTGCCCGTCAAACGCTTCCTCGAAAAGCTCGGCTTCACGGTCAAGGGTGAGATCGGTGGCTGCGACCTGGTCGCGCTCAGCGGCGGTGATCCGCCGGTCGTGGTGATCGGCGAGTTGAAGCTGTCCTTCAATCTTGAACTGATCCTGCAGGCGGTCGATCGCGCCGCCGCCGCGGACGAGGTCTGGCTTGCGGCCAAAATGTCGGCGCGCGGCAAGGGCCGCGAGAGCGACGCGCGCTATCGCAACCTCTGCCGCCGGCTCGGTTTCGGCATGCTTGGCGTCACGAATAACGGAGACGTCGAGGTGCTGGTCAAGCCGCCGACGACGGCCCCCCGCCGCAATCCCAAAAAGCGCTCGCGGCTGGTCGCCGAGCACCAGCGGCGCAAGGGCGATCCGGTGCTGGGCGGCAGCACGCGTGCCCCGATCATGACGGCCTATCGCCAGCAGGCGCTGGCCTGCGCCGCGGCAATGTCAGGCGGCCCACGCCGGGTGAAGGACCTGCGGATCGACATCCCCGACGCCGGAAAGATCCTGCTGCATAACGTCTATGGCTGGTTCGATCGCGCCGAACGCGGCGTTTACGTATTAACCGAAGCCGGACGCGCGGCGTTAAAGCGCTGGCCACAGCAGCCGCTCGACCTGGCCGCCGGCGAGGCCGCTCCATGACGACATCAGTCCAAAAAGGGGGCGCATGACATGATCGTGGTAACTGGCAGCGTGACCGCACGGCAGAACTCCTTAGAGGAAGTCCGCAGGCTGAGCCTGGAGCACGTGCACCGCTCGCGTTCCGAGCCCGGCTGCATCTCGCATGCGGTGCACGTCGATTGCGAGAATCCGCTGCGGCTGGTGTTTTTCGAGCAATGGGCTGATCGGGCGGCGTTATTGGCCCATTTCGCAGTACCTGCCTCGCGCGAGTTTGTCCGCTCGCTGCAATCTTTGGCCGCAACCGCGACCACGATTGATCTCTATGACGCCACACGTCTCGAAAAATTGTAGGTGCATGGCTGGATTGCCACGCTAAATTCATATTGCAATGCAACATAAGGGCACCTAGGTATCTTCTTGAGTCAGATGCGAGGCCCCGATGAGCGAAGACTGGAACACAAAATATGGCACCCGGCGGGTACGGCGCGATCCGCCGACGCTGGAGGAAGCAATCTTCGCCGCCGTCGGCATTACCGACGATCCGGAAGCGCAGGCGGAGATCGCCTCGTCGCTGATGGGGCTGCCTTACGAAGAAGTGCTGCTTGAGGTGAAGAAGAACAGCCGCGTTGCCGCGCGAACGGGATCGATCACGCGCGTGATCGCCGGCGAGCAAGGCGCACAGCGCGCCGTCGTCGTCGAGCGACGCGTTGTCAGGCGCTTCGGCAACGACAAGCGCACGGGCACCTGACGAGATCGGGGCAACCCGCGTAGCCAAACAAAACACGAGAGCCCGGTTCTGATTTAATCAGAACCGGGCTCTCGCTTTTTAATTTGACGCGTTTTCTTTACGCGAACCGGTGCCCACCCCGGATCAAGTTCGGCACAGGCTTTCGCTCGAAAACGCTTTGGTTATGCGTGGGGCTCAGGCCGCCCGGCCCCAGCCATACATCTGCAACACCATCTTCCAATAAGCGTGATTGATGTTCGCGATCGTGCGCGCGGCCTCGAGCGGCGACACCGCTGGTGCGAGTTCGGGCCGGTTTTGCTTGATCAGATCGATGCTCCCGGTGGATTCGCCATGACGGAAGGTCAGGTGGGCGCCGAACTTGTTGGCGAGCGCCCGCATCGCATCGTTCTGCGCACCTGTGGTAATCCGCAAATTGCGATAGCCTTTGGCGTGAGCTTCCTGGATCAGCTTCTGAAACAGGATGCTGCCGACGCCCTTGCGCCGTACCGATCGCTCCACGCTGAAGGCGATTTCCGGCTGCGCGTCCGGCGACCGCTCCGGCGGATGCAGTTCGGCCGCGCCACGCACAATGCCGTCCTCGAAGTAAGCGATAATGACGGTACCGTCATTGGCGCATTTCTCGGCGTAGCGCTGGATGAAGCTGTCGTCGATGAAGCCGTGAAAGCGATCATGTCGGCTCGTGCGGTCCAGCCTCAAGAGATGATCGCGCAACAGGGGCAGTTCTTCTTGTTGGCTGAGCGTCCGGACCGTGCCCCTGGCAAGCGTCGAAGGGATAGAATCGTAGTTCATTGCATAACTCCTCATGGCTAGCCCTCGAGGAGGCGTCGAATCCCTAGATCACTGATATTGTGCATTGCAATATAATTTACAACCCCTTGTCCCGCCTAAAAAATCGTCAGAATTGGCTTAAGGTTTTGTTAACCAAAGAAGACGCCGTCGGCCGCAATTGAGGCAGCCGGTCAGCGCTTGCGACGGCCGGCAAGCTATTTGCTTCCGCTGGATTCGGGCGAGGCTTTGGCCCACTATTGCGCGCCTTCCAGGAGATCCGTCGTGGCTGTCGTGCTCGACACCAGTTCTTCCCTGCCGGACCGGCGGCTCGCCGTCTGGCAGGACATCGTCTGCGATGTCTTTGTCGGCCTCGACTGCCGCTCCGACATGCGGGAGGCATTTTGGGGCACTGTCTCGCAATCCCACGTCGGGCCGGCGACGTTCACCCGCGTCGATTCCTGCGCCCAGCGCGTGTTCCGAACGCCGTCGCGAATCGCACGCGCCAGCGAGGACTACGTGCTGCTCGCTTTGGGAAACAGGGGCGTCAACGGCGTCTACCAGGACGGCCGCGAGGCCGTCGTGTCCGCGGGCCAGTTCGTGATCTACGACACCACCCGTCCCTACGAACTGCGCTTCGACGACAGCTTTACGCAGACCATCCTGCAGATGCCGCGGAAACTGCTGCAGCAGCGGATCGGCGCCTTCGACACGCTGACCGCGACCACGTTTTGCGGCGATCGTCCGCTCGAAGCCCTCGCCTATGAATTCCTGATCGGCGTGAGCAGGACCGTCGACCACGTCGATCCCGCTACCGCAGCCCGTCTGCTCGATCAAGGCCTGGACCTGATCGCAATGGCGTTCGCCGAGCGGATGCACGCGCGCCCGTCGGAGCAGTCGTTCCACCGGTCGGCGCTGCTGTATCGTCTCAAGAACCACATCCTGACCCATCTGGACGATCCCGAATTGTCACTGTCGCGCGTGGCTTCAGAGATCGGAATCTCGCCACGCTATGCCAGCGACTTGATGGCGGACGAGCAAACCTCGTTCCGAAGCTACGTCCAGATCCAGCGCCTGGAGCGTTGCAAGCGCGATCTCGCCGACCCCTCCCAGTCGGCGCGCCATGTCAGCGACATCGCCTTCGCCTGGGGCTTCAACGACCTCGCCCATTTCAGCCGCGTCTTCAAGCAGCGGTTCGGCGCCTCGCCGCGCGATTGGCGCGAGCAGGCGACGCCGTAGCCTCTTTGCTCCGGGCTCGCTCGCGATCCAGTTCGCGCCGCCAATCCTCCGATTACGACAAGTTTTCGTGCCGCTGCGGACAAGCGCCGCCGCCGGGCGCGGCTGTAGGCTTTGCAGCCATAAGGGTCTTTCTCGCGAGTTGAAAAGGAGGACGTCGATGGGTCTGGTTCATCAGAAATACAAGGTGGCCGTGGTTCAGGCGGCGCCGGTCTGGCTCGACCTTGATGCAACCGTCGACAAGACGATCGCGCTGATCGAACAGGCCGCCGAAAACGGCGCCAAGCTGATCGCGTTTCCCGAAACCTTCATCCCCGGATATCCGTGGCAGATCTGGCTGGGCGCGCCCGCCTGGGCGATCGGCCGCGGCTTCGTACAGCGCTATTTCGACAACTCGTTGTCGTATGACAGCCCGCAGGCCGACAAGATCCGCAAAGCGGTCAAGCGCGCCAATCTGACGGCTGTGATCGGCCTGTCCGAGCGCGATGGCGGCAGTCTCTATATCGCGCAATGGCTGATCGGACCCGACGGTGAACCGATTGCGAAGCGCCGCAAGCTGCGGCCGACCCACGCCGAGCGCACGGTGTTCGGCGAAGGCGACGGCAGCGACCTTGCGGTCCACGATCGTGCCGACGTCGGCCGGCTCGGTGCGCTCTGCTGCTGGGAGCATCTGCAACCGCTGTCGAAATACGCGATGTACGCCCAGAACGAGCAGGTGCATGTCGGGGCATGGCCGAGCTTCTCGCTGTACGACCCATTCGCGCACGCGCTCGGCTTTGAGGTCAACAACGCCGCGAGCAAGGTCTACGCCGTCGAAGGCTCCTGCTTCTTCCTCGGACCCTGCGCTGTCGTCTCCCAGGCCATGATCGATGAACTCTGCGATAGCCCCGAGAAGCATGCATTCCTGCATGCCGGCGGCGGCCATGCGGTGATCTATGGGCCCGACGGCAGTTCGCTGGCCGAAAAGCTCCCACCCGATCAGGAAGGCATCCTCTATGCCGATATCGATCTCGGCATGATTGGCGTGGCCAAGAACGCCGCCGATCCGGCCGGACATTATTCCAGGCCCGACGTCACGCGGCTCTTGCTCAACACCTCCCGTGCCAACCGTGTCGAGCATTTCAGCTTGCCGATCGATGCCGAGGTGATGAGCGAAATCAGGCTTCAGGCCTAGAGCTTCGGATCTGATTCAGGACCGAAGCTCTGGATTCTTGTTTTGACGCGTTTTCTTCACGCGAACCGGTATCCACTTCGCTCGAAAACGCTCTAGCCGCACGAGGAGCCCGCCATGGAATCCGCGATCCCTGAGCATCTCAAGACAGCTCGCAGCCGTCACCGTCGCGTTCCCGACGACTATGCGCCGCCCTACCCGTCGTTCGTGGCGCGTCACAAGCCTAGCGTGGCGCGCGTGGTGATGGCCTATTTCGGCGTCCAGACTCCGGGCGTGCCTTCGCAAGCCGCCGAGCAGGCGCTGGGCTGGATCGTTTCCCGCTTTGGGCAGAGTGGCGGTCCTACCCATTGGGACCGGGCAAGCTACATCGACGAAGCCGGGTTCACCAATGTCGTAACCGTGGCCTATTGGGACGATCGCGCCAAATTCGACGGCTGGTTTGAAGGCACGCGCGATGGCTGGACTGGCAACGCGGACGGATATGGCACCTTCATCGAGGTGCTCTATCCGTCCGTCGATGGTTACGAAACCTTGTTCTCATCGCTCGGGCGGCCCGAAGGCGTGGCTGTGCTTGCCGACGGCATGAGCGGCGAGGTTCAGGAACACGCCTATTGGGGCGGCATGCGCGATCGCATCCCATTATCCCAGACCAGCGAGATGGCGCCATCGGGCGCAGCGCGCATCGTGCGCGACGGCGCGCGCATCCGGGTGATCCCGCATGACAACATCTGCCTGATCCGCTCCGGCCAGGATTGGGGCGACACCGAAGCCTCCGAGCGAAAAATGTATCTGGAGGATGTCGAGCCTGTCTTGCGCGAGGGCATGGACTTCCTGCGCGACGATGGCCGCGCGATCGGCTGCTACGCCAACCGCTACATGACGGTCGTTACGCCCAATGGCACGCCTACCGAGAAGTCCTACGGCATGAGCTGGTGGAAGAGCCTCGCCGCATTGGAGCGCTGGGCTGAATCACACCCGACCCATGTCAGGATCTTTGGCGCCGCCATGAAATATTTGTCGACGCTCGGACCGTCGGCAAAACTGCGGCTCTATCACGAGGTGACCGTTGCCCGAGCGGACGAGGCATTCTTCGAATATGCCGGCTGCCACGCGCGGACCGGCATGCTGAACGCCGTACAGGACTGAAGCGGCGCGGGCCGCCGCTACAGCACCATCTGCGTCTGCGTCACAAGCGCGACCAGCTTGCCGTCCTCGGTCTCCAGCCGTGTCTGCCAGATCTGGGTCCGCCGTCCGCGATGCACCGGCGTCGCGGTTGCGATTACGGTGGTGCCTTCCTTGGCACCGCCGATGAAGTTGGTCTTGCTCTCGATCGTGGTAGTGCCCTTGGCATCCTCGGGCAGGTTGATGATGGTCGCGGCGGCGCCGACCGAATCCGCAAACGCCATGATCGCGCCGCCGTGAATGGTGTGGAACAGCGTGCAGAGGTCCGGCCGCACCAGCATCTTCGCCACCACGCGATCCCTCTCCGCCTCGGTGAAGGTCACGCCCTTCAGTTCCGCAAACGGCATCTTCAACGAGCTGATTTTCTCAAGCGGCGTCATGCATCCTCCCGTTTTTCTTTCTCAAGCTGTCATACGCGGGCTTGACCCGCGTATCCATCAATCTTCATCAAATCGGTTTTGTTAGTGATGGATTGCCGGGCATAGGCGAGCGGAAGCGACGCCGTCCTTCGGACGGCTATGCCCGGCAATGACGTCGGAGGTAATGGCCACGATAACAAACGGTGACAGGACGCCCCTAATTCTGCATACCATCGATGATGCGCCACTTTCCTCCCCGCCGGATCGTCTGTCTCACTGAGGAAACTGTCGAGACGCTGTATTTGCTCAGCGAGCAGGACCGGATCGTCGGAGTCTCCGGCTATGCGGTGCGGCCGCCGCGGGTCCGCCGCGAGAAACCACGGGTGTCGGCGTTCATCTCGGCGGACATCCCAAAAATCCTGGCACTCGAGCCGGATCTGGTGCTCGCCTTCTCCGACCTTCAGGCCGACATCGTTGCCGACCTCGTCCGTGCCGGAGTCGCCATCCATGTCTTCAACCAGCGCGACATTGCCGGCATTTTTGCGATGATCCGAACTCTCGGCGCCATCGTGGGCGCCGCTGACAGGGCCGATCGGCTCGCTGCCGGGTTTGAGCAACGCCTCGCAACGATTGCCTCAACGCCTCGTCCTGCTCCCAAGCCAAAAGTTTATTTCGAGGAATGGGACGATCCCATCATCAGCGGCATCGGTTGGGTTTCCGAGCTGATCGAAATCTCCGGTGGCGAAGATGTGCTGCCGAAATTGCGATTTCAGCAGGCCGCCAAGGACCGGATCATCTCGCCCGATGTCGTGCGCGACACCGCGCCTGACGTGATCCTGGCGTCGTGGTGCGGCAAGAAGGTCGTGCCCGACAGGATCCGGCAGCGGCCAGGCTGGAGCGATATCCCGGCGGTGCGCAACAATCGCATTGTCGAGATCAAGTCACCGCTGATTCTGCAGCCGGGGCCGGCGGCGCTGACCGACGGCCTGGATGCAATCGTCGCGGCCCTGTGGCCACAGTGACGATTTCGCGTTACTCGGCCGCAAACGAGACGGTGGATCGATCGTATTCTCCCGATCCCATGCGCCCTTCCGCGAAGATCTCGTGCTCCGCGATCCACTCGAACGATTGCTCGAAGACTTCCTTCGAATAGGTCTCGAAAACGATCCGCTCGCCCGGCCCCCAGCGACGCGTATCCATGACGCCGTGGAAACGGTCCGGGAATTCGTTCTTGTAGTAATGGGTGTAAAGTTCCGGCCGTAGGTCAATATCGCGCTGTGCGCGGCGCAAGGCGCGGAAGTATCGCCGAACGTCCTCCGGATCCACCGCGCCCTTGATCATGGCTGCGATCATGAAGGTGGTATCGATCACCTTGCGGAATCCCAATTGCTCGGCCAGATAATACGGCCCGTTGAAAAGCGCGGCTGCCGGGCTCTTGCCTTCAATCAGAAGCTCCATGCGGTGAAACAGCATGCCGTCTTCGAACGTCAGGTTGATCTCGCCCGGAGCCATGTACTGCTCGAGGGCCTGTATCGTCGAGTAGTGGCTTCCCGACTGAAATCCGACCGAGATCGGTATGCCTGCGAGGTCGCTTGGGGTGCGCACCGGGGAATCAGCCGGCACGAAGATTCCCGAAGGCGCGACTGAATAGACGTCAGCATAGAGCTTGGCGTGACCGTTGGATGCCGCCACGTTCACCGTCCAGTGGCAGGCACAGCTCACGTTGGCCTCGCGCCCCTTTTCGATGCTCTGGAAAGCGCCCTGATTGGCCTTGTTGTGATGCTGTCCCTCGGTGGAGCGGATCAACTCGCGAAATTCATAGTCGAGACCTTCGGCCCGGAAATAGCCCTTCTCCTCGGCGACCCACTCCTGCAGGCGAAAATGCGGCTCGATGACGAATTTGCTCATGGCGGATCTCCCTTAAAACGCATTCTTGATGGTTTCTAGTTGACACCAGCGTAGCCGATGCACGTCAATGACGCCATGTCAGTATGGGAATAGATGATATGGCTGAAACTGCATCATCGGAACTGAACCTGAGAGAATTGCGGATCCTGAATGCGTTGCTGCGCGAGCGCAGCATCACACGAACCGCGCAGCTTCTGGCGACCACCCAGCCCGGCATCAGCAAAGTGCTCCGGCATCTGCGGGCGCAATTTGCGGATCCCCTGTTCGTCCGGAACGGACACGCGATGCAGCCGACAGCCAGGGCTCTCGACATCGCCGATCAGTTGCGGACGCTGCTTACGGCTGCCGACGGTTTGCGCGCCTCGGTGACGGCCTTCGATCCCGTCCAGTCGGACCGCACGTTCAGTCTTTTGCTGACCGATGTCGGGATGATCCGTTTCCTTCCGCCGCTGATCGCTCAATTTGCCGAGATCGCGCCCAGAATCAACATCCGGGCAACACCGCTGGACTCACGCCAGTTCGAACGCAAGCTCGAAGCCGGCGAGGCAGATTTGGCGCTTGGCGCCTTTCCGAAAGCGGCTCGCCACCTGCGGCGTCAGCGATTGTTCTTCGACGGTTATGTGACCGTCCTGCGCAATGGCCATCCCCGAATTTCAGCCGTGCGGTCCCGCGCCGGCTTCCTCGCCGAGCGGCATATCCTTGTCACGGCTTCAGAGACCGGTCATGCCGCGCACGGAATTGCGCAGCGCGTGCTGGCGTCGCAGATATCCCCTTCGAACATCATGCTGCAGGTCCCAAGCTTCATCGCCGGCGCCATAGTCGTGGCCGAAACCGACGGCCTCACGACGTTGCCGGCGAACCTGGCGAAGCGCCTAGCCGGGCCGCTTGGGCTGACTGCTTTCGAGACGCCGATTGCTTTGCCGCGCATCGAAATCTCGCAGTATTGGCACGAACGGTATCATCGCGATGCCGCGCATCGCTGGTTCAGGTCCGTAACGTTCGATCTGTTCGGCACAACGGAGCACAAGCGCCGGCGGTGAACGGATCCCGCGCAGCGATCGACTTAGATCGCCTCCACGCCGCACCATTCCGCGATAAACAATGCGGTCGCTTTCGTCGACTTCCGCAACGAGTCCAGATCGACATATTCGTTGAAGCCGTGCATGGCAGCGCCAGTGGCGCCAAAGCACAGGCTCGGGATGCCGTAGTTCAGCCCGTAAAACCGTGTGTCGGTTAGCGCTGTGAAGGCGAGCTCCGGCACCGTGCCGCCATAGACCGCGGCGAACGCCTTGCCGAACGCAGCCTCGGGAGCGGCAGAATCCGTCAGCTCATAGCCTTCCGACAGGAAGCCGGACCACTCCACCAGCGGCGGATTGTTGGAGAGGAATCGATGATCGCGCGCGGCGGCCGAGACGCAGGCCAGAATCTCGTTCTGACAATCGGCGATCGACCAGCCCGGCAGGACCGCGATCCGGCAATCGACGTCGCACCACGCCGGCACGCTGGAGGCCCAGTCGCCGCCCTTGATGATCCCGGGATTGAAATTGATCGGATGTGTTACCGTGCCAAAATGCCGGTCGCTCCTGGCGCGCTCGTTCCATTCGATCTCGAGCTTTTGCAGCGCGCCGATCAGATGATAGGCCGCCATGATCGCGTTCGCGCCGGCGCCGGCCTCGAACACATGCGCGGGAAAGCCGCGCACTCTCAAGCGAAACCAGATCACGCCGACCTGCGAACGCACCATCTCGCCACCTGTCGGCTCCGGAATGAAGCAGGCGTCGGCGCGATAGCCGCGCTGCAAGGTCGAGAGCGCACCGACGCCGGTGCTCTCCTCCTCAATCACGGACTGGAAGTGAATCCGCGCGGTTGGCTTGAAACCAGCCGCCTTGATCGCGTCGAGCGCATAGAGCGCGCCGATCGTGCCAGATTTCATATCGCAGGCGCCGCGGCCGTACATCTTGCCGTCCTTGATCACAGGCGAAAACGGCGGCGTTTCCCACATGTCCAGCGGTCCGGTAGGCACCACGTCGCAGTGCCCCTGCAGGATCAGCGATTTGCCGCCGTTGCTGGACGGACGGTAAGTGCCGACCACCGTGCGCGCTTTGGAAAAATCATGCTCGATCGGACCGAAGCCACGCAAATCCTTCAGATCCTCGACATCGATGTGCCAGTCGTCGACCTCGTAGCCGCGCTGGCGCAAGAGATCGCCGATCATGTCCTGGCACGGCCCCTCGGCACCGCGGGTCGAGGGGATCGCAACAAAATCCTTCGTTGTCGCGAGTTGCGCGTCGAAGCCGGCATCGACGGCGTCCAGGATTTTCCGTTGCATATCTGAAGTCATGCGGCAGCTCCGATTGGCTGTTTTTTGATTATGGGAGCGGCCACCCTAGCCCGATCTCAGCCCCCGGGGTATTGCAGAAAATAGGCGTCGCGCAAGGCTTCCTCGAGCAGGCGGCCTTCCGAATACCCACGGAGCGATTGCGGCCGTTCGACGCCGTCGCGCAGCCGCGGGCAAGGTTCCGGCGCACCGAGCACGGTGCGCACTGGAATACGTTCGGCATAGATTGGTAGTTCGTAATCCTCTGCGTCGTCGGCGACGCCTTTGGAGCGAATCTTGGCAGACGCCTGTTCGATCTCCATCGCGATGACGGCCGTCGCCTTGATTTCCTGCGTCGTGCTTTGGCGCAGGCCCGCGGTCCGATCCGGAAAGAACCGATCGACCATGGCGACCAGCGCGCGCCTCTTTTCCTCCAGATTGGTGACGAGGTGCGCGGTGCCGAATACCATCACGGCGCGGTAGTCGGCCGAATGATTGAAGCCGCACCTCGCCAACACCAGGCTGTCGAGATGGGCGACGGTGAGACAGACCCTTTCGCCATCGGACTGGTTCTCCAGCATGCGGCTCGCACTGCTGCCGTGCCAGTACAGCTTCTCCCCCTCCCGCCAGAAGAACGTCGGTGTGCAATAGGGCTGACCGTCGATCACATAGGAGACGTGACACAGCATCGAGGCGTCCAGCAGGCTATGAATTATCGTGCGGTCGTAGGAGCCGCGCTCATGGAGGCGCTTCACGCGATTTCGGGGCGACAGCGGGTACAAATTTTCGGCCTTGCTTTCGGTCACGGCGGCTCCTGACGGGATTGATCAGCGTCAGGGAGACTTGTACCGGCGATTTTGGTCTGCGATAGTGCCAATTTGATGCGAAAAATTCCGACCAATTCCTTGGCCACGCCGCGCAAGGCCGAGCTGCCGCTCGACCTCACAGGCCCGCATGTGAGCCAGAACGCCTCGTCACAACACCGGCTCTACCAGGCGCTGTGCCACGCCATCGTCAGCGGACTGGTGAAGCCCGGCGAGCCGCTGCCGCCTTCCCGCACGCTGGCCAAGCAGACAGGCTTCCGCCGCAACGCCGTCACGACGGCCTATGAGCGATTGATCGCGGACGGGTTTGCGGTCGCTACCGTTGGCTCAGGCACGTTTGTCGCCTCCCGCATTCCGGCTCGCGCCAACGATGCGCGGAAAACCAGGATCGTCATCGAGGCGCCACAGCAAGGCATGTTCGCGCTCGGCTATACCCACATCGACGAACGGGCGCTGCAGCGCTTCAGATCCTTTGCCGGGCGACGGATGCGCTCTTTCGGGCCTGAGCATCTGCGCTACGGCGATCCGCGCGGCAGCCGCGAGTTGCGGGCGGCAATCGCCGATCATCTGCTGTCGGCGCGCGGACTGCGCTGTGATCCGGACCAGATCATGCTGACGTCGGGAACGCAGCACGCCCTGCGGATCGTGCTGAGCGCCATTCTCAAGCCGGGTGACCCAATCTGGTGCGAAGATCCCGGTTATCCCGCCGCGCGACGCGCAATCGAGCATTGCGGCCATCGTCCCGTCCCGGTGCCGGTCGATGCATCAGGCCTGCGCGTGGCCAAAGGCCGGGCGCTAGCGCCGTCTGCACGTGCGGCCTATGTGACGCCGTCGCATCAATTTCCGCTCGGGGTGCAGATGTCGATGGCGCGCCGGCTGGAATTGCTCGATTGGGCGAGGGACGCCCACGCTTTCGTGTTCGAGGACGATTACGACAGCGAGTTCAGATATGACGGCGCGCCGCTGCTGTCGCTCGCCGGCATCGATCACCTCCGCCGCGTCGTCTACATCGGCACGTTTGCGAAGACATTGTTTCCGGGATTGCGGATCGGCTATTGCGCACTGCCCGAGCGGCTCGTCGGCCCCGTGACGTCAGCCCGCGCCGCGCTCGACCGCTATCCCGGCACCCTGCTGGAGGGCGCCGTGGCTGATATGCTGAATTCCGGCGCGTTCGCTGCAAACCTGCACAGGGTACGCGGACTCTACCGCGAAGCCCGCGACGCACTCGCATCGACGCTGATCGCAGCATCGGATGGCAAGCTGACGGTCCCGGTGCCTTCGCAGGGTTTGCATCTGGTGGCGCGGTTCGATCCGTCGACCGATCCGCTGGTGGCGTCGCGGGCGAAGGCCGCAGCCGGTATCGAGGGCTGGCTGCTGGCAGAAACCTATGTTCGCGCGCAGCCGATGCCGGGGTTTGTGCTGGGATTCTCCGGTCACCCGATTCCACAACTGATCGCATCAGCCGAAAAACTGGCGAAGGCGTCGCTCACTGCGCTGCGCGCCAACCGCAAGCGCGACAATGGTGAAACCCGCAAGGCCAAAACGTCGAAGTCGACATCCCCATCGCCGCGATCGGTAGGTTGACACTGGCGCCCCTATGAAAATCGCCACCGCCTGACTAAGCTCGCGGCGTGCTCAGCTACAATCTCTACCAAGCCAGGAAGGAACCCGACGGCCTACAAATCAATGTCGGCCCGAACGGGCTCAAGACACAGAGCAAGTGAAGGTGGCGATCGTGAAAGCCTCACGCGTTGGAATTCTTGTGCTGCTCACCGCTCTTGCGCTGCCGGTGTTCGCCGTTCCTGCCACCGCCGACCGGGTGTCGCGCGAACAGGACATCGTCGGATTGCGATTGGGGCAGCGCGTGCTGGTCGACGATGGATCGTGCCAGGCCGGAGAGATCAAGGAAG
>CAVZGZ010000004.1:0-33335 GCA_963774775.1 uncultured Alphaproteobacteria bacterium
TGATAGATCGCGACGGCGGCGCCTGCTCTTATGCGACCAACTCCGTCGATTTCGCTTGGCTCGACTTGGCAACCTTGTTGCGCAGCTCGATCAGGCCGAGCAGCACTTCGTCGCGCTCCGCCTCCAGTTCCTGAATGGTGCGCGATCCGGCCTCGGCATGGACGCTGTCGATGAGCTTCTTTTGCACCTCGGGAGTTAGCACCGGCGAACCGAGAGTCTTCCACCAGGCCGTCATCGGTCCGGTGAACTGCTGGAAGAAGTGCTCGATGCCGCCAGGACCGCCACCGAGATGGTTGAGCATCAGGCCGCCCATGACGCCCCAGCGCAGGCCCGGGCCCCAGGACAGGGCGGTGTCGACGTCGGCGGCGCTCACGACACCCTCGGCGACAAGGTAGTAAATCTCTCGGCTCAGCGCCGCCTGCAGCCGGTTGGCGACATGCCCCGGCATTTCCTTGTTGACGCGCACCGTCCGTTGCCCGATCGAGGTGTAGAATTCATCCGCGCGCCGGATTGTCGCTTCCGAGGTCTTTGCCCCACCGACGATCTCGACCAGCGGAATCAAGTGCGGCGGATTGAACGGATGGGCGATGACGCAACGCTCGGGATGGGACGCGGCGCCCTTCTGGATTTCGCTCATGGTGAGCCCCGACGAACTCGACGCTATGATCACGTCCGGCGGCAGCAGTTCGTCTAACTCCCCATAGAGCTTCTGCTTGAAGTCGATCCGCTCGGGCCCGTTCTCCTGCACGAGGTCAGCGCCGGCGAGCGCCTGCGCGCGGTCGGCCGTGAACGTCAGGTTCGCCTGCGAGGCGCCGGGCGACAGGCCCAATCGCTTGAGCGCCGGCCAGGCCGTCTCGACAAACTTCCTCAGCGCGCCTTCTGCATTCGGCGCGATGTCGGTCGCGACGACCTGCAGTCCCTTGGCGAGAAACAGCGAGCTCCAGCTCGCGCCGATCACGCCGGTGCCAATGATGGCGATGCGGCGAATGGGCTTGGTGTCGGTCATGTCATTTCTCCGATGCGTCTGTCAGATTTCGGCGTAGGCGATGCCGGTGAGATTGCCCTGTGCGAAGAGGAAATTTCGTTCGCCGGATCCATCGAGCCGTGCCGAGTAGATTGAGCCGGCGAAATCGGTCACGAACATGCGATCGTTTGGAATGTCGAGCGCGATACCGATCCCCTCCATGAGATGGGTCACCACGATCTCCGGTTCGGCAGGCTTGTTGTCGATCGAGGCCCGGTTCACTGTGTTGCCGCGCGGAGGATCGCCGCGGTCGGTCCAGTAGAGAACACGGTTCTTGTGGTCGAGCTCGATATCGATCGGCTCCGGCAGACCATCAAAGAAGATCTCGATGTCGGACCTGGTCGCTGCAGTCTGGCCGGCGGGAATTTCGACATTGGCACGGAAGAGACGGCCGAGCCCGGCATTGTCTGGGCCTTTTTGCGTCCAGTAGATATGTCCGAGTTTCGGATCGATCGTCAGGCCAACGCACCATCGCGTCTGATCTCGGCTATCGGCTTCGCCGTGCCCAGCTTCGATAAGCGTCTCCAGCTTGGAGCCGTCGAGATCGCAGCGCATGACACGCATGCCCTCGCGGTCGCACCAATAGAGCTTGCCGGCTTTCTTATCGAGAATGATCTGCTTCGGAGTGTGGGTCGCTCCCTGCGCGACGATTGTCTTGCGGTTCTTGCCGTCGACGTCGGCGCGTTCGACCGATCCGTCATTCAGGCTTGGGATGCCCATGTTGGTCCAGTAGATATGACCGGCCTCGGCATCGACGACGATGCCGTCGGGCAAATGGCAATCCGACACGATGGTCTTGCGGTCGGAACCATCTGTATTCATGGAGTGAATGCGGCCGGCGTTCAGCTCAAGGACAAAGAGACGAGGGACGACGGCGCTGGCGCTTCGACTGTTCTTCTTGACGGCTTCGGACATGTGGCACCCTTATGACGATCTGACGCGAACTTGGTCAGTGCTTGGCCGCGACTGTGCCGTGCATGCTCGTCACAAGATTGGATGAGACGATCGTCGCTGGAATGGTTGTGCTTCTTCGTCGCTGCCGGACAGCGCGGCTTGCGAGCGCGCTCTATTGCCCGCCACGGGCCTGCCGATCGAGGTCGCAGACGGTGACCGCATGCTGGCGCTTTCGGAGGGAAGGCGAGCGAGGGCTTGCCGGAGGCGGCAGGCCGGTGATGCGCGACCTCGGCTATTTCAGCGAGTTCGCGGTCTTCATCATCTTTCTCAGGAACAGGAAATCGGCTCCGACGCATTGACGCCGGAACGGATACGCGAAGGAATTACCCGTCGTTATGGGGTTCCTTGCTCAGGCAAGCTGGCGATCCCGGCATGACTCGAACATGCGACCTACGGTTTAGGAAACCGTCGCTCTATCCGGCTGAGCTACGGGACCGCAAACCCGCGCTCATCGCGCGGGTTTTGCCAGTCCATACCAGAGCCGGCGGCTGATCGCCAGCGATCTCGACCACGCCTGGCCGCGCCGGGACTGACCCGTTGCGCCGAAGCCAGCCTTCCGAACCACCGGGCCGTCGCTCGCCCTTCGACCACATTCCGGAAAGCGATTGATGCTCCGCCTTCGTAATTCAACGTCGGTTTGATCAGAGCGAATTGCCGATCAAAGGTTGTATGTTCAATCGCGCGCTCGGCTCCAGATCGAAACGCGACCAGCGGGACGATGCAGCAATTGTCGACGGCGACCCACGCGACCAACGAAATCTCGCGCAACATCCAGCAGGCCGCGATCAGCACCAACGACGTCTCGAAGAATATTTCGGAGATAGCGCACGCTACCGAGGAATCGGGGGCCGCCGCATCCAACCTTGCTCGGCACCGCCGGGCGAATTGTCGGGCCAATCCGAGATGCTGCGCAGCGAGGTCTCGAAGTTCCCTGCAACGGTGACGCCGCCTGACCCGCGCGCCGCGGACAGTAATTGGCCTTATTTGCCCGGCCCACCGCCGGGTTCCCGCCGGATGTGCGCTGTCTTAATCGTTGAAACTGTTCCGGAATTTCAGCCGCGCGGACGGATATGTCTCAATCTGCCCAAAACGGCGGCGCGTACCGGATACGGCCAGACTCCTGGCTGACAAGCTGCCTCAAAATGGCAAAAATTGGGGTAAATCATGTTTGCTGGAACTCGCCCGGGATATGTCCGTGATTGCGTTACGTCTGTCTGTGCCTATCGCTGCCGCATGTGCCGCTTGCGTCCTGCTGACGCCGGTGCGCACGTATGCGCAGTGGTGGCGCGGCACGCCCGTTGACTTCGAGGCGTGCGCGGACCTCGCCGAGAAGGCAAAGACCAAGCAAGACAAGACGGCGGCGCTCGCCGAATGCAATGCAAAGTTCGCCGGCCGCCGCAAGCCGGGCGGCGGCTACACTTATTATGATTTCATGCAGGACCGCACCTTCGATATCGCCGGTCCTAACCCGACACCGGAAGAGCAAAAGAAGATCGACGAACAGTATACCGTCTATCTCGACAAAGAACGGCGCAAGACCATCGCGGCTGCGTTCACGGCGAAGCAGCAACAAACACAGCAGCAGCCGCAACAGCCGCAACAAGTGCAGCAGGTTTCGCTCAAGACCGAGACCGTGAAGACCGAGACCGAAAAAGTTCCGGTGCCGGTGGCGAGCCCGCTCAAGCGGGCGCAGGCCGCCAACTGCGCGAAGAGCGCCTTCTCCTGCGAGTGGCCGCGACTGTCGCAAGGGATCGACGGGCTGAAGAAGCTGTTCAGTTCGTCGCCGCCGCCGCCGAACAAGGCGAAGAAGAGCTGATGACAACGTCGTCATTCCGGGGCGTGCGCGAGCACGAACCCGGAATCTCGTCGCAACAATCTCGGGATTCCCCGATGCGCAATTGCGCATCTGAGGTTCTCGCTTCGCGAGCCCCGGAATGACGAAGAGGCGATCCTCAATCCGTAATCACCATCGCCCAGAATTTCCGATGTCGCAGACAAACCTCACGATCGAAAGCCGCCATTTCAAGGCAGGCGGCGATCAACCCCGGACCTGCTCCGGCGTCAGCCCGGGAGACCCCTTGCCCGCCACTTCGGCCTGCTTGATCAGTTCGACGATACGGCGCGACAGCGGCGCCGTGAGCCCGCGCCGGTGGGCGATCCCGGTGATGACGCCCTGCAGGTAATCGATCTCGGTGTGGCGGCCGCGCTGCAAATCCTCCCACATCGAGGAGCGCGCCGCGGGATCGATCTTCATCGTCCGCCCCAGCAGCATCTCCGAAAATGGCGTCCGGCAGGCGCAGCAGGGGCGGCATCCAGCTCGGCGGTATCGGCGTCGGCGACACCGGCCTGATGCCCTCCGCCTTGATCGCCGCAAGCCCTTCCGCCATCTGGTCGGCAAACAATCTTCGCCAGGCGCGCTGCGCAAGCTGCTGCCGCAGCGGGATGTCGGAGAGCGCGTTCAGCGCGTTATTGAGGTTGACGATCAGCTTGCCCCACTGCACGCCTTCGATATCAGTCGTGGCGCGCATGTTCAGCCCCGGCACCGACAGCTTTTCGAACGTCGCCGCCTCGTCCTGTTCGACCACGATGTCGCCCGAGGTGGAACGGTGAAACCGCCCCTCGCCGAGCCCGACCACATTGAACGGCACCATGCCGCCGAGCACGCGCCGCCCGGGCAGCCGCTCGCGCAGCACCGAAACATTGCCGACCCCGTTCTGCAGGCTGACCACGACCACATCGGCCGGGGCGTGCCGGGCGATGATGTCGGCCATCTCGGCGGTATCCGCGCTCTTGACCGTAACCAGCACCGTGCCGACGTCGCCAAAAATCGAAGGATCGTCCGAAAGCGTGAGCTGGCTCTCGTCGAGCCTTTGCTCGGAACCGTCGAAGTTGGTCAGTCGCAAGCCGTTGACTTCGATTTCTGCCGCCAGGCGCGGCCGTGCCAGCAGCGCGACGCGGCGGCCTGACGCGGCTAGCATGCCGCCGACGAAACAACCGATGCTGCCGGCCCCCGCGATGCCAATCGATCGGTTTGCGTTCATACGCCGTTCAACCTCGCCTTGGCATCGGTAGTCTTGGCATCGGTAGCCTTGGCAGCGATAGCCTTGGCAGGCATCCGTCTTGGCATCGATAGCAGAGATAGCACCGGGTGCCCATCGAGCGGCAAAGGGGGCTCGCCCCGCCTTGTAACCTTCATGGGCCACCGTTATGTTTTCCCGGCGGGGCTGAAACGCTGTAGGAGACGACCATGGGTTTACTCGACGTACTCAACGGCATGCAGAACGGCCCGCGTGGCCCGAGCACCCCGAGCTCACAATCCGGAAGCGGCGGGATGTCGCCAATGACGATGGCGATCCTCGGCCTGCTCGCCTGGAAGGCAGTCAAGCATCTCACCGCCGGCCAGCCCGGTGCCGCGCCGCAGCAGCCCGCGCCTGCCCCCTCACCCGGCAACGTCACCGCGGGCCTGCCCGGCGGCGGCACGGGCGGCGGTCTCGGCGATCTGCTCAAGGGCGGATTGGGCGGGCTCTTGGCTGGCGGCGCCGCGGGCAGCGTGATCAGCGGCGGACTCGGTGACCTTCTCAATCAATTGCAACAGAAGGGCCATGGCGACACCGCCAACTCCTGGGTCAGCAACGGTCCCAACAAGCAGATCGCGCCAGGCGATCTCGCCAGCGCGCTCGGCGCCGACCAGATCAATTCATTGTCGTCGCAAAGCGGATTGTCGCGCGATGAATTGCTGAAGGGCCTGAGCCAGTATCTGCCCGACGCGGTCAATCATCTGACGCCGGACGGACGGCTTCCGGACGAAAACGAAGTGTCAGGCCGGCTCTGACGGCCTGACGCTGCACCCCCCCCCCGAGAACTGGAAAAGGACGACGGCCATGGGCGGCATTATCTGGATCATCATCGTCGGCTTCATTGCAGGCATCATCGCGCGATTGCTTTCGCCGGGTCCGAACAATCCGAGCGGCTTCATCCTGACCACCGTGCTCGGCATCGTCGGCGCGTTCCTGGCGACCTTCATCGGCCAGGCGATCGGTCATTACGGACCCGATCAGGGCGCCGGCTTCATCACCGCCACCATCGGCGCGCTGATCGTGCTGTTCATCTGGAACCGGCTGGTGGCGCGCGGGGTGATTTCCGATATGAATAAGTGACGGCGTAGCCGTCGTCGCCCACGTCATTGCTGTGGAGCCAACGGGTCGCGCGAATGCGCGCCCGATGACAGGCTCCGCGACGAAGCAATCCATCTGTCTGCGCGTGGAGGCATGGATTGCTTCGCTTCGCTCGCAATGACGGCCTCAACGCCTCACAGCGCCAGAAGATGCATCCCCGCATCCATGCGCACACATTCGCCGGTCATGTTGCTGGACGCCGGCGACGCCAGGAAGCAGACGAGCTGCGCAATGTCTTCCGCCGTTGAGGCGACCTTCAGCGCCACTTTCGCCACCACGGCATCGCGCACGGCCTTGGCAGCCTCCTCGCCGCGCCCCTTGGTGAACCAGGGCGTATCGATATAGCCGGGGCACACGGTGTTGACGCGGATCAACGGCGCCAGCGCGCGCGACAGCGACAGCGTCATGGTGTTGAGCGCGCCCTTGCTCGCGGCATAGGCCACCGACGAGCCCGCGCCGGAGAGGCCGGCGACCGAGGACACGTTGACCACCGCCGATGCCCGTCCGGACGCCTTCGCGCCGGCTTCCAGCAGCGACCGCGTCGCGCGGACCATCTGAAAGGGGCCGATCGTGTTCACCGCGAAGATGCGCTGAAAATCCTCGGCCGACAGTCCATCGAGGTCGTCATGCGGCACATGCTTGGTGGTGCCGGCATTGTTGACCAGCGCGTCGACATGCCCCCAGGGAGCTGCGGCCGCCGCGATTTTCCGGCAATCCTCATCGCGCGACACATCGCCCTGCACGACGACAACTTCAGCGCCCGCCGTGCGGCAGAGGTCGGCGGTCGCTTCGGCCTCGGACTTGCTGTTGGAATAGTTGACGACGATGCGCGCGCCGCCCTTGGCCAAAATGGTGGCGGTCGCGGCGCCAAGGCCCGATGCAGACCCCGTTACAATTGCGCACAATCCATCCTTCGACATCCGCATTTCCTCTTGTTGTTGTGAGCCGAACCTTCTCGCGCTGGCATACCATATCGCGCGGCAACGTCGCTGCAAATCCGCCAAATCCGCGATACGGAATTCGCCCTTCGCCTCATGCCATCGTCGCAAGCGGCCCTGCGGGCAGCGCTTGTCACGGCTATGGCTTTTCCGCATCATAAAGCGCAAGAAAAGACGAAAGAAAAGATCGCACCCGTGGGGTTGGGCCGAATGGCCCTGATGTCACGTGCCAATGAAACAAAGGGAACGCCGTGGCGGAGAGTGAGAACATTGTTGCCGAGACCGCGGAGAAGATTTTTTCCGATCTCGCCGACGCCCAGACCGTCAACAACGACAAGAAGGGCGCGTGGAAAGCCCCGCTCTGGCAGGCGCTGACCGAAGCCGGCCTGCCGTTGTCATGGGTGCCTGAAGACTGCGGTGGTTCAGGCGCAAGCCTTGCGGAAGGCTTTAGCGTACTGAGCGCCGCCGGCCGTTTTGCGATTGCCGTTCCGCTCGCCGAGACCATGCTGGCGGGCTGGCTCTTGGCACAGGCCAGGATCGCTTCGCCCGACGGCGAGATGACGGTGGTGCCGGCGAGCCCAAAGGACCGCATCGCGCGCGATGCCGACGGCAGCCTCTCCGGCCGCGCCCGCGGCGTGCCGTTTGCGAAAGGCGCAAAGCACTTCGCCGTGCTGGCACACGGGTCTGGCGGACTTTCGATCGCGCTGGTCGATGTTGCAAATTGCCGGATTGAGGCCGGGCTCAATCTTGGCGGCGACAACTCCGATACGGTGACGCTCGACAAAGTGCAGCCGATCACCATCAAGCCGGCGCCTGATGGCTTTGACCAGAACGCGCTGATGCTGATGGGTGGCGTCGCGCGCTCCCTGCAGATCGCCGGCGCGCTGGAATCGATGCTGGAAATTTCCGTGCGCTATTCCAACGAGCGCATAGCCTTCGAAAAGAAGATCTCGAAATTCCAGGCGGTGCAGCACAACCTCGCCCGCCTCGCCGGTGAATCCGCAGCGGCGCTGGCGGCTGCGACCTCAGCCGCCGATGCCATTGCAAACGCCAAGTCGTTCGACGACGCCGTATTCCTGGAGGCGGTATCGGCAAAAATCCGCTGCTCGGAAGCAGCCGAAAAGGGCGGCGGCATCGCGCATCAGGTCCACGGTGCGATCGGCTTCACCATCGAGCACATCCTGCACCGCTACTCGTTGCGCGCGCTGGCATGGCGCGACGATTTCGGCTCGGAAAGCTACTGGGCGGTCGAGCTCGGCAAGCTCGTCGCCATCAGGGGCGCCGATGAATTGTGGCCCCTGGTGGCCTCGCGCTGAGATCAAATGAAATCTGGAAGTCGAGACATCCAATGACCGCAGCCCTCCGTTTCGATCCGATCCGCCTGCCGCCCGAGTGCGAACGCTTGCGCAAGGAAGTGCGCGCGTTCCTCGCCGAAGAGATCGGCGCCGGCACATTCGATCCGTACAAGCCGAACCGCGAAGACACCGACGTGCCGGAATTTTCCCGCAAGGTCGGCGCACGCGGCTGGCTCGGCATGACCTGGCCGAAGAAATATGGCGGCCATGAACGCTCGTTCCTCGAGCGCTATGTGGTGACCGAGGAAATGCGCGTCGCCAACGCACCGACCCGGCGCTTCTTCGTCGCCGACCGGCAGAGCGGCCCGGTGCTGCTCAAATACGCCCCCGAGCACATCAAGATGGACATCCTGCCGCGGATCTGCCGCGGTGAGGTCTGCTTTGCGATCGGCATGAGCGAGCCGAATTCCGGCTCCGACCTGTTCGCCGCGAAGACCCGCGCCACCAAGACCGACGGCGGCTATCTGATCAACGGCACCAAGATCTGGACCTCGTCGGCGCATATCGCCGACTACATGATCGCGATCTTCCGGACCTCGCCGCCGACCAAAGAGAACCGCCGCCACGGCCTGACGCAGTTTCTGGTCAAGATGAAGCAGCCGGGTATCCAGGTGAACCCGATCGGCCAGATCACCGGGCAATATGAATTCAACGAGGTGGTGTTCACCGACCATTTCATTCCGGAAGATCATGTGCTCGGCGAAATCGACGGCGCCTGGAAGCAGGCGACCAGCGAGCTCGCCTACGAGCGAAGCGGCCCGGAGCGCTTTCTCGAAACCTACTACGTGCTGACCGAACTGGTCCGCGCGGTCGGCAAGAACCCGGACACCCGCAGCGCCGAAGGCATCGGCCGGCTGGTGGCGCAGGTTCACACCATGCGGCGGATGTCGGTCTCGGTCGCGGGCATGCTGCAGGCCGGCAAGGAGCCGGTGGTGGAAGCTTCTATCGTGAAGGACATCGGCACCGTGTGGGAGCAGCAATTGCCGCACCGGGTGCGCGACCTCGCCGCCTTTGTCGAGGAAACCGCGACCAACCGCGAAACCTTGGAAAGGCAGCTCGACTTCGCGATCAAGACCGCGCCCAAGCTGACGATCCAGGGCGGCACCACCGAAGTGCTGCGCGGCATCATCGCCCGCGGGCTCGGTTTGCGCTAATTCAGAGAGGAAATTCCAATGAGCACATACACTGATATCGGCGTCGAGAAGCACGGCCATGTCGGCCTGATCGAGATCCGAAAGCCGCCGCTGAATTTCTTCGACGTCTCGCTGATCAACCAGATCGCGGATGCGCTGGAGGAATTCGACAAGGACATCGAGATCCGCGCCTCGGTGCTCGCAGCACAAGGCAAGGCATTCTGCGCCGGCGCCAATTTCGGCGATCCCGCGCGGCAGGAGCAGGAAGAGCGCGCCAAGACCGATCCGGCCTCGAACCTGCCGATCAACCATCTCTATGTGCAGGCCGTGCGCATCTTCCGCAACAAGAAGCCGATCGTCGCGGCCGTGCATGGTGCGGCCATCGGCGGCGGCCTCGGTCTCGCGGTATCGGCCGATTTCCGCGTCACCTGCCCGGAAGCGCGTTTCGCCGCCAATTTCACCAAACTCGGTTTTCATCCGGGCTTCGGGCTGACGGCGACGCTTCCCGAACTGGTCGGCAAGAACAACGCGGAACTGATTTTCTACACCAGCCGCCGCGTCACCGGCGAGGAAGCCACCAAAATGGGCCTTGCAAACCTCTGCGTGCCGCAGGACCAGGTCCGCGCTGAAGCCATGAAGCTCGCAGCCGAAATCGCCGAATGTTCCCCGCTCGGCCTGATCTCGACCCGCGCCACCATGCGCGCCGGCCTCGCCGACCGCGTGCTCGCCGCCACCAACCACGAACTGGTCGAGCAGACGAAATTGCGCGCAACGGAGGATTTCAAGGAGGGCGTCAAGGCCACCGCTGAACGCCGCGTGGCGAATTTCAGGGGACGGTAGCCCCGAATTATTCAGTGATGCTGCCGCCAAGGCCGGCCATGATCATCGGGCCGAAGGTCCCGCCGAGCAGTAGCCGAAAACCCGGCCCTGCGCGCAAAGCCGGCGTGATACGGCGCGGTCCTGCTCGAACAGGACAGATTTTTTGTCGTTCTCTAAAATTGCTGTTGAAAAATAGCACAATCTAAACGAGAGTACAGACGGCGTTTCGAAAGAGACGACGTGCTTTTGAAAATCGTCTTCATGTCCCGCTGCCGGCGCGCGCATTGAACAAGCGGTTCGCCGCGGGCGACAGCTTGGGACGCTTCTAACCGGCAAGGAAATTTGCCGTGACCCAGGCCAGCGACGACAAACCTGTCAGCCCTCCTCCCGCACATTGCTGCGCCATCGCGCCCGATCAGCGCGCCGCGATCGAGGGAAAATGGGGCCCGGTGTTCTATTTGCCCAACGTCGCCATCCACACGCATATCCTGCCGAACGGCAAGGTTCTGTTCTGGGGCAGGCGAGACAAGCCCGAAGACTCGATGGATGAGCACGAATGCACGCCCCATGTCTGGGACCCCGTAACTAAAGAGTTCTTCGAAACACCCCAGCCGAAACTGGGCAACCACGATACCAAGGTCAATCTGTTCTGTTCCGGCCACGCCTTCATGCCGGACGGACGGCTTTTGGTCGCGGGGGGCCATCTGCAGGACAGCCACGGCGACAATCAGGCGTCCTCATATGATTATCGCACCAACAGCTGGACGGCGCTGCCCGCGATGAACAACGGGCGTTGGTACCCCAACGTCATCGCGCTTGCTGACGGCTCTATGCTGGTGACGTCAGGCTCTTATTCCGACGGCATCAGGGATGCGCCTCAAAATCACGTGCCGCAGATTTTCGATGGCGTGAGCTGGCACGCGATGCAACCTCCGCTCGACAAAGGTGATCCGGACCTGTTTTCGCTCTTCCCGCGAACACATGTTCTCACCGATGGTCGTGTCGTGTTCACCGGAACGAACGCGCATAGCCTCTATTTCGACCCGAAGGGTGCCGGGACATGGACACCTGCGCCCGGCCGGGAGATGCTCGCCCGCGATTATTGCCCGTCCGTCATGTATGACGTCGGCAAGGTGATCTATATCGGTGGCGGCAACGACCCCCACAACGGCCCGCCCACCGACCAGGTCGAGATCATCGACTACAACGACGACGCGCCGAAATGGCGCAAGACCGCGCCGATGCATTTTCGGCGTCGCCATCACAACGGCGTGCTCTTGCCGGACGGAACCGTTCTGGTTGTCGGTGGCACTCAGGGGGGCGACTTCAACGATCTCAGTCCCGGTAAACCCGTGCATGAAGCGGAACTTTGGGACCCGCGCGCGGAATCGTGGACCCTGCTTGCGAGGGAAAGCGTCGACCGGTGTTACCACGCCACCGCGGTTCTTCTTCCCGATGCGTCGGTACTCAGCGCGGGCAGTGGCGAAGGCGGATCGAATCCGAACGTCGCACACCGCGAGGCGCAGATTTTCTACCCGCCATATTTCTTTCGCAGTGACCGTCCGGTGATTGAGAAAGCGCCGGAAGAAGTGAGCTATGGCAAGGAGTTTTCGCTTGAGGTCGGCGCCGGCGACGTGGCCGGGATTTCCTGGATACGTCTTCCGTCTGTCACGCATGCCTTCGACCAGAACCAGCGCATCAATTTTCTCAGCTTCAAGGCCAAAGGCGGAACCCTCAAGGTGAGGGCTCCCGATAAGCCCGGGAGCTGTCCACCAGGCCACTATATGCTGTTCGTTCTGAACCAGCTTGGTGTGCCCTCGCACGCGCGGATCGTGCACATCGGCGGCTATGCCCCGGCTCGCAAGCGCCCCCTTGCCGCCGCAGCTAAATTCACCGCACCTCTGAAAAAGCGGCAGGACGATCTCAAGAGGGCCAAAGCCGGCACCCCGGTTACGGTAGGACTGACCTCGACATGCCCTTATGGCCTCGGCGCGTGCTGGGGAGGCGCACACGAGGCGCTGAAAAAGCTCTCAGGCGTGGTCGCCGTCGAGCCGATCCCAAATGCGGAAAGCTCAACGGCGCAGGTGCATATCGAAGGGGAACTGCCGGATCTCGAAGATTGGCCGAAACAGTTCGCGGCGACCGCCAACGGCAGCTACGCATTTCGAGGCGTCGAACTTGCCATCGACGGCACGGTTCGTTCTTCCCGAGGCAGGCTCGAACTTACGACGGCTTCCGGCCTCGTTATCAAGATCGAGCCGCTGGCATCGGAAAATCTGTTGCAATGGGACAAAACGAGCGGCAAACCAAAACATGCCTCGAAGCACGAGATGCTGGCCTTCGATCGTCTACTGCTCGCGACTGAACGCAATGCTGACAGCCCGGCCCAGGTGCGCAGTGTGGGGCAGCTCATCAGACGCGGCACAGATTGGATCCAGATGGTGCGGACGTTCTCCTTGAATGACTGACTGAGTTCGAGCCTGCCTGGCGGATCGCTTGCATCGCGTGAGCGCTGCGCTCACGCGGCCAGATGGAAGGTCACGCCGCTGAGCAGAAAGCTATCACCCGCGACCGCGCAGCCCCTCGTCTTGGCGGCATCGCGTACGGCGGCGACGTCGGCAACCCCAAACGTCAACCCGCTCATGATCTCGTTGTCGCCCTTGACGAAATGGAAGCTGCAATTCGGCAGTTTCAGTTCGGCCTCGCCGTCGGCATTCTTGCTCGCTGGAATGCCGATGATCTTGCCCCAATGCGCGGCCAGTCCGGCCGGGTCGGGGCTCTGCATCTCTATTCCCACCAACGCCTGCGTCACGTCCTTGCGGATTGACTTCTGCCAATCCGGCCCCGCCGGCGGATAGGCGCCCCAAATATCGTCGCTGCCGTCGGTGTGGTTGAACTCGATGAAGGCGGCGCGGCAATCGCGCGGATGCAATTGCACGCCGTGATAGGGCGCGTGCGTGATCACGTTTGCGGTTCGCACGCCCATGGCGTTGGCGTGCTCGCCGCGCTCGTCCGGATCGTCGCAGCAGAAGATCGCCATATAGCCGCCGCGGCCGCCGGTTTTCTCGATGAAGCGTCCGGCCGCGGTGCCGGCGCCGGGCCGGAACGGCGCAACCACTTCCAGGAGGATGGTGTCGACCGGCAGCAAAGCGTTTTCGAGGCCGTACTTTGCGACGTTACCGTCGCGGTAACAGACGTTGAGCCCCATGATCGCGGCAATGTCGGATATGACCGGCTCGAGCTGCGGCGCCACCAGGCAGATCTGGCGCAGCCGCAGATAGCTTGCCATCTTTACTGCCCCTGAAATACGGGCTTGCGCTTCTCGACGAACGCCTTTGCTGCCTCCTTGTGATCGGCGGTCTCGCCCGAACGTGAGTGATGGATCGCCTCGGCATCGAAGCATTCTTCCAGCGACATCGTCTCGGCATTGTTGATGTTGCGCTTGATGTAGCCCAGCGTCACCGATGGGCCGTGCGCCAGCGACATCGCCAATTCGCGCGCCGCCTCTTCGACCTCAGCGTCGGGCACGACCTTGGTCACCATGCCGAGATTATAGGCCTCCTGCGCCGAGAGCACCGGCGAGGTCAAATAGAGCTCGCGTGCCTTGGCGCTGCCGAGCAGCTGGGTGAGGAAGTAGGTGCCGCCATAGTCGCCGGAGAGACCGACCTTGGCGAAGGCGGTGGTGATCTTGCAGGATGCGCCGGCGACGCGCAGATCGCAGGAGAGCGCGATCGAGAGGCCGGCGCCGGCCGCGGCGCCATCGACCTGCGCCACCACGGGCTTCGGCATCTGGTGCAGGATGCGCGAGACTTCCATGCCGCGGCGGAGATTGGCCATCTTGGCCTCGAAGGGAAGCGGCGCCCTGCCCTCCGCCATCGATTTGACGTCGCCGCCGACGCAGAAGGTGCCGCCGGCGCCCTTCAACAACACCGCGCGCACCTCGTGATCGTCAGCCGCGCGCCGCGCAGCCTCGACCAGGCCGCGCGTCATGTCCGGGTTGAGCGCGTTGCGCCGCTCCGGGCGGTTCATGGTGATGGTGAGGAGGCCTTGATCGAGGTTCTGAAGCACCATTTCGTTCTGGCTCATGGGGTCTGGCTTTCTTTGTTATTGGTTGGGATACGCCCGAATTCTCGGCGTCATTGCGAGCGAAGCGAAGCAATCCATTCTTCCTGCGGGTGGCGCGATGGATTGCTTCGTCGCTACGCTCCTCGCAATGACGATCTCTACTTCTTCACCAGCGGGCAGCGCGAGGCTTCCAGCGACTGGAACGCCTCATTGCCGGGCACGGTTGCGAGCAGCTTGTAATCGTCCCAGCGTCCCTTGGATTCCGAAGGCTTCTTGACCTCGAACAGATACATGTCATGCACCATGCGGCCGTCATCGCGGATCCGGCCATTCTTGGCGAACATGTCGTTGATCGGCGTCTCCTTCATGACCTTCATGACCGCCGCGGAATCGGTGGTGCCGGCGGCTTTCACCGCCTGCAGATAATGCGTCACCGAGGAATACACGCCGGCCTGCGCCGAGGTCGGCACCCGCTTGACGCGCTCCATGAAGCGTTTTGAGAACGCGCGGGTCTCATCGTTGAGATCCCAATAGAAGGCTTCGGCAAGCAAGAGGCCCTGCGCGGTATCGAGCCCGAGGCTGTCGATGTCGGTGACGAAGGCGAGCAGCGGCGACACTTTCTGGCCGCCCTTCATGATGCCGAATTCGGCGGCCTGCTTGATCGCGTTGACGGTATCGCCGCCGGCATTGGCGAGCCCGATCACCTTGGCTTTGGACGCCTGCGCCTGCAGCAGGAACGACGAGAAGTCCGAGGTGTTGAGTGGGTGGCGGACGCTGCCGAGCACCTTGCCGCCGGTCTTGAGCACCACACTGGTGGTGTCCTTTTCCAGATCCTGCCCGAAGGCATAGTCGGCGGTCAGGAAGAACCAGCTGTCGAGGCCGGATTTCACCGCCGCAAGCCCGGTCACATTGGCCTGCGCGAAGGTGTCGAACACGTAATGCACGGTATAGGGGCCGCAGGCTTCGTTGGTGAGCCGGATCGAGCCGGGCCCGTTGAATATCACGATCTTGCCGCGCGCCTTGGCGATCTCGCCGGCCGCAAGCGCGGTCGCGGACGCAGCGACGTCCCAGATCATCTCGACGCCCTGGTTGTCGATCATGTCGCGCGCGATGTTGGCGGCAAGGTCGGCCTTGTTGAGATGGTCGGCTGCGACGATCTCGATCTTGCGGCCGAGCACCTCGCCGCCGAAATCCTCCGCCGCCATCTTCGCCGCGGTCTCGCTGCCGGCGCCGGTGATATCAGCGTAGAGGCTCGACATGTCGAGGATGCCGCCAAGCTTGAGCGGCGGCTTGCTCTGCGCCAGCGCCGACGTCGCCGCCACGGCTAGCGCACAGGCGAAAACGCTCGTGAGAATTCGTTTCATAAGGGCCTCCCAGTCCCGCCGCATTCTTGCAGCCTTGAAATTTCTGTTGCCGCGATCATGCCGCATGGCATTCATAGCGGCAAGCGCATCCCGCGGGCCGACGTGCGTTTTTCCGCTAAGCGGAATGATTGGGATGTGCGAGCATGCGTCGATGCTGACGTCGAAAACAACAGAATTGGCCATCGCATGCTGCGCGACGATCGCGTTCTGCAGCATCGCGTTTGCAGAGTGGTAGCGCGCATGCGGCCGGTTGCGCCTTCGAGCCCCAAGGCGAGGGCCGCGTCACCACCGTGATCGATGCGCGCAGCTTTCGCCTCGACGATGGCCGGGAAGTCCGCCTTTCCGGCATCGAGCCCGCGGACAAGGCGAAGGGCGCGGCGGCGCTGTCGACGGTGCTGCTCGGCCGCGACGTCACGCTGCGCGGCGAAGATGACACGCCCGACCGCTACGGCCGCCAGCCGGCTTTCGTGTTCATCGCCGGTTCGGACACGCCGGTGCAAGCCGAGTTGCTGAAACGAGGCGACGCCATGGTCTCGGCCGAGGTTGCGGACAAGGACTGCGCCGCAATGCTGTCGGCCGCCGAGGCTGGCGCGCGGCAGGCCAAAACGGGAACCTGGTCAGATTCGACGGTCATAAAAAACGCCGAAAGTCCGGGCGATATTTTGGCCGGGATAGGGCGCTTTACCGTGGTCGAGGGCAAGGTTTTGTCCGTGCGGCAGGCGGGGGCAACGACCTATGTCAATTTTGGCCGGAACTGGACTCAGGACTTTGCTGTGACTATTTCAAAGCGCATGATTGGGGCATTCGAGGCGACCGGCGTTTCGGCTAAGTCGCTCGAAAATCGACGGATTCGGGTCCGCGGCGTGGTCGAGGCGCGCGGTGGGCCACGGATCGAGCTGCTTCGGGTGGGGCAGATTGAAGTGCTCGACGGGAACTAGAGCATCATCCGGAAGAGGAGTGGGTACCGGTTTTCCCTGCGACAAACGCGAAGCGTTTGCGCGGAGATCGTGCTCAAACAAGGAGACGAGGTCATGATCCGGACCAGTCGGATCATGACCTCATGCGACAACTACGAGTAGCAGAATTGATTGAGCGTGCAGGACGGCGTGAAGGAATGACGGGCGGCCGCCTTTCGGCTGCGCCGGCCTTGCTTTGCCTGGCGCTCACGCTGTCGGCCTGCGGCAATCTCGGCAACCGGCTCGATACCGTATCCCAGCCGCCGCCGTCGGCCACGCCGGCCAAGCCGAACCGCACCGTCGCGCAAACGCCCGCGAGCGAGCGCGAGCATGAGCGTATCCTCTCTTCCTATGGCGGCGCTTATGACGACCCGAAGCTGGAAGCGCTGATCACCCGGACCGTCGACCGGCTGGTGGCGGCCTCCGATCGTCCCGACCAGGCCTACAAGGTCACGATCCTCAATTCGGGCGCGGTGAACGCGTTCGCGCTGCCGACCGGCCAGCTCTATGTCACGCGCGGCCTGATCGCACTCGCGAGCGATACGTCCGAATTATCCTCGGTGCTGTCCCACGAGATGGCGCATGTGCTCGCCAAGCACGCCTCCATCCGCGAGGATCAGGCGCGCCAGGCCGCGGTGGTAACGCGCGTCGTCACCGACATGAGCAACGATCCTGACTTGACCGCGCTGGCATTGGCGAAAACCAAGCTGACGATGGCGAGCTTCTCGCGCCAGCAGGAGTTCGAGGCCGACGGCATCGGCGTCGGGATTGCGGCGCGCGCGCATTTCGACCCCTACGGCGCCGCGCGTTTCCTGACCTCGATGGAGCGCAATGCCGCGCTGAAGGTCGGCAAGACCGCGCTCGACCCGCGCGCGCAGGACTTCCTGTCCTCGCATCCGGCAACGCCGGAGCGGGTTGCGAACGCGCAGGCGAGCGCGCGGCAATACAGCGCGCCCGAGGATGGCGAGCGCGACCGCGAGGACTATCTCGCGGCGATCGACAACATCGTTTTTGGCGAAGACCCGAGCGAAGGTTTCGTCCGCGGCCGCCGTTTCCTGCATCCGAAACTCGGCTTCACCTTCACCGCGCCGGAGACCTTCACGCTTGATAACACCGCGCAGGCGGTGATCGGCGTGCGCGAGGGCGGCACGCAGGCGCTGCGCTTCGACGTGGTGCGGGTGCCGGCCGAGCAGACACTCGGCGATTACCTCAATTCCGGCTGGATGGAGGGCGTCGACAAGGCTTCCACTGAAGATCTCACCATCAACGGCTTCCCGGCCACCTCCGCCTCTGCCCATGGCGACCAATGGCAGTTCAAGGTCTATGCGCTCCGCTTCGGCACCGACGTCTATCGCTTCATTTTCGCGGCCAAGCAGCGCTCCACCGAAAGCGATCGCAACGCGCGCGAGACCGTGAACTCGTTCCGTCGCCTGACCCTGGACGAAATCCAGGCCGCGCGCCCCCTGCGCATCAAGGTCATCACCGTGCAGCCCGGTGACACCGTGGAATCGCTGTCGCACCGCATGGCCGGCGTCGATCACCCGGCTGAGCGATTTCGCGTGCTGAACGGGCTCGATGCCCATGCCCAGGTGAAGACGCGCGACCGCGTCAAGGTCGTGGTGGAGTGAGGCCGCGCGCGGCTTAGTTCATCCGCTGCCCCGCCTGTTCCAGGCAGAATAGCCGTTGCCGAAAATGGCGGCGTATGCGACGCTCTGTAGCATTCAAAGAGCCTGAGATCGCAAGGTGGCACCATGGACGACAGCCTGCCCGAACTGGGGGACCTCGAGCGCGAGGTAATGCAACTGGTTTGGGCCAATGCCCCTGTCACAGCCGAGGCCGTGCGTGAGCGGCTTTCGCGTCCGCTCAAGGAATCGACCGTTCGCACCGTGCTGCGGCGGCTGGAAGACAAGGGCTACACCACGCACACGGTCGACGGGCGAACCTATGTCTACCACGCGGCCGAGCCGCGCGGACGGGTTGCGGCCAAGGCCGTCCAGCGCATCGTCGACTGGTTCTGCAACGGCTCGGTCGAGGAGGTTCTCGTCGGCATGGTGGATACCGCCATGCTCGACCAGCGGCAACTGCGCCTGCTGGCCGACCAGGTCGCGAAGGCAAAGGCGAAGGGAGGAAAGAAATGATGCTGACGATTCTGGCGGAATCGGCGCTTCGTTCCCTCGTTCTCGGAAGCGTCGTGTGGATCGGCCTGAATCTTCTTCGGGTGCGAAATCCACACGTGCACATGACATGCTGGGTCATGGTGCTGGTGGCGTCGCTGGCGATGCCGCTGCTGATGCATTGGACCACGGTGAGCGTCACCGTGGAGGCATTGCCGATACCGGCGGCGGAAACGCTGTGGCCTGCCGGCAATCCGCCAATCGGTCCGTTGACGGAGCCGATCGGCACGTCGCTGCCGCCGGATCCCGGCACATTCGGCGCCGCCCATGGCGTCAGTCATGTTGCCGTCAATTGGCTGACGGTGGCCACCGCGATCTACGCCTTCATTGCCGGCCTGCTGCTGCTGCGACTGGCGGTCGGCTGCTACCTGACCTGGCGCCTGGTGCGCGCCGCAAAGCCGATGAGCGAACCGTGGACGGCGGACTGGAGCGTACGCGTCAGCAACGTCATCGCCGGTCCCGTCACGTTTGGATCGACCATCCTGCTTCCTCCGCAATGCAGCGATTGGGATGGGCTCAAGCGCCAGGCCGTGCTGGCGCATGAGGGCGCGCACGTCGCCAACCGGGATTTCTATGTCCTGCTGCTGGCCTCGTTCAACCGCGCGGTGTTCTGGTTCAGCCCGTTCGCGTGGTGGCACCTGGTCCGGCTGGCGGAACTGGCCGAGATCATCAGCGACGCGCGGGCGCTCGAGGTTCTCGATGACAGGCTGTCTTACGCCGAGATTCTCCTCGATCTCGTGCAGCGCGCGCGGCGGGCGCCAGCGGGGCTCGAAGTCGGGCTGGAAATGGCGAGGGCGTGCACGGTACGCGCTCGCGTCGAACGCATTCTCGCTGCGACTACGGCGCCCGCGAAACTTGGCTGGCGGAAGCGCGTCTTGACCTTGGCTGTTATCGTACCTGTCGTCGTCGTGTCTGCCGGCAGCATCACCTACCGCACGCGAGCTGCATCGCCGCCGGCCATCGATCGCGCGGAGGATACGACGGCGTCGCGCAAGCCCGGGCACGTCTCCTTTTATTCATTGGATCGCGCACAGGTCTTCGGCGTCTTCCGGGAAGGCGACGACCTGTTCGGGCAGTTGAGCGGACAACGAAAGGTCCGTTTGGCGGCAGCGGGCGACGGCACCTATGCTTACCCATCCGCGGCTGGCCAGATCACCCTGGCCGTCGGCAATGACCAGCAGCCATCCGAACTGACGTTGAACCGGAACGGCCACGACATGCGCGCCGCGCGGATCGCCGAACTATCGTGGCAGGGCGTCGAGGCCGAGCCGCGCCCGCTCGATTCCTACGTCGGCTGGTACCAGTTGGGACCGGGCCGCGTGCTATCCGTCACCCGCGAAGGAGACCGGCTCTCGGTCCAGGAGACCGGAAGGCCGAAATTCGCGGTCCGCGCCAGCGGTCCCGATGCGTTCGCCAGCAACCATGATGACCTCGCGATCTTCCTGCGCGACGGCCAGGCAAATGTGACGCAGGTCTTGCTGCAGGACCCGCTATCCGGTGCCCGGCTCGCGCCGCGGGTCAGCGACGCGAAGGCAAAGGCGATTGAAGAGGAATTCGCGCGGCGCGTTGCGGAAGTCCCGGATCGATTTCGAGAACAAGCCCCGCTGCCGGGCAGCAAGGAGGCGATCCTGCGAGGAATCGAGAGTCTGCAACAGGGTTCTCCCAATTATGAGCGGATGAGCGCACCGTTGGCGGCAAAGATTCACCGCCAGGCTTCCGAGCTGCAGGTCATGTTCAAGACCCTCGGCGCAGTCGAGTCGATCTACTTTCGCGGCGTTGGCCCCGGCGGTTACGACGTTTATGGCGTGAAATTCGCCAATGGCGTCGTGGAGATCAGGCTGCTGCTCGGATCGGACGGCAAGACAGACGACGTCTCCTTCCGGGCAGACGGCAATGATGCGACGGGCGAAGTGGTCGCCTGTTCCCGCGAGCAGGAGGTGAGGCCGCGAGCCAGCACCGCGCCGATCCACGTAATGCTCTACAACGCGACCGGCACAGCCATTCAACTCTACAAGATCGATGCCGAAGGAAAACGCACGGCCCACGGCACAATCGGCGAGGACATGTCGTCCCAGGTCCTCACCTCCGTCGACAATCCGTGGGTGGTCGCAGACGCTTCCGGGAAATGTCTGGAGATCGTGCTGCCCGGACAGCGTACGCGTTATCTGACGATCGAGGGGGCCGGCGCGGATGGTCAGCCCGATCACCCGGCGTCGCGGCGCACCGCGCCGCTCGCCGGCAGCGAAGAGATGCTGCGCCAATACATCGAAGGCTTAGGGCGCGGCGAGCCGAATTACGATCGCATGACCGCCGAAGTGGCAAATTTCACGCGCCAGCAGCTTCCCTTCAACCAGGCCATCCTGAGCCGGCTTGGCCCGCTGCGCTCGGTGTCGTTTCGCGGCGTGACGAGCATGGGCAACGACATCTACATGGCCCATTTCGCCAACGGTTCGGCAGAATGGCGGATTGGTCTGGTCAAGGACGGCTCGATCGGACGGATTGGGCTGGGTCCGCAGTAGCGCATGACCCGATGAGTTCAGAACGGTCAACGGAAGTGCGTTGTCGTGCGCACTCCCGACTGATGCTGGGCATCGCGTGAGGTCCGGAAAGCACCAATGTCGCGGCGTCACCGGTAAGTTTAGCTTTGACTCGGAGGGGATCCCAGATTTCCGACCGGAGTCGTCAGGCGACAGATCAGCCCGGTTGATTCATACGTCACTTCCACGGCGCCTCTGAAATCATCTTTCAGCACCCGGGAAATGAGACGCGAACCAAAGCCCACACCGGCGGGTTGCGACGCAGGCGGACCGCCAAGTTCCTGCCAGATCCAGACGAAGTTTGGCGTCCCCTCATGATCTTCGATCCTCCATGTGATCGACACATGGCCGCTCGCCGCTGTCAGCGCGCCGTACTTCAAAGCGTTGGTGGCCAGTTCGTGGATCGCCAGGGACAAAGCCAGGGCCTGCCGAGATTTGACGATGAGGGGAGGCCCGGAGACCGTAAAACGGCGTTCGCCCGCCCTATAAGGAACTAGCGCGGTGTCGATCACATCCTGGAGGGGCGCTTCAGCCCAGTTGGCTGCCGTAAGAAGGTCGTGCGCTCGTCCAAATGCGGCTAGTCGCGCGAGGTACTTGTCGAGATCGGCTTTGCTCGATGCGCCGCGAAATGTCTGAGTGGCCACGGCACCGAGTACGGCGAGCGTGTTTTTGACGCGGTGCTTGAGTTCCTCATTGATGAGGTTCAGTGCGTCCTTTGCTCTATGCTCGGACGTGACATCTTTGCAGACAACAAGCACGCCGCCCACTTTCCCTTCGAAATCGATTGGACCAAAGCTGTATGTCCACCAGACGTCCTCCCGACGGCCGTGACGCGTTACGGGAACCAATTGGTCCACATTCCACGTCGCTCCGTTACCCGCCATGACGTAGTCGATCTGGGGGCCAATGATGTCCCATATCTCATCCCAGCACTCGCGGCCCCGTGCTCCCAAGGCGCTCGGATGCCTTTCGGGCCCCATCGTCTCGCGATAGGCATCGTTGTAAAACTGGATGAGTTCTGATCCCCACCAAATGAACATCGGGTGGCGTGAGGTGAGAACAAGCCGCACCGTAACCCGAAGGCTTTGCGGCCACGTCTCCGGAGGGCCGAGCGGCGTTTTTGACCAGTCGAACGCTCTCGTCAAAGCGCCCATCTCGCCACCTCCCGCCAGGAAGTCGCCGACTACCTCTCCGCCCATACACAACCTCACTCAGACGCTCCTCGGCAGCGTATAGCCAGCGATCCGCAAAACACAATATCGGCTAATGGATGGCCCGGCTGCTTCGTCTCAACGTGGCCGGAAGCAGACCTCCCTTTTCTACTCTGGGCGTCCCGCAATCAGTTAGGATTCTTCTCCACGCTACCGGAGCGGGCATTTATGAGAAAACCTGATGATCAGGGATGCTGACGACGATTTTTGCAATGATAGGGATTATGCACCTTAGCGTGAAGACAATGCGTGAACTGGATTTACTGCTGGTCGGATCAAGTCCTTTGGATTGATCAGGTGCACAAGCGGCATACCTGCAAGAAAAAGTTTCTGCGGATGTGGACCAGTTCACACGGCAAAGCCGCTGCCGCAGAATATCTTGATCAGATCATACAGGTCAGTTTCGTAGCCGTTCGAACGCGTTGCGTCGTCAGTTTTGTCGTTAGAACCAGCTAAATTTCCGTGCAACGCGTCGAATAAACAAACGCGTCGAATAACAGTCCAGCCCAGTTGCACACCGGGCTCGACCATACCTGAGCAATTGCAGGATTTTATTTAGCACGCATCCAGCATGCGCAAGAGAGATTGCCATGGATCGAATTCCCAGCAAGGAAGTCGATTGCCCCGCCACACCCCATAGTTCGGCAGGGGAGCACCGCGGCGTTAGTCTCCTCGTTGCGACGCTCTGTACGGCGTGTCTTCTCGTCTTTGCGACCGAGGCGAGCGCGCAATGCGCGGCGCGAGATGTCCTGCAGAGCCAACTGAGGCTCAGGCCGCCCTCGGCCAGCAGGCCACAAATTCCAGTCAGATCCGCAGTCGATCTTTCGGCGTGGAAGACGATTACCGTCGGAACGTTTGCAGATTCGTTTGCGCTCAGTAACGCGTTGGACGCGGCAGGTTGCGGCATCGGCGAGCAGGCGGAGGAAATTCTGGCTAGACCCGCCTTTACCCTCAGCGCGACGAGAACAAGCGTGGAGCTTTTTTCGGTGTCCGCAGCCGAACTCGGCTTTCAGACCAATACTGCGTCGCTGGCGGACATCTATGCGCGCGCTCGGCAGCTGGGTTATGGACTTGCGGCGGCAGAGGTCGGTCCACAACTGAGGCTTCAATATTTTGAGCAGCCGATCGGCGAATTTCTCATCATCGGAATGGAGCCCATCAGGACGTGGGAGGGCGAGCCCGTCATCTTGAATGTAGCTAATGGCGGCGCGGGACTGATCCTGACCGGCCAGGATGGCAGCGCCGACGCACAAATATCCGTGGCCTCCCGTTTTGTATTCGCGCGGTCCAATGAAGCCGCACCTGCCGGAGGGCTGGCCGCAGCACTCGTTCATCGCTGAATTGCCAGGACCGGGTCAGTGCGACGGAGGCGGCGGCGGGGGCGGCGGAGGGTTCTTGGGCAAACAAACGGTAAGATCAACGGTGTCAATGCGAATCGTAAAGCACGCCTCAGCTGATACACCGCCTGTCACTGTGTCGAGATCTGGATCCATCAGAATTCTGTCCATGTGAGCCTCCTGTTGAGCCACTGCGCGTACGGGATGACGATCCGGAGAACGCCATCCCGCCACGCGTTCACGCCGGAATGGGAGTAAAGGGCGAGTCGTAGCCGACATTGCTGTGGAAGAGGCCGGTGGTCTGAATATTGATGCCGTCGTCGAGCAGGACGGTCGGTTCCTTGTAGTCGGGCCGGAAATGCACTTCCTTGAGATCGCCGCCGCTGACGAGATCGAGTTCGGCGAAGTTCAGTTCGTAGGTCATGTCGCTCTCCTGCTGCTTTAGGAAGGGATGATCCCCTTGCAATTGACGATCGCAGAAGTACGCGGTCCGGTTCTCTGCCGCAGTGATGGCTGTCACACAGGAAGAGCCCGGCGGAAATCTAGCCGGGCGTGCCGTGGCGGCGGTGGTATTTGCTTGGCGACGGCCAGGTCCAGGTACTGAGCGTCGTTCTATCCGGCTCAAAGATTTCGATCTTGAGCGGGTAGCAGGCCGCAGCATCGCTCGAGTGGCTCGCACTGCAGTCTCCGCCGGGACAGGCCGACAAGGCCCCAAGCAAATCAATCTCCGCGAAAAATTCGATGAAGTCGCCGGGACGGACGGGACTTGCCTTCATGAAATATTGGTGCGTGTCCTTTGTGAACCCGGTGCACATGAAGACATTGAGCACGTCGTGGACATGATGCTCCACCGCGCACGGTTCCACCTTCAATTCAGCGGCAAGTGCGCGGGACAGGTTGGAATGGCAGCAGAAATCGTAACCGGTGCCGCTCAACAGGAAATTGGTATAGGGATCACAGCGCGTGCCGATGACGTCGTGGATGCCGGCGCCGTCCGAATCCCAGCCGTACCAGCCGAGCGTGTCATGACTGATGGTCGCCATGGGTCTGAGATGGGGCATGGTGCTCCACAGCCGGTCGCCGGTGCCAACGTGGGTTGCGTGGAGCGCTCGCGTCTTGCCGCTGAAAAAGCGCTCGGAGAGATCGTCCGCGTTCCAAAGATTGAGATCGCCGACCTGAGGGCCTTCGATACTGACAATCCGGAAGAATTGGCCGCGCGACACGCGAAATGCTCGGGCGTCGCGTGGCGACACCACCACTTCGTGAATCTTGACCATCGTGGGCCGAGCGGATTCCAGCACGGCCATGTCGGGCCTGGGCATTGTGCTGGCGGGATAAGCAATTGTCGGTTTGGCCGCGCGGCGCAAGGCTGCGTCGGCGGGTGCAGGCACGGTCTTTGACAACATATTTCGACCTCGGGTCAACTCGAAGAAGGGGAGACGACTACTTACAGCTTGTGCATCGCCCGTGAAAGAAAGGCGCATGTCGGGCCTCGCGCGAGGTCCGATGGGTGCCTACCACAACCGGACTCAAGCGCCGCAGCAATCTGTAGCTCTACTCGATCACATTGTCGGCGCTGGCCAGGAGCATGGCCCGCACCGTGAGAAACCTGAAGTCAGTTTGAATTTTCAGTCCGCAAGTCAATCTCGGTCAGTCTCCGCAGGAGCGGTGCCACCGCTACCAAACGCCGATAGCGGTGGCCAGGCGCGGTTCAGCGCTTGCTTAGCGACGCCATGACCTCGCCTGCCTCGGCGTCCTCCAGGCAAGGCGTCACAGTCAATGGGAGAAGGTCGGACCATTGGGCGACCCATCGATACATGGCCTTTGCATCTGTCGATTCGCTAATCGCAAATCCCTGGCCGTTCATGCCATGCCAGCGCCCCAGCATCTTGACGCCCTCGGGTGGCGCGCCGCCGGTCTCAAGAAATCGTGCCACCGCGGCATTGAACGAACCTTGCGGAACAGTCCAGCTACTGATGTATTTCATGTGACCCTCCAAATTTTGCAGATGATTTGACCTCACAGATATGCCTGACCGCGCCTCCGATCCGATGGGCGCGCTGGCCACAGGACGGTAATCCCTGGGTCAGTCGAGCGGAAGCCGCATGTTCTGTCCGGGGTCAGGTCTACGACGCCTCAATCCGCGCCCGGTCTTCTCGTCGCTCCCGCGAATGCAATGCCATCGTCGTTAGCTGTCGTCGAACTCGCCAATATGATGTTGGGCATAGAGCTCAAGGCCAAGCCTGGCGACGAGGTCGATTTGGGTTTCAAGGAAATCGATATGATGCTCCTCGTCGTGCATCAGCTGCTCGAAGAGGCCGCGCGTCACATAGTCTTTCACACCGTGGCAATGGGTTGCCGCTTCCTCGTAAAGCGCCCGCGCTTCCGTTTCGGCCTGTAAATCGCGATCAAGCACCTCCTTCACCGTTTGACCGATCCGAAGGGATTCGAGGGTCTGCATGTTGGGATTGCCATCGAGGAATATGATCCGCTCGATGAGCTTGTCGGCATGCTGCATTTCCTCGATGGAACTCCTTGCGCCATTGCTTTGCAAGCACCTTGTAGCCCCAATTGTCCAACAGGCGATAATGCAGCCAGTATTGATTCACGGCGGTCAGTTCGTGGCGTAGCGCTTTGTTGAGGTAGTCGATAACTGTAGGGTTACCTTTCATGAATCACTCCCTGTGCCGATCGCAGCAGATGCGTAGCGTGGACAGTGCCGACCAGGTCGATCACCCGGTCGGCCGTCGCCGGCGTTCCGGCTCACTGAGCGGCGGCGAATGCAACCAGAGAAGTCGTCGGCCTTACGACTCACGCAATTCGAATAAATGAAGTCCACGAACCAGGGATGGCGGCGTTCATTCCGGCACGAACGGTATCGCCGGCCGTTTTGCGCGACTGGCCGCGCCGCCACCGACCAAATTTATGAACGCGGGCCGCCGCATTCAGTCGACCCAGAACCTGGGTGTGCCACGCCCTGTGCAAGCTCAGACTAGCACTTTGCGACCAGGTGGCGAGTGGGAAAGCCACGCGAGCAGCGCCGGCAATTCGACGTTCGATGAACTTCGCCCTGCTCAGAGCCGATGCTGAATGGCGCGGATAGCGCCATAGCCTTAAGGGTTAATTCGAAATTGCAATTGCCAGTAGCATTCTAAATTGTAGCATATCGATAGTCGTGCGGATTTTGCCGACGCTGCAAAACCCGGCCATGCGTATCGCGCGATAAGGGACCGCCGCTCTACCCAGGGCGACGGCCCCGCCCAAACAAGCAATGTGCGACGGAACCGGCGCCGTGCCGGCAGTTGCGGAATGAGCCGTCCGGCGATCGCCCGGGCGGCTTGCTCTAGGCAGTGCGCGCCGCCTCCAAAGCGGCTCTTGCCATACGTCGAACAGCGTCACTCGGAAAACTCGAACGGAGCAGGCGTTGAAAGCTCAATTCGCGGCCTGCGATTGCTTTCAACTTGGTGGCACGCGCAGCCACGTAGCTGCCCAAACTCCAGACTTGGAAGACGTCCGGGTCGGTCGAACGAAATGAGTGTCGTCTAGCTCCGGTTTGGTCCATCTCGTCGTTCCAGTCTTCGCCGAAGAGCTGACAATTTCGGAAGCCCGTCGGCGCGTCCCAAAGGTGCGATAGCTGACATCGTCTCTCGTGTTCGATCACGTCGCTGGCGCCAACGAACAGCACGCTTCGCACCTGCCCCGTCCGCCATCATCACTCAATCGGTACTTGCATCGGGAATTTCCTAATGCTACGGTCCGTAGCACTTAGATTAGGTAACAACTTTTGAGGCTTTGCGCGGCAGCATGTGCCCGGCGCCATGGCCTCGTATCGTTCGAGGCGTTGCCATGAGCAGTTCCGCAAAGGCCGAGGCCGCGCTCGCCCTCCACCGGTTCGGGATGGGGCCGCGCCCGGGATCGATTGCAGCGATCGAGACCGACCCGCGCGGGGCGCTGATCGCCGAACTCGATCGGCCCTCGCCAGGCGAGGTCGCGATGCCCGGCCTGTCGAGTGCCAAGGCCTACCGCGCCGTGACCGATGCCTTTGCGAAGCGACAGGCAAAGGCGATTGTCGCCAAGAAGGAGCAGGACGCGAAACGACAGCAGATGGCGCAAGCGCCCTCGATGCAAACGCCTTCGATGACCGAGGAGTCCACGCAAGGGCCCGGCGAGATGGCGCAAAAGATCGCCGCCGAAGCCGTGCCTGATCCGGGACGGCAGATCTATCTCGAAGAGGCGCGGATTCGCACCGAGGCAGCGTTCAGCGCCGAGATCGGATTTTTCGAGCGGCTGGTCTGGTTCTGGTCCAACCATTTCTGCGTCTCGGCCGACAAGATCAGGAGCATGGCCGGCGCCTATGAGCGCGAGGCCATCCGCCCTCACGTGCTCGGGCGGTTCAGCGATCTGTTGCTGGCGGCCGAGGGCCATCCGGCCATGCTGTTCTATCTCGACCAGACCATTTCGATGGGCGCGAATTCGATCGCCGGCATCAACCGCACCCGTGGGCTGAACGAAAATCTCGCCCGCGAAATTCTGGAGCTGCATACGCTCGGCGTGCGCAGCGGCTATACCCAGGATGACGTCATCGCCTTCGCCAACGTGCTGACCGGATGGACCCTGCTGCCGCCGGGTGACAATCCCGAGCATGGCGGCGAATTCACGTTCAATCCGCGCCTGCACGAACCCGGCGCACAGAAGGTGCTGGGAAAATCCTACGACGACGAAACGGTGGAGCAGGGGCGCGCCGTGCTCCGCGATCTCGCGGCGCATCCCGCAACCGCGACGCATGTGGCCAGCAAGCTGGCGCGCTATTTCATCGCCGACACACCCCCGCCTGCGCTGGTGGAGCGGATGACGAAGGTGTTCGCCGATACCGAGGGCGATCTCAAGGAGGTTGCCAAGGCGATGGTGATGTCAGACGAAGCCTGGACGCAGCCCGCCTCCAAGCTGAAGTGCCCGAGCGAATGGGCGGTCAGCATGGTGCGGGCAGCCGGGGGCACGAAAGCCAACGCCAAGCGGTTCACGGACGGGCAGGCGCTGCTCGGCGAACCGCTATGGCGTCCGCCATCGCCGAAAGGCTTTCCGGACGACGAAGGGTCCTGGATCGACGGCGTGGGACGGCGGTTAGACGTCGCCAACAATTTTGCGGAGCGCGTGTCGGACCGGGCCGATCCGCAGGATGTCATCGAGAACGTGCTCGGATCGCAGGTCACATCAGAGGTGAAGCAGGCGGTGGGCCGCGCCGAGAGCCGCCAGCAGGCGCTCGCGCTGGTGTTCATGTCATCCGAATTTCAGAGGAGGTGAAGATGGGTTTTCGCCACCATTTACCCAATCGTCGCGAGGCGCTGCTCGGCGCAGGCAGCCTGTTCGCATGGAGCCAGATGCCAAGGCTGGCGCGAGCGGAGGGCCGCGATCCGCGCCTGCTCGTCATCGTGCTCAGGGGCGCGCTCGATGGCCTCGGTGCGGTAGCGCCCGTTGGCGATCCCGACTGGATCGGCCTGCGCGGCGACCGCGCGCTGGTGCTTGACGGCAAGATTCCGGCGTTGCCGCTCGACAGTTTCTTCGCGCTCAATCCAGCGATGCCGAACCTGCACCGGCTCTTCAAGGCGCAGCAGGCGACCATCGTGCACGCCGCCGCGACGCCCTATCGCGAGCGCTCGCATTTCGACGGCCAGGACGTCCTCGAGAGCGGAATCGCGCGGCCGGGAGCCGTGGATACCGGCTGGCTCAATCGCGCGCTCGTCGAGCTGGCGTCGGACGGCCAGGTGGATTTACGCGGCAGCCGCGTGCTGGGCGTCGGCGCGGTCACGCCGCTGGTGGTGCGCGGCAAGGCCCCCGTGATGTCGTGGGTGCCGCAACAATTGCTGGCAGCAAGCGATGACACGCAGGCGCGGCTGCTGGACCTCTATCAGCACACCGACCCGAAGCTTGCGGTTGCGCTTCAAGCACGGATACGCCTTGCCTCCCTTGGAGGCACCGGCGGCATGGACGGGCCAAAGCCCGGCGAGCTTCCGGAGTTTGGCATTGCGCGTCTGCGCGCCTATGTCGGGGAAACCGCAGGCACCGCCGCGCGCTTTCTCGCCAAACCGGATGGTCCGCGCGTCGGCGCTGCGAGCTTTGTCGGGTGGGATACGCACATCAACGAGGGCGCGGCCTCCGGTCAGCTCGCCAATCTCCTGGGCGCGCTCGACGTCGCGCTGGCCGCGATCGAGACCAACATGGGCGATGCCTGGCGCGAGACGGTGGTCGCCGTCGTCACCGAGTTCGGGCGCACCGCGCGCATCAACGGCACCGATGGCACTGACCACGGCACCGGAACCGTTGCCCTTCTGGTCGGCGGCGCGCTCAAAGGCGGGCGCGTGATCGCCGATTGGCCGGGACTGAAGCAGGCTCAGCTCTATGAGGATCGCGACCTCAAACCAACCACCGACCTGCGCGCGGTGTTGAAGGGTCTGCTGCGGGATCATCTGAGAGTGGAAGAGCGCGCGCTCGCCAGCAGCGTCTTTCCCGACAGTGCCGGCGTCGCGCCGATCTCCGGCCTGGTCGGCTAGGGGATATTCATTTCGGCAATACGGTGTCTCATGTCGATCCTCACGGGCCGCGAACTTGAATTCCTCGCCAGCCTGAACACGGGCTGGACGAGGCTCTATCGCAACGAACTCGCGCGTCTCCTGAACGAGAATGACACAAGATGCGACGCCCGACACGAAGCCCATTCCATCATTCGGATCTCGGCGGCCCATTCCAGGCATTCGCACCGGGATTCCACGAATGCGATGAAGACCTGAGCGGCGAGGTACCTTCAAGCCATCCGCTGTTCGCGCCGATCCGTCATCAGCGCTCGTCGGTACTCTCGCGGCTGATCGATGCGCTTCGGCATGGGCATTTGGGCGGCGATGCGGCCAATCCCTCCCTCGTCGTCCCGGGCAAACGACGTGTCCGCCGTAGCTCGAAGAGCGAAGGCGGAAGCGCGACCCGGGACCCATAACCCCAGGCCAGGTTGTTGCACGCACGCCGGAACCCCTGCCTTCGGCACGAACGAACGCGGTGAAAATGGCCCCTGCGTTCGCACGGGCGTCGGATAGAATTGATACAAACAAAAAGCCCGGTCTTTCGACCGGGCTTTTGATTTCACTCCGTAAGCGAGCTTACGCCGCTTCGTCGGCCACGGCGGTGTCGTCACCGTCTGCGTCGACATCGTCGCCTTCGGCTTCGCCTTCGCACCGGCTTCGGTCTTGGCGCCGCGGCGCGGGCTCTTGGCGAGCTGGCTTTCGATTTCCTTGACCGCTTCGGTCTCGGTCGAATGCTGCACGACTGCGATTTCGCGCGACAGCCGATCGAGCGCGGCTTCGTAAAGCTGGCGTTCGCTGTAGGACTGTTCGGGCTGCGATTCCGAGCGATAGAGATCGCGCACCACTTCGGCGATCGCAACGATGTCGCCGGAATTGATCTTGGCTTCGTATTCCTGCGCGCGGCGCGACCACATCGTGCGCTTGACGCGGGCACGGCCCTTCAGCGTCTCCAGCGCCTTCTTGACCAGCGCGGGCTCCGACAGCTTGCGCATGCCGACATTGGCGACCTTGGCGGTCGGCACGCGGAGCGTCATCTTGTCCTTCATGAAATTGATCACGAAGAGCTCGAGCTTGGCGCCCGCGATCTCCTGCTCCTCGATCGCCAGGATCTGGCCGACACCGTGGGCGGGATAAACCACGAACTCGTTCGCCTTGAAGCCCTGACGCTGGGTCACGACCTTCTTCGGCTCCTCGACGCGGGGCGCGGCCACCGGCGGCTTGACGGCAGCCTTCGGAGCGGCGGGGGCGACGGCAGCCTTAACAGCGGGCTTAACAGTGACAGCGGCCCTGGGGGCAGCTATCTTGGGGGCGACCTTCGAAGCAGTGGTCTTCGAACCCGTCGCTTTCGCGGCAGTTTTAGCAGACTTGTCAGGCATTACGCTTCTTTTGCTTTTTGAGGACTTTGCGGCCGCAGCCTTGCGGACATCCTTGAGGGAAGCTTTTTCCTTGAAGGAGACCTTGGCACGGCCCTTGGGTGCGCTGCGGGCAACTGCAGCGGCTTTCTTCGACGTCTTAGAAGCACTCTTTTTACGCGTTTTCTGTGACACAGCCTGCGCGCGGAAACTGCCACGCCCCTGTTCGATGTTTCACGGGAACCAACGGGGCCAAAAGGTACACATGGCCAGGTTCGGCTTGTAATGTGCCTAATATAGCACATTTTCCGCAAAAATCAATGGTTTACGCCCGATTCCGGACTTTGGCCGGGATCATCAGGTCATAAGTCCGTCATTAGGGTTAAATCGGCAGGCATTTGAAGGGCCCGTACGGGTCCGAGCGGGCCGGACGAGGCCCGAGCCAGGCCGGCTACCGAATCAGTCGCCGGCACCGGGCTCCTTGGAAAAATATTTCTCGAACTTGCCCTCGACGCCCTCGAAATCCTTGGCGTCGGCAGGAAGTCGCTTCTTCTGGGTGATGTTCGGCCAGCTCTTGGCGTATTCGGTGTTGACCTCGAGCCACTTCTCCAGGCCCGGTCGGTGTCCGGCTTGATGGCGTCGGCCGGACACTCCGGCTCGCATACGCCGCAGTCGATGCATTCGTCGGGATGGATGACCAGCATGTTCTCGCCCTCGTAGAAGCAATCCACGGGACAGACTTCGACGCAGTCCTTGTATTTGCAGTTGATGCAGGCTTCGGTAACGACGTAAGTCATCCAAAACTCCGGACGGTCAATTTAGGCGACTAGTATTGTCGGGGGTTGCGTAGCGCAGGAACTGCGCTGCCGCAAGGGAACCAAATTGCCAAAAACGCAGGTTTGCAGCGGGCCGTTCGGGGATAGCTCGCTAGATAGCTATTGTTGGCGGACCTGCAAATCCTCGTAGAGCACGCGGGCCGCAGTGGCGTCGCCGCGCCGCTCGGAAAATCCGGTGACCTTGAGGATGCGCACGCTGTGATCGAGCCCGATCGTCAGGACGTCGCCGAGCTTCACCGCATGCCCCGGCGCCTTTTCCCTGGCGCCGTTGATGCGAACATGACCGGCCTCGACCAGCGCAGCAGCCGAGGTGCGGGCCTTCACCACCCGCGCATGCCACAGCCATTTGTCGAGACGCTGCCGGTCCAATCAGCCTCTGCTTGATTAGTCTTTCCGGCCCGCGAGTTGTTCCTTCAGCGCTGCGAGCTTGGCGAACGGCGAATTCGGATCGATCGGACGATCGCGCTCGCGCGGGGGGCTGGCGCTCGACGCATAGGGCCGGTGCGACGGACCGCTCTCGCGGCCGCCCTTGTCCC
>CAVZGZ010000005.1:0-220228 GCA_963774775.1 uncultured Alphaproteobacteria bacterium
TCTCCGACACGCTCAAGTTGATTCGCTGAGAGCAGGGCTCGGTTCCATTTTATATCTTTTTTATATCTTTTCGGGTCTTTTACTCCTGTGGAGTCGCGGTTGTTGTTGGACGTCGGCGCTGCTCCTTTTGGTTGATTTTGGATTCCAGGTTGCGCGCCCGCGCCAGCAAAGAGAGACCCCTTGCCATGCTCGCCAATGTTTCGATCCGCGCCAAGATCATCGCCGTCGTCGCTTTTCTCCTGGCCGCGATCGCGGGCATGGGGCTGCTTGCGGTATGGAATATGCGGTCGATGAATGCCAATACCGTCGATATTGCGACGAACTGGTTGCCCAGCGTCCGTGTGCTTGGTGAGTTGCACGGCGGCGTCGTTATGTACCGCAACATGGTCCGCGAGCACATGCTGTCCGAGACGCTCTCGGATAAGGAGGCCGTGGAAAAGACGCTGGCGACGGTCGTCGAGAGTAATAACAAGATCCGGCAGGTCTACGAGCCGCTGATCACGTCGCCGGAAGAGCGCGCGCTCTATGCCGAATGGTCGCAGCTCTGGGACCGATACAGGAAGGCCAGCGAGGACGTGCTGGCGCTGTCCCGCAAGGCTGTCGGTCAGATTTCCCATGACGCGCACGAGATGAATGTAAAGTCGGTGAAGATCGCGGAGCAGGCGGATGCCGTTCTCAAGAAGGACATCGAGCTTAATAATGCGGGCGCCGACAAGGCGGCCAAGGATGCCGCCGACAGCTATGCCTCGGCCCTAACGCTGCTCGCGGTGATCCTGGGCGCTGCCGTCATCGTCGGTATTGGCGTCAGCTTCTATGTGGTTCGCGACGTATCGAGCGGCATCGCCTCGATCATTACCCCGATGCAGGCGCTCGGCAAGGGCGACCTGAGCGCGATGGTCTCGCATCAGGGCGAGAAGACCGAGATCGGCGCCATGGCCGATACGCTGCAGGTGTTCAAGGAAGCGCTGATCGCCAAGAAGGCCACCGATGAGGCCGCCGCGGTCGATGCGGCAGCCAAGATCGAACGCGGCCGCCGGGTCGACGCCATCACCCGCAATTTCGAGACGATGATCGGTGAGATCGTGCAGACGGTATCGTCCGCGTCGGCGCAGCTTGAGTCTTCGGCCGGCACGCTGTCGGCGACTGCCGATCGCTCGGAGAAGCTGACTACCGCGGTTGCGGCGGCCTCCGAGGAAGCCTCCACCAACGTGCAGTCGGTGGCCTCCGCCACCGAGGAACTGTCATCCTCGGTCAACGAGATCAGCCGCCAGGTGCAGGAGTTGGCGCGGATGGCAACCGACGCCGTCGGGCAGACGCGCGTCACCAACGACCGCGTCGGCCAATTGTCGAAGGCGGCAAGCCGTATCGGCGAAGTCGTCGAGTTGATCAACACCATCGCCGGACAGACCAACCTGTTGGCGCTCAACGCCACCATCGAGGCGGCGCGCGCCGGCGAGGCCGGCCGTGGTTTCGCGGTCGTGGCATCGGAAGTGAAGGCGCTCGCCGAGCAGACGGCCAAGGCAACCGGCGAGATCGGCCAGCAGATATCAGGCATCCAGGCAGCAACCGAGGAGTTGGTCGACGCCATCAAGGCAATCAGCGGCACCATCGAACGGCTGTCGGAGATCTCCTCGACGATCGCAGCCGCGGTGGAAGAGCAGGGCGCAGCGACGCAGGAAATCTCCCGCAACGTGCAGCAGGCAGCCCAGGGCACCCAGCAGGTTTCGGCCAACATCACCGACGTGCAGCGCGGCGCGTCGGAGACCGGAACGGCTTCCTCGCAGGTGCTCTCCGCCGCGCAGTCGCTGTCCGGTGACAGCGGCCGCCTCAAGCTTGAGGTCGGCAAGTTCCTGGAATCGGTTCGCGCGGCCTGACGATGAAGATCCGGCCCCCAGAGGCCGGTTCCTGAACTGGGGATTCCCGGATTTCTCGTTGGTGCAGAAATCGCTGCAGGCGTGCCGGTTTTGCGCGCAGTCGGCGCAAAGAATGGCGAGAGTTGCTTGCACTGAAATCGGGCAATTTCGGCGGGCCCGAATTTTTTTCCGACGCGCTCAAGCTGATGCGCTGATCGCAGCTTGCGTTCATTTCTGGGTGACGCCTGTCGCGCACCGTAGTTCCACGGGCTGCTAAATTAACACAACCTGAGAGGCGGCCGGAGTCTAATCCCGACGGGCTTGCTTCTGATTCGCGAATTAATGCCCATCGCTGTCCACGCTCCCCGTACCCCGAAATCAAGGGTTCTTTGCCATGCTCGCCAATATTTCGATCCGAGCCAAAATCATCATGGTCATTTCCTTCCTGCTGGTCGCGATAGTTGGAATGGGGCTGTTTTCCATCAGGGAGATGCAGGGGATTAACGCCAACGCAGTCGAGCTTCAGACCGGTTGGATGCCCCGTGCCCGCGCGCTCGGAGATCTGCAGATGGGCATGATGCGCTACAGGGTCACTGCGCGCGATTACATGCTGCTAGATGACGCAGACAAGAGAATTGCCCTGGAGAAGAAGCTCACGACGCTGGAGAGCGACAATGAGCGCTTCATGAAAGCCTACGAAGCGATGATTGCTTCAGCGGAGGAGCGGAAGTTGCACGAAGAATTCCGCAAATCCTGGACGGCGTTCGTGAACATTTCCATGGACGTTCTGACGCTGTCTCGAAATCACGAACAGGCCAAGGCGTTGGACCTGTTTTTCGACAAGGCCTCGCCGATTGGGTACGAGTCTTCCGAAATCCTCGCAAAGAGTCTGGCACTGAGCGACAAGGGGGCGGATGCCGCAGGCCGGGCTGCGAATGAGAGCTACGCCTTCTCCTTCAAGGTCATGTTTGGTGTGCTGTCACTCACGGCGCTTCTCGGTATCGGCATCGGCTTCTATGTGGTGCGAGACGTCTCGAGCGGCATCGCCTCGATCGTTACCCCGATGCAGGCGCTCGGCAAGGGCGACCTGAGCGCCATGGTCTCGCATCAGGGCGAGAAGACCGAGATCGGCGCCATGGCCGACACGCTGCAGGTGTTCAAGGAGGCGCTGATCGCCAAGAAGGCCACCGATGAGGCCGCCGCGGCCGATGCGGAAGCCAAGATCGAGCGCGGCCGCCGGGTCGACGCCATCACCCGCAATTTCGAGACGATGATCGGCGAGATCGTGCAGACGGTATCGTCCGCGTCGACGCAGCTTGAGTCTTCGGCCGGCACGCTGTCGGCGACCGCCGATCGTTCGGAGAAGCTGACCACCGCGGTTGCGGCGGCCTCCGAGGAAGCCTCCACCAACGTGCAGTCGGTGGCCTCCGCCACCGAGGAACTGTCGTCCTCGGTCAACGAGATCAGCCGCCAGGTGCAGGAGTTGGCGCGGATGGCAACCGACGCCGTCGGGCAGACGCGCGTCACCAACGACCGCGTCAGCCAATTGTCGAAGGCGGCAAGCCGTATCGGCGACGTCGTCGAGCTGATCAACACCATCGCCGGACAGACCAACCTGTTGGCGCTCAACGCCACCATCGAGGCGGCGCGTGCCGGCGAGGCCGGCCGTGGCTTTGCGGTCGTGGCATCGGAAGTGAAGGCGCTCGCCGAGCAGACGGCCAAGGCAACCGGCGAGATCGGCCAGCAGATATCAGGCATCCAGGCAGCAACCGAGGAGTTGGTCACCGCCATCAAGGCAATCAGCGGCACCATCGAACGGCTGTCGGAGATCTCCTCGACGATCGCAGCCGCGGTGGAAGAGCAGGGCGCAGCGACGCAGGAAATCTCGCGCAACGTGCAGCAGGCAGCCCAGGGCACCCAGCAGGTCTCGGCCAACATCAGCGACGTGCAGCGCGGCGCGTCGGAGACCGGAACGGCTTCCTCGCAGGTGCTCTCCGCCGCGCAGTCGCTGTCCGGTGACAGCAACCGCCTCAAGCTCGAGGTCGGCAAGTTCCTGGAATCGGTCCGCGCGGCCTGACGATGAAGATCCGGCCCTGCGGCCGGCTCTTGGAACCTCCCCCCAACTACCTTCCGTCGATCTACGCTAGCAAAGGATGGCGCCAATGCCCCTTATCAATCTACGCATCCGTGGCAGGCTCTTTGCCGGCTTCGGCACGCTCGTCGTGTTCGGCGTAGCTCTCGCAGGCTTCGCGGTGTGGCAGCTCGGAGAAATTCGGGCGCAGGTCGATGGGTCTGGCGCGTGAATCCACCAATACGATCCGGATCGGCGAACTTACGACAGAGCTTCAGGGCATCCGCCGCTCAATGCTGCGCTACCTGTTCGATCAGGACGAGACGAGATTTGCGGAATCGGAGACGCGGTTGGCAAAAGTCACTGATCTTCTGGAGCTGGCTGCCAGGTCGGCACAATCCGACGAGCGGCGCACAGGTTATCAGGACGTCGCAAAGGATATGGTGGATCTGAAGGCAAAACGTGTCGCACTCGGCGACGCCATCAAATCCATGCTCAGCGCCCGCGAGTTACTGTTCTCCGAGGGCGACAAGATGGCAGCCGACGTCCAGAAATTCGTAGAGGCCGCCGACAAAATGGATTTTGCGCCGCAGGCGCGTCTGTTGGAGTCCAACGTCTTGCTCGTCGGCGTCGCGAACTGGCGGATGCTGGCCACACGTAACCCGAACGGTGTCGCCACTTTCAGGACGAATTTCGCAAAAGTCCAGCGACAGATCGCGGAATTCGAGAAAGCCGGCCTGCCGGCGAACCTAGTGTCGATGCTGGGGACGATCAAGGCGAGCACGGGCAAATACTCCGATGCGTTCGAAAAGGCTTCCACCAACCTCCTGCTTGGAGATGAACGTTACTACAAGTCGATCGTCCCGGTGACGGTTGGCGCGACCGAAAAGCTCAGCGGTTTGCAGGACTCGATCAAGAAACTCTTCGAGAGAACGAAGGCCGATACCGAGGACCGCATCTCCAGCACCATGTACTTGCAGGAAATCGTGGCTGGGGTGGCGGCGCTGGCCGGCATGCTGATCGCGTTCCTGATCGCTCGCGGCATTGTCGGTCCGATTTCCGGTCTAAGTTCCAGCATGCTGAAGCTCGCGAGCGGCAATCTTGACGTGGCCGTTCCCGGACTCGACCGCAAGGACGAGGTCGGCGAGATGGCCCACACCGTGGAGGTCTTCAAGAACAACGGACTCGAGATGGTGCGGATGCGAGCGGAGCAGGACGTGACCGAAAAGCGCAACGCAGAGCAGCGCAAGGCGGACATGATGAAGCTGGCTGATCAGTTCGAAAGCGCGGTTGGCCAGATCGTCGAGACCGTCTCGTCGGCATCGAACGAACTCGAGGCCTCTGCCACGACATTGACGTCGACCGCCGAACGTTCGGAGCAATTGACTACCTCGGTTGCGGCGGCGTCCGAACAAGCCTCCACCAACGTCCAGTCGGTGGCCTCCGCCACTGAGGAACTGTCGTCCTCCGTCAGCGAGATCAGCCGCCAGGTGCAGGAATCGGCGCGGATGGCGACCGACGCCGTTGGCCAGGCTCGGATCACCAATGAGCGCGTCAGTGAACTGACGAAGGCGGCGAGCCGTATCGGCGACGTCGTCGAACTGATCAACACCATCGCGGGCCAGACCAATCTCCTGGCGCTCAACGCTACCATCGAGGCGGCGCGTGCCGGCGAAGCCGGCCGCGGCTTCGCGGTCGTGGCCTCCGAAGTGAAGGCGCTGGCGGAGCAGACCTCCAAAGCGACCGGCGAGATCGGCCAGCAGATAATGGGTATCCAGGCGGCGACGGAGGAGTTGGTCAACGCGATCAAGGAGATCAGCAGCACCATCGAGCGGCTGTCGGAAATCTCCTCGACGATAGCGGCCGCCGTCGAAGAGCAAGGCGCGGCAACGCAGGAAATCTCCCGTAACGTGCAGCAGGCCGCCCAAGGCACGCAGCAGGTTTCGGCCAACATCAGCGACGTGCAGCGCGGCGCCACCGAGACCGGAACGGCTTCCTCGCAGGTACTTTCGGCGGCGCAATCGCTGTCCGGTGACAGCAACCGCCTCAAGCTTGAGGTCGGCAAGTTCCTCGACACGGTGCGGGCTGCCTGACGAGGCCGCGCTGCGCGATCTGCGTAGTTTTACGGGGAGGGCCGGGCATTAACGTAAATAGAGTGCTTGCCGATTAGGATTCGGCAGGCCGGGGAGGGCATCGCCCGGATAGCGCCAATGCATTTGCGATGCCTTTTGGGGATTTGGCCATTGGGGCCAGGGCCTCGCGGAGATTGATTATGTCATTTGCCATGGTGCGCCGGTTCAGGATGACGGTCGGCCGCAGGATCTACGCCCTCATTGGCCTGAGCTTCCTGGGATTGCTCGGGATTGGCGTGCTCAACTCCGGCGAGCTGGCATCGAGCCTCCGGCAGCAGAAGCAGATCGAACTGAAGCATCTGGCGGATCTGGCGCTCGGTATCGTCAAGGAAGAGTACGCCGCGGCACAGAAGGGCGACATCCCGGTCGCGGATGCACAGAAGCGCGCGATGGTGCGGCTCGCCGCGCTTCGCTACGGCAATAATGATTATTTCTTTATCATCGACATGCAGCCACGCATGGTCATGCATCCGATCAAGCCGGAGATGAACAGCAGCGATCTCTCGACCTACAAGGATCCCAACGGCAAGACCCTGTTCGTTGATTTCGTCGAAGCGGTCAGGAAAGACGGCGCGGGCTTTGTCCCCTACGAATGGCCGAAGCCCGGTTTCGATAAGCCGCAGCCGAAGCTGTCTTACGTGGTCGGTTTTGCTCCCTGGAACTGGGTGATCGGGACCGGGGTCTATATCGACGATCTCAAGGCGCAAACCTGGGCCTCGACCCAGCGTGCGATGATGGCCGGCGCGCTGGTGCTTCTGATCTTGCTTGCCGTCTCGATGTTCGTCGCCCGCGGCATCACCAGGCCGCTGCGGCACATCACAGCCACCATGAACGCGCTTGCTGGCGGTAATCTCGATGTCGAGGTACCCGGCATCGGCCGCCACGACGAAGTCGGCGAGATGGCCAAGGCCGTCGAAGTGTTCAAGAGCAACGCCGTCGCCCGCCAGGGGCTCGAAGCCGAGCAGAAGGAGGCGGAGACCCGCGCCGTGGCCCGGCGCCGGACGGACATGATCAAGCTGGCTGACGACTTTGAAGGCGCGGTTGGCCAAATCATCGATACGGTATCGTCAGCCTCGACCGAACTTGAAGCCTCGGCGGGCTCGCTGACGACGACCGCCGAACGTTCGCAGCAACTGACGACGAGGGTGGCAGCGGCTTCCGAACAGGCTTCCACCAACGTGCAGTCGGTGGCTTCCGCCACCGAAGAGCTGTCGTCCTCGGTCAACGAGATCAGCCGTCAGGTCCAGGAATTGGCGCGGATGGCCGGCGAGGCGGTCGATCAGGCCCGTAGCACCAACGACCGTGTCGGCGAATTGTCGAAGGCCGCTGCCCGCATCGGCGATGTCGTGGCGCTGATCAATACCATTGCCGAGCAGACCAACCTGCTCGCGCTCAACGCCACCATCGAGGCGGCCCGTGCCGGCGAAGCCGGGCGAGGTTTTGCGGTGGTGGCGTCGGAAGTGAAGGCGCTTGCCGAGCAGACCTCCAAGGCAACCGGCGAGATCGGCCAGCAGATCGCGGGTATCCAGGCCGCAACCGAGGAATTGGTGGGAGCGATCCGCGAGATCAGCGGCACCATCGAAAAATTGTCGGAGATTTCGTCGACGATTGCCGCCGCGGTGGAAGAGCAGGGTGCCGCGACGCAGGAGATTTCCCGCAACGTGCAGCAGGCGGCTCAGGGCACCCAGCAGGTCTCCGCCAACATCACCGACGTGCAGCGCGGCGCCTCCGAGACCGGCTCGGCTTCCTCGCAGGTGCTGTCGGCGGCGCAGTCGCTGTCGGGCGACAGCAACCGCCTCAAGCTCGAGGTCGGCAAATTCCTCAATAACGTGCGGGCGGCCTGACAAGGCCGGCCGGCGGGGCTGCATTCCGGCTGGGCAGCCCTGCTTTTGCGCCGTGATCTATGCCAAGGATGTGAAGGCCAATCGCGTTGCCCGCGTTGGCTTTCCTGCCGTTTTTCGGCTAGATCAGCGCGGACGAGTTGGCCTGCAGGGGCGCCGATCCTCGTCTTCCAACGGATGTTAGGGTTGCCTCGTTTATGATCGCACTGGTCCGTATCGCGCTGAGCAGGCCCTATACGTTTGTCGTGCTCGCGCTGCTGCTTCTGATCATCGGACCGCTCGCCGCGCTGCGCACGCCGACCGATATTTTCCCCGACATCCGCATCCCCGTGATCGGCGTGGTCTGGCAGTATACCGGCTTGCCGCCGGACCAGATGTCCGGGCGTATCACCACGCCGTTCCAGCGGGCGCTGACGACCACGGTCAACGACATCGAGCACATCGTCGCCAATTCCTATAACGGCTTTGGCATCATCAAGATCTTCTTCCAGCCGAATGTCGATATCCGCACCGCCAACGCGCAGGTCACCGCGATCTCGCAAACCCTGATCAAGCAGATGCCGCCGGGCGCGACGCCGCCCTTGATCCTCAATTACAGCGCCTCCACCGTGCCGATCATCCAGGTCGCGCTGTCGGGCGAGGGGCTGACCGAGCAGAACCTCGCCGACATCGGCATCAACCAGCTGCGTACGCCGCTGGTCACCGTGCCCGGCGCTGCGATCCCCTATCCGTTCGGCGGCAAGCAACGCCAGGTCCAGATCGATCTCAATTCGACCGCGCTGCAGGCCCGCGGATTGTCCGGGCAGGACGTCGCCAATGCGCTGGCGGCGCAAAATCTGATTACGCCGGTCGGCACCCAGAAGATCGGCAGCTTTGAGTACAATATCCAGCTCAACAATTCGCCATTGAAGATGGAAGACCTCGGCGGCCTGCCGATCAAGGCCGTCAATGGCGCGATGGTCTATGTCCGCGACGTCGCCACCGTGCGCGACGGCAACCCGCCGCAGACCAACATCGTCCACGTCGACGGCAACCGTTCGGTGCTGATGATGGTGCTCAAGGCCGGCGCGACCTCGACGCTCGATATCATCGCCGGCATCAAGCAGAAGGTGATCGAGGTCAAGGACCAGCTGCCGGATGCGCTCAAGATCGGTTTCATCGGCGACCAGTCGCTGTTCGTCCGCGGCGCCATCACCGGCGTCGCCAATGAGGGCGTGATCGCAGCACTTCTCACCAGCGTCATGATCCTCCTGTTTCTCGGCAGTTGGCGCTCGACGGTCATCATCGCCGTCTCGATCCCGTTGTCGGTGTTGGGCGCCATCATCATGCTGTCGGCGATCGGCGAGACGCTCAACATCATGACGCTCGGCGGGCTCGCGCTCGCGGTCGGCATTCTCGTCGACGACGCCACCGTCACGATCGAGAACATCAATTACCATCTGGAGCAGGGCAAGCCGGTCGAGCAATCGATCCTGGACGGCGCCAACCAGATCGTGACGCCGGCCTTCGTCTCGCTGCTCTGCATCTGCATCGTGTTCGTGCCGATGTTCTTCCTGACCGGCGTCGCGCGCTTCCTGTTCGTGCCGATGGCCGAAGCCGTGATGTTCGCGATGATGTGGTCGTTCATCCTGTCGCGCACGCTGGTGCCGACGATGGCGAACTATCTGTTGCAGCCGCATGTCCATCACGAGGGCGAGCCGCCGCCGTCGCGCAATCCGCTGGTGCGATTCCAGCGAGGTTTTGAGGCGCGGTTCGAGCGGATCCGCGCCGGCTACCAGGACCTGTTGTCGATGGCGCTCGGACGGCGGCCGCTGTTTGTGGCCGGCTTCCTCGGCGTCGTCGCTGTCTCGTTCCTGCTGGTGCCGTACCTCGGCCGCAACTTCTTCCCCTCCGTCGACGCCGGCAACATCCTGATGCATGTGCGTACTCAAGTGGGCACCCGCGTCGAGGAAACCGCCAACCAGCTGGCCGACGTGCAGAAGGCGATCCGCAAGATCATTCCGCCCGGCGAGATCGATACGCTCGCCGACAACATCGGCATGCCGATCTCCGGCATCAACATGACCTACAACAACACCGGCGTGATCGGCCCGCAGGATGGCGACGTCCAGATCAAGCTGAAAGAAGGCCACCGCCCGACCGCCGAATACGTCCAGGCGCTGCGCGAGCAATTGCCGCGGCAGTTTCCGGGCTTGAGCTTCGCGTTCCTGCCGGCCGACATCGTCAGCCAGATCCTGAATTTCGGCGCGCCGGCGCCGATCGACCTGCAGATCCGCGGCGCCAATCTGGAAGCCAATTTCGCCTACGCCAACAAGTTGCTGAGCAGGATCCGCCGCATCCCGGGGATTGCAGATGCGCGGATCCAGCAATCGCCGAACAACCCGACCTTCAACATCGATGTCGACCGCACCCGCGCGCAATATGTCGGCCTGACCGAGCGCGACGTCACCAACAGCCTGGTCGTCAATCTCGCCGGCAGTTCGCAGGTCGCGCCGACCTACTATCTCAACCCGGATAACGGCGTGTCCTATTCGATCGTGATGCAGACGCCGCAATACCAGATCGACTCGCTGAGTGCGTTGCAGACGCTGCCGATCACCGCGACCGGAAATCCGCAATCGCCGATCCTCGGCGGTATCGCCGACGTCAAGCGCACGATTTCGAGCGCGGTGGTGTCGCAATACGACATCCAGTCGATGGTACAGATCTACGCCACGCCGCAGGGACGTGACCTCGGCGCGGTCGCCACCGACGTGCGCGCGCTGATCGCTGACACCGCCAAGGAGGTGCCGAAGGGCTCGTCGGTGGTGCTGCTCGGCCAGGTGCAGACCATGAACAGCGCCTTCTCAGGGCTGCTGTTCGGACTGCTCGCCGCGGTGGTGCTGATCTATTTCCTGATCGTGGTGAACTTCCAGTCCTGGTCCGACCCGTTCGTGATCATCACGGCGCTGCCGGCGGCGCTTGCCGGCATCGTCTGGATGCTGTTCACGACGGAGACCACGCTGTCGGTGCCGGCGCTGACCGGCGCCATCATGTGCATGGGCGTTGCCACCGCTAACAGCGTGCTGGTGATCAGCTTTGCCCGCGAGCGCTACGAGGAGCTCGGCGACCCCGTCGCGGCCGCCCTGGAAGCTGGCTTCGTTCGCTTCCGTCCGGTGCTGATGACGGCGCTGGCGATGATCATCGGCATGACGCCGATGGCGCTGGGGCTGGGTGAGGGCGGCGAGCAGAACGCGCCGCTCGGGCGCGCCGTGATCGGCGGTCTGGTGTTCGCGACGATCGCCACCCTGATGTTTGTTCCCGTGGTATTTAGTATGGTACACAAGAAGCAAGGCGCCAAAGCCGCCGCCCCTGCCGCCTCATCGGAGATGCCGCATGCCCACTGAACAGCCCCCGACGGTTTCGCGCCGGAAGCTGGGCATATTCGCGGTCGTGGCGCTGATCGGTGCGGGCCTGATCGTCGCAACCGGCATCCGCGCACGCGAGGACCAGGGCTCCAAGCTCAAGGAATGGACCGACAACCAGGCCGTTCCGTCGGTCGCGGTGGCGCTACCAAATGCGCGAGCGCTCAATCCTACCATCGACCTGCCGGGTCGGCTCGAAGCCTATTACCGCGCGCCGATTTTTGCGCGCGTCAGCGGCTACCTCAAAAGCTGGAGCGCCGACATCGGCGCCAAGGTCAAGGCAGGCCAGGTGATTGCCGAGATCGAGGCGCCCGACCTCGACCAGCAATTGCTGCAGGCGCGCGCCGATCTCGCCAGCCAGCAGGCCAGCGCGCGGTTGTCGGAAGCAACCCTGAACCGGCGCAAGACGCTGGTCGCCTCGAATTTCGTTTCGGCGCAGGAAATCGACGAGCGCACCGCCGACCTCTCCAACAAGAAAGCCGCGGTCAATTCCGGCCAGGCCAATGTCGAGCGGCTCGAAGCACTGGCCGGCTACAAGAAGATCACGGTCCCCTTCGACGGCGTGATCACCGCGCGCGATACCGACGTCGGCGCACTGATCAATGCCGGCGGCGGCTCGGGGCCGGCGATGTTCGTGGTCTCCGACATCACCAAGCTGCGCGTCTACGTTAGCGTGCCGCAGAACTACGTGCCCTCGATCAAGATCGGCGCCAAGGCCGTCCTCACGATGCCGGAATATCCCAACCGCACCTTCCCGGCGACGGTGGAAGCGTCCTCGCAATCGGTCGATGTCAGCTCGGGCACCACGCGCATGCAGCTCGCGCTCGACAATGCGAATGGTGAGCTGATGCCGGGCGGCTACGCCAATGTGCGTCTGTCCCTGCAGCGCGACACCATTCCACTGCACATCCCCGCCAGCGCGCTGATCTTCAACCAGAGCGGTCTGCGCGTCGCAACCGTCAGCGCCGACGACAAGGTGCTGTTCAAGACGGTGACCATCGCCCGCGATCTCGGCAAAGAGATCGAAATAGCCTCGGGCCTTGCCGCCGACGACCGCGTCATCACCGCGCCGCCCGATGGTCTCTCCGATGGCGACCCGGTCCGCGTGGTCGGCCCCGGCGCAGGCAAGCCCGCGACCGCGTCGGAAAAGCAGGACGTGAAGGGGTAGGGTTTACCCCTTCGTCATGCCCGGGCTTGACCCGGGCATCCACGACTTACTTTCGGTTCAACAAAGAACGTGGATGGCCGGGCATAGGCGAGCGGAAGCGACGCCGTCCTTCGGACGGCTATGCCCGGCCATGACGGAGAGAGTGTTCACCCCACCCACCACTCCGGAACGCCGTCGTCTGCCATGACGATGTCGCCCACCGTTCCCACCGGCGTGCGGTCCATGTTGCGCAGATGCGCGAGCGTCTTCTCGTCGCTCGCGGGCACACGGCCGAGCGTCCGCCGATCGTCTTCCGTGCGCAGCATCACCACGCCGTGCTCGACTTCGCCATTGCCGCGATAGATCACGGTGAAGCTCTCGACCTTGCCCTTGCCGGTGGCCTCGGTGACAAAGTCGGGCACAGCACGTTTATGCCGCTCGGCTTCTGCCTGCACACTGGTGTCCTGCTTCAAAGCCTGTTTCGGTGCCTCGCGCGACAGCACCAGCCCGTGATGCTTGGTGACGAAGCCGCCCTGGCCATAGAGCAGCCCGAGTTTTGCGCCGTTGCGCAACTTCCGTACCATCGCGCAGGCCGCGTGCGTCATGTAGGTGTTGAGCGGCGCGCCGAAGAACGTCAGTCCGCCCGTCACCGTTGGCTGTACATCGGAGCCGAGGCCCAGCGTTCGCCGCGCCATCTTGGGCACGCAGGGGAAGCAACTGTACAATTCGATCGCGTCGAATTTCCTGCCGTCGCCTTCGACCAGATCCATCACGGTTTTCAGCACGGCGTTCTGCGGATGGCTCTCGTAAAACTGGTCGCGGACGAGATAGTCGCGCGGCTCTTCGGCCGAGGCACCGCCGAGCGGGTAGATCAGGCGATCTTCCGGCACGCCCGCCGCGCGGGCCTTGGCGAGGCTCGTCATCAGCAGCGCGCCGCCCATGTTCACGGTGGGGTTGGCGACCATCAGTTTTGTGTAGGGCCAGGCGATCAATCGGTTCTCGGGCGAAGGCGTCGTGATCTCATCCGCCGTAAAACGCTTCTTCAGCCACGCGTTCGGATTTTCGGACGCCACGCGCGCATAGGTCGACCACAACTCGCCGGACTCTTTCAGCGCCTCGCGCGGGGTCTGCCCCCAATGCGCCGAGGTAGCGGATTCGTAGAGCGGATAGACCGTGATCGGCTGGAAGACGCCGAGCGTCACTGCGAGCGGCTTCTGGAATGCCGCGCCGCGCTTCGGCTCCTCGACATCATGCGCGAACGGCGTCCACGGCAGATTGATCCCGGCGCGCTGGGCCTTGGTCGCGGTCGACTGCGCTTCGGCGCCGCAGACCGCGGCCACGCTGCATTCGCCACGCGCGATGCGCTGGGCTGCCTCGTGCAGATAGCGGATCGGGCTCTCGCCGCCGACCGGGCCGTAATAGAGATGAGAAGGCTTGGCGCCGATCCGCGCAGCGAGCAGCTGCTCGGGATCGCGGTAGCGCCAGCTCAGGAAATTGACGACGTCGAGCGAGCCGATCTCGCCAAGCAGCTTTGCGCCGGAGTCCGCCTCCGCGCGCTTCAGGGCCTCTTCCAGCAAAGTGAGCGGCTCGAGGCCGGCCGCGATGTCCTTGGGGCGATCGACGATTTCGCCGACGCCGACGATGACGGGGATGCGGTCTTCGGGGAGGGGGGAGTTTGTCATTTCTTCTTGTTTCACTTTCCGTAAGTGCGACGCTCATTGTTCGTCATTGCCTGCGAAACGCACGCGTTTGCGCAAGGGAGCGTAAGCGACGAAGCAATCCATTCTTTCTTTGCGCGGCGCGATGGATTGCTTCGCTTCGCTCGCAATGACGTCGTGGGAGCTGGGCTACTCCGCCACCAGCGCGTTCATGTGCTCCACCGCCTCGACAAAATCTTCCTTGAACTCCTGCACCACCGCGCCCGCGGACTTCACGCTGTCGATCAGGCCGACGCCCTGGCCGACAAAATAGCTGACGAGGTCGCGCGCTTTCTCATTGCCGGCCGCCGCCGCGCGATCGATCGCGTTGAAGGCGTCGCGGCTGATGATGCTCTGCAGCGGCATCGGCAGCGCACCGGGGCTGTCCGGGCCGCGATCCCACGCATCTGTCCACACCGAGCGCAATTGCCGGGCGGGCTTGCCGGTACGCCCCTTCGAGCGCACCGCGTCGCGCGAGGACGCCGCGATCATCTTCTCGCGGAAGATTTCGGTGGTCTCGGATTCCACCGTCGCCAGCCACACCGAGCCGGTCCAGGCGCCCGCAGCGCCCATCGCCATGCAAGCCGCCATCTGCCGCCCGGTCATGATGCCGCCGGCCGCCAGCACCGGCACGTCGCGGACCTGTTTGATCGCCTTGATCACCTCGGGCACGAGCACCATGGTCGAGACTTCGCCGCAATGCCCGCCGGCCTCGGTGCCCTGCACCACCAGAATATCGACGCCGGCGGCGACCTGGCGCAGCGCGTGTTCCTTGGCGCCGACCAGTGCGGCGACCGGCACGCCGTGCTTCTTGCCTCGATTGATCATCGCCTTCGGCGGCACGCCAAGCGCATTGGCAATCAGCCTGATCGGATGGTTGAAGGAGACGTCAAGCAGTTCCAGCGCGCGTTGTGCATCGAACGGTTGCGGCTGATTGTCGGCGACGTTGGTCGTCGTCAGTTCGATGTCGTATTTTTTCAGCAGGTTGCGGGTAAAGTCGCGATGCGCGGGCGAGATCCGCGCCTCCAGACTTTTCCAGGTGACGTCCTTTTCGCCCGCGGTCGAAATGTTTTCGGGGATCAGGACATCGACGCCATAAGGTTTGCCGTCGGCGTGATCGTCGATCCATTTCAGCTCCCGTTCGAGCGTCTCCGGCGAATGCGCGGTCGCACCCAGCACGCCGAACCCGCCGGCGCGGCTGACGGCCGCCACCACGTCGCGGCAATGGCTGAAGGCGAACAGCGGGAATTCTATTCCCAGCATGTCGCAGATCGGTGATTTCATGGCTGCGTTCTCTCCGGGCGGCAGCGTTTTGGGTCGCTGCTCATCTTGTTTTGAATTCACGAATACCGCGCAGACGCTAGCGCATCGGAGGCTGTAACGCCAAGGTGGTTTCTTCAAGCTATTCTTGCGCGTTCCATGCTGCAGAATATGCATGCCCGAAGGGCCGGATTTGTATCTTGCGCTTTGGCGCTGCGGGGGGAATGCTGATCGGCAAATCGACAAGAATCTTGCAAGGGAGTTTTGATCCATGCCAGCCGCGCAATCCGCCACCGGTAAAGCTGCCGCCAGCTACGATGTCGTCGTGGTCGGCGCGGGCTTTGCCGGAATGTACATGCTGCACAAACTGCGCGGGATCGGACTGACCGCACGGGTTTACGAGCAGGGTTCAGGCGTCGGGGGCACCTGGTACTGGAACCGCTATCCCGGCGCGCGCTGCGACGTCGAGAGCATGCAATATTCCTATTCGTTTTCCGACGAGCTGCAGCAGGAATGGGACTGGAGCGAGCGCTACGCGCCGCAGCCGGAAATTCTCAAATACGCCAACCATGTCGCCGACCGCTTCAACTTGCGGCCTGACATCCAGTTCGATACCCGCGTCATCAGTGCCGAATTCGACGAGAACTCCAATCGTTGGGCCGTCTTGACGTCGGACGGCAAGACTGTGACAGCGCAATATTTCGTGCTCGCCACCGGCTGCCTGTCGAATGCGAAGATGCCGGACATCAAGGGCCTCGATCAATTCAAGGGCAAGATCTACCACACCGGTCACTGGCCGCATGAGGTGATCGATTTCACCGGCCAGCGCGTCGCCGTGATTGGCACGGGATCGTCGGGGATTCAGTCGGTGCCTGTGATCGCCGAGCAGGCGAGCCACCTCACGGTATTTCAGCGCACTGCGAATTTCTCGATTCCCGCCCGCAACGCCAGCCTGACGGAGGAGGAGCGTCAGTGGTTCCGCGCGAAATATCCGGAGATCCGCCGCTTCGCGCGGGAAGAGGCGCGCAACGGCATCTATACCGAGATGCCGGACCGCGGTGCGCTCGATGACGGCGACAACGAGCGGCGCGCGAAATACGAGGCGCGCTGGCATCGTGGGGGTCTTACCTTCATGTCGGTCTACAACAACCTCGCGCTCGACACGACGGCCAACGACACCGCCGCCAATTTCGTCCGCGAGAAGATCGCGGAGATCGTGAAGGACCCCGAGACGGCTAAACTGCTGCAGCCGACCAGTCACCCGATCGGCACCAAGCGCATCTGCATCGACACCGATTATTTCGCGACTTTCAACCGTCCCAATGTGACCTTGGTCGACATCAAGTCCAACCCGATCGAGGAGATCACCCCGTATGCGGTGCGCGCCGGCGGAAAGGACTACGAGGCCGACGCGCTGGTGCTCGCGACCGGCTTCGATGCCATGACCGGCTCGGTCGCCAAGATCGACATAAGCGGCCGCAACGGGCAGACGCTGAACCAGAAATGGGCGGAGGGACCGAAAACCTATCTCGGCCTGATGAGTGCCGGCTTCCCCAATCTGTTCATCATCACCGGCCCTGGCAGCCCGTCGGTGCTGTCAAACATGATCGTCTCGATCGAGCAGCACGTCGATTGGATCAGCGATTGCATCGGCCACATGCGCGCGCAGGGCTATGAAGCCATGGAAGCGGACAAGGACGCCGAGGACAAATGGGTCGCCCATGTGAACGAGGTCGCCTACACCACGCTCTACCCGCAGGCTAATTCCTGGTACATGGGCGCCAACGTGCCCGGCAAGCCGCGCATCTTCATGCCCTATATCGGCGGCGTCGGGCCGTACCGGAAAATCTGCGACGAGGTCGCGGCGAAGGGGTATGAGGGGTTTGCGATGACGGGGGCGGAGCAGCCGCGCAAGCTGGCGGCGTCATCCTGAAAGCCATGCGGCATATCTATCCGCGTCATGCCCGGGCTTGTCCCGGGCATCCACGCTCTTAGCTGTATGCAGAAAGACGTGGATGGCCGGGACAAGCCCGGCCATGACGAAAACAAACATCTGGAGCCACCTGAGTGACCGACGCACCCGTGACCGACATCCCCGCCTACGAGCCGCCAAAAGTCTGGACCTGGAACAAGGACAGCGGCGGCCGCTTCGCCAGCATCAACCGCCCGATCGCGGGACCGACCCATGACAAGGAGCTGCCGGTCGGCCGCCATCCGATGCAGCTTTATTCGCTGGCGACACCGAATGGCGTCAAGGTCACGGTGATGCTGGAAGAGCTGCTCGCGCTCGGCCACAAGGGTGCGGAATACGATGCGTGGCTGATCAAGATCGACGGCAACCAATTCGGCTCTGGCTTCGTCGAGGCGAACCCCAACTCCAAGATTCCGGCACTGATGGACCGTAGCGGGCCTGCGCCGATCCGTGTGTTCGAGTCCGGCGCGATCCTGGTGCATCTGGCGGAGAAATTCGGCGCGTTCCTGCCGAAGGACGGCCAGGCGCGGGCCGAATGCCTGTCGTGGCTGTTCTGGCAGATGGGCAGCGCGCCGTTTCTCGGCGGGGGCTTCGGCCATTTCTACGCCTACGCGCCAACCAAGATCGAATACGCCATCGACCGCTACGCGATGGAAGTGAAACGCCAGCTCGACGTGCTCGACCGCCGCCTGGCGGACCACGAATATCTTGCGGGAAGCGAATATACCATCGCCGACATCGCGGTCTGGCCCTGGTATGGCTCTCTGGTGAAGGGCGTGCTCTATGGCGCCGGCGAATTTTTATCCGTGCAGGATTACAAGAATGTGCAGCGCTGGACCGATGCGATCGCCAAGCGCCCCGGCGTGCAGCGCGGCCGCATGGTCAACCGCACCTGGGGCGAACCCTCAAGCCAGTTGCACGAGCGCCACGACGCCGGCGATTTCGAGACCATGACGCAGGACAAGATCGGCGAACCTGCCAACACGTAGTGGAGCCGCCATGGGCTTTTACGAAAAAGGTGACGCACGCATCTACTTCCAGGAAGCCGGCTCCGGCTTCCCGCTGTTGCTGATCGCCGGCGGAGGCTTGAACTCGACGATTTCAAGCCTCAGCGGCAGTTATCCGCCGTTCGACTCGTTCGCGGAGTTCAAGGGCGAGTACCGCTGCATCGCCGCGGATCTTGCGCAACGCCAATGCCGGTCAATCCTCGGGCCCGCTCGAGATCGACCGGCCCTGGGATTCCCACACCGACGATCACCTCGGCCTGATGGACCATCTCGGCATCGACAAGTTCATGGTACTTGGCTTCTGCATCGGCGGTCCCTTGATCTGGAATCTGTTGAAGCGCGCCCCCGATCGTATCGTCGCCGCCGTGCTGGCGCAGCCGAGCGGATCGCGCCCCGAAATGCGCGACCTGTTCTACGACAACAACATGAAGGGCTGGGTGCCGGAGCTGGTCAAGCGCCGGCCTGACATCACGATGGAGGCGGCCGAAAAATTCCTGACGCGGATGTATCGTACCAATCCCGACTTCGTCTTCACCGTGACGCGCGATTTCGTGCGCCAGTGCCAGACGCCGGTGCTGATCCTGCCCGACGATATCCCGGCACATCCCTATGCTGTCGCGATGGAGACGGCGATGCTGGCGCCGAACGCTGAAGTCAGCATGTTCCCGTGGAAGGAGCCCAAGGAGCGGATCCCGCTGGCGGTGCGGCAGATCCGCTCTTTCTTGCGCGCGCATCGGCCGGCCGCTGCCTAAGGGGCGGCGCGTTTGCCGTCACTTCAGCAAGTCGTTGTATTCCGGATGCTTGCCCATAAAATTCCGGATGAAGTCGCATTCCACGACGAGCTTTCGCCCCTGCGCCCGCACCGCATCCAGCGTCGCGCGCGCGAGTTTCGAGCCGATGCCCTGGCCGCCGAGCTCCGGCGGCACCTCGGTATGCACCAGCGTGATCGCATCAGGTGATTTCCGGTAGGCGACAAAGGCGATGGTGCCGCCGACGTCGAGCTCGAAACGGCTACGCTCTTCATTGTCGCGAAAATTGTCGGTCATGTGCGCTCCTGTGCTCCTCGCGCCGGCGGAAACACGATGCGGTCGTCGGTCCGGCAATAGCGGTCGGCGAACATGCGCCCCACGGGGTGATAGCGGTCCATGTGCACACGCATGGTCTCGTTGTCCCACAATTCGTCGCGGATGTGGAAGTTGATGCCTTCGCCGATGATGAGTTGCCGGTCGCCGTTCACATCGATCGCCTTCCAGGTCCTGCACTCCATCGCCCACGGCGCATCCGCCAGTCGCGGCACGGCAATTTTGGTCGAGGGCGCGAGCTTCAGCCCGAGAAAGTCGGGCTCGCCGATATCAGGGGGAAAGTCGCCGCTGGTCTCGTGCATTGCCAGCGCCAACGGCTCGTCGGCGAGGTTGACGACGAATTCGCCGGTACGCTGGATGTTGACCAGCGTATCCTTTGGCAGCCCGTCGGGTCCCAGATTGAGCGCGAACACGCAGAGCGGCGGATCCTCGCAGAACACGTTGAAGAAGCTGAAGGGTGCTGCGTTGACCACGCCGGTCGGCCCGACCGTCGTCACCCATGCGATCGGCCGCGGCAATACGAATCCGGTGAGCACCTTGTAGCATTCGCGCGGGGTGAGATCGGCGGGGGCGTATTGCATGTGGGTTACCTATTGATCGAAGCGGACTCTCTACGAGCGAGTATGCGGAGGCACCCCCACCCCAACCCTCCCCCGCAAGCGGGAGAGGGGGCGCGTCAGCGCGTGCTGAAAGATATCAATTCAACAATGGCCGAAATGCCAGCCACGTCTATTTTGTCGATCATGAAGTTCACCATGCGGCGCGCTCGGCTCCCTCTCCCGCTTGCGGGGGAGGGCTGGGGTGGGGGCGCTCCACGGGGACTCGACGTAAGATGCGCGCTCAAACAAAGGCTACGGCATGCTCAGTTCATGCCGTCCGACCACCATCCAGTGCACCTCGTCCGGACCATCGGCGAAGCGGAGGTGACGGACGTCCTGGTACATCTCGGCGAGCGGGGTCCATTGCGAGATGCCGGTGGCGCCGTGCATCTGGATCGCCTGGTCGATGATCTTGCAGGCGCGCTCGGGCACCATGGCCTTGACCATGCTGACCCAGATCCGCGCGTCCTTGTTGCCGAGCACGTCCATCGCCTTTGCGGCTTTCAGCACCATCAGCCGCATCGCCTCGATCTCGCAACGCGCCTGGGCAATGATCTGCAGGTTGCCGCCGAGATGGGCGATCTTCTTGCCGAAGGCTTCGCGGGTCAGCCCCCGCGACACCATCATGTCGAGCGCCTTTTCCGCCTTGCCGATCGTGCGCATGCAGTGATGGATGCGCCCCGGCCCGAGCCGGACCTGCGAAATCTCGAAGCCGCGGCCCTCGCCGAGCAGCATGTTCTCCTTGGGCACCCGGACATTGTTGAAGCGCAGGTGCATGTGGCCGCGCGGCGCATGGTCATGGCCGAACACGTGCATGGGGCCGAGGATCTCGACGCCGGGCGTATCCTTCGGCACCAGGATCTGCGACTGCTGCTTGCTCGGCGGTGCGTCCGGATTGGTCTTCACCATCACGATCATGATCTTGCAGCGGGGATCGCCTAAACCAGAGATGTAGTATTTCTCGCCGTTGATCACCCACTCGTCGCCGACGAGCTTTGCGGTGGTCGAGATGTTCTTGGCGTCGGAGGAAGCGACATTGGGTTCGGTCATGGCGTAGGCGGAACGGATCTCGCCGGCCAACAGCGGCTTCAGCCACTTCTCCTTCTGCTCCTTGGTGCCGACGCGCTCGATCACTTCCATGTTGCCGGTATCCGGCGCCGAGCAGTTCATGGTCTCCGACGCCAGCGGGCTCTTTCCCAGCTCGGCAGCGATATAGGCATAGTCCAAATTCTTCAGGCCTTCGCCGGTCTCGGCGTCGGGGAGGAAGAAGTTCCACAGGCCGACTTCCTTGGCCTTCGCCTTGGCTTTCTCCAGTACCTCGATCTGGCCGGGCGTAAAACTCCAGCGGTCGGTCTTCTTCTCGCCGTGCCGGGCGAATTCCACGGACATCGGCTCGACCGTTTCGCGGATGAATTTCTTCACGTGGTCGTAGAGCGGCCGTACCTGCTCCGACATCCGCAAGTCGTTGAGCGCGTCGTCCGGATTGAGGGTGTAGGACGTCGTGCGGGGCACGTAGGCGTGTTTCATGTGTTATTCCTCCCATTTGCGTTGCGTGCGATTATAGACACCGCAGGCTCACTGCATAGGGTGTGGCGCGTATCAAGGTCGGCATGGCTTAGCCGCGTCTATTTTCCGCACAGCGAAATCTGGAACGACAATTCCTCCAACCGTCAAACCCGGCCATGACGAAAAGGAGGAATTCGCGCGCCCCTCAAAACGCCGTATACCCGCCGTCAATGACAAAACAGTCCGCCGTATGATACGACGACGCCTTGCTCATCAAATACACCGCGATGCCGCCGAAATCCGACGGTTCGCCAAATCTCCGCACCGGAATGCGCGGCATCACGTTGGCGACGAACTTGTCGTTCGCCATGATGCCCGCGGTCATGTCGCTCTTGATCCAGCCGGGCAGGATCGCATTCGCGGTGACGCCGTAGCGCGCCAGTTCGACCGCAAGCGCCCTGCACAGCGCGTTCAGCGCGGCCTTCGTTCCCGCATAATGTTCGTTGCGCGCGGTGCCGAACAGCGAGGCAAGGCTCGAGGTCGCAACCAGCCGGCCGAACTTGTCGCCGGCCTCGGCGCGCTCGGTCATGTGGCGGGCGGCAGCCTGGAACACGTGGAAGACACCGTCGAGATTGGTGGCAAACATTTTCCGCCATTCCTCTTCGGTGCGGTCGATGAAGGCGCGCCGTCCGCCGCCGCCGATGCCGGCATTGGCGAAGCAGCCGTCGACGCGGCCGAACGCATCGAGCGTCGCCTTCATCGCGTCCTTCACCGACGCCGCATCGCTGACGTCGCAGATTCGGGTATCGACTTTGCCGGGGCCGGCCGCCATGGTCGCAGCCGCGTGCTTGTTCTTTTCGGCGTTGCGGCCCCAGATCGAGACGTTGCAGCCGGCGGCGTTGAGCGCCTGCGCGATGCCAAGGCCGATGCCGCCATTGCCGCCGGTGATCACGGCCGTGCGGCCGGTGAGGTCGAAGATGCTCATGATAGTTCCTTTGGGTGTTTCGATTTGGTTTCGTGCGCGTTGAATCGTGCGTTCAGTGATGGGAAGATGTCCAGAGCCAACCATGGACACCATCATGAAAATCCAATATGGGCGGAGGGGCCAGATCCAGTCTGCCGCGCAGCGGAATAGCGCTAAACACAAATTATGAGGAAACAATGCAGTTCAAGCACGTCACGCTCGATTTCGACGGACCGGTCGCGGTTTTAAAACTCGACCATCAGGAGGTCATGAACGCGGTCTCGATCGACATGCTCGGTGGGCTTGCCGAAGCGCTCGACGCGATCGACGACAAGCGCGAGGAGGTGCGCTGCCTTGTCATCACAGGTGCCGGGCGCGCGTTCTGCACCGGCGCCAACCTTCAGGGCCGCAACAACGCCAAGCCCGGCAAGGTCAACGCCGGTGCGACGCTGGAAACCGCGTTCCATCCGTTCCTGCGCCGCCTGCGCAAGCTGCATTGCCCGATCGTGACGTCGGTGAACGGTCCTGCCGCCGGCGCCGGAATGAGCTTTGCCTTGATGGGCGACATGATCCTGTGCGCGCGCTCGTCGTATTTCCTGCAAGCCTTCCGCCGCATCGGTCTGGTGCCGGATTGCGGTTCGACCTGGCTGCTGCCGCGGCTGGTCGGCAAGGCGCGTGCGATCGAATTGTCGCTGATGGGCGAACGGCTGCCGGCGGAGAAGGCGCTGGAATGGGGCCTCGTCAACCGAGTCTATGATGATGGCGCGCTGATGGATGAAACCATGAAGCTCGCGCACGAACTTGCCAATGGTCCGACGATCGCGCTGTCGCTGATCCGAAAGCTGTATTGGGACAGTTCGGAAAATTCGTTCGAGGAACAGCTCAATCTCGAATTCGAGTCGCAACGGATCGCGGGCAGTGCGGAGGACTTCAAGGAAGGCGTCACCGCGTTCCTTGAAAAGCGCCCGGCAAAATTCAGGGGCAAATGATCGAGGCCGACCTCGGACGCTGTGTCGCCGCCTTCTATCCCGGCGCGACCGGCGTCACTGGCGCCGCAAAGCTCTCCGGCGGCGCCAGCCAGGAGACCTGGACGTTCGATATCGTTCACGCCGGCGGCACCACCGGCGCGATCCTGCGCCGCGCACCAGTGGGCTATGGCGCCTCGCCCGGCCGCGCGGCGGGGCTCGATGCCGAGGCGACGCTGATGCAGCTCGCGCATGACGCCGGCCTGCCGTCGCCGAAGGTGATGCATGTTCTCAAGCCGGAAGATGGGCTTGGCACCGGCTTCATCATGGCCCGCATCGAGGGCGAGACCATTGCGCGCAAGATTTTGCGCGACGACGAATTTGCGACGGCGCGCCCGCTGCTGGCGCGGCAGCTCGGCAAGGTGATCGCCGGCATTCATGGGTTGCCGGCTTCGAAATTGCTCTCGTTGCGCCAGATGACATCGACAAAGGAGATCGCCGATCTGGAGCGGGAATACCGCAGTTTTGACTGGCCGCGTCCGGTGTTCGAACTGGCGCTGCGTTGGCTGCGCGACCACGATCCCGGGCCATCGCAGGAGATAACGCTGGTGCACGGCGATTTTCGCCATGGCAACCTCATCATCGGTCCCGATGGCGTGCGTGCGGTGCTCGACTGGGAACTCGCCCATTTCGGCGATCCGATGGAAGATCTTGGCTGGATCTGCGTCAATTCCTGGCGCTTCGGCGAGATCGACAAGCCGGTCGGCGGGTTCGGTTCGCGCGAGGATTTGTTTGCCGGCTACGAAGAAGCCGGCCGCAAGGTCGAGCCTGATAGGGTGATGTTCTGGGAAGTCATGGGCACGCTGCGCTGGGGCGTGATGTGCTGCGGCATGATGCAGCGCTTTCGTTCGGGGCCCGATCATTCGATGGAGCGCGCGATGATCGGGCGGCGCTCGTCGGAGACGGAGATCGATTTGCTGAGACTGTTAGCCCCGAGAGGGAAGTGACATGCAGGACGAACCGACACCCGTTGAGCTGATCAAGGCGGTTGTGGATTTTCTGCGCAACGAGATCAGCCCTGTTATCAAGGGCCACAACGCTTTCAAGCTCCGCGTCGGCATCAACGCGCTCGATCTGGTGACGCGGCAATTGGCGCTTGAGGAGGGGAGCGATGCCGCGGAGGTCGTGCGGCTGAAGCAGTTGCTCGGTGTGGACGGTTCGCTGAAGGAGCTCAACCGCGCGCTCTCGGAGAAAATCGCCAAGGGCGAGGTTGATCTGCAGACGCCGGGGCTATCGGAGCATCTTTGGCAGACCACGATGGACAAGCTCGCCGTCGATCAGCCGAATTATGCGTCGTACAAGCGGGAGTTAGAAAGTAAAGGTAACTAGCGCTCAACTCTCTCCGCTCACGTCATTCCGGGATGCGCCTCTTGGCGCAGGCCCGGAATCCATACTCACGATCGTGGTTATGGATTCCGGGCTCGTCGCTTCGCGCCGCCCCGGAATGACGAAAGAGTTTGCTTCGCTCGCGGCCGCAACGAAGCCGTCACTTCCCCAGCCATTTCGGCGGGCGTTTCTCCGAAAACGCCTTCGGTCCCTCGATATAGTCCTGCGACGCCGCCATCGCCTTCACCGCCGGATATTCGCGCTGCTCGGTCATCGCCTGTTGCAGCGGGACGTCAAGGCCGCGCTGGATCGTCTGCTTGGAAGCGCGGATCGACATCGGCGAGTTCTTGCAGATGGTCTCTGCCCAGCGTTCGGCCGCGGCCAGCACTTGGCCTTGCGGGACCACTTCGTTGACGAAGCCAAGCTCAAAACCTTCCTTGGCCGAAACGTGCCGCGCGGTGAGGATCATGCCCATCGCGCGCTTGGTTCCGATCTGCCGTGGCAGGCGCAGCAATCCGCCCGCGAGGGCGGCAAGGCCAACGCGCGGCTCGGGCAGCGCGAAGGTCGCATTGTCGGAGGCGATGATGAGATCGCAGGCGAGCGCGACCTCGAAGCCGCCGCCCATCGCAACGCCGTTGACGGCGGCAATGATCGGCTTGTCGCAGTCGAAGCGCGTGGTGAGCCCTGCGAACCCGCCTTTGTCCCAGCCGCGCTTGCCGCCCGCCGCCTGCCATTTCAGGTCGTTGCCGGCGCAGAACGCCTTGTCGCCGGCGCCGGTGACGATCGCGACCCATTGCTCCGGGTCGGCGGCGAAATCGTCGAACACCTTGTTGAGCTCGAAATGCGCGTCGATATGCAGCGCGTTGTACACCTCCGGGCGCGACAGCGTCACTGTCGTGATCGGGCCCTTGCGCGTCACTTTTGAAAACTTCAGGTCCATGTTTGCTCCCATCTCGATTTTCTGTGGCGAAGAATATTGACGGGGACACTACCGCGCACTTGCCGTCCGATGCCATCCAATTACGCAAGGCGCCTGCGCGTGCCAGATATCGCCCAGTTGCTTGACTTGGTCGCCGTCTTCTCAGCTTAATCGATCGCAGCAAGGGCCCATCGCGCCTTAACGCAAACGAAAATAGCAAAACGAAAATAAACGATATTCCGGGAGAGACCGCCGTGGATTTCAATTTGCCGGCCGACCTCACAGCCTATCTCGACGAACTCGATCAGTTCATCGTGCGCGAGATCAAGCCGCTGGAAGAGGCCGATGACAACATCCGCTTTTTCGATCACCGCCGCGAATGGGCGCGAACCGATTTCGAAAATGGCGGTCTGCCGCGGCATGAGTGGGAGGCGCTGCTGCGCAAGGCGAAGAACCTCGCCGATGCCGCCGGTCATCTGCGCTTCGCGATCCCGAAACGTTATGGCGGCAAGGATGGCTCCAACCTCTGGATGGCCGTGATCCGCGAGCACTTTGCATCGAAAGGCCTCGGCCTGCACAACGATTTGCAGAACGAGCATTCGATCGTCGGCAACCTGCCTGTTGTCACCATGCTGGACCGCTACGGTCGCGACGATCAGAAGTCGATGATCGACGGTTCCATCACCGGAAAATACCGCATCACCTTCGGTCTCACCGAGCCCGAGCACGGTTCCGATGCCACCCACATGGAAACGAAAGCCGTGCCGGCCACCCGCGACAACGTCAAGGGCTGGCTGATCAACGGCCAGAAGATGTGGACCACGGGCATGCATGTCGCGACGCACTGCGCATTGTTCGCCCGCACCTCGGGCAATGACGGCGACGCGCGGGGCATTACCTGCCTGCTGGTGCCGGCGAAAGCTGAGGGCGTCAAGGTCGAGGAGTACATGTGGACCTTCAACATGCCGACCGACCACCCCCGCGTCAGTTTTACCGACGTGTTCGTGCCGGACGACGCCTTGTTCGGCGAAGTCGGGCGCGGCCTGTCGCTGGCGCAATGCTTCGTGCACGAGAACCGCATTCGGCAGGCCGCGAGCTCGTTGGGCGCGGCTGTCTACTGCATCAATGAGAGCGTGAAATATGCCCGCGAGCGAAAGCCGTTCGGCAAGGCGCTGTCGGAGAACCAGGCGATCCAGTGGCCGCTGGTCGAATTGGCGACGCAAGCCGAGATGCTGCGGCTGTTGATCCGCAAGACTGCGTGGGAAATGGACCAACTCACCCAGGCGCAGGTCGAGCACACACTGTCCGACAAGGTCTCGATGTGTAATTTCTGGGCCAACCGCCTCTGCTGCGAGGCCGCCGACCGGGCCATGCAGGTACATGGCGGCATGGGCTATTCACGCCACAAGCCGTTCGAACACATCTACCGCCATCACCGCCGCTACCGCATCACGGAGGGCAGCGAGGAAATCCAGAAGCGGAAAGTCGCGGGGTTCTTGTTCGGGTATATGGGGGCGGGGAAGCACTGAGGAATGAGCGCACGTCTTGGAGCGAAGCGAAGCAGTACGTCTCGGCGTAACGGACCGAGGATCGCTTCGCTTCGCGCGCGACGTCGGTGGTAGTTCAGCCCCGCGCCGCGCGGTCCTTTTCGTTCTGCGCCTTGATAGAGTCGCGCGCCGTGTTCCAGTCGTCGTCGCTCCAGTCGCGGAGCTGATAGAAGTTGCCGCCCATTGCGAGCGCCTGCGCGCCGTCCATGGCAATGGTCTCGCCGTTGATCCAGTCACAGCCACCGGAGATCAGGAACACAGCAAGGTTCTGCAACTCCTCCATGGTGCCGACCCGGCCCATCGGGTTCTGTGCCCGGGTGCGGGCGCCGGCCTCGTCGCCGGGCTTGATGCGCTTGCTCATGCCTTCGGTCGGGATTTCCCCGGGCGCGATGGTGTTGAGGCGAATGCCGTGTTTGCCCCATTCGACCGCGAGCGACATCGTCATGGCGTGGATCGCGGATTTGCTCATCGCCGACGGCACAACGTAAGGCGAGCCGTTGCGTACCCAGGTCACGGTGATCGACACCACATTGCCGGGCAGCTTGTCGGCAATCCAGCGCCGTCCTACCGCGTGCGTAACGTAGAAGGTGCCGTGCATCACGATGTTGGCCACCGCATCGAAGCCGCGCGCGGAAAGTTCTTCCGAGCGCGAGATGAAATTGCCGGCGGCGTTGTTGATGAGATCGGTGAGGGGACCGCCGGTCCAGATTGCCGCGATCATCTCGTCGACCGCCGTGGCGTTGCGAATGTCGACGCCATGGCTGACCACGCGTCCGCCATGCAGATCCATCAGTTCGGTGGCGGTTTCGTCGCAGACGATTTTGCGACGGCCGCAGATATGGACCTCGGCGCCGAGCTCAAGAAATCGCGCCGCCATGGATTTGCCGAGGCCGGTGCCGCCACCGGTCACGAGGATACGCCGTCCGGCGAGAAGCTGTTCGTTGAACATGTTTTCCACCCAAAGGAATTGTCTGTTAATTGGTTGATTGACTAAATCTGGACAACGCCGTTCTGTAAAGCGGCAACAATAAATAAGAGCGGAGGAGATTTTCATGGAGCAACGCGTCTCGATATCGGTTTCCGACGGGATCGCCGACGTCCGCCTGGTGCGGGCGGACAAGATGAACGCGCTGGATGCCGCGATGTTCGAGGCGCTGGTAGCCGCAACCGAGCGGTTGGCCTGCGAAAAAGGGGTCCGCGTGGTCGTATTGTCGGGTGAAGGGCGGGCGTTTTGCGCCGGTCTCGATATGGAACGCTTCGCGGCGATGAAAGAGAGTGGCGGTAACGGGATAGCCGGTGGCGAGAAGCGCGATCTCTCGGCGCGCACACACGGCCTGGCCAATTTTCCACAGCAAGCGGTGTGGGGCTGGCGTCAGCTCCCGGTTCCCGTGATTGCGGCGATCCACGGCGTGGCGTTCGGCGGCGGGTTCCAGCTCGCGCTCGGCGCCGATATCCGCCTGCTCGCGCCCGATGCGCGGATGTCGATCATGGAGATCAAATGGGGCCTGGTGCCCGACATGGCGGGCACGCCGATCCTAGCAAGCCTCGTTCGTGACGATATCTTGCGCGAACTCACCTATACCGGACGGATATTCTCGGCGCAGGAAGCGCTGAGCTACGGCCTGGCGACCCGCATCACGGACGATCCGCGCGCGACGGCCTTCGAACTCGCCCGCGAGATCGCCGGCAAGAGCCCCGATGCGATCCGCGCCGCCAAGCGCATGCTGAACAATCTCTCCGTCGATCCCGGTCCGGCGCTGCTGGCCGAGTCGATCGAGCAGCAGAAGCTGTTGGGCAGTCCAAACCAGACCGAAGCCGTGCGTGCCAACATGGAAAAGCGCGCGCCGCGATTTGTGGATGCTGGGTAATATCCTCCGTCATTCCGGGGCGCGCGCAGCGCGAGCCCGGAATCCATAACCACGATAATGCGTATGGATTCCGGGCCTGCGCCAAGCGGCGCATCCCGGAATGACGGTGCTTCCTAACCCGACGACAGATCGGAAAGCGACAATGGAAACGCCCCAACTCTTCCTCGGCATCATCAGCGGCCAGCGCAAACGCGATCATGCCGAGGTCGCCGATCGCGTCGACCGCATCGCGAGTGGCCTGCAGAAACTCGGCGTCAGCCAAGGCGACAGCGTCTGCATGCTGATGCGCAACGACATCGTTTTCATCGAAGCAGCCTACGCGGCGATGCGGCTCGGCGCCTATGGCGTGCCGATCAACTGGCATTTCAAGCCGGAAGAGATCAACTATGTGCTGAAGGATTCAGGCTCGCGCGTGCTGATCGCGCATGCCGACATGCTGCATCAGTTGCATGAGGCGATCCCGTCAGGCGTCACCGTGCTCAGCGTGCCGACGCCACCGGAGATTCTCGCGAACTACAGGATCGATCCCGATCACCTCGGTACCCCCGATTTCGCGATCGACTTTGAAACCTGGCTGAAGCAACAGCCTCGTTACGATGGTCCGGCGGTGCGGCAGCCGCAGAACATGATCTACACGTCAGGCACAACAGGGCATCCGAAGGGCGTTCGTCGCGAAGCGCCGACGCCGGAGCAGATGGCTAACGCCGAACGCATGCGCGCCATGATCTATGGCCTCAAGCCGGGCGCGCGGGCGATCCTGCCCGGGCCGCTTTATCATTCCGCGCCGAACTCGTTCGGCCTGCGCGCCGGCCGCCTCGGCGGCGCGCTGGTGCTGATGCCGCGCTTCGACCCGGAAGAATTCCTGGCCCTGATAGCGCGCGAGCGGATCGACACCATCTTCATGGTGCCGACCATGTTCATCCGCCTGATGAAGCTGCCGGAGGAGATTCGCAGGAAATACGACGTGTCGTCGCTCCGCCACATCATCCACGCCGCAGCGCCCTGTCCGGCCGACGTCAAACGCGCGATGATCGAGTGGTGGGGGCCGGTGATCTACGAATTCTACGGCTCGACCGAGTCGGGTGCGGTAACCTTCGCCAATTCCGAGGACGCGCTAAGGAAGCCCGGCACCGTCGGCCGGATTGCCCCCGGCGCCGAGCTGCGCTTCATCGGCGAGGATGGCAGGGAGTTGCCGCAGGGCCAGATCGGCGAAATCTATTCGCGCATCGCAGGCAATCCGGATTTCACCTACCACAACAAGCCGGAGAAGCGCGCCGAGATCGAGCGGGCCGGCTTCATCACCTCTGGCGACGTCGGCTATATCGACGAAGACGGCTACGTCTTCATCTGCGACCGCAAGCGCGACATGGTGATCTCGGGCGGCGTCAATATCTACCCCGCCGAGATCGAGGCCGCGCTGCACGCGGTTCCGGGCGTGCACGATTGCGCGGTGTTCGGCATTCCCGACGAGGAGTTTGGCGAGGCGCTGATGGCTGTCGTCGAGCCGCAGGCGGGGGCGACGCTCGACATCGCCGCGGTTCGCGCCCAGCTCAAGCGGTCGCTGGCGGACTACAAAGTGCCGAAACACATCGAAATCCAGGCCAATCTGCCTCGCGAGGACTCCGGCAAGATATTCAAGCGCCGCCTGCGCGACCGCTATTGGGAACAAGCGGGGCGGCGGATTTAGCAGTTCGAGTGTGCGCTGCTCCCAACTTTATCTTGCGCTGCGGCAAAAAAATTGCAGACTGCGGAACAGCCGGGCAGCCTCTGGAGTAGCCAGCCATGTCTCCCCAGACCATGCCTTCCGAGACCGATATCCGCGCCAACCGCTCCGACGACAGTCAGGCGCTGGAGGCCGAAGCGCGGCTCCGCGAGGACATCCGGCTGCTCGGGCGCATTCTGGGCGACACCGTGCGCGACCAGGAGGGAGCCGACGTGTTCGACCTGGTCGAACGCATCAGGCAGACGTCGATCAGGTTCCACCGGGACGAGGACCGGCTGGCGCGCCAGGAACTCGAGACCATTCTAGACAGCATGTCTACCAGCGAGACCGTGCGCATCGTCCGCGCCTTCAGCTATTTCTCGCATCTGGCCAATATCGCCGAGGACCAGAACAATATCCGACAGATGCGGCGCCGGGGCCCTAGCGGGGCCGCGCGCGCGAGCACGCTCACCCAGAACTCTCTCACATGCTCGCCAGGCCGGTTTAAGCCCGGCGGATCTCCGCCAATTCTTCAAGGGCGCCCTTGTCAGTCCGGTCTTGACCGCGCATCCGACCGAGGTCCGGCGCAAGAGCACCATGGACCGCGAGATGGAGATCGCCGCGCTGCTCGACCGGCGCGAGCGCGTTCAGTTGACGCCGGAGGAAATCGAGGCAAGCGACGAGCAACTGCGCCGTGCGGTGCTGACGCTCTGGCAGACCAATTTGCTGCGCCGGACCAAGCTCACGGTACTCGACGAAGTCGCCAACGGTCTTTCGTTCTACGATTACACCTTCCTGCAGGAGGTGCCGGGGCTGCACTGCGCGCTGGAAGACCGGCTGAACAAGGAGGAGGGCGGCGATCAGGGCGATCTGCCATCCTTCCTGAAAATGGGAAGTTGGATCGGCGGCGACCGCGACGGCAACCCGTTCGTCACGGCCGACGTGATGCGCGGCACACTGCGGCTGCAGTCGAGCCGCGTGATGAATTACTATCTCGAGGAACTGCACCGGCTGGGCGCCGAGCTGTCGCTTGCGGCGCACCTCGCCGATGTGTCCGAGGAATTGCGCACCCTCGCCGGGCGCTCGCCCGATACCTCGCCGCACCGCAGCGGTGAGCCGTATCGATTGGCGGTTTCCGGCATCTACGCGCGGCTGACCGCGACCGCTGCGAAGCTGGAAGTCGAAACCACCCGCCCTCCGGTCGGCAAGGCGGAACCGTACGCCAGCGTGAAGGAGTTCAAGGCCGATCTCGATGTGCTCGATCGGTCGCTGATCGCGAACAACTCCACCGTGATCTCGCGCGGCCGGCTGCGGCACTTGCGCCGCGCGGTCGATTGCTTCGGTTTCCATCTTGCACGGCTCGACATCAGGCAGAATTCCGCCGTGCACGAGCGCACCGTAGCCGAACTGTTCGATGCCGCGATCTTCGGCATGTCCTATCTCGACTTGAACGAGGAGGCCCGCATCAACCTGCTGCTGGGTGAACTCCGCAGCGCGCGGCCGCTCAGCTCGGCCTTCGTCAAATACAGCGAAGAAACGCTCGGCGAACTCGCGGTGTTCCGCGCCGCCGCAGACGCGCATGCGAAGTTCGGCGCGGATGTCATTCCCCAATGCATCATCTCGATGTGCAAGGGCGTGTCCGACATGCTGGAAGTGGCGGTGCTGCTGAAGGAAGTCGGGCTCGTCAACCCGTCCGGCCGCAGCGCCGTCAACGTCGTGCCGCTGTTCGAGACCATCGAGGATCTGCAGGCGTCAAGCGGCATCATGGACCGCATATTGTCGCTGCACGATTACCGCAAGCTGGTCGACAGCCGCGGTTCGGTTCAGGAAGTGATGCTCGGCTATTCCGACAGCAACAAGGATGGCGGCTTCGTCACTTCGGGCTGGGAGCTCTACAAGGCCGAGATCGGCCTGGTCGAGGTGTTCGAGCGCCACCATGTTCGCTTGCGGCTGTTTCACGGCCGCGGTGGCTCGGTCGGCCGCGGCGGTGGGCCGAGCTATGACGCGATCATCGCGCAGCCTGGCGGCGCGGTGAACGGCCAGATCCGCATCACCGAGCAGGGCGAGATCATCTCCAGCAAATATTCCAATGCCGAAGTCGGCCGCAGCAATCTGGAGATACTGGCTGCAGCGACGCTGGAAGCAAGCCTGCTGCAGCCCCGGCAAAGCGCGCCGCGCACCGAGTATCTGACGGCGATGGATCAGTTGTCGGCGCTGGCGTTCAAAGCTTATCGGGGCCTCGTCTACGAGACCGAGGGGTTTGCGGATTATTTCTGGGGCTCGACCGTCATCACCGAGATCGCGACGCTCAACATCGGCAGCCGCCCGGCGTCGCGCAAGAAGACCCGCGAGATCGAAGACCTCCGCGCCATTCCCTGGGTGTTCAGCTGGGCCCAGTGCCGGCTGATGCTGCCGGGCTGGTACGGTTTTGGCAGTGCGGTCGAGAGCTGGATCGCGGAGCATCCGGAGCAGGGCATGCCGTTCCTGCAGGAGCTCTATCGCGAATGGCCGTTCTTCCGCATGCTGTTGTCGAACATGGACATGGTACTGGCCAAGAGCTCGATTGCGATCGCCTCGCGCTATGCGGAACTGGTACCCGATGTGGCGCTGCGCGAAAACATCTTTGGCCGCATCCGCCGCGAATGGCACCTGGTGATCGAGACGCTGCTCGACATCATGGGCCATGAGCGGCTGTTGCAGGGCAACCCGTTCTTGGAGCGCTCGATCCGCAACCGCTTCCCCTATCTCGACCCGCTCAATCACGTACAGGTCGAATTGTTGAAGGAGCATCGCGCGCAGAATCCGGACGAGCAGGTGCTGCGCGGAATTCAGCTCACGATTAACGGCATTTCGGCAGGGTTGCGGAATAGCGGTTAGGGAGAGGCGAATAGCGAATGGCGAGTAGCGAATGGACTACCCCATTCGCCACTCCCCATTCGCCGCTCAGATCGCATCCCAGTTGAAGACATCAGCCGATCGGTCGAGCTTGTAGAACGACGACTTCAGCGCGGGCATCGCATGCTCGGCGACGGTTTGCGGGGTCCAGCCTTCGCCGCGATGTACCGAGCGCAGTGGGCGCGACTGGCCCATCAGGAATATCTCGTTCATGCGCACGGCAAAGATCTGCCCGGTGACGTCCTTGGCGGCGTCGCTGAGCAGGTAGGCGCAGACCGGTGCGATCTTCTCTGGTCCCATCTGCTGGATCTTTGCGACGCGCGCCTTCTCTTCCTCGGTTTCGGTCGGAATGGTTCCGATCAGGCGGCTCCACGCGAACGGCGACACGCAATTCGAACGCACATTGAAGCGGTTCATGTCGAGTGCGATCGATTTCGACAAGCCGACGATGCCGAGCTTGGCGGCGGCGTAATTGGCCTGGCCGAAATTGCCGACGAGGCCCGAGGTCGAGGTGAAGTGCACGAACGAGCCGCTTTCCTGCTCGCGGAACAACCGTGCCGCGGCATGCGCGACATAGAACGAGCCCATCAGGTGAACCTTGATGACGGACTCGAAGGCTTCGACGCTCATGCGGTGGAAGATCATGTCGCGCAGGATGCCAGCGTTGTTGACGACGCCGTCCAGCTTGCCGAAATGATCGGTCGCCATCTTGACGATCTTGCTGGCAGGAATGGCTTCGGCCACGGTCTCGAAATTCGCGATCGCCGTGCCGCCGCGCTTATGGATCTCCTCGACCACCTCTTCGGCGGGTGCTGCGCTGGTGCCTGAGCCGTCAGCGGCGACGCCGGGATCGTTGACCACGACTTTTGCGCCTTCCGCAGCACAGAGCAGCGCGATTTCCTTACCGATGCCGCGTCCGGCGCCGGTGACGATGATGACTTTGTCTTGCAGTGATTTGGTCATTGGGAGTCTCTCCTGTTGTTGTTCGTCATTCCGGGGCACGCGAAGCGTGAACCCGGAATCTCGAGGTTCTCAGATGCGCAATTGCGCATCATAGTTCGTGCTTCGCACGCCCCGGAACGACGAGGTGATCAGCGTTCGTTCGTAAAAATGATCGTACCCGACTGGCCGCGAACATGCCGCCGACGCCGTGGCACACCGATATCTTCGCGCCTTGCACCTGCGCCGGTGCGATGCCGCGCATCTGGCGCACGCTTTCCTGCAGCGCATACATGCCGTACATGCCCGAATGCATGTAGCTCAGGCCGCCGCCATTGGTGTTGAGCGGCAGCTTGCCGCCGGGCCGCGTGTGACCATCGGCGATGAATTTTCCGGTCTCTTCGTGCGGCATGAAACCGAGGTCGCCGAGGCCATAGAGCGGCAGATGCGCAAAGGCGTCGTAGATCATCAAATGATCAACGTCCTTATGTGCAATTCCAGCTTCCTTGAAGGCGAGGGGACCCGCGGTCTTGAAGGCGCGTGAACTGTCAAACGTCTTCATCTGGCTGACCATCGGCGTTTCCACGCTCTCGCCGGTGCCGGATATATAGACCGGCTTCCTCGGAAAGTCCCTGGCACGATCGGCCGAAGTCAGGATCAGCGCGCCGCCGCCGTCGGTGACGAGGCAGCATTGCAGCAGGCGGAACGGATAGGCGATCATCCGCGAGTTCAGGACGTCCGCAACCGTGATCGGGTCCTTCATGCTGGCGCGCGGATTCTTCGCCGCCCATTCCCGCTGCACAACCGCGACCATGGCGATCTGCTCGTGGGTGATGCCGTGGGTCTTCATGTAGCGCAGCACCGGGATCGGGAACATGCTGGGCGGGCCGTAGACGCCGAAGGGCGCCTCGAACTGGCCGTTCAGGCTGTCCGGCGGCGTGGAGCGTGGTTGCTTGCCGATCATCGACTTGCCGCTCTCGGCATGCGTGATCAGCACAGTCTTGCACAAACCGGCCTCGATCGCGGCCGCGGCGTGGCGGACGTGCAGCATGAAGGAGCAGCCGCCGACCGAAGTGCCGTCGACCCAGGTCGGCGTGATGCCAAGGTAATGCGCGATCTGCTGCGGCGTTTCCACCGCGGTGGCAATGCCGTCGATGTCGGAGAGTTTCAGTCCGGCATCCGCGATGGCGTTCAGCGCCGCATCCGCGTGCAACTGGATCTGCGACATGTTTGGGATAACGCCGAGTTCGGTGGTTTCGGCGGCGCCGACGACGGCGACCTGATTTCTGCGCATGATGTTACCCCTTCGCCGGACGGAACAAGGGAAGGGTGATTTTGTCGTCGAGCTGTTCGAACGCGACTTCAAGCTTCATGTCGAGTTCGAGCGCCTCCGGCGTCTGCGGGCAATCGATGATGTTGCTCATCATGCGTGGGCCTTCGTCCAACTCGACCACGGCAATTGCATAAGGCGGTGTGAAGCCGGGCGCGGCGGGGCGGTGGTTGATCACGTAGCTGTAGAGCGTGCCCTTGCCGCTCGCCTTGAACACGCTGACCTTGCGCGAGGCGCAGGCAGGGCAGAACGGGCGCGGCGGGAAGTAGACGTTGGCGCAGGCGTCGCAGCGTTGCAGGCGCAGTTCGCCGGCCCTGGTTCCATCCCAGAAATGCTGGGTCTCCGGCGTCGGTTTCGGTTTGGCGCGCGCAGCTTCGGCCATGTCGGCAATCCTCCCGTCGAGGGCCGTAAAGCCCGCTTGTTTCATTCTTGATGCGACATTGGACGTCCCGGCGTCAACGGTCCACCGTCTCATCTGCATGGCGGTATGTTGAGCGCGTGAGCGCTTGTATGCCAGCGTATCTCGGGCAATAGTCCGCCTCGCGGCAAATCGCCGAACTTGCAACTCTCGACATCCGGATAGCTTCGAACCACAAGTAATTCCGGAAGAGGGACGAGATCAAAAAGCCATGCCAAACACGCCGACACTTACCTCACTCGCTGCCGATCTGGAGAGCGGTGCAACCAGCGCCCGCAAATTGGTCGAGCAGTGCCTCGCCAAAATCGCCGATCCCGCAGGCGAGGGGCAACGCGCCTTCATTCACGTCGATAAGGAAGCCGCGCTTGAAGCCGCTGACGCGATGGACCGGCTGCGCAAGGCGCACGCAGCGCCGTCGCCCTATGCGGGAATTCCCGTCTCGATCAAGGATCTGTTCGACATCAAGGGGCAGGTGACTCGCGCCGGCTCCCGCGCGCTGGAGGAAGATTGCTGTCCGGCGGAGGCCGATGCACCCGTGGTGGCGCGGTTGCGCCGGGCCGGCTTCATCGTGATCGGCCGCACCAACATGACCGAATTCGCCTATTCCGGTATCGGCATCAATCCACATTACGGCACGCCGAAAAGCGCCTGGAACCGCAGCGTCGGTCACGTCCCCGGCGGCTCGTCCTCGGGGGCGGCGGTCTCGATCGCCGACGGCATGGCGTTTGGGGCGCTCGGCACCGATACCGGCGGCTCCTGCCGGATTCCGGCGGCCTTCAATGGCATCGTCGGCTTCAAACCGACGCAGCGCCGCGTACCACTCGAAGGCGGCATTCCGCTGTCGTTTTCGCTCGACAGTTTTGGGCCGCTGGCGCGCAGCGTTGGATGCTGCGCGGTGCTGGATGCGGTGCTCGCCGACGAGCCCGAGCAGCCATTGCAGCCGCGCCCCATCAAGGGCATGCGGCTGGCGGTGCCGACCACGGTGGCGCTCGACGATCTCGACGACGAGGTCGCGAACACCTTTGAGCGTGCACTGGAAGCGCTATCACGACAGGGTGCGCTGATCGAACGGATCGAAGTGCCGGAATTCCTCGATGTCGGCGTGATGAATGCCAAGGGCGGCTTTGCCGCCGCGGAAAGCTATGCCTGGCATCGCTATCTGATCGTGAGCAAGGGTGACGTCTACGATCCCCGCGTCCATATCCGCATCCTGCGCGGCGAGGGCATCAGCGCGGCCGACTACATCGATCTGCTCAATGCGCGGCGGTCGTTCATCGCGCGCACGGAGGCGCGCATCTCGCCCTATGACGCGCTGGTGCTGCCGACCACGGCCAACACGCCGCCGCGGATCGCCGACCTTGCCGACGACAAGGCGTTCGCCACGCAAAACCTGCGCGCACTGCGCAATTGCACCTTGATCAACATGCTCGACGGCTGCGCGATCTCGCTGCCGGCGCATCGCGAGGGCGAGGTGCCGGTCGGCTTGATGCTCGCAGCCGCGGGCGGATCGGATCGCCGTATCTTCGAGCTTGCGGCTGGAATGGAGAACATCATCCGTGTTTGATTTGACCTTCACCGTCGACGACAAGGGTGCGGCGACCTACCTCACGCTTCCGATCGATCACGCCGTGATCGCCGGCTGGACCGGCCGCGATCCGGTAGCGCGCGACAAGCACATTGCCGAGCTGGAAGCGATCGGCATCGCGCGGCCGGCGTCGACGCCGATCTACTACCGCGTCTCGGCGCGGCGGCTGACCATGGCCGACACCATCGAGGTCTGCGGCGACAATTCCAGCGGCGAGGTCGAGTTCGTGCTGATCGGCTGGCAGGGCCGCATCTTCGTCGGCTGCGGTTCCGACCATACCGACCGCAAGGTGGAAGCCTACAGCGTCACGGTGTCAAAGCAGATGTGCGACAAGCCGATCGCCTCCGAGCTGTGGGAGCTGGAAGACGTCATCGGCCATTGGGACCAGATGATCCTGCGCTCCTACGCCACGATCGACGGCGAGCGGGTGCTGTATCAGGAAGGCACGCTCGACGGCATGCTTCCGGTGAAAGACCTGATCGCGCGCGGTTTCGGCGGCAAGGGCTTGCCCGACGGCTGCGCCATGTTCGGCGGCACCTTCGCCGCCAAGGGCGGCATCCGGCCTGCCAGCCGATTCGAGTTCGAGTTGGAGGATCCGGTGCTGAAGCGAACTATCCGGCATGGGTACGATGTGATTACGTTGCCGGTGTTGGGCTGAATTCTGGCCTCCGGGAATCGGGTGGTGGAGGTGGTCTCAATCTGCGAAACAATCACCGTCATTCCGGGTGCGCCTCGGCGCAGGCCCGGAATCCATAACCACGATCGTGAGTATGGATTCCCGGGCTCGCGCTAGCTGCGCGCCCCGGAATGACGATTTTGATTTTTTTGGATTCGCAATATGGCCAATGCAAAACGAGCAAACGCACCGTCTGTACAACCAGACATCGATCACCCGTGTCGCAGCGATCGACTGGCCGCAAGCGACCGCCGAGCTCGACGCCCAAGGCTGCGCCGTCCTGAACGGCCTGCTCTCTCCTGACGAGTGTGCAGCGCTCGCCGCCCTCTATCCCGACGACACGAACTTCCGCAGCCGGATCGTCATGGGCCGCCACGGCTTTGGCCGCGGCGAGTACAAATACTTCTCCTATCCGCTGCCCGACCTGATCGCTGAGTTGCGCCCGGCGCTGTATGCGCGGCTGTGTGGCATCGCCAATCGTTGGAACGAGACGATGGGGATTGATATCCGCTATCCCCCGGCGCATGACGCATTCCTCAAGCGTTGCCATGATGCCGGGCAGACGCGGCCGACGCCGCTGCTGCTGCAATATGGCGCAAACGATTACAATTGCCTGCATCAGGACCTCTATGGCGAGCATGTGTTTCCGCTGCAGGTTGCGATCCTGCTGTCGGAACCGGACCGTGATTTCGAAGGCGGCGAGTTCGTGCTGACGGAACAGCGGCCGCGCATGCAGTCCCGTCCCGAGGTAGTGCCGTTGCGGCAGGGCGATGCGGTGGCATTTGCTGTGCATCATCGCCCGGTGCAGGGGACGCGCGGGCCCTATCGCGTTAATCTGCGTCATGGCGTCAGCCGCATCAGATCCGGCCACCGCCATACCCTGGGTGTGATCTTTCACGATGCGAAGTGAGTGCCTGTTACGTTGACGGCGGATTTGTTCGATATTGTTGGCGAAGTGGGTCCGTCGCGGGAAGCGATGGCCGATGGAGCCGTGTTGCTGCGCGGATTCGCAAAGCCGATCGAGCACGATCTGGTCGCAGCGTTGCAGGCAATCACGGCGCAGGCGCCGTTCCGTCACATGTTCACGCCTGGTGGCCATCAGATGTCGGTGGCCATGACCAATTGCGGCAACGCGGGCTGGGTCACTGACCGGAACGGCTATCGCTATGACGGTGTCGATCCGGTTTCGGGCCAACCGTGGCCGGCAATGCCCCAGGTGTTTCTCGATCTGGCAGAACGCGCTGCGGAGGAGGCGGGTTTTGCGAAATTTTCGCCGGATGCCTGCCTGATCAACCGTTATGAGCCCGGCGCGCGGATGTCGCTGCATCAAGACAGGGATGAGCAGGATTTTGCCGCGCCGATCGTGTCGGTGTCGCTCGGCATTCCCGCGATCTTCCTGTTTGGTGGGCTGAAGCGCGCCGACAAACCGCGCCGGTTTCGGCTCGCGCATGGCGACATCGTGGTGTGGGGCGGGCCGTCGCGGCTGTTCTTCCACGGCGTGGCCCCGCTGGCCGATGGCGAGCACGCGCTGATCGGCCGCCGGCGCATCAACCTGACTTTTCGCAAAGCGCGTTAGCTAGATGGGTTAGACGTCCGGCGGCCTCGCCGGATGAATGAACGCCCACGGGCTCACTTCCAAATCCGTCTTCACTTCGACCGAGATCACATAAGGCCCGCCATCGGCCAGCGCCTTTTCCAGCGCCGGGCGGAAGTGATCTGGCGAGGTCACGCGCGCGGCGCCAACGCCAAAGGATTCCGCGAGCCTGACGAAATCGGGATTGACCAAATCGGACGCCACCACGCGGCCATCAAAGTGTTCGCGCTGGTCGCGCCGCACGTTGCCGTAGGCGTTGTTATTGAATACGAGCGTCACCACGCCGATCTTGAATTGCGCAGCAGTCGAGAGCTCCTGCACGCCGAACATGAAGCCGCCGTCGCCGGTGATGGCAACCACCGGCTTGTCCGGATTGGCCACCTTGGCGCCGAGCGCGGTCGGAAAGCCCGAGCCGAGCGTGCCCTGGTAGCCCGAGGTGATGAAGGTGCGCGGCTCATAGATTGGAAAGCCGTACCAGGAGGCGAAGCCGACTTGCGACAGCTCGTCGGTGACGATGGCGTTCGCCGGCAGCACCTCGCGCAGGATGTTCAGGTAAGCCATCTGCGGCTGGACCTTCTGGATCTCCTGTTGCGCCGCGGCCGTGGCTTCGCGGATCACGGCTCGCCGGCCGCTGGTCTTGCTGTAACCGGCCTTCTTCACTGCGGTGATGAGCTCGCTGGTCCCGGCTTTCGAATCCGCGATCACGGCGGCGTCGGGCGTGAAGCGTCGCATTTCCACGGGATCAATATCGATGCGGACGGACTTCAGCCCATCGGGCCGGAATGGCCAGCGCGACATCGTCGGCAATTCAAGCCGAGTGCCGATCCCGATCATCAGGTCGGTCTTCGGCCACAGTTTGTACGCGGCCGCCATCGTCAATCCGAGTTCGTGGGCGTTGGAGACGATACCGCGGCCGCTGCGGAAGGCGACGACCGGTGCGTCGATCATTTCCGCAAGTTCGAGAATCTCCTCGCGGGCATGGATCGCGCCGCTGCCGACAAAGATCATCGGCGTCTTGCTGGCGGCGATCAACGTTGCGGCGGACTTGATGCGATCGGGGTCGGGCTGCGGCGCCGGCAACAGGTCGAACGGCTTTGACGCCGCGACCTGCGCGCGCTGGGTGAACACGTCCCACGGCATCTCCAGCGAAACCGGCCCGCGGCGGCCGGACAGCATCTCCTGGAATGCGCGCGACACCATCGCGGGCGCGTTATCCGGATATTCGATGCGGTCGGCCCATTTGACGAAGCTGCGCAGCGTCGCGAGCTGGTCCGGCATCTCGTGCAGATGGCCGCGGCCCTTGCCGAGAAATTGCGTCGGCACCTGTCCGGTCAGGCACAGTACCGGTTCGTTCGATCCGAACGCGGTGAGGAGCGCAGCACCTGCGTTGAGCACGCCGGGGCCGGGCACCACGCTGAATACGCCGGGTTTGCCGGTCGAGCGCGCATAGCCATAGGCCATGTAGCCGCAGGCCTGCTCATGCCGTGCGCCGATCACTTTCAACTGGGCCTGATGGAAGGCATCGAACAGCCCGTAGATCTGCGCGCCGGGCAGGCCGAACACGGTGTCGACGCCGTGCGCGACGAGGCCATTGACGATTGCTTCGCCGCCGGAGGTTGAAGTCATTGTACTGTCCACCCGTTTGAGAGGTTTATTGGATTTCGTCGACCACGCCGTTGCGCAAGGTTCCAACGCCTTCGGCTTCGACTTCGATGACGTCGCCGGGTTTGAGGTAGCGCGGCGGATCGAACCGCGCGCCGGCGCCGGTCGGCGTCCCCGTCACGATGACGTCGCCGGGGACGAGCGTCGTGAAGGTCGAGATGTAGTTGATGAGGTAGCGGAAGCCGAAAATCAACCGTCCCGTGCGGTCGTCCTGCCGCGTCTCGCCGTTCACCCGCGTGGTCAGGCGGACGTCTGATATCTGTGACTCACTGGTGTAGGGGACGATCCACGGGCCGAGGCTGCCGGTGGAATCGAAATTCTTGCCCTGCGTGACGTTGAATTTTGCGTGACGCACCCAGTCGCGGATGGTGCCTTCATTGCACAGCGTGACGGCGGCGACGTGGTCGAGCGCGGCGCTCTCCGGAATATGCCGGCCGGCCTTGCCGATGATCAACACCAACTCGCCTTCGTAATCGAGCTGTGGTGACGCGCGCGGACGCACCAGTGGCGTGTCGTGGCCGACGAAAGAGCGCGGCGTGCGCATGAACATGCTCGGATATTTCGGCGCGTCCGTCCCGTCCTTGTATTCGGAGTTACGGTCCGGATAGTTGACGCCGATGCAGATGATCTTTTCCGGCGCTGCGATCGGCGGCTGCCAAATGATCGCGTCGAGCGCGTGGTCCGGCGAACGACTTGCGGCATCCTCCGCGAGCTTCGTCAGCGCGCCCGCGGCGATGGCTTCGCGCAGCGTCGGGTAATCCTTTCCGAAGCGCGAGGTGAGATCGACGATGCCGGTATCGGTTACCGCGCCATATCTGGTGGCGCCGTCGACGAAATAGGTTGCGAGGCGAGGTGAAGCCATGAGCCTTTCAATCCCCGATCGTGACGTCGGCGACGAAGGCCGGCTCGCGCACCGCTTGTCCCGGGAACGGTGAGCCCTGCTCGAACCAGGAGCGCGGGGCCGGCGCCCCCCACAGCGTCTGCCGCCGCGGGTCTTTCAGCGACCAGCGCAACGGCTCATGGTCGTGATCGCCGGTGAAGTAGTCGCTGGTGTAGAGTTCGAGGCGATGGCCGTCGGGATCGCGGACATAGAGGAAGAACGCATTCGAGATGCCGTGGCGGCCCGGTCCGCGCTCGATGTTCTCGAGATAGCCGCTGGAGGCCATCACGTCGCACAGATGCAGGATGTTCATCGCCGTCGGTACCCAATAGGCAAAGTGGTGCAGGCGAGGGCCACGGCCGTTGGTGATGGCAAAGTCGTGGACGTTGCCCTTGCGATGCATCCAGGCGGCGGCGATACGCCCGTTCGGTCCGTCTTCCTCGCCATATTCGGTGAGGCGGAAGCCGAGCCGGGCGTAGAAGTCGACGGTGCCCTGAACCTCGGCCGCGAACACGTTGAAATGGTCGAGCCGTTGCGGGTGGCAGCCCTTGTAGAGATCATAGCGCCGCAGGAGATGCGGGCGCTTGTCCATCGTCGCATAGAGTTCGATCTGGAAACCAAAGGGATCCGTGAACTGCAGGGTGCGGCCCTGGAACGGCTGTTCGGCGAAGGCGTAAGTGATGCCATTCTCCGAAAAGAATGCCGCCGCCTTGTCGAGATCGCCGTCATTGCCGACCTTGAAGCCGAGCCGATTGCAGGCCGCGGTTGGCGCCTTGCGCAGCACCAGCGAGTGATGCTGGTGCTCCTCGCTGCCGCGCAGGTAAACCGCTTTGTCGTCGCTGTCCTCGGCGTGGAGGCCGACGGTATTTTCGTAAAACGCGCGGCTGGCGTTGAGATCTGTCACGTCGAGCACGGCGTGGCTGGATCGGATGACATTGAACGGCGGATCGAAGGTATGCTGCGGAACGGGCATGTGGTTTCCTCGATTGATCTTGTCATTCCGGGATGGTGCGAAGCACCGAGACCCGGAATCTCGAGGTTCCGGGTTCGCTTCGCGCCCCGGAACGACGATTGTTGTTAAATTCCCAGTTTCTGAATCTTGTGCGTCCCGCGCGCGAGCGAGACATGCTTGGTTTCCATGTAGAAGTCGAACGAGTAATCGCCGCCGTCGCGGCCGATGCCGGATGATTTCATGCCGCCGAACGGGGTTGGCAGATGGCGGACGTTTTCCGAATTGAGCCAGATCATGCCGGCCTCCAGTGCATCCGCGACCCGCAGCGCGCGGCCCATGTCGCCGGTCCAGACGTAGCCGGTCAGGCCATACTGCACGCCGTTGGCGATCTCGACGGCGTCGGCTTCGTCACGGAAGGGGATCACGGTCAGGAACGGGCCGAACACTTCCTCCTGTGCGACCCGCATTTTGGAATGCGCGCCGGTGACCAGCGTCGGCTGCACGTAATGGCCGCCGCCGGGGCCGTCATGCGGCTGGCCGCCGACGGCAATCGTGGCGCCGTCCTTGCGCGCGACGTCGAAATAGCTGCAGACTTTTGCGAGATGCCGTTCGTGGATCAGTGGCCCAATCTCGGTTGCGGGGTCCAACGGATGGCCGACCTTCAGGGCCTTCACCCGGGCGGTGAGCTTTTCGATGAACTTGTCGGCGATGCCCTGCTGGACCAACAGCCGGCTCGACGAGGTGCAGCGCTCGCCGTTGAGCGAGTAGATCATGAACACGACGGCATCGAGCGCGCGGTCGAGATCGGCGTCGTCGAACACGATCACCGGGTTCTTGCCGCCGAGTTCGAAATGCACGCGTTTCAGTGTCGGCGCGCCCTGCACCATGATCGCCGATCCAGTTGAGCTTTCACCGACAAAGCCGATCGCCTTGATCGCGGGATGCTCGGTCAGCGCCTTGCCGGCCTCCTCGCCGAAACCGTGTACGGTGTTGAGCACGCCGTCCGGCAAGCCGGCCTGCTTCGCAAGTTTGACCAGCAGGTCCGCCGTCACCGGCGACCATTCCGCAGGCTTGTGCACGACCGTACATCCGGCGGCGAGCGCCGGTGCGATCTTCCAGGTCGACAGCATGAACGGCGTGTTCCATGGCGTGATCACGCCGACCGGGCCGATCGGCACCCGGGTAGAGATATTCCAGTGTTCCTCGCTCGGCGTGTTGAGGCCGTCACGGGCCTCGGTGCATTTGTCGGCGAAGAAGCGGAAATTTTCGGCGGCCCGAATCGCGGCCTTGGCCATGAAACGGTGGGCTTGGCCGGTATCGATGCATTCGAGCACGGCGATGTCGTCGGCGCGATCCTCGATAGCGTCGGCCACGCGATGCAGCAACTTCTTGCGCATGGCAGCCGGCATATCGCGCCAGGCTTTGAAGGCGATGCGACGCCGCCGTTGCGGCGCGATCGATATCCTCGGCATTGCCGCGCGCGACGGAAGCCAGCACGGCGCCATCGACCGGCGACTTCGTCTCAAATGTCTGGCCCGAGATCGACGGCACTGTCTCGCCGCCGATCATGTGTCCAATACCCTCAGCCTTCAGTTTATCGAGCAGGGGGCCTGCGCGGTCGCGATTGGCCGCGAACACATCGTTCGGCGTGATCTTATCCATTGATAGTCTCCACCTTCAGCGCATCGTGGATGTTGTTGCGTTTCCAGCTCGTCTCTTTGTCGTTGATCTGCATGTCGAACGACAGCGCGAACTTGCTGTTGGCGAACACCGGATCGAGATGAGCGGAAAGCGCCTTGAAGACATGCTCGCCGGCCTTCTGGCGGGTCGGGAGATCGCGCCCTTCGCCGAGACGCAACACCATGTCGAGAAAGCCGTAGTTCGATCGTCCGTCCGCGATCGCGTAATGCTCGCATTTGATGGCACGGACGCGAATGCCGCCGAGCGGGAAGATGCCGGTCTCGACCGCGGCCTTGCGGACGACTTCGACGACTTTGTCCATATCGACGTGGCCATCGAGATTGGCGGAATATTCGATCGTGAAATGCGGCATGTTCTGTACTCCAGCAATTCCTATGGAAGCATCAAGCGAAGTAGCAGCTCACCGAACCGTAAGGTCCATAGTCGGCCTGGATCGTGTCACCTTTGCGGGTCTCGATCGGGCGGATGAAGGAACCCGCCAGCACCACCTGTCCCGCCTCGAGTGCCAATCCATTTGGCGCGATCTTGTTGGCGAGCCACGCCACCGCGGTGGCGGGATGGTTGAGCACGCCGGCGGCAAGGCCGGTCTCTTCCAATTGGCCGTTGCGGAAGCAGAGCGCGCCGATCCAGCGCAAATCGGCTTCCAGCGGGCGGATCGGCCGGCCGCCGAGCACGATGCCGGCATTGGCGGCGTTGTCTGCGATGGTATCGAAGATCTTGCGCGTCGCCTTGGTCTGCGGATCGACCCGCTCGATCCGGGTGTCCAAAATTTCCAGCGCGGGCACCACGAAATCGGTGGCGTTGAGCACGTCGAACATCGTGCAGCCGGGGCCGGCAAGCCGCTGCTTCATCACAAAGGCAAGCTCTGCTTCGATGCGTGTGGCAATGAAGCGTTCGGTCGGCACCAGGCCGCCATCGGCAAAGAACATGTCGTCGAGCAGAATGCCTGAATCCGGTTCGTCGATATTGAGCGCGCTCTGCATCGCTTTCGACGTCAGGCCGATCTTGTGGCCTTTGACCACGCGGCCCTGCGCCACCTTCATATTGATCCAGGCTTTCTGGATCGCGTAGGACTCCGCAATCGTGATGCCGGGATGCTCCAGCGAGAGCTGCCGGATTTGTCTGCGCATCTTTTCCGCGTGATTGAGCCGCTCGGCGGCGCTGCGGATTTCGTCGTTGGAAAGGGCCATCTGGGACCAGCAAAAAAGTGGATGCGGGGAGATGATTAACATGTTAAGTTTATTCTGGCAAACTGAATCGGCGTTTGTTGCAGTGCAAAAGTTTCGGCAGCCAGTTCCCACGATTGGACCCCCGCGATGGCACCTAAGAAATCCCAGAATGAGTCGGCTATGGCCCGCAGCACGCCGATGCGTGAATTCTCGCGCTCGCTGCCGATGTCGCTGCTGCGCGCGCGCGAAGCCGTGATGCGCCAGTTCCGTCCGTCGTTGCGCCGTCACGACTTGACCGAGCAGCAATGGCGGATCCTGCGTGCGTTGACGGCGGTCGATACCATCGAGGTCACGGAACTCGCGCGCACGGCATTTCTGCTGGGGCCGAGTCTCTCGCAGAATCCTGCGCGACCTCGAGGCGCGCAACCTGATCGAGCGCCGGACGCCCGAGGCCGATCTGCGCCGCGGCGTGGTCTCGATCTCGCCCAAGGGATTGAAACTGATCGAAGCGGTGGCGCCGACGTCTGAGGCGATCTATGCCACCATCACCAAGCGCTACGGCGCACGGAAATTGGCCGAGTTGCAGGCCATGTTAGGGGCGCTCGAGAGCAGCCTGGCGGAATTGGAAGTCGTCGGCGATGGTGACGACGAAGCGGACGAGTGAACGCAAATTTGCATGAAGCTACGGTCGAAGAGGCCATAGACACGCGGACGATTTTTCGCTCAAGTGCCGGGCAAGCCGATCATAAAATCGGGCGCTGGGAAGAATGTCGCCGCAGATGCTGCGGCCGATTCCGAAGGATTAAGGCGAAGATCCGTTCATGGTCACGATCCAGGTTCAAAACCTCATCAATTTTGTTGCTGAGGTGTTTTCTCATTCCGAATCCTCCGAAGAGGAAGCGCGGCGGATCGCGACGTATCTGACAACCGCAAACCTCACCGGCCACGACAGCCATGGCGTGATCCGCGTGCCCGTCTACATCAGATGGAAGAAGATGGGATCGGTGGTTCCGAACCAGACCGCTGAGGTCGTGGTGGATACGCCGTCGCTCGCGGTGGTCGACGGCAAGTTCGGCTACGGACAGACGGTGACGCCGCAAGCGGTGAGGATCGGCATCGAGAAGTGCAAGACGGCAGGCCTTGCGGCGGTAGCGCTGCGCAATGCCGGCCATATCGGTCGTGTCGGCGACTGGGCCGAGATGGCGGCAGCGGAAGGGCTGGTGTCGGTCTATTTCGTCAACGCCGCCGGCTCGCTTCTGGTCGCACCTTTCGGCGGCGTCGAGAAGCGGCTGTCGACAGCGCCCTATTGCGTCGGCATTCCGCGCCTAGGACAGGATCCGATCGTACTCGATTTCGCGACCTCGATCGTCGCCGAGGGCAAGGTGTTGGTCGCGAGCCGCGGCGGCAAGAAATTGCCAACGGGCGCATTGATCGATTCCGACGGCACGCTGAGCGAGGACCCGGCGGTGCTATACGGACCCTATGACGCCGAAGGACCGCGCGATCACACCAAGGGCACAGGCGCGATCCGTGCCTTCGGCGAGCACAAGGGCTCGGGGCTCGCCTTCATCTGCGAGTTGCTGGGCGGCGCGTTGACGGGAACCGGTGCCACGTCGTCGGGCCGCCGCTTCGCCAACGGCATGCTCGCATTTTTCGTCGATCCCAAGGTGATCGACACCAGCAACTACTTCGACGGCGAAATCGCGCGCTATGTCGACTTCATCCGGGCAACCAAGCCGGGCGAGAGCGTCGATTCCGTGCTGATCCCCGGCGATCCCGAGCGAAAAACGCGCGCTGAGCGCACCAAAAACGGGATACCCTTGCCTGACGATACCTGGGCGGCGATAGTGAACACCGCGCGCGACGTCGGCGTAAGTGAAGTGAGCATTCAGCGGGCTGTCAGCTAGGCGCCCGGATTCAAGCGAGAGACAACAGGGAAACGCGACCAATGGCAAATAACGTCAAGAAAGTATGGGCCTCGGGCAAGGCTGTGGTGAACGCCTGGCTTGCGATTCCGTCGGGTTTTTCGGCCGAAGTGATTGCGCAATGCGGCTTCGACAGCGTCACCGTGGACATACAGCACGGCGTGCAGGATTACCAATCGATGGTGCAGTGCTTCCAGGCGATGAACGGCCATCCGGTGACGCCGATGGTCCGCGTGCCGTGGAACGAACCCGGCATCATCGGCAAGGTGCTCGACGGCGGCGCCTATGGCGTGATCTGCCCGATGATCAATACGCCAGAGGAAGCGAAGAACCTCGTCCAGTATGCCAAGTACCCGCCGAAGGGCACGCGTTCGAACGGCCCGATCCGTTCCGGCATGTACGGCTCGGCCGGCACCTACCAGCAGACTGCGAACGACGAGATCGTGCTGCTGCCGATGATGGAGACCAAGACGGCGGTCGAGAATATGGAAGCGATCCTCGACGTCGAAGGCATCAACGGCGTCTATGTCGGTCCGTCCGACCTCGGTTTCTCCTATGGCCTGGTGCCGAAGCTCGACCGTGACGAGCCGGAAATTCTCAAGATCTATGAGAAGATCGTGAAGGAGTGCGGCAAGCGCGGCCTCCATCCGGGCATCCACTGCTCAGGCGCCGAAGGCGCGGGGCGCGCGATCAACATGGGCTTCAAGCTCGTGACGCTCGCAAACGACAGCGGGCTGATGATGACCTACGCCAAGATGCAGGTGAACCAGACCCGCAAGGATTCCGGCGGCAAGGCGTAAATACGCGAATAGCGAGTAGCGAATGGCGAATAGGGATCAGCGAGCGACGTAACACCATTCGCTACTCGCCATTCGCTATTCGCCCACTTAGAGGAGACCCACCATGGCCCCAGCACCCGTGATCCGCCTGCATCCTGACGACGGCGTGCTGATCGCGCGCGCGAGCCTGCCGCCCGGCATGGTGGTGGCCGAGGGCGTGACTACGGTCGACCGGATTCCGGCGGGCCACAAGGTCGCGATCAAGCCGATCGCGGTTGGCGAGCCGATCCGCCGCTACGGCCAGATCATCGGGTTTGCCACCATTCCAATTGCGCCGGGCCAGCACGTGCACACGCAGAATTGCGGCATGGGCGACTTTGCCAAGGACTACGCGTTTGGCGTCGATGTGAAGCCGGTGCCGAATTTCGATTTGCCCGCGACTTTCGAGGGCATTCGCCGTCCCGACGGGCGCGTGGCGACGCGCAACTATATCGGCATCCTGACCTCGGTGAATTGCAGCGCGCATGTCGCCGGCATGGTGGCCGACGTCTTCAAGAAGAATCCGTTCACCGGCGACAATCCGCTGGCCGATTTTCCCAATGTCGACGGCGTGGTGGCGCTGACCCACAAGACCGGCTGCGGCATGACGCAGGATGAGCCGCTGACGCTGTTGCGGCGGACGCTCGGCGGCTATGCGCGGCACGTGAATTTCTCGGCCGTGATCGTTTTGGGCCTTGGCTGCGAAGTGAATCAGATCGGCGGGCTGATGCAGGAGCAGAAACTCGCCGGCCGCCTGCGCGCGATGGACATCCAGGAAGTCGGCGGCACCCGCAAGACCGTGGAAGCCGGTGTCGCCTTCGTGCGCGAAGCGCTTGGCGATGCCAACAAGGTCAAACGCGAGCCGGTCCCGGCGAGCGAGTTGACGGTGGCGCTGCAATGCGGCGGTTCCGACGGTTATTCTGGCGTCTCTGCCAATCCGGCGCTGGGCGCGGCGAGCGATCTGCTGGTGCGCCACGGCGGCACCGTGATCCTGTCGGAAACGCCGGAGACCTATGGCGCCGAGCATCTCCTGACGCGCCGCGCGGTCAGCCGCGAGGTCGGTGAAAAACTCGTCGGCCTGATGCGCTGGTGGGAGGAATACACCCAGCGCGAAGGCGCGGAGATGAACGCCAATCCGAGCCCCGGCAACAAGGCCGGCGGCCTCACCACCATTCTGGAAAAATCTCTGGGCGCGATGGCGAAAGCCGGCAGCACGAATCTGGTGGATGTTCTCCATTACGCCGAGCCGGTGACAAAAAAGGGTTTCGTCTTCATGGACACGCCCGGCTACGACCCGGTGGCGGCGACCGGGCAGGTCGCCGGCGGCGCCAATCTCGTCTGCTTCACCACAGGACGCGGCAGCGTGTTTGGCTGCAAGCCAGCCCCCTCGATCAAGCTTGCGACCAACACACCGATGTACAAGCGGATGGAAGAAGATATGGACGTCAATTGCGGCACCATCCTCGACGGCGAGGAGAGCGTGCAGGAATGCGGCCAGCGTATCTTCGATCTCATCCTCAAGACCGCCTCGGGCCAGCCGACCAAGAGCGAGAGCTTTGATTTCGGCGGCGCCGAATTCGCGCCATGGGTGCTTGGGGCGACGATGTGAGAGAACGCATATTCTGGCGTCGCCCCTGCGAGCGCAGGGGCCCATAACCCCAGGCAGTCGTTTTGTGGAAGGCGCTGGCCATTCGCCACGCGGTATGATCGTCGCGGGACGACGCCAGATCTCGCACCTCCCGATAGGCACCCGCTGCCCGTTGTTAGTGCTTGATCCCACCCGGAACCAGTGTTCTGCTCAAAAAAGCTGCTGGAGTCCTCCATCCGTGTCGATCTTCGTCGCACTACATCACGTCACGCATTACAAATACGATCGACCGATCGATCTCGGGCCTCAGACCATTCGCCTGCGTCCGGCGCCGCACACACGCACGCCTGTCCTGAGCTATTCGCTGAAAGTCACGCCGGCCAATCATTTCGTGAACTGGCAGCAGGATCCGCAGGGCAACTGGCTGGCGCGATATGTGTTTCCGGAGAAGGCGACGGAGCTGAAGATCGAGGTCGACTTCACGGCGCAGATGACCGTGGTCAATCCATTCGACTTCTTTGTCGAATCCTATGCCAGCAGCTTTCCATTTCAGTACACGGGTGATCTCAAGACCGAGCTGGCGCCTTATCTTGCGACCACCGAGCCCGGGCCGCTGTTCGCCGCTTACTTGAAGGACATTCCGCGCGAGGCTGACAGCACCGTCAATTTCCTGGTCGAACTCAACGCGCAACTGCAGAAGAAGGTCAGCTACGTCATCCGCATGGAGCCGGGCATCCAGACGCCTGAGGAGACGCTGGCCGCCGGCTCCGGATCGTGCCGCGATTCGGCGTGGCTGTTGATCCATATCTTCCGCCATCTCGGGCTCGCCGCGCGCTTTGTCTCGGGCTATCTCATTCAACTTCGCCCCGACATCGATCCGGTCGAGGGTCCGCGCGAGGTCGAGAGCGACTTCACCGATCTGCACGCCTGGGCTGAGGTCTATCTGCCCGGCGCGGGATGGATCGGGTTCGACGTCACCTCCGGCATGCTCACAGGTGAGGGGCACATTCCGGTCGCCGCCACCCCGCATTATCGTTCGGCGGCACCGGTGTCGGGCACGGCCGGTTTTGCCAACACCGAATTCGCCTTCGAGATGAGCGTCAAGCGCATCCGCGAGGCGCCGCGGATCACGAGGCCGTTCTCCGATAAATCCTGGGCGCGGCTCGACAGGCTCGGCGAGCAGGTCGATGCCGATCTCAAACAGGATGACGTGCGGCTGACGATGGGCGGCGAGCCGACTTTCGTTTCCGTCGACGATCTGGAATCGCCGGAATGGAACATTGCCGCCGTCGGTCCGACCAAGCGCACGCTCGCGGACGATCTCATTCGCAAACTGCGCACGCGCTTCGCGCCGGGCGGCCTGCTGCATTACGGGCAGGGCAAATGGTATCCGGGCGAAACCCTGCCGCGCTGGGCGTTCGGCCTCTACTGGCGCAAGGACGGCGTGCCGATCTGGAAGAACCCGGATTTGATCGCCAGGATCGAGGATTCACGCAAGGCTGACATCAAGGACGCGCTGCGTTTCGCCGAGGGCACCGCAGGGCGGCTTGGTCTCGGTGCGGACTATGTGTTGCCGGCCTTTGAAGACACCGCCTACTGGCTTCAGAAGGAAGCCTCGCTTCCGGCCAATGTCGATCCTAACGACTCCAAGCTGTCCGATCCGGAAGAGCGTTCGCGCATGGCGCGGGTGTTCGATTCCGGGCTCAACACGCCGAAGGGTTTTGTGCTGCCGATCCAGCGCTGGAGTGCTGCAGCCGGCCAAGGCCGCTGGCGCAGCGAGCGCTGGAAGATCCGGCGCGGCCACCTGTTCCTGACGCCGGGCGATTCGCCGCTTGGGCTACGGCTGCCGATCTCCTCGCTGGAGTACGTCCCTCCCGAGGAATATCCCTATATCGTCGAGCAGGATCCGATGGAGCCGCGCGACCAACTTGCGGATGGTGAGACGGACGCTGAAGCTGAGGGCGCGGCGGCGAAGCCGAAAAAGCCCGAACCGGTGCGCACGGCGATGTCGATCGAAATCCGCGACGGCGTGTTGTGCGCCTTCATGCCGCCGGTCGAGATGGTGGAAGATTATCTCGAATTGATTACGGCGGTTGAGGCTAGCGCCGAAGAGATGCAGCTGCCGGTCCATGTCGAAGGCTACTCGCCGCCCTACGACCCGCGCGTCGAAGTCATCAAGGTGACGCCCGATCCCGGCGTAATCGAGATCAACATCCAGCCGGCACAAAACTGGCGCGAGGCCGTCGATATTACCTTCGGTCTTTACGAGGACGCCGCCAAGACACGGCTCGGCGCCAACCGTTTTCTGGTCGACGGCCGCCACACCGGCACCGGCGGCGGCAATCACGTTGTGGTCGGCGGCAGCGCGCCGCAGGACTCGCCGTTCCTGCGCCGTCCCGATCTGCTCAAGAGTCTGGTGCTGTACTGGCAGCGCCATCCGTCGCTGTCCTACCTGTTCTCGGGCATGTTCATCGGCCCGACCAGCCAGGCGCCGCGCGTCGACGAAGCGCGGCACGATGGTCTCTACGAACTCGAGGTTGCGCTCAGCCACGTGCCGCCGCCCGGCGTCGAAGCGCCGCTGTGGCTGGTCGACCGGCTGTTCCGGCACATCCTGGTCGATATCACCGGCAACACCCACCGCGCCGAGATCTGCATCGACAAGCTCTATTCGCCTGACGGCCCGACCGGCCGGCTTGGCCTGGTCGAATTCCGCGCGCTCGAAATGCCGCCCGATCCGCGGATGTCGCTGGCCCAGCAGCTTCTGGTCCGGGGACTGATCGCAAAGCTCTGGCGCGAGCCGCAGCAGGGCAGGTTCGTGCGTTGGGGCACCACGTTGCACGATCGCTTCATGCTGCCGCATTTCCTTTGGGAGGATTTTTGTGGCGTGCTCGATGAGCTTCGGGCATCCGGCTACGATTTCTCCCCGGAATGGTTCACGGCCCAGCTCGAATTCCGTTTTCCGGTTTTCGGTCGGGTCCATCACGGCGGGGTCGCGATGGAGCTGCGCCAGGCGCTGGAGCCCTGGCATGTGCTGGGCGAGGAAGGTTCGGCCGGCGGCACCGTGCGCTACGTCGATTCCTCGGTCGAGCGGCTGCAGGTCAAGGCAACGGGCTTTGTCGAGGGACGCCACGTCATCACCTGCAACGGCCGGCGGATGCCGATGACGGAAACCGGCCGGTCCGGCGAGGCGGTGGCGGGTGTCCGCTTCAAGGCCTGGCAGCCGGCCTCGGGGCTGCATCCGACCATTCCGGTCCACGCGCCGCTGACATTTGACCTGATCGACACCTGGAACGGCCGCTCGCTCGGCGGCTGCGTCTATCACGTCGCCCACCCCGGCGGGCGCAGTTACGAGACGAAACCGGTTAATTCCTACGAGGCCGAGGCGCGGCGGCTCGCCCGCTTCCAGGATCACGGCCACACCCCGGGCAAGGTCGATCCGCCACCCGAGGAACGCACAATTGAATTCCCTTTGACCCTCGACTTGAGGACGCCGCTCCTGCATTAATTTTGCTCTCTCTTGGGAGTTGGAATGGCGGGACAGGGCGGCCAGGGCAGTATTCAGGAAAACAGGGCGCGTCCGGGCCAGCGCCGGATGGCGCAGTGGACACGCGACTACGCGCGTTTGCCGGGAATTCCCGACGAATATATCGGACCGGACGGCGCGCCCCGCGCGGCCTGGAGCCGGTTTTTCGATGCCTTTGCGGCGCTGACACCGGCCGACATCGAACGGCGATTCGCGTCCGCCGACCGGCATTTGCGCGAAGCCGGCGTGACCTATCGCGCGCCCGGCGAGACCGCCGACCGGTTGTGGCCGCTGAGCCATTTGCCGCTGATCATCGACGAGACCGACTGGCAGCAATTGACCGCAGGCATCGCGCAACGCGCGCAACTGCTGGAAATGGTGCTGCGCGACCTCTATGGCGAGGGCCGTCTGGTCGCAGACGGCGCGGTGCCGGCGGCCGCCATCGCCGGCTCAAACGAGTACCTTCGCTCGATTTGCGGCGTCAAACCGCCGGGCGGACGTTACCTGCACCTCTACGCCGCCGACGTCGGCCGCGGGCCCGACGGGCGCTGGTGGGTGCTGGGCGACCGGACACAGGCGCCATCGGGCGCCGGCTACGCGCTGGAAAACCGGCTGGTGCTGTCGCGCGCCTTTTCCAATCTCTACAAGTCGATGAATGTCGAACGCGTGGCGCCGTTTTTCGAGGCCTTCCGCGACTCACTGCGCGCCAGTGCCGAGCGCGACGAGCCGCGGATCGGATTGCTGACGCCGGGCGCCTTCAGCGAAACCTATTTCGAACATGCCACGATTGCGCGTTACCTCGGCTTCCTGCTGGTCGAGGGCGACGATCTCGCCGTCAGCGGCGACCGCATCCATATTCGCACCGTCGCCGGCCTGAAGCGGCTCGATGTGCTGTTGCGCCGGGTCGATTCCAATTTCCTCGATCCGCTGGAGCTCGATGCGTCGTCGCATCTCGGCGTCCCCGGCCTGATCGACGTGCTGCGCAAGAATGGCGTCGTCGTTGCCAATATGCCGGGTTCGGGCGTGCTGGAGGCGCGGGCGCTGCTTGGATTCCTGCCGAGTCTTTGCCGGCGTTTGCTCGGCGAGAATTTGATCATGCCGCATATCGCGACCTGGTGGTGCGGACAGAAATCCGCGCGCGAGCAAGTGTTGTCGCGGCTCGACGAGTTCGCGATCGAGGGCGCCTATGGCAGGGGCGTGCCGGGCTTTCCCGGCAACGGTCCGGTGCTGGCCGGCGAGTTGTCGCCGGCCGAGCGCGAGCGGCTCCGGACCGCGATTTCCGACCGCGGCATCGATTATGTCGGCCAGGAACTGGTGCGGCTCTCGACCACGCCGGTGTGGGAGCAGGGGCGGATTGAGCCGCGCCCGTTCGTGCTCAGGGTGTTCGCTGCCGCGACCCCCCATGGCTGGACCATCCTGCCCGGCGGCTTCTGCCGGATCGCCGAGCAAGCCGATGCCCGTGCCGTGTCGATGGGCGACGGCGCACGAGCTGCCGATGTCTGGGTGGTCTCCGACAAGGCGGTGTCGGCCTCGACACTGCTGCCGGCGGCCGACACGGTGCGGATCAGGCGTATCGCCGGCGTCGTCCCGAGCCGCGCCGCCGACAATCTGTTCTGGCTTGGCCGTTATCTCGAACGCGCCGAGGCGACGCTGCGGCTGATCCGCGCGCTCGGCACGCCGACGCGCGACCCCGTCAAGGGGAGGTCGGCGACAGGGCTTCCCTCGGTCGAGCGGATCCAGCGGCTGCTCGTGACCTGGGGCGCGACGTCGCAGGCGACACGGGCAAACGCTGGCAAGGTCGCGGCCGAGGCACTGCAGAGCAGTGAGAAGTTCGGCTCGGCGCTGTCGCTCGTGCGCTCTGCGCAGCGCACCGCGACGTCGCTGCGCGAACGGCTGTCGCCGGACGCCTGGCAGGTCATCACCGAGATGGCAGAACGCCTGGCGCTGGAGGTCCACGACGACGACGGCGTCGTCAGCGCCGCCGAACTGACGCTGCAGGAGCTTGCGAGCATCGCGGGACTTGCGCAGGAGAACATGAACCGTGCCGCCGGCTGGCGCTTCCTCGAGATGGGCCGCCGCGCCGAACGCGCCATCAACACCACCCGTTTCACACGGCAATTCGCCTATGACGAAGCGGATGACGAGGACCTCGACGTCCTGCTGACGCTGGTGGATTGCCAGATCACCTATCGCTCGCGCTATCTGGTCGGCCCCTCGCTGGCGCCGGTGCGCGATCTCGCGGTGCTGGATCCCTACAACCCGCGTTCGGTGGCGTTCCAGGTTACCGCGCTCAATGAGCACATCGCGAGCCTGCCGAGCCTCAAGGAACACGGCCTCATCGAGCGCCCGCAACGTCTGGCGGTAGCGCTTCAGGCGATGCTGACGACCTCGGAGGCGGCAGCCCTTGATGTCAAGACGCTGTTCGCGCTGGAACAGGATCTGCTCAATCTCGCCGATGCCATCGGATTGCACTATTTTCCGCACGGACCCAATGCGAGCCGGCCGGAGAAGCTGACGGGCCTCGCGTGATCTACGACATCCGTCACGTGACGACGTACGCTTACGAGAGCCCGGTGAGTTTTGCGCGGTGCTCGCTGCGGCTGGAGCCGCGAAGCGGTGACGGGCAGCAACTGGTTTCTCATACCGTCGAGATCCGGCCCAAGCCTGCGGAGCGCACGGTCCGGCGCGATTTTTTCGGAACGCACACCGAGAGTGTCTTGATTGAAACCGCGCATCGCCATCTGCGCATCGATTCGAGGTCGCGGGTTTCGCTTTCCCGTCATGCGCCCGGCCGCGCCGCGCCGAGCCCGCCATGGGAGAGCGTGCGTGACGTGGCATTCGAGGCCACCAGTCTCGGCCCCACTTCGCCGGTGGGCTACGTGTTCGCGAGTTCGCTGGTGCCGGTGCAGCCGCCGGTCACGGCCTATGCTGCCGCAAGCTTCCCGCCGCGGGCTGGAATTCTTGCTGGCGCCGTTGACCTGATGCATCGGATCCGGACCGAGTTCAAATACGACCCGAAGGCGACCGTGATCTCGACGCCGCTCAAGGAAGTGTTCGAGAAGCGCCACGGCGTCTGCCAGGATTTTGCGCATGTGATGATCGCGGGCCTGCGCGGGCTCGGGTTGCCGGCGGCCTATGTCAGCGGCTATCTGCGCACCGTCCCGCCGCCGGGAAAGCCGCGCCTGCAGGGCGCGGACGCCACTCACGCCTGGGTTTCGGTCTGGTGCGGCGCCGAGCTCGGCTGGATCGGCTTCGATCCGACCAACGATCTGCTGGTCGAGAACGACCACATCATCCTCGCGGTCGGTCGCGACTTCTCCGACGTCTCGCCGGTCGACGGCATCATCGTCGGCTCGCGCAAGCAGAAGCTAGGCGTCGCCGTGGACGTGATGCTGGTGGAGTAAGGGAGTGTGAGTTGAGCTTAAGAGTCGCAGCTCTCGCTACGTCATTGCGAGCGTAGCGAAGCAATCCATCTATCCGCTCGCTGAAGCATGGATTGCTTCGTCGCTATCGCTCCTCGCAATGACGAGGCTTCAGATTCAAAATTTCAAACATCAGCGATCTCGCGGCGCGAAGCGCCCGAGCTTTGTGTGAAAATGCCCCTCTGAAGAAAGAGGGAGCAGGGAATGCCGGGTGCGCGCTGCACCCGCGGTCTCGTGTGCAAAAATTGTGCGAAGAATGCGCACACGAGCATACAGGTTCAGCGGAAACACTCCGGCATCCCCCACGCAATGGCTTTACGGCTTATGCCGTGCTCTCCTCGGCGACGAATTCGTCTTGTCACCGTCACTGCCGGCTTGATGGCCATTCCGATCCGGTTGGATCGCATCAGCCACCGACAGCTTGACACCAGCAACGGGTGTCGGGACCACACGGTTTTGCCGTACGCATCAGCGCCGTTCGTCCTGCACGCCCTGATCGCTCACGAGAGATTCGCCCTGCGATCACCTTGCGCGCCGACGCTGCCGCGTCCACCGCATCCTCTCCCGCGTTTCGTGACGATCGCGATACGCCCCTCTTGCAGGGAAAGGATGGGGCGAACTGATAGCGCTGATTTGCCCGACGAGTTAAGCGGAATATTTTTCCGAAAGTGGCTGGACGGGTTTCGCTGATTTGCCCGTCGGGCGCGAAATGCGCGCGCCAGATGGGTGGAGGAGGACTCTATTGCAGGGTGTCCAGCGGCATCACCGACACCGCTATTCCAGCTTCGTCGTAAATTGCCACGCACATACCTCGGTGACGAAAATCAGGATTTGCGGCGAGCATTGTCCGCGCGAAGCGATTACCAATTTCGTACAGATCTTCCTTCTCTGCCCACTCCTCGTGAGGGATCGACTCGAAGGTGGTCAGATCAGTAATGCTCAGCGTGAAGAGTTGCATTTCAACCTCCATGCCCAAAACGCTAGCCGTGGTGGGTGGTTCCATAAGCACACCGCAAAAATTCTCAGACTATGTTGGGTTCCGAGAGCTGACATCGTCAAGGCCGCCTGTCGGGCCCGTTTTCGGGACCAACTGAGACATCAAGCCGACCGCCTCTGCGGCTCCAATTTGAGTCAGGCTCTGAATTGATGGGTGCACGTTCCTGCTGAAAGTGATCGGCTTCCGCCAAGGGCTCACCGCATCAATCTGGACTACAGCCTCGTTGTGTGCTACGGCTTGTAGCATTGAGGAGAAGCAACATGTTCACGGGTCTCTACGAGCTTCCGCGCTAGCCAACAGCGAGCCGGACAACCGGCCTGCCGTAACGCCGCCGCGCCTCATCCGGGGCGCCATTCGCTGTTCAAGCCGAGAAGCTTCCATGTCTGACGCATCTGCTGTGGCGCCTACCGCGCCGATTTCCTCGTTTGTCTCCGATCTCGATCATCTCGCCGCCGATGTCATGGCCGACTGGAAGGTGCCGGGCGCGGCACTCGCCGTGGTGCAGGATGGCAAGGTGGCGCTGACGCGGGCTTATGGTCAGCGCGATGTCGAAGCCGACCTGCCGGTGACGCCGGCGACGCAATTCGTGATCTGCTCGATCACCAAATCCTTCACCGCGACCGCCATCGCGCTGCTGCACCATGAGGGGCGGCTCGACTGGACCAAACCGGTGCGCGACTACATGCCCGAGTTTCGCCTGAGCGACGCGGTCGCGACCGAGCGGGTCACGGTGCGCGACCTGCTGTGCCATCAGTCGGGGTTGCCGCGCCATGACTGGGTGCATTTCGCCGGCGATCGGGCGCCCTCCGAAATGCTTGATATGATGCGGCATCTCGAATTGAGCCGCGATATCCGCGCCGCCTGGCAATACAACAACCTCTGCTACAACGTCGCGGGTTTGCTGATCGAACGCCTCAGCGGACAAAGCTATGAGGCGTTCATCCGCACGCGGCTGACGGATCGGCTCGGCATGACCACAAGCTTCAGCCTGGACGATCTTGAAGCGTTCGATGACGCGGCGCGGCCGTACATGATGCACGAGGATACCAGGCTGCCGGCGATGCGTTTGCCGATCCGGACCACCGCGGCCGGCGGCGATCAATACCTCGGTCGTTGGCCTCGCGAACTGGATGCGGCTGCACCTGGGGAAGGGCGAGTTCGACGGCGAGCGTCTGCTGCCGGCAGCGCTGGTCGGCGAATTGCATGCGCCGCGCGTCTACAACACAGCGCCAGGCCACGCCGAGTTCGGCGACGCGCATTATGGCCTCGGCTTCCAGTTGAACAGCTATCGCGGTGACCGGCTGGTGTTTCACGGCGGCGGCTGGCCCGGCTGGGGCACGCTGATGACGCTGGTGCCGGAGTTCGGCATCGGAATTGCCGTCTTCACCAATCGCAGTCCAAGCGAAGTGCCGTCGACGCTGACCTGGTACATCATCGACCGGTTGCGCGGCCGCGAGCCGGTCGAATGGCGCGCGCGCGCCCGCAAGCAGCGCGACGAATTCATCGCCCATATGCAGACCGACAAGGATGCGCGGGAGAAGGCGCGTCACAAGAACACGCAACCCGCGCACGAGCTCGCGGCGTATGCCGGCGAGTACGAGCATCCGGCCTATGGCGTGATGTCGGTCAGGGAGCAGGACGGTTCGCTGCAGTGGACGTGGCGCGGCATGTTCGCAGCCCTTGATCGCACCGTCACTACGAGACGTTCGAACTGCCCGAGGTGCCGGACCGCCTGCTGCCGGACCGGCTTGCCATCACCTTCCTGACCGATCGCGACGGCAACATCGTCAGCCTGTCGGCGCCGCTGGAGCCCATGGTGAAGGATATCGTCTTTGCGCGCCTTGCGGCCGGCGACTGCACCGACCCCGCGTTCCGCGCGCGCTGCGTCGGCCTCTTCAAGAGCGGCGCGATAACGCATCGTGTCACGCTGGATAGCGAGGGCCGCCTGGTGCTGAAGCCCGACTACCAGCCGGCCTATCGACTCGCGCCCGAGCAGGGCAGACGGTTTCGCATCGTCGAGCTGGAGGGTTTCGTCGTCGAATTTCGCGGCGAGGGGGCGACGGTCGATGAAGTGATCTTCCATCAGCCGAACGGCACCTTCGTGGCGCAGCGCGTGGAGGAAACGAGTAAGCCGTGACGCGAAACCCGGACGCCATTATCGTCGGCGCGGGCCCTGCGGGGCTTGCCTGCGGGGCAACGATGCGTGCTGCAGGGCTGACCGTCACCGTGCTCGAAAAGGCTGATTGTGTCGGCGCGGTCTGGCGCCGTCATTACGATCGACTCCATCTGCACACCGATCGCAATCATTCGGCTCTCCCCGGCATGGCGATGCCGTCACCTATCCGACCGCGAGAGACCCAGTTTCATCAGCGTCTACGTCGCGCATATCCGGCGGCGCGCGATGATCGCCTCTTCGACAGCTCGTCGTCAACGTGCCGCGATCGAGCCAGTATGCTTCGACACCGACAGGATCACGGCGTATCGGGCGCGATGGGCCGCTGTGGCGGGCGGAGATGATCGTCCACACGGCATCATCTGCGCAAGCCCATTGTCGTCGTCAGCAGGACGAGCAACGGCGCCGGTTGAGGCGAGGATAAAGACCCGATGAAACACTGGCAGTTGAGCCGATGCACCCTGAATCGGTCCGTCGATGGCGGGACTACACGGCGGCCTACCAGCGCATGATCGAGGCCACCCACACTTCATAGGCGCCTTGGTACATCGTCCGGCTGACGACAAGCGTCGCGCCCGGCAAACCTACTCCGGCAGCTGCTCGACAGCATCCACTACAAGTAGGTCGACATAGATTTGCCGCAGATCCCGAAGCGCAGCCGCGGCCGAAGGGTGCTGTTGAGAGCCTGGGGAGGCCAGGCGATTCCCAGTCACTACTGAATTCGGCGCTAGTCGGCGTTGCGAACAGCCGGGGACCGGAAGTGCACCTACTGCCGGGCGCTCAGCCGGCATCAGCGAACAACGCAATGTCCGGACGGGGACGAAGCCGGGTTCTGCCGGAACGCGCAGTGCAATCGTGATCGGTTCGGACAATGGCGGCGGCGAGATTGCGCTCGATTTTGCCAATGAGGCGGCGTGGCTTCCGCACGATATCTCGCGGGCTCGTCCGTGCGACGACGCGGTCCAGATTGGAATTGCCACGCGATCTCCTCGGGCTTGCCGGCATCCACGGTCTCTACGCAACGATCGTACCGCTGTTGGTCTACGCGTTATTCGGCCGAGCCGATCCTGGTGTTGGGACCGGATCGTCGCTGGCAGCAGTTATCCTCGGCGTTGTCGTTCCGTTGTCTGCTGGCGATCCTCTTCGCGCCGCAACGCTCGCTGCCATGATGGCGATCGTTTCGGGACGTATGATTCTGGCCGGCATCGCGCGCCTGGGTTTTGTCACGAACTTCTCTCGAAGCCGATACGCTATGGCTATATGAACGGAATTGCACTGACCGTATTGATCAGCAATTGCCAAAGCTGTTCGGCTTCTCGATTGAGAGCGAAGGACCTCTGCGGAGCCTATGGGCGATCGCCGATGCAATCGTTGAAGGAAAGACGAACTGGGTGCATTTGGATCGGGCTCGGCACTTTGATGGTGATCCTGCTGCTCAAGGACAGCAAGCGGCTGCCGGGCATTCTGATTGCGGTAGTCGGGGCGACTGTCGGTCGTCGCTGCGCTTGATCTTGGGACACGGTTACGGCGTGAAGGTGCTTAGGTCTTCTTCCGCAGGGTCTGCCGGCATTCGGCATTCCCCGGCTCGTCGATGACGATCAACGCGCCGGTGCTCATCGGCGGTTGCGCAGTCGCGGTCGAGCAATTGCGAAACGAGCGGGACTGCGCGCGCCTATGCCGCACGATTCCGCGCCGGATGGTCGATCCCAACCAGGAGATGGTAGGGCTTGGCGCCGCAACCTGGCAACCGGGTTTTTTCAAGGTTTTCCGATCAGCAGCAGCTCTTCGCGAACTCCGTTGCGGAAGCCGCCGGCGCCGTACCCAACTGACCAGCGTCGTCGGCGCGCTTGCCATCGCCATCCTTCTGCTGGCGGCACCGAACCTGCTTCAGCATTTGCCCACCGCTGCATGGCGGCCGTCGTCATCGCCGCTGCGATCGGTCTTGTTCGAGGTCACCGACCTCGAACGAATCTATCGGATTCAGCAACGGGAGTTCTGGCTGTCGATGGTCTGCTAGGTCGGCGTGGCGGTGCTCGGAGCGATTCCAGGAATCGGCCTGGCAATCGCGATCGGCGTCGATCGAGGTGCTGTGGGACGGCGGCGATCGCTTTACGACCGATGTGTGTCGCGCCCATGGTGTCAACGGATGGCACGACATCACAAGATATCCGACGCGATTATCCCTGGCGACCGGTTTCCGGCCGGATCTACGGCGATTGCTTCCTGAGGTCGAAGGCGTGTTCGACAAACACGGCATGCCAACGGTCACGGGGCAGGCGACCGCCGCGCCCGGACTTTATTTCTGCGGGCAGATAGCCGTGCCGACCGGGCAATTGCGCGAAATTGCAATCGAGGCGCAGCGGATCGCGGAGAGCGCCGGGGACAGTCGCAGCGTAGTCACTTCTCCGCCAGATAGACCTCGCCCAATAGCGACGAGTTCGACCACGGCACCTGCTTCGACTTGGTCGCAGCGACGACTTCGGCGCGAACCCTTGTCAGCATCTGCTGCACCTCCAGGCCAGGCGTGCCGATGTGGCGCGACAGCGCCGATGAGAACGGGCTGTTGGCACCTTCGCCGTCGAGCGCGACCTGTCCCGGCGCGGTGGCGAACGCGATTAGCGTACCTGCACCGAGCGTCGAACCGGCGCCGAGCGAAGCCGGCGCGGCGAGGCCCATCCGGCTTCGATGCCGCGATTGGCGCCGGCGGAGGCGACCTGCGGCGCCATCGGATTGTTGCGGCAGGCATCGAGGATCAGAATGTTGGTGCGGACCTGATCGTCGAGGCCGGCCATGATCGTGTCCATGTCGACCATCGCGTCGGTCATGCTGGTCGCCGGCCTGAAACTGCGATGTCGATCGGCACCAGATAGTTGCGGCCATCGATCTGCACGCCATGGCCGGCGTAATAGACCAGCGCGACTGCGCGCGCGCCGCCTCGCGCAGGAAATCGCGGATCGTCTTCTGCATCGCCGCGCGGTCGAGATCGATGCCTTCGGCGACGGTGAAGCCGATGTCGCGCAGGCTTTTCGCGATCGCACGCGCATCGTTGGGCGGATTGGGCAGCGCCTTGACGTGGGCATAGGCGCCGTTGCCGATCACCAGCGCGACGCGCCGGCCGGCCGCCGTCGGTCGGCGCCGCGACGGCGATGCTGCGGCGGCTGCCGCGCTGGCGGCGGCGCAGCGGCGCGACGTGTTCGCGGGGCGGGCGCTGCGGCCTCCGACAGCAACGAGAGCCGAACCTTCGCGGTCGCCTGATTGGCCTTGCTGCCGGCGTCGGAGGCCTGGCCTTCGAGCGTCGCCGCGTAATCCTGCCTGGCGTGGTCGATAATCGCCCTTCGCCTCGTAGGCGAGGCCGCGCTGGCTATAGGCCGAGATCAAGACGCTGCCCGGCGGCGTCATCACGTTGACCGGCGCCTTGGCCTTCGCCAGCCGGATCGCCTCGGTGGCATCGGCGATGGCGCGGTCGATATCGCCCTTGGCGCGCCAGATCACCGCGCGGTTGATCAACGGCGACGGCAGCGTCGGATTGAGCCGGATCGCTTCGTTGATGTCGGCCAGCGCGCCGTCGAGATCGCCGAGCGCCTGCTTCGACGCGCCGCGGTTCTGGTAGGAGTACGCTTCCTTCGGATCGAGCCTTGATCGCGGCGTCGTAGTCGGCGATCGCTTTGGCGTAGTCGCCCTTGGCGCGATAGGCATTGCCGCGGTTGTGAAAGACGATGCCGCTCGGCGGGCCCATCCGCAGCGCGTCGTTGAAGTCGGCGATCGCGATGTCGTATTCGCCCTTGTCGTAATAGGCCGAGCCGCGCAGATTGTAGAGCGCGACTGATCCGGCTTCAGCCGGATCGCCTCGGTGGCATCCGCGATCACCTTGCGCGTAGTCGCCCTTCTTGTTCCAGCCGACCGCGCGCCAGAAATAGATCGTGGCGAGCTTCTCGCCGGAAAACACCTTCAGCGCGATGATCTTGTTGCAGGCGTCGATCTGCTGGTCGGCCGGCGTGGTGTCGGTGGTGCAGAGCGGACCGAGCTGCGCGCGCGATTGCGCCAATGACGGCGCCGACCACAGCGCGGCGGCGAGCAGGGCGAGTGATCAGCAATCAAGCGCGCGCATGAATTTGTCCTCAAGCGATCGGTCATTGGCTATTGCGACGGGGAGGGGTTCCACCTCCTTTGTGGCCGACGGGGCGATGAGGGTTCAACTGGTGGGCAGAATCGTGCTAGGACGCGCCCGCGATCCGCACTTGCCCACCACTATTTCCCACCCCCGTCCCCGATGAAAAACGACGAGATTCTCAGCCAGATCTCCGAATTCTGCCGCCGGTCCGACATGGCGGAGACCACGTTCGGCCGTCGAGCCGTCAACGACGGCAAGCTGGTGCATCGGCTGCGCGAGGGCAAGCGCATCACCATCGATACGCTCGACCGGATCCAGGCCTATATCGCGGCGTCCACGCCCGGCGGGGTGGCGCCGCCGCGCGGCCTCGTGGTCCCGCCCGAGAAGCGCGACCCCCGCGGCAATTTCCGCTTCTTCGAGAACCGGCAGAAATATCTGCTGTTCGTCCATACCTGCAGCGAGAAGCGGGTGACCGCAGAGCGGGTTGCGCTGGAACTGTCCAGCATCCATCCGCGTCCTCCAGCGCTTCGGGTGTTCGATGCCGGCGTTGGCGACGGCACCGTGCTGGCGCGGGTGATGCGCTCGATGCATGGCCGCTTTCCCCATATGCCGTTCTACATCGCGGGCAAGGAACTCAGCCTCGAGGACGTCCGCCTGACGCTCGACAAGGTGCCGGACCGGCTGTTCGAGCACCCGGCGACCGTATTCGTGCTGACCAACATGTACTACGCCGAGGCGCCCTGGCTGACACCCAGATCGCCGGCGGCCGCCGCCGGCATGCTCTGGCACGAGGTCGCGCTGCGGGGGGCCTCTTCGGGTGAATTCGAGACCCAGATCGCCGAACTCGGCCCATTTCTTGAGCAGAATTGGCGCGCCAATGTCAGTCCTCGGACCGGCATGCCGATTTATGAACGCCCGGTTGCCTTGATCCTGTACCGGGAGGACCACCGGTTCCTGCTTGATTCGATCATCCCGCGGGCCGGCCGGACCGAGGCCAATTTCGACCTCGTGATTGCATCCCAGCCATACCGGGCCAAATCTTCGGTCAATTTCCGCGCCAAACGCATTATTGCGCCGCTTGCGCGGGCATTGCGCGCGGGCGGGCGCCTAATTGGTATTCACTCCCACGGGCAGGATCCGGGGCTTGAAATCATCCAGGCGGTCTGGCCCGGAGAAAATCCTTTCGCGGTGAGCCGTCATGAGCTATTGCGCGCGGTGAAATACGAGCTGGGATCGGCCGGGCGCGACCTTAACTTTAATGCCTATGCCGATAACCGTTCGATCTTCCGTTATGATATGGAAGCGCTGCCAAACGAGGTAACCGGCTCGATCGGAACCTCGACGGCCTTTGCAGCGTGGAACGCGGCGGTGTATGTCGCCCAGATCGAAGACGACCGGTTGACGGAAATGACTGGAAATAGCCGAACCCTCGACGCGACAAGAGAGGTTCTGCGTAAACATAACGGACTTTGGTTTTACGACGAATCCTATGTCATCTCGCGCCGTCGCGACTGACAATCCGGGACACATCACGAAATTGACCGCTGGCACGGCGGGGAACTAAGGGGTTTGCTTGATGCGCGCGTCTTATCTATTTACCTCGGAGTTGGTCTCGGAAGGTCATCCGGACAAGGTCTGTGATCGGATTTCCGACGAAATCGTCGATCTGTTTTACCGCGAGGGTCCGAAGGCCGGGATTGATCCCTGGGCCATCCGCGCGGCCTGCGAGACGCTCGCCACCACCAACAAGGTGGTGATCGCCGGCGAGACCCGCGGTCCCAAATCCGTCACCAACGAGCATATCGAAAGCGTGGTGCGCGCAGCCATCAAGGACATCGGCTACGAGCAGGAAGGCTTCCACTGGGACACCTGCGATATCGAGATCCTGCTGCACCCGCAGTCGGCCGACATCGCGCAGGGCGTCGACGCGCTGCAGCCCGGCACCAACAAGGAAGAGGGCGCCGGCGATCAAGGCATCATGTTCGGCTATGCCTGCAACGAGACCCCCGATCTGATGCCGGCACCGATTTTCTACGCCCACAAGATCCTGCGGCTGATCTCGGAAGCCCGTCACTCCGGCGTAGAGAAGGTGCTGGGCCCGGACTCCAAGAGCCAGGTCACCGTGCAATATGAAAACGGCAAGCCGGTCGGCGTGCGCGAGATCGTGGTCTCGCATCAGCATCTGGTCGAGGACATGACCTCCGAGCAGGTCCGCGAACGCGTCGAGCCCTATGTGCGCGAGGCGCTGCCCAAGGACTGGATCAACGGCAAGACCATCTGGCACATCAATCCCACCGGCAAATTCTACATCGGCGGTCCCGACGGCGACTTCGGATTGACCGGCCGCAAGATCATCGTCGACACCTATGGTGGCGCTGCTCCCCATGGCGGCGGCGCGTTCTCCGGCAAGGACCCGACCAAGGTCGACCGTTCGGCCGCCTATGCCGCGCGCTATGTCGCCAAGAACGTGGTCGCCGCAGGGCTTGCCGACCGCTGCACCCTGCAGCTCGCTTACGCCATCGGCGTGGCGCGGCCGCTGTCGATCTATATCGACACCCACGGCACCGGAAAGGTGTCCGAGGACAAGCTCGAGAAGATCGTGGCCGAGTTCGATGGATCTGACCCCGCGCGGCATCCGCAAGCATCTCGACCTCAACCGTCCGATCTATGCGCGCACCTCGTCCTACGGTCATTTCGGCCGCACGCCCGACAATGAGGGCGGATTCTCCTGGGAAAAGACCGACCTCGCCGAGACGTTGAAGCGCGCGGTCTGATTCCGGCTTTTCGCCGCCACCCTCTCCCCGTCAGGCGCGGGGCGAGGGAACAGGCCGTGTCATAAAGCGTCCAGCTTCGTCCCGTATCAATCAATCCGAATTCATCAATTCAGGAACACCGCATGACCGCCGCCGCCAAGAAGCCCGCTTTTACCGACTACATCGTCAAGGACATGTCGCTCGCCGAATTCGGCCGCAAGGAAATCTCGCTGGCCGAGACCGAGATGCCCGGCCTGATGGCGACGCGCGAGGAATATGGCCCGAAGCAGCCATTGAAAGGTGCCCGTATCGCTGGCTCGCTGCACATGACGATCCAGACCGCGGTGCTGATTGAGACGCTGGCGGCGCTTGGCGCCGATATTCGTTGGGTTTCCTGTAACATCTATTCGACGCAGGACCATGCCGCGGCTGCGATCGCCGCCGCCGGCATTCCGGTGTTCGCGGTCAAGGGCGAAACGCTCACCGAGTACTGGGACTACACCGCAAAGCTGTTCGACTGGCACGGCGGCGGCACCCCCAACATGATCCTCGACGACGGCGGCGATGCCACCATGCTGGTGCATCACGGCCTGCGCGCCGAGCAGGGCGATGTGGCGTTCCTCGACAAGCCGGCTTCGGAAGAAGAGGAAGTCTTCTTCGCGCTGATCAAGAAGCTGCTGAAGGAAAAGCCGAAGGGCTGGTTCGCCGAGATCGCCAAGAACATCAAGGGCGTCTCGGAAGAGACCACCACCGGCGTGCACCGCCTTTACGAAATGGAGAAGTCGGGCAAGCTGTTGTTCCCCGCGATCAACGTCAACGACAGCGTCACCAAGTCGAAGTTCGACAACCTCTATGGCTGCCGTGAATCGCTGGTCGACGGCATCCGCCGCGGCACCGACGTGATGATGTCGGGCAAGGTGGCGATGGTCGCGGGCTTCGGCGACGTCGGCAAGGGCTCGGCGGCTTCGCTGCGCCAGGCCGGCTGCCGCGTCATGGTCTCCGAGATCGATCCGATCTGCGCGCTGCAGGCGGCGATGGAGGGCTATGAGGTCGTGACCATGGAAGACGCCGCGCCGCGCGCCGACATCTTCGTCACCGCCACCGGCAACAAGGACATCATCACCATCGAGCACATGCGCGCGATGAAGGATCGCGCCATCGTCTGCAACATCGGCCATTTCGACAACGAGATCCAGATCGCAAGCTTGCGCAATCTGAAGTGGACCAACATCAAGCCGCAGGTCGACGAGATCGAATTCCCCGACAAGCACCGCATCATCATGCTGTCGGAAGGCCGCCTCGTAAACCTCGGCAACGCCATGGGCCATCCGTCCTTCGTGATGTCGGCCTCCTTCACCAACCAGACGCTGGCGCAGATCGAACTCTGGGCCAACAACAAGGACGGCAAATACGAGAAGAAGGTCTACGTGCTGCCGAAGTCGCTGGACGAGAAGGTGGCGCGCCTGCATCTCGCCAAGATCGGCGTCAAGCTGACCGAACTGCGCAAGGACCAGGCCGACTATATCGGCGTGAAGCAGGAAGGCCCGTTCAAGGCGGATCATTACAGGTATTGATGGTCTCGACTTCGTCATTGCCGGGCATAGCCGTCCGAAAGGACGGCGTCGCTTCCCCTCGCCTATGACCCGGCAATCCATCTTGCGAAGATGATGGATACGCGGGTCAAGCCCGCGTATGACAGCTGTGCGGCTGATGCGTCGATGCCCGTCTGGGCCCGGCCAGCCCTCGGAGACTTCGATGTCTGCAGAGCATTTCGACCTCCTGATCGTCGGCGCCGGCCTTTCCGGCATCGGCGCCGGCTATCACCTGCAGGAGAAATGCCCCGGCAAGAGCTACGCGATCCTCGAGGGGCGCGATTGCATCGGCGGCACCTGGGATCTGTTCCGCTATCCCGGCATCCGCTCCGACTCTGACATGTTCACGCTCGGCTATTCGTTCAAGCCGTGGACCGAGGCGAAGGCGATCGCGGATGGGCCGCGGATCCTGAACTACGTGCGCGAGACCGCCACGCAAAACGGTATCGACAGGAAGATCCGCTTCAACCATCGGGTCAAGCGCGCGTCGTGGTCGTCGCAGGAGGCGCGTTGGACGGTCGAGGCTGAGCGCAAAGCGGGCGAGGGCGACACCGAGACCGTCAGCTTCACGTGCGATTTCCTGTTCATGTGCTCCGGCTATTACAAATACGAGCAAGGCTATACGCCGGAGTTTGCAGGCTCAGCGGATTTCGCCGGCCGCATCGTGCATCCGCAGAAATGGCCTGAGGATCTCGACTATGCGAACAAGCGCGTCGTCGTGATCGGCTCGGGCGCCACCGCGGTGACGCTGGTGCCGGAGATGGCCAAGCTAGCCTCCCACGTCACCATGCTGCAGCGTTCGCCGACTTACGTGGTGGCTCGGCCGGCCGAGGATGCGCTCGCCAACAAATTGCGGCGCAATCTCTCCGCCAAGCTCGCCTATCATCTGATCCGCTGGCGCAACGTGCTGCTCGGCATGTATTTCTTCCAGCTCTCGCGGCGCAAGCCGGAGCGGGTCAAGCAGTTGATCCTCGGCGGCGTCAAAATGGCGCTCGGCCCGGACTACGACATCGCCACGCACTTCACGCCGCGCTACAATCCCTGGGACCAGCGGCTGTGTCTCGTTCCCGATGGCGACCTGTTCAAGGCTATCAGGGACAAGCGCGCCTCCGTCGTCACCAGCCAGATCGATACGTTCACGCCAAAAGGCATCCGCCTGAAGGACGGCAGCGAACTCGAGGCCGACATCATCGTCACCGCTACCGGGCTCGTGCTGCAGGTGGTCGGCGGATTGGAAGTGAGCGTCGACGGCCGCCAGATCGATTTTTCGAAAACGCTGAACTACAAGGGCATGATGTATTCGGATGTACCGAACATGGCCTCGGCCTTCGGCTACACCAACGCGTCGTGGACGCTGAAATGCGATCTGACCTGCGAGTATATCTGCCGCCTGATCAATTACATGGACCGGCACGGCTACAAGCAATGCATGCCGCATAACCTCGACCCCACGATCTCGGAATTGCCGTCGCTCGATTTCAGCTCCGGCTACGTGCAGCGCTCGATCGCGAAGCTGCCCAAACAAGGTTCGAAGCGGCCGTGGCGGCTCTATCAGAACTACGCGCTCGACATCGTCACGCTGCGCTACGGCAAGGTCGATGACGGCGTGATGCGGTATTCGTGACAATGCCCGCCATGTGGTCGGCAGAGACGTCTGCAGCCGATCGCGCCATGCGTTGTTTCACGTATACCGGCCGGCTTTCGAATCGGTGAGGTTCCCGAAACGGTTAACGCCGGATTAACCGGCGGCCGCTAGGCTGCGCGGTCTGAGGCTGCTGACAGCAAAGCCCCAAGGAACACGTCACAGAAGACGTCGAGGAAGACCACATGGACGCCCAGCGTATTGCCGTTGATGCCGTCGTTGCGTTGACCGATTGTGATCGCGAGGCGGTCGTCGCCTTCATCCGCCGGCTCTATCTCGCCGGCATCCGCGATCCCAAACGCCTAACCTTCAAGGGCCTGCAGGCGATGCGGGCCTGAGCGGCCGCATCGCGCACTGGATCTCCGGCCCCGGTGTCGTGGCGTCGAGCTGGCGGCGCACTGGATTGCCAACCCGGGTGAATCTGCCGTGAGAGCTGCCGGGAGCGGTCCGAAAGCCACGCTTCGGGCCTTGATGCCGCGACTGGAGCATGCTGAAATAATCTGAAATTGCCGCTGAGCCGGAGTGCACTCGCTCCACCCCTCGCATCCCATCATTGGGTTACAGGGAGTAGTGGGCGCCGGAATCATGGAATAAGGAAGATGCTAAAGACGCTTCTCGCACCACAGTTTGTAGTCCTCTATTTTCTCGCCGCCTCCACGATCTATGTGCATCTACGCGGCCGCGAGCGCCTGCGGATCACCCGCCAGCTCGGCGATCATTCGACCTACCTCGCTCCTTATAACGTACTCATGTATGCGGGCTCGGCAGTTCCGAACGAGCCGGTGATCCCGGTTGACCGTTTTCCCGAACTGGCAAAATTGCGCGACAATTGGGAGACGATCCGTGACGAAGCGGTGAAGCTGTTCGACGAAGGCTTCATCCGGGCGGCAGCGAAGAACAACGACTGGGGCTTCTATTCGTTTTTCAAGAGCGGCTGGAAGCGCTTCTATCTCAAATGGTACGATGATTTCCTGCCTTCGGCGCGTACACTGTGCCCGAAGACGGTCGAGCTTCTGAATTCGATTCCAACGGTCCACGGCGCCATGTTCGCCGTGCTGCCACCCGGCGGCAAGCTCGGCGCGCATCGCGATCCGTTCGCCGGCTCACTGCGCTATCACCTCGGACTGGTCACGCCCAATTCGGACAAGTGTCGGATCCTGGTCGATGGGGTCGAATGCGTCTGGCGCGACGGCGAGGGTTTTGTGTTCGACGAGACCTTCATCCACCGCGCCGAGAATGCCACCGATGTGTCTCGAATCATCCTGTTCTGCGACGTCGAGCGCCCCATGAAGTACGGGGTCCTCACCGCAATCAATCGTTGGGTCAGCCACCACATCGTCAAGGCCTCGGCGACCCAGAATATGGAGGGTGAACGGGTCGGCGTGCTCAACAAGGCGTTCGGCGGGATCTATCAGGTCCATCTGGCCGGACAGCGCGTCAAGAAATGGAATCGCAGGTTCTACTACACGCTCAAATATTCGCTGACACTCGCCGTCCTCGGCCTCATCGTTGCATCAGCCTTGAAATGACGGCAGCGTGAAGCACCGCAGAGCGTAAACGAAAAAAGGCCCCGGACGAGCCGGGGCCTTTTTGCTTGCTGGATCCGCGGTCAGCGCTACTCCGGCTTGCCGATCGAAACCTTCAGCGTGCCGACACCGTCGACGCCGCATTCGATTCTGTCGCCGGGATGGAGCTGGGAGACGCCGGCCGGCGTTCCCGTCATGATGATGTCGCCGGCGGCGAGCGCAACCTGCTGCGAAAGCTGCCAGATAATTTCAGGCACGTTCCAGATCAGCTCGGTGAGGTCGCCCTTCTGCGTCTCGGTGCCGTTCACCGTAAGCCAGATCTTGCCCTTGGCGGGATGGCCAATTTTGGAGGCCGGTTGCAGCGCGGAGCAGGGCGCGGAATAGTCGAACGATTTGCCGACTTCCCAGGGACGCTCCTTCTTGCGCGAGGCGATCTGCAGGTCGCGGCGGGTGAGGTCGATGCCGACCGCATAGCCGTAGACATGGTCGAGCGCCTTCTCGGTGGCGATGTTGAGGCCGCCGCTCTTCATGGCAACGACCAGCTCGACCTCGTGGTGCAGGTCCTTGGTCAGCGGCGGATAGGGAATGGTGGCGCCATCAGGCACCAGCATGTCGGCGTGCTTGCCGAAGAAGAACGGCGGCGCGCGCTCGTCATTGCCCATCTCGCGGATGTGCTCGAGATAGTTGCGGCCGACGCACCAGATGCGGCGGACCGGATAGGATTTTGTTTCGCCGACAACGGGGAGCTGCGGCTGTGGCGGGACGGGGATGACGAAGGAGGTGGCGTTCATGAACGGTCTCGGCGGGTTGCAGGAAATCCGAAAACAGCTTTACGCGGTTGCGCTGATCGGCGCCAGACTGGGCTGGCCGGTATCGCGATGTTGCAGACGGAAGAACGAGGCGTAGCGGCCGCCGCGGCGGAGCAGGTCGTCATGCTGGCCGCGCTCGACGATCTCGCCGCCCTCGACCACCAGGATGGCGTCGGAATGCATGATGGTGTGCAGGCGATGGGCGATGACGATGGTGGTGCGGTTCTGGCAGAGATGCTCGATCGCTTCCTGCACGGCTTTTTCGGATTCCGAATCCAGCGCTGCGGTGGCCTCATCCAGCAGGATGATCTGCGCGTTCTTGATCAGCGCGCGGGCGACCGCGATGCGTTGGCGCTGGCCGCCGGACAGTTGCGCGCCGTGCTCGCCGACCGGGGTATCGTAGCCGAGCGGGAAGCCCATGATGAAATCGTGCGCACAAGCCGCCTTCGCCGCGGCCACGATCTCGTCCTGGGAAGCGTCCGTCTTGCCGAAGCCGATATTGGCGCCAATGGTATCGCGGAACAGATACACGTCCTGCCCGACATAGGCGGTCTGCCGGCGCAGCGAGTTGCGCGACACGGCGGAGATCACTTGACCGTCGATCAGGACGGCGCCCTCGCTCACCTCATAGAGCCGCAACAGCAACGCCAGCACCGTCGACTTGCCGCCGCCACTTGGGCCGACCAGCGCCGTTATCTTGCCCGGCTCGGCCGTGAAGCTCATGCGATTGAGCACCGGCTCACCCGTGCGATAGGCAAAGCCGACATCGCGGAATTCGATGCGGGACTCGGCCAATTTCAGCGCCGGCTTGTCGTCGTCGGAGAGCTCGCTCGCCGGACTGTCGACGACTTCGAGCAGCATCCGCGCACCAACCAGTTGGCTGTTCAGGTCGATGTTGAGCCGCGCCAGGCGTTTGGCCGGCTCGGTCGCCAGCAGAAACGCTGTCATGAAGGAGAAGAACTGGCCGGGCGTCGCTCCGAGCGCGACCACGCTGTAACCGCCATAGAGCAGGCAGCCGGCCACCGCGAAGCCGCCGAGCGTCTCCATCAGCGGGTTCGATCGGTTGGAGACCCGCGCCATCTTGTTGGCGTTGCGCTCGACCACGGCGATATTCTCGTCGATGCGCCGCTGCATGGTCTGTTCAAGCGTGAACGCCTTCACGGTGCGGATGCCCTGCAGCAATTCCTGCATGGTCTCCATGATGTCGGCGGTGCCGGTGAACTGGTTGTGGGCCAGGCCTTTGACCCGCTTCACCAGCTTGCGCAGGATCAGCATCGCCGGCGGCACCACCACCAGACCGATAAACGACAAGATCGGATCCTGCATCACCATCACGCCGATCAGGCTGATCAGCATGAAGAGATCGCGACCGATGGCGTTGATCAGCATGCTCAGGACGTCGGTGATGGACTTTGCGCCGGCCGTCATCCGCGCCAGGAATTCGGACGAATGCCGCTCGGAAAAGAATCCGATACTTTCGCTCATCAACTTGGCGAACAGCCGCCGCTGATTGTTGGCGAGAATGGCGTTACTGATCTTGGACAGGATCACGGTGTGGCCGTAGGTCGCCACGCCCTTGACAAAGAGCAGAAGCACCGTGACGCCGGAAAGAATGGCGATGCCGGCAACGTTCTTGTCGATATAGGCCTGGTTGATCACCTGCCCCAGAATGTAGGCTGAGCCCGCGGTCGCAGCCGCCGCCACGCCCATCAGCAGGAAAGCGATCAGGTAACGTCGCCAATAGGCGATCCCCTGTTCGGTGACCAGGCGGCGAATCAGGATCGCCGCGCCATAGGGATCGTCCGTGATCTTTCGTGGAAGCTTGCTCATCCGCGTTCCATTGACGGCGCAAGCAGAGAGTTTACGCGCGCGTCAGGGCTGCGGGTAGTCCTTGCCCGCTCGGCGGAGCTTTTTCAAGCCCAATAACGGCTTGATTTTCAGGCCGATTCCGCCTGCTGAACCAGGCCGCCGCGGTCGCGGAACAGCTTCTCTTCCCAGGCCAGCGCATGGGTTGCGATGGTGTCGAGGTCGTCATAGCGCGGCGTCCAGTCCAGCGTGGAACGGATGCGGCTGGTATCGGCGACCATGGTCATGATGTCGCCGGGCCGGCGCGGGGCGTATGAAACCGCAAAATTGCGCATGGAGACGCGGCGTACCGCCTCGATGGTCTCGAGCACTGAATAGCCGCGGCCATAGCCGCAATTCAGCGTGATCGATGGTCCGCCGGCGCGCAAGTAAGACAGCGCCGAGCGATGCGCCTGCGCGAGGTCGCTGACATGGATGAAATCTCTGATACAGCTGCCGTCCGGCGTCGGATAGTCGGTCCCGAACACGTCGATCTTGGCGCGTTGTCCGGTGGCGGCTTCCACCGCGATCTTGAGCAGATGCGTGGCGCCGATGGTGGCAAGCCCAATGCGCGCTAGCGGGTCGGCGCCGGCGACATTGAAGTAGCGCAGCGCGACATAGTTCATGCCGTGAGCCGACGCTACATCGTGCAGCATGATCTCGGCCATCAGTTTCGACGAACCGTAGGGTGACAGCGGCCGGGTCGGCGCGATCTCCGGCACCGGCATTTGCTCGGGATTGCCGTAGACGGCTGCAGTCGAAGAGAAGATGAAGCGGTTGACGCCACCTTTCACGGCCGCGTTCATCAGGCTGCGCGTGGTCATGGTGTTGTTGCGGTAATAGGCGAGCGGATCGCGCATCGAATCCGGCACCACGACGGAGCCGGCAAAATGGATGATGCTTTCGACCCGATGCTGGGCGATCACGCCCTCGACGAGGTTCTCGTCGCCGGCATCGCCGATGAACAACGGCACGCCTTCGGGCACGAATTGGGAAAATCCGGTGGACAGATTGTCGATCACGACAACATTCTCGCCGGCTTCCGCCAGCGCTTGAACCATGTGACTTCCGATATAGCCGGCGCCGCCTGTCACAAGCACAGTCATGGATTCAGCTCTCCCTATTTTGGGAGGATGCTAGCGGGGACGCGGTGAAGAGGGGGTTTCGTGAGCAGTGAACTGGCCACTATGCTTAATGTTGCGTATAGGAACCCGTGCGAAACGGAGGCCGGCGTGCCGATCGAGAACAACGAGGCCGACGATCTGCAGCTGATCGTGCCGAATCTGCACAGGCGCTATTCCGGCGTCACCGCGACCAACCGCATGGTGTCGCCGAAACTGGCAAAAATGTTTCGCGCCGCATGGCTCGGTTCCCACGCGCCGGAGGGCATTTCGCGGATCGGATTTGGCGATCTGCTGAAATTGTGGCGTCGCGGCCGGCCTGTGATCTGGCACGCGCGGCGCAACGACGAGATGATCGTGGGCGTCGTGCTGCGCGCGCTCGGCTGGCCGCTGAAACTGATCTTTACCTCCGCAGCGCAGCGCCATCACACCTGGCTGACGCGGTGGCTGATCCGCCGCATGGACGCGGTTATTGCGACCAGCGCGCTTTCGGCCGCGTTCCTCAAGCGGGAAGCAACGGTCGTGATGCATGGCGTCGACACCATCAGCTACGCGCCGCCGCCTGATCGCGCTGCGGCGTTCGCAGAAGGCGGTTTGCCCGGGCGGTACGCGATCGGTTGCTTCGGCCGGGTGCGCGTGCAAAAGGGCAGCGACGTGTTCGTCGAGGCGATGTGCCGCCTGTTGCCGCGCTATCCGGATTTCACCGCCGTGATGGTGGGGGCCGTCGTGCCGGAGCAGCAGGGGTTTGCCAACGAGCTTAAGCGGCGGATCGAGGCGGCCGGGCTGCAGTCGCGCATCGTGATCACGGGCGAAGTTGCGATCGAGGAAGTCGAGCGCTGGTATCAGCGGTTGACGATCTACGCCTTCACCTCGCGCAACGAAGGTTTTGGATTGACGCTGATCGAGGCGATGTCGTCAGGCGCGGCGTTGGTGGCCTCGCGCGCCGGAGCCGCCGAATTCGTGGTCGAGGATGGCATCACCGGTGTGCTGACGCCGCCAGGCGATGTCGATGCGCTGGTGGCGGCACTGGAGCCGCTGATGCGTGATCCATCGGCTGCTGCGGCGATGGGTGAGCGCGCGCGGGCGCGAGTGGTGGAAAAGTTCAGCCTCGATGCCGAGGCAGGCGCGATCGCCGCGGTCTATCGCACGCTGCTCTGAGCCAGCACTTGCTGCGCGATGTCGACGACGTCTGACGCCGCGATGTCGCGCATGCAGCGATGGTCGTTCATGGTGCAGACCGTGCGCTGGCAGGGCTGGCACGATAGTTGAGTTTTGGTCAGCACCGTCGCGGCGAGGCCGTTCAGCGGCGCCCAGAGATAGGGGCTGGTGGGACCGAAGATGCCCATGGTCGGCGTGCCGATCGCGGCGGCGATATGCATCAGGCCGGAGTCGTTCGAAATGGCGACGCTGGCGGCGGCCATCGCCAGGACGCCGTTGCGCAGGTCCGTTCCGGTGAGGTCGCGGACCCGCGGGCCGCCCACGGCCACGATCTCCTCCGCCTGCGCCTTTTCGCCGGGACCGCCGATCACCCAGACGTCCAGCCCACGCTCGGCCAGGAGCTTTGCGGCTTGCGGATAATAGGTCCAGCGCTTGGAGGCCCCGACCGATCCCGGCCCCAGCGCCACCGCAGGACCGCTGCCCAGCCCGTTGGCCTGCCGCCAGCGACCGGTTTCGTCCGCGGGAACCCGAAGCTGCGGCACCGGCCATTCCGGCGGCAGCGCCGCACCCTCGGGGAGCGCCAGCGCGGCGTTCTTGTCGATAAAGCGGGGCAGCGCCTTCTCGCCCCAGCGCATCCTGTTGATAAGTCCGAACCGGGCTTCGCCAAAGAAGCCGACCCTCTCCCTGATACCGGCCAGCGCAGGTGCAATGGCTGCCTTCCAGGTGCGCGGCAGCACCAGGGCGGTTCCATAGCTCCGAGCCCTCAGTTCGGCCCCCAAGGCCCGCTGCTTGGCCACCGCAAGCCGGCTGCGCGGCAGGTCCGTGACGATGGCCGACCGGACCCCCGGCATATAATCGACCAGGGGCGCGCAGAGCGGCGTGGTCAGCAGGTCGACGGGCCGGTTCGGCCAGCGCTGGTTCAACACCCGCACCACCGTATGGCCGCGCACGAAATCGCCGATCCACATATAGGGCACGATCAGGATCGGACGGGTGTCGGCCGCATCCTCGACTGCGATCCCATATGATGAATCTTTATTCATGACTTGTGGAGCTGATATCCGGTCGATTGGGGTCCGTCGGTAACCGCTCCGCAGCGGGAGGTAAAGCCGCCTGAGGGAGCCGACAAAGCCAAGTTGCCTGCCGGGCGGGACTGGGGCAAAGCTGGCACGACATAATCAGGGCAGGGATAGGCATGTTGCTGGTGACCGGTGGTGCCGGTTTTATCGGATCGAACGTCGTGGCCGCGTTGAATGACGCCGGCCGCCGCGATGTCGTGGTCTGCGATATCCTCGGGCACGACGGCAAATGGCGCAATCTGGCCAAGCGGCAGTTGGCCGATTTCGTGCCGCCGGCGGAACTCATCGACTGGTTAAAGGGCCGGCGTCTCGACGCGGTGATCCATCTCGGCGCCATTTCCGAGACCACCGCGACCGACGGCGATCTTGTGATCGAGACCAATTTTCGCACCTCGCTGCGGCTGCTCGACTGGTGCACGGCGACCGCCACGCCACTGATCTATGCGTCCTCCGCCGCGACCTACGGCAATGGCGAACTGGGGTTTGGCGACGATCCATCGGTCGAGGCGCTGAAAAAGCTGCGGCCGATGAACCTCTACGGCTGGAGCAAGCATCTGTTCGATCTCGCGGTGGCGGAGCGGCTGGCGCGTGGCGAGAAGCTGCCGCCGCAATGGGCCGGCTTGAAATTCTTCAACGTGTTCGGCCCCAATGAGTACCACAAGGGCACGATGATGAGCGTGCTGGCGCGGCGCTTCGACGACGTCAAGGCGGGGCGGGCGGTGACGCTGTTCAAGTCGCATCGCGAGGGTATCGCGGACGGCGATCAACGGCGCGACTTCATCTATGTCGACGACGTGGTGCGCGTGATGATGTGGCTCTTGGCGACGCCACAGGTCTCGGGGCTTTTCAATGTAGGCACCGGCACGGCGCGCAGCTTCAAGGACCTGATCGTCTCGGCCTACGCCGCGCTCGGCGCAAGCCCGAACATCGAGTATGTCGACATGCCCGAGCAGATCAGGGGCAGCTATCAATATTTCACCCAGAGCGAAGTCGATCGGCTGCGCCGCGCCGGCTATAATGGCGGCTTCACCGCGCTGGAAGACGCGGTCGGGGCCTACGTGAGGGGGTTTCTCGATCGCGCCGACCGTTTCCGGTGACAGGCTTAAGGTAACCGATGTTCGATTTTGAAGCCTTGTCGCGTGTAATTTCCAGCCGGACCGTGCTTTGCGTCGGCGACCTCATGCTCGACGAGTTCGTCTATGGCGAGGTGTCGCGGATTTCACCGGAGGCGCCGGCGCCTGTCATCGCGGTCCAGCGGAGCGAGACCAATATTGGCGGCGCCGGTAACGTCGCGCGCAACATCGCTTCGCTCGGTGGGCGCTGCATTTTTGCCGCCCTGGTCGGTGACGACGAAGCTGGAGCGAAGCTCAAGGCGCAGCTGGCGCAGGAAAGCGGAATCGAGACCGTACTGGTGTGCGATTCTGGCCGGCCGACGACACGCAAGGTGCGCTTCGTCTCCGAACATTTCTCCACCCACATGCTGCGGGCGGACTGGGAACTGGCGGCGCCTGCTTCCGCCGAGATCGAACAGAAACTGATCGACGCCATCCTGCCGCAGCTCGCCCGCGCCGATATCGTGCTGTTGTCCGACTATGCCAAGGGCGTGCTGACGGCGCGGGTGATCCGCAACATCATCGATGCCGCGAAAAAGCTCGGCAAGCGCGTGATCGTCGATCCCAAGAGCGCCAATCTTGCGATCTATCGCGGCGCGACCCTGCTCACGCCGAACCGCAAGGAATTCGCGGAGGCGACCCGCAGCCGCGCCGACAGTGAGGCCGCTATCGCCGCCGCCGCCCAGGACGCCATGTATCTGGCTGATTGCGAGGCCATGCTGGTGACCCGGAGCGAGCACGGCATGACGCTCGTGACCCGTACAGGCGAAACGATCCACGTGCCGGCGCTCCCGGTCAAGGTGCGCGATGTGTCCGGCGCGGGCGACACGGTCGCCGCCATGCTGGCGCTGGCGCTGGCCGCTGATGCCGATTGGGAGACCGCGTTGCGGATGGCCAATGCGGCGGCGGCGGTTGCGGTCGGCAAGAAGGGCACCGCGACCGTGGCGCCGGCGGAGCTGCGGCGAAAGATCCTGCCGCACGCTTCTCTCGCCGCCGAGGAAAAGATCGTCGCCGCGGGCGGCGACCTCGACACGCATCTGGTGGATTGGCGCAAGCAGGGCCTGCGCATCGGCTTCACCAATGGCTGCTTCGACATCCTGCATCCCGGCCACGTCAAGGTGCTGACGGCGGCGCGCGGCGCCTGCGACCGGTTGATCGTCGGATTGAACAGCGATGCCTCGGTGAAGCGGCTGAAGGGCGAGGGACGTCCGGTGCAGGACGAGCTGGCGCGGGCGGAGGTGCTGGCAGCGCTCGAAGCGGTCGACCTCGTCGCGATTTTCGAACAGGATACGCCGATCGATCTGATCGCGAAGGTGAAGCCGAGCGTGCTGGTCAAGGGCGGCGACTACACCCGCGAGCAGGTGGTCGGCTACGAGATCGTGGAAGCGGGTGGCGGCGAGGTGCTGCTGATCGACATCCTTCCCGGTCACAGCACGACCTCGCTGGTCGATCGCGCCCGCGGAGGCACGGCGTGAGCGCGGTCACTTCACCCGTCGCACCGGCGCTGCCGACCTGGCGCGACCCGGCCGCGTGGGCGAAGACGGCCGATATCGTCGCGGTCCTGATCGCGCTGTCGCTGCCATGGTCGACCTCGCTGGTCGGCATTTTTGGCGCGGTATTTCTGGTGGCGGTGTCGCCGACGCTCGATTTCAGGGCTTTTCTGCAGTCGCTGAAGCGACCGATCTGCGCGCTGCCGATCGCGCTCTTTACCTTGGCGCTGGCCGGCACCCTGTGGTCGGATGCGCCATGGGGGGCGCGGACCTACGCGCTCAGTCCCGCGACGAAACTCCTGGTGTTGCCGCTGCTGTTCTATCATTTCGGGCGATCGGCACGTGGCATGTGGGTGTTCACAGCCTTCCTGGTCTCCTGCACGCTACTGATGCTGATGTCCTGGCTGGTCATGCTGTATCCCGGTCTCTCGCTCAAGCATGACGGCGCCGAGCGCGGGATATTCGTCAAGAACTACATCGACCAGAGTCAGGAATTCGCGCTGTGCGCCGTTGCGCTCGCCTATCCGATCGTGACTCTGCTGCGTCAAAGGAAAATCGCGCTGGCCGCGCTGCTGGTCGCGATTGCATTGAGCTTCTTCGTCAACATGGCGTTCGTGATCGTCTCGCGCACGGCGCTCGTCACCGTGCCGGTCATGTTCGCGGTGTTCGCGCTGCTGCATCTGAAGTGGCGGAGCATCGCGGTGATCGTTGGCGCGGCGGCGGTATTCGCCGCGATTGCGTGGCAAGCCTCGCCCCAGCTGCGCTGGACCGCGGAGACTTTCGTCAGGGACTACCAGCTCTACAAGGAACGGAACCTGCCGACATCGATCGGGGTACGGCTCGAATTCTGGCAGAAGTCCCTGCGGTTTTTTGCCGAGGCGCCGATCATCGGCCATGGAACCGGCTCGACGCGAGGGCTGTTCGAGCAGGCGGCCCAGGGCAATATCAACACCGCCACCGGGCAGGTGATCGGCAATCCGCACAATCAGACGCTGAACGTCGCGGTGCAGTGGGGCATTGTCGGCGTGGCCGTGCTGTATGCGATGTGGTTGTTGCATCTCCTGCTGTTTCGCGGCGAAGGGCTCGTCAACTGGATCGGCCTTCTGGTGGTGGTACAGAATATCTTCACTTCGCTGTTCAACTCCCACATTTTCGACTTTCACGAAGGCTGGATGTATGTCCTCGGCGTCGGCGTTGCGGGCGGTATGGCGCTGAAGGCGAAATCAGGCGAAGAACCCGGCCCGGTCCGGTCATGATCGCTGGCATGCACGCGGAAGATGAGCTATCAGCGGGCCAACATGCCCCTCGAATCCTCCCATAATTCGTAGCCGGTCCGTCATATGACGCGTCTTTCACAATTGACCTTGCGCAATTTCCTGATCGCTGCGCATGACGCACTTGCCACGGCGTTTGCGCTGCTGGCGAGCTTCTATCTGCGTTTCGAGGGCGATCTTCTGACCGACCGTCTGCCGCTGTTGTGGCAGATCCTGCCGTGGTTCGTCGGCTTCAGCGTCGTGGTCTGCTATTTCTTCAATCTGACCACGACGAAATGGCGCTTCATCTCGCTCCCCGACGCGTTGAACATCATGCGCGTGGCGGCGGTGCTGACGGTGGCGCTGGTGGTGCTGGACTATGTCTTCATCTTTGTCGTTCCCAGCTCCCACGTGACGGTCTTCCTCGGCCGGATCACCATCGTCCTATATTTCTTTCTCGAGGTGTTCTCGCTGAGCGCGTTGCGCTTTGGCTATCGCTATTTCCGCTATTCGCGCACCCGCCATCACGCCCGTTCCGACGATGCGGCGCCGGCGCTGTTGATCGGTCGCGCGGCGGATGCGGAAGTCGTGCTGCGCGGGATCGAGAACGGGGCCATCAAGCGGCTCTGGCCGGTCGGCGTATTGTCGCCGTCTGCCGCCGATCGCGGTCAGCAGATCCGCAACATTCCGGTGCTCGGCGGAACTGATGACCTCGAGGCCGTAATCCGCGATTTCGAAAGCCGCGAGAAGCCGATCAAGCGCGCGGTAATGACGCCTTCGGCATTCGAACCCGACGCACATCCGGAAGCGGTGCTGATGCGGGCCAAGCGGCTGGGGCTGATCGTCAGCCGGCTGCCGTCGCTGGAGAGCGGCGATGCGCCACGGCTGACCAATGTCGCGGTCGAGGACCTGTTGCTGCGTCCCAGCGAAAAGATCGATTACGAACGTCTTGAATCGCTAGTGAAGGGCAAGGCGGTGATCGTGACCGGTGGCGGCGGTTCGATCGGCGCGGAAATCTGCGACCGCGTTGCGACTTTCGGCGCCGCGCGAATGCTGGTGCTGGAGAATTCGGAGCCCGCGCTGTACGCCGTGACGGAAGCACTCGCCGCGCACGGTACCGGCGCCGCCGTCGAAGGCCGGATTGCCGACATTCGCGATCGTGAACGCATCACGCGGCTGATGAGCGAGTTCAAGCCGGACATCGTGTTTCACGCCGCGGCACTCAAGCACGTGCCGATCCTCGAGCGCGACTGGAGCGAAGGCGTCAAGACCAACATCTTCGGATCGGTCAATGTCGCCGATGCCGCGCTCGCGGCCGGTGCGAAGGCGATGGTCATGATCTCGACCGACAAGGCGATCGAACCGGTCTCGATGCTGGGTCTGACCAAGCGTTTTGCGGAAATGTACTGCCAGGCGCTCGACCATGATTTGGCGGCGCAGGCGGGCAGCAAGCCGCACATGCGGCTGATCTCGGTGCGGTTCGGCAACGTGCTGGCCTCGAACGGGTCCGTGGTACCGAAATTCAAGGCGCAGATCGAGGCGGGTGGCCCGGTCACGGTCACCCATCCCGACATGGTGCGTTATTTCATGACGATCCGGGAGGCCTGCGATCTCGTGCTGACGGCCGCGACCCATGCGATGACGCCGGCGCGTCCGGATGTTTCGGTTTACGTGCTCAACATGGGACAGCCGGTCAAGATCGTCGACCTGGCGGAGCGCATGATCCGGCTGTCCGGCCTGCAGCCGGGCATCGACGTCGAGATCGTCTTCAGTGGAATGCGGCCCGGAGAGCGACTGAACGAGATCCTGTTCGCGAGCGAGGAGCCAACGGTGGAGATCGGCGTTGCCGGCATCATGGCGGCCAAGCCCAACGAACCGCCGATGCCGACCTTGCGCAAGTGGCTTGCGGCGCTGGAAGAGGCCATTACAAAAGATGATCCGACGACCATCAGGGCCGTGCTAAAGGACGCCGTTCCTGAATTCGGATCGAATGCCGCCTGATCGGCGGCCCACGTGCCGCTGTTGGGCGAAGCCGGATGCTCTCGAAAGCCATTGATGCAGATGCCCGGAAAAGTCGTCGTCGTCAGTCAGCATTATCCGCCCGACCACAGCACGACGGCCGCGATCATGGCTGCGATCGCAAACCGCGTCGCGCAAGACGCCGAGGTTCTCGTGCTTTCAGGATTTCCGGGGTCCGCGTCGGTGCCGGCTGCGGGCCGGCCATCGGTGATCGAAATCAAGAACTGGCTGCCGGGCAAGGCCGCGCTGATCAGGCGCGGCGCTGCCGAGTTGCTGTTCACGGCACGCATGTTTCTGGCGTTGTTGCGGAAGCTGCGGCGTGGCGATGTGGCGTTGACCGTGACCGCGCCGTTCATGCTGCCCTATGCGGTCGCGGCTGCGGCCAGGCTGAAACGGGCACGCTCGGCGCTGATCATGCACGACCTGTTTCCCGACGTTCTGGTCATGGCTGAACTCCTCAAGCCGGCATCGCTTGTCGCGAGGGCGATGGGTGCGATCAACGCGCTGATGTTTCGCGCGCTCGACGCCGTCGTGATCATCGGGCGCGATACCGAGAAACTGCTGTTGCGCTATGGCGGAGTGACCCGAGACAAGATCAGATTCATCCCGAATTGGGCGACGCTTGCGCCCGCAATCCGGCCGATCCGCGCCGACAACCCCTTTCGCCGCGGGCTCGAGACACGCTTCGTCGTCGGACTGTCCGGCAATCTCGGTTTTACCCACGATCCGGTCATCGTGTTCGAGGCGGCGCGATTGCTGCGCGACCTGCCGGATATTCATTTCCTTCTTTCGGGCTGGGGGGTAGGCTTCGAGCGGCTCAAGGACATGCAATCCGAAGCCAATCTTCCAAATGTGACGCTGGTGGACCGCGTCACAGACGAGGATCTCGAGGCGTTTCTCGCCGCTGCAGATGTCTGGCTGATCCCCTATCGCAAGGACGTCTCGGGTGTATCGGTGCCGAGCCGGTTCTATAATCTTCTCGCGGTCGGCCGTCCGGTCATCCTGGTCTCCGAGCCGGAGGCCGAGGCGGCGCTCACCGTGACGGAAAACAATCTGGGCTGGGTCGTGATGCCGGGAAAGCCGGATGGATTGGCGGATGCGATACGTTCGGCCTCCCTGCGCGAGGATGCGGCGATGGCCGGGCGCGCCGTTGCGGCGGCCGGGAACTTCAGTGCCGAGCGAGCCCTCAACAGTTACGCAGCATTGTTGCTCGAGCTGTTGCGAAGTCCGCAACCGGAGCAAGCACCATGAAAGATGGCCGACCCGTTGTTCTGGTGACGGGCGCGAGCGGCTTCGTCGGCCGCCACCTTGCCCCGGCAATGGCGCGCGCCGGATGGTTGGTCCGCCGCGCGGTTCGCAAGCCGTCCGGCGCGCACGACGAGGTTGTCGTCGGCTCCGTCGGCCCCGCGACGGACTGGCGAGACGCGCTCGCCGGCGCGGACGCCGTGGTTCACCTCGCTGCGCGCGTCCATCAGCAACACGAAGAACATGCGGTCGAGCTCTATCGCAGCGTGAATATCGAGGGCACGCTGGAGCTGGCACGTTCAGCGGCCGCCGCCGGCGTCGGCCAGTTCATTTTTGTCAGCACCGTTTTGGTGCACGGCCGCAGCAATGACGGCCGTGCTCCGTTTCGCGAGAGCGATGTCCTGACGCCTCGCGGCCTCTACGGAATGTCGAAGGCCGCCGCCGAAACCGGCTTGAGGGATCTGGCGCTGAGCGGTGCCATGGGCGTTACCGTCGTCAGACCGCCGCTGGTCTACGGAGCCGGCGCAAAGGGGAATTTCTCGCTGCTGGAGAAGGCGGTGACGCGCGGCATCCCGCTTCCGTTTGCGGCAATTCAAAACCGTCGCGCGTTCCTGTCGGTCGAGAACCTGACCTCGTTCATCCTGCATCGGCTTTCGCATCCGTCCGGAAAGTTCGATATCTTTCTGGTCGCGGATGAAGAGCAGGTCTCCACGCCCGAGTTCATCGAACGCCTCGCGCGGGCAGCGCACACTTCACCTCGCCTCTTCCGCTTGCCGGTGCCGCTGTTGGCGGCGTTGCTCAAGCTCAGCGGCCGGAGGGAAGCCAACGACAGTCTTCTCGGTTCGCTGGAGCTTGATGTTTCCAAGGCGCTTGCCACCGGCTGGCGGCCCCAGATCACCCTCGATGAGGGCTTGCAGCAGGCGTTGCGTCCGCCTGAATCCTGATCGGCCAACTGCGATTCAGGCAAGCCGCGGCTGTGAGAATCTGCGCAGGAGCAGAATGACCGCCGCAGCTCCGATCAGCAGCGACAGCACGTCGGCTGCGGCCGAATTCAGCCTGATCGAGGTCATAGCCAGCAACGCGAGACCGACATTGAGCGCGAAGACTTCGCCGACCACGCGCAACACGGTGAAACCGTTGTCCGTTGCCTGCTGATAGAAATGCGATCGATGCGCCGCCCAGAACGGCTCGCGCCTCGCCATTCGGCGCAACAGCGTTATGGTGGCGTCGGTCAGATAATAGAGCGGCAGCAGCAGCGCGGCAGCGTATTGCCCGTGATAGGCCAGTTGCAGCAGGCACCAGCCGAGCAGCAGTCCGATCGGCAGACTGCCGACGTCACCCAGAAATATCTTCGCCACCGGGCGGTTGAAGGGAGCAAATCCGAGCAGCGCTCCGCAGAGCGCCGCGGCGGCGACCGTTGTCGCAGCCGGGATATTGCCGGCGAGGCCGAACAGCGCCACGGCCGCGCTCACCGGCACGGCCTCGGCCACCGTCATCAGGTCCAGCCCGTCCATGAAGTTGACGAGGTTCACAAACCAGAGGCCGGCAATAACGAGCAGCCCGCGTTCGATCCAGGGCGGACATGCGGAAACGATCCGCAGATTATCGGGCGCGGCAAAAACCACCGCGCCGACGGCGAGTCCCTGCAGCAGGAGCCGGGGCAGGACACCGATTGATTTGACGTCGTCGATGAAACCGACGATGGCGATGAACAGCGTCGTCCCGAAAACGACCAGCGGGATATTTGCGGCCGGGCCGACCGCGACAACGTTCACCGCGGCGGCGACAAGCAGCGTCGCCGCAACCACCGCAATGCCCGCGCCCTGCGGGGTCGGAATTCGATGCGAAGACCTCGCATTCGGCTTGGCCAGCGCCACGCGCAAAAGCGCAGGCCGGATTGCCCAGGTGACAATGGCCGAAACCAATGCAGCGACAGCGGCTACAACGAAGAGGAATATTCCGGAACTGGTCATTCTGTCCGACGGCTATTCGGGGACCCCGATCGGCTTGGTGCCTTTGGCGGCCTTCTCCGGACTGAGAATCCACACCAAGCCGCCGAAGATACCGACGATGAAAGACACTGCGCCGAACAGCAGCGATACGTTGACGCCTTCATTCGTCATCAGCCCGGCATATCCGAAGGCCAGTCCCATGGTGGCCTCGCGCACGCCCCAGCCGGCGATCGAGATCGGCAGCATCGTGATCAGCATCACCGGCGGCACCAACTGGAAGACCTGGCCGAACTTGACCGGTGCCGCGATCGACCGCACGACACACCAGGCGATAACGACGGCCAGCACGTGAACCAGCACCGAAAGCACGGCAAGCTTCGGGCCGCGATCCCGGCTGAAGATGACCCGGTTCGCGATCACGGCGCAGGCGTGGACGTGATGGGTCCCCCACCAGCGCTTCAGCCACGGCCACGGCAGCACGCCTAGCACGAGAAAACCGAGCCCGCCCGCGAGCGCCGCGAAATCCACCAGCAGCAGCGCCGAACGTCCGTGCGGATCGGTGATCAGATTGTAGCTCCAAGGCAGGGTCGCGACGATGATGACCGCAAGCGCGATCAGGCCGACGGCGCGATCGACGAAGATCGAATAGGTCGCGGCCCGCCAGCCGGCACCGTTGCGCGCGACCAGCCAAAGCCGCACCGCGTCGCCGCCGATCGAGGAAGGCAGCGTCTGATTGAAGAAGGTCCCGATCACATTGAACCGCATCGCCTGCTTGGTCTCGAGCGGAGCGCCGCATTCCGCGCTGATCTCGCGCCAGCGCAACACCCCGACGAAAATCTGCAGGAAGGTCACGGCGATCGCCAGCGCGATCCAGCCAAGACTCGAGACATTGATGCGCGAGACGAGCTCGCTCAGATTGATCTTGCGCAGTGAGAAATACAGCAGCGCCGCCGAGACCAGAATCTTTAGGGTAGAGAGAAGGATCCGGCGCATTTCGCCCGCGCTTGCCAGGGTTCAGGAATTGTCAAAAACGGGGCAAACCGGCACCGTGCACCCAATTTCGCCGTCTTGGTATGGTTTTAAAGCCAATCTGGCAATAGCCGAGCCCCTGTATTGCTGGCCCCTTGGCTAGCCGCTAAGGAAGTCCGGAACTGGGCTGTTCGCGGCTTCCCGCCCGCCGGTTTACGATGCCGGCAGACTTTCATCCGTAACAACTCGCCCATATGGTAGCGATTGCGGACCGGAAGTTGGTCCGCAGGACGGTGAAGGGTAAGTTGCCGATCCGGGCTCGGGGCATAACCGGGACTTTCGCCGAGGGCCACGGCTCGAGGCGGGAGGCGGATTTCAAAAAACTTCAATCAGGGATGGGATTCGCGCGGGGTGTGGCCCGGTATGGCGATCATCACAGAATCCGAGGCATCGATGGACCGACGAATTATACCACTGATCATGTGCGGCGGCGCAGGGACGCGGCTGTGGCCGGCCTCGCGCGAAGTTCATCCCAAGCAATTCCTGCCCTTGTTCGGGGCGCGCTCGACGTTTCAGGAGACGCTGTCGCGGGTGTCGGATGCGAGCCTGTTCGAGCGTCCGATGGTGATCACCAACAGCGCCTATCGTTTCATGGTGCTGGAGCAATTGGCGGAAATTGGGTTCGAGGCCGACGTGTTGCTCGAGCCGATGCGGCGCGACTCCGGCCCTGCGATCGCGGCGGGCGCGGCATTTGCGTTGACGCGCGACAAGGACGCGATCGTGCTCGCGCTTGCCTCCGATCACGTGGTGCGCGATGTCGATGCATTCCTCGCGGCGTGCCGCGAGGGGCTCAAGGCCGCGGCGGCCGGGCGGATCGTGACCTTCGGCGTCGAGCCGGAACGTGCCGCCACCGAATATGGCTACATCAGCCCAGGCGAAGCCATTTCCGGCCAGGTCCGCACGGTTTCGAAATTCGTCGAGAAGCCGGATGCCGAGACGGCGGCCAGCTATGTCCAGGCGGGCTATCTCTGGAACAGCGGCAACTTCATGTTCCGCGCCGCCGTGCTGTCCGACGAATATCGCAATTACGACGCCGGCAGTGTTGCCGCCGTGACCGACGCGGTCGCCAAGGCCGGTCAGGATCTCGGGTTCGTCAAACTCGATGCCGACGCCTTCGCTGCCGCCAAGGCGATCTCGATCGATTATGCAGTGATGGAGAAGACCTCGCGAGCGGCCGTGGTGCCGGTCGCCTGCGGCTGGTCCGATGTCGGATCCTGGCACGCCGTGTGGCAATTGTCCGAGAAGGACAGCCAGGGCAATGCGACGCAGGGCGCTGCGGTGTTCGAGGATTCGCGCAATTGCAACGTCTCGACCGACCGGGCGCTGGTCGCGCTCGAGGGCGTCGACGATCTTGTGGTGGTCGCAACCCAGGACGCCGTCCTGGTGTCGCGGCAGAAGGATGCCAATGGGCTGAAGCGCCTGGTGGCGAAACTGAAGGCGACGGCGCCTGAGGTGACCGAGAGCCACGTCAAGGTCCACCGCCCCTGGGGATCCTATCAATCGGTCGACAACGGCGACCGTCATCAGGTCAAGCGCATCATTGTGAAGCCGGGCGGGCGGCTGTCGCTGCAGAAGCATCATCACCGCTCCGAACACTGGATCGTGGTGCGGGGCGCCGCGCGCGTCACCGTCAACGAACTGGTCAAGACCGTGCACGAGAACGAATTGATCTACATCCCGATCGGTGCGGTGCACCGGCTGGAGAATCCGGGAAAGATCTCGCTGGAGCTGATCGAGGTCCAGACCGGGAGCTATTTCGGCGAGGACGATATCATCCGCATCGAGGACGACTATCAGCGCACCTGACCTGGTCAGGGCGCTCCGTCCTGCCTCAGGACGCGTCCGTCAGGCTGATGTAACTCTTTGAATCAAAACGTGTCTGGATACGCCTGATGGCATTCGCCACATGTGTGGCGCCGTGCTATAGCGTCTTGGCGCGAGGGGACAACATCCGCGTAAAGAATACGCGTCAAAACAAAAGGATAGGGCCCCGGTTCTGATTCTCTCAGGACCGGAATCGCTCTCACAGCCGCCGGGGACGCCTGTTCCCGAGGAAGTCTTATTGGGGTCGACGACATGAGTTCCAAAGGGTCCGTTTCGGGCGCCAAAGCCGATATCAAGCGCGCGCTGCGCGTGGGCGTGATCGGCGCCGGCGTGATGGGCAGCAACCATGCGCGCGTGCTGGCGGGATTGCCGGGCGTTACCTTGGTTGGAATCGTAGATCCGCTGCCGGAGCACCGGGCGCGCGCCACGGAGTTCGCCGGCTGCCGCGCCTTCGAAAGCCTCGATGAACTGTTGGGCGAGGGCGTCGATGCCGTGACCATCGCGGCGCCGACTCACCTTCATCACGAGGTCGCGCTCGCCTGCATCGCACGCAACATCCACATCCTGGTCGAAAAGCCGATTGCGCCGACGGTGCAGGAGGGGCGGGACATGGTCGATGCCGCGCGCCGCGCCGGCGTGACGCTGATGGTCGGCCATGTCGAGCGTTTCAACCCGGCGGTCGCCGCGATCAAGCAGGCGATCTCGGGGGAAGACATTCTTTCCATCGGTATCACCCGCGTCGGACCGTTTCCGCCGCGGATGTCCAATGTCGGCGTCGTCATCGACCTTGCCGTGCACGACATCGACCTGATCCGCTGGTTCACCGAATCCGATATCGTCGAGGTGCAGCCGCAACTCTCCAGCGCCATCGCCGAGCGTGAGGACATCGCGCTGCTGCAGTTCCGCACCGCCTCCGGCGTGCTCGCCCATATCAACACCAACTGGCTGACGCCGTTCAAGGCGCGCAACGTCACGGTCGCCACCCGCGGCAAATATGTGATGGGCGATCTGTTGACGCGCCAGGTCACCGAATGTTTCGGCTTCAAGCCGGACGGCAGCTATTCGATGCGGCATCTGCCGGTCGGGCATGACGAGCCGCTGCGCGCCGAGTTGATTGCATTCCTCGATGCGGTTCGCACCGGCAACGTGCCGGCCGTATCAGGCGATGAGGGCGTGGCGAGCCTCGAAATCGCGATCCGCTGCCTGGAATCGCCGGCAAGACCCGCGGCTTCGACCGCGCGCAAAGGCCCGCGCCGCGTCGTCGGCTGAATTTCCATCAAAGAACTCCCTGGAAAGCTCCAAAAAAACTCCATGAACCAGCATATGCGTCCTGAACCCATTCCCTTCATCGACATCGCTGCGCAGCGTCAGCGGCTCGGCAGTGCGATCGATGTCGCAACCAAGCGCGTGCTCGATCACTGCCAGTTCATCAGCGGGCCTGAAGTCACGCAACTGGAGACGATGCTCGCGGCTTATTGCGGCGCCAAACATGTCATTACCTGCGCCAACGGCACCGACGCATTGGTCATGGTGCTGATGGCGATCGGTGTTGGCCGGGGCGACGCCGTTTTCTGTCCGTCGTTTACGTTTTGCGCCACGGCTTCTCCGGTTGCGCGAACCGGCGCGACCCCGTTGTTCGTCGATGTCGACGAAGACCACATTCAACATGACCCGCGCGTCGCTGGAGCGCGGGATTGCGACCGCAAGGAAGCTTGGCCTCAAGCCAAGAGCCGTGATCCCGGTCGATCTGTTCGGCCAGAGCGCCGATCATGACGGAATCGGAGAACTGGCGCGTGCTGAAGGCCTCTTTGTGCTCGATGACGCCGCGCAGGCTTTTGGCGCGACCTACCATGGCCGCAGGTTGGGCACCCTGGCCGACGCCACCACGACCAGCTTCTTTCCCGCAAAGCCCCTGGGCTGCTACGGCGACGGCGGCGCGATTTTCACCGACGATGACAACCTCGCCAACACGCTGCGCAGCATTCGCGTCCATGGCCAGGGCTCTGACAAATACGACAACATCCGGCTTGGAATGACCGGCCGGCTCGACACCATTCAGGCGGCGGTGCTGATCGAGAAACTGAAAATCTTCGACGACGAGATTGAGGCGCGCAACGAGGTAGCCGATCGTTACACGCGCGGCCTCGGCAACGATGTGCGTTGCCCGCCTGGGTCGCGAGCTGGAAATACCTCGATCTGGGCGCAGTACACCATTCGCCTGCCTGCAGGCGTCCGACCGGGATGATTTTGCCGCGAAGCTGAAGGCCCAAGGCGTTCCCACGGCGATCTATTACGCGAGGTCGCTGCATCAGCAGACCGCTTTCCGGGATTTTCCGGCCGCCGAGGGCGGCCTGCCGGTCAGCGAAAAGCTGTCATCCGACGTCATCAGCCTGCCGATGCACGCCTATCTGGACGAGCCGACGCAGGAGCGGATCATCCAGGCTGTGCGCGGCGCGCTTGGGGCATGATTTCGAAAGGTGGCATCCAGTTTTCGGACAAGATCATGCCCAAAAATCTATAGGGCATGATTTCGTCATTTTGAAGTACCGTCGCATGCGCTAGAAGCGGCTCATGCTCGGGCGCATCTTCACCGTCGGCGGCTACACGCTTCTCTCGCGGCTGACCGGCCTCGTGCGCGACATCATGCTCGCGGCCTTCCTCGGTGCCGGGCCCGTGGCCGATGCGTTTTACGTGGCCTGGCGATTGCCGAACAATTTTCGGGCGATCTTTGCCGAAGGCGCTTTCAACACTGCCTTCATACCGGCCTACGCCCATGTCCACGGCAACGGGGGCGAGACATCGGCGCGCCTGTTCGCCGATCGCATCTTTACCCTGTTGTTCTTGTCGCAAGTGATTCTGCTGGTGGTTGCCTGGCTGTTCATGCCGCAGGCCATGAGCATTCTTGCCCCGGGCTTTTCGGACGATTCCGAACAGCGCCGTCTTGCGATCGAACTCACCCGCATCACGTTTCCATACCTGCTGCTGATCACCATGGTGACGCTCTATGGCGGCATGCTCAACGTGATGCACCGCTTTGCCAGCGCGGCCGCCGCTTCCATTTTTCTCAACATTTCGATGATGGCGACGCTGGCGCTGGCGGCGTGGTTTCCAACTGTCGGCCACGCTGCCGCCTGGGGCGTGCTGGTCTCCGGCTTCCTGCAATATTTCCTGCTTGCCGGCGATCTCGCCCGCCATGGCGGCCTGCCGCGCTTTGCGCCGCTGCGGCTCGATGACGACGTCCGCGCCTTCTTCCGCGCCATCGGTCCGGCGACGCTGGGCTCGATGGGAACGCAGGTGGCGATCTTCGCCGACACCATCATCGCGACTTTCCTGCCGGCCGGTGCGCTGTCGGCGCTGTATTATGCCGAACGGCTCTATCAATTGCCGATCGGCGTGATTGGCATTGCCATCGGGACCGTGTTGTTGCCGGAGATGTCGCGGCGGATCACGGCGGGCGATGACGCCGGAGCGGCGGCGGCCCAGCGCCGGGCCTTCGAATTCACCCTTCTGGCGACCGTGCCGTTCGTCGCCGCGTTCATTGCCGTACCTGATGCCATCATGCGCGCGGTGTTCGTGCGCGGCGCCTTCACCAAGGCCGACGCCGCGGCTGCTGCTGCCACGCTTGCCGCCTATGCAATCGGCCTGATCCCGTTCGTGACGATCCGCAGCGCGGTCTCGGCATTCTATGCCCGCAAGGATACCGCAACACCGGTGAAAGCATCGCTCACGGGGCTGTCGGTGAATGTGCTGCTCAAGATCGCATTGATGGCACCGTTGGCGCAGGTAGGCCTAGCGCTCGCCACCGCGGTTGGCGCCTGGATCAATCTCTTGCTGGTGCTCGCCTTTGCGGTGCGGAGAGGGTATCTCGATCTCGATCGCAGTTTGTTGATTTCGCTCGCAAAGTTCCTGCTGGCCGGCGTCGTGCTCGGCGCGGGCCTGTGGCTTACCGCGCGTTACGCCGCAGTCTATTTCGCGCAATTGAGCGCATTTCGCGACGAGACCACGCTGTTGCTGCTGACGGCCGTCGGGCTTTTCATCTATTGTTTTTCCATCCTCGTGCTGTTCGGCAGGGGATGGCTGTTCTCGTTGGTCCGTAGCTGACATCCCGGCCGTCATGCCCCGAAAGGCGTTTGCGCTTCGCCGAGAACCACGCCAATATGGCGCCAAATAACGGTTATACCGGGAGATAAGATGGCAGCCCCCATCAAGTTCGGCGTCGGTCAAAGCGTGCTCCGCAAGGAAGACGATGCGCTCATTCGCGGCAAGGGCCGCTACACCGATGACGTCGCGCCGCATCAGGCCATGCACGCGCTGGTGCTGCGCTCGCCGCATGCGCACGCGAAATTCACCATCGACGTCGGCAAGGCCCGCGGCATGCCAGGGGTGGGCGCGATCCTGACTGCGGCCGACGTTGCGGACCTCGGCGATCTGCCGTGCCTGTTCAACCTCGAGGTCGATCCGTTCACCGGCCCGCCTTATCCGATCCTGGCGAAGGATGAAGTTCGCCATGTCGGCGACGCCATCGCCTTCGTGGTGGCCGACACCGTCGATCAGGCCCGCGACGCGATCGAGGCGATCGATGTCAAATGGACGCCGTTGCCGGCGGTGGTTGGTCTCGTCAATGCCGTGAAGAAGGGCGCGCCGCAGGTCTGGCCGGATCATGCCGGCAACGTCCTGTTCGACGTGTCGATCGGCGACAAGAAAGCGGCCGAGGCGGCGTTTGCCGAGGCGCATGCGGTGGCCGAAGTGTCGATCGTCAATCCGCGGATCATCACCAACTTCATGGAAACGCGCGCGGCGGTCGCCGAATACGACGCCAAGAACGATCATCTGACGCTGACCATCGGCAGCCAGGGCAGCCATCGCCTGCGCGAGATCATCGGCGGAATGATTCTGAAGATCCCGCTGGAAAAGATGCGGGTGATCTGCCCCGACGTCGGCGGCGGCTTCGGCACCAAACTGTTTCCGTACCGCGAATACGCGCTGATCGCGGTCGCCGCGCGCAAATTGAAGAAGACGATCAAATGGACCGCCGATCGCGCCGATCATTTCATGGGTGACGCGCAGGGCCGCGACAACGTCACGACCGCACGGATGGCGCTCGCCGAAGACGGCAAGTTTCTCGGCATGGACGTCGATTTGATGGGCGACATGGGCGCCTATCTCTCGACCTTCGCGCCTTACATTCCGCATGGCGGCGCGGGCATGTTGCCGGGTCTCTACGATTTCCAGGCCTTCCATTGCCGCGTCCGCACCGTGTTCACCAACACCGTGCCGGTCGACGCCTATCGCGGCGCCGGACGGCCCGAGGCTGCCTACGTGATCGAGCGCCTTGTCGACGCCGCCGCGCGAAAACTCGGGATGACGCCGGATGCCATCCGGCGCAAGAACTTCATTCCGCCAAAGGCGATGCCGTACAAGACCGCGACCGGAAAGGTCTACGATTCCGGCGACTTCACCGCGCATATGAAGCGCGCGATGGAAGTCGCAAACTGGAAGGAATTTCCGAAGCGCGCCAAGGCGGCGAAAAAGGCCGGGCTGGTGCGGGGCATCGGCATGGCCTGCTACGTCGAGGTCTGCGGCACCATGGGCGAGGAGACCGCCAATGTGGCGCTCGATCCCAATGGCGACGTCTCGATCCTGATCGGCACCCAGTCGAGCGGGCAGGGGCACCAGACCGCCTATGCGCAGCTGGTCGCCGAGCAGTTTGGCCTCCCGCCCGAGCGCGTCCATATCCTGCAGGGCGATACCGACAAGATCGCGACCGGGCTCGGCACCGGCGGTTCGGCATCGATCCCGACCGGCGGCGTCAGCGTCCAGCGCGCGACCCACGAACTCGGCAACAAGCTGAAGGAGATCGCGGCGCAAGCGATGGAAGCGAGCGCCGGCGATATCGAGATCAGCGACGGCCGGGTGCGGATCGCCGGCACCGATCGCTCGATCAGCTTTGCCGATCTCGCCAAGCGTCCGGGCACCGATCCCTCCAAGCTCAACGCCAGCGCCACCTTCGCGCAGGCCGACGGCACTTACCCGAACGGCACCCATCTTGCGGAAGTCGAGATCGATCCCGCCACCGGCATCATCAAGATCGTCAACTACGTCATCGTCGACGATTTCGGCGTGACCCTCAATCCGCTGCTGCTGGCCGGGCAGGTTCACGGCGGCGCAATGCAGGGGATCGGTCAGGCCTTGATGGAGCAGGCGGTCTACTCTTCCAGTGACGGCCAGCTCGTCACCGGTACGTTCATGGATTATGCGCTGCCGCGCGCCTCCGACGGCCCGTCATTCCACTTCGAGACCTGCAACGTGCCGTGTACGACCAATCCGCTCGGGGTCAAGGGCGCGGGCGAGGCCGGTGCGATCGGTTCCTGCCCGGCGGTGGTCAACGCGATCATCGAGGGGCTGTGGCGCGAATACAAGATCGACCACATCGACATGCCGGCGACCGCGGAGCGGGTCTGGATCGCGATCCGGGAGCATCAGCGCCGCCATAGCCTGTGATATTTGGCCTGTGATATTTTCCGCGCGCGGGAATGAAATCCCGCGGGCGGAGTTCTACCCTCGGATAAGCCGCGACTCGCGCAGGCGGGTTCGCGGCGTCTTTTCAAAACGCTTCTCGAAACGGAGAATGGCCGATGATGCGAACGGTGGTTGTGGCGGGAGCCTTGTTGCTCGGTGTCGGCGCTGTCATGGCGCAGCAGGATGTTGCCGTTCAGCAGGACAATCTGATGAGGGCACAGGGCAAGAGCATGTACGGCGTGCTTCTCAAGACGGTGAAGGGCGAAACTCCCTACGATCAGGCGGCGGTCAATGCCGCCATCGCCGATCTCGAAAAATCCGTACCCACGATTCCTACCGTCTTCACGACCAATCCCAAGGAAGACGTGGTGAACGCAACTTATGGGGCGAAGCAGTCGATCTGGCAGAACAAGGCCGATTTCGACTCCAAGGTGCCGCCCGTCATCAAGACCATTGCCGACGTCAAGGGCAGCATCAAGGACGCCGCCAGTCTGAAGGTGGCGTTCGATGCAATCCAGGAAAAATGCACCGGTTGCCACGAGACGTACCGCGTCAAGCTGAAATAAATTCGGCGACCGATTCAAGATAAAAAAGGGTGGACGCCACGAGGCGACCACCCTTTTCATTTTTCACATCATTTTCACAAATCGATTTTCAACAAACCGATTTCACGAAGCCGCTTCGAAATCCGGCCCTGCGAGGGCCGGGTTTCAGCTCCTGTTCGGCGCTTACTTCGTCACCTGGCCGCGGATTTCACCGCCCGGATTGGCCGCGGTGTGAACGTTGACGTAGTACTTGCCGGCCAACAGGTCAGCGGCCTGAGCGTCGGTCAACGTAGCGCTGCCCTCGGCAGGGCTCGAGGTGGCGTTGGGGATCGCAACAGCAACGCCGCCGTTCTTACCGGCCTCGGCGGGACCGTGGAAATGCGCGGCCGTGGCCGGGCCGGAAAGGCCGGAATAGGTCACCTTCCAGCTCAGCTTCTTGGTGGCGGCGTCATAATCGATGTCGGCGGTGCCCGTGCCGGCACTGGTATTCGGCGGCACTTCCGCCTTGCCATCCAGCGTCGCCTTCATCTTCTCGGCGAAGGCGGGACCGGCGAAAGCGATGGCAGCGCCCAGCGCAAGCGTGGCAAGCATGGTCTTGTTCGGCATGGTTCTCTCCTTGTTGACATCAAGCGAAGGTGTCAGCTTCAAAACAGCGGCTTTTCGGATTTATTCCCGGACTGACGCTGAATCTCCGAAATTTCCGGCGAGCGTATCGGCGAAGTTGCGGGCATACTAGCCGTTAGTTCTAGCCGTTAGTTGAACTGCTCGATGACGGATCGGTGAATGTTGCGACGAATTCTCCTTGTGGCCGTTCTAGCCGGCGTCATCGGCTTCGGCTTCTTCTGGTGGCTGACGACGCCGGAGGTGATTGCCGCGACGGCACTTCCCCCTTACCAGCCCAATCTCGCCAACGGCCTCACAACGTTCAATGCCGGGGGTTGTTCCTCCTGCCATGCCGTGCCCAATCAGCCCGATCGGCTGAAGCTCGGCGGCGGGCTCGCGATCCCTTCGCCGTTCGGAACATTCTACGCGCCCAACATCTCGCCCGATCCGAATGACGGCATCGGGCGATGGAGCGAGGCCGACTTCGTCACCGCGCTGCTCAAGGGCACTTCTCCGGAGGGGACGCATTATTTCCCGGCTCTTCCCTACACCTCCTATCAGCATGCGAAGCTCGACGACGTCCGCGATCTCTTTGCCTATCTGAAGACGCTGACGCCGGTCGCAGGCCGGGTGCGCGATCATGACGTGCCGTTTCCCTTCAATATCCGCCGCGATGTCGGGGTGTGGAAATGGCTGTTCATGGACGGCAAGCCGTTCATGGCGGACCCTGCGCACTCGGCGCAATGGAATCGCGGCGCCTATCTCGTGAACGGTCCTGGCCATTGCGCGGAGTGCCACAGCCCCCGAAATTTCCTTGGCGGCATCGTCAGCGCGCAGCGCTTTGCCGGCGGCCCCAATCCGGAAGGCGAGGGCTGGGTGCCGAACATCACGCAGAAGGGATTGGCGGACTGGAGCGCGAAGGATATCGCCTATTTCCTCGAAACCGGGCAAATGCCTGATGGAGACAGCGCCGGTAGCTCGATGGTGCGGGTGATCAAGAACACCTCGCAATTGTCACCGGAGGACCGTGCCGCGATCGCCGACTACATCAAATCATTGCCGCCCGTGGATGGCCCGCCGCGGCCGCCGCGCAAGGCGGCCTCCTGATTGCAATCCCGCGGGGGTCAGCTGATTGACGCCTAGGTCGCGCCAAACGCCTTGAAGGTGATGATGGTGAGGGTGTCCTGGATGCCGGGAATGACCTGCACCTTCTCGTTGACGAAATGGCCGATGTCGGTCTCGTTGTCGACGTAGAACTTCACCAGCAGATCGTATTGGCCGGCGGTCGAGTAGATTTCAGAGGCGATTTCGGCTTCCGCCAGCGCGTTGGCAACGACGTATGATTGGCCAAGCTTGCATTTGATCTGGATGAAGAAAGGAACCATCGTTGTCGTCTCCGAAAAAGGTCAGTCATAATATAGCGTTTTCAAGCGAAGTGGATACCGGTTCGCGTGAAGAAAACGCGTCAGAATAGGAAAGCCAAAAATGGAGGTCTGTGGCAAGCCAACTTGCTGGCCATGGCCGGCCGCGCTAGGACAGCCGATGCTAGGACAGAATATGGCCCCGTTTGTACCAACCGCGCGTGATCAGCGATGACGACACCGGTCGCGCTCACCATCGCCGGCTCGGATTCCTCCGGCGGCGCCGGCATCCAGGCGGACCTGAAGACCTTTGCCGCGTTCGGCGTCTATGGCGCTTCCGTGATCACGGCGCTGACCGCGCAGAACACGCAAGGCGTCAGCGGGATCCATCAGGTGCCGGCCGCGTTCGTGTCCGCGCAGATCGACGCGGTGTTTGCCGATCTTGCCGTCGGCGCCGTCAAGATCGGCATGGTGGCGCAGCTTGAGGTGATCGACGCCATCGTGGCGGGGCTCGACCGGTGGAAGCCTGATCACATCGTGCTCGATCCCGTGATGGTCGCTACCTCAGGCGATCGCCTGCTCGCCACTGACGCCGTCGAGGCACTGCGAACGCGATTGATTCCGCGCGCTTCGCTGATCACGCCGAACCTGCCGGAGGCGGCTGCGCTGCTGGACGAACCGGTAGCGGCAAACGAGGCCGCGGTCGAGAACCAGGGCAAGCGGCTGCTGTCGATGGGTTGCGGCGCCGTGCTGATCAAGGGCGGGCACGGGCAGGGGACAGAGAGCATCGACTATTTCATTGATGCCAACGTCGCCATTGCGCTGGCCGCGCCGCGCATCGCGACCAAAAATACCCACGGTACCGGCTGCTCGCTGTCATCGGCGATCGCGGCGGGTCTTGCGAACGGTGAGGCGATGGAAGCCGCGGTTCGTAACGCCAAGGCGTGGGTCAGTGCGGCGATCGCATCAGCGAATCGCTTCAGCGTCGGTCACGGCCACGGTCCGATCCATCATTTCCATAAATTTTACTGACTGTCGTTCCTGCCAAAGCAGGAACCCATACGCCGCGGCGTGTCCGCAGGGCGATGGGGCTAGTTGCCTTCGTAGGGTCAACGTCCTGCGGTGATAGTGGGGTAATTTCGGGCGACATTAACCAAAGGGATGCGCCCCCGTGTCTCACTCCCTGCCATGCGGTATGTGATAGAAGTGCATCGTCGCAACGTCACAGACCGTTCCCGCCTCGCGCGTAGTGAATGACTACTGAGCTAGGAGTACCAACATGGCGCCGGGTGGAAGCTCACCGAGCGGTCGAGTTCCGGTTAGCCGGCGCGGCTTCGTCAAGGGATTGGGCGCGGCGGGCGCGGTCCTTCCGCCCCTCGCCATGATGCCGCGGCGGAGCCTCGCGGAGGATGCCGAGGCGATCTATGCCAAGATCTATGCCGAGGCTGCGATTGATTGGAAACAATTTGCGGGGCAGACAATTGTGCTCGCGGGCGCGATCCATCCCTGGTCGAATGCGATCACTCCGCTTCTGCCTGGCTTCACGAAGCTCACCGGTATCAACGTCGTCACCGACTTCCTGTTGGAAACCGCGTTCCTGGGCGCCCTGCCGGTCAAGCTCGCTCGCGGCAGCAGCACGCCCGACGTCTTCATGTTCCTGACCTACGGCCACGGCATCTCGGCAGGCTGGCTCGAGCCGCTGAACGCGTATTTCTCCGACCGGTCGCTGACCGATCCCGGCTGGTATGACGAGAGCGACCTTCTCAAGACCGCCCGAGCGTTTCCGGTGTGGCCGAACGGCGAACGCTACGCCTTCCCGATTACCTCCGAGGCGGTGACCTTGTTCATCAACAGCGATGTGCTGGCAGCCAAGAACCTACCGGTGCCTCAGACTTTCGAAGAGCTGCTTCACACTGCCAAGGCCGTCAAAACCAACGAGATGTCGGGGATCGCCATGCGGGCCCAGGCGAGCGGCAATTCGTCGCCTGCGGCCATGAGCTACGTGTTCTCCCATGGCGGGCACATGGTCAAGGACAACAAGGCCGCTTTCGATAGCCCTGAGGCGATCGAGGCCGTCGCGATGTACGGAGAGACCCTTAGCCAGGCCGGGCCTGTCGGTGTGGGCAGCTATGAATGGTACCACGTGCTGGACGACTTCCTTCAGGGCCGGACGGCCATGGCGATGGACAGCAGCGTACTCGCCAGGGACATTTCCGATCCGACGAAGAGCCGGGTCGTCAAGCAGGCCGAATTTGCAGCCTTTCCGCATGTCGCCGGTCGGAGCCCCGTCCCCTTTATGTCGCACTGGCAGGCGTGCATTAATTCCAGATCACAAAACAAGCGGGCGGCTTTCCTGTTCCTGCTCTGGGCGACGAGCAAGCCGACCTCGCTGCTAACGGCCGCGATGGGGCTGTCGACGACACGCCTGTCGGCTTGGTCGAGCGAGGCCTTCAAGCAGGCGTTCGGCCCGCAAGCCGCAACCGCAGCGCTGACCAATTTGCAAAACGCCGATGTCGACCGCGCGAAGGCGATCCTTTTCCATCCACAATCGAGACCGATCCAGGACGCCTTTATGATCGGCGTCAATGAAGTGGTCTCCAGAGCGAAATCGGCGAAGAGTGCAATGACGGCCGCCGCCGCGAAGGCCAATTCAGCAATCCGGGGATAGTGGAACGTCCGGATGCGCCCGCACTATCGCTCGGGCATGAGAGGACAAACTTCTCCGATCACTGCGGCGATCGCATCGACGGATCGCTTCAGCGTCGGTCACGGCCACGGGCCGGTCCATCAATTTTCACCGGCTTACTGAAAGCGATTGCCGGAACGGTTGCAGCACGCTTAGCCGGATGAGCAAAGCTGTATCGGCATGCGCGTGCGGACTGCGCTTTCCAGGGCGCGGATTCTTAAACGCATGGCCCGCCGCGGAATCGCCAATGCTCCGAGTGTTCTTCCGCTTTCGGCAGCATAGCGGACACAGCCGGACCCATCGTTGGCTCGATCCGGTCGCGAATGACCCGTCACGAGCGGCCTCTCATCCGTCAGAACACCCCGAACGGACCGCCGATTGGACATTTCTCTGGATTTTGCGGCTGGTGTACCGAGCCGACATTCAAGGATTGATGATAATGTGTTTTCGATAGCATGTGACCGATCGGGAAGCTGAAGGATACCGTTGCACAAGCCCCGTCGATCATGGCGCACGCAAACCACAGCAGGACTGGAGAGGGTGCCGAGATGATCACAATTCCTCAACTGGCGGCGCAGGCCCTTGGCTCATTTCTTGCGCGGGAGACCGAAGGCCAATTCCGCTCGTCGCATTCCGATTTGACGAAATTGCTGCCCTTTGCTGCCAGGCTGGCACTGGAGTGCATCGGGAACAGCGATGCACTCTATCACGATATTGAACACACGATGCTGGTTACGCTGGTCGGGCACGACATCCTGGCTGGACGAGCGCTGCAACGGACCACCACGGCTACCGACTATGCGAACTTCATTATCGCCTGCCTCACCCATGACATTGGATATGTGCGGGGCATAGTCCAGGGTGACGAAGACGGCGGCTATATTGCGGACCTTACCGGGCGGAAGATCGAATTGCCGGTTGGATCGTCCGATGCCGCGCTCGCGCCCTATCATGTCGACCGCTCGAAGCTCTTCGTGATTGAGCGGCTCGATGCCGTGGAGGACGTCGACGCCGCCCGGATTGCCCGGGCCATCGAATACACACGCTTTCCCTATGTCGATACACCAAAGGGAGAAGTTGACGACCTCAACGAGGAAGAGGGATTGCTGTTGCGTGCTGCGGATCTGATCGGCCAACTCGGCGATCCCAATTACATGAGGAAGTCGAATGCCCTGTTCCACGAATTCGAGGAGATCGGACTGAACAAGGCACTCGGTTATGCAACGCCCGCCGACATCGTCTATAAATTTCCTCAGTTCTATTGGACCAACGTTGCGCCACAGATCCAGCTTGCGATCCGGTATCTCAATTTTACCTCTAGCGGCCGGCAATGGATCGCCAACCTGCACAGCAATGTTTTTCGGGCCGAGCGCGAAGTAAACCTATCGGGACCGCAGAGATAGAAGGTCAAGTATAACCCCTGTAATTAGCCCGCCACCACCGCGGCTTGCATCGGAAACCGACAGCTCCATCCGCTCGAGCCGCCGCCAAGAGTGGACATGCGCAATGGAAGCCTTTGGCACATCACGGAGCTGCGGAATTCGGTCGCTGTTGGGCGCAGCGGGCATCGCGCAAGCCGTACTGATCAAGCTCGATTTATGTGACTGGGAGTGGGCAATCTGATTGGTCTGATCCGCCGCTTTGATGGATGCCGGTGTGCCCGACTAGGCCGGGCGGAAATGTCGCGGAAGCGGTGATCCACACTCCATCGTCATTCCCCGGTGCGCAATTGCGCACCTGAGGACGCGCCACTTGGCGCGGGCCATCGCGGAATCGCCATGTTCTGAATGTACTTCCGCTTTCGGCGGCAGAGCGGACACGGCGGGGCTCATCGTTGGCTCGACCCGATCGCGAATGACCCACAACAGACTTACCCTGCACTGCGAACGCAACTGTTTAGCGATCTGCCTCGCGGGGTCTCTCGATGCTGTGTAGGTTCTCTGATTGCCACTCGTTCCGTTCTCCGAGACATAAGCCTTCCGTACAGCTCAGACGGTGTCTATGCGATTTCGGCACGTCGACCGCGGGCTGCGGATTCTTGTTTGCGAGTAAAGGAACTGCCGCTTTCGCATAGGCGTCCCTTCATCGCGCCCTAGAAGTGCAAGAGACGACGCGCATATTTGCGTGCTCCTCCGAGCAGCGAGGCCAGTCTCGACACTACTCTCCTTCTGGTGGCGCCTGCAATTGTTACTCGCGACCTTGGTCTGGCGAAATTGCCCTTTGGGACAAATAGTCGCTGGGTGACGTACATGCCTTAATTCTGTAAACCTTGCCGTGCGCCCGACTTTCCACGAACATGCCGACATGAACTGAATGCTTTTGTATCGTTTCATTAAAGAAAGGACATCCCATGCACCCGGCAATCATGGCAATTGCGGTGAGTACTCAAATGTTGACGCCCGTTTCCGATGCCATCCCAAAACTCAACGTCGAAGCTACCTGCAAAGGGTCGGTAGAAGCCGATAAGGCGATGGGTTTGGCCTTACCTCAAAGTTTCGACAAGTGTATGAGCGATGAGAATTCAGCGCGACAACAATTAGACCCGATTTGGTCTTCGTCTTCCCCGGCTGTCAGAGCCCAGTGTGAGGGAGAGGCGACCATCGGCGACGCGAGCTATGTCGACCTCTTGACCTGTCTTCAGATGACTGATGGATCAGTGACGACCTCGTCGAGTGCTTTGAGGGGCGCGAGCCGAAAGAAAAAGGCCCCAAATTAACACGTATTATTTTATTGCCGCGACGCCGAAACGCCGGTCTTTTGATGGATGCCGGAGCACCCGACGGGCAAATCACTCCGCCGAGCGGCGCTTTCGTTGTCGAGTCATTTTTCTATCTCGACGCGAAATTGTTCTGTTCATCCCGTCGGGCAAATCAAGGCTATAACTCCCGCCGTCCCGGCCCTTTTGAGAGGGGCGTATCATGATCGTCGGCTACGTTGGGCAGGGATGCGGTGGACGCGGCAGCGTCGGGTGCGCAAGAGATCGCAGGGCGGTTTTCCGTGAGCGATTCACAAGCGTGCAGGACGAACGACGCCGACGCGTACGGCAAAACCGTGTGGTCCTGGCACCCGTTGCTGGTGTCAAGTCGGCGGAGGTCTTTGCGAACCCAACCGGGTTCGACAAGATCGCTAATTCGTCGACGACGGTGACAAGACGAATTCGTCGCCGAGGAGATCACGGCATAAGCCGTAAAGCCATTGCGCGGGGAAGGCCGGAGTGTTTCCGCTGAACCTGTATGCTCGTGTGCGGTTCTTCGCACAACTTTGCACACGAGACCGCGGGTGCAGCGCGCACCCGGTCTTCCCTGCGCCCTCTTTCGGGCGGAGATCGATCAACAACCCGGGCGCTTCGCGTCGCGGGAATACGAGGCCACGTCAAGTCCCGGAGATCGCAGAAATAGTCCCATGTCGCCTGATTGTCGCATCGCGCTGATATCGCGATAGCAGGGGCGTGCTGCTGATTCGGATCGTGTTCTGCTGGGGCCATCGATCGGGTGGATCGTCATCGCCTTGTCACAGGAATCGGGTAGGTGCACAGGCATGGGAAGTGAATCCTCAAGTGAAGAGAGCCCTGAGCGGCGCTTTCGCACTTTGTTCATCTCCGACGTTCATCTCGGAGCCCGCGGTTCGCAAGCCGACCGATTGCTGGACTTCCTCCGCTCTCACGATGCCGACACCATCTACCTCGTTGGCGATATCGTCGACGGCTGGGCGCTGCGATCAAACTGGTACTGGCCGCAATCGCATAACGACTTCGTGCAGAAGATGCTGCGCAAGGCGCGCAAGGGCGCCAAGGTCATCTATGTGCCTGGAAACCACGACGAGTTCCTGCGGAACTATTACGGCACCCATTTCGGCGGCATCGACGTGATGGAAAACACCGTCCATACCGGCGTCGATGGCAAGCGTTACCTCGTCATTCACGGCGATATCTTCGACCTGGTGGTGCAGAACGCGCGCTGGCTCGCCCATCTCGGCGACAAGGCCTACGATTTCGCGATCCAGATGAACCGGCTCGTCAACTTCTTCCGCCGCATGTTCGGCGTGCCCTATTGGTCGCTGTCGCAATGGGCGAAGCTGAAGGTCAAGAACGCCGTCAACTATATCGGCGCGTTCGAGAAGACGCTGGCCGCCGAGGCGCGGCGTCACGGTGCCGACGGCGTGATCTGCGGCCACATCCACTACGCCACCATCCGCGACGAACATGGCATCCGCTACATGAACTGCGGCGACTGGGTGGAAAGCTGCACCGCGCTCGTCGAGCATGAGGACGGCCGGTTCGAGATCATCACCTGGGCCGATCCTGTACGCCGCATAGCGCCGGTTCCCAGCGTTGCGGCGCGCGCCGCATGACGCATATCCTGGTCGCGACCGATGCGTGGCATCCCCAGGTCAACGGGGTGGTACGGACGCTGACCATGATGGCGGAAGCGGCAAAGGGTTTTGGCGTCGACGTCAGCTTCCTCACGCCGCAATCGTTCCGCACCTTCGCGATGCCGAGCTACCCGGATTTGCGGCTCGCACTGCCGTATCCGGCAAAGATCGCGGAACTGATCGAGCAGGCAAAGCCAGACAGCATTCACATCGCGACCGAAGGTCCGATCGGGTTATTGGTGCGGCGCTATTGCCGCAAACACGGTCTGCCCTTCACCACGAGCTTCCACACCCGCTTTCCCGAATATGTCTCCGCGCGTTCGCCGATCCCGGAATCGTGGGTCTGGCGGGTGCTGCGCTGGTTTCATAAACCGAGCCAGGCGGTGATGGCGGCGACGCCGGCGCTCGCTGCCGAATTGCGCCAGCGCGGTTTTCGCAACGTGGTGCTGTGGTCGCGCGGTGTCGACACCGCGTTGTTCCATCCCCGTGCCATCGATCTTTGCCTGCCCGCGCCGGTGTTCCTCAGCGTCGGCCGCGTGGCGGTTGAGAAGAATCTCGAGGCCTTCCTCGATCTCGATCTGCCCGGCACCAAGGTCGTGGTCGGCGACGGGCCGGCGCGCGCCGCGCTGGAACGCAAATATCCGCAGGCCGTGTTCCTCGGCGGGCGTCATGGCGAGGAACTGGCGGAGATCTATGCGGCTGCCGACATCTTCGTGTTCCCGAGCCGGACCGACACGTTTGGCCTGGTGTTGCTCGAAGCCCTCGCCAGCGGCTTGCCGGTTGCCGCTTTTCCGGTCGCCGGCCCCCGCGACGTGATCGGCACGGCGCCGGTCGGCGTTCTCCATGATGATCTGCGCGAGGCTTGCCTGGAAGCGTTGGCCATCCCGTCGCGCGCCTGCGTTGATTTCGCGGCCCGCCATACCTGGCGGGCTTCCGCGCGTGTCTTTGTTGACCACGCCTTGAACATTCGCCCGATCGAACCCGAACCGGACGGCGAAACGGTCGAATTCGTGGCGGAAGACCCGCATTTCGCCGCCTGATCTCACGTTAAAGCGTCTTGCCGGCCGGTCCGCCGCCGCGCTACAAATCGGGAATGCCAGACACACCAGTAAATCAACCCATCGGCGCGGCTGATATTGACGCCGCCGCCAAGGTGGTCGCGCCGTTCGCGGTGCGTACGCCGCTGCTGTCGTTTCCCGTTCTCAACGAGCGTGCCGGAACCAGGGTGTTCCTCAAGCCGGAAATGCTGCAGCGGACCGGTTCGTTCAAGTTCCGCGGCGCCTTCAACAAGCTGTCGTCGATCCCGCAGGACAAGCGCAGCGGCGGCGTGGTGGCGTTCTCGTCGGGCAACCACGCCCAGGGCGTGGCGGCCGCCGCCAAGATCCTGAACATGCAGGCCACCATCGTGATGCCTGCGGATTCCCCATTGACCAAGCGCGAGCGCACCAAGGCCTATGGCGCCGAGGTCGTGCTGTATGATCGTGACCGCGAGGATCGCGAAGCGATCGCCAACGGCATCGCCTCCAAGCGCGGCGCCACGCTGGTGCGTCCCTATGACGATCCCTTCGTGATCGCGGGGCAGGGCACCGCCGGCCGTGAGATTGCTGAGGACATGATGGCGCTCGGGTTAGTGCCCGACATCGTGGTGGCGCCGGCGAGCGGCGGCGGGCTGATTGCGGGTGTTGCTACCGCCGTGAAGGCAAAATTTCCGCAGGCCCAGATCATCGTCGCCGAGCCCAAGGGCTATGACGATCACGCGATGTCGCTGCGCGCCGGCCACCGCGAGGCGCATCCGGCAGCAGGGCGCACCATCTGCGACGCGCTGATGGCGGCGATGCCGGGCGAACTGACCTTTTCGATCAACAGCAAGCTGCTGGCCAACGGGGTGATCGCATCCGACGAGGAAGTCGGCGCGGCTGTTGCGTTCGCCTATCGCGAACTGAAGCTCGTGGTCGAACCCGGCGGCGCCGTCGGTCTCGCCGCATTGCTCGCCGGCCGCATCGACGCCAAAGGAAAGAATGTCGTCATCGTTCTCTCCGGCGGCAATGTCGACGCGGATTTGTTCGCCAAGCTGGTGGCCTGACGCGAAATCGCTGAAATGAAGAAGGGGCAGGGCATGTGGTTGCTCTGCCCCCGTTTTTTATGATTGCTCAGCGATCAGCGCATAAATCCGCGGCGAGTCTGATTCTCGCAGCGTCGATTGCGTGGCGACAAGTTCACGAAAAGAACGCGATCCTCTCGGCTTGGCTCATGCGGCGGATCGGCGCCAGCGGATCGTTGGCGGCAGCTCTCGGCTTGCGCACAAGGCCGCTCGCGATGATGCTCGAGCCGAGCGAAACTTCCATCGGCGGCTCGGGCAACGGTTGGGGAAGGCGTTCGGCGATGGCCGGTGGGGGCAATTCGACCGGTGGCTCTACGGGGGCGGCCACCAGTTCAGGGGCCTGCGCGACGGTCTCCGGCTCGACCGGCGCGGCGTCAGCGATATGCGCCTCAGCGGCGATCATATCCGCCATCTCGTCATCGTCGAACGGATCGGGCGCGCCCATCTCCATCGCGATGATGTCGAGCACCGCCTCGTCATGGGCGTCTGCGGCGGCCTCGTCAGTGACCTCCGCGATCTCTGCATCCGCCAATGCGGCTTCCGCCACTGCCGGAGCTTCGGTCCTGGTTGCGGGAACCTCCAGTGCCGGCGCTACCTCGGCTGCCACGTGATCGAAAACGGGGCTTGCCTGCGGCGGGGCCGGGGCAGGCGAGGCCTCCAATACTTCAGCCACTGCGGTTTCGGCCATGGAGATTTCAGCCGAAGGGACTTCAGCCGTTGGCGCTTCGGCCGCTGCGGCCTCGTCCATGGGCGCTTCAGCAGCCGGCGCGGCAACTGCATCATCGCCGAACTCCGCAAGCCGGCCGGTGATCAAGGCAAAGGCTGCGCCGAGCGCGGCTTTCGCCTCATCCGACGAGATCTGGGCCGCGCCTGATTCGATCGCGGCGACCTGCAAATCGATGATGTCGCAGATTCGGCCGTCATTGCCGATCTCGCGCAGCCGCCAGGAGATTTCGCGGATCACCCGCGCGCCCTTGCGGACCGGCGCAAGTTTCTGCTCCAGCTCAAGGTTGTCGAGCGCTTCCGCGACATAGGCCTGCGCGGCTTCGATGGCACCGCGAAGCGCGGACAAGACTTCAGCCAGTTTGGCCTCCGCCAATTTGGCTTCAGCCAGTCTGGCCTCGGCAAGTCCGGCTTCAGCGTCGGCCTCGGCGGTCGCTTGCCGCTGCGCGGCAAGGCTTTGTTCGATGCGCGCGACCGCATCCAGCACCATGCTTGTATCGGCGTTGCGGTTGCGCTTGGCGTATTCGCCGAGGAACCAGCGGCCCCGCGAAGTCTCCATGAAGGCTTCGCTGATCGCGGCATAGTCCTCCTCGCTCGGCAGGGCCGCGCGGGCTGAGATCGGCGATAGGGCGAATGCTTCTTCGGCCATAGCAAACTCTTCGCGCAAATCACCGCGCGTTACGTTAACGATCATCACGATATCGGGCGAATCGCAATTGAATTGATGCCGTCAAACTCACAAATCCCCATCGCATCGCAGGCCGCGTCGAAGCGATTCGCGACGTGGCTGGCGGCATTCTACTCGACGCTGTTCGGCGCGTCCGGTGCCCATCTGCCGTTTTTTACCGTTTGGCTGAAGGCCATCGGGATCGACGCCTCCTGGATCGGCATCATTACGGCGGTGCCGCCGGTGACGCGATTTACCGTGCTTCCGTTCGTCACGGCGTTCGCGGAATCGCGCCAGGCGCTGCGCGGCGGCATCATCGTGACGGGGTTTGCGACCGCGCTCGGTTTTTCTGTTCTGGGTACCCAGCAGCAGCCGGTTCTGGTGCTGCTGGTCTATGCGGCGATGTGCTGCCTGTGGACGCCGATGGTGCCGTTGACCGATGCCTACGCCTTGCGCGGCGTCGCGCGCTACGGCCTCAATTATGGCCCGTTGCGGCTGTGGGGCTCGGCGGCTTTCGTCTCCGGTGCGCTGCTCTGCGGTGTGCTGGTCGATGTGATCGCGGCGAGGCACCTGATCTGGGTGATCGCAGCGATGGCTGCGCTGTGCGCGCTGGTGAGCCTCGGGTTGCCGCCGCTGGAGGGCGTGAAGACGGCCCCGACCGGACCGGGCGGCGCCCGCGAATTGCTTCGGAATCGCGGATTTCTCGCGATTATCGTGGCCTCGGCGCTGATCCAGAGCAGCCACTCCGCCTATTACATCTTTGCCTCCATCGCCTGGCAGCAGTCGGGATTTGGCGGGTTGACGATTGCCGGCCTGTGGGCGCTCGGCGTGTTGGCCGAGATCCTGCTGTTTGCGCTATCGCCGCGATTCACGTTGCCGTCTTCGGTGCTGGTCGTGATCGCGGCGCTGGCTGCGGTGGCGCGCTGGGTGATATCAGCGCAGGATCCGCCGATCGCGATCCTCGGCTTCGTTCAGCTCGCGCACGGATTGACCTTCGGACTGACGCAGGTCGGCATCATGGGGTTGATGGTTCGTCATGTGCCCGCTCACATGATGGCGCGCGGGCAGGGCTATCTCGCCGCCTGCAGCGGCATCGTCTCCGCCATCACGTCGATCCTGTGCGGCATGGTCTATGCCCGCTACGGACAGGGCGTCTATTACATGATGGCCGCGATGGCGGCCTCAGGCGGGTTGGTGATGTGGCTGGCGAGGCATCGCCTGACTCATCCCCACAGCACGGCTTCGGGCGGATAGACCAGGCTGCCGTCGTATCGAAGTCCGCCGTCGCGATCGCGCGCCAGCAGCAGGGGGCCATCGAGATCGACGAAGCGCGCCTGTTGTGCCAGCAGCATCGCGGGCGCCATCGCCAGCGAGGTCGCGACCATGCAGCCGATCATGATGTCAAATCCGAGCGCACGCGCTGCATCAGCCATCGCGAGCGCCTCCGTCAGTCCGCCGGTCTTGTCGAGCTTGATGTTGACGGCGTCGTAGCGATCGCGAAGCCCGTCGAGCGAGGCGCGGTCATGCACGCTCTCGTCGGCGCAGACCGCGACCGACCGCTTGATGCGCGCCAGCGCCTCATCCTGGCCGGCGGGGAGCGGCTGCTCGACCAGCGTGACGCCAACCTCGGCACAGGCGGCGAGGTTTGATTCGAGATTGGCTGCGGTCCAGGCCTCGTTGGCATCGACGATCAGTTCGGATTTGGGCGCGGCCTGGCGCACGGCCTTGATTCGTGCCCCGTCGCCGTCGCCCCCCAGCTTGATCTTCAGTAGCGGCCGGTGCGCGGCCTTGGCGGTCGCTTCCGCCATGGCCTCCGGCGTCCCCAGCGAGATCGTGTAGGCGGTAGTGCAGGGCCGCGGCGCCGGGAGGCCGAGCAGGTCCCAGATCCGTTGGCCGGCGGCTTTGGCCTCTAGGTCAAGAAGAGCGCAATCCAGGGCGTTACGGGCGGCGCCGGCGGGTAGAACCGCTTGCAGGGCGTTTCGGTCCAGTCCCTGGGAAAGTGGTTCCCGCATGGCCGCCAGCGCGGCCAGCGTCGCTTCCGGCGTCTCGCCATAGCGCGGATAGGGCACGCATTCGCCGCGCCCGGTCAGGCCGGCATGGCTTACCTGCGCCACCACGGTCACGGCTTCGGTCTTGGCACCGCGGCTGATGGTAAAACTGCCCGCGATCGGCCAGCGCTCAATTCGTGCGGCAAGCTGTCGGGCAATGGGCGTGGATAGGCCGGAAGTCATTTTAATCTCTGCAATTTTCTGAACCCCGCGCTTGCCGAGTGCTACCAACTATGGCTGGTTAGTGACAGATTCTACAAGGCGATGCGGCGTGCGGAATCGTTCCTTTTTAACCAGCAGTGAACTAGCCGGGGGGTGGGCATCGTGAGCGGCGATCCGACACTGGAGCGGATAGCCCAGGGCAACGGGCTGGCGCTGTGCGCGGCGGGGTCCTGGACGGCGCGCTTTGCGCCGGCGCTGGAGCGCCTGGTCGGCGACGCCGAGAAGCTGGTCGGCAGCCGTCCCAACATCTTCATCGACGTCTCGCAGGTCTCGAAGCTCGACACCTTCGGCGCCTGGCTGATCGAGCGGCTGCGCCGCAGCCTCAGCCAGAGTGGCGCGGAGGCGAAGATCGCCGGGCTCTCGGCCAACTACTCAAGCCTGGTCGACGAGGTACGCCGGGTCGAAGCCGCGCCCGTTGTCGAGACCGGCTCGGTGACGATATCAGGCATGCTCGAGCAGATCGGCCGTAGCGTGGTCGGCATCGGCGGCACCGTGGTCGGACTGATCGACATGTTGGGCGCGGTGCTGGCTGCAGCGGGACATGTGATCATCCGTCCGCGCGGCTTCCGTCTGACCTCGACCGTGCACCATCTGGAGCAGGTGTGCTGGCGCGCGGTGCCGATCGTGGTGCTGATCACGTTCCTGATCGGCTGCATCATCTCCCAGCAGGGCATCTTCCATTTCCGCAAGTTCGGCGCCGATATCTTCGTCGTCGACATGCTTGGCGTACTGGTGCTGCGCGAGATCGGCGTGCTGCTGGTCGCGATCATGGTCGCGGGCCGCTCGGGCTCGGCCTATACCGCCGAACTCGGCTCGATGAAGATGCGCGAGGAGATCGACGCGCTGCGCACCATGGGCTTCGATCCGATCGAGGTGCTGATCCTGCCGCGGATGCTGGCGCTGGTGTTGGCGCTGCCGATCCTCGCCTTCCTCGGCGCGATGGCGGCGCTCTATGGCGGAGGCCTCGTGGCGTGGCTCTATGGCGGCGTCGATCCGGAAGCCTTCCTGTTGCGGCTGCGCGACGCCATCTCGATCGATCATTTCATCGTCGGCATCATCAAGGCGCCGGTGATGGCGGCAGTGATCGGCATCGTCGCCTGCGTCGAAGGGCTCGCCGTGCAGGGCAGCGCGGAATCGCTCGGCCAGCACACGACAGCTTCGGTGGTGAAGGGAATCTTCTTCGTCATCGTGATGGACGGCGTGTTTGCGATCTTCTTCGCATCGATCGGGATGTGACCATGGCCGTTCAACCAGCCGATGCCATCATCCGGGTCCGCGACATCACGGTTCAGTTCGGCAAGACGCGCGTGCTGGACGGACTCGATCTGGACGTCAAGCGCGGCGAGATTTTGGGGTTTGTCGGTCCGTCGGGTGCCGGCAAATCGGTGCTGACGCGCACCATCATTGGGTTGGTGCCCAAGGTCTCTGGCCGTATCGAGGTGTTCGGTGTCGATCTCGATGCCGCCAACAGAGCCGAACGGCGGGCCGTCGAACGGCGCTGGGGCATTCTGTTCCAGCAGGGCGCGCTGTTCTCCTCGCTGACCGTGCGGCAGAACATCCAGTTTCCGGTGCGCGAATATCTCAAGGTCTCGCAGCGGCTGCTGGACGAGATCATGGTGGCCAAGCTCGGCATGGTCGGCCTGAAGCCTGAAGTGGCCGATCGCTATCCGTCGGAACTGTCCGGCGGCATGATCAAGCGCGTGGCGCTGGCGCGCGCGCTCGCGCTCGATCCGGAACTGGTGTTCCTGGACGAGCCGACCTCCGGCCTCGATCCGATCGGCGCCGGCGACTTCGACGAACTGGTGCGCACCCTGCAGCGCACTTTGGGGCTGACCGTTTTCATGGTAACCCACGACCTCGACAGCCTTTATACCGCGTGTGACCGCATTGCCGTTTTAGGGAACGGTAAGATCATTGCAGCGGGATCGATTGCCGACATGCAGGCCTCGCAGCATCCCTGGCTGCGGCAATATTTCCACGGCAAGCGCGCCCGCGCGGTGATGGGCTAGCGCATGATATCGCCGAACAAGGTTCCGGAGTAATTGATGGAAACGCGGGCGAATTACGTCCTGATCGGAGCCTTCACGCTGGCGGTGATCGCCGCGGCGTTCGGCTTCGTGCTCTGGTTCCAGAGCCTGCACACCACCAAGGCGCGCAGCGCGATCCGGGTCATTTTCGAGGGCCCGGCGTCCGGCCTGCGCAACGGCGGCGCCGTCAATTTCAACGGTATCCGGATAGGGGAAGTGATCTCGGTGAAGCTCGACAACCCGCGTCGCGTGGTCGCGCTGGCGATGGTCGAGAACAACGCCCCGATCCGTAAGGACACCCTCGTTGGCCTCGAATTCCAGGGCCTGACGGGCGTGGCCGCGATCTCGCTGAAAGGCGGCGAGGAGGCAGCGCCTCCCGTTCCGCTCGACGAGGACGGCGTGCCCGTGCTGACCGCCGACCCCAATGCGCTGCAGGACGTTACCGAAGCCATTCGTGCGACGCTGCAGAACGTCAACCGCATCGTCGCCGACAACCAGGATTCGGTGAAGAACTCGCTGCACAATCTCGAGACCTTCACCGCGGCGCTCGCGCGCAATTCGGAGAAGATCGATAACGTCATGCTCAAGGTCGACGGCGTGATGGGCAAGGCCGACAATTTGATGCTCGGGCTGAACACCATCGCCGGCGGCAATGCCGGCGGCGAGCTGTCGTCGATGGTGAAGTCGATCCGCGAACTGGCCGATGATTTCGACAAGCGCGCCGGCGCGCTGATGGCCGATGGCCGTAGGACTCTCGGCGACATCAGCCGTGCCGTGAACAATTTCGACCGCAACCCAAGTCGGGTGATATTCGGTGGAAGCAACAACGCCGCCCCGGCAGCGGAGGCGACGCCACCACCCAAGCCGGCGCCGACAGGGCAGAAGCGGCAGTAGGAGCCGAGGTTGCGGAACTGCTCGGATCCATTCCGCGCCAGGAGTTAATAGTCGGGAATATACAATATTCAAATCCAGGGCGATCCCCAGGTCCGCCATTGCTTCCAAAATGCCGCATGGTCGAAGCTCTCTCCGGTGTGCTCTTCGCAGAACCATGCCTACAAAGAAGCTAATCCTTCCCCCGGTGGACGAGAGCCGTCGCAACATCCGTCGGTGCGGTTTGAGGAGTTCCAATGCTGAATTCAATTTGCTTCAGCAATGGCGCCGCGTTGTCGGTCCAAGATCGACCGAACAGTAAGACGCGGTACGAAAACCGCCAATCTTATTGCCTTTGGGCGTCCGCCGTTCATCTCCTGCTGTCCAGAGATGCTTTGGGCGGATTCCAAAGGCGTCGCAAACGATCGAAAGGTTGCGCGTCCAAGCGAGAGGACGATCAACGCCAGAACTCGTTGCTTTATGTGAATGCAACCGAAAGCTTTGTTCGCTGACGTTTCATTGTGATTTGTGCATTCTATCGAAGCACATCCGCTTCGCCCAAAACAAAAACGGAGGCATCGCTGCCTCCGTTTTCTTCATCCAACAATCAACCTGAGCCTTACCCCAGCCGTCCCGCCGCATGCGCGAGCAGCGTGTACACCAGCCCCGTCTCCGAGTTGAGGTGGCCGCGCAGTGCCTGCGGGCCGCGGTCCTCGCGGGCGACTTCGTCGAGCAGGCGCTCGAACTCGGCGATGTAGCGGTCGACCGTCTGCTTGAAGCCGCGGTCGGCGCGGTACTTGCGGGCGACCTCGTCGAAGGCTTTCTGGCCGGCGGGCGTATAGAGCCGCTTGCTGAAGGCCTTGTTCTCGCCGCGCTGGTAGCGGTCCCACATCTCGGCGGCGAGGTTGCGGTCCATCAGCCGGCCGATGTCGAGCGACAGCGATTCCAGCGGGTTGGACGGCGCCTGCTGGGCGGGGCGGGCACGCGGCGCCTCGCGGCTCGGCGGCTGACCGCTGGCATCTGTGCGGTTCAAGAGATCAGACAGCCAGCCATCGCGGCCGCCATCGGAGCCTGCAGGGCTGACCGGCGGCGCTTCGGTGCGGCGCGGCGCGGCGGGCATGCCGAGATCCGGCGGCGGCAGGGTCGATGCGCTGCCTGTGTCACGCATCCGCGTGTCGTTGCGGCCACCGGCGGCAGCCATCAGGGGCTCTTCCTGGCGTTGCACGCTGGCGCGGCCCGAACTCACCACATCGAGCCCGCGGCCGTGATGGGCGACGATCCGGTTCAGTTCGGCCAGCGCCTCGATCTGGTCGACGATCACCTTGCGCATCTGCGCGGTGTTTTCGGCAGCCTCCTGCGGCATTTCCAACACGCCGCGGCGCAGCTCGTTGCGGGTGGCTTCGAGCTCGTTGTGCATCTCGGCGGCCATCTGCTTCATGGAAACCACCATCGCGGAGAACTTCTCCGTCGATTCCTTGAACATCGAGTCGGTTTCTTGGGTGCTCTGCTGGTACAGCTCGCTCATGGCATCCAGCGTCTGATGCCGCTCGTTCTCGGCAGCAGCACGCACCGCCTCGAACTGCCGGCTGATCGCCGCGGAGCCGGCGCCCGCCGTTTCCGCCACGACGCGCGCGATGTCGCGGGCGCGCTCTTCGGCCGCGGCCAGCAATTCATCGAGCAGGCCGGTGAAGCGCGACAGCCGCTGGTCGAGATCGGCGGTGCGCAGATCGATGGTGGTGACCAGTGATTCCAGCGTCGCCTTGCGCTCGGTGATGGAAGCGGTGGTGTTGCGGTTGCTCTGCTCGACCACGGTAGCCGCCTCGGCCAGCGACCGGCCATGGGTTTCGAACTGGCTCGACAGCTCGCCGAGGTTCTCCAGCGCCTTCTGGGTCTTGCCGTTGAAGACCGTGAGCTGGTCTTCCAGGGTCTGGGTCGCAACCCCGTTGCGGGTCGTGACGTCGTTCATGGCGGACACGAAGTCGGCCACGCGGGTCACCAGCGCGCGCTCCAGCGAGTTGAGGTTGTCGTGGGCGCCGGTCAGCACTTCCTGCAGCAGGATGTTGCCTTCGCGCAGGCGCTCGAACAGCGCCACCGTGTCGGTGCGCAGGATCTTGCTGGTCTCCTGCATCTCGGTCACCGCCGCAATCGAGACCTGGCGCGACTGATCGATCGCGGAGCGCGACGACTGCTCGAGGTCCTTCAGCGACTTGGCAACCGCAGTGGTGGCGAGATCGCCCGCGGAAGTAATGTTGCGTGCGACGTCGGAGCCGTTGGCCGCCATCGTCTGCGAGAACGTTTGTCCCCGCGTTTCGATCAACTTCAGCGCGTCGGCGGTGGCGCGATCGATGTCGGTTGCGAGCTGCGTGGTCTTGGCGGTCAGCGCCTCGACCAGCGAGCCGCGCCGGCTGTCGACCATCTGCGACAGGCGATCGGTCTGCTGCTGCACGTAGGTGACGATTTCGTCGGTCTTGCCGGTCATCGTCGAGCCGAACTGACTGGAGGCAGCCAGCACCGAACGCTCGATGTCGGCCGAGGTCGTCTTGACCTTGGTCGAGACCTCGTTGGAAGCGGCAACCAGCGCGCTCTGGGCGTTCTGTGCCGAGGTCTGAATGTTGTCGGTGGTGCTGACGGTGACCGCGGCGAGCGAACGCTCGATCTCGGACGAGATCGTCCTGATCTGGCTGGCGGCGTCGGCCGAGGTGGCCGCGAACGAGGATTGGGCCTCGCGGGCGCTGCCGAGGATCGAAGCGGCGGTGTCAGCGCCGGCCGCACTCAGCGTGCGCTCGACATCGATCGCCAGCGACTTGACGTGGTTGGCCGCGTCGGAGGCCGCGGTGACGAGCGCGTTCTGGGCCTCGCGCGCGCCGGTCGTGATCGCCTCGGCGGTACCGGTACCGGCCATCGACAGGGAGCGCTCCACGTCCGCGGCCAGCGACTTGACGTGGTTGGCGGCGTCGGAAGCCGCTGACATGAGCGTGTTTTGGGCTTCGCGCGCGCCGGTCGTGATCGCTTCGGCAGTGCCGCTGCCGGCCATCAAGAGCGAGCGCTCCACGTCCACGGCGAGCGACTTGACCTGTTTGGCCGCTTCGGAAGCCGACGTGACCAGCGTAGTCTGGGCCTCGCGCGCACTGGTCGTGATCGACTCGGCTGTCACGGTGCCGGCCATCGACAGCGACCGCTGCATGTCGGCCGCCAGCGTCGTGACCTTGCTCGCCGCATCGGCCGACGCGGTGACGAGGGTGTTCTGGGCTTCGCGTGCGCCTGAGGTGATCAACTCGGCGGTCGAATTGCCCGCGAGCGTCAGCGAACGCTGCATGTCGGCGGCAAGCGATCGCGCCAGATTGGCTGCTTCGGTCGAGGCGGCCGCGAGCGTGCTCTGGGCATCGCGCGCGCTGGCGACGACGGCTTCGGCGGTCGCGGTTCCCGCGATCGAGAGCGAGCGCTCGATGTCGGCGGACAGCGATTTGACATGGGTGGTCACGTCGGTCGAGGTTGAGATCAGCGTGTTTTGCGCCTCGCGAGCGCCGGCGGTGATGGCTTCCGCGGTAGCGGTACCGGCGAGCGACAGCGAACGCTCGACGTCGGCGGACAGCGATTTGACCTGCGAGGTCACATCGGTTGAGGCCGAGATCAGCTTATTCTGGGCCTCGAGTGCGCCGGCGGTGATGGCGTCCGCGGTGGCGGTACCGGCGAGCGACAGCGAACGCTCGACGTCGGCGGACAGTGATTTGACCTGGGAGGTCACATCGGTCGAGGCCGAGATCAGCGTATTTTGTGCCTCGCGAGCGCCGGCGGTGATGGCTTCCGCGGTGGCGCTACCGGCGAGCGACAGCGAACGCTCGACGTCGGCCGCCAGCGACTTGACCTGGCTGGCCGCATCGGTGGAGGCGCTGACCAATGTGGTCTGGGCCTCGCGGGCTCCCGACAGGACCGCCGCAGCGGTGGCGCTGCCGGTAGCCTGAAGCGTGCGTTCGACGTCGTTGGACAGCGCCTTGATCTGGGAGGCGACGTCGTCGGAGGTCGTCAGCAGTGTCGCCTGCGCATCGCGGGCGCTGGTCAGGATTGAATTGGCGGCATTGGTGCCGACGGCGGTGAGGACGCCTTCCACTTCGGTCGAGGTCATCCTGAGCTGCGTACCGACGTCAGTCGAAACCAGCAACAGCGCCTGCTGTGCCGCGCGGGCGCCGGTCTGGATGGTCTCACTGGTGTTGACCACGAGGTTGGTCAGCGACCGCTCGGCATCCTCGACATGCGACTTGATTCCAGAGGACAGCAGTTCGGCGCGCGCCATCAGGTCGTCGCTGGCCTGCCGGCCGCTGCTTTCGATGCGGCCTGCGACCGCCTCGACGCGCGAGCCCAGCAGATCCTCGAACTGCGCGACACGCGTATCGATATCGTTGGCGATGGCGCCGACGCGACTTTCGATGCCCTGATTGATTTCCTGGAACCGGGCCGAGATGGTGTCGGTCAGGTGAGCGCTGCGGCCGTCGATGGTTTCGGTGACGCTGGTGATGCGGTGGTCGACCGCGGCGATCGCCTGGGCGGTGCCGTCGGTCAGCGTGGAGGTGAGCAGCCCGAGCCGCGAGTTGATCGACTGGATCGCCTGGGCCGCGCCGTCCGTCAGCGACGTCGCCAGCGTGCCGAGGCGGCCGTCGATGGTTTCGGTCACGGACTTCGCGCGGGTGTCGAAGGTGATTTCGAGCGACTTGAGCCGACCGTCGAGCGTGCTGTCGAGCGTGCCCAGCCGGCTCTCCAGCGTGTCGTCGAGCGAGCCGAGCCGGCTTTCGAGCGAGGTATCGAGCGAATGGATCCGGCCGTTGAGCGAATTGTCGAAGAGGCCGAGCTTGTCGTCGAGCGAGGCGTCGAGGTTGGTGACGCGGCTTCCGAGCGTGGTTTCGAACTGCAGCAGGCGCTGGTCCAGCGCGGCCGTGATCGCGCCGCTGTTGGAGGTGAGGCGGTTGTCGAAGGTGTCGACATAGCTCTTCAGGCTGTCGGAGATATCCTGGGTGCGTTGACCCATGCGATCGACGATCTCGCCGCCGAAAGTTTTGACGGTACGGTCGAATTCCGAGATATGGCGGGTGATCAGCGCGCCGAGCGTGCCGGAATCGCGGGCGAACTTCTCCGCCAGCTCCGAGCCCTGGTTCTTCACCAGTTCGTCGAACGCGCTCATCTGCAGCGAGAGGCTGTCATGGGCGGTTTCGGTCTGGCTCGCCACCTTGGCGACCAGCGAATTCACGGTGACGTCGAGCGCGTCGCTCGCCTTGTCGCCGGAGGTGAGGATCTGGGTCGCCAGGCGGTTGCCGGCGTCGTCGATCTTGCTGACGAGGTCGCCGCTGCGCAGCTCGAGCTCGAGCAGGAGCGAGTCGGAGGAGTTCTTCAGGGAGTCGTGCACCTGCTCGGTACGGTCGGAGATGCCGTCGACGATGGTCGACGAACGCTGCTCGAACTCGCTGGTGATGCGGTCGATACGCTCGTTCAGCATCTCGTGGACGCGATCGGCGAGATCCACGAACTCGTCATGGACGTGGCCGGTCTTGAAGTTGAGGCTCGTGGTCAGCCGCTCGGAGGCGTCGAGCACGGCGCGCGTGGTCTCGGCGCTGGCTTCCTCGAGGCGGTCGAGCAGATCGCCGCCGCGCTCGCCGAGCGCGAGGATCATGTTGTCGCCGGCATGGCTCAGCGCGCTCGTGATGTGCTGGCCGCGCTCTTCCAGCGCACCGGTGATGCTTTTGGCGACTTCGTCGACGCGCGAGGCGATCGCGTCCGAAATCAGCGCGATGTCGTGACGCAAATCGATCTGCACGCCGGAAATGGCGCTGCGAACCTGCTCGGCCTGACCGACCAGGTTGTCGCGCTGATGGGCGATGTCCTGCAGCAGCGCGCGGATACGTACTTCGTTGTCGGAATAGGCGCGCTCGAGCGCGGCAACTTCGTTGGCGACCAGGGTTTCGAGTTCGCCGGCGCGCGCGATCGCGCGTTCGACGCCATCGCCCATCGCCGCGACCTCGCGCCGGATCGCCTGGCCGACCGTGACCATGGAATCGCTGGCCGCGCCCTCGGGCTCTGAGAAGCGGATCGCGACCTGCGCCATCGATTGGGCGATCATCCGCATTTCCTGGCCGCGCCAGGCGAGGCTGGCGAGGAAGTAGAACAGCAGCACCGGCACCAGGAACAGGGCGGTCAAGCCGCCCAGCACCAGCACGCCACCGCTCTGGCCGATCGCGGCCTGCAATGCGGGGAGGAAGCTGATGGTCAAGAGAATGCAACCGGCAATCCAGAAGCCGGCGACAGCGGTCGCAAACGTATAGACCCTTTGGGCGGGGCGGCCCTTCTGGATCGCCTGCAGGATCTGTCCGATGGTCTCACGATCGTCATTGGCTGCGCGGCGCGGGCTGCGCGGCTCTTCGATCGGGTCGAACACCGGCCGATCGGTGCTCGGGCGCGTGTCGAACGATGTTTCGGAATAGGGCGGCGCCGCGGAGGAAATGCTCGGCGGCGCAATTTCGCTGTCGATCTCGCGGTTTGAGTCTGTGCTCGTATCGCTGATGTTGAGGGCTTCCTGAATGGCAGAAAGCGCAACTTCGGTGGGATCTTTGACCTTCTTGGGATTGTTCGCCATGTTCAGTCTAAGCCCTCTTACTTTTTTACGCGTCCCGCCCACTTGCGATGTCCCCCGCAAGTCAAAAGCCGGTGTCGTGCCCTAAAAGCGGAACGCAAGCTTACCCGTGGTCGGCTTGTCCGCTACATCCGCAAACATCCTATTGGCTGAGCGATGCGAATGAAATGGTCGCGATTAATACATTCTTAATCATCGTTAACAGCTTTGCGCGATAAGGCCTTATGGGCACTCAAAATTCCCGGACAACTGGGTCGATTGGGGCGACTCTCTGTCGTAAACAAGGCGAACTTGCGGTAAATCCCGCAACGTTTCGTTAACCGTTCCCGTGATTGGGTGGGGGCAGAACGGCCCCGCCGGGATCGCTGCGGCAGGGGGGAGTTACACCATGCCGCTCCATCTCGAACGGATTGAATGGATGCCATCGCCGCCGCTCGCCCCGGATGACGGTCCGATCGACTTCGACCACCTCAAGCGCATGACGCTGGGCGATGCCGGCCTGGAGCGGGAAGTGCTGGCGATGTTCTCGGCGCAATCGGCCTCGCTGGCTGGCCAGCTCTCGGCGTCGCCGCCGGATGCGCGCACGCTCGTCCATACGCTGAAGGGATCGGCCCGCGCGATCGGCGCCTTCGCGGTCGCCGATGCGGCCACCCGGCTGGAGGCGGCGTTGGCGGCTGGTTCCAATCCGGCCGAATTGCTCGCCCAACTCGGCGATGAGGTGGCTCTGGTGCGGACCGCGATTGACGCGATCCTGCGCCGTTCCCAGGCATAACTCGGCGCTCGGGCGCCAAACGCCCGTCAGAACAGCCCGGCAGGTTTTCGCCCCCGACGCTAGCGCTGGGCGGATCGACCCGTTATAGGACTGCCGGGGACCTTATCCATCCATATCCGTATTCCGGCAGCACGAGCGACCATGGCCAAGATTCACTTTGTCGACCATTCCGGCGAGACACGCACCATTGAGGTTGAGAACGGCGCGACCGTGATGGAAGCCGCGATCCGCAACGCCGTTCCCGGCATCGAAGCCGAATGCGGCGGCGCCTGCGCGTGCGCGACCTGCCATGTCTATGTCGACGAAGCCTGGCGCGAAAAGGTCGGTGCGCCCACGCCGATGGAAGAGGACATGCTGGATTTCGGCTTCGACGTGCGGCCGAACTCGCGGCTGTCGTGCCAGATCAAGGTGAGCGACGAACTCGACGGGCTCGTGGTGTCGACGCCCGAGCGCCAAGCCTAAACCGGTCAGTGGGACGAGGCCGTTTGGCGATATCGCGAAGGTCCCGTGCATTCCTGTCGCGACATCGTCTGACACAGCGGCACTGGCCGCCTCGCGCCTCATCGGGGATCGTGGACCCGGCGCAACCAGGGCTGGAAGTTGCGGATGATCTCTTCCGTCAGAGGCGCCGGCTTGCGGGTCGCTTCGTCGATCAGCACAGTGACTGCCTGCGCCGAGGCGACGCATTTTCCTTCGGAGAATACAACCTGCTCGAAGGTCACCGAGGTGCGGCCGAACTTGACGACGCCGAGTCCGAGTTCGATCTGGCCGGGCCAGTGCAGTTCGGCGCGGAAATGCGTGTCGAGACGCACCATGATCCAACCGAGGCCCTCCGGCATAAGTCCGTTGCCGCGATCCTTCACCAGCGTGACGCGGCCGGTTTCGAAATAGGTCGCGTAAACTGCATTGTTGACGTGCCCGTTGGGATCGAGATCGGCAAAGCGCACGTTGTCCGACAGGCGATAGGGGAAATCTTCCAGGCGCGGTACAGCGTTTGAGCGGGTCGGGGCATTCACGGGGCGACATCTCCGGACTTTTGCCAGTCCATACAGCTCAGTTGTCGAACGGCGGCAAGGGGTTGCTGGGGCTGTTCGGGCCATATTATGGCTTTCCTGATGCCCCGCCGTTGGCTAGACAGGCGCAGCCCTCCAGCCGACTTCAAACGAAAAGAAGCTGACATGAGCGAAGCGATCAAGACCGATGTGCTGATTATTGGTGCGGGTCCATGCGGACTGTTCGCCGTGTTCGAACTGGGCCTTTTGGACATGAAGACGCATCTGGTCGACATCCTCGACAAGATCGGCGGTCAGTGCGCCGAACTCTATCCGGAAAAGCCGATCTACGACATTCCGGGCATTCCCTTCGTCACCGGTCAGGGCCTCACCGAGGCGCTGCTGGAGCAGGTCAAGCCATTCCATCCGACCTTTCATCTCAACGAGATGGTGGAGACGATCGAGAAGATCGGCGATCCCGGCTTTCGCGTCACGACCGATGCCGGCCAGGTGTTCGAGTGCAAGGTGGTGGTGATCTCAGCGGGCGGCGGATCGTTCCAGCCGAAGCGGCCGCCGGTGCCGGGCATCGAGGCCTATGAGGGCACTTCGGTGTTTTACGCGGTGCGCAAGATGGAGCAGTTCCGCGACAAGAATGTCCTGATCGTCGGCGGCGGCGATTCCGCGCTCGACTGGACGCTCAACCTGCATCCGATCGCCAAGCGCGTGACGCTGCTGCACCGGCGCGACGATTTCCGCGCGGCGCCTCACAGCGTCGAGCAGATGCGCGCGCTGGTCGCTTCCGAAAAAATGGATCTGAAGATCGGCCAGGTGACTTCGCTGGAAGGCGAGGGCGGCAAGCTCGCCGGGGCCCACGTCAAGGGCAACGACAACGCGATGTCGAAAGTCGAGTGCGACACCATGCTGCCGTTCTTCGGCCTGACCATGAAGCTTGGTCCGGTTGCGAACTGGGGCGTCGCGCTGGAGAACAATCTGGTGCCGGTCGAGACGGCGTCATTCGAGACCAACATACCGGGCATCTTTGCCATCGGTGACATCAACACCTATCCCGGCAAGCTGAAGCTGATCTTGAGCGGCTTCCACGAAGGCGCGTTGATGGCGCAGAAGGCGCACCGCTATGTCTATCCGGACAAGCGGCTCGTGTTCCAGTACACGACTTCCTCGTCGAGCCTGCAGAAGAAGCTCGGGGTCAACTGATTCCAACTGAAATGTGACGAAACGGCTGCCGCGCCGACGCCGCTGCCGTGGCGATCGGCAACCCGGCACTGGAACCCACCGCGAAATGGCCGTAGTCTTCAGCCATTGATTTGATGGGTTAGTCAGGTGATGACGATGCGGAATGCGCTATCCAGACTTCGACTGATGTTGCCGATCGCGATCGGGCTGGTGCTGTGCGTGGTGCTTCCCGCGCAGGCGCAGCAGCCATCGGCCGCGGGGCTGTGGCAGAAGATCGAAGACGGCAAGCCGGTGGGCTGGTTTCTGTTCGTCGACCACGATGGAATCTTCGAAGGTGTGATCGCCAAGACGTATCCGTTGCCCGGCGAGGATCTGAACGAGGTTTGCTCGAAATGCACCGACGACCGCAAGGACATGCCGCTGCTCGGACTTTCTTTCATCCGCAACATGAAGCGTGACGGATTGAAGTACGAGAATGGCAACGTGCTCGATCCGCGCGACGGCAAGATCTACAAGGCCAAGATGAGCGTCAGTCCCGACGGGCAATCGCTCACGATGCGTGGCTACATGGGCATCTCTCTGTTCGGCAAGGATGAGATCTGGTCCCGGCTGCCGGACACCGCGATGGCCCAGCTCGATCCCGCGATCATCGCAAAATATCTGCCGGCTCAGGCCGCCGCGATGAAGCCCCCGGCGGCGGCCAAGCAGCCCGTCGCCGCGAAGAAGAACGCCACGTCGCCGGCAATGGCGCCGGCGAAGTAGTTCGCCTAAACGCTTCCGGTTACGCCGACATGATCGGCGTAACCGGAGCGCGCATCGCAGGTGGCTGAGGGAGATCAGTTCGCTGCGAACCGCGGCGAGGTGCAACCGCCGCAGACCCATGGCCACGACCAGTCGGCGACTTTGCCCTTGTTGGCCTCGACATAGGGGCTCCAGGCTTTCGGCGGCAGCGCCTTGCTCTTGTAGACGAGGCTGAACTGGCCGTTGGCCTGCACTTCGCCGATCATTACCGGCTTGGCCATGTGGTGGTTGCTTCCCATCACCACCTCGAAGCCCGACGGCGATTTCACCTTCTGCCCGATCATGGCTTGGCGGACCGCTTCGACGTCGGTGGTCCCGGCCTGCTGCACCGCCTGCACCCACATATGGAACAGGATGTAGGCCAATTCCATCGGATCGTTGGTCACGCGCTTGGGGTTCTTGGTGTAGGCGCGCCACTTGGCGATGAAGGCCTTGTTCTCCGGCGTATCGACCGACTGGAAGTAGCTCCATGCCGCGAGATGCCCGACCAGCGGCTTGGTGTCGAGACCTGCGAGCTCTTCCTCGCCGACCGAGAACGCGATCACCGGGATGTCGGTCGCCTTGACGCCCTGGTTGCCGAGCTCCTTGTAGAAGGGAACGTTGGCGTCGCCATTGACGGTCGAGATCACCGCGGTCTTCTTGCCGGCCGAACCGAACTTCTTGATCGCCGCGACCTCGGTCTGCCAGTCGGAGAATCCGAACGGCGTGTAGTTTTCCATGATGTCCTCATCCTTGACGCCCTTGGTCGTCAGAAAAGCGCGGATGATCTTGTTGCTGGTGCGGGGATAGACGTAGTCGGTGCCCTCGAGCACGAATCGCTTCACATCGCCGCCGTCCTTGCTCATCAGATATTCGACCGCCGGCACCGCCTTGTTGTCGGGCACGGAGCTGCCATAGAAAATATTGTAGGACGCTTCCTCGCCTTCATATTCGAGTGGATAGAACAGCAGCCCGTTGAGCTCCTCGAACACCGGCAGCACGGACTTGCGCGACACCGACGTCCAGCAGCCGAACACGGCTGAGACCTTGTCCTTGACCAGCAATTCGCGCGCCTTTTCGGCGAATAGCGGCCAGTTGGAGGCGGGATCGACCACGACGGGCTCGATCTTCTTGCCTAGCAGTCCGCCTTTCGCGTTGATGTCGGCGACTTCCATCAACATCAGGTCCTTCAGGATGGTCTCGCTGATCGCCATCGTGCCCGACAGCGAATGCAGAATTCCGATCTTGATGCTGTCGTCGGCCCGTGCGGTTGGTGTCCCTGATGTGAAGGCGACAACGACAGCGGCCGCGGCGTAGAGCCAGCTATGTCGAGTTTTTCTCATAAATTCTCCTTTTGGTTGGTGGGATTGAATGGCGTCCCGGTCTTGAGCCCCGAACGCTCGCACGCAGCACTGGGCGCACCGAGAGCCACCGGTGGAAAATGCAATGGCTCCATCGCCCGGCGTCGCGATGGGCGCGGATTTTCTCCACATGCACAGCAGTTGGACGGCCACGCCGGATTTCGGGCAGGTCCTGCACGGGCCGTAGGCACCAGTCGGCAACGCAGGGCCGCGATGAGGCCAGTTGCTGGCAAAGCAAGGGAGCCAGTTCGATTCATCCGACAAACTGGCTGACAGGGCGACGAAACCAGTCGAAGATTATGGCCGGTGGCAAGCAACTGGCCCCATCGTTGAGGCGAGGCCCAACCAACGCGGCGAGCATGCAGATCTCGGTTCTACTTGATCGGTCCCGGTTAGAGTCGCTGACGGATCAGATGGTCGATCAAATTCGCGAGGCGATCCGTTGCGCCCGTATCGCGCCGGGGACGCGGCTGCCGTCGTCGCGGCGGCTGTCGGAGCAATTGGCGATCTCCCGCAACACCGTGGTGCGCGCCTACGATCTGCTGCTGATGGAGGGGATCGTCGAATCGCGGCCGGCGTCGGGGATCTATGTTGCAGAGGCGCTGTCGCGGCAGCCGGTGCCGCCGACGCGCGATCTGTCCGATCACGGCCTGCAGACGCGGATGCCGATGCCGCTGCGTCAGGCGCGGGTGCAAATGGCGGTACTTTCCCGCAACCGTCTACTGTTCGATTTCTTTCCTGGCCGTCCCAGCGCCGATCTGTTTCCGCTCAAGACCTGGCGGCGGTTGCTGCAGGCCAACCTCTCGCATGGCGGCGCGGCGGGTCTGACGCAATATGGCGATCCGGCTGGGCTGCCGGCGTTGCGCACGGCGATCGCCAACCATCTTGCGACATCGCGCGGCATCGTCGCGGACCCCAGCCGCATCGTGATCGTATCAGGCGTGCAGGAGGGGCTGAATATCGCGGCGCGGCTGTTTCTTTCCCGCGGCACGCTCGGCGTGATCGAGGACCCCTGCTATCAGGGTGCCGCCTTCGCCTTCGAATCGGCGGGCGCGGAGATTGCCAGCGTCGCGGTCGATCAGGACGGCCTGATCGCGGACCTGCTGCCGCGGCGCACGACCTCGCTGCTCTATCTGACGCCGTCGCACCAATATCCCACCGGCGGCACGTTGTCGGCGGAACGCCGCGGCGACATCATCGCCTGGGCGCGGCGATATGGCTGCTATCTGCTGGAAGACGATTACGATTGCGACATCCGCTACGAGGGCTCGCATCTGCCACCGCTCGCCGCGCTGGCGCCCGACTGCACCATCTATCTCGGGACGTTTTCAAAATCCTTGGGCGGCGGATTGCGGCTTGGCTACATGGTGGTGCCCGAGCCGATTGCCGAGGCGGTCCGCGCCGAAAAATGTTTGGCTGGCAACGGCAACGCCTGGCTCGAACAAGCCACGCTTGCCGACTTCATGCGGACCGGCAGCTATTCCGCGCATCTGTTGCGCGTCCGCTCGCACTACAAGGAAAACCGCGACCATCTGGTCGAGGCGCTACGCCGCAATTTCGGCGACGTCCTGGTCGAGGGCGGCCTCGGCGGATTGCATGTGCTCTGGCACCTGCCGCCGGGCATTCCGGATGCGGCGACGGTCGAGGCGACCGCGCAGCGCGCGCGGGTCGGAGTCTATCCGTTGGCGTCCGCCCGCGTGCATGTTCAGCGGCAGACGGCGCTGATCGGCCGCGCCATCCTGCTCGGCTACGCCGCGCTGTCGCGAAAGCAGATCGAGAAGGGCATCGCGCGGCTATCGGACGCCATTGATGATGCGATCGACGATCCCGCAACCGACATGACGGCCTATTTCTTACAGCAGTCCAGTGTCGCTCCGCCGCTATCCCGGCCGACGCGGCATTTGTCGCCGCGATTGCTGGCACCAAGACTTCGCCAGCAACCGGCTCTACGTCGTCCGCCACTTCATCGTGCACTCTCGGCGCCGAACATCGCACGACAGGGTGGCGCGTCAATGCCGGTTTTGAAGAATATCTATCGCTATCCGATCAAGGGATTGAGCGCACAGCCGCTGACCCGCGTCGAGCTGGAAGCGAAAAAGCCACTTCCGCACGACCGTGTCTTCGCACTGGTGCGGCCCGGGGCTCCGTTCGACACCAGCGAGCCGCGCTGGGGCAAGAAGGGGCTGTTCGTGATGCTGATGCTGGAGGAGGCGCTGGCGCGCGTGCGCACCGTGCTTGACGTCGAGACGATGCAACTCACCATCACCCAGGACAACCATCAGCTGCTGGTCGCCGATCTCAATGACGACGACGCGCGCGCGAGGGTCGAGGAATTCTTCTGGCAACTCGTTCCCGCCCTGCGCAGCGCGCCGGCGCTGGTCCGCGCGCGCGACGGGCATTTCATGGACAAGCCCGACAATGTGATCTCGCTGATCAACCTGGCGACGGTGCGTAGCCTGGAAGAGCAGTGGGGCTACAAGATCGACCCGCTGCGCTTCCGCGCCAATTTGTATATCGACGGCGCCAGGCCCTGGGAGGAATTCGATTGGGTCGGCAGCGATATCCAGATCGGTGACGGGCTGTTTCGGGTCGACCGCCGCAATGGCCGGTGCGGCGCCACCAACGTCAACCCCGAAACCGGCCGTCGCGATCTCGATCTGCCGGCGTCGCTGCGCGCCGCCTTCGGCCACAAGGAGCTCGGAATCTATCTCGTGGCCAGGGAGGGGGGACGCGTTGCAGTCGGTGATTCAGTTTTCGTTCCAACGACTTCGGCTGCAACCCATGTGGCGCGGCCGGCCGCTGGCCTGCGCGCAGCCACTCGGCAGCTGTTCATCTGCGGCGGCTGCTATTTCGTCTATGACCCGTCGGTGGGGTTGCCCGAGCAATCGATCCCTGCAGGCACCTCATTTGCCGCCATCCCGTCGAACTGGCGGTGCCCGGATTGCGGAACGGAGAAGACGACGTTCCGGCCCCACATGGAACCGCAGCGCAAGCAGACCGCGGGCTAAGGCTAGTACAATCCGCCGGTCTTGCCGGATGGCTGAGGCGCAATGGGCGCCCCCGGAATTGGCGGCGCCGGCTCGGAAGTGACGCTTGGCACTCCCGCGTCGAGCTGCAGCACCGCGGCGGCTGCGGGCAACGCGGCATCCGCCATCGCGGCGTGGCCTTCGGCGCTCGGGTGCATCGCGCCGCCATAGACCGCCGACAACAGCCCCCAGGTCGCGTCATGGATATCGGATGGCTGCTGTGAGGAAGGCAACGCTTGCGGATAGGTCATCGCCGCGAAGTAGCTGTCGTTGGCGTCGCGGATCCAGCGGGCGCGCGGCAAATAGGCACGATATTCGCTGGCGCTGCGGCCGCACCGCATTGGCTGGTTGGCGGCGGTGACGATATCGGGATCGAAGCTTTCGCCGGACGCCGAGAAGCAGTCGCGGTCGAATTCCGGATCGGTTTGCGCGCGGGCGCAAAAGCCGTGGCTGGCGAAAGCGTCCTGGTGGCTGTCGACGAAGGTCATCCGGTCGGCGCGCGGATTGCGGCACAGGATGCCGGACTGGCACAGCGCGAGGCCCTTCAGCTGCGGCAGGAATTCATCCTGCACGAAACTGGAAACGGCGGCGAGCCGCTGCGGTTGCGCATTGAACGACGGATGGATATCGAAGCCGGCGCGCCCGCCGGGACACGGCGCGCCGCCGTCGCTGAGTGTCGGATTGGCGTAAGCGGTATAGACGACATGCGAGAGGTCGCCGACCAGCGGCTTGAGCGCGTCACGCAGCTTGGAAAACCCCTGCGGCAGGTCGCGCGCGAGCGCCGAGCGCGCATCATCCACCGACGCCATCAGGCCACCGCGCTGAAACAGCGCGCGCTCGGTCGCGGTGTCCACGATCACGTTGGCGACCAGTCCGGAAAAATAAATATCGTTGGCACCGATCGACAGCAGCACCAGATCGAGCTTGCGGTCGGGCTGGCGCCGTTTGGCGGCGGTGAGCGCCTCGCGCAATTCGGTGAGCTGCCCGTTGACGCTGCCCGAGCAGGTATTGGCCGATTTGGTCGGCAGGCATTCCCGGGCGGACTGCGAGCCGAACAGCCCGTCGGCAATGGTGGCGCCGGTGCAGGCCAGCGGCAGATAGGTCACTGCGATATGCGGGTACTGCACGGCGAGCGCCAGCGCGGTCCGCGTCTGGTAGCTGTAAAGCGAACGGTGGCAGGCGGAATTGAGCCAGAGCGCGCTCTGTTTCTGCCATACCTGCAGCGTGTCAGGCGCTTCACAGGCGCGCCCGCCTTTATAGCCGGCGCGGCTAGGACGGAAATATTGCGAACTTGCGGTGCCAAGATAGGAGCGGAAACAAAACCCCTCGTCGGATAACGCGATCGGCCGGTCCGGATTGCCCTCGCCGGAGGCGATGCTGTCGCCAAGGCCCGCGATGAAGATGTCGCGCACCGCGATCTCGGTGGAGACGCGCTGGCTGCCTTCCGAACTGGAGACGTCCGCCGTAGCCACTGTAGTGCGGCCATAGCGTACCCTCAAATTGATCGGTTCGGCGCAGTCGAAGGTGGAGGTCCGCGGTCCGTCGCCGTCGTCGAATGACCAGGCGCAAGTGGCGCCAACGGGAATGGGACCGGAGAGGCGGACGACGATCGAGTGATCGACCGGCGTCAGATAGCTTTCCTTGACGTTGTCGCGAGTGCAGGGCTCGCTGACGCGCCCCTGCAGGTCGATGCAGAGCCGGTTCACCATGTTGCGTGCCCAGCCGCGGCCGTCGCTCTGCAGCTCCAGCGCCTGCTCCGAGGAGAGCACGCTGCGGCTGCGCCCGCTTTCGACGTGCAGCTGGAAATCGCGTTCCTCGCGGAACAGGCGAAAGCGGTTGCGGACCTGCCATGAAATCTGCAAGGGCGCATCCGTTGCGGTTTGGGCCTCCGCTTGCTGCGCAAATACCGTGGCCAGCGCGCTGACGAGCAGCGCGATGCAAATCAGGGAGCGGAACGGAAATCGGGCCGAAAAATGAGACATGGCGCGTTTGACGTTAGCGGTAAGGCGAAAATAAGAGAACCCGGCAACATCATGCCGGGAGCCTGAATCATCGCGATAACGTGGCTGTTACCGCTTCAGGCGTTTGAGCGGCTGTCGGCTTTCGATCGGCTGCCGCACGGCAGCGTCCGCCGTATAGGTGTCGTTCAACCTGCGCCGTTCCTGCCAGGGCTTCAGGACATTGAGCCAGAACTCGCGCATGCCCATGATCGAGATCGAGATCCCGAACGGAATCATGAAATACAGGATCCGGAACACCACCAGCGTCGCCAGCAATTGCTCCCGGCCGAATTCGGGTAGTGCCACCAGCATCGCGGCGTCGAACACGCCGATGCTGCCGGGCGCGTGGCTGGCGAAGCCCAGCAGCGTCGCCAGGATGAACACTACCGCCAGCGAAATGAAGTCGATCTGCGGCTCCATCGGCATCAGCAGGTACATCGCCAGCGCGCAGAAGCCGAGATCGACGACGCCGATCAGGATCTGCAGCAGCGTCAGCCTTGCCGAGGGCAGCACTACTTTCCAGCCGTTCTGCCCGAGCTCGCGGCGCCGCTTTCCGGTCAGGAGCCAGACGAAATAGGCGGCGATGCCGGAGAGGCAGCCGATCGCGATCAGCCGGTTCATGGCTGGCGGCAACAAGTCCATCGCGGAGGCGGCCCAGGGGTGCCAGGCCATGCCGAAGCCGAGGACGAAGAGATTGCCGAGCCAGAAGGTCAGGCCAGAGAGGAAGCAGATCTTGGCGACGTCGATCGCAGTCAGGCCGTAGTCCGAATAGATCCGAAAGCGGATCGCGCCGCCGGTAAAGACGGTGGCGCCGATATTGTGGCCGATGGTGTAGCTGGTGAAGCTCGACATCGCCGCGATGCGATAGGGGATGTGGGTCTTGCCGATGGTTCGCAGCGCGAAAAAATCATAGAAAGTCAGCGTGCAGAAGGCCCCGACCACGCACAGCGCCGCAAGCGCGATACGGTGCGGCGCGATGTCCGTCAGCGCCGTCAGGATGATGGTGGCGTCGATGCCCTTCAGCGTCCGGGCCAGGATCGTGACCGCAAGGGCGATGATCAGGAGGCTCGCGACGATTCCGAGCCGTTTCCAGCCAATCTTTTCCTTGAAGCCACGCCCGAGCGTGGTCAGCAGCCGATGCATTCATCCTCCCGACGGGGCGGCAATATCAAAAACCCGTCACCAGGTGACGGGCGACGGTCAACGCACCGTACGTGAAGACCCATAAGGCAAAACCGAAGCGTTGTGCAGTCCTTGACAATCCAAGCTTCTGCGTTCGTCAGCCGCCCTTGTCATATGCCTTACATAGTTGCTGCATCGAGGATTTTGAGTCGGGGGCGCCATTTTTGACGGCCCGATCGCCGCGCGTTCCGTCGTTCCGACGCGGGTTTCGCGCTTCGTCCCGGGTTTCGCCCCACGTTTTCCCGATTTCCGGCGCTTTCGCCGCAACGTCCCCACGTTCTGCGGGTTAACCAAGACGCATGTGCCGGGGCTGGAGCAGGTATGCCGGAGCATCGCGCCACGAACGGGACAATGACTTGCGCGTTGATCGAACTGGCCCGTCTGCAGGCCGATCAGGTGTGGATTGAGGCAAAACGTCGCGTGCAAATTTTTCCGCGCGACGTTTCGCATCGGCGAACCTGGCGTCACATCCACACTTCGATACTCACCGAAGCGTTCGATTGAAACAGAAGCGTTTGTTGTCGCGTTGGTTCCCGAAATCGAGGTCATCCATTGCGAAACGCTTCACTCAAGTTCCAACCGCTGCCGCACATGCCGGCCGCCGCTCCAGAAACGAAATCGGCGCCTTCAAAGCTTGCAACGTCGCTGACGCTCGCTGCCATGAGTCTCGGTTATGGCGTCGTGCAACTCGACGTCACCATCGTCAACACCGCGCTCAATGCCATCGGTATGTCGCTCGGGGGCGGCGTCGCGGAGCTGCAATGGGTGGTCAGCGCCTACACCATCGCCTTTGCCGCGTTCATCCTCACCGCCGGCGCGCTTGGCGACCGCATCGGCGCCAAGCGGGTATTCATGGCGGGCTTTGCAATCTTCACGGCCGCATCGGTCGTCTGCGCCGTGGCGCCCAACGCTTCGGTCCTGATCGCGGCGCGCTGCATCCAGGGGCTGGCGGCCGCGATCCTGGTGCCGAATTCGCTGGCGCTGCTCCGCCACGCCTATCGCGACGAGAAAGCGCGCGGCCGCGCGGTCGGCGTCTGGGCGGCGGGCGCCAGCCTGGCCTTGACGGCTGGCCCGCTGGTCGGCGGTGCGCTGATCGCGCTGGTGGGCTGGCGTTCGATCTTCCTCGTCAATCTGCCCATCGGCCTGGCCGGACTATGGTTGACGTGGCGCTTTGCCGGCGAGACCACGTCCTCGCCGCAGCGCGAGATCGACCTGCCGGGCCAGATCGCTGCGATCGCGGCGCTCGGCAGCCTTGCCGGCGCGATCATCGAGGGCGGCGCGCGCGGGTGGAGCGATCCGTTCGTAATTGCGGGCTTTGTCGCGTCCGCCATTTTCGCCGTATCGTTTATCTGGCGGGAGGCGCGCGCACCGCAGCCGATGCTGCCGCTATCGCTGTTCAGGCACCGGATGTTTGCGGCTACGTCGGCGGTCGGGTTGCTCGTCAACGTCGCGTTCTACGGGCTGATCTTCGTGCTCAGCCTGTATTTCCAGCAGGTCAACGGGCTGTCGGCGTTTGCAACCGGTCTGGCCTTCGTCCCGATGCTGGCCGCGGTGTTGCCGGTCAACCTGATCGCACCGCGTGTCGCCGAACGGATCGGCGCGCCCGCGACCATTTCGGCCGGCGCCGTGCTCGCGGCTGGCGGATGCCTGGCGATGCTCGGCATCGCTACCGGCACCAGCTACTGGGCGCTCTGTGCGCAACTGGTGGCGATGGGCGCCGGTCTCGGCCTGCTGGTGCCGCCGCTGACATCGACATTGCTTGGCAGTGTCGAGAAATCGCGCTCGGGCATCGCCGCCGGCGTGCTGAATGCGACCCGGCAGACCGGCAGCGTGCTCGGGGTTGCATTGTTCGGTGCGCTGGTCGGGCAGTCTTCCGCCTTTATCGCCGGCCTGCATGCGTCTCTCATGGTGTCCGCAGGCGTATTGCTGGCGGCCGGCGCCGTCATCCTGCTTGCCGGCTTGCGAGCGCATAACGGTGAACCGAAGGACTGATTGCGGCCGTCCGGGCCGCAAAATGCAGCTCTCTGCAACATTTCGAGCCAGGCTCAAAACTTTGTTCACCATCGGTGAAACGAAGTCGCGGTGGGTTACCTGATATGAACCAATGGAACTGCTGTTACAGCCCGATAGAGGGTCTGTCATGCAGCAAGTCCTGAATTGCCTCGTTAGCGAACATGACTGGCGGCTGGTCGTGCTGGGTGCCGCCATCTGCCTGCTCGCGAGCGCGGTCACTATCAGCCTGTTCGATCGCGCGAAGGCATCGCAAGGGCGCGCGCGCGTGATCTGGATCGGGCTCGATGCGGCGGTCGGCGGCTGCGGAATCTGGGCAACCCACTTCGTAGCGATGCTGGCCTACGATCCCGGCACGAGCGCCGGATACAGCTTTCCCGTCACACTGTTGTCGCTGGTTTTTGCGGTCACGATTTCTGCCGTCGGTCTCAGCATCGCGCTGGCCGGTGGCCGTCGATCGACGGTTGCGCTCGGTGGTGCGGTCGTCGGCATCGGCGTGGCCGCGATGCACTACACCGGCATTCTGGCGCTGCAGCTTCCGGCGCGTATCGTCTGGTCGCCCGGCATTGTCGTTGCATCCGTCGTGTTCGGAAGCCTGTTCGCCGCACTGGCGCTTGTCGTTGCCTCGCGCGGCAGCAGTCTTCGCCATGCCTCAGCGGCGACCGTGCTGCTGACGATCGCTATCGTTTCCCATCACTTCACGGCGATGGGGGCGGTCACGCTCGTTCCGGATCCGACCTTCGTCACCGACGGGATCGATATCTCGCCTACCGTGCTCTCCTTTTTGACGGCGGTGGCGGCATTCGCCATTCTAGGCATCTCGTTGCTCGCCGCCATGATCGACCGCCGTTCGAAGGGCGAACTGCACCAGCAGAAGATCGTGATGGATACTGCGCTTGAAAACATGTCGCAGGGCCTCTGCATGTTCGATGCCGAAGGCCGCATCGTGTTGTTCAACCAACGCTACAGCGAAATGATGGGACGGACCGGCCTCAAGCTTCAGGGACGTACTCTGCTCGATGTGCTCCGGCATCAAAAATCGATCGGCGAATGGGACGGCGATCCCGAGGAGTTCTTCACCAGGCTGGTGGTCGAGGCAAAAGCCGGCAATGCCCTGACCAAGACCGTCGTTCAGAAAGGACGTTCGATCCGCGTCGTCGATCAGCCGATGAGGGGCGGCGGCTGGGTGGCGACGTTCGAGGACATCACCGAATGGCAACAGGCGCAGGAACAGATTTCCCACATGGCGCGCCATGACGCGCTGACCAATCTGCCGAACCGCACGCTGTTCCGCGAGCAGCTCGACCAGGCCCTGCGCCTCGCCAAGCGCAGCGACCAACTCGCGGTGTTCTGCCTCGATCTCGATCATTTCAAGGAAATAAACGACTCGCTCGGTCACCCCGTTGGCGACGCCCTGTTGAAGGAGGTGGCCCGCCGCCTCGGCGAATGCGTCACCGAGAACGACACCGTCGCCAGACTGGGCGGCGACGAGTTTGCGATCGTCCAGTTCTGCAAGAACTGCGATGCCACAGCGATGTCACTGCTTGCCAGCCACATCGTCGAGACGATCGGCGCGCCCTACGAGATCGCCGGCCACCAGCTGGTGATCGGCGTCAGCATCGGGATTTCGCTGGCGCCCGAGGACGGCAAGAATCCCGACGATCTTCTGAAGAAGGCCGATCTTGCGCTGTATCGCGCCAAGGCCGACGGCCGCGGCACCTACCGCTTCTTCGAGACCGGGATGGACGCCCGCGCTCAGGCCCGCCGCGTGCTCGAACTCGATTTGCGAACCGCGCTGCAGCGTGACGAGTTTGAAGTCTATTATCAGCCGATCCGCGATCTCGCCGGCGACAGGATCGTTGCGTTTGAAGCCCTTGCGCGCTGGAACCATTCGCAACGCGGCGTGATCTCACCGTTGAATTTCATTCCGCTGGCGGAGGAAACCGGGTTGATCGTTCCGCTGGGCGAGGTCGTGCTGCGCAAGGCCTGCACTGACGCCGCGAGTTGGTCGCAGGACGTCTGCGTCGCCGTCAATCTGTCGCCGGTGCAGTTCAGGAATCCAAATCTGCTGTCGTCGGTGAAGGCGGCGCTGGCCGAGTCGGGCCTTCCTGCGCGTCGCCTCGAGCTCGAGATTACCGAATCTGTGCTGCTGCAGAACAGCGCGGCGACGCTTGCGGTGCTGCACGAGCTTCGTGCGTTCGGCGTCAGGATCTCGCTGGACGATTTCGGCACGGGTTACTCCTCGCTGAGCTATTTGCGCAGTTTCCCGTTCGACAAGATCAAGATCGACCGTTCGTTCGTCGCCGATCTCGCCACGCGCGAGGATTCCATGGCGATCGTTCGTGCCGTCACCGGATTGGGCAAGAGCCTCGGCATCGTCACCACCGCGGAGGGCGTCGAGACCGATGCGCAGTTCGACCTGTTGCGCCGCGAGGGCTGCACACAGGCGCAGGGCTACCTGTTCAGCCACCCGCGACCGGCCGCTGACGTGGAAACGATGCTGGGCAGCAAGGAGCGCACGCGCGACGTCGCCTGATGGCGGCGATCAAGCCTTGCGCAGCGCGAAATACGCGCCGCAGAACGCCATCGCAGCGCCAAGGCACAGCGCCGCGATCCCCGCGAGCACACCGGATATGGTCGGGATCGGGCTCGGCGCCGAGGCCGTCTGGCCGGCGCCGGCCAGGATCAGCACGCCGACCGCGATCAGGAATTGCCGCATCCGCTGCGGGATCTGGCCCGAGACCGCGCTGTCCATCAGATTGGCGGTGAAATAGCCCCCGGAAAATCCCACGCTCGCGATCAGCCACCACGCAATGGCTGAGCCGGCAGGCATGAATTCGCGCGTATCGGACCGCCAAAGCCCGCCAAGATCGAGCCCATAGCGCGCGCCCAGCATGTGCACGGCAAGCGCCAGCAGCACCCCGGAGATCATCGCACCGCCAAGGATCAGGCGGCGCGGAAAATAGGTCGTCTCGGCCATGCTCCGCTTGTAAGATAAAGCCGCCTCGCCGCGCAAGCACGTGGCCTTCATCCGCCTCTAGGAATTTTCTTGGGGAATTTTCGATTGCCGACATCGCTACCGGACCGGTCGGAAGCCGCGGGCGAGGGCGCGCCGACGCGCTATGCCTATAAGGCCTCGCTGATCGGATCGGCGCATCGATTCGAACTCACCGATGCCGGCCTGTCGTGGCAGATCGCCAGCAAGTCCGGCGTTTGGCCTTATGCCGATATCGCCGCCATCCGGCTGTCCTATCGGCCGGTATCGATGCAACAGCGCCGCTTCCGCGCCGATATCGACAACGCCAGCGGCGGACGGATCGCCGTTCTTTCGACCACCTGGCAGACCGCTGCGCTGATGGCGCCGCAGGATCACGGATATCGCGTCTTCATGGTGGAATTGCATCGCCGCCTGCAGCAAGCCGGCAGCAAGGCGGCGCTGGTCGGCGGCATCGGTCGCAACACTTATGCCGCTGCGCTTGTGCTGCTGGCGCTGCTGGCGGCCGCGATGACCGGGCTGCTGCTTCGCGCGCTCTGGACCTTCGAATTCACCGGCGCGCTGTTCTTGATTGGCTTCGCCGCGCTGTTCACCTGGCAGGTCGGCGGTTTCGTCAAACGCAACAAGCCGCGGAACTACAGGTTCGACGATTTGCCTGCGGAGCTGTTGCCTTAGTATGGAGGGAGCCCGCCTTGTCCGCGTATGCCGACCAATAATTTATCCGCCTTGATGGTCAGGTCATCGTCGTAACCGGAGCTTGGCGCGGCCTATGCGCGGCTATTTGCTGCTCGCGGCGGCGCCGTCGTCGTTCATGACGCGGGGTGGGGCAAGACGGCAGCGGGTTCGATCACGCGGTCCGGGTTTGCCCGAATGACCATGCGTGTTCCCTTGGAAATGCGCGGCGGCTACGTCACCTGCTACCCTGCGGCTTCAATCGGCAAGACAACTTCAAATATCGTCCCGTAAGGACGGTTCGCAGACGCCTGAAGCAGCCCGCCGTGGGACTCGATGATTGACTGGCAAATCGTAAGCCCAATTCCGGTCCCGGTGGGCTTCGTGGTGAAGAACGGCTCAAAGATACGGTCCTTATCCTTCTCACCTATTCCGGCACCGGAATCCGCAATGGAGACCACAATCTGGTTTGAGTCTTGAATGATATCTGATCTCATCCACAACACGCGAGAACGTTCGGGGGTGGCGTGCATGGCTTCGATCGCGTTCATGATCAAATTCTGAAAGACTTGCTGCAATTGGCTTCGATTAGCGAACACTTGCGGGAGTTCGTTGTGCGGTTCCACCGAGACCGATACGCGATGAGTTAGCAATTCGATTTCAGTGGTTTTAAGCGCCTCCCGAAGAAGGCCGTTTACGTCAAGCAATGCCCTCCCGTGACTATCCTTCGCTGAACATTGACCGGATGCCGCTGATCACAGCGCTCGCACGGTGACTGTCATCGACCACGCACTGCAACGCGTCACGCGCCTCGTCAAGGTCGGGCGTCGCCCCAGTCACGCAAAGCAAAGCCGCTTCGCTATTGAGGACGATTGCTGCCAGAGGTTGCCTGATTTCGTGCGCGATTGAAGCGGCCATCGCGTCCATGGCGAGCTGCCGCGCCTCGCGAGCGCCACGCTGTCTCAAGACGGAACGTGCCAGGTTTGCATAGAGGGTGGTCGTCTCTGAAAGGAGAACAATCAGTACGACGATTGAAGCAGCTAACGCAAAGGCCCGGGATACATACCAGCCGACATCGAAACGACCAACGGCAAGGAGGCTACTCATCGTGACCTCAAGCACAAGCGCGAAAGACAGAACTATCAGCCATAAATCGAGTACGCAGTTTCGTCGAAACCACAAAATCAAAAGCGCGCCGATACACAATGCCACCTGCAATACGGCAACCAGCCGCAAGGTATTTTGATCATACTGAACGGCATCACCCCTGAGTAGGGAAGGCAAAAACTGTTCCCCGGCAATCGCAATCCAGGTCAGTCCGCATACTATTGCGATCACAACTGCGATGCCCGCGAAGATGATAGATTCCGGTGAGCGTTGAGACGCGCTTGTCGCACTGTCATCGTCTTTCAGCAGGGAATAGGCGATGACGGCCAGCGGTAATCCGAGCTTTCCAGAAATTATAGAGCCATGCGGTGGTCTGCACCCCAGCCCCGAAGAGTCCCGTCGGCGCAAACGCTCCCGGAAAGACGAGCGCATGCGCAATGGCAATTAGCGCAGTATACAAAAAGCCCATCGCAAGCGCGAAAAGCGCCCACCGACGCACAATGGTAAATTGCGCAAGGATTAGTGCAGACGTAATGAGATCATTGACAGCATAAATGCTTTGGTAGGCCGGAACTAAACCGTCAACACGCGGCAGCCGAATCGTCGCAAACGGAGCCGTGATAAGAAATACGACGAGAAGAGCTGCAGCAATTCCGAGCGCCAGCCGAATCTGCCCACGCGACGGTGGCAGGGTTGCCAGGAGAAGTTGCTGCTGGTGGGAAATTTCCATCGTCGCAGTCATCTCGTTTCCACGATACGCTTTCACGATTCAGATAAGAACACAATGCGAACATGGCTCGTCGAGATGTGTCCACCGGCTCTGCAATGGCGGCAACCGGCCGAAAATTGGTTGGGTCGCGAGCATCAAGACTGCCCGTGAAGGCCAACTCGGTCACCCCGGCGGAAACATTACGGGACTATCGGTAATGGCGACCGATCTCAGCGCAAAGCGGCTGGAGCTGCTAAAAGAAGATCGTGGTGCTGTGGGACTCCTCCAACCCCGGAATGGGTTGTGCGTGCGCGAAACCGAGCGCGCGGCTGAGCGGTTGAATGTCGCTTTTTTGGATTCCGGTGCACGTAATCTTGACGGTCTCGAAGAGCGTTTCAGCATGTTGTCCAAACAGCGACCCGAGGCGTTGCTAGTAGCCGCGGAGCCATTTACGAGGCTTCATCGAGATCGGATTCTTGATTTCACGATCAAGAACCGTATTCCCGCGATCTATGAAGACAGCGGTTTCGTATGGGCCGGCGGGCTTATTTCCTATGGACCAAATATTCCTAGCCCGTTCCATAGTGCAGCGGGTTATGTGGACAGCGGCGACGCGTTAACGCACCAGCGAACCCGCCATGGGGCTGTGCAACGGGTTCGATCAGTTACTCTGCCGGACCAGTGGAATTACTTGGCTGTGCCAGTAGTTGTAGTTGTACCTGTGCCGGTAGTTGCACCGCGCCGCTCCTCACGTCGCTCGTGCCGTCCCGTGCGCCGCTCCTCGCGTCGCCCATGCCGTCCTGCGCGCCGCTCCTGACGCCGCACCATGCCAGCGGTCTGAGCCTCGGCATCGGATAATGTCAGTGCTGTAGTGGATGCCGCGACGCCGAAGGCAGCAACTTTTCCGAAAAGGGAAAGAACCCTTCGACGGGAGATCGCTTGTGATTTGATGATTTCACTCATGGTCAAAACTCCACGGAGGCTGGTGAATGCTCATGCGGATGCAATTCCATGTACTTGTATTGATTTAAGTCAAAGAGCGAAGTTATTGACACTCCTCCATGCCGGAAGCCGCAAAGGGGGACGGACATAGCGGAACCTTCTGCGCAAGCAGCGCGTCGGTTTGGTTGCGGCCACCGCCGGACGATTAGCGCGAGCCCGACACCAGAGACGACAGGAGGCAACCATGGCCGAGCCCGATGGCAGTGGGATTTCCGCGCGGTTGTGGAGGCTCCCTGGGCAGTTGATGGTGGCGCTGATCGATGCGACGGCGATCCTGGTGATCGTCGCCACGATTCTTGCGCTCGTCGCGATTGCGCGCATCAACCGTTTTGCCGAAAACATCGTTGCAACGATGACTGAGGCCGTGCTGTCGAAAGTCGATCTGCCGCAGAAAAACGTACTGGCGAACCTTCAAAACCTGACAGCCGAGGCGCGCGCGCTTGGCACCACCCTTCGGGAGATCAAGGCAGGAGAACACCCAGTGCTTCAACCCGAATTGGCGCAACTCAAGGAGGCGCTGACCGTCCTGAATGTCAGCGTGGACCAACTCCGAAACGCGAGATCGATCCTTACCGACGAAGCGATTGGGCAATTGGGCCGAACGGTTACCGACGCTCTGACGAAGCTGAGGGATTGCTCTTCTAGCGCTCGCCAAGTGACGCCTGATCGCTCCCTCAGAAACAAGACGGCCGATGGGAACCCGTCGGAAGCCCCATGAAAATTGAGTACCTCCGCTATGGCGGGGCATTCTCGCCGTTCTGACGTGCGCCGCCGTCTCTCCGGTTCTACCGCCGATAAGCGGACTGTCTCTGTGATCCTCGGCGCGTCTCCAAGGGAGCAACTACGCGAGATTTGGCCTACACCCGACTAGACTTCCGCAATCGAGCGCAATGAAACGTGACTTCGCGAAATCGCCGGCGCACGGCATCTTCGCGCCGGTTTTTTTGACGTGAGCAGGAATGTGGACGATCGAAGCGCGCGATTGCCGAGCGAGGCCGAAATTGGCGAGATCAATGCCAGGCACCTGATCCGCACGCCGCTCAAGCCGGCCGATCTGCTGTTCCTGTTCGGCACGCGCGAAGGTGTCGCAGAGCGGGTCGAGGAGGCTCTGCCGATTGTGGCGCGGCGGCTTCTTCCGCTGGGCTATCGTGAGCGGCGGAGTGACGCCGGGCTCGCATCTGTCCGAGTGCGAGATCATCAAGGCTGCGATGGTGGAGCGCGGCATCCCGGCCGAAATAATTCTCGAAGAGCATTGCGCGACGAATACCGGCGAGAACGTGATTTGCTCGCTGCCCATCCTCGACGCGGCGCTCGGGTTGAAAAACATCCGCAGCGTCATCTGCCTCGGCAATCGCTGGACCGCGCGCCGCTATCCGATGACGCTGCACCGGCACTGGCCGGAGGTCGAGAAGATGCTGGTCACGGTCGACAGTTGCGCGACGCCGCTGGCGCTCTGGCACACCGATCCCGAGTTTCGGCGCCGCGTGCTGGATGAGTGGGACAAGATCGAGCCCTACAAGGCGAAGGGCTTTATCGCGGAGTGGCCTGTTGTATAGGTCGCGAGGGGATCCGGGCTGACCGTTCTATTCGGTCGACTCGTAATCTTCTTCGCTGATGCTCAAAATTCCCGCCAGCGTCCGCAGCGCCGCGTCGAGCTGATCGATCCGCGGCGCGGCCAGCGCCAGCCGTACCGCATTCGGCGCGTGACCGGGGCTCACCGCAAAGGTCGAGGAAGGCGTCAACGCGATGTCCCGGCGGGCTGCGGCGGTAACGAACGTCTGCGACCGCCATTGTGGCGGCAGTGTCAGCCACAGATGATAGGATTTCGGGTTCGCCTGGATTTCAAAGCCGGCAAGCCGCTCTGCCGCTATCTGCTGACGCCGCTGCGCATCGACGCGTTTAAGCCTGACGAGCTCCGTGGCGGTGCCATCGGCCATCATCCGCTGCGCGGCCGCGAAGGCATACCCCGATGCGGTCCAGCCGCCGGAGCGTACCGACGCCATGACACTCTCGCGCAAATGCTGCGGCGGGACGATAAAGCCGAGCGCGAGGCCCGGCGCGACTTTTTTGGATAGACTGTCTACCAGGACGCAGGAATTCGGCGCCAGTGAGGCCAGCGGCGCTTCGTCATCGAGGAAGCCATAGACCGCATCTTCGATGACGATGAGGCCGAGCTGTTCGACGGTATGCAACAGATCAGCGCGCCGCGAAGCGGGCATGGTGATGCCCAGCGGATTTTGAACCGTCGGCTGGATGTACAGTGCCGAAAGATGCGCTTCACGGCTGGCTTTCTCCACCGCGTCGGGCCGCACGCCGTGCTCGTCCATCGCAAGCGGTACCAGCGTCACGCCGAGGCGGGCGGCGATGCCTTTGATGAAGGGATACGTCAGCGCCTCGACGCCGCAGCGGCCGCCGGGCGGCACGATCGCGGAAAGGGCTGCGGCAATGGATTGCCGGCCGTTGGCGGTGAACACGATCTGCTCGGCGCGCGCCGACCAGCCGTTTCGGGAGAGGAATTCCGCCGAGATGTTTCTTGCAGTCTGGGTCCCCGAACTGGTGCCTTGCCTCAATGCGGCCTCTAGCGCTTCCGGCCGCTCAAGGCCTTCGAGGCTTTTTGCGATCAGGGCCGCTTGTGTCGGCAGCAGCGGATAATTGATTTCCAGATCGATGCGCGCGTCGCGGGGTTCGGTCATCATGGTGACCGCGCGGCGCCCGTTTCCCGACACGAAGGTGCCACGGCCGACCTCGCCGACCACGAGGCCCCGGCGCAGCAGCTCCGTATAGACCCGGCTCGCGGTCGAGACCGCGATCTTGCGCTCATAGGCGAAGCTGCGCTGCGGCGGCAGGCGGTCCCCGGGTTTGAGCCCGCCGCTGGCGATCTCGTCGGCGACGGTATCGGCAAGTTTGAGATATTCGAACTTGGACATTTATTGCACCGAGAGCAATGTTTTACTTGAACTGATACATCTACAGGATCATTTAGAGACCATCAAGCCCATGATTGCACTGAGGGGTGCGCAAAGCATTCCGAGGTCATTCCCGGTACGGCCGCCATCCCAGGCGGTTGCGCCGATGGCAGTGCTTTGCCGCGCGGGCTTCAACGGAGAAGAAAATGACGACGATATCCTCGACTGCCGCCCAGCCCGCGTCTCCTGCCGCATGGGGCGGATTCGTTCGCCTGCTCGGAAGTTCGCTCCAAACCTGGGCCAACAACCTCGCGACCTATTGGGTACGCAGGGAAGCGATCAAAACGCTTGAGCAGCTCGACGAGCGCGCGTTGCGCGATATCGGACTCCCGCGCTGCCATATCGAAGCCGCCGTCAACGGCGTGACCAATCCCGATCTCGCGCGCATGCAGTGAGCGGACGCCTCAGCGCATAGCAGACAGGATCGAATGCCGGAGAAGGGCCTCGACTATTGCGGTCGACCGTCGACCGCGGTGGCGGAGACTTTCGAATAAATTCGGCCCGATCGAAGGATCGGGCCGAACGATGGTTACCAATTGCAAGCCGTCAGGCCGTTGCCAACGTGCCCACGCCGCGCCGGTGTGATTGCGCTCAGTGCCTGACCACCAGCACCGAGCATTTGGCGTAGCGCACCACGTGCCCGGCATTGGAGCCGAGGAAATAGGTGCGCATCGCCGGACGGTGCGAGGTCATCACGATCAGATCGGCCTTGATTGCGGCGGCTTCCTCGAGGATCTCGTGGTAGATGCCGCCCTGGCGGACCACGCCGGAAATGCGCGAGGCCTCGATGCCGGATTCCCGCGCCACGATCGCAAGCGCTTCCTCCGAAGTCTCGCGTTGCTGGCTGTCGAAATCGGCCGGCACATATTCCGCCAGCATCACCGGTGTCATCGGCAGCACGTTAAGCAGGCGCACGGAGCCGTTCCACGTGTTGGCCAGCGTCGCGGCAGTGCCGATCGCAGGCTTCGCCAGATCGGTGTCCGCCAGATCGATCGGCACGAGAATAGACTTGAACATCCGAGCCTCCTGTCCGCGGCAGGTCTCGCCGCGACGTCATCAGGACCCAGGCTCTCGTTTCTTGTCTCGATGCGTTTTGTCCGCGCGAACCGGTCCCCTTTTTCGCGCGGAGGCAGCATAGCATGATGGCGCAACGCTGTCCGCTCGACTTAATCGCCGGATGCCTGCTTCAACAGTTTTGGGCTGACGAACAGCACGAGCTTGCCGCGGCGGAACGCCACATCATTCCAGTCCTCGGTTGCGAAATCGAAGATCGCAAGCCCCGCCGTCGGCAGGTTGTCATCGAGCGCCTTTTTTGCGGCCGCATCGCCGCTGCCGGTCAATGTCAATGCCAGTTCGTGCATGCCGGGATTATGCCCGACCAGAAGCAGGGCGCGTGGATCGCTGACGGACGCCAGACGGATGGTCCGCAGCAATTGCGCCGGATCGGCGCCGTAGAGTTCAGGCAGGAAGTCGACTTCCGGCCGCGGAGCCAAGCTCGCCATCGCCTCGCGGGCGATCTCCCAGGTCTGATGGGCCCGCACGGCCGGAGAAACCAGCACGCGGTTGGGAAAGGGCGGATGGTGACCGATCCAGCCGCCGATTTCGGCGGCATCGCGCTTGCCGCGATCGTCCAGACGCCGGTCCCGGTCCTGCCCGGAGGGTGCGTCGGTTTCGGTCTTGGCGTGACGCAGCAGCATCAAACGGCGCATGGACGGGATCTCGATTCGGTGTCGGTCTGAATTAATCTACAAGCTCATGCCCAGGACAAGGTGACAAGCGCCGCAGCGGTCCGTAAGAAAACGGCATGAGTGAGACTTCGACAAGTGGCACCAGCGACCAAGACGACAACGGCCCGTACGACGCGATGCCGTTCCGCTCGCGCCTGTCATTCGACCTGGATGTCGATATCTGCGTGGTCGGAGCAGGGCTTGCCGGTCTGACGGTCGCGCGCGAAGCTGCGCGGCTCGGCGCCAGCGTCGCCGTGCTCGAGGGCCGTCATGTCGGCTGGAATGCTTCCGGCCATCAACTCGGCACTGTGATGCCGGGTTATGGCCTTGCGATCGGCGACCTGATCGAGCGCGTTGGCCTCGAGGATGCCCGCGAACTCTGGTCGCTGTCGAAAGAGGGTGCCGACTACGTCCGCGCCACCGCCACCGAAGAACTGATCCCGGGGATCGCACTGAGCGATGGCGCGCTCGAAGTTTCCAATGTCGATGTCGGTGAAACGCTGATCAGCCGGCTGCAGACGCTGGGTGAGGATTTCGAAACCGAGGTCGAGGGCTGGCAGGTCGACCGGGTTCGCAGCGAACTCAGGACCGGCCGCTATTTTCACGGCATCTATTATCCCAAAGCGTTTCAGATCGACGGCCGTAAATATGTCCACGGCCTTGCGGCGCTGGCGAAGCGGGCAGGCGCCCGCATCTTCGAGGACACGCCGGTCGTCAGCATCAACTCCTCGGGCATCCGCAAGCGCATCGTGACGCCGTCGGCACGCCTGCGTGCCGCGCACGTCGTGCTCGCGGGCAACATCCATCTCGGCGCACCATTCGCGCGGCTGTCGCAGACGCTGCTGCCGATCTGGCGCTATGCCGCGCTCAGCGAGCCGCTAGGCGAGCGGCTTTCGGAAGCGATCACGTTCCAGGGTTCGGTGAACGACAGCGACGGCATCGATCATTTCCGGATCGTGGACGGCGACCGGTTGATGTGGGCCAGTCCGGAAACCACGTGGGATGCGCGGCCGCGGCGCTTTGCCCCGGCCATTGAGCGACGGATCGCCACGGTGTTTCCGCAACTCGGCAAGGTCGGCATTTCCGAAATGTTTGGCGGCGCGCTCGGTGTGACCGTGCATGGCATGCCGCAGATCGGCCAGCTCCGCAGAGGCCTGTGGGTCGCCTCAGGCTTCGGCCGCCAGGGTTTGAATACGTCGGCGATGGCCGGCCAGTTGATTGCGCGCAGCATCCTCTGGGGCGATGAGCGCTGGCGGCTGTTCTCGCCGTTCGAACTGGTCTGGGCGGGTGGCGCCACGGGCCGCGTCGCCGGTCATTTGATAGGGATGTGGGGGCGGGGAGCCGCCTCCGCCGCCGGTGCGCTCGCCCGATACCGGGAAGGCGCCCGGGCCAAGGAACGCATTCGTGAAGCGCGGCTGGCCGAGGCCAATCGCCAGGCGGGAACCAGGGGCCCACCGCCACGCCGCCGTCCGCCGCCGGGAGCGCCGCGCCCGGTGCGCCCGCCGCCACCTGCGGCCACCGAAACCCCGATGGACTCCCGGGAAGACGAGGTGGTGCCGTTCGCGGCCTCGCAAGAAAGTGAGAGGATCCGGGACGGATCGGTGTAACTTTGATGCCCGCGCCCCGTAATTGATGGCGAACGACTGATATTCCGCCTCGCACGGAGACCATGATGATCGACCGCCGTATCCTGCTCGCATCTGTTGCCAGCCTGCTTGGGCTTGCCGCCTTCCGCTGGCTGCGCGCTTCGCCGGTCCAGGCCGGTGAGAAAGCCGCCGAGAAGTTCGAGATCGAAAAAACCGACGCCGAATGGCGCGCGCAATTGACGCCGCAGCAATACGAGATCCTGCGCAAAGAGGGCACCGAGCGCCCGGGTTCGAGCCCGCTGCTGAAGGAGCATCGCAAGGGTATCTTCGCCTGTGCCGGCTGTGACCTGCCGTTGTTCTCCTCCGACACCAAATTCGAAAGCGGCACCGGTTGGCCAAGTTTCTACCAGCCGCTGGAGAACGCCGTCGGCAAGACCGAGGACCGCACCTTCGGCATGCTACGCACCGAAGTGCACTGCCGGCGCTGCGGCGGCCATCTCGGCCACGTCTTCGACGACGGGCCGAAACCGACCGGGCTGCGCTACTGCATGGACGGTTTTGCGCTGGTGTTTCACCCGGCGAGCCCGTCGGCGACCTGACGGTTTGTGCCCGGCAATTATTGCCGGGACCGGCAATTGTGCCCCGGCCTAACGGCCGGGGTTTTTTATTCAAGCGTATGATTTTGTTGCATTTTGTTTCCTGGCACGGTGCTTGCGACATGCTTCGCCGATGCGGCCTCAGCCTGGCAGTCTGGCTCGCCGCGCGGTTCGAATTTGGAGACATGTTATGGGTATCTTCGACGCGCTCAATACTTCGGTTGGCGGCCTTCAGGCGCAGTCCTTCGCCCTACAGAACATTTCCGGAAATATCGCGAATGCCTCGACCACGGGCTACAAGGGTATCGACACCACCTTCGAAGATCTCATTCCGGATGCGACGTCGCCCAGCAGGCAGGTGGCGGGCGGTGTGACCGCCTTTGCACAGGCAACCATCACCACCCAGGGCACCGTCTCGACGACGACCGTTGCCACCAACATGGCGATCAACGGCGACGGTTTCTTCTCGGTGCAAAAGTCCACCGGAACCGTCGACAACGTTCCCACCTTTACCGGCGTTACGGACTATACCCGCCGCGGCGATTTTCAGACCAACGCCAACGGCAATCTCGTCAACGGCGCCGGATATTACCTGATGGGTGTTGCGGTCGATCCGAAGACCGGCAATCCGCTCGGCAACGTGCCCCAGGTGCTTCAGTTCCAGAATAACTTCATCCCGGCCCAGACCACCACCTCGATCAACTATGCCGCCAACCTGCCGTCGACCCCGACGACAACCAACAGCAGTACCGCGGCGAGCGGAACGATCACGGCCCTGGGCGGCCTCAATCCGTACGATTTCTCGGTCAACCCGCTGCCGACCACGACGCCGGCGGTGCCAATTGGCGACAATACGATGGCCGGCACCGCCGTGGTGAACCGACAATCGCCGGCGGTCGCGATCACTACGTCGACGGTGCTGGGCGGCGCCGCCGGTACCGATTCGTTGAACCTCGCCGCCGGCGACACCATCGTGGTCAATGGCACGACAATCCACGTAGTGGCCGGCGCCGCGGGCAGCGCTGCCTCCCCCGATGTCGCCCTGGGCGACAGCGTTGGAACCCTGCTGGGGAGAATCGGTGCGATCACGGGGGTGACGCCGACCATTACCGGTGGCGCGATCACACTGCACACCGGCACGGCAGGCGATCTAGCGATCACGAGCACCGGGACGTCGTTTACCCAACTCGGCTTCGCATCGTCGGTGAACCTGGCGCGCACACCTGCGCTCGCGGCAGGAACGGGAACGGTCATCGCCAACGACCAAAAGACTTTTCTGAACGAGTCAATCAGTGGCGGCGCGGTCACCGCCTATGATTCGACGGGTACCGCCGTCAACCTGCAATTGCGATGGGTGAAGACCGATAGCGCGGCCCTCGGCGGATCGCACGCCAATACCTGGAACCTGTTCTACCAGTCCAATCCGAATGCCACGGGTACGCAAACCGCTTGGGTCAATGCCGGAACCAATTACACCTTCAGCGCGGCGGGGGCGCTGACCAGTCCTTCAACTCCCGCCATCACCATCCCCAATGTTACCGTGGGCAACCAGTCGCTCGGCGACCTGTCGTTCAGCACGGGCTCCGGCAGCCTGACGCAATATGCCAGTACCGGGGGCACCGCCACGATCAACAGCGTCACGCAGAACGGCTACGCCGCCGGCCAGCTTCAATCGGTTGCCATCAACAACAACGGCATCGTGGTCGGAACATTTTCCAACGGGCAGAACCTCGATCTCGCATCGGTGACGCTGTCGCACTTCAACGGCACCAATTACCTCAAGAGCCTCGACGGTGGCGCTTACGCCGTCACCGAGCAGTCGGGACCGGCCATTATCGGTGCCTCGGGCAATATCAGCGGCTCGTCGCTGGAAGGTTCGAACACCGACATCGCGTCGGAATTCACCAAGCTGATCGTGACCCAGCAGGCCTATTCCGCGAATACCAAGGTGATCACCACGGCCAACAGCATGGTGCAGGATCTCCTCAACGTGCTGCGTTGAGCGGCGCCATAGCGTGATGTAACGAAAGGCGGGCCAAGATATGGGTTTGAGTTCAGCCCTCGCCACTGCGATGTCCGGTCTGCGCGCCAACCAGGCCGCGCTTTCGATCGTATCGTCGAACGTCGCCAACGCGCAGACGCCAGGTTATGTCGCCCAGACCGTCAACCAGATCGAGGTCACCACCGGCGGTCTCGGTTCGACCGTTCTGACAACCGGTGTGAGCCGCGCCCTCGATTCCTACGTGCAGGGACAGCTACGCACCGAGACCTCAGGCGGGGGCTATGCCGACCAGACGGCAAACATCCTGGGCCAGTTGCAGAACGTCTACGGCACGCCGGGGGGCGCCGGCACTCTCGAGAGCGCGCTCAGCACATTCACCACCGCGCTGCAGGCGCTGTCGAGTAGCCCAGGTACCGCGTCTGCGCAGACGGTTGCCGTTACGGCCGCGCAGTCGCTGGCCCGGCAGCTCAACACGACGACGAACGGCATTCAGTCGCTTCGTTCCAACGTCGAACAGGACATCGGCGTCTCGGTGGGGCAGGCCAACACCGCGATGGCGCAGATTGCGCAGATCAACAGCAAGCTGCAGGGACTGAGTGCCACGGATCCGACGGCAGCGACGCTGATGGATCAGCGCGACAACGCGATCAATACGCTGTCCAAACTGATGGACGTTCGCGCCGTCACCGACAGCTCGAACCAGACCAACGTCTTCACGAATTCCGGCTACCAGCTTGTGGGCGGCAGCCTGGCCTCGCAGATGACGTTCAACTCGCCGGGGACGCTCAGCGCCACCTCGCTCTACAACAGCGATCCGACGAAGTCCGGCGTCGGAGCCTTGAGCATCAAGCTGCCGAACGGCGCCAGCGTCGACATGGTCGCCAACAGTGTGATCAGCTCGGGCCAGATTGGCGCCGACCTCAAGCTGCGCGACCAGACCCTTGTGCAGGCTCAGACCCAGGTGGATCAGCTGGCCGCGACGATGGCGAGCGCGCTGTCCGACAAGACCACAGCGGGTACCGCCGTGGCCGGGCCGCCGTCCGGCTTCGACCTCAACGCTTCGAACGTGGCGCCGGGCAACACGGTGAACCTGACCTATACCGACAGTGCGACCAACACGCAGCACCAGGTCACGATCGTCAACGTGACAGATCCCGCCGCGCTGCCTTTGCAGAACGCGCCCAACGCCAATCCGCAGAGGATAGGCGTCAATTTCTCCGGCGGCATGGCCTCGGTCGTCTCGCAGCTCAATGCGGCGCTAGGCAGCAGCCATCTGCAATTCTCCAACCCGAGCGGATCGACCCTGCGTGTCACCGACGACGGGACGGCATCGGCAACCGTCAACGCCGCCTCGGTGACGACCACGATTTCTTCGCTGACGTCAGGCAGTCCCCAATTGCCGCTGTTTACCGACAGCGGCGCGACCTATACGGGCGCGATAACCTCCCTGGGGTCGCAGATGACGGGCCTTGCCGGCCGCATCTCGGTCAATGCCGCACTGGTGACGGATCCGTCCCGCATGTCGGTCTACAGCACGTCGCCGGTGACGCCTTCCGGCGATACCACGCGCTCGGATTTCCTGTATTCGCAGCTGACGACGGCGAAGTTCTCCTATTCGCCGCAGACGGGGCTTGGGTCGGCCAGCCAGCCCTTCAACGGTACCGTCTCGAGCTATCTGCAGCAGTTCGTGAGTCTGCAAGCCAATGCTTCGACGCAGGCCACGCAAGTGCAGCAGGGCCAGAGCGTCGTCGTCAGCACGTTGCAGCAGAAATTCAATTCCACCTCCAGCGTGAATGTCGACACCGAGATGTCGAATCTCATCCAGCTGCAGAACGCCTATGCCGCCAATGCCCACATCATGTCGGCGGTTCAAAGCATGATGACCACCTTGCTCCAGGCCCAAGCGTAAGGCGTTGAAACATGTCGATCAGCAGCATTAATTACGGCTCCTCGGTCCTTGGTCAGTCGGTACGCAACATCAACAAAGAGCTTACCGACCTGTCGACACAGCTTTCGACCGGCAAGCTATCGCAGAACTATGCCGGGATGGGGACCAACGAAGGCCTTGCGATCGCCGCACGGTCGCAGATGTCCAACATTGCCGCCTACACCGACACGATCAGCAATATCACCACCAATATCAACATCGCCAACACGGCATTGCAGTCGCTGTCGACGATCCAGACAAACGTCCAGAACGCTGCCAACAGTTCGTCGCAGACGCTCAACAGCGCCGGGCAGACCATTTCGCAGACGACCGCGGTGGCCCAGTTCTCGTCGATGCTTGGCATCCTGAATACGCAGGCCGGCGACCGCTATTTGTTCTCCGGTACCGCCGTGAACACCCCGTCGGTTGCCACCGCAGATCTCATCATGAACGGAACCACGACGCAGGCCGGGCTCAAGACAGTGATCGCGGAACGCAATCAGGCCGATCTCGGCACCAACGGCATGGGACGCCTGGTGCTCACCCAGCCGAGCGCGACGTCGGTGAAGGTTGCGGAGGATGTCGCCGGATCGCCGTTCGGCCTGAAGCTGAGCGCGGTTTCCTCGACATTGACAGGTGCGACCGTTACCGGTCCGAGCGGGTCGCCGGCCGCGATTTCGGTGGACCTCGGCGCCACCAATCCGAGTAACGGCGACGCCGTGAGCTTCCAGTTCGAGCTGCCGGACGGCAGCACTGAACAGATCAAACTGACCGCCTCCAGCACGACGCCGCCGCCGGCGGGGAGCTTTGCCATCGGCGCGAATTCGACGGCTACGGCCACCAACCTAAACGCCGCGCTCAACACCGCGATCGGCACGCTTGCCAACACTTCGCTGGTAGCTGCATCCGCGATTGCCGCTGGCGACAATTTCTTCAACACCGACGGTACCGCCACCGGAAGCGTGGCCAACAACAAGCTGGCGGCTCCGATCACCGGGGCCACTTCGTTGTCGGGCGGTGCGGGCACGGACTCGCTGGCTACCAATTTCGCGGCCGGTAACACCATCACGGTCAACGGTACGCCGATCACGTTCGTCGCCTCCGGCGCGACAGGCAATCAGCTTAACGTGACCGACAGCATCCAGACACTGCTGAGCAAGATCGATTCGATTACCGGCACCTCGACGCCGTCGACCATCAGCGGCGGCGTGATTTCGATTCACACCGACGATGCGGCGAGCCTCAACATCACGAGCTCGAACTCTGCAGCGCTGGGCGCGCTCGGTTTTGGCGCCACCGTTACCGCACCGATACCGCCGCTGCGTGTCAGCGGCACCCCGCTGGGGTCCGCGACGGCGCTGGTGAACGGCTCGGCCAACACCGTCAAATGGTACACCGGCAATTCCGGGCCGGGTTCCGCCCGCTCGACCGCTACCGCGCGCGTTGACAATTCTGTGACGGTTCAATACGGCGCTCAAGCCAACGAGCAGGCAATCCGCCGGCTAGTGCAGAACACTGCGGTGTTCGCAGCGGTAACCGTCTCGCCGACTGGCGCCAATTCCGCCGCCCAGGTCGCGGCGCTCACGTCGAGGACCGCGCAGAACCTGCTGCCACAGTCTGGACAGCAGACGATCCAGGACATTCAGACGGACATGGCGGTCACGCAGACCACCATTAAGGATGTCTCGACGCGGCAGACCCAGTCCACGGCGATGCTGCAGAACATCGTGGACCAGGCCGAGTCGGTGTCGACCGACCAGGTGGCGAGCCAGGTCCTGGCGCTGCAGAACGCGCTACAGGCGTCGTACCAGACCACCTCGATACTTTCTCAGCTCTCGCTGACGAAATTCCTGCCGGTCGGATAGGCGCGTTAGGGTTTGGTTAACCACGTATCTTTACGTTTTGGTGAGAATTGCGGGCCGAGACCGCCGCTTCGGAGCTACCGATGACCGACCAAATTCACCTTGTAGTTGCCACCCCCTGCTTCGGGGGGCAGGTCTCAAGCATCTACGCCAGTTCGATCTTTCAGCTGCAGCGGGCGGTACGCGCCAAGTCCAACATGGACCTCAAGGTCCTGATGCGGGATGGCGACGCGCTGATCACGCGGGCGCGTGCCAACCTGGTGACGATGTTTCTCGACGATCCCGCCGCAACCCATTTCCTGTTCGTGGATGCGGATATCGGCTTTGCGCCCGAGCAGGTATTTCGGTTGATCGAATCCGGCGCGGACGTGGTAGCCGGCATCTATCCCATCAAGCGGGTCAACTGGGATAAGGCAAAGCGGGCGCTGCAGTCCAATCCGTCGAAAGCGCCGTCGGCCGCGCTGGACTACGTACTCGAACTCGACGATCCGGATCAGGTCGCGGTCGTCAACGGCTTTACGCGCGTGCGCTACGCCGGAACCGGCTTCCTGATGATCAGGCGGCACGTTCTGGAAAGAATGTGCGAACATCCGGCCTATGCATCCCTGCAGTTCTTCCGTGAACATTCCGCCGATTCCCTCGCCGGAAGTCCCAACCGCTTCGCACTGTTCGAGTGCATGATCAATTCGAAGACCGGGACCTACCTCAGCGAGGATTTTGCGTTCTGCAAACGCTGGACGGATATCGGCGGCGAAATCTGGGCTGACCTTGGTAGCCGTCTCGATCACGTCGGTCCGTCCGTGTTTCACGGCGATATCTCCTCGCAATTTGGAACGGCTGCAGCCGCATCGAACGCCGCGTAAGCGATGTCGATGTCGATCCGCAGGCTCCGTCTGCACGCGGGACACGCTTAGCCCTGCTCAACAGGCGCCGCGAATGGCGTCGACTATGGAGTTACGACGTGCAGCCTGATCCCGACCAGCCGATCCCGACCGACACACTTCCCTGCGCGGACCGGATCGGATTTGCCAGGCTGACGACGATGGCATTCAACGGGACCGATCTTCGCCCACTGCGGGACGAACTGTTTTCGAAGGTCGTTGCCGGAACGGCCGAGGCAGGTGAGGGGCTCGACCTGTCGCTGATTGCGCAACTGCTCGGAGACAAACCGACCGGACTCGCGATCCAGGCAGAAGTGCTCTCGTTCCAGCAGTTGTTCCGGTCGCCATGCGCGGCCGAAAAACCGAAGCTGCGCCTCCTCGCCCTTGCGGCCTCGATCGACATGGGCGGCAACACGCCAATCGAGTTTCTGCTCGAAGACTCGGCGATCGAGTTGCTGACGCTCTATGTCGTCGCCGGTGTAGGTTTGCCGGTGCCGCTGCCCGATCATGATGTTGCGATCGTCATCGCCTCAGACTCGGAGGAGTGCCGCGATGCACTGCGCATCATCGATCAAGCGGAGGCCAGCTGGCCGCGGCCGATGCTCAATCCACCGCGTCTCGTTGCCAATCTGGACCGTGACAAGTTGCATCATCTGCTTCGCGGGATAGAGGGCCTCGATATTCCCGCAACCGAATCCGTGACGCGCGCGCAATTGTCGGATGCGTCAACGTCGGGTCTTCTGCTGGCCGATAGCGCAGCAGAACTGCGGTTTCCATTTATCATCCGGCCGCGTGGCTCGCATGCCGGCGTCGGGCTGGCCAAGATAGACGGTCCCGCTGCAATAATTTCATATCTTGCAGAGAGGACCGAGCAGGAGTTCTTCGTCTCGCGCTTTGTCGACTACGCCAATGATGACGGTCTGTTTCGCAAATATCGTGTCGTCGTCATCGATGGCCGCCCGTACGCCTGTCACATGGCGATCGCAGACCGGTGGGATATCTGGTACCTGAACGCGAACATGGCTTTCAGCGCAAGCAAGCGGCTCGAAGAAGAGAGCTTCATGCGCGACTTCGACACCGCTTTTGCCGTTCGCCATCATGATGCGCTGGCCGCAATGGCAGATCGGGTCGGGCTCGACTATTTCACGATCGACTGTGCGGAAAACAAGCGCGGAGAGTTGCTGATATTCGAGGCGGATAATACCGCCGTCGTGCACAACATGGATTCGCCGGATCTGTTTCCCTACAAGCCCCCGCAGATGCGCAAGATCTTCGAAGCGTTCGCCGCAATGTTGTATTGCCGCGCCCGGCCGGATCGCGAGAAGGCGGCGTAACCAATGATGCGCGAAGCGTTGCTGCAATCCGAATCGAGCCGAACGCTCGACCCGCAAAACTGGGACGAGCTTCGCGCCCAGGGTCATCGCATGCTCGATGACATGATCGACTACGTCGCCAACATCCGTGATCGCCCGGTCTGGCAACCGATACCGGATGACGTTCGCGCGCGGTTTCGCGCCGAACTTCCGCGCCAGGCTTCCGATCTCGGCGATGTCTATCGCGAGTTCACCGATTTCATCGTCCCCTACGCAACAGGCAACGTTCATCCGGGGTTCATGGGGTGGGTGCATGGCGGGGGGACGGCCGTCGGCATGCTGGCGGAGATGCTGGCTGCGGGACTGAACGCCAATCTCGGCGGTCGCGATCACATTCCGATCGAGGTGGAACGCCAGGTCGTGGAATGGACGCGTCAGATGTTCGGTTTTCCGAGCGAGGCGAGTGGCATCTTCGTCACCGGCACATCGATGGCAAATCTGATGGCGGTGCTGGTGGCGCGAACGACCGCACTTGGACAATCCGTCCGCCAGCGCGGCATCGAAAGCGCTTCGCTGACGGCCTACACCTCAAGGGCGGCGCATGGCTGCATCTCCAAGGCGATGGATATCGCCGGTTTCGGCAGCGATGCCTTGCGATGCATCGAGGTCGATCAATTCCACCGCATCGATGTCGCCGCGTTGCGCCGCCGGATTGCGTTGGATCGTGAGGCCGGCCTCAATCCCTTCCTCGTCGTCGGCTCGGCTGGAACGGTAGATATCGGCGCCATCGATGATCTTGTGGCGCTGGGCACGCTGTGCCGCGAAGAAAAGCTTTGGTTTCACGTCGACGGCGCCTTTGGCGCGCTCGGGGTGCTTTCGCCGGTACTTGCGCCGCGGCTCGCCGGAATCGAAAGCGCGGACTCGATAGCGCTCGATTTCCACAAATGGGGGCAGGTGCCCTATGACGCCGGCTTTCTGATCGTCCGCGACGGCCAGCGGCATCGCGACACATTTGCTTCGCCGGCGGCCTATTTGCGCCGGGAGACGCGGGGGCTTGCGGCGGGCTCACCCTGGCCGTGTGACCTCGGCCCGGATCTGTCGCGGGGCTTCAGGGCGCTCAAGACCTGGTTCACGCTGAAAACCTATGGCACGGAGAGGCTGGGATCCATCGTTACGCACACCTGCGCGCTGGCTGGATATCTGGAGGCCCGCGTCCTGGCCGAGCCGAGGCTGGAACTACTCGCACCGGTGCAACTCAATGTCGTTTGCTTCCGTTATCGTGCCGAGGACTTCGAACAGGGTCAATGGCAATGTCGTCATGGACATCCAGGAATCCGGGATAGCAGCTCCCTCGACAACGCTTTTGGATGGTGAACTCGCAATACGTGCGGCTATCGTCAATCACCGCACCAGCACATGCGACATCGACGCGCTGATCTCGTCGGTACTTGAGTTTGGGGCGCGGCGGTCAGCTTCCGAGGATCGCCCGGTGCCGCAACTCGAGCGATCTCCGCCGCTGGCAATGTAGGCGAATCTCGTAGCGGAATGGCGAACTGCGTCGTTCACGCTTCGATTGTGCCGAACAACTCCACCGTTGCGTTACGCTGATTGGCGGTCGGCCGCGATGCGGGCCCGCGCGCTTTCGAGCAGTTGCTCTTCGTGGCCAATCAGCTTCTTTGCCTCCTTCAGGGCATGGTAGAGATCGCCGTTCAAGATGTGGTTGTTGATCCCTTCGATGAAGGGCCAGGCGCTCGGCATCGTGGCAAGGATGTCGCGTACCAGGCTGAAATAGGTCGGGTGATGTGCCATCGGATCCGGCGACAGATACATCAGCTGCACTGCGAGATAGACCAGCTTGGCCGGTGTGTCGGCGGTCTCCGGCGTCTGGATGTCTTTCTCGCGCAGGATCGGAATCTTGTCGCCATCGATCAGCAGGCGGGCGCGCTGCTCGGTATTGGTGATCACGCAGGAACCGATGATGATGCGTTCGTGCGGCTTCAGTTCGACCTTCAAAGCCATTCCCGTTCTCCTTTGCCGCGCTCGTGCAAGACGTCACTGCGGCGAAGCGGATGACGTCGGCTCTGGTTCGGATCAGCTTACGACTGGCGGCGGCCGATGCGGCTGCAATCCTTTCCGATCATGGTTAATCCTTCGTAAACGCCGCCATCCGCCGGTTTTCGCCCCACGCCGAATATGCGCGATATCAGTCGTAGTTCTGCGCAAATTGTCTGCATGGCAGCAATTTCATGCTGTTTGGCTCGTTCGCGGTGGGGTTGGATGGATTAATTTTCCATCGGAGGCTTGGTTACTAAGATGGGACGTCACCCCGATCAAATACGATTGGGATGGTGATCCGCACCGATGCCAACATAGTGTCACACCTTCGGGTGGCATCGGCGCAGGACGGCACGCTGACCATTGCCACTTCGAACGAATCAACTTTTTGACTCGATCGGCAGGATCAACGGCACCGCAGAACCTGGATCACGACCGGCGCGCAGGATGCATCCTTCAATGGTGTTAATATGCGGCGAAGTGTTGAAGCTCGGGTTCAACGAAGCCGTCGAGTCGACGCTAGCAAATCAGGCCCCAATAGCGGCGTGCGATAGCACGCTGCAGTATCGGTTTTGCCGGAATTCCAACGCAATTGGTAACTGCCGATAACCATATTTAAAGGCGCCGCCTGTAAGAAAATTGAGCATTTTTTTGTACTCACGGTCCAGCGGACCGCTCTCACCGAGGTTAGTGAATGTCAAATGCTGCCCAGGCCTACGCACGCACGTCAGTCACGACGGCGTCCCCCCGTGAAGTCGAAGCGCAGGCGCTCCTGAAGGCCGCACAAAAATTGCAGGAAGTCCAGACCAACTGGGCGGGTCCCGACCGAGCCATGCATAACGCGCTGCTGTTCAATCGCCGTCTGTGGTCGATTTTTTTGAGCGCGGCGGAAACAAATGACAATCCGCAGCCGCTCGAAGTCCGTCAGAACATCGCCAACATCGGCGTATTCGTCATGAAACAGACCGTCGATATGCAGATGAACCCGGATCCGGCGAAACTGAAGTCGCTGATCGAAATCAATTGCAACATCGCCGCGGGCCTCTCGGGCCGCGTCTGATTCCTTTGCGGTCAACGGAGCGGTCCCATGGGCGACGTAATGAGCATCCTGTCGGCCAACTACAAGTCCGTCGGACTCGCCGTTCCGTCAAAGACCGCTTATGTCGCAGTCGATCCCAAGCTCTACCAGGGTAGCTGGACCGGAAAATACGCCAACAACAAGACGTTCACGATCAAGGTCTCGAACGTGACGGGCTTTCGCGCCAAGGTTCACTATCAGAGCGGCACGACCAGCAAATACCAGGACGTGCTGATCAAGGACCGGTCGTTCCGGGTCGGGGATACCAAGTTCGCGCTGACCAACAAAACCGGACAAGCGCTGATCGCGAATGTCGTCACCGATCCCGCAACCGGGTCGACCTACCTGGATAAGGCCTACGCGACGCAGTCCAGCTGATTGCGGGCGTTTGCGCGATTCAAGCGCTGCGGTCGGTCGCGCCAAGACGCGTCGGCGCTTCCTTGGCGAGGTCGAGCGCGTGAAAATACGCGCGGCGGCGCAGCACTGCCTGATCGGGAAACTGGTCTACAACCTGGCTCGTCCGGTTATCGACGACCTGGTAGACGATCGAGGCGGCGTCGCGATCGAAGAACGCCTGGTCCGACCGGGAAGCGTTGAGCGTGTTCGGATCAATCGTGACGCGCACGCTTGCGTCTGCTGCGGTGACGCTCTGGTTCACCGGCAGATCAGTCGCGACCGAGTTCTGGGCCGCCTCGCTCACGGGATGAGCGATCGGCGCTGCAACCGGTGCCCCCACCGGCTTGATGCTGAAATCTGTACTCATGGCAGCCTCCTAGTGCACCGGCACTAGCTTCGCTAGAGTCAAATCCCAACCCCTCTCGAACCGCAACTATACGGTGGCACCTCTCAATAGGCTGTTAGAGAACGCGCTGAATCTCGGCCTGACGCGCGCGCGAGAATTCAGTGAAAATTTTAGGTAATCGCGGCTGGCTCAGAGCGTGCGGCTGACCGCGAGCGGCGTGATGTTCCGTGGCCCCGGCGCGGCGCGACGTCCGGCCGCCGTATAGGTGTTGGGGATGTTCTTGCGCTGAATCTCGGCGTTGACGCCGCGCACGATGCCCTCCGACACCGCATGCGCGGTGGCGAGCACGGTGAGATTGATCTGCAGCATGGCACGGAAGGTGTCGTGATTGCGACGCAGGGTCGCCAACAATTCAGGCGCCACCTGTGACGGGATTTTCTGGGCAGCCCTGAGACCTTCGACCGCGATCATATAGCGGCGCGACATTTCCGACTTCTGCTTTTCCAGGCGCATCGCCTCGGCGATCTTGCCGGCGCGAACCAATTCGGTCTCGCGCTCGATGATGCCGAGCAGCGCGCTCATCACCTCCATCAGCTCTTCCGAGAGCTTGCGGATATCGAGCGGTGTCGAAGCGGCCGGTCTCGCCGCGGGCGCTGGAACTGCCGCGGGCCGTTGCTGAGGACGCTGGTTCATCTCGCGCTTCTCCCTTTACGAATTATCCGGCATGGTTGGCCTGCTGCATGATCAGCGTGCGGAACACGTCGTTGGAAATCCCGACGCCGCCGGCCTGTGCGAACGACTTCGAGTATTGTTCGGTCAGCATCGAGCGCCACACGCCGGTGCCCGGGGTGTCGCCGAACGGGCCTTCGCCCTTGATGCCGCTGGTCATCTGCGAAAACATCGAGTTCAGGAACATCGCCTCGAAGTCGGTCGCGGTCGCCTTGGCCTTGGCCTGGGCCTGCGGCGACACCTTGGTCAGGGCCTTGGTGAGCTCCGGATCGGGACGCCCGTTGAACAGCGGCATCATAGCCTTCTTCGGCATGCTGCCCGTCGCAGTGTTGCTGATCAGGCTGGAGGTTGCGATATCCTGCATCACATCACCTCGATGTCGGCCTGGATCGCGCCGGCGGCCTTGATCGCCTGCAGGATGCCGATCAGGTCGCGCGGGCCGATACCGAGGCCGTTGAGGCCGTCGACGAGCTGCTGCAGCGAGACGCCGTCTTTCACGACCGCGAATTTCTTGCCGTCCTCGGTGACGGAGACGCTGCTGCGCGGCGTCACCACGGTTCGTCCGCGCGACTGCGGATTGGGCTGGCTGACCTGCGGGCTCTCGGAAATCGTCACGGTGAGATTGCCTTGCGCGACCGCAACCGTCGCGACACGGACGTCGCGGCCCATCACGATGATGCCGGAGCGTTCGTCGATGATGATCTTGGCAGCGAGATCCGGTTCGACCTGCAGTTGCTCGATCTCGGTCAGGAAGGCGACGACGTTGCCCTTGAACTCCGCCGGGATGGTGAGCTGCACGGTGGACGGATCGATCGGTTCGGCGGTCTTGACGCCGAGGTAGTCGTTGACCGCGGCCGCGATGCGCTTGGCGGTGGTGAAATCGGCGTTGCGCAGCGCCAGCCGCACATTGGGCAGGCGATTGAGCGCGAATTCGATTTCGCGCTCGATGATCGCACCGTTGGCGATGCGGCCGACCGTCGGCACTCCGCGCACGATTTTGGCGGCTTCGCCTTCGGCCTGGAAGCCGGAGATCGCGACCGAACCCTGCGCCACCGAATAGACGTTGCCGTCGGCGCCGAGCAACGGCGTGACGAGCAGGGTGCCGCCCCGCAAATCCTTGGCGTCGCCGAGCGCGGAGACCGTGACGTCCATCCGCGTGCCCTGGGTGCCGAACGGCGGCAGATTGCCTGTTACCATGACGGCGGCGACGTTGCCGGTGCGGATGGTGGCGCCGCGGATGTTGACGCCCATGCGCTCGAGCATCGCCTGCAGCGATTGCTTGGTGAAGGGGATGTTGTTGAGCGTATCGCCGGTGCCGTTGAGGCCGACAACGAGGCCGTAGCCGATCAGCTGGTTCTGCCGCACGCCCTCGATATTGGCGAGGTCCTTGATCCGCGACGTCGCGCTTGCGGGCATGGCCGATAACGCCAACGACAGCAGCGCGGCGCAGGCCATCCCAAATAGTGTTGCCGAACGGATGCCGGGCATCCTGTGCTCCCCTCGAGGTCTTCCAGGGATCACCGACACTCCCATGACGGGGATCCGCCATTAACTATGCGAGATCAGTGCCACGCCGTGCCGCGAGGGCAATGTATTGATATATTTATGGAAATTCTCGCAGACCCGTTTGGGTCCGATTGTCCAGCCTGCGCGAAACTGCCGCCTGTCGGCAGATTTTGCCGGGCTGTTTACGTCCCGTTAACCATAGCAAGGCGATGCTCACGGGAATTCCAGCCTGCGGGATCATGACGATGCGCATCTACGGACCGAACGGCACGACGCTTGGATCGCCTGCGAGCAACACGCGGCGCACCAGCTCGACCGGCTTTTCGCTGCCGGACGCATCAGCCGTTCCGGAGGAAGTCCGCTCGGCGACCGCGCCGCGGGCTGCTGCCAGCCTCGATGCGCTGATGGCGCTGCAGGGCGTCGAAGATCCGACCGAGCGCCGCAGGCGGTCGGTCGCACGCGGCAAGGGCGCGCTCGACGTGCTCGACGACCTCAAGCTCGGATTGCTCTCGGGTAATCTCGACGCGTCCACGGTGAACCGGCTGCGCGACGCCGCGGCCAACCTGAAATCCTCCTCCGGCGATCCCGGCCTCGATGCCGTGCTGTCGGAAATCGAACTTCGCGTCGAAGTCGAACTCGCCAAGGCCGGTCAAGTCTAGCTGCTCCGCCAATTCGCAACCTCACGCCGCCAGCGGCTTGCGCTCAGCGTCATAACGGCGCTGCGCCGCCAGCACCTCCTTCAGATTGTGCTCGGCCCAGTCGCGCAAGGGATCGACGGCTGAAGCGAGCGTCAGCCCGAGCGGTGTGATCGAATATTCCACGGTCACCGGCACGGTCGCGATCGCGCGGCGGCGGATCAGCCCGTCGCGCTCCAGGCTCTTGAGCACCTGCGAGAGCATCTTTTGCGAAATACCCTCGATGGCCCGGCGCAGCTGGTTGAAGCGCATCGGCTCGTCGCGCACCAAGAGCAGGATCAGCACCGCCCATTTGTCGCCGACGCGGTCGAGAATCTGGCGCGTCGGGCAATCGGCCGAATAGGCATTGCCGACTTTGATGTTGGCTTTCACGGCGATGTTGGCTTTCACGGCGGTTACTCCGGCGTAATCTGGTGAGCTGAAAGTGCTCTCTTCACACTTACATTCTATCAGCTATCTAGTCACCATTGGATACTACCAAATGGAGATCATCATGAAAATCGCCGTCGCCGGCGCGTCCGGCAGGGCCGGCTCGCGCATCACCACGGAACTCGCCCGCCGCGGCCACACTGTCACCGCCATCGCCCGCAATCCCGAGAAGATCGCCGTCCAGCCGAACGTCACGCCCACCAAGGGCGACGTGCTGGACCAGGCCGGGCTTGCCGCGCTTTGGGCCGGGCACGATGTTGCCATCAGTTCCGTCCACTTCCTCGCCAGTGACGCGGCGAAACTGATCGGCGCCGCCAAGGCCTCGAAGGTCGGCCGCTATCTCGTGGTCGGCGGCGCCGGCAGCCTCGAAGTGGCCCCTGGCGTCCGGCTGGTCACCGTTCCCGATTTTCCGGCCGAGTACAGGGCCGAGGCCGAGCAGGGCGGGGCGTTCCTCGACCTGCTTGGGGCGGAAAAGGAACTGAACTGGACCTTCCTGTCCCCCTCGGCCTTGTTCGTCGACGGCGAGCGGACGGGCAAGTTCCGGCTCGGGACCGACCAGCTTCTGACTGCCGCTGACGGGAAAAGCTGGATTTCCTTCGAGGACTTCGCAGTTGCACTCGCCGACGAAATCGAGCGTCCGGCCCATATCCGCAGGCGTTTTACGGTCGGCTACTAGCTGATCAGGCCGCTCCCAGGCCTCGATAGCTTTGCCTGTGCAAGGCGTTGGGGGCGGCCCACCTTTCCGGCTCCGTTCGTATTGTCTGTCACATGTCATGGCTATATAAGCCCCAGCGCGGAGGGACAAATTTCTTCCGCCTGACAGGGACATGGACTGCCTTTGGAAAAGCTGAAGAACTACCGGCCTTCTGAAAAAGAGCCTTTCATGAACGACCGCCAGCGCGATTATTTCCGCGCCAAGCTGTTGGCCTGGAAGGACGAGATTCTCCGCGAATCGAAGATCACGCTGCAGACGCTCCAGGAGGAGAACGTCAACCACCCTGATCTCGCCGACCGCGCCTCGTCGGAAACCGACCGCGCGATCGAGCTGCGCGCCCGCGACCGCCAGCGCAAGCTGATCTCCAAGATCGACGCGGCGCTGCAGCGCATCGAGGACAACACCTACGGCTATTGCGAGGAGACCGGCGAGCCGATCTCGCTCAAGCGCCTCGAAGCCCGCCCGATCGCGACGCTCTCGGTGGAAGCCCAGGAGCGTCACGAGAAACGCGAGAAGGTCTATCGCGACGAGTAGAATGTGGCCGCCGCGTGCGGTCATTTTATTTTGCCGAGCGCGCCGACAGACCACGACCGATTTGAATTACGGTCCACGAGTGAGTCGGCATCACCGAATGCGCAATCGCCGGCGAGCCACTCGCCGGCGATTGCTTTTTGCGGGATCCGTGCGTCATTGCTGCGTCAGGCGGGCGACATCCTGCCTGAGGAGGTAGAGCGAGACGGCGAGCAGAACGACGTCCTTCATCAGGAAGGGAACGTTGCCTGTCATCGCCGGGAAGCCTCCGGCGGCGACGTCCCAGCCTTCCGGCATGAACGGAATGATCGTGACGGTTGCGATGAAGGTGCCGGTCGAGCCGAGGGCGCCAAGCACGCCGAGCCGCTTGTCCCAGAAGCCCGCGAGCAGCAGAGACCCGATCGTCCACTCGGAGGCGCCGAGGAAGTAGCTTGCGCCGGCGTGGCCGAACACCGGATACAGCCACCAGATCAGCGGTCCGTTGCTGATGAAGGGGACCAATCTTTCGAACTCGTACGGAAACCACTTCTGATAGCCGAAGAAGAGGAACATGATCACCATCGAGGCCCGGACGACGTGGTAGTCGAGATCCTCTGCAAGGAGGCCAGACCTGTGCAGCGCGCGGACAAGGGCATTTTGAGTGGTGTTGGAAAGCGTAGTCATGGTCGTGATCCTTTGATTGAAGATGTGACTCGCCGGTCGCTTCACGCGACTGCGGGAAAGTCGATCTCGGTGTCGTTGATGCGGTTGAAGACGTTGGTGAAGACCGTGGTCGCGAAGGCCAGGCTGATCTCCACCAGCTGCGCGTCGCTGTAGCCGGCGGCCTTGATCGCGGCGAAATTCTCGTCGCTGATGGTGCCGCTGGACTGCGCCAGCTTGCGGACGAACCCGACCAGCGCATCGCGCTTGGCCTGGCCGGTCGGCTCGCCCTCGCGGATCTGCTTGAGCGCGTCCGGCTTCACACCGGCGAGCCGGGCGAGATAATTGTGCGCGGCTACGCAGTAGTCACAACCGGCGATGCCGCTGATGACGAGCTTGATGATCTCCTGATCGCTCTTGGTCAGCGTACCCGCAGCGAGCACCGCGTCCGCGGCGAGCACCGCCTTGAGCGCAGCGGGGCCGTGGGCGGCAATGGCCGCGAAGGTTTTCGGCACGCTGCCGATCGACTTCTTGATCTGGGCATAGATCTGGCCTGATGCGCTGGTGTCGGATTCGAGGTTGGGGACGGAAAGACGGGACATGGTGGCACTCCTTCGTTGGGTTGGTGAACGATTGCGGAGTGACAGTATGATCCATGGCTTGAGACCTTTGAATGCCGATAAATCTCTATTATATGCTCTATCGTCTCATATCGGATGCGCTTCAGGAGGTCGCCATGGATTGGCTCAGCCAGCTGTTCGAGATGATGCCGGTGCGTGGGCGGCTCGACCTGCGCTGCTCGTATGGCGCGCCATGGCGCATCGATCAGGGACCCGGCGAGGCGAACGAAATCCCGTACCACGCCGTACTCGCCGGCTCCGCGACGCTGGAGGATCCGGCGGGAGGCAGACCGACTGCAGCTGAAGGCCGGCGACGTCCTTCTGCTTCCCGGCAATCCCCGTCACGTCATGCACGACGGCAGCGGGCGCGCGCCCCTGCGGGCCCGCAACCGTGCGTCCCTCAATTTCACGATCAGCGAAAATCTCGGCTCGGACGAACGGCTCGATCTCTTGTGCGGACATTTTGCCATCGCGCCCCCGCACGACCGCTTGCTGCGCGGTTATCTGCCGCCGCGCCTCGTCGTGCATGCCGGCGCTCGACGTCGGGCAGAACGAGATTGGCGCACGGCTCGCGGGCCTCGTCTCCCTGATGCGGAGCGAGACCGCCGACGATCATTTGGGCGGCCAGGCGATGTTGAACGCGCTGTCGACGGCGATGTTCGCGCTTGTGCTGCGGCTCGCCAGCGAGACGGATGCCGCGCCGCGTGGTCTCCTTGCGCTGGCGGGTCATCTCCGGCTGGCGCCAGCAGTGGCCGCCCTCTTCAACGAGCCTGCGCGGGCGTGGTCGCTGCCCGATCTTGCGCGGCTCTGCAACATGTCGCGGGCTACGCTCGCCCGCCAGTTTCAGGAGAAGCTCGGAAGATCGGCCAACGATCTCCTGACTGACATCCGGATGACGCTCGCTGCGAACGAACTGAAGAGATCGTCCCTTTCCACCGGCGCCGTGGCGGAGGCGGTCGGGTACCAATCCGAAGCGGCGTTCCAGCGCGCCTTCAAGGGTTACATGGGCGTCACTCCGGCGCAGTGGCGCAAGATGCAGGAGCCGTCCGGCCGGGATGTCTTCGCAAGACCTGCAGCTGTCGCTGAAGCGAAGGCAACCGAAATGCGATTTCCATGAGGCGACCGAGGCGCGAAAGGCAACACGATGAGCATCGTTCTGGTCACCGGCGGTTCCGGCTTCGTCGGCGTGCACACCATCCTGCAACTGCTCGCCGCGGGTCACGAGGTGCGGACGACCGTGCGCCACGCCGACCGCAGCCAAGACGTGCTGGCGATGCTGCGCGAGGGCGGCGCTGCAGCGACCGAGCGTCTCTCGTTCTTCACCGCCGATCTCGTCCATGACGCCGGCTGGAAAGAGGCCGTGACGGGGTGCGATTATGTGCTGCATGTCGCCTCGCCACTGCTCTCCAGCCTCCCGAACGACGAAAATGAACTCATCGTTCCCGCACGCGACGGCACGCTGCGCGTCTTGCGTGCTGCGCGCGATGCGAAGGTGAAGCGCGTCGTTGTTACCTCGTCGACGGCGGCGGTCGCCTACGGGCACGCTGCGCAATCGCTGCCGTTCAACGAGACAGACTGGACTAATCTCGATGGCAGCGACGTCCAGCCTTACGTCAAATCCAAGACGCTGGCCGAGCGCGCGGCCTGGGATTTCATCGCCAGGGAAGGCGGCGGCCTCGAATTGTCCGTCATCAATCCCGTCGCCATTTTCGGCCCCGTGCTCGGGCCGGATTTTTCCGGCTCGATCCAGATCATCAAGACGTTGCTTGACGGCGCCGTGCCGGCTGCGCCAAAAATCTACTTTGCGCTGGTCGACGTGCGCGACGTCGCCGACCTGCATCTGCGGGCGATGATGAGCCCGGCTGCGAAGGGCGAGCGGTTCATCGCGGTCGCGGGCGAGACGCTGTCGATCCTCGACATTGCTAACCTGCTGCGGCGCAAGCTTGGCGCATCGACGCCGCGCCTGCCGCGGTTCGAGGCGCCGAACTGGCTGGTCCGGCTGGCGGCCACGCGCGTCCCCCTGCTGCGGGCGGTTGCGCCGCAGCTCGGCCAGATCAGGCGTCTGTCCGGTGCGAAGGCAAGGGCCACGCTGGGCTGGACGCCACGCGACAATGAGGAGATCGTGCTCTCGACGGCCGAAAGCCTGATGCGGCTCGGCCTGGTAAAGGCTCGGTGACAGCGTCGGCGTGACGCGCTTGTAAAGCGCCGGCCATGGTGCTGAACTGCCGCTCAAAATAACGGTTGGGAGGCGGCGCCGATGGACAAAATTCTCGCGGCCGCGAAAGTCATCGCCAAGGCGCGCCGCAACCGCGCGCCGCTGGCTTCTCTGGCGGCCGACATCGTGCCGCAGGACGAGGCCGATGGGTACCTCGTCCAGCGCGCGCTGCATGATCTGCTGCTGCCGCAAACCGGCAGCCTGGTCGGCTACAAGATCGGCTGCACCAGCGCGGTGATGCAGCAATATCTCGACATCCCGCACCCCTGCGGCGGCGGCGTGTTCGAAAACGGCGTGCACGAAAGCGGCGCGCGGCTTGCGACTTCCGACTACGTCCACGTCGGCGTCGAGTGCGAGATTGCCGTCAAGCTGGCGCGCGATCTGGCGCCGTCCGAAGCACCATTCACCGCCGAATGGGTCGCGGAAGCGATCGAGGCCTATCATCCGGCAATCGAGATCGTCGACGACCGCTACGTCAAGTGGGAAACCCTGGGTGCGCCGACATTGGTGGCCGATGATTTCTTCGCCGCCGGCTGCGTGCTCGGCAAGGCGGTGGCGCGGACCATGGCGCCGGATCTGTTGCATATCGCCGGCCGGGCCGTCGTCAACGGCAAGGAGGCCGGACGCGGCACCGGCGCCGACGTGCTCGGTCATCCCCACAACGCGCTGGCGTGGCTCGCCAATCATCTGGCCGCCGAGGGCAGGGGTTTGCATGCGGGGCAGATCGTGCTGACGGGGAGCCTGGTCAAGACGGTGTGGCTCAACGCCGGCGATACCGTGGTGATGGAGCTCGAAGGGTTGGGTACGGTGGAAGCGACGTTCGCTTGACAATTGGCGGCGCAACTTTCTCCACGTCATTGCGAGCGCAGCGAAGCAATCCATTCTTTCGCTTGGCGGCGAAATGGATTGCTTCGCTTCGCTCGCAATGACGGCTGAATTTAGACATACGATCCAGCATTCTCGCGGCGCGATGTGCCCGAGGTTTGCATGATCGTTCGCCCTCGAAACACAGAGGGCGCAGGGAAGACCGGGTGCGCGCTGCACCCGCGGTCTCGTGTGCAAGTTTGTGCGAAGAAAACGCACACGAGCATACAGGTTCAGCGGAAACACTCCGGCCTTCCCCGCGCAATGGTTTTACGGCTTATATCGCGCTCTCCTTGGTGACCGGCTTTCTTGCCACCATCGCCCGTGAGAAGCGTTTGCTTCTCACGAACTTGACGCCAGCATCGGGGCGCCAGAACCACACGACTTCGCCGTCCGCATCACGCGCCGTTCGTCAAAGGCGCGTCCGCGTCCACCGCATCCCACCGCGCGTTCGTGACGTGCGCACGCCCCTCTTGTCGGGTGAGACGGGCGAGTTGATAGCGCTGATTTGCCCGACGCGTTAAGCGGAATATTTTTTGAAAAGGGGCTGGACTGATTTGCCCGTCGGGCAATCAGTCCTCCAAATCGAGTGACGCGGCGACTGTGTCTGCGCCGTCTTTTTTACGCCCTGTAGTCGTTTCCGGCCGAGGAACCATTGGCTCGTCCACGCGTCTTCCATCTTTGGCAAACGAGGAGGTTATCATGGGTTTCGGAAGAGGTGCATTGCTGTGGTTGCTTGGCATTCCGCTGCCGATCATTCTGTTGCTGGCGCTGTTCTGGCATCATTGATGGGCGTTGCGCATCACTGTCTGCTCGCCTGCGTAAGGGAGAGCGGACGGTGGTGGCCGCCAATTTTGGTTGCGCGATATTGGACGGTCCGGCGCGTCAGAATTTCAGAAGGTTCGCAGCCCGAACACTGCGGCGTCCAGCCTTCTTCGATCATCTCGCTCTGCGAGGCGCTGTCCAATGTTCCAAAGTGAACACAGCGCGATGATTGAGAAGCGTTAGGAACGAAGCGTTAGGAACAAAGCTTCCCATGCCGTGTTGGCAGGCACCTTACTCTCATCAAACTGGAGCACATCAATGTCGGAGAAGGACCTCAACGCGCTATTCCTCGATACCTTGAAGGACATCTACTACGCCGAGAAGGAGATCTACAAATCGCTGCCCAAGATGGCCAAAGCCGCGAATTCCGATCAGCTTCGCCAGGCGTTCGAGAAACACCACGACGAGACTGAAGGACAGATCGAACAACTCGAGAAGATATTCGATCTTCTGGGCAAGCCCGCGCGTGGCAAGAAATGCGACGCCATCGAGGGGATTCTCGACGAAGGCAAGGAGATCATGGCCGAGTACAAGGATGCGCCTGCCCTTGACGCCGGCCTGCTGGCCGCGGCCCAGGCGGTCGAACACTACGAAATCTCGCGCTACGGCACATTGAAGGCCTGGGCAGACAAGCTCGGCAACAAGGATGCGGTGCGGCTTCTGGACCAGACGCTCGCGGAGGAAAAGAAGACCGACGAGGCCTTGAGCAAGATCGCGACTTCCGCGGTCAACGCCGAAGCGGCATAAAGGCCGTCTGGTCAACGTCTGATCGTTTGAAACGAACGCGGCCTTCACCGAACCGGCGAAGGCCGCGTTTGATTGGGCCATTCAATTCCAAAAAAGTACGACGGCGCGCTTTCAAAATGAAAGCGCGCCTTTCTGCTTTGGTCGGCTTCAGTCCCTCTCGTGAATGACGGTCTTGCTTTCGACGCCGTCACCATGCTCCTTCTTGATCACTGTCGTGCGGTCGGTCGGCTCGCGTTCCTTGATCACGGTGGTGGCGCGATCCCGATCGCGATCTCGATCATAGTCCCGATGGCCTTCGCCGACGGTCACGCCGGCTCCGACAGGTCCGACCCTGACGCCTACCTCGTCCGCAAGGGCCGGAGTAGCCAGAGCGGCAACAGCAGCAATCACCAAAGCGTATTTCATCGATCTGTCCTCTTCATTGTGAAGGTGAAGGAGAAATTCCTGGCGCGGCTCGGGGTTCCGGCTGCAAAAGCGAATTGTCGCAGGAACTAATTTCCGCATGCGTTCAACGGGGCGCGTTGGTCTCGATGCTCCACCCAAACGACCGCGGCCTCCGTCAGGGGAGCTGACGGAGGCCGCGTTGGAACACTTCATCGCGCCTAGGTTCACGATGAGGTGTGGGAGCTCTGAATGAAACTTAGAACGGCAGCAGCACGTCCATCACCTGCTGGCCGTAGCGCGGTTGCTGTACGTCGGTGATCTGGCCGCGGCCGCCATAGGCGATGCGCGCTTGCGCGATCTTTGCGGAGTCGATGGTGTTGTCGCTCTGGATGTCCTCGGGGCGGACGATGCCGGCGACGATCAGTTCGCGGATTTCGAAGTTGACGCGGATTTCCTGCTTGCCTTCGACCACGAGATTGCCGTTCGGCAGTATCTGCGTCACCACGGCGGCGACGCTGGTTTGCAAGGCTTCCTGGCGGGTGACCGATCCCTTGCCGTCGCTCGACGAGGTCGAATCCGCGGTGAGAATCCGGCCCGGCAGGATCTTCTGCGCCTGGACGCCGAGCGTCTTGCTGCCGACGAAATCGGTGATGCCGGAATCATCCGAGGCGGAGCGGCTGCGCTGGGTTTCGTTGGCGATGTTGGCCTTGTCGGTGATGTTGACGGTCACCGTGAGCAGGTCGCCGACCCGTGCGGCGCGCTGGTCCTTGAAGAAGGCGCGGCTTCCGCTTCGCCACAGCGAGTTCGGGCTGTAGGAGGCCACTTCCGGCTTCGGCATCGGCATCTGCACCGGCTTGTAGCCGGGCTGCGTCGTCGGGTTCTCGATCTCCGTCAGCTTCGGCTTCTCGCCGATCTGGGAGAGACGGTCGATCGATGAGCAACCGCTGGCGATGTGCCCGAGCGCGACAAGCGCAACGGTGAGGAGAAGGCGGTTACGATGTACTTCGAACATGAACGTTACTCGGTTTTTGCAGCGACTGAACTGACGTTGGCGACGGCTAAGGGGGCTGTGGTGACGGTGGGTTCGGCGGAACCGATCGAGGAGGTCTTGTCCTCGACAGAAACAGGGACCGGGGCGGGGCGGGGCGTTGCGACGGAGATCGAAACCTGGCCGCGGCCGGTGACGACGCCGGAGACGGTGCGCTTGGACTGCAGGTTCATGACGTTGACGACATCGCCTTCGGTGCCGCCCTCCATCGCCTTGCCGCGCATGGTGAGATAGAGGCCTGCGGTATCGTAGATCAGCGTGACGTTCTGGTCGCGCGTCACGAGGTCGGGCTTGGCGAGATCGGGAACTCGCAGCGCCTGACCGGAGCGAAGCTGGCGGCGCGCCTGCATGCCGACCGCGCTGTCGCGCACCGCGGCGTCGGGCCCGACTTCAGCCTTGGGACGGCGCTCGACCAATATGTCGGATGATCTCAGCACTTCGCCGCGCTCGACGCTGCGCGTCAGCACCGCGGCCTCGACGGTTTCGATCGCCGTGCCGGTGAAGCGCAGCTTGGTGGCGGCGATGCCGCTTTCATTGGCGACGTCGAACGTGATGTCGAAGCGGGTATTGCGCGGCTCGTAGCGCACCGACGCCGGTTGCACGCTGCCGCTGTTGGAAGCGTCCAGGCGGATATCGCCGACATCGCGGTCGAAGGTGATCGCGAGATTGGCGGCATCGCCGAGCCCGTTGCGCCGTTCCAGCGCGTGGGCGACCAGTTGCTCGATTTCCTTGGCTTCCAGCGTGCGGGCCAGCCGCGTCACCGAGATCTGCTTGATATTGCGGGTGTCGACGCCGATCACCTGATGCGCCCGCAAGGTGTTGAGCACTTGGGCGACCGGCAGCGAGCCGGTGGTGCCAAGATCCGGCGCGCGGTAGACCGCGATCTGGGCCGAGCTGCCGGCATTGTCGATGAGGTCGCCGATCCGCACGACGTCGTCGGATATGGTGACGTTGGCGCGCAGCGCCGGTGCCGCGATCACGTCGTCGCGGGTCTGCGCCAGGGCCGCTGCGGTGGACGCGGCGAGCAGGGCGGCTGCAAGCAGGAGCGAGCGGGCGATCATCACGAGCTTCCCTAGCGGAACAGGTTGGAGGCGGTTTGCATCATCTGGTCGGCGGCGCTGACCACTTTCGAGTTCATCTCGTAAGCGCGTTGCGCAGCGATCAGGTCAGACATCTCCGAGACCACGTCGACGTTGGCCTGTTCGAGGCTTCCCTGCGTAATGCCGCCGTAGCCTTCGGCGGTGGCGAGGCCGTCCTGTGGCGGCCCGGACGACGGCGTGTCGGTAAAGAGGTTGTTTCCGACCGGTTGCAGGCCGGCCTTGTTGATGAAACGCGTCAGGCCGAGCTGGCCGATGATCGTCGACGTCGTGCTTGACCCCGGCAGCGTCACCGAGATCTGGCCCTGTGCGTTGACCGTCAGGCCCGACGCATTCTGCGGCACCGTGATTTGCGGCTGCACCAGATTGCCCTGGGCGTTCACGATGCGGCCCTGGTTATCCATCTGGAAGGTGCCGTCCCGGGTATATTGATAGGTGCCGTCCGGCATCTGAATTTTGAAGAATCCTTCGCCCGTGATCGCGAGATCGAGATCGTTGCCGGTTTGCGACAGCGTTCCCTGCGTCATCATGCGCGGCGTGCCGACCGTTTTCACGCCGCCGCCGATGTCGATACCGACCGGCAGGATAGTGCCCTGGTCGGAAGCCTGCGCGCCGACCCTGCGGACATGCTCGTAGATCAGATCTTGAAATGAGGCGGTCTGCTTCTTGAAGCCGGTGGTGCGCAGGTTGGCGATGTTGTTGGAGATGACCTGAACGTTGAGTTCCTGGGCCGCCATTCCGGTCGCAGCGGTATGAAGAGCTTGCATGGGTGTCTTCCTGAATGACCGTTAAGTTGGAACGTCGGCGAGTTTTTCGATGGCGGATTTGTGCAGATCGCTTTGCTGCTGCAGCAGGGTGGCGATTTGCGTGTAGGCGCGGTTGACTTCCATCAGGGTGCTCATCTCGGCCACCGCGTTGACATTGGATTTTTCGATGAAACCCTGCTTCACCGTGGATTTGGTGTCGGGTAGCGCCGAGCCCTCTCCCGCGGAATAGAGGTTGGAGCCTTCCTTGAGCAGTTTTTGCGCGTCGGCAAAGCTGACGAGGCGGAGCTTGCCGCGGATCGAATCCGTCCTGCCGCTGCCTTCGAGCACGGTAACCGTGCCGTCCGGCGAGATGTTGATGTCGTGGTCGGTCGGCTGAAGCACGATCGGTCCGCCGGTGCCGAGAACCGGATTGCCGCCGGCCGTGACGATCTGGCCCTGATTGTTGAGCTGCAGACCGCCGTCGCGGGTATAGCGTTCGCCGGCGGCCGTCTGCACCACCAGGAAGCCGCTGCCGTCGACCGCGACGTCCAGTGGACTTTTGGTCTGCTCGCTCGCGCCCTGCGTCAAGTCGTGGAAGGTGCCGCGGTCCTGCACGAAGCTGACGCGGCGGTCGGAACTGGCGAAGTTGTCTTCGTGCGCGCCGCTTCGCAGGAATTCCTCGAACAGCGGTTTGTCGGCCTTGAAGCCGTTGGTGTTGAGGTTCGCGACGTTGTTGGCCACGACATCAAGCTGCCGTTCCAGAACCATTTGCTTCGATAGTCCGACCAGAAGCGTATTCTGCATCGCTGGTGCTCCCCTCTAGAAGTCGATCCGCGTGCCGCTCTCCCAAGCAAACCCGCCGATCCCGTAAACCTTCTGGCTCTCCCAAGCCGCCGGGTTCGACGACTTATCAGCGAAAGCCGTGCCAAGTCGAAAAACGTCAATTTATAAATGGCTTAGGTGTTTTGCGGGGGCATGCCGGGGGCGGCAGAAAGGTCTTGTTGACCATGTTTGCCCGGCAGTTTTTTCCTAGTTGATGGCAAACCGAAAGGTTCCGTTAACCATTATTACCCTAGCGTCACTCATGAGATGAGCGCGTGTGCGCTGGCGGCATTCGTATCGCGTCATAGGCTGGCCTGGTGGCAATCGTGTTCGCATTCCTTTTGAAGCGGGCGGGCGATGGCGGACAATGAACAGGCGGAAGGCGGTGCTGACGGCACCGAGGCCGCGTCGGCGAAAAAGGGCAAGCTCAAGCTGATCATTGCCGCGGCAGGCTTCATCGCCATCCTCGGCGGTGGCGCGGGCTGGTTCTTCTTCATGCGCGGTCACGGCGAGGAGGTGCATGCCGAAGCGCCGCCGCCGAAGCCGCCGTCCTTCGTCGAAGTCCCCGACATGCTGGTCAACCTCGTCGGCGCCCCCGGCGAGCGCGTGCAGTATCTGAAGGTGAAGCTCGTCCTCGAGATCAAGGAGGAGAAGCAGGTCGAGCAGATCAAGCCGTCGCTGCCGCGCGTTACCGACCTGTTTCAGACTTACCTGCGCGAATTGCGGCCGAGCGATCTCAACGGATCGGCTGGGCTGTTCCGTCTCAAGGAAGAGCTGACCAAGCGGGTCAACTCGGCGGTCTCGCCCAACCAGGTGAGCGCCGTGTTGTTCAAGGAAATCGTGGTTCAGTGACGGGGCGGATCTGACATCATGGCTGGCAACAACGACCAGATGGACCAGGACGCGATTGCGGCCCAATGGGAAGCGTCGCTGGATTCCGAGGATCCCAACGAGGCCGCAGAAGCCGCGGCCGCGAACGAACTATCGGAGACCATGGCGCTGCAATGGGCCGCCATGGTCGAGGACGGCAGCCGCGACTTCGGCACCAAGAACGGCGGCGGCGAGCGGGTCCTGTCGCAGGAGGAAATCGACAATCTGCTCGGTTTCACCGTCGGTGACGTCAATCTCGACGACAATTCCGGCATTCGCGCCATCATCGATTCCGCGATGGTGTCCTATGAGCGTCTGCCGATGCTCGAAATCGTGTTCGACCGCCTGGTGCGGTTGATGACCACGTCCTTGCGCAATTTCACCAGCGACAACGTCGAAGTCTCGCTCGACCGCATCACCTCGGTCCGGTTCGGTGACTACATGAACTCGATCCCGCTGCCGGCGGTGCTCAGCGTGTTCAAGGCCGAGGAATGGGAAAACTTCGGCCTGGCCACCGTCGACTCCAGCCTGATCTATTCGATCATCGACGTGCTGCTCGGCGGCCGCCGCGGCCAGACCTCGCTGCGCATCGAAGGCCGGCCCTACACCACGATCGAGACCAACCTGGTCAAGCGCCTGGTCGAGGTCGTGCTGGCCGACGCCGAGCAGGCGTTCCGGCCGCTCTCGCCGGTCAAGTTCTCGATCGACCGCCTCGAAACCAATCCGCGCTTTGCCGCGATCAGCCGTCCCGCGAACGCCGCGATCCTGGTGCGCCTGCGCATCGACATGGAAGACCGCGGCGGCAATATCGAGCTGCTGCTGCCCTATGCGACCATCGAGCCGATCCGGCCGGTGCTGTTGCAGATGTTCATGGGCGAAAAATTCGGCCGCGACCCGATCTGGGAAGGCCATTTCGCAACCGAAGTGGCGCAGGCCGAGATCGCCGTCGATGCCGTGCTCTATGAGGCCAACATTCCGCTCAAGCAACTGATGTCGCTGAAGGTCGGCGACACACTGTCGCTCGACATGCGCGCCGACGCCCTGGTCGCGGTCCGCTGCGGCAACGTGCTGCTGACCGAGGGACGCATGGGCCGGGTCGGCGACCGCGTCGCGATCCGCGTCACCAAGAATTTGCGCAAGCCCAATACCACCTTCGCGATGTTCGAGAAGGCCGACGAGCAGACCAAGTTGATGGAGGCACAATGAACCATTCCTTCGGAATCGCGATCGAGAGTCTGGTGGCAGTCCTGCTGATGCTCACGATCGCTTACTGCATGGTGCTCAACAAGCGCCTGCAGCGGCTCAAGGCGGACGAGCATTCGCTCAAGGCGGTCATTGCGGAGCTGATCACGGCGACCGAAATCGCCGAGCGCGCGATCGGCGGCCTCAAGCTCACCGTACGCGACGTCAACGAGAATCTCGGCAACCAGCTCACCGCGGCAACGCAAATGTCGGCGCAACTGAAGAACCAGCTCGCCGAAGGCGACGGAGTGATCCGCCGCCTGACCAAGATTGCGCTCGCGGCGCGGCCGCCTTCGGCACCGGAGGCGGCAGCTCCGGCGGCGCCGAAGATGTCGCCCGCCAAGGCGGTCGCCGCGGCCGCGGAAGCCTTCTCCGAACGCCGAAGGGCCAGTGGCCTCGCCGCATGAAATCGTTCCGCGACATCCGCGTCATTCCGGTCGTGCTGGTCGCGATCTTCGGCCTCGTGGTGCTGAAGATCGCCGGCCTCGTGCTCGATGGCGGATACGTGTTCGACTACGATCCGCAATCGAACAAGCAGTCGTGGGCGCAGGAGACCTTCAACTTTCCGGGCGGCAACAAGGTCAAGGAAGATCCCAGGTTCAGGGAGGATTCCGCCGACATCACCGGTTCGGTCCACGGAGAGCCCAAAGAGGAAAAGAAGGAAGAGAAAAAGGAAGACGCCAAGGTGGCCGCCGGCGAGCCGCCGCCGAAGCCCGACGGCGTTGTGGTCTTCCCCGAGCAGAACACCCAGGTCTCGGCTTCGGAGCGCGCGATCCTGGAGCGGTTGCAGGCGCGCCGCCAGGAGCTGGACGCGCGGGCACGCGAGATCGAGATCCGCGAGAGCCTGTTGAAAGCGGCCGAGAAGCGCGTCGAATCCAAGGTCGAAGAGGCCAAGGCCAGTGAGGCCAAGGTCACCGCCGCGGCCGGCCAGAAGGCCGAGGCTGATGCCGCGCGCTTCAAGGGCATCATCACCATGTATGAGAGCATGAAGCCGAAGGATGCCGCCAAGGTGTTCGACCGGCTGGAGATGTCGGTGCTGTACGAGATCGCTTCCCAGATCGCGCCGCGCAAGATGTCCGACATCATGGGCCTGATGCAGCCGGAAACCGCCGAGCGACTGACCGTCGAGCTCGCCCGCCGGGCCGGAGGCGACAAATCGGCTGCTACCGCCGACCTGCCCAAGATCGAAGGCAAGATGCTGGCGCCAAAGGCAAATTAGCGCGGATATTTAACAAGTCCTTAAGCCAGCCAATTCAAGATTCATTGGCGTGGGCGAAGCGTTCCGTTCGCCTGAAATCGCTGAGGCTGAAAGACGTTTTTGAGGAATGGCGCGAACGGCTGCCGCTGAGACCTGGTCGGGGGGCCGCGCTTGGGCGCGGGCGGCCGGTTTTTGCCTACGCCTTTCCGTCGCTCTGGTCCTGATCGGCTTGACGCTGCCTGAGCCCTGCCGGGCCCAAGATCAGGTCGTCCCGGTCAAGGGCGAGGCGGCGTTTTCGGCCTCAGGCGGCTATGCGCGCCTGGTGCTGAAGCTTGCCGAGGACGTCGAGTCCCAGGTCTCGACCGCCGGCTCCATCATCGTGATCCGCTTCAAGCGTCCGGTGGATATCCCGGTCGACAAATTGTCGGACGCCGTGCCCGATTATGTCGGCTCGGCGCGGCGCGATCCCGACGGTTCGGCGATCCGCCTGTCGCTATCGCGCCGGGTGACCGTCAACACCATGACCGCCGGCGAGCGCATCTTCGTCGACTTTCTCCCGGACGGCTGGACCGGCCCGCCGCCGTCGCTGCCGCAGGAAGTCATCCGCGAATTGTCGGAGCGGGCGCGCGCGGCCGAACGCCTGCTGCGCGTGCAGCGCGCCGCCGAGGCTGCCAGGAAGAAGCCGCCGGTCCGGGTCCGCGCGTTGGTGCAGCCGACCTTCGTGCGGTTCGTGTTTGAGGTGCCGGACGGCGTCGGCGTCTCGTCGGTGCTGAACGAACAGAAGCTCACGCTGTTCTTCAACAGCGTGCTGACGTTCGACCTGGCGGACGCCAAGGTCGCGGCGCCGCCCAACGTCGCCTCGATCAACCAGCGCGCCGATGCCGATACGTCCGCCATCGAGATCACGCTGATAGGCGATGTCGACGTGCACTCCTTCCGCGAGGAAAAGAACTACATCATCGACGTCGCGTTCCAGCAGCCCGACAAGCCCGTGCCAGAGGCCCACGCCGCCAACGATGCGCATGCTCGGCCGCCGGCCAGGAAGATGGCCGCGGCGCCGAGCACGGCCGCCGCGATCATGCAGGCCTCGCGCGACCGGCCGAGGGAGACCTTGCCGCCGCAGATCGCGCCGGTGACGTCGGAAGGATTTGCCGAGCAGGCCAAAATCGAAATCAAGCCCGAGATCAAGCCCGAACAGCCGGCAACGGAGGCAGCGGAGAAGGCTGCGCCGGCAGAGAAGATGCCGCCGGTCGCCGAGAAGGTGGCGGCTACGGAGGAGAAGCATCCGCCGGTTGGCGAACCGGCGGCGCCCGCGCAGGAGACCGCGAAGGCCGCGCATCCCACGGAAGCTGCTGCAGCCGAAGCGCCGAAGCCGGCCACAGCGGCGAAGGAAGCGGCAAGGGAGACACCGGCGCCAGCCGTTGAAACGCCACACAAGATGGAGTCCGCGGCGGCGCCGCCAGCGGAAGGCAAGCCCGCCGGAAAGGCTGCATCTGCCGACAAGGCCGCCTCCGTCGAGGCGCAGCGCGACAGCGACGGGCTGCGCGTGACGTTCTCGTTTGGCGCGCCGACGCCGGCTGCGCTGTTCCGTCGCGCCGACACGGTGTGGATGGTGTTCGACACGTCAGCGCCTGTCGACGTCGACCCGATCCGCGCCAAGGGCGGGGCCATCATCGGCGACGTCAGCCGGTTGCCGCTCGAGAACGGGCAGGCGATCCGCATCCGCCTCAACCGCCCGCAGATGCCCTCGTTCGAGAGTGACGATCGATCGCGTGGCACGAGCTGGACGCTCACCTTTGCCGACCGGGTGCAGAAGCCGCCGCTGCCGCTGACCGTGGTGCGCAACATCACCGATCCGGCACTCGCCAATGTCAGCGTGCCGCTGGCCAATCCCGGCCGGCTACACCGGCTGGTCGACCCCGACGCCGGCGACGCGCTGCTCGTGGTTACCGCGCCGCCGCCGACCCGCGGCTTCATAAAGCGCCAGGATTTCGTCGAATTGTCGCTGCTCGAATCCGTCCACGGTCTCGTCGTTCTTCCGAATTCGGACGATGTCAAAGCCGAGGTTGGCGCTGACAAGGTGATGTTCGGACGGCCCGGTGGCTTGACGCTGTCGTCGGCCGACGTCGCGGCCGAACGCGCGACCGCGGCGGTCCGCCTGCTGTTCAACTCCGACGAATGGCGCAAGAACCAGTCGGAGAATTTTATCACCCGGCTCGATGCGCTGATCGGCGCAGCTTCGCTCGCCACGCCGGAACAAAGCTCGCAGGCGCGGCTTGAACTCGCCAATTTCTACATGGCGCGCGGGATGTACGAGGAAGCCCACGCCGTCAGCAATCTGATCCTCTCAGAAACCAAACGCGGCAACGAGGAACCCGCCGTGGTGATGGTGCACGCGGTCGCCAGCATCCTGATGGGCCACCCCGTGCAGGGGTTAAAGGATCTCGCCAACCCGGTGATCGGCAATGGCTACGATTCCCAATTGTGGAAGGCGCTCGCGTTTGCGCGTCAGGCCAAATGGGTCGATGCGCGGGAGAAGTTCAAGAACGCCGAACTCTCGGTCTCCACGCTGCCGCTCGATCTGCAGCGGATCGTGACGATGGACTCGATGAAGGCCTCGCTCGAAGTCAAGGACTATGCCGGCGCGGCGCGGCGCAAGAGCGAACTCGACGTGATCGGCGTGCCGAAGGAGATCAAGCCCGCGGTCGCGGTATTGCGCGGGCGGCTCGCCGAAGCGCTCGGGCAGGAGAAGGATGCGCTGGATGCGTACCGCTTTGCGGCCGACTCGCCCGACCGTCGCGCCGCGGCCGAAGCCAAGCTGCTCGAAGTGCTGCTGCGGCAGAAGCGCAACGAGATTAACCAGGCCGACGTCGCGCGCGAACTCGAACTGCTTTCGGTGATGTGGCGGGGCGACGCGATCGAGCTGAAGACGCTGTCGGTGCTGGCGAAGATTTATTCGGACACCAGCCGCTATTCCGACGCCTTCGCGGCCACCCGTGCCGCCACCCGGCTGCAGCCCAACTCGCCGGAATCGCGGCAGGCCCAGGACTCGGCATCGGCGCTGTTCACGCAGCTGTTTCTCGGTCCCAAGGGCGACGAGATGCCGGCGGTCGAAGCGCTCGGCATGTTCTACGAATATCGCGAGCTGACGCCGATCGGGCGGCACGGCGACGAGATGATCCGCCGGCTGGCGGACCGCCTGGTCGGCGTCGATCTGCTCGATCAGGCGGCCGAACTGCTGCAGTACCAGGTCGACAAACGGCTGGAAGGCGCGGCACGCGCGCAGGTCGCAGCAAAGCTCGCCATGGTCTATCTGACCAACCGCAAGCCGGACCGCGCCATCGCCGCGCTTCGCATGACGCGCATCGCGGATCTTTCCGGCGAGCTCCGGCAGCAGCGGCTGTTGCTGGAAGCGCGGGCGCAGAGCGATGTCGGCCGCCATGACCTTGCGCTCGACATCATCTCCAACCTCAGTGGACGCGAGGCGATCCGGCTTCGCTCCGACATCTACTGGGCGTCGCGGCAGTGGCGTGAGGCCTCCGAGCAGATCGAATTGTACTACGGCGACCGCTGGCGCGACTTCAAGCCGCTGAACGCGGCGGAGAAAGCCGACGTCATTCGCGCCGCGGTCGGCTATGCGCTGGCCGAAGACGCGATCGGCCTGTCGCGCTTCCGTGAAAAATACGTGCCGCTGATGTCGGGGGAGGCCGACCGGCTGGCGTTCGACACCGCCAGCAAGCCCGTCGCCGCCTCAAGCGCTGAATTCGCGGAGATCGCCAAGATGGCGGCGAGCGTCGATACGCTCGATGGCTTCATCCGCGAGATGAAGACCCGCTTCCCGGACGCCACCGCCCGCGCGCCATTGCCCGACCCGAACGCCACCGGCTCGTTGCCAGATACGGCGAGAGCAGAAACCAAGCCGGATCCGGTCCCACCCGGTTCGCTGCCAGCGATCGTGGGAACGAAGCGGGCCGCGGCAAGGTAACGCGTCCTTTGTCCTCTCGACAGAGGTCTCTCGAAGCGGCAACCTGACCGTAGCGTTTTCGAGCGAAGTGGGTACCGGTTCGCGTGAAGAAAACGCGTCAAAAACAAAACAACCGGCCGGAGGACGCGATCACAAATGAGCAAGCCCACCAAGACCGCCGACGAACTCATTGCGATGGCGAAAGCCGAATTGAAAGTTCACGCCGATTGTCCCGACGGTATTGTCATCTCGGTGATCACTGAGGGCGACACCTGGGAGTTTCGCGCCGAGGCCGATGCGGCGACGGTGGCAAAGCCCGGCTATCCCGAGTGCGTCGCGATGCTGGTGCAGGTGGGGGACCATCTCGCCAAGCAGTATGATGTGGCGGGGTGAGGGGTAGGACTGGTCGCGTCATTGCGAGTTGGGACCGGGTCGCGCGAATGCGCGCCCGATGAAAGGCTCCGCGACGACTTGTCCGCTGCAGCTCAATGAACGAAGGCGAAAGCAATCCATTCTTCCTCGCTCGGGTCGAAGACCAGCGCGACCAAAATCTGGATAAGCGGCGTTCGCCCTGAAAGCCCTTGCCGTCCGCGCCAGCAGATTGTTCTGTCTCGCAGGTCCCGTCCTGAAGCTTTCGCGGCTGCTCGGCGCGTCGACTAGTGGAATTCACTCCAGTTGCGCCAATGGGTCGGCTGGATATCGACGTGCCTCTTACCCCGAGCGTCGATCCAATTGGGCCCGTCCCTGTGACACGCAAGTGGGAACGTATGGACAATACCATCATAGTCCAACACGCAGATCTCGAGATATCGGTCAGATGGTGCCATCGAAGTGGGCTGCCATTCGACGGAGAAGGAATGCATGATGTACCTCCACAATGAACGGAATCACGCCTCTTTTTTTGGGCGCTTGGTCGTGAGCGCCAGACGCGGTTAGCTCACCGGGTCGGCTGTTCTTGTTCCTAAGGCCCCGCCTGAGCTGGTCATTAACAACATGAGAGCTCTGCCATTAAATGTGAACGGGTTCCCGGCGCTCCGGCCGAAGCATCCAACCCGCTTCTGCCGCGATTGGGCCCGGGCGTCCAGAAGACATCGTGTCGCGCGGGGTCCGCTTATGGTGTCATCTTTCGGACCTCGGCAACGCCGTTTGGTTCCGCACGGAATCCGGCCTCTAGAGCGAGATGACGTTTTCTTCGAATCGTCATCTCGCTCTATCTAGTCGCGCGTACAGCGTGATCGGGTTAGCCCAGGATCATATTGGCCGGCCAATCATCGTGCGTTTTATTCGCGCCGTTCCGACGCGGCGCATCGATCTCAGGCGACAATGCATTCTTCTTGTGACCGCGACCGGCGCTGTAGACACGTGTAAGCTCGGCGCACAGGCTCGGCCCATGGTCGGTCATGCATGCGGCGCTCCAAGGCCGGGCTGCAACCTCACGGCCCTCGATGCTATTCGCCCGCGCCTCAGTCGCGATCATCATCGACAGGATTGCGATTGCGTGAAGAAACTTGAATTTGGTCATGCTTTTTCTCTCTATGATCCGTACGCGGGTTACCTGATAGCCAGACTTGCGTTCGAGGCTCGGTATTCCGGCGCGGGTCAGTATTTTTTTCGAATCGTGATCACGGTTACGGGATCGGGAATATGGGGTTCGAGTTTGGCTGCGCGTCGCAGGCAGCGATTTGAGATTCCGCGCCCCTGACCTCGCCCATTTGAGGCGTCCAAAGAGCGAACGCGGGCCGTCTGTTCTTGCCCACCTAATTCGTCAGACAATTAGTAAGGCTTCCAAGTGAGAACGCGTGACAGACGGCTTGTTGCGATGGTTGGGGAGTTTTCACCATTTGGTGTTCGAGAAATATCAGGGCTCCAAGGCAAGTCTGGTTATCAGAAGCGCTCACGCGCAGCGGTAACTAAACGGAGACGCTCGATGATGACGAAATTTACACTACTTGGCATTGTTGCAAGTCTCTCGACAGCGATCGCAACCACCTCACTTGCACAAACCGCTACTCAGGAGATAGGCGCATACGCCTCTTACGATCAGGACGGAAATTCAGGAATTGCACATACACCAATTCAGCGACGAGAAATGACTGTCGTCGGTCGCGGGGCAGCGGACGTGATGGCATCAGTACCATCGATCCCCCCATCAAAAAGAGGGCTCGAAACTACAACCAGACCCTGGTCGGCGCCGGTAGGCCATCGCCAGCCGCGCGCGGCAGATGTTCACACGTCCACGTCTGTATCTCAGCAAAGTCTTGATGACGAAGACGCGAACGTCGACCGCAAGATCAAAGGTGTTTGTCGAGGCTGCTAAGTCGCAAAGCGGCGGGATATCCACAATCAAGGACTCAAACGACGAAGATCTCATCTCTTCTGGCAGCGCTATGGCTTGTGCGGCCGCTCGCCACGTCAACGACAGCTCGGGCCCGAATTAACGACATCGCCGCTCGAGCGCATTCAAGCGCAATCGAGGGCCGCCAGATCGCAGCTCCGTCGTGGAGCGCGGCCTGCATGACCGATCACGGCCCAAGCGAATGCGGCGAGCCGATGTGGATTTACGGTAGCCGCAGCGAGATCGCATGGTACGGAAATGCGTTCTGACCCGCCATCTTCGTTCTGCCGATGTCCGGTTACGTCGTTTTTCAACGGTACTAGTGGCGCGCCATCTTCATCGCCGACACATGCGGTGCCAGGTCTGCGGATGCGTAGTTGACTTCGGGATTTGGATGCAACGCCGCGTACAGGATCATGCCGGCCAGGATGGATCCGTAAAAACCGACCGAGGCGATACCCCACCGCCGGATCAGGCGGCGGTCGTCGTCGCTGGATTGATCGGGAATCTTTTGCATGCTCGCCTCCAAGACGACGACCGGATGGCAGCTGCGTTGTGGGCTGCTGAATGCACGATACGCGGCCGGAGGCCGCACGATTGTGAGGCAGTTCACGTTTGCGGCGGGATCCGGGACGCGGTTAATCAATTGCGCGTGACGGCGAGGGCGGGACGCTGCACGGATCGCTTCCGCATTTGCGCTTTGCTAACCGCAGATTCCAACGCGACTTCCACGGCCACCAGAAGGTCGACGGCTGCCTGCGCGCGGTCGCCGGCGCGATGGGGAAGAATTTGCGGCCGATGTCGCGGCGCGCTACGGCGGCGAGGAATTTGCCGTCTTGATGCCCAACAGCGCGCGCGACGCGGCGCTGCACGTCGCAGAGCGGTTGCGCGAGGCGATTTGCCGCCTGTGCCTCACCCATGGTGCGCCCGCAGCAGGAGCATTGGTGACGCTCAGCATCGCTCCTCACCTTTGCGGACAGGGAAACCGCCGCGAAGCGGGTCGAGCGCAAGGTCCGTGCGCGGTAGACCGGACGACTTCAGATATTGTCGCTCGATCGCCTCTTCGGCGTGGTCAAGCAGCGTCGGTTCGCATTAGACCTGCCGATGGGAAAGATTCCAGTTAGCGGGATGATGCATCTATCCCATGGGGTACAGGATCTCCTTCGACACGGAATCAATCTTGCGAAGAATTTCCGCGTCTAGCGTCAGATCTGCAGCCGCCAGGATGTCATCGAGTTGATCGGGATGGGTTGCCCCGACGATGGTTGAGGCCACAAAGTCGTGCTGCTTGCTCCACGCTGTAGCCAACGTGACCAGGGACATTCCGGCCTCGGCGGCAATCGAGGCGAAGCGCTCGGTCGAGGCAAGGCTTTTTTCGTTGACGAACCGCCGAGCCATCGTCGCCTGCCGTCCTCCATCTTGAGGTAGTTGGAGAACCGCGCGCCTTCCGGGGTTTTACCGCCGTTATACTTGCCTGAGAGCACGCCGCCGCCGAGCGGTGAAAACGGGATCAGGCTGATGTCCTCTTGCCGGCATGCCTGCGCCAACTCATCCTCGAAGCGGCGGTTGTTCAAGCTGAAATTATTCTGGATGGTTTCGTAGCGGACCAAGCCCTCGCGTTCGGATGCTGCGAGGCTCTTCATGAGTTCCCAGGTGGTTTCGTTGCTGCAACCGACCACGCGAACCTTGCCGGCCTCAACCAAATCATCGAGCGCGCGCAGTGCTTCCTCGTAACGGGCGCCGTGGTCGGGCCAGTGGGTTTGGTAGAGGTCGATATAATCTGTGTCCAATCGCTTCAGGCTGGCTTCAATGGCGCGTACGATGTTGTGTCGGTCCAGAGCTGTCATCCCGGCCCGCTGCGCGCCCTTGATCCAGCCGTGGCTTGGACCGCAGACTTTCGTGGCCATGATGATGGCATCGCGCCGTTTGGTTTTCATCCAGCGACCGACGAACTCCTCGGTGCGGCCGGCCCATTTTTCGTCGGGTGGCACCGGATAGTTCTCGGCGGTGTCGAAAAAATTGACGCCCGCGTCAAAGGCCTTGTCCAGGATCCGAAAAGCCGTCGCTTCGTCCGCCTGGTTGCCGAAAGTCATTGTCCCCATGCAAATCTTTGAAACTACAATTGGGCTTCTGCCCAGGCGCCTGGATTGCATCAATCGTTTCCCTGCAAGATTATCCGGCGGAGCCGCCGTTGAACGCTATTTCTGATAGGCCGCTATAGCGAAGCTCGCAACTGGCGGCCATACAACCGGCCTATACCTATCCGACGACTGAATGAGGGACATGCAACCAAGGCATATTCGCGATGCCTGAAAGCCACTACGGCCAGGCGTGACGGAATCCATGTCTGCTTCTCTTCTCGGCGCTCGTTTTCAATGGTGCAAGCTTGATATAGTCACTTATATATAACGAAACGGGATGATGCAAAAATTGCAAGTTGGGTGCAACTAGGGCAAGCATCGGCCTGGATGTTGGACTAACCAAGGCGGCAAGCGTGACAGTATCCAACTCGATACCCGAAGACGGCAGAAGAGCGGCGCTGGTTGCCGCCGAGAAGCGAGCCGAGAAGCTGTTCGACGAAATCGAACAACGGGGGCTCCTTCGACCCGGCCGAACCGAGCGCGAGATCGAGCAGGACATCTACGCGATAGCCCTGCAGCAATTCGGCGTCGAGAAGCATTGGCACAAGCGCATTGTGCGGGCGGGCATCAATACGCTCACAATTGCCGCCGATAATCCGCCGGTTCGCACGATCGCCGCGGATGACATTGTTTATGTAGATCTGGGACCTGTTTTCGAGGATTGGGAAGCCGATCTGGGACGAACCTACGTCCTTGGAAATCATCCGGGCTCACCGCTGGTCGCGGCTTTACCGGTCGTTTTCGAGCAAGTTCAGGCGCATTATCACGCAACACCTGATATTACCGGCGCAGAATTATACGCTTACGCCTGTCGCGCGGCCGAAGACGCAGGGTGGAAGTTTGGCGGTGCGATCGCGGGACATTTGGTTAGCGAGTTCGCGCATGCCCACATTCCAGGCGACAAGGATTTCACGCGAATACAGCCGGCGAATACCAAGCGCATGCGTGACCTGGACGAACTCGGCCGCGAGCGGCACTGGATACTTGAAATACATCTTGTCGAGCATGCCAATGCGTATGGCGGATTTTACGAGAGGCTCTTGTGATTGCGTTTGCCGTCGTCGCGACCCTTGCATCCGTCGCCGGCGGCTGGGTCGTCTCGGCCAATCAATACGGACGGATCGCTGCTTTGGCGCTTCTGCTTTCCGGCGCGCAGGACTGGCTGAACTCGACGCCATCGCGGCGCTGAAGATCGGCTATCCCGTCGCCATCGATGACGATTACAAGATATGGCGGGCCTTCGAGAATGAATACTGGCGCGCATTATTTCATCGATGCCAAGGGTAAGGTTCGTCACCACCATTTTGGCGAGGGCGAATATGCAGAAGTCCGAACGGATCATTCAGAAACTGCTCGCCGACGCCGGCGATCAGCAAGTGCCTGCGGATGTTGTCGCGGTGAGCGCATCCGGCGCGGAGGCCGCTTCGGCCAAGGCAGACGTTGAGTCACCTGAAACCTATATCGGCTACAACCGGATAGATCACTTTGTCTCGCCCGGCGGCGTGGTTCAGGACACCGGCCACGTTTATGCAGCGGGCTCGCCGCAGTTGAACGAGTGGTCGCTTGCCGGCAACTGGACGATCGGCAATGAGCGCGCGCTCCTGAACGAAAAGGACGGCAGCATCGTCTACCGCTTCCATGCGCGCGACTTGCACCTCGTTCTCGGTCCCGCTGCGGACGGCAACCCGGTTCGTTTCAAGGTGACGATCGACGGTAAAGCCCCGGGCGCCTCCCATGGCGTCGATGTTGATTCAGAAGGGCAGGGCGTCGTGACGGCGCAGCGGCTTTATCAACTCGTTCGCGGTCCCGGGCCGGTCGTCGACCATAGCTTCGAAATCCGGTTTCTTGATTCCGGCGTGCAGGCTTACGCCTTCACCTTCGGCTGAGGCCATATCTCCGACTGATTGATCTGCCGGAGCCAGTGATCGAGAAAGAGCTGTCCCGGTGTTCCTCTGGTTTAACCGTGCACGCGCCGTGCCAGCGCGGCCACGAACCGGTCGGCATCTTCCTCGTCGTTGAAGACATGCGGCGAGATGCGCATGCGGTCTAGCCGCGCGGCGACGTAGATGCCTTCGCTTGCCAGTCCCTCGATGAGCCCGTTCGGAATTCCGTCCTTGAACCCGAGGCTCAGGATGTGCGGGGCCCGCACGTTAGGCGCCGGCGCGTTGACGCCGAGCTCGCGCACGCCATCCGCAATCCGCTCGGTCAGCATGGCAAGACGCTGCGTGACGGCGGCAGCGCCCCATTCCGCCAACATCTCCATGCCGATGGACGCCATTTCCAGCGAGATGAAATGATCGCGCTCGCCCATGTCGAAGCGCTGTGCGCCTGGCACGTAGCTGAGATCGGTGAAATAGACCGCATTCTCGGCGCGCACATTGCGGCGGCTGCCAGCGATTTGCTCGAGCGGGATGCCGTCCTGATGGCGCTTCGCGACGTAGAGAAAAGCCCGGCCGTAGGGGCCGAGCAGCCATTTGTAGGTCGGGAAGATCACGAAATCCGGATCGAGACGCGTGACGTCCATCGCCAGCACGCCGGCGCTTTGCGTCGCATCGATCAGAAAGCGGGCGCCTTGCCGCCGTAGCGCCGCGGCTATCTTGTCGAGGTCGAGCAGCCCGCCGTCGGACCAGTGCACCGACGAGATCGACGCGAGAGCGATCGGCGGCGCGCCTGGTCGTTCGATCGCCGCGAGAACCGCCGGTGTCCAGTCGGCGTCATCGGGCTGGCGGATTGTCTCGATGATAAAACCTTGCGCATCCGCTCGCGTGCGCCATTCCAGCACCGGCGAGGAGTGGTCGTTCTCCAGCACGATTACGCGCGTGCCGGGAGAGATCGTCAGCAGTTTCGCAGCGGTGGCGACGCCGTAGCTGATCGAGGAGATCAGCGCGATGTCGGCGGCATCGGCGTTGATCAGCCGGGCCGCGGCGGCGCGGGCGCGCTCGTGCTGGGTGGCGGCGAAGCCGGCGGCGAGGGTCCAGGGCGTGCCCTTGCGGCCCACGGCGGCGCGGCCGGCTTCCAGCGTTTTCCGCGGCAACGGGCTGTAGGAGGCCGAATTCAAATAGCAGACGTTGCGCGGCATCTCGAACAGGTCACGTTGCGAAGCAAGCATGTCGGCCTCTTGGTTGGGACATGCCTGTTGATAGCCTGTCTTGGCCACGTCGGCCACATGGCAACAGTTCACGCGCGGGCTGCAACCAGCGCCTGGGCTCATCCCTGATATTCGAGCACGCGCAGGCCGGCATTCCAGTCGCCTGCATAGATCAGCCCATCGCGGGTAATACATACGACCGGGCGTTTCTTGGCTTCGAGGTCGTGGAAATTGTTGACGATGAACTTCGCGCCTGGTCACCGTCGGAATATTGCGCGGCGGTGATTGACCTTCATTACTCAGCGAAAGTCGCCTGCGTCGCGCGAGCCGTCTTCAATCAGCCAGTTCGGAAAGTCCGGGTTCTCGCACGTGGGATGAACCATAATACGCGGGAACAGCCGGTGTGAATGGCCTTTGCTCCAGACTGGCGTCGGGGGTCTTGCGGTAAGCAAGAAACGCGGAGATCTACCCCCCGTAGCTCTGCACCAGGCTTCCCGCCACCAGCGACCAGCCGTCGACCAGCACGAAGAAGATCAGCTTGAACGGCAGCGACACCACGACCGGTGGCAGCATCATCATGCCCATCGACATCAGCACCGACGCGACCACGAGGTCGATGATCAGGAAGGGCAGGAACAGGAGAAATCCGATCTCGAAGGCGCGCTTCAATTCGGAGATCATGAAGGCCGGCACCAGAATGCGCAGCGACATTTCCTCTGGTGTCGCCGGCGGCGGTTCGCCGGAGAGGTCCATGAACAGTTTCAGGTCCTTCTCGCGCACGTTCTTCTGCATGAAGCCGCGCAGCGGCACCGAGGCCTTCTGCAGCGCTTCCTCGACGCCGATCTGGTTGGCGACCAGGGGCTTGATGCCGTCGTCATAGGATTTCTGCAACACGGGGCCCATCACGAACGCGGTCAAGAACATCGCAAGCGCGATGATCACCGAGTTCGGCGGCGCGGTCGCGGTGCCCATGGCGGTGCGCAGCAGCGACAGCACCACGACGATGCGCGTGAACGAGGTCATCATGATCAGGATCGACGGCGCGATCGACAGCACCGTGAGCAGCGCGATCAACTGGATCGCGCGCTCGGTGACGCCGCCATTGCCCTGGCCGAGATTGATGCTGATGTCCTGCGCGAGCGCAGGCGCCGCCAGCGATGTGGCGGCGATCAGACTTGCAAAAAATAAAACTCTACGCGGAAGTTTCGGCGGCCTCACGAAGGGTTCTTCGGACGGCCCAGCAATGATGCCATCTCGTCTTCGAGATTTTCAAACCCGCTCTTCTGGGGCGCGGGCGTCGGCGGTGTCTCGCTACGCGGCGCGCGGGAAGGCGGCGGCTCGGGCGCAACCGGCGGCGCGACGGTATCTCCGGACCCGGACGGGCGGCGAAGCGCTGCTTCCAGCCGCTGCGCCATCTCGGCGAGATTGGCGTCGGCGCTGGAGGGCGCGGGAGGCAGCGGGGGTGCCGGAGGAGGCGGGGGCGGCGGCGCCACGGCACGCTCCGGCGCGCGGACCGGCGGCGGCGCTTTCGGCGGCTCGCTCGGACGCGGTGCGCGCGGTATCAAGGGTTCGTTGCGGGTCAGCCGCGGCGGCACCGGATCGGGCCGCGGCTCGCTGCGCTCGGGACGACCACCAAGAGCACCACCAAGCGGGGGCTCCGGCGTGAAACCAGCGAGCGGGTCGCTGCGGCGCTCAGCGAGCGGCGGCGGCACCGGGCGGCGAACTTCGTCCGCGAAGGCTGGACGCTGCAGACGCTGCGGCGGTTCGGGCATTTGCGGCTCGGCGTGATCGAACATGTCGCCGCGGGCATTGTCGCCGTCGCTCCAATTGGCATCCGGCAGCGGCGCCACGCGGGGCGGTGCCTCGCCGGCAACCGCAGGCCGCGGCGCCTCGCGACCGGGCATCGCGCGCACGATATTGGGTTCCACCACGATGTCGCTCGGGCCGCCGATCATCAGCAGATGCTCGACATTGTCGCGCCGGACCAGCACCAGGCGGCGGCGGCCATCCACCGCGGCGGCGTCGATCACGGCAAGCCGCGGCATCCGTCCGCGGTTGGGACTGGCGCCAAGACGGCTGGTGGCGAAACGGCGGACAAGCCAAGCCGCGACCCCGATCAGCGCCAGCACGGCGATGAACGCGAAGAGGAACGTAAGTGTCGGCATATTGTAGTCCCCGGCCATCTGGCGCTGCTCACATGCTGGCTTCGACGAGTTGCTGACTGAAAGCGATCAGTCCAGCGGCGAATCACGCCCGAGATCAGCCTTATTCCTTAATTTCCCAAGATTCCCCACGGCTGCGCGGCCGCCCACTTTCTTAATAGACCAAGAATTGCTTGATCCAAAACGACTTCTGAGCGCCCCGCGTCGCCTTGGCGGGGGCTGGTTAACGCAGATTTCGTGGCGAAATGCGCCACATCGGTGCGAAAGGGGATCTCCACGGCCAAGTTCCGCAATCTTAACCAGCCATTAACCATACACCGGGCAAATTCTGCCTACCTCCCGGGGTGGCCCCAGAGGTTAAGAGGTTAACGGAGCAGCGCCCGATGCCCATGAACGATCTTCCGATCCTGTCGGCGCTGCGCACCAAGATGCAGTGGCACCAGGAACGCCAGCGGGTGCTGTCGGAAAACGTCTCCAATTCCGACACGCCGAATTTCAGGCCGCGCGACCTGGTCGAGCCGAAATTCGACAACAACACCGGCGGAGCCATCGGCGCTGGTTCGGGAGCGCTGCCGATGATGCGGACCAGCGGCAGCCATATCGCCACAGCCGGCGCCGTCGACAGCTTCAACGGTGACGGCGGCAAGAGCGGTTTCCAGACCCGGCCCGCCGGCAACGCGGTCAATCTCGAGGACCAGATGCTGAAAGTCTCCGCCAACCAGATGGACTATGCGGCGGCGACCTCGCTCTACAGCAAGAGCCTGCATCTGTTGAAGACGGCGATCGGCAAGGCCTAGGACCAGTGCAGCAGGCGTGACCGGCAGGACGGGAGGATATCATGGCAGATGACGGCAGCGATTTCGCCCGCTCGATGGGCATTGCGACCTCGGGCCTGCGCGCGCAGGCCGGCCGCATGCGGGTGATCTCGGAAAACATCGCCAACGCCGATTCGACGGCGCAGACCGCCGGTGGCGATCCCTATCGCCGCAAGGTGCCGACATTTTCTTCCACGCTCGACCGTACGCTCGACGCCAAAGTGGTGGCGCTCGGAAAGATCCGGCCCGACCAGTCGTCGTTCCGCGTCAAACATGAACCGGGCAATCCGGCGGCGGATGCCTCCGGCAACGTCAAATATCCCAACGTCAATCCGATGGTCGAAATGACCGACATGCGCGACGCGCAGCGATCCTATGAAGCGAACCTCAACATCATCAGCGCCACGCGGCGGATGATTCAGCGCACGCTCGACATCCTCAAGACCTGAACAAGGAACCATAGAACATGGCTTCACCGACAGTCGCAGCCAACGCATATGCCAGCCTGCAGCGGATGATGGAATCCGGCGGCGCGGAGAAGGGTAGCCAGACCTCCGGCGGCCCGTCGTTCAGCGCGGTGCTCAAGGATGCCGTCGGCAGCGTGCTGGAGGCGGGCAAGAAGTCCGACGCCCAGACCATGGCGATGGCGTCCGGCAAGGCCAACGTGATGGACGTGGTGACGGCGGTGGCCGAAACCGACGTCGCGGTTTCGACCCTGGTGTCGGTGCGCGACAAGGTGATCGCGGCCTACGAAGACATCATGAAGATGCCGATCTGAAGATGGCGAATAGCGAATGGCGAATAGCGAGTAGGGAACAGTGACGAGCAGTGCTCCATTCGCTATTCGCCACTCGCCATTCGCCCCTAGCATTCGCGCGCTTCGAAACAAGTGAAACTGAGAGAGTTGCTATGACCGGTGCTGAAACCCTCGACGTGGCGCGCGATGCGATCTGGACCATCGTGGTGGTGTCCTCGCCGCTGATGGTGGTGGGGCTCGTGGTCGGCGTCGTGGTGTCGCTGTTCCAGGCGCTCACCCAGATCCAGGAGCAGACGCTGATCTTCGTGCCGAAGATTCTGGCGATCTTCGTGACGCTGCTGCTGGCGCTGCCGTTCATGGCGGATTCGCTGCATAGTCACATGATGCGGATATCGTCGCGAATCATAGGCGGTTGATGGCACTATGCGTGGGCCATGCGTATCGACGTTTCGCTCCTGCCGGCGCTTGCCGCGACCTTCATGCTGGTGTTCGCCCGCATCGGCGCGATGGTGATGCTGTTGCCCGGCCTCGGCGAGAGCAATATCCCCGTTCGCGTCAAGCTCGCCATCGCGCTGCTGCTGACGCTGATCATCCTGCCGCTGCACCGCAACGCCTACCACGTCGATCTTAATTCGATGACGTCGCTGATGGTTTTGATGGTGTATGAGATCATCATCGGCATCGTGCTGGGTGCCACTGCGCGCGTGACGCTGTCGGCGCTGCAGGTCGCGGGCTCGGTGATCGCCCAGCAGCTCGGCCTCGGATTTGTTACCGCGGTCGACCCGACCCAGGGCCAGCAAGGGCTCCTGATCGGCAACTTCCTCACCATGCTCGGCATAACGCTGCTGTTTGCGACCGACACCCACCATCTCGTCATCGCCGCGCTGAACGAGAGCTACCGGATCTTCTCGCCCGGCGAGGCGATGCCGACCGGCGACGTCGCAGCCCTTGCCACGCGCGCCTTTGCTGCAGCCTTCAAAATCGGCATGCAGCTTGCGGCGCCGTTCCTGGTGTTCGGCCTCGTCTTCAATATCGGGCTTGGCGTGCTGGCGCGGCTGATGCCGCAGATGCAGGTCTACTTCGTCGGCGTGCCGCTCTCGATCATGATCGGCTTTTTGATCTTCGCGCTCGTCCTATCAGCGATGATGGGCAGCTATCTCGACTACTTCATCGGCGTCATGCACGAGCTGACGCCGCTGAGATAAGGAGGCCGCGATGGCCGATGAGAATGAAGACAAAACAGAAGACCCCACGCAAAAACGTCTCGACGAGGCGCTGGAGCGCGGCGACGTCGCCAAGAGCCAGGAGGTCAACACCTGGTTCGTGATTGCCGGCGGCACGCTGGTGATGTCGACATTCTCGGGCTCGATCGGCGGCGGCATCCTGATGCCGATGCGCAACCTGATCGCCAATTCATGGATGATCCATGCCGACGGCGCCGGCCTGCTGGCGCTGGGCAATTCGCTCGGCTATGCGGTATTGGCCGCGATCGGCGTGCCGCTCCTGATGCTGATGATCGCGGCGGTCGCCGGCAACATGATCCAGCACCGGCTGGTATGGTCGGGCGAGTCGCTCAAGCCGAAATTCAGCAAAATATCGCCCGGCGCCGGCCTCAAGCGCATCTTCGGCAAGCAGGCAGCGGCGAACTTCGCCAAGGGCATCTTCAAGCTGATCGCACTCGGCGCGGTCATGGTCGCGGTGTTGTGGCCGGAGCGGCATCGGCTGGAAGCGTTCCTGCATTTCGACCCTGCCGAGATCCTCAGTGTCACCACCAGCCTGACCGTGCATCTGATGGGCGCGGTGGTGGCGATGCTCGCCGCGGTCGCGATCGCGGACTATTTCTTCCAGTACCGCCAATGGTACGAGCGGCAGAAGATGTCGCTGAAGGAGATGAAGGACGAGTTCAAGCAGTCCGAAGGCGACCCCCACATCAAGGGCAAGATCAGGCAATTGCGGCAGCAGCGCATGAAGAAGCGCATGATGGCCGCGGTTCCCACGGCCTCCGTGATCATCACCAACCCGACCCACTACTCGGTCGCGTTGTCCTATGACCGCGGCATGCCGGCGCCGGTCTGCGTCGCCAAGGGCGTCGACAATATCGCCTTCAAGATCAGGGAGATCGCGAAAGAGCACGACATCCCGATCGTCGAGAACGTGCCGCTGGCGCGGGCGCTCTACGCAACCGTCGAGATCGACGAGGAGATTCCGGTCGAACACTACCACGCGGTTGCCGAAATCATCGGCTACGTCATGGGCCTGAAGCGCTCGCTTTCCGGCCGGCGTACCTGAAGGAGGAAATAAGTTGCCGGGTTATGGCAAGGGATGTGCGATTTGGGAGTAGAAGCGAGGGGGCCTGCCCCGGCGGGTCTTGCCGGTGTCGACCGGGATTGTACGGGGAATGCCCGCCATGAACGAAATAGCCGCCTGATGGACTTGCGCTTACGGGTCCGATTCAGGCACTCACAAGGGGCGTGCGCACTGCGCGCCCTCTCAATGCCCAAGGGGCGCGCGCACCGCGCGCCTTCTCAATGCCGATGAGCAATGTCTCTTCAGATGGCCGCCGAAACTAACAACGACCCCATGCCCGAGCCGCTCGTGGCCCACGAGCCGGCACGGCGGGGCGGCAGCATCGTGCTGGTGCTGCTGGTCGCCGCCGGCATCGTCGCGGTCGCGGTCTGGCTGATGACGATCGGCCGCGCCCAGGCGCAGCCCTATATCCTCGGCGTGCTGGCGCTGCTGGCGACGATCGGGCTGTTCAATTTGTTCGCGTTTGCGGCCGGCATCATCCGCTTCTCCGATCGCAAGGCCGATGATCCCGTGGTGAGCCGCATCGCCGACCAGGCCCATGACGGATTGCCGTCACCGACGCCCGGGGCCACGTGGTCTATTTCAACGCCGCCTACCTCGCGCTCACGGGCGCGACCGGCGGGCAGGACGTGCGCCCGGTCGAGCGCGTCTTCATCGGCAATCCCGATGTCTCCGAGGCGGTGTTCCGCCTGCTTGAAGGCGGCGCGCGAGGGCAAGCGGCAGCAGGAAGAGGTCCGCATCGCAGGCCAGGACGGCGCGCAGGGCCGCTGGCTCCGGATGCGGGTGCGTCCGCTCGGCCAGACCAAGCGCGAGTCGAAATACGCGGTGTGGTCGATCGCCGACATCACGCGTGACCGCGAACGCCAGGAAGACGTATTCCAGGAGCTGCAGCACGCGATCGAATATCTCGATCACGCTCCTTGCGGCTTCTTCTCGGTCAATCCGGGCGGCGAGGTCGTCTATGTCAACGCGACGTTGGCGAACTGGCTCGATCACGATCTCGCCGAGATCGGATCGGGCGGGCTGAAGCTGACCGACATCGTGTCCGGCGATGGCGCTGCGCTGTTGACCTCGATCACGCCGATGCCGGGCGAGGTCAAGACCGAAGTCTTCGACATCGACCTGCGCATGCGCGGCGGCAAGACCTTGCCGGTGCGGCTCTACCACAAGCTCGCCTTCGGCGCCGACGGCGTGCCGGGCGCCTCGCGGACACTGGCGATCAGCCGCGCCCGCGACGAACACTCCGATCCGGAGCGCGCGGCCGAAGTCCGCTTTATGCGCTTCTTCGACCATACGCCGATGGCGATCGCCACCGTCGACCGCGGTGGTAGCGTGGTTCGCGCCAACGCCCGCTACGCCAAGCTGGCTCAGAGCCTGACCGCGGATGGTGCTGCCGCCAAATCGATCTTCCGCGCCGTCAATGCACGCGACCGCAGCCTGTTGATCGCGGCGATCAACCAGGCCGCCGATGGGCAGGGCGACATCGCGCCGGTCGAAGCCATGCTCGACGGCGCCAAGGAGCGCTGGGGGCAATTTTTCGTCACGGCGGTCGAGGAAGATGAGCGCGACACCGAAGCCGCCATCATCTACATGCTGGAGACCACCGAGCGGCGGACGCTGGAGAACCAGATCAACCAGTCGCAGAAGATGGACATGGTCGGCCAGCTCGCCGGCGGCATCGCGCACGATTTCAACAACGTGCTCTCGGCCATCATGATGGCGAACGACTTCCTGCTGAACGCGCACAAGCCGACCGATCCGTCGTTCCAGGACATCATGCAGATCAAGCAGAATGCGACGCGCGCGGCGACGCTGGTGCGGCAACTGCTCGCATTCTCGCGCCGCCAGACGCTGCGGCCGCAGGTGCTCGACCTCGGCGACGCGTTAAGCGACCTCACCATGCTGCTGCGCCGGCTGATCGGCGAGAAGGTCAAGCTTGATCTCGTGCACGGCCGCGACCTGTGGCCGGTCAAGGTCGACGTCTCGCAGTTCGAGCAGGTGATCGTCAATCTCGCGGTCAACGCCCGCGATGCGATGCCCGACGGCGGCAAGCTGACGGTGAAGACCGCAAACGTCACCGCCGAGGAAGCCGCGCATCTGTCGTACAAGGGTATGCCGGCGGCCGAGTATGTCCGCATCGACGTGTCGGATACCGGCACCGGCATTCCGGCCGAAATCGTCGACAAGATCTTCGAGCCGTTCTTCTCGACCAAGGAAGTCGGCAAGGGCACAGGTTTGGGCCTGTCCACGGTCTATGGCATCGTCAAGCAGACCGGTGGTTTTGTGTATGTCGACTCCAAGCCCGGCGAGGGGACCTCGTTCCGCATCTTCCTGCCGCGACACCGTCCGGAACAGGAAGCCGCGACGGAAACCCAGGCCACCATTGGCGCGGCCAAAGAGGCGGTCGCCAATCAGCCGCCGAAGCCGAAACCCGATCTGACCGGGCAGGGCACGATCCTTTTGGTCGAAGACGAGGACGGCCTGCGCTCTCTCAACGCGCGTGGACTTCGGTCGCGCGGCTACAGCGTGATCGAGGCCGCCAACGGCATCGAGGCGATGGAGGCGCTGGAGGAGAAGAACGGCGCGGTCGATCTCGTCGTCTCCGACGTGGTGATGCCGGAAATGGACGGCCCGACGCTGCTCAAGGAGATGCGCGGGAAAAATCCGAACCTGAAGATCATTTTCGTCTCAGGCTATGCGGAAGACGCCTTCGAGAAGAGCCTGCCCGAAAACGAGCAGTTCGCCTTCCTGCCAAAACCGTTCACGCTGACGCAATTGGTGGCCGCGGTGAAGGAAACCATGAGCCCGCCTTAGGAAGCCTTCGCGTCCGTCCAAGCACCCAATTGTCACATCCCCGCGACCGAGGGCCGCAGCCGCGGTTCCAGTTTACCGCTTCACTTTCGGGTAGGCCTCCCCATCTAAATGGCGCTTTCCCCATGCCGGGGAGTTAAGGGAAACAAAGATGAATTTCACGCAACGCACGCGCGGAATTGTACGGGCTATCGCGGTCGTCCTGTCGGTGGCGCTGCCGTTGGCCATGGCCGTCTCAGCGGCCGATGCCCGTGTGGGCGGTGGAATGAGCTCGGGATCGCGGGGATCGCGGACCTTTGCCGCGCCGCCGAGCACGTCCACGGCGCCCAGCACGGCGCAGCCGTTCAACCGTACCTTCAGCCAGCCCGGCAGCCCCGGAATGGGCGCGCCGGCTGCGACCACCGGTGGCGGCTTCTTCAACCGGGGCGGCATGGGCCGGGGCCTGCTTGGCGGGTTGGCCGCAGGCTTCATCGGCGCCGGCCTGTTCGGCATGCTGTTTGGAGGCGGTTTGTTCTCCGGCCTCGGCGGCCTGTCGTCGATCCTCGGCCTGTTGCTGCAGATCGGCCTGATCGTGCTGGTGGTGCGGCTGGCGATGTCGTGGTGGCATCGGCGGAACGCGTCGGCGCCTGCCTATGCCGGTGCCGCCGCTGACGGTGGCCCTGCGGGGACCGGTCCGCAACCGAGCCCTCGTTCGGGGCTGGGTTTTGGCCTGGGCTCCGGCAGCGCGCCGCTCGAGATTCAGCCCGCCGACTATGAAGCCTTCGAGCGCCTGCTCAGCGAGATCCAGGCGGCGTGGACCAACGAGGACCTCGCCAAGCTGCGCACCCTCGCCACGCCGGAAATGGTTTCGTACTTGAACGAGGATCTCGAGGGGCATCGTTCCCGCAACGAAGTCAACCGGGTCTCCGGCACCAAGCTGCTGCAGGGCGATCTCGCCGAAGCCTGGCGTGAAGGCAACGATGACTTCGCCACGGTGGCGATGCGGTTCTCGATGGTGGACAAGACGCTCGATCGCGCCACGGGCCGTCTGGTCGGCGGCAGCGAGCAGCCGGTCGAGGTCACCGAGGTCTGGACCTTCCTGCGTCCGCGTGGCGGCAACTGGGAACTCTCGGCGATCCAGCAGACCAACTGATTGCTGGGAAGATTTTGAAGGCGTCGCGGTCGTTCCGCGGCGCCTTTTGTTTTGCCCGCTTCGGTTCCCTGTCACAGGACTGGAATAATGCTCGCGGCAACGGGTTGATGTCTGCGCGCCAAAAAAAATGGGAGGACTTGGATGATACCTTTCGCACAGATGATCTCGCCGTCCTGCGTTGTGCTTGCCGCCGTCTCGTTTCTTGCGGTGCAGCCGGCACAAGCGCAATCGGCCGATACCAGCTTTTTCGTCACCAGTAACGGCGTCGGCAATGGCGGCAATCTCGGCGGGCTCGCCGGTGCCGACAACCAGTGCCAGACGCTGGCGCAGGCCGCAGGCTTCGGCGCCCCGAAGACCTGGCATGCCTATCTCTCGACCCAGGCGGTCGATGGTGCGCCGGCCGTGAACGCGCGCGACCGTATCGGCAAGGGACCGTGGAAGAATGCCAAAGGCGTCGTGGTCGCCAAGGACGTCGCCGACCTGCACTCGGCCGGCAACAACCTCACCAAGCAGACCTCGCTTTCCGAAAAGGGCGACGTCATCAACGGCCGCGGCGATACGCCGAACCGCCACGACGTGCTGACGGGATCGCAGCCAGATGGCACCGCGTTCGCTGCCGGTGAGGACCACACCTGCAAGAACTGGACGAGTTCGACGCAGGGATCGGCGATGCTCGGCCACATCGACCGCCTCGGCATGCGCGACGATGACGCGTCGAAGTCGTGGAACACCGCGCATCCCTCGCGCGGCCCCGATGGCGGCTGCTCGCAGGCGGATCTCAAGACCACCGGCGGCGACGGCTTGCTGTACTGTTTTGCGGCCAACTGAATGACTCGCATTGGCGTGTAGATTTCTCCGATGTAGCTTCGCGAAACGAAGCTGCATCCAAGGGTAACACGCTCATGCGCTATCAACTTTACTACTGGCCGACCATTCAGGGGCGCGGCGAATATGTTCGCCTCGTGCTCGAAGATGCCGGCGCCGATTACAGCGACGTTGCACGCGGTAAGGGCGGCACGGCTGCGATGATGAAGATGATGGCGGCAGGGAAAGGTGCCCCGCCATTTGCGCCGCCGTTCCTCAAGAGCGGCAATCTCGTGATCGGGCAGACCGCCAACATCCTGCTCTATCTCGGCCCGCGCCACGGGCTGGCGCCGAAGGCGGAGGCGGGCAGGCTGTGGGTGCATCAGCTGCAGCTCACGATCGCCGATCTCGTGCTGGAGGTCCACGACACCCATCATCCGCTCGGGTCGTCGCTGTATTACGAGGAGCAGAAGGCGCCCGCGAAGAAACGTTCCGAGGAGTTCTGGAAGTCGCGGGTGCCGAAATATTTGGGCTATTTCGATAGCCTGGTGCGGGCCAATGGTGGTGCCTACGTCACCGGCCGCCGCGTCACCTATGTTGATTTGTCGCTGTTCCAGATCGTGGAAGGGCTGCGCTACGCGTTTCCAAAACGGATGCAGGCTTTCGAGCGGAAGATTCCCCGCCTGATCGAATTGCGCGACCGCGTCGCCGAGCGGCCGAACATCAAGGCGTATCTTGCGAGCGAGCGGCGGATTGCGTTCAACGAGGATGGGATTTTCCGCAGGTACAAGGCGCTGGATTTATAAACGTTGTCATTCCGGGCTCGCGCTTCGCGCGCCCCGGAATGACGAGCGCTGGGTTTGATACTAACGATTCCTTCCATCGACCGGCGTCATCGCAATCTTCGCCAATTCGATTCCGTCGATGCAGCTCACATTCAACGCCACCACTTTCGGTGCCGTCGGGCTTGGTACCACAAGCCACACACCGAAGACTGGACCGAGCACGGCGCTGGTGGCGAGATACGCCCATGCGCCCGGCCAATGCAGCGTGCCGGCGGAGGCAAACAGCAGCGCGCTTTTCCGGCGAACTTGCGACAGCCGGCGTGTCAAGCATCCGAGCTAGACCAGCTGGTCAACCCGCATGCCTTGTCCGGGCGGCAAGGCGGGGAGCACCGTCGGCTGTGGCAAGCGCGTGCCGTCGGCCGCGCCACCGTTCTGCACGTCGGCGGATTTGGTGTCGCTGGCGTCGGGCTGTTTGACTTGCGCCTGCACGGGCAGCACAATTGTGATTGCAGGGAGTTCCATCGGAAAACATCCTCTTCGTCGAAGGCCTGACTATGGCGCGACGAAACGAATGTTCTATGAATCAGGCGCTCCCGCCACACTTCATCGCGCCGCTTGGTGAAGCGGGGCCTGCGTAGATCGATCAAAATGTATCGGTCGGGCGCAATCGGAAGTGCGCGTTACTCGTCCTTGCTGCGAGTGATCGCGATCGATGCATCGCTCTTGGTGCGCGTGCATTCCATGTTGAGCCGGCGATAGCGCATGCTGACCTTGTCGCCGCGCAAAATGCCCATGCGCTTGAGGCAGCGCGAGGAGCCGGTCATGGCGTCGTCCTTCGGCATGGTGAAGACCACAGCCGTGATCGCGCCCACCAGTGTGAGGAATTCCGGCTTCGGCTTGCGGTCGCCCTTGGCGTAGAACTCGATGGAATAGTTCTCGCCGCGGCAGCCGAGCGACAGCTCCTTTGCCGTCGGATGCGAGAGATAAACGATGTTGGCGGCCCTGAAATTGACCTTGATGCCGTCGATCTGGCCGGCAAGCTCCTTGGCGCTATCGTCGCATCGGTCGGCGCGTGCCGGTGAGGCGGTGATGCCGGCAAGCCCGGCCAGTGTGACGGCGAGAATGGTTGAACGAAGACGTGAAACGGAGCGGATGCGCAGTGTTCTTGTCATGAAATACCCCCGCGGCATTGAAACGCGTGCGGAGGGTTCATGCAAGGTCTGCCTACCCGCGTCAATACGCGCCGTGACCGCCTGATGCGGTCACGGAGCGCATTTCTTGATCACCGTGGCGGCCGTGCCGCTAAGTTTTAATAGGCGGCCTTCTTGCACTTGCCGTTGTGCAGCTTGGAGACCCCGGCCGCCTGACGCTCGCAATCATTGGCATAAGTCTTGTTGTCACAGCCGCACACCTGGCGGAAGATCTTGTTGCAGATCTTCGGCGTGGCCGCGCAAGTGCCCTGCTGGTCGCCCTTGCCACAGACACCGGGCTTGAAATTGCAGAATTCGCCGGGGCCGCACTGCAGCGGAACTATGCCGCCGCAGGCCTGGCCGACGGCGTTAGCGCCCGAGGGGACCGCGATCAGCAATGCCAGCGCTGCGAGCGAGACGAAAAGCCTTGTCTTCATGATTGCCTCCCTTGGTTGGCTTATGATTGCAGCGTAGAACAACCACAGATTACATGTCTGTGAAATGAGCTACAATGATTGATATTTTGCGCATGGCTGGGTCTGGCCGGCTTCCCTTTCCTTTGTCGGAAAAATGCTTAGAACGGCTCTATATTGCCGGCGGCCCTCAGATCCGCCCGGCCTTCGAACCTGCGAGCTCGCCCATGAACGCACCCACCGCATTCCCCGACCAAAAGCCCGTTCCGCCCTACAAGCACACGCCGCTGTTCCCGCTGGGGCCTGACACCACGCCCTACAAGAAGGTCACGACCGACGGCGTGCGGGTGGAGAAGGTGCTCGGCAAGGATATGCTGGTGGTGTCGCGCGAGGCGCTGCGGGCGCTGAGCGAAGCGGCGTTCGGCGACATCAATCACTATTTGCGGCCGGGGCATCTGAAGCAGCTGCGCAATATCCTCGACGACAAGGAGGCCAGCGACAACGACAAGTTCGTCGCTTTCGACTTCCTGAAGAACGCCAACATCGCCGCCGGCGGCGTGCTGCCGATGTGCCAGGACACCGGCACCGCGATCATCATGGGCAAGAAGGGCTGCAACGTCATCACCGATGGCGAGGACGAGGCGGCCCTCTCCGAAGGCGCGCGCGACGCCTATCTGCGCCGTAACCTGCGCTACTCGCAGGTCGCGCCGCTGTCGATGTATGAGGAGAAGAACACCGCCAACAACATGCCGGCGCAGTGCGAGATCTATGCCGAGGGCGATGACGCCTACAAGTTCATGTTCATGGCCAAGGGCGGTGGCTCCGCCAACAAGAGTTTTCTGTTCCAGGCCACGCCCTCGGTGCTGACCAAGGATCGCCTGCTGGCGTTCCTGAAGGAGAAGGTGCTGACGCTCGGCACCGCGGCGTGCCCGCCCTATCATCTGGCGATCGTGATCGGCGGTACTTCCGCCGAGCTCTGCATGAAGACGGTGAAGCTCGCCTCCGCGCGCTATCTCGACGCGCTGCCGACCCACGGCTCGCCTGACGGCAACGCCTTCCGCGATCTGGAGATGGAGCAAGAGATATTAAAGATGACGCAGTCGCTCGGCGTCGGCGCGCAGTTCGGCGGCAAGTATTTCTGCCACGACGTGCGCGTGATCCGGATGCCGCGCCACGGCGCATCCTTGCCGATCGGTCTCGGCGTCTCCTGTTCGGCCGATCGCCAGGTGCTTGGCAAGATCACGAAGGATGGCGTCTATCTCGAGGAGCTCGAGCATAACCCGGCGCAGTACCTCCCGGCGGTCGAGCAATCGCTCGGCGGCGAGGTGGTGAAGATCGATCTCAACCAGCCGATGAAAGACATTTTGGCGACGCTGTCGAAGCATCCGATCAAGACGCGGGTCTCGATGACCGGCACCATGATCGTGGCGCGCGATTCCGCCCACGCCAAACTGCGCGAGCGGCTGGAAAAGGGCGAGCCGCTGCCGGATTACTTCAAGAACCATCCGGTGTATTACGCCGGTCCCGCCAAGACGCCTGATGGCTACGCCTCCGGCGCGTTCGGTCCGACCACGGCGGGGCGGATGGATTCCTTCGTCGACCAGTTCCAGGCAGCTGGCGGATCGATGGTGATGGTGGCCAAGGGCAACCGCGCGGTCGCGGTCCGCGAGGCCTGCAAGAAGCACGGCGGCTTCTATCTCGGCTCGATCGGCGGCGCCGCGGCAAACCTCGCCGAGCACTGCATCAAGAAGGTCGAGGTCGTCGAATATCCCGAACTCGGTATGGAAGCGATCTGGCGCATCGAGGTCGAGGATTTCCCGGCCTTCATCATCATCGACGACAAGGGCAACGACTTCTTCAAGGAGCTAAACCTGGGTTGAGGGCCGAAGGCCGGCCCCTCGCAGGCTGGCGGTGCCTCGCCAGCCCCGAACGATGGCGCGTGATCGTCCACATCGAGAGATGCCTGCGATAATCGCCGGCGTCGGTGCCTTTTCATGATTTGAGCGACCGGACCGGAGGGCAGGGAGGCATCTGCCCTCAAAAACGACCGCCCCTCAAAATGAGTTGCGTACCTCAAAACACCTCTGCTAAGCTCATGCCATGGGGGAGCAGGAAACCAACACGCCGCTTACGTTGCGGGACATTGCGCGCCAGGCCGGCGTCAGTCTCGCGACGGTGGACCGTGTCCTGCACAATCGCCCCGGCGTGCGGCCGGATACGGTCCGACGCGTCAAGGAGGCGGTCGAGCGGAACGCCTTTCAGCCCCATGTGGCTGCGGCCGAACTGGCTCGCGGCCGGTCCCGGCGCTTCGCCTTTGTGATGCCGTCAGGCCCGAACCCGTTCATGCAGGAGATCGAGGCGTATCTCGGCGAGATGTCGGCCTGGCTCTCGGCGCGCCGTCTCGCGGTCGAGTTGGTCGCGACCGACGTGTTCGATGCCACCGTGCTCACGGCCACGCTTGAATCCCTCGCCGGCGACTTCGATGGCGTGGCGGTGGTTGCGCTCGATCATCCCGGCGTTCGCGCCGCGATCAACGATCTCGTCGATGGCGGCACCAAGGTCGTTACCCTGGTGTCTGATGTGCCGTCGTCGCGCCGTCACCACTATGTCGGCATCGATAATATCGCCGCCGGGCGCACCGCCGGCGCGCTGATCGGTCGTCTGGTAGGTCCGAAGCCCGGGAAAATCGCGGTGGTCGCCGGCTCGCAAAGCCTGCGCGATCATGCCGAGCGCATCTTCGGCTTCAATCAGGTGATGGCGTCGGAATATCCGCAACTCGACGTGCTGCCGATCGTCGAGGGCCGCGATGACGATGGGCGTTCGGAACAGCTCACCACGAAGCTGCTGGCCGATCATCCCGACATTGTCGGCCTTTATAACGCGGGCGCCGGAACGCCGGGTGTTGCCAAGGCGCTGATCGAGACAGGGCGGGCAGGCCAAATGGTGTTCGTCGGGCACGACGTGACCATGATCACGCGCAAGCTGCTGCTGCAGGGCATGATGGATGCAGTGATCTCGCAAAATCCTGGGCATGAGGCGCGCGCCGCCGTGCGTGTGCTGCTCGCGCTGGCCCGCGGTGAGCCGATCTTGAGTGAACAGGAACAGATCCGCATCGATATCGTGATGAGGGACAATTTGCCGTAGCGCAACATCCTGCGCGGCAGAGGCGACGCAGATCGCCCACCGCATGGGAGTAGAGCATGATCCGGAAAAGTGGGTACCGGTTTTCCGAAAAGGATCATGCTCAACCAAAAAGATAGAGCGAGATGACGATTCGAAGAAACGTCATCTCGATCGGGAGGAGAGTTCGTGTATCTGGGAATGGATATCGGCACGTCAGGTGTGAAAGCCGTGCTCGTGAACGAGGCTGGCGCGATCCTCGCGACGGCTGCGTGCGAGCTTGCGCTGTCGCATCCGGCGCCGCTGTGGTCCGAGCAGGATCCGGATGCCTGGGTCGAGGCGACGATCCGCGCGGTCGATCAACTTGCCGCCACCCATCCGCGCGAAATGGCGGAGGTCCGCGGCATCGGCCTTTCCGGCCAGATGCACGGGGCCACCTTGCTCGGCGCGGACGGCCGGCCGCTGCGCCCGGCCATTCTCTGGAACGACGGCCGCTCGCATGCCGAGTGCGCTGAACTCGAACGGCGATGCCCCTCGCTGCATGCGATCGCGGGCAATCTTGCGATGCCCGGCTTCACCGCGCCCAAGCTGTTATGGGTAGCGCGGCACGAGCCGGAAGTGTTCGCAAAAGTAGCCAAGGTACTGCTGCCCAAGGCCTATGTCCGCTACCGGTTGACCGGCGAGATGGTCGAGGACATGTCGGATGCGGCCGGAACGCTCTGGCTTGATGTCGGCCGCCGCCGCTGGTCCGAGACGGTGCTGCAGGCGACGGGACTCGATCTCCATCACATGCCGCGACTGGTCGAAGGCAGCGAAGTGAGTGCGGTGCTCTCTCCCGAGTTCGCGCAGCGCTGGGGCATGGTATCCGGCGTGGTGGTTGCCGGCGGCGCCGGCGATAACGCCGCCAGCGCGATCGGGCTTGGCGCCATTGCGCCCGGCGATGCGTTCCTGTCGCTCGGGACGTCGGGCGTGCTGTTTCGCGTCACGGACCGGTTTGCGCCGGCGCCTCGCTCGGCGGTCCACGCCTTCTGCCATGCGCTACCTCACCTGTGGCACCAGATGGGCGTGATGTTGTCGGCCGCGGCCTCGCTCGGCTGGCTCGCGCGTATTCTCGCAACGCCTGAAACCGACTTGCTCGCCCCGCTCGGCGAGGCCGTCGAACGGCCGAGCCCGGTGCAGTTCCTGCCCTATCTCGACGGCGAGCGGACGCCGCACAACGATGCCACCGCAGCGGGCGCCTTCATTGGCCTGCGCAGCGCGACCGGCCGCGACGATCTCGTTCAGGCGGTGCTCGAAGGCGTAGCGTTTGCTGCGCGCGACAATCTCGCCGCCCTGGGCGGCTCCAGTGCTGCGATCGCGGAGCTCGATCTGGTCGGCGGCGGGTCGCGATCGGCGCTGTGGGCGCAGATCATCGCCGACGTGCTCGGCATTCCCGTCCACCGCGTCGAGGAGGGCGAGGTCGGTGCCGCGCTCGGCGCGGCGCGGCTCGGCCGGCTGGCCGCCACCGGCGAAGAGCCGGCGAAAGTGTGTACGCGTCCGCGCCGGCTCGCGAGCTTCGCGCCGCGCGCCTCGGCGGTCGCCGCCTATAACGAGGCCTATCATCACTGGCGAAAGCTTTATCCCGCGCTCAAGGAGTTGTCCGCGTGAACACATCAACGAACTTCTTCGCAACCTCCGCGCCGGTCGCCTATGGCGGCAAGGAGACGGACAAACCGTTCGCCTTCCGCTGGTACGACAAGGACCGTATGGTCCGCGGGCGGCGGCTCGAGGATCATTTGCGTTTCGCCGTCTGTTACTGGCATTCGTTCGGCTGGGTCGGCGGCGACCCGTTCGGCGGCGAGACGTTTCTGCAGGCCCTGGCACCATGGCGAAGATGCGATGGCGCTCGCCCGCGCCAAGGCCGATGTCGCATTCGAGATGTTCCGCCTGCTCGATGTGCCGTTTTTCACATTCCACGACGCCGACGTCGCGCCGGAAGGCCGGTCGCTCGCCGAGTCCGTCAAGAACCTCAACGCCATCGCCGATCTGTTTGAACAGAAGATGTCGGCGGCCAAGGTGCGCCTGCTGTGGGGAACGGCCAATCTGTTTTCGCACCGCCGTTACATGGCGGGTGCGGCGACCAATCCGGATCCGGAGGTGTTCGCCTATGCCGCAGGTCAGGTCCGGGCGGCGCTCGAAGTGACGCATCGGCTCGGCGGCCAGAACTACGTGCTGTGGGGCGGGCGCGAGGGCTACGAGACGCTGCTCAACACCGACATCGGACGCGAGCTCGACCAGCTCGGCCGCTTCATTTCGCTGGTGGTCGAGCACAAGCACAAGATTGGTTTCAAGGGCCCGATCCTGATCGAGCCCAAGCCGAAAGAGCCGAGCAAGCACCAGTACGATTTCGACGTCGCCACCTGCTACGGCTTCCTGCAGCGTTACGACCTCCTCAACGACGTCAAGCTCAACGTCGAGCAGAACCACGCCATCCTCGCCGGCCATTCGTTCCAGCACGAGGTCGCGCTGGCCGAGGCGCTGGGTATCTTCGGCTCGCTCGACATCAACCGCGGCGACGATCTGCTCGGCTGGGACACCGACCAATTTGCGATGAATGTGCCGGAGCTCGCTCTGGTGTTTCACGAGATGCTCCAGCGCGGCGGCTTCACCACCGGCGGTCTCAACTTCGATGCCAAGATCAGACGCCAGTCGATCGACCCTGACGATCTGCTCCATGCCCATGTCGGCTCGATGGATGCCTGTGCCCGTGCGTTGCTTGCCGCCGCCGACATGCTCGAAGCCGACGCGCTCACGGCGCCGCTCACTGAGCGCTATGCGGGATGGGCTGGCACTGAGGGGCGCGCCATCCTCGCAGGGCAACGCTCGCTCGCCGAGCTTGCCGACCGGGCGCTTGCCGGCGGACTGGATCCGCAGCCGCGCTCGGGACGTCAGGAATATCTGGAATCCCTGGTCAACCGCTATGTCTGATCGGAGCGAATGCGATTTGAGGCAGCATCATTTGAGAGGGGGATCGCCATGGTGACGGCGGATTTGGCCGGACAGCCGGTCCTGCAATTGAAGGGCATCGGTAAGGATTTCGGCGCGATCCGGGCGCTGCATGACGTCGACATGCAGGTTCTTCCGGGAGAGGTGGTCGGCCTGATGGGCGACAACGGCGCCGGGAAATCGACGCTGGTGAAAATCATCGCCGGCAATTTTCCGGCGAGCCACGGCGAGATCCGCTTCGACGGCAACGCGGTTCATTTCCACCGACCGATCGATGCGCGCGAGGTGGGGATCGAGGTCGTCTACCAGGACCTCGCGCTCGCCGACAATCTGACGGCCGCGGACAACGTATTCCTCGGACGGGAGCTCAAGTGGAAATTCGGTCCGTTCTCCTTCCTCGATCACAAGGCGATGGCCGCACGTGCGCTGGAGCTGTTCGGCGAACTGCGTTCGGAGACCCGGCCGCAACACCTCGTCAAGCAGATGTCGGGCGGTCAGCGCCAGGCGGTCGCGATCGCGCGGACGCGGCTGTCCAACGCCAAGCTCGTGATGATGGACGAGCCGACCGCCGCGATCTCGGTGCGGCAGGTCGAGCAGGTGCTGAGCCTGATCCATCGCCTCAAGGAGCAGGGCGTTGCCGTCATGCTGATTTCTCATCGCATGCCTGATGTCTTCGCCGTCTGCGATCGCGTGATCGTTCTGCGTCGCGGCGAGAAGCGGGCGGACAAGCCGATCCGCGACACCAGTCCCGAGGAAGTGACGGCCCTCATCACCGGCGCGAAGGAGGCGGCTTGATGTCCGTTCCAATCGAAACCCCGATCTCCTATTCCAATGTCGGCCGCAGCCGATGGTGGCATAGCGGCATCTTCGCCTCGCAGACCGCCTACGTCACGCTCGCGCTTCTGATGCTGCTCGTCGTGATGCACTTTGCCAGTCCGTTCTTCTTCACCGAAGGCAACATGCAGAATGTGGCGAAGAACTTTTCCTTCATCGCCATTGCCACCCTCGGCATCACCTTCGTGATCATTACCGGCGGCATCGACCTCTCGGTCGGCTCGATGATGTGCTTCTCCGCCATGATCACGTCCATGGTGATGGTGGAGCTGTCGACGCCGGGCACATCAGCGGCATCGCTGTTCGTGCACATGGCCGCCGACGGCAAGACCGTGGCCGCCAACGTGCCGGGCCTGATCCTGGTCATCTCGGTCATTGCGGGGCTGATCGCCGCGCTGGTCGTAGGCCTCGTCAACGGCTTTTGCATTGCCGTGCTCGGGCTGTCGCCGTTCGTAACCACGCTCGGCATGCTCTCGATCGTGCGGGGCCTCGCCTATGTCGTCTCCAACGGCCGGGGCAGCTTCCCGGGTGGGCCCGATGCCGAATATTTCTACGCGCTGACGTCGGGCGACGTCTATGGCGTGCCAGCGCCCTTCATCTATCTCGTGATCCTCGCCTTGGTAATGGCGGTCGTATTGCATCACACCACGTTCGGTCGTCACGTCTTCGCGCTTGGCGGCAACGAGAAGGCCGCCGAATTGACCGGCATTTCGGTGGTCCGGGTCAAGATCGAGGTCTATGTGATCTGCGCGCTGGCGGCGGGATTGCAGGGGATCATCATCTCCGGCTGGCTCGGATCGGCGCCGGCGAACATGGCGACGTCCTATGAGCTCAACGTGATCGCCGCGGCTGTCATCGGTGGTGCCAACCTGGCGGGCGGCATCGGCGGTCCGCTCGGCGCCATCGTCGGCTGCGTGCTGCTCGAAGTGATCCGCAACGGCCTCGTGCTGGCGCAGGTCAATTCCTACTGGCAGCAGACGTTGGTCGGCGTGATCATCATCCTGGCCGTGCTGGTCGACCGGATACGCTCGCGCATGATTTGAGGGATACTGACCGGGAGGCGCCAACAACGGCGTCGTCTATCCGCTTCCCGGCGCAGACTATTCTAAGGATAGGCAAAGTGTGGAGGAAACTGATGAGAAGAATTCTGCTTGCCGCCGTGGCTGTCGCAATGATGGCTGCTCCGGCTGTTGCCCAGACCAAATACCGTTTCGCTGTCGTGCCGAAGGCGATGAACAATCCGTTCTTCGACGTGGCGCGCGACGGCTGCATGAAGCGCGCCAAGGAGCTTGGCAACGTCGAATGTATCTACAAGGGACCGATCGAGCACGAGCCGGCGACCCAGGCGCAGATCATCCAGGACTTCATCACGCAGAAGGTGGATGGCCTTGCAATCTCGGTTGCCGACGTCGCGTCTATGACGAAGTCGATCGAGGCGGCAACCGCGGCCGGCATCCCGGTCGTGACCTTTGACGCGGATGCGCCGGGCTCCAAGCGCCTCGCCTATATCGGCACCAACAACAAGGACTTCGGCCTGGGGCTAGGCAAGCAGCTGCTGCAGCTCCGTCCCGAGGGCGGCAAGTATGCCATGATCTCGGGCGGCCCGGGTGCCAAGAACCTCGCCGAACGCGTCGATGGCGTCCGCGAAGCGCTCAAGGGCTCGAAGTGGGTCGAGGTCCAGGGATCGCCGACCTTCTGTAATGACGACTCCGCCCTTGCCATCCAGCAAATGAGCGACTTGCGCACCGCGACGCCGGACCTTGCCGCGATCATCCCGGTGGGCGGTTGGCCGATGTTCGCGCCTGAGGGCTACAAGGCGTTCGTCAACAAGAACAAGAAGGATATCGACGCCGGCAAGCTCACACTGGTCGTGGCAGATACGCTCAAGATGCAGCTCGAACTGTTGCGCGACGGTTATTCCAACGCGCTCACGGGACAGCGGCCGTTCGAGATGGGCGAGAAGTCGATGGACATCCTGCTGGCGGTCAAGAAGGGCGAGAAGGTGCCGGAGATCGTCTATACCGGCCTCGACCTCGTCACCAAGGACAACGTCGCCCAGCTCTTGAAGTGACGGCATCGTCTGCAGGCTAAGTGCCTGCAAGCCAAATGTCTGCAAGCTGAGTGTCTGCAGGCTAACTTCCTGGCGGTCCGGGCCAGCCCCGGACCGTCCACAGTCAAGGACGCAATATTGGAATACCTGGTCTCATTGCGTGTGGATGCAGCCGCGTCGCAGATGAGTGAATCGTGTTGGCAACAAGCCGGAGTCGAGAGGAAAGCTCATGAAGTCGATAAAAGGCCCAGCCATTTTCCTTGCACAGTTCGCCGGGGATACGGCTCCGTTCAATTCGTTTGACGCGATCTGCGAATGGGCATCGTCGCTCGGCTATCAGGGTGTGCAGATCCCGAGCTGGGACGCGCGCCTGTTCGATGTGAAGAAGGCGTCCGATTCAAAGACCTATTGCGATGAGATCAACGGGGTCGCGGCACAGCACGGACTGGAGATCACCGAGCTCTCCACTCATCTCCAGGGGCAGCTCGTCGCGGTCCACCCAGCTTATGATGCTGCTTTCGATGGCTTTGCGGCGCCTGAAGTGCGCGGCAACCCGTCGGCACGCACCGAATGGGCGGTCGACCAGGTGAAACGTGCGCTTCGAGCATCGAAACATCTCGGCCTCAAAGCGCATGCCACCTTCTCCGGCGCACTGGCATGGCCCTACATCTATCCGTGGCCGCAGCGTCCGGCCGGCCTCGTGGAAGCAGCGTTCGATGAACTGGCAAGACGTTGGACCCCGCTACTCGACTATGCCGACGAGAACGGCGTCGACCTGTGCTACGAGATTCATCCCGGCGAAGACCTGCATGACGGCGTCAGCTACGAGATGTTCCTCGAACGGGTGAAGAGCCACGCGCGGGCAAACCTGCTCTACGATCCGTCGCACCTCCTGCTGCAGCAGCTCGACTATCTCGACTACATCGACATCTATCACGAGCGCATCAAGGCCTTCCACGTGAAGGATGCAGAGTTCAATCCGACGGGCCGGCAGGGCGTTTATGGTGGTTTCCAGAGCTGGGCGAACCGGGCAGGGCGGTTCCGCTCGCTGGGTGACGGACAAGTCGATTTCGGCGGCATCTTCTCCAAGCTTACAGCCTATGATTTCGACAGCTGGGCGGTGCTGGAATGGGAATGCGCGCTCAAGCACCCGGAGGATGGCGCGCGCGAAGGTGCGGAGTTCATCAAGCATCACATCATCCGCGTTACCGAGCGCGCCTTCGACGATTTTGCCGGGGCAGGCACCGACGATCTTGCGAACCGCAAGATGCTCGGCCTGGCTTAGGAGGTTCACTTAGGAGGTTCATATGGCGATCGAAGCAAGCGGGTACGACAGCACTGGCGGCCGCATCAGACTTGGAATGGTGGGCGGCGGTCAGGGCGCATTTATCGGCGCCGTTCATCGCATCGCGGCGCGGATCGACGGGCAGTTCGAACTGGTCGCGGGCGCGCTGTCTTCAGAACCTGCCCGGGCGAAGGCGTCCGCCGTGGAACTCGGCATCGCGGCCGAAAGATCCTACGGATCGTTCGAGGAGATGGCGAGGGCCGAGGCCGCGCGTCCTGACGGCATCGAGGCGGTATCGATTGTGACGCCGAACCATGTGCATGCGCCGGCCGCCCGCGCTTTCCTCGAGGCCGGCATCCACGTGATCTGCGACAAGCCGATGACGACCACGGTGGCGGAGGCACAAGGGCTGGTCGATCTCGTGGAAAAGAGCGGCAAGGTCTTCGTCCTCACCCACAACTACACCGGCTATCCGATGATGCGGCAAGCGCGTGCCATGGTCGCCAAAGGCGAATTGGGCGACATCCGCGTCGTGCAGGCAGAGTATCCGCAGGACTGGCTAACCGAGCGCGCCGAGCTTTCGGGAAGCAAGCAGGCCGAGTGGCGCACCGATCCAAAGCGCTCCGGGGCAGGCGGCGCCATCGGCGATATCGGAACGCACGCCTACAACCTCGCTGCTTTCGTCACCGGACTGGAAACAGATGCACTGCTGGCGCAGCTCACCACCTTCGCGCCTGGCCGCCTGCTGGACGACGACGTCCAGATCCTGTTGCGTTACAGGGGCGGCGCGCGTGGCCTGCTGTGGGCGAGCCAGGTGGCGGTCGGCAACGAAAATGGTCTCAAGCTGCGCGTCTACGGCACCAAGGGCGGGCTCGAATGGACGCAGGCCGACCCGAATTATCTATGGTTCACCCGCTTCGGCCAGCCGAAGCAGTTGCTCACGCGCGCCGGCGCCGGGGCGATGCCGGAGGCCGCCCGCGTCTCCCGCGTGCCGAGTGGACACCCCGAGGGTTATCTCGAGGGCTTTGCCACGATCTATGCCGAAGCTGCGCGCGCAATCCGCGCCGCGCGGACCGGCGCTTCACCCGATGCCGGAACGATCTATCCGACCGTACATGACGGCTTGGCCGGCATGCGCTTCATCGAAGCCGCGGTAGCGTCTTCGAAAGCCGGAAACGTATGGACCAAGGTCGGATGAAAACGACCACCGCCCAACCGTCCGTCATTGCCGGAGGTCCGCTGCTGGAGTTGGTCGGGTTGTCGAAGTCCTTTGGCCCGGTCGAAGTGCTGAAGGATGTCAGCCTGACGGTCAATCCCGGGGAGGTTCACGCTATCATCGGCGAGAACGGTGCCGGCAAATCGACTCTCATGAAACTGCTCGCCGGCCATTTGCAGCCGACGCGCGGTGAATTGAGGATCGACGGCAAAGCCGTGACGCTGACGGGACCGGTCGACGCGGAGCGGCGCGGCATCGTCCTGGTTCATCAGGAAATCCTTCTCGCGCCCGATCTGACGGTCGCACAAAATGTGTATCTCGGCCGTGAGCTGCCCAAGGGCATGGTCGTCGACGATCGCGCAATGAACGAAGGCGCGCGTCAGGCAGTACTCAATCTCGGTGCCGACATCGATCCTGATGTAGTGGTGCGGCGTCTGTCCATCGCGCAACGTCAGCTCGTCCAGATCGCGAGGGTACTTCTGGTTCCTCACCGCGTGGTGATCTTCGACGAACCGACTGCTTCGCTCACGCCGATCGAGACCCGGGCATTGCTCAAGGTCATCGCCGAGATTGCTTTCCAGGCATAATGTCCGCCTGCCATGTAGCGGGCGTCAAATCCGGCCTTGCGCAGCGTTGAAGCGGTCTGACAACCGACGTGGAAGCCGTAGACACAGAATGTCACGACCGAAGGGTGCCAATCCAGTCTTCCAGGCGTTCAGGGTCGCGCCAGACCGCGCCTTCCATATGTCCTGCGCTTTAGTCGTGTAGTGCTTTGGGCGCGCATCGATGATCTGAACTGAGATCCTGACTTCAGCATCTCCCTGACTTCTTCGACGGAAATCGACGGTACGTCGCCAAACTCCTTCTGCTCGAGGGGTCGCGGTGGCGCGATCTTGATGCCATCCTCGTATCGGAGTTTTACAGCGGACCAATCGATGTTGCGCATGAACGCGGCGATGTAGGCATTGGCGTTCGCCCCGAATTCCAAGTGATACGCGTGTTCGTACATATCGAGGGCGAGTATTGGGACGCCGCCAGCGATGCTCTGACCATGTTCTGACGCAATCTGGTTGATGAGCCGTCCGTCGCGCGGAACATAGGTGAGCAACACCCAGCCCGAACCGCCAGCCAGACCGTCCGCAATCCCGACAAACTCCTGACGCCAGCGATCGACCGAACCGAAGTCCTTTGCGACGGCGCTCGCGAGGGCATCCGGCAGGACGCGGCCGTCGCCGCCGAGGCTTGCAAAATACAATTCGTGCAAAAGCGCCGATTCTGGCCCCGTCAGATCGTAGATTTGTCCGATATGGGGTGCGGGGTCGTCGAGGATCGCCGCTACCGCGCGCGCCACGTCGACCGCCGAGATCGGCGAGGTCTTGCCATCGCCCATCGGCAGCGCCAATTCGTCGGAGGCCCGCACGCCCGCGGCGGCGAGCATAAGAAAGAAGCCCTCGAGGAAGACCGTCGGCCGCACCGTGACGACGGGCAGCCCCGACCAGGACAGCGCCTGCTCCGCCAGCCAGTGTAGCTTGTGCTGCGGGCTGTCGGTGGTCTCGTTGATGCTCATCTGCGTGACCGTCATCTGCGACATGTTCACGAAAGCCTCGACGCCGTGGTGGCGCGCCACCGCGGCCGTGTTGATCGTGGCTTCCAGGTATGCCGCCGAGACGGACATTCCGAAATAGATGCGCCCGCAACCTTCGATGGCGCGGTGCATCGAGGCGAGGTTCGTCAGGTCGCCCTCCACGACCTCTGCGCCGAGCCGCCGCAGGGCTTCGGCGCGGGCGTCCTCACGCCGAACCAAGGCGCGCACCTTGTGCCCGCTTGCGAGCAGGAATTCGGTGAGATTGCGGCCGATGCCGCCCACAGCGCCGGCTGCTCCGGTCACGAGGATCGGCTTGTCGTGTTTATGTTTCGTCGTCATGTCGCTGACCTCAGGTTACGTTCAAAAGAGGAACTGGCGGCCCGGTTTGCGCCGGGGTTTTCTTTTGTGCGGCGATCTGACCTCAGCGCGCCGGCAATCCGGCCTGCCGCATGACGAAGCGCTGGATTCGCGGGATGATGATCATCAACATCGGCACGATCACGACATAGCTCGTTGCCGCGGCCTTCAGCCAGCGCACGGCGAAATCGGGCTGGAAGCCATAGTTCAAGGCGAGACCGACGAACGACATGCTGGTCGAGGTGATCAGGCCGGTGATCAAGGAGATCGTGGGTCCGATCAGTTTCGGGGAAAGGGCCATTTGCTTGCTCCTGGGAACTGGGTTATTATTTATACGACGTATAACTTATACGATGTAAAAGCAATAGGGCCGATGCCGCGAACCGCCGATCCGGAGCTGCCTCACAGGATCTTGAAGGCCGCCGACGCCCTGTGGCAGTCGGGCGGCGAGGAGGCCGTGACGATCCGCGGCGTGGCGGCGGAAGCAGCCACCACGACGCCGACTGTCTATAGCTACTACGCCGACCGGGAGGCGCTGCTGACGGCGTTGCGCGCGCTCGCCTTTCAGCGCTTCTCGGCCTACCTCGCAAAATCGCGCGACTTCCAGGACACCTGCGCACGACATCTCGAGTTCGGCACCAGCCACCCCCGCGATTACGAATTGCTTTACGGGCGCGGCTGGATGGAGCGCGTCACAGCGGATGCGCAGGGAGGCGAGATCGAACGATACACCGCCCATATCGTGCGCGCCGGCGTCGATGAAAGCAGGGCCGCGCACATCGCCTATCCGATCATGATGATGCTGCACGGCGTGGTGATGCATCGCCTGTTGAACAAGAAGCAGAGTCCGCAAGGCCGGGCGATCGCCGCAGCCTGTCTCGAGGCTTGCATGACGCTGCTCGAAAGCGCGCGGCGGGGGAAATAGCGTTCAATTTAGAACCTACCCATCAAAGTGCTAACGGTTGGAGACAAGAGGTTCGGGAGCCTTGCGCGCTTCCAGCGCAGCCCCCGCCCGCTGCTGGGTTGAGTTCCGAAAGATCTCGATATTTTCGGCAAGCCATTGCGGCAGCGTTCTTGGAGGCTTGCCGGTCAATGCCTCGACAGTCGACGTGGTCTCTCCAAGAGCGGATTCGCGGAACATCTGGTCCAACCCGACCAGCAAATCGGCGACCAGTGGCGGGAGGCCGTCAGCTAACAGCGTGGCTCGCTGTTCCTCGGTCGATCGATGGTTGTAGACGACCGGGTGGCCGAGCAGGCTCGACAGTTGCTCGGCAACCTGCCGCATGGTCCAGGCCCGCGGCCCGGTCAGATGATAGGCGCGCTGCAACTCCGAGCTGAATTCCTCGAGCAAAGCCACGCGTGCTACGTCGGCAATGTCGCGCGTATCGATAAAGTTCACGCGCCCCTCGCCTGCCGCGCCCGCCCAGGAGCCGGCGGCGATTTGGCCTGCCGCGCGCTTGAGGATGTCGACGTATGCCGAGGGCCGCAAGACGGTCGACGCCACCGGCTGCTGAGCCAAATGTGCCTCGATCTGCATATGCCAGGCAAAAGGATTGAGGCGAGATGCCGGCCCCAAGGCGGAGAGTTTGACAATTTGGCGGACGCCAGCAGCGACGGCGGCGTCGATCAACGCGATCTCGTTGGCCACTTGCTGTGGCGACGTGCCATGCGAAACGAACAGCCGATCGGCCCCACGAAGCGCGTCCTGAAGCGTATGCGGCTGATCGAAATCGATAGCGGCGATGCTGGCACCCTCGGGCAGTTGAGCTGCGTCGGGCCGCCGGGTCAGCACGATGATATCGACCGGATCGGAAGCGAGGAGGCCGGTCAGCGCCGAGCCGACGCGCCCCGTCGCACCCGCTATGGCGATGCGCGGCTTGCGCGGTGTCGATTGGATTTTCCTGGACATGTCGAAGTCACCCTTGTATCTTGGAACGATCAGTCCAACATATATGGAACGATCGTTCCAAGATGTCAAGTGAGGTGTTTATGAGCGGCAAGCCGCAATTCGATGAAGTTGCCGTGATCGCTGCGGCAATCGAGGTTTTCTGGCGCAGCGGCTATGCGGCCGCTGCTATCAGCGATCTGACGGAGGCTACGGGTTTGTCGCGTTCCAGCCTCTACCAGCGATTCCACGACAAAGACGGCTTGTTCCAGGAAGCCCTTGAAGCTTATACGCAGCGTGTCTTGCGGCGCATGAACTCGGCCAAGGCTGATACCGCGCGCGGGCGATTGAAGGCGTTGCTGCGTGCGTTTTTGCCGGACAGATCCCGGCCCGCGGGCTGCCTGATCGGGCGAAGCTGTGCCGAGATCTCGGCACTATCCAAAGAAGGACAGGCCGCCACGCTGGCAGCAGCGGCACGTCAGCGTGAGATTTTGGCAGGCCTTCTGCGTGAAGGCGTGGCGGCGGGTGAGTTGGCCGAAGATACCGATATCGATGCCATGGCGTGGTATTATCTCGGTGTGCTGCAGGCCGTATTGAACTTCCCGCAAGCGGGTGCTGATCCGAGCATGCTCGATCGCATGATCGACGTCGCCATGTCGGTTTGGCCTAGCACTCTTCTCAGCAATTCATGACCTGAAGGTCACGGGTCAACCGCGTCCCACGCGGGAAGGGCAGCTTTTGGCGCAAAGCGGCCGTTCACGGGCAGGTCGGCTTTTGGCGGGATATTGTTGCAAAAGTCATAAATCCAACGACCCGAAAAATCTCGCGAAAGTTGATCTTTAGCCGACTTCACTGCTGCAATGCTTCGTAGCGTCGCCACGAAGGTCGGTGATCGATTTTGTGTGAAACGATGTGGTCCCTTATGTCGTCGCGCGAAACGCATCAGCGGCTCTAAAAATTCGATTGTCACCCCAAAAAGACTTTTGCAACAATATCAGCGGACAACGGACAGCGCCACACTGGCGCGCTGAAGTTGCTTTTTTCTACCCTCTCAAAACTGAATGTTTGAAGATAATAAAGTGTGGACTTTGATATGTTCGGCTGATTGATTTCTCATCACCAAATGCCCGGGAAAACCTTAGCTACAGCCGCTTCATTTTGCTTTGAGTGAAAACAAAGTCAGCGACAGCCGCTATGGCTGCTATGGCGTTCGGTCGCTGCACAAAACCCGCAGGCGGAGATGACTGTTGATGTTGATGCAGGCGAGAAGGCCGAAGATAAGGCCGGGATACGTGGCACAGTTGCAAGCCACTCTACATGTGATTCCCGCGCATACCTGGTACGCGTCTCCGTCCGGCGGGCTCACCTTCGTGAACAAACGAACTGCGGACTACCTTGGTCTTCCGAAAGATCATCCGCGTTTCGGCATCGACGTCGGCGCACAGTGGGACGCCCATCTTCCCTTCGTGATTCCAGACGACCGCGCAGCAACAAGAGAATGGTCGATCCGTCTGCGCACGGGCGAGGGCGGCGAGGGGAGCTTTGAGTTCGTAACGCCGAGGAGGCTACCGCTGGTTCCTCAGTCGCGCCGAACCGCTCCGGGCGGCTACCAGTACCGCAGCGGGCGTCCGGAGCGGATCTGCATATTGCAGGAGCGCAC
>CAVZGZ010000006.1:0-97278 GCA_963774775.1 uncultured Alphaproteobacteria bacterium
GCTGCGCCAGGCACTGTTCAAGGCTGTGCCGCATCTGATGCGCATCGACCAGATCGAGCCCGGCAAGGCCGACGACCTCAAGGCGCTGGCGGGCAAGGGCGGCAGCGTCGACAAGGCGGCGTTCAAGGGTTCGGTCGAGGATTTCTACCTGACCAACCCGATCGCGCGCGCGTCGGCGGTGATGGCCGAATGTTCCCGGCTTGCGTCGGGCCAAATGCTGACGGCAGCGGAGTGAGGCGATGAAGACGATCGGTCTCATCGGCGGTATGAGTTGCAAGTCGACCGCGCATTATTATGCGCGGCTGAACGAGGGCGTGCGGGCCGCGCTTGGCGGCTTGCACTCGGCCGAGATACTGATGTGGTCGGTCGATTTTGCTCCGATCGCCGCGATGCAGGCGGAAGACCGCTGGCAGGAGGCGGGTGTCCACCTCGCCACCATCGCCAAGCGACTGGAAGCGGCGGGGGCAGAGGTGCTCGTGCTCGCCACCAACACCATGCACAAGGTTGCCGACACGATCGAGGCCGCGGTCGGCATACCGTTCCTGCATATCGCTGACGCAACCGCGTTGAAAATCTGCGCCGCCGGCAAGCACCGGCCGGCGATCATGGCGACGCGTTTCACCATGGAGCAGGATTTCTATACGGGTCGGCTGCGTGACAAATTCGGTCTGGAACCCGTCATTCCCGACCAGGCCGATCGGGCGCTGGTGCACCAGATCATCTATGATGAGCTTTGCATCGGGCGCGTCACCGAGACCTCGCGAGTCTGCCTTTGTCGACGTTGCGCGGCGGCTCGCGGCCAAGGGAGCGGACTGCCTCGTTCTCGGTTGCACGGAGGTGGGAATGCTGCTCGATGAGCGCAACGCACCGCTTCCGATCTTCGACACCACCCTGATCCATGCGGACGCGGCCGTGAATTTCGCACTCGGCTTGGTCCCAACCGCGCAAGCAGCGGAGTGAGCGTGACCTGATGGCTGAATTCTTCGCAAGCTCGTTCTGGACCGGCTTCCTCTGGCCGCTGATCATCATGGTGGCCGAGAGCCTGTTGCTGCTCGTGGTGTTGCTGATCGCGATCGCCTACATCCTGCTCGCCGACCGCAAGATCTGGGCGGCGGTGCAGATTCGCCGGGGCCCCAACGTGGTCGGTCCCTGGGGCCTGCTGCAATCTTTCGCGGACCTCCTGAAATTCGTGCTGAAGGAACCGGTCATTCCCTCCGGCTCCAACAAGGGCGTGTTCTTGCTGGCGCCGCTGGTGTCGTGTGTGCTGGCGCTGGCGGCCTGGGCCGTGATTCCGATGAACCTCGGCTGGGTGATCTCGGACATCAATGTCGGCGTACTCTACATCTTCGCGATCTCGTCACTGTCGATCTACGGCGTCATCATGGCCGGCTGGTCGTCAAACTCGAAATATCCGTTCCTGGCGGCTTTGCGTTCGGCGGCGCAGATGGTGTCCTACGAAGTATCGATTGGCTTCGTCATCATCACCGTCCTGCTGTGCGCCGGCTCGCTCAACCTCTCGAGCGTGGTGGAAGCGCAGAATATGCGCGGGCTTGCCAGCCTGATCGGCCTGCCGCAGCTCACCATCCTGAACTGGTATGTGTGGCCGCTGTTCCCGATGTTCGTGGTGTTCTACGTCTCGGCGCTGGCGGAAACCAACCGGCCGCCGTTCGACCTCGTGGAAGCTGAATCCGAACTGGTTGCGGGCTTCATGACCGAATACGGCTCGACGCCGTATCTCTTGTTCATGCTCGGCGAATATGTCGCGATCACCACGATGTGCGCGCTGGCGACGATCCTGTTCCTCGGCGGCTGGCTGCCGCCGGTGGCGCTGCCGCCGTTCACCTGGGTGCCCGGAGTCATCTGGTTCGTGCTCAAGGTGTTCTTCATGTTCTTCATGTTCGCGATGGCGAAGGCGATCGTGCCGCGCTACCGCTACGATCAATTGATGCGGCTCGGCTGGAAAGTGTTCCTGCCGCTGTCGCTGGCGATGGTGGTGATTGTGGCCGGCGTGCTGCAATTCACCGGCATCGCGCCGAAGTGAGGTCGCCATGAGTGTCAACATCAACGCAACCGCCCGCTCGCTTCTGTTGTCCGAATTCGTGTCGGCGTTCTTTCTCGCCATGCGCTATTTCTTCAAGCCGAAGCCGACGCTGAACTATCCCTTCGAGAAGGGGCCGATCTCGCCGCGCTTCCGCGGCGAGCATGCGCTGCGCCGCTACCCGAACGGCGAAGAGCGCTGCATCGCCTGCAAGCTGTGCGAGGCGATCTGCCCGGCGCAGGCGATCACGATCGAGGCCGGTCCGCGCCGCAACGACGGCACCCGCCGCACCGTGCGTTACGACATCGACATGGTGAAATGCATCTATTGCGGGCTGTGCCAGGAGGCATGCCCGGTCGATGCCATCGTCGAGGGCCCGAATTTCGAATTCGCGACCGAGACCCGCGAGGAACTCTATTATGACAAGGCGAAATTGCTCGCCAATGGCGACCGCTGGGAGCGCGAGCTTGCAAAATCAATCGAACTCGACGCGCCGTACCGGTGAGGTGAGGGCATGATCGTACGGCACATCTCCACGTCATTCCGGGGCGCGCGAAGCGCGAACCCGGAATCTCGAGATTCCGGGTCTGGTCCTTCGGACCATCCCGGAATGACGGTGGGAGTACTCACATGATCGTTTCTGCGCTGTTCTTCTATCTGTTCGCCGCCGCCTGCGTGGCGTCGGCGGTCATGGTGATTGTGTCGCGCAATCCCGTGCACTCGGTGCTGTATCTGATCCTGGCATTCGTCAACGCCTCCGGCCTGTTCGTGCTGATGGGCGCCGAGTTCATCGGAATGATTCTGATCGTGGTCTATGTCGGCGCGGTCGCGGTGCTGTTCCTGTTCGTGATCATGATGCTCGACGTCGACTTCGTCGAGCTGCGCGAGGGGTTCATCCAGTATCTCCCGGTCGGGCTCGTGATCGGCGGCATCTTCATGTTCGAGCTTCTGCTGGTGGTCGGCGCCTGGGTTATCAACCCGGCCGTGTCCAAGTCCATCACGGCGGCGATCCCGACCAATGTCAGCAACACCGAGGCGCTCGGCCTGGTGCTCTATACGAAGTACATCCATTACTTCCAGATCGCGGGCATGGTGCTTTTGGTCGCGATGATCGGCGCTATCGTGCTGACGCTGCGCCACAAGGCGAACGTCAAGCGGCAGGATATCAACGTGCAGAACGCGCGCACGCCGGAGCTTGCCATGGCCATCCGCAAGGTGGCCTCCGGGCAGGGGCTGCAGGACGCGGACGCGGCGGAGTGGGTGCAATGACGATCGGTCTTGGACACTATCTCGCGGTCGGCGCCGTCCTGTTCACGCTCGGGATCCTCGGCATCTTCCTCAACCGCAAGAACATCATCATCATCCTGATGTCGATCGAGCTGATCCTGCTGTCGGTCAACATCAACCTGGTGGCGTTCTCGACCTTCCTCGGCGACATCGTCGGCCAGGTGTTTGCGCTGTTGGTGCTGACGGTCGCCGCCGCCGAAGCCGCGATCGGTCTCGCCGTGCTGGTGGTGTATTACCGTAACCGCGGTTCGATCGCGGTTGAAGACGTCAATCTGATGAAGGGCTAGGCGCGCAGATGTATCAGGCAATTGTCTTTATGCCGCTGCTGGGCGCCATTCTCGCGGGGCTGATCTCGATATTCGGCGCGCACGCCCGCAATCCGAGCGGAGATACCGTCGAGCATCACGATGATGCGCATGGTGCCGACGCCCATGCGGCGGCTGCTCATGATGACGTGCATGACGATCACGGTCACGACGATCATCACGTCGCCGAGCCGGCGGCGGCGGGCTCACGCGCGGCCGAACTGATCACCACCGGCCTGCTGTTCGTCTCCGCGGCGCTGTCCTGGTTCGCGCTGGTCGATGTCGGCTTCATGCATCACGACGCGCGGGTCGCGTTGTTCCCGTGGATCGTCTCGGGCGATCTGCAGGTTGCCTGGTCGCTGCGGATCGACACCCTGACCGCGGTGATGCTGGTGGTGGTCAATACCATTTCATCGCTCGTTCATCTTTATTCGATCGGCTACATGGACGAGGATCCCTACCGGCCACGGTTCTTCGCCTATCTCAGTCTGTTCACCTTCGCGATGCTGATGCTGGTAACGGCGGACAATCTGGTGCAGCTGTTCTTCGGCTGGGAAGGCGTCGGCCTCATGAGCTACCTGCTGGTCGGGTTCTGGTACCAGAAGCCCTCGGCGAACGCGGCGGCGATCAAGGCTTTCGTGGTCAACCGGGTCGGCGATTTCGGTTTTCTGCTTGGTATTTTCTCGATCTTCATGCTGATGGGATCGATCGACTTCGACACCATCTTCGGCGGCGCCTCGGGGCTGACCGGCAAGACCGTCGATTTCCTCGGCTGGCACGCCGACGCGCTGACGCTGACCTGCCTGCTGCTGTTCATGGGCGCGATGGGCAAATCGGCGCAATTCCTGCTGCACACCTGGTTGCCGGACGCCATGGAAGGTCCGACCCCGGTCTCGGCGCTGATCCATGCCGCGACGATGGTCACCGCCGGCGTGTTCATGGTGGCGCGGCTGTCACCGTTGTTTGAGCTGGCGCCGAACGCGCAAGCCGTTGTGATGTTCTTCGGTGCGACCACAGCGTTCTTTGCCGCGACCATTGGCCTGGTGCAGAACGACATCAAGCGGATCGTGGCCTATTCGACCTGTTCGCAGCTTGGCTACATGTTCGTGGCGATGGGGGCAGGGGCCTATTCGGTCGGCATGTTCCACCTGTTCACGCACGCTTTCTTCAAGGCGCTGCTTTTCTTGGGCTCCGGCTCGGTGATCTACGCGATGCACCACGAGCAGGATATCCGCAACATGGGCGGGCTCTGGCGCAAGATTCCCTACACGTTCTTTGTGATGACCGTCGGTACGCTGGCGCTGACGGGATTCCCGTTCTTTGCAGGCTACTTCTCCAAGGACGCCATCATCGAGTCCGCCTATGCGGCGCATAACCCGTTCTCGACCTACGCTTACATCCTGACGATCGCGGCCGCGGGCCTCACGTCCTTTTATTCATGGCGGCTGATCTTCAAGACTTTCTTCGGAGAACCGCACGACCAGGAGCATTACGAGGCGGCGCATGAGAGCCCGCTGTGGATGCTGATCCCGATCGGCGTGCTTGCGGCGGGTTCGATCCTGGCCGGCTTCCCGTTCAGGGAATTGTTCGCCGGCCAAGGCGTCGAGGAGTTCTTCCGCGAGTCCGTGAAGATGAACCCGCATATCCTGGAAGACATGGAGCATATGCCGGCGCTGCTCGGATACTTGCCGACCGTGATGATGGCGCTGGGCTTGCTCGTGTCTTACATCTTCTACATCCGCAGGCCCTATCTGCCGGTCGAACTCGCCAACCAGCAGCCGATGCTGTACCAGTTCCTGCTCAATAAATGGTATTTCGACGAGCTTTACGACCTGATCTTCGTTCGTACGGCGAAGTGGATCGGCCGCTTCCTGTGGAAGAAGGGCGACGGCTTCGTCATCGACGGCTTCGGGCCTGACGGCGTGTCGGCCCGCGTGCTCGACATCACTCGCAACGTCGTCAAAATCCAGACCGGCTATCTCTATCACTACGCTTTCGCGATGCTGATCGGGGTCGCCGGATTAATCACCTGGTTCATGTTCGGCTTGGGAGGCCAGTGATGACAACCTGGCCAATCCTTTCTGTCGTCACCTTCCTGCCCGCGTTGGGCGCGCTGGTGATCTATATCAGCCGCGGCGACGACGAGGCGGCACGGCGCAATTCGCGCTGGATCGCGCTGTGGACCACGCTCGTCACCTTTGCGATCTCGCTGATTCTGGTCTGGCGTTTCGATCCGGCGCAGCCGGATTTCCAGTTCGTCGAAAAGGCGGCCTGGCTCGCTTCCGGCATCACCTATCATATGGGCGTCGACGGCATATCGCTGCCGCTGATCATCCTGACCACCGCGATCATGCCGTTCTGCATCATCGCGAGCTGGAAGTCGGTCACGCTGCGCGTGCGCGAATACATGATGGCGTTCCTGATCCTGGAAACGCTGATGGTCGGCACCTTCTCGGCGCTCGACCTCGTGCTGTTCTATCTGTTCTTCGAGGGCGGCCTGATCCCGATGTTCCTGATCATCGGCGTCTGGGGCGGCCCGCGCCGGGTCTACGCGTCCTTCAAGTTCTTCCTCTACACGCTGCTCGGCTCGGTCTTGATGCTGCTGGCGATCATGGCGCTGTACTGGAACGCCGGCACGACAGACATTCCGACGCTGATGCACACCGCCGTGCCGAAGTCGCTGCAGACCTGGGCGTGGCTGGCGTTCTTTGCATCCTTTGCGGTGAAGATGCCGATGTGGCCGGTGCACACCTGGTTGCCGGACGCGCACGTCGAGGCGCCGACCGCGGGGTCGGTGGTCCTGGCCGCGATCTTGCTGAAGATGGGTGGCTACGGCTTCCTGCGCTTCTCGCTGCCGATGTTCCCGCTGGCCTCGCATGACTTCGCGCCGTTCGTGTTCACCCTGTCGGTGATCGCGATCATCTACACCTCGCTGGTGGCGCTGATGCAGGAGGACGTGAAGAAGCTGATCGCCTATTCGTCGGTGGCGCATATGGGCTTCGTCACCATGGGCATTTTCGCGGTCACGACCCAGGGCGTCGCCGGCGGCATGTTCCAGATGATCTCGCACGGCATCGTCTCCGGCGCGCTGTTCCTTTGCGTCGGCATCGTCTACGACCGCATGCATACCCGCGAGATCGCGGCCTATGGCGGCCTCGTCAACCGGATGCCGCTCTACGCGCTGGTGTTCATGGTCTTCACCATGGCCAATGTCGGTCTGCCCGGCACATCCGGCTTCGTCGGCGAATTCATGACGCTGCTCGGCACCTTCAAGGTCTCGATCCCGACCACGTTCTTTGCGGCGTTCGGCGTGATCCTGTCGGCGGCTTACGCGCTGTGGCTCTATCGCAAGGTGGTGTTCGGCGCGCTGGTCAAGCCATCGCTGATGAGCATCAAGGATCTGACCTTCCGCGAAGGCCTGATCCTGTTCCCGCTGGTGGCGCTGACGCTCCTGTTCGGCGTCTATCCGAAGCCGGTGCTCGACATGTCGGCTGCATCCGTGCAGCAACTCGTCAACAACTACAACACCGCCGTGACGGCCGTTAAGGCCGCCGCGCTGGTCGTGCAATAGCATAGCGTTTTCAAGCGAAGTGGGACCCGGTTCGCATGAAGAAAACGCGTCAAATAGAGAGGATAGAGCCTCGCTCGGACCGAGGCTCTAGGACACCGCAATGACCTTTGAGAGTGCAGGTTATCAGTTACAGCCGGTGCTGCCGGAGCTGGTGCTCGCCGTCGGCGCCATGGTGCTGCTGATGATCGGTGCCTATCGCGGACAGGGGATGACCCGCACCGTCACCGCGCTTGCGGTGTGCCTTTTGGTTCTGACCGGCGGATTGGAATTGCTGCTGCCGGCTGGAAAGCTCGTGACTTTCGGCGGCAGCTTCATCGTCGACGATTTTGCCCGCTTCCTGAAGATTCTCGCGCTGATCGGTTCGGCCGCGACGCTGATCCTGTCGACCGAGTTCCTGTCCGATCCGTCGCGGCGGATCTTCGAATATTCGATCCTGGTGCTGCTCTCGAGCCTCGGCATGATGGTGCTGATCTCGGCCGGCGACCTGATCATGCTCTATCTCGGGCTCGAGCTGATGAGCCTTGCACTCTACGTGGTCGCTGCCAGCAACCGCGACAACGCCAAATCGACCGAGGCCGGCCTGAAATATTTCGTCCTCGGCGCGCTGTCGTCGGGCATGCTGCTGTACGGCGCCTCGCTGATCTATGGCTTTACCGGAACCGTCAGCTTTGCCGGGATCGCGGCGGCCGTAACCACCGGCAGCGTCGGGATCGTGTTCGGGCTGGTGTTCCTGCTTGCCGGCCTTTGCTTCAAGGTTTCCGTCGTGCCGTTCCACATGTGGACGCCTGACGTGTACGAGGGCGCGCCGACCCCGGTCACAGCCTTCTTTGCCTCCGCGCCGAAGGTCGCAGCACTCGCGGTGTTCACGCGTGTGGCGCTGACCGCGTTTCCCGGCATCGTCTCGCAGTGGCAGCAGATCATCGTGTTCGTCTCGATCGCCTCGATGGCGCTGGGATCGTTCGCGGCGATCGGGCAGAAGAACATCAAGCGCCTGATGGCCTATTCCTCGATCGGCCATATGGGCTTTGCGCTGGTCGGCCTTGCCTCCGGGACGGTGGAAGGCGCGCAGGGCGTGCTGGTCTATGCCGCGATCTATGTGGCGATGACGCTCGGCACCTTCTCGGTGGTCCTGACCATGAAGCGCAATGGCCAGGCGATGGAACAGATCAGCGATTTCTCGGGGCTTTCGCGTACCAATCCGCTGCTCGCTTTCTTCTTTGCGATGCTGCTGTTCTCGCTCGCCGGCATTCCGCCGCTCGCCGGCTTCTTCGCCAAATTCTATGTGTTCGTCGCAGCGATCAAGGCGGGGCTGTTTACGCTGTCCGTCATCGGCGTGCTGACATCGGTGGTGGGCGCATTCTACTATCTTTCGATCGTCAAGGTGATGTACTTCGACGAGCCGGCAGGCCAGCTCGATCCGATGCGCATCGAGTTGCGCACGGTGCTGGCGGTTGCCGGCATCTTCAACATCTTCTTCTTCGCCTATCCGGGGCCGCTGGTCAGCGTCGCCACGGCCGCGGCGAAGTCGCTATTCTAGCGCATGACCCCGAAAAGTGACCCCCGGTTTTCGGAGAAGATCATGCGCAAGACACTAAGATGACTTTCTCGCTCGGTTCCCGGGCCTCATCGGCGGGTTATCAACTCGCCGCCTTCGACCAGATCGGTTCGACCAACGCGGAAGCGATGGCCCGCGCCCGCGAGGGGGAGGGTGGGCCGATGTGGTTCGTCACCACGGAGCAGACCGCGGGCCGGGGCCGGCGGCAGCGGGCCTGGATTGCGCCGCGTGGCAACCTCGCCAGCAGCGTTCTGGAGGTCACCGAAATCTCTCCGGCGGTTGCGGCGACGCTGGGCTTTGCCGCGGGGCTCTCGCTGGAGGCAGCACTTCAGAAGGTCAGCATCGAGGCCGCGCTCCGCTCGCCCGGATCGGACGCGCTGAAGTTTTCGCTGAAATGGCCGAACGACGTGTTGGCCGGCGGTAAGAAACTCGCCGGCATCCTGCTGGAAGCCGAAGCCTTGGCCGGCAATCGTTTAGCGGTCGTGGTCGGGATTGGTACCAATGTCGTTGCTGCGCCGGAGGGCACGCCGACGCCGGCGATTTCGCTTTCCGCCCTCGGCGTTCAGATTGGCGCGGAAGAGCTGTTCGCGGCACTGTCGGACGCCTGGGTCGAATTCCGCGGCATCTGGGACAATGGCCGCGGCTTTGCCGAGATCCGCAGCCTGTGGCTGGAACGCGCCGCCGGCCTCGGCGAGAAGGTCGCGATCCAGACGGGCAATGCGATCCTCGAAGGCATCTTCGACACGATCGACGAGACCGGCTGCCTGATCGTGCGGACGGCCGATGGCCGGCGGGTATCAGTCGCCGCCGGTGAAGTCTATTTCGGCGCCGTAGCGTCAGTGGGAGCAGCCTGATGGCGCGGCCGGATGAATTGACCTTTGCGCCGCTCGGAGGCGTCGGCGAGATCGGCATGAACCTGTCGATCTATGGCCTCGGCAACCGCCACCAGCGGTCATGGTTGGCGGTTGATCTCGGTGTCTCCTTTGGCGATGAAGAACATCTGCCGGGCATCGATTTGATCATGCCGGACATCCGCTTCCTGGAGAAAGAGCGCAACAACCTGATGGGCCTGGTGCTGACGCACGCCCACGAGGATCATTTCGGCGCCATCATCGATCTCTGGCCCAAGCTTCAGTGCAGGATCTACGCGACCAAGTTCAGCGCCGCGTTGTTCGAGGCCAAATGCGCCGCCGAGCGCAACGCACCCAAAATTCCGGTCACCGTGGTGCCGTCGGGCGGCCGCATCGATCTCGGACCGTTCAGTATCGAGTTCATTCCGGTCGCGCATTCAATTCCGGAATCGCACGCGCTGGCGATCCACACCTCGGCCGGCACCGTGCTGCATACCGGCGACTGGAAGATCGATCCGACGCCGATCATCGGCTTGCCGACCGACGAGCGCCGGCTGCGCGAATTGGGCGATGCCGGCGTGCTGGCGCTGGTCGGCAATTCCACCAACGCGGTTCGCGACGGCCGTTCGCCCTCGGAAGCCGAAGTCGCAAGAACGATCAAGGAACTGGTGAAGGCGGCAAAAGGCCGGGTCGCGGTCACCACCTTCGCCTCCAACGTCGCGCGCCTGAAGGCAGTGGCGGACGCAGCGAAAGCAGCCGACCGCGAGGTGGTCGTGGTCGGCCGTGCCATGGAGCGGGTGGTGCAGGTTGCGCGCGAATGCGGCTATCTCGATGGCGTGCAGAATTTCAGGGGCGCCGATCTCTACGGCCATTTCCCGCCGGACAAGGTGCTGGCGCTCTGCACCGGCAGCCAGGGTGAGCCGCGCGCGGCGCTCGCCCGTATCGCCAATGACGACCATCCGCAGGTGACGCTGAACAAGGGCGACACCGTGATCTTTTCCTCGCGCACCATCCCGGGCAACGAGAAGGCGGTCGGCGGCATCATCAATGGATTGGTTATCCAGGGCGTCGAGGTTATCACCGACCGTGACCACCTCGTTCATGTCTCCGGCCATCCGCGCCGCGACGAACTGCGCGACATGATTTCCTGGGTCCGCCCGCAGCTCCTGATCCCCGTCCATGGCGAGGCGCTGCATCTTCACGAGCACGCCAAATTGGCGCGCGCCGCCGGTGTCCCAAAAGTGCTGACCTGCCGCAACGGCGACCTGGTCAAGCTCGGGCCCGGCGACCCCGGCATTATCGACCAATTGCCGTCGGGTCGGCTCTACAAGGACGGCACGATTTTGGAGGATTCCAAATCGCGCGCCGTGGTGGAGCGGCGGCGGATGGGGTTTGCCGGCTGCGCCTTCATCGCCATTGCCATGACCGACAAGGGCGAACTGGTCGACGATCCCGAAGTTGATCTGGTCGGCATGCCGGAGAAGAATACCGCTGGCGAGGAGCTCGACGAAATCGTGTTCGATGTGGTGGTATCGACGGTGGAAGGCCTGCCGCGGGCGCGGCGGCGCGACGCCGACGCAACGGCGGAATCGGTGCGGCGCGCGGTGCGGGCCGTGCTGAACGAGCATTGGGGCAAGAAGCCGATCTGCCTCGTTCACGTGCTGACGGTCTAAGAAATTCTTTTTGGAGGAAGTCATGCTGGGCCGACTCAACCATGTCGCGATCGCGGTCAAGGACGCGCAGAAGGCCGCGAAGATATACGGTGCTGCGTTCAACGCCGAGATTTCGCCCGCGGTGCCGCTGCCCGAACACGGCGTCGTCACCGTGTTCGTGACGCTGCCGAATACCAAGATCGAATTCATCGAGCCGCTGGGCGAGGCGTCCCCGATCGCCAAGTTCGTCGAGCGCAACGCCGACGGCGCCATCCATCATGTCTGCTACGACGTGCCCGACATCATCGCCGCGCGCGACCGGCTGATCGGCGAGGGCGCGCGGGTGCTCGGCGACGGCCAGCCCAAAATCGGCGCCCATGGCAAGCCGGTGCTGTTCTTCCACCCCAAGGACTTTTCCGGGGCGCTTGTCGAAATCGAGCAGGCCTGAGGGCGCATGGCCTACACGATCTCAACGCTGTTTGCGATCTACTTCGTGCTGTGGTGGCTCGTGCTGTTCCTGACGCTGCCGTTCGGCGTGCGCAGCCAGCATGAGGACGGCGAGGGCGCGCCCGGAACCGACCCCGGCGCGCCGGTGATGGCGCGGATGGGCCGCAAGCTGATCTGGACCACGATCGTCTCGGCGGTGATTTTTGCGATTGCGATGTGGGCCTATTATCAGGGCTATCTGAATATCGAGCGGCTTTCGAAATTGATGGGGATGCCGTTCTAGGAAGCATTTGGCGGGGAGCCGGGAATGAATTTTAAAAGGTTGGTCATCGGACTTCTGGTCCTGCTGGTCGCGGGCCTGGCCGGCTCGTTTTACATGAACTGGAAGACGCTGACGCAGCTTCGGACGGTAAAGGCCTTCGTCGAAGGCGCCGTCTTTGCCGATGCTGTGGCCGCCTGCGAGAAAGCGCAGAGCACGACGCCGTTCAAGTGGAACGACGGCAAGCAGACGGCGGTGATCGGGTTGAACTCGGTCAAGCTCAACAAGGATACGATTATTGCAAGCTACACGCTGGTCGCCGACGGCGTTTATTGCGATTATGATCCGGTCAAGAAGAAGGCGGATATCGGCTCCAGCTTCCTCGAGCGGGAGTAAGGCCGAACATTCCCGCTTCACACAGGGGAGGCGATGGCGGATGACCTCACACGAGCGATCGTTGGATGCATCCCGGCAGGACGAATATCGTATTCTGCGTGAGGCGGATCTGCGCGACTACCTGGCGCGGCTTGCCCCGATCGCCACGCGGCTGGGTGGACCGCCGGCCGACTGGACCATCAGCGAAGTCGGCGACGGCAATCTCAATCTCGTCTTCATCGTGCGCGGCAGCGACGGCGGAATTGCCGTCAAGCAGGCGCTGCCCTATGTGCGCCTCGTCGGCGAGAGCTGGCCGCTGCCGCTGTCGCGTTCGCACTACGAACATCTGGCGCTGCTGCACCAGGCCGGCCTGGTGCCTCAGCTGGTGCCGGCGGTGCTCCATCATAACGAGGCGCTCGCCCTCGTCGCCATGGAGCTGCTGGAGCCGCACATCATCATGCGCAAGGGGCTGATCGCCGGCACCTGTTATCCGCGCTTCGTCGACGACATCACGACCTTCCTGGCGCGGACGCTGTTCTTCAGCTCGGACCTTGCGATTTCGGCGGCGCAGAAGAAGGAAGGGATCGCTGCGTTCTGCGGCAATCATGCGCTCTGCAAGATCACCGAGGATCTGATCTTCACCGATCCCTACCGTATCGCCGAGCAGAACCGCTGGACCTCGCCCTGGCTCGACGCGACAGCGGCGGAGTTTCGCGAGGACCTCGATTTGCATGTCGCGGTGTCCAGGCTGAAGCTCAAATTCATGAGCAGCCCGGAGGCGCTGCTTCATGGCGACCTGCATACCGGATCGATCATGGTGACGGAAAACGAGACGCGGGTGATCGATCCCGAATTCGCATTCTATGGACCGATGGGGTTCGATCTCGGTGCCGTGATCAGCAATCTCCTGATGAGCTATCTGGCATCCCCCGGCCACGAGCGCTCGCCGGGCGACCGGCATGCGTTTGAAGCCTGGGTGCTGGAGACGATCGAGAAGGTGTGGACGCATTTCGCGCGCAAATTCGTCAATCTGTGGCGCGCCGAGGCGAAAGGCGACGCCTATCCGGCTGCGCTGTTTGCCGGTCCTGATGGCATCGCCCGCCTCGAGGCCGAACGGCTGGCCTATATGGAGCGCTTGTTCCGCGACACGATCGGATTTGCCGCAGCAAAAATCATCCGCCGCATTCTCGGCCTGGCGCACAATATCGATTTCGAGTGGATCGAAGATCCGAAGCGTCGCGCGATCTGCGAGGCGCGGAGCCTGCGTCTGGCCCGCAAGATGATGGTGGAGACGATCGTCGTTTGCCTCCATCGCCGCCGTGACGAAAGCGGCGCGGGAATTGCGCGACTGGCAGCCGGATTTCGATAGCTAGCTAATCAGCCGTCCTCTCTCGCAGCCGCTGAGCATAGACGTTGATGACGAGCGCCGCCAATAGGATAATTCCGCGGATCAATATCTTCAAAAAACTGTCGATGTTGACGTGGTCGAGGCCGTTGTTGAGCACGCCGAGCACGAACAGGCCGACGATGGTGTTGCCGATGCCGCCGCGGCCGCCGAACAGGCTGGTGCCGCCGACCACAACCGCGGCGATCGAATCCAGCAGATAGGTGTCGAACTCGTTCTGCTGCGCGCTGCCGAAATGGGCGACGCCCAGCATGCCGCCGATGCCCGCGCACACCGCCGAGATCACCATGACGCTGCCGAGGATCAACTTGACGTTGAGCCCGGAATATTCCGCGGCCTCGCGATTGCCGCCGACCATGTAAACGTAGCGGCCGAAGCGGGTGTAGGTCAGCACCAGATGGCCGGCGAGCAGCATCAATGCCGCCACGATCACGATCCAGGGTATGCCGCCAATCGACGCCGATCCGAGCGTCGTGACCAGATCAGGCACCTTGTAGGCGATCTGGCCGCGCACCAGGAGCGCCGATACGCCTGCCGCGATCTGCATCATCGCCAGCGTCATGATGAAGGAGGGGATGCCGATCACGGTGAGCCCGAGCGCATTGACGAGGCCGAGCGCCGCGCAGAGCAGCAGCGCCAGCACGATCGCAGCCCAGCCGTGGAGCGGGATATTGGGGATGTTCACATAGGATTCCTGCAGCGTGAAATAGGCCACCGCAATGCCGGTGACATTGGCGATGGCGGCGATCGAAAGGTCGATCTCCGCGCACAGGATCACAAAGGTGAGGCCGACCGCGATGATGCCCGTGACCGAAACCTGGGTCAGGATATTGCCGAGGTTGTCGAGCGTCGCAAAAGAGGGGCTGGCGGCGGCAAAGAAGCCTGAGAGGAGGATCAGCGTGAGAAACGGCGCGATGTTGCGCATCTGCGAGCGCAGGAAAGCGCCGATGCCGCGCGGCCGCTTGTGACCCGCCGCCGGGACTGTCGCGCCTTCACTGCTCGCCATCATCTATCTCCTCAGGCCGCTTCCAGCAGGCGATCCTTGCTGACCGCCTCGTTCGCGAATTCGCGTACCACCACGCCGCGCTTCAGCACGATGATGCGATCGGCCAGCGACAGCACCGTCTCCGGCTCGGTCGACAGCACGATGATGGCCAGTCCCCTGGCGCGGAGGTCGCGGACGATGTTGATGACGTCGTTCTTGGCGCCGACGTCCATGCCGCGCGTCGGCTCGCACAGCACCAGGAGGCGCGGCGGGTAGCTCAGCCATTTCGCCAGTGCCACCTTCTGCTGATTGCCGCCGGACAGCATGCCGAGCTCGAGTTCGACGGCTGGTGGCCTGATCTGCAGTTGCTCGACCTGCCGCGTGGCGATCGAGCGCTCGCGCGCAGGCTTGAGCCACAGCGCGGAAATGCGATCGAGGATGCTGATCGAGATATTCTTGTAGACCGGCTCCTGGTGGAACAGCATGGACCGCCGGCTCTCGGGAACGAAGGCTATGCCGGCGTGCCGCGCTGCCGCCGTGCTGGAGAAGGCCTTGTGCTTGCCGTCTACCACCAGCGTGCCGCCGTCGGGCTTGATCTTGCCGAACAGGATGCGTGCGAGTTCCAGCTGCCCGCATCCCATGAAACCGTAGATGCCGAGCACTTCGCCGGCACGCGCCTCGAACGAGACGTCCTGCAGGCTGCGGGCCAGCGACAGTCTGTCGGCCTTCAGCACAGCCGGGCGATCGGTTGGTGGCGGCAGCGCGATATCGTGCGCGTAAGTCTCCTCCAGCGCCTCGCGTCCCTTGCCGATCATCGCTTCGATCAGGGCGGCCTTGCTGGTCGCGGCGGCTGCGGTCTCTGCGACCTTCCGCCCGTTGCGGAACACCGTCACCGTGTCGGAGACGCGCAGGATATCTTCGATGAAATGCGAGATGAAGACGATGCCGGTGCCTTCGTCGCGCAGCCGCCGCAAGGTCGCAAACAAGCGCTCCACCTCGGGCGGCGACAGCGCCGAGGTCGGCTCGTCGAGGATGATGATGCGGGCACCCGAGAACAGGACGCGGGCGATCTCGATCAGCTGCTGTAGGCCGATCGGCAGATCACCGAGCCGCGACATCGGATCGACGTCGATGCCGAACCTTGCGAGCTGCTCGCCCGCTTCGCGCGCCATGCGCCGCCACTGCACCAGGCCGAAGCGATTGGTCGGCTGGGTGCCAAAGAAGACGTTTTCGGCCACCGTCAGGTCGGGAGCGACGCTGAGCTCCTGGTGGACCATGGCGATGCCGGCCGCGTGCGCGTCGCGCGTCGACCGGAAACGGGTTTCCTGTCCGTCCAGCATAAGGCGACCGGAGAATTCCGGATGCACGCCGGCGATGATCTTCATCAGCGTGCTTTTTCCCGCGCCGTTTTCGCCGACGAGACCATGGATCTCGCCGGCATACAGCGCGAAATCGACCCCACGAAGAGCTTCGACGCCGCCGAAGCTCTTCGTGATCTCAACTAGTTCGAGGGTGGGTGAGCGTCCCGGAGGCATCACGGCTCAGATCAGGAAATGATCCTCCATCCATTGCATCCCGGCCGCGTTGGCCTTGGTCACGACCGGACCATCCGTCACTACGCTCTTCGGAATGCCCTGTCCGCTCTTCTCGCCTGCAGTTACCGCGGCAACGCCCGCGACGATCGCTCCGCCATGGATGCGGCATGAGGGATTACGGACGGTCGCGTACATGCGGCCCTCGCTCACGGCCTGGATCGCCGGCGGCATGGCGTCGACTCCACCGATCAGGATGTTGGTGCGATTGTGCGCCTTCATGATGTTGGCGGCGGCGAGCGCCATGTCGTCATTGTGGAAGAAGGCGGCGTCGATCTGCGGGTACTTTGTGAGATAAGTCTCCCACAGCCGGGCCGTCTTCGAGACGTCCCAATCGGCCGGCTGGGTGTCGAGCACCTCGATGTTCGGATATTGCTTGACCACCGAGTTGAAGCCCTTGGCGCGGCCCTGTGCACCGGTATGGCCGAGCGCGCCCTGGGTCATGATCACCTTGCCCTTGCCGCCGATCGCGTTGCAGAGCGCCTGCGTCACCGAGGCGCCCATGAATTCATTGTCGGGTGCGAGGAACGAGTGAACGTTGATCTGGTCGAGCGGCGCGATCAGTGTGTCCATGTCGATGACGGGAATGCCGGCGTCGATCATCTTCTGCACCGGCTGGGTCAGCGTGCCGATACCGAACGCCTGAATGGCGACGAAATCCCATTTCTGCGAGGCCATGTTGTCGATTGCGGCGCGCTGCTTGACGGCATCGAGCTGGCCGTCGAACCAGGTAACCTCGACGTTGAACAGCTTGCCCCACCACTCGGCCGCCTGCTTGCCTTGCGCGCACCACGTGGCCTGCAGGCCGGCGTTGGAGAATGCGGCCTTGAGCGGTTTCTCGGAACGTCCGACTTCCGCGGCGAGCGCCGGGCTTACGCCCAAGCCGCCGAACAGTGCTGTCGCTGCGCCAGCGGTCGCTGCCGCCTGAAGAAGATCACGCCTGGTCGTTGAAGACTTGTCCATCCCTGGCATTATTTGCTCCCTCGTTTTCATTTTTTGTGGCCGCGGCGTCGATTGCGCGCGCCGTGGATGCGGGCAGTCTCTCACAATCGCGACGTTCGCGCCACCCGCCATGAAATCCCGTATTCGTGCACGGCGACAATAACGATGGGATCGAGAGCGGACGCGGTTTTAAGTCGCGTGCTGCGAGACCGTGCGCTCGATCTCATCGAGTAATTTCCGCCATGCAGCATCGATCTCCGCCGTCCACTCCGCGCCCAGGATCTCCTGCAGCGTCGCCGCGATCACGGCGAAGAACGCGACGAACAATTGGCGCGGTGTGCCGTAGGCGTCATGCGACGAGACCTCGCATTCGATCAGGCGAAAATGGCCGGTGCGCGGACCTGCGAAATCGAGGATCGCTTCGATCGTGAGCTGCAGCATCGAACCTTGCACGGGCTCGCTGCCTTCGGTGCGAAACATCGTCTTGGCTTCGGGGTGTTGGACAAACAGCCGGCGATAGACCAGCGGCGTGAGATCCTCGCAACGCCGAGAGGCGAGTTCAAAACTGCGCAGTATCGGATTGTCTGAACGCGTCATCGTCGTCAGATATGGTCTCGAAAAAAAAGAGCAGGGCGTTAGCCCTGCTCAAAAACTGTGTCGACCCTGTTTCCCCAAAATTCGGATTTGGTCTTGATTGATGGGGTGACGCTGCTTTTGCGCGTCGGGCTCCTCCCGAGACTTGGACCACCAGACTGCCTTGCGGCCGGCCTGAGCCCGAATTCGTAGACTATCTTTTTCGTCTTGTCATCATTTTCAGCAACGAATGTTCAAAATTCGAGCATTTTGCGAAACGATTGGGATTTCACCACCATCGGTTGCGGGCAGGCCGTCAAAAACACGTTATGGGGTAAGGGGATAGGCAGGAAATCGCGGAGACGCTGGTCGGGACGCGGGACCGCCGTTTCCTTGATCACAAGCTCTTTGTTTCGACCATTGAACCACGTGTTCCGTTGCGCGGAATTCATCCCGAGAAGGAGTCGCGTCGCGCGGCAGTTCGCGATTTTCTGGGCCCGCGAGCGCCGGTACCGAACCTATTCGATATCCCTGAAACGATCTTGCGCCGAACGAGCCATTTACTGGGTGCTGCTTGCGCGAGGCAAGTTTAACCCCGGCGATTCCCGACTATTCCCGCATCCTCTGACCGCGACATGCGTCGTGCGACGCCACCAATTCTCGACAACCGGAGGGGCTGGTGTTACGACGCTGAACGGCGTTTTGGGGAAAATCATGCGACGGCGGCTGGAAGTATTCATTCCAATCGTGCTGCTGGCGATCCTGGTGCAGTTGATGGCACCGATCGCGGCGTTTCGCGTCGTCGCCAATGCTGTTTCCGACCCGCTCTACATGGCGACGATCTGCTCGGGCATGGCGTCCTCTCAGGACGCTTCACCGACGGCTCCCGCCAAGACGCAGCACGACGGCGCCAATTGCTGTGCGTTTTGCGGGGGCGGCCATGGCGGGACTGTCGCCGTCGATCCGCCGCCGCTCGTTTTCGTAACGCTGCAACGCCAATACCAGCTTGTCGCCTGGCTGGAGGCCACAGATCCGACGTCCGCCGCTCGCGTCGGCTCGAATTCGCAGGCGCGCGCTCCTCCGCAGTTGACGTGACCTTGGCGGCCCTTGGCCGCTCGAATGCGTTCACGATTCTAAAGCTAGCGGAGAGTTCCCATGACGATGCGCCTTTTGCGCGTGGGCCTGCCAGGGCTCGCAATACTGCTCGTTCCTCTCAACGAAGTCGTTGCCCACGAAATCGTCGGCAATCGCTTCTTTCCGGCGACGCTCGGGATCGACGATCCCGGTGTCAACGACGAACTCTCACTTCCGACGGTGGACAATTTCCACACCGGCGACGATCCGTCGGTCAGGCAGCGTGATTTTTCGGGGGAGTTTTCCAAACGGATCACCGAGGCATTCGCGGTGTCGTTTGGGTCTACCTTCACGAGCCTGAAGGCACCGGGCGGGCCGACAGGGATGGGAGCAAGCGGATTCCAGAACTTTGAAACCACGTTCAAATACCGCGTCTACAGGAATCCGGAACATGAGTTCGTGATGTCGGTCGGCCTCAGCGTCGAATGGGGCGGGACCGGTGCCGAAAGCGTTGGCGCCGAGCAATTCAACACCTACACGCCGACACTCTATTTCGGTAAAGGCTTTGGCGATCTTCCCGACACCTTGTCATGGATTCGGCCGGTCGCCGTCACGGGCCAGGTCGGCTATGCGATTCCAGGAAGAAATTCGACCACGACGTTTGGGATCGATCCAGACACCGGCGCTTCAACCGTCGATACCGAATTCAATCCGCGCGTGCTGAACTGGGGCGCGACGATCCAATACAGCATGCCCTATTTGAAATCCGCGGTGATTGATCTCGGCCTGCCGGATTTCTTCAATCATCTGATACCGCTGGTTGAGGCAACCATGCAGACGCCGGTCTCGAATACCTTCACGTCGGGAACCATGACCACCGGCACCATCAATCCCGGGGTTATCTGGGTCGGAAACACCTTTCAGGTCGCCGTCGAGGCTCTGATCCCGATCAACAGGCAGAGCGGCACCAACGTCGGGGTGATCGCGCAATTGCACCTGTATCTCGATGACATCGATCCGCATGGGATCGGTCGGCCGATCTTTGGCAACGCTGTCCAGCCCGCAAGCCCCTTTCCAAGGAATTGATCATGCGCCGCTCATCTCTTGCCGGAGTAATTCCGCTGCTGTTCTTGCTCGCGACTGAGTGAAGCCGCCGCCCACGCTTTTCTCGACCGTGCCGAGCCGCGCGTCGGCAACACCGTCGCGACGGCGCCGCACCAGGTGACGCTCTGGTTCACGCAAAAACTGGAGGCCGCATTCAGCACCATCACTGTGACCAATGCTGAAGGCAAGCGCGTTGACACCGGTAAACCTCGCGTCAGCGGCAACCAGATGTCGGTCTCCGTCACTGCCGGAGGCGCCGGAACGTACCACGTCATCTGGCGTGTGCTGTCGGTGGACACGCATACGACCGACGGTAATTTCACGTTCCAGGTTGGCCAGTAAGGTCGCGGGCAAATCCATGGACTGGCTAGGTGCAGGGATCGACGGTCCCCTGGTCGTCATTCGCGCGCTGCATTTCGCAGCCAGCGCGATGACGAGCGGAATCCTGGTTTTCCGCGCTCTGGTGATCGATGCCGCCGCTGCTCCATCAACGCCGGCCAGAGCCATTGTCGGTGCGCAAACCTTGCGCCTCGCCTGGTTCTGTCTCGCGATATCGCTGGTCACGGGCATGATCTGGCTGCTGCTGGAGGCCACCTCCATGAGTGGTCTTCCGCTCGCGGAGGCCATCACGGGAGAGGTGTTGTCGACGGTGGTGAACCAGACGCAATTCGGACAGGTCTCGGAAATCCGGTTTGTGCTGGCGGTTACTCTGGCTTGTTGTATGCGATATGACCGCTTTCCGCTGGCCCGCGGGCTCGCGCTCGCCATGTCCCTTGGCCTTATCGCGGCCATCGCCTGGACCGGGCATGCCGGATCGACTGCGGGAGAATGGGGAATCCTGCACTTGGCCGCGGATGCGCTTCATCTCCTTGCCGCAGCGGCCTGGACCGGGGGACTTGCCTCGCTGGTGCTGCTGTTGTGGGCGAGCAGGCGAGACCGGACTTCCGCAAGCGCGTCGTTTGCACGGCAAGCGACGAGACGTTTCTCGACGATCGGCATCGTCATCGTCGTGGCAATACTTGCAAGCGGCATCGTCAACACATGGATATTGGTTGGTTCCCTGCACGCGTTGATCGCGACAGGTTACGGGCAGCTCCTAATCGTCAAGATTGCGCTGTTTGCCGTGATGGTTTCGTTTGCCGCGGCCAATCGATTTTGGCTGACGCCAGGACTGGCCTTGCCGTCAGGCGACACGCAACGCGACGCGCTTCGCCGGCTGACGCGCAACAGCGCGATCGAGCTTGCGTTGGCGCTGATCATTTTCGCAATTGTCGGGATTTTGGGTACGATGCACCCCGCGATCCACGGCTTTGCGTCTGCCACCCCGATGCAATAACCGTCTCGCTGAAACGATGCGGACTACCAGATGCAAATCAAACGGCTGGCATTGTTCTCGTGAAAGCCACGAGCGATCTCGACAAGGGGTAGGGCGGGTGGTACGACGCCAAGGGCTTTTGGGGAAAATCATGCGACGGCGGCTGGAAGTATTCATTCCAATCGTGCTGCTTGCGATCCTGGTGCAGTTGATGGCACCGATCGCGGCGTTTCGCGTCGTCGCCAACGCTGTTTCCGACCCGCTCTATATGGCGACGATCTGCTCGGGCATGGCGTCCTCGCAGGACGCTTCGCCGACGGCTCCCGCCAAGACGCAGCACGACGGCGCCAATTGCTGTGCGTTTTGCGGGGGCGGCCATGGCGGCGCCGTGGCCGTCGATCCGCCGCCGCTCGTTTTCGTAACCCTGCAGCGCCAATACCAGCTTGTGGCCTGGCTGGAGGCCACAGATCCGACGCCCGCCGCACGCGTCGGCTCGAATTCGCAGGCGCGCGCTCCTCCGGCCATTTCCTGATCTCACGCTACCCGAATAACCGGTATGGCCGCGGCCAAGCCGGTCGATGCAGTCGAGCAAGGCCAGTCTCAGCGCTGGTGTCAGGACAATTCCATGTTTCGTATCATGCCCTTGGTGGCGTGAGCGTCGTGGCAATTCAGGTGGCGCTTTCGCGTCGTTCCATCCAGACGTTACCCACGCGCAGAGCGGTGAACAAGGGGTGTTGCCGCCCATCACCGTCACCGCACCCAAGCGCCTCAAAGGCGGCCGTCCGCAAGCCCCAGCCAATCAGGCTGCCGCCGTCCGGCGGCGCACGACGCCCGTTGCGGACGCCGGACCGGCAGCGCCCGGTCGTTGCCGTCGAGACCGAAGTTGGCGCTGGCACAAACGCGTCGCTCGGGACTCCGCCGGCAGTCGCGCGATTCCAGCTTCCGCAAAAATCCTTCAGCGTCACCGACAAGCAGATCGATGAGACCATCAACCTCAAGGACCCTGAGGACGCCGTCAAATACATGCCGAGCCTGTTCGTGCGCAAACGCAACGACGGTGACAACCAGGCGGTGCTGGCGACGCGAAGCTGGGGGCTGAATTCGAGCGCGCGCACGCTGATCTATTACGACGATCTTCTGATCTCGGCGCTGATCGGCAATAACAATTCGGGCGCCTCGCCGAAATGGAACCTGATCTCGCCGGAAGCGATCGCGCGCATCGATTTCCTCAACGGTCCGTTCTCGGCGGCCTATCCCGGCAACTCGATCGGCGGTGTGCTGCTGATCACCTCAAAGATGCCGGACAAGCCGTTCGCCGTCGCCAAGGAGACGGTGTCGGTGATGCCGTGGAATCAGTACGGCACGAAGGATACCTATGTGAGTAGTCAGACCAGTGCGGCGGCCGGTGATCGCAAGGGACCGTTGTCATGGCTCATCACCGCCAACTATCAGGATACCTACCAGCAACCGCTGACCTATACGACCAATGCGACGATCCCCGCAGGCACGACCGGGACCTTTCCTGCTCTCAACAAGCAGGGCGTGCCGGCGAATGTCGTCGGCACCGGCACGCTGGCGCATTCGCAGCAGACCGCGGGTAACATACGTCTGGCTTATGACGTGAGTCCGCTGGTGCAGGCTACATACTCGCTGGGTATCTGGAACAATCACCAGACCTCCAATCCGCAGACCTATCTGACATCGACGGCAACGGGTGCGCCGACATTCGCGGGGCTGTCTGCGTTTGCCAGCAACAAATATACCTGGGATCAGACGCACCTCAGCAACGCCGTCTCGCTGAAGAGCGATACCAAGGGGGTATTCGATTTCGATCTTTCAGCATCGAGCTACAACTATTTGCAGGATATTCTGCTCAACCCGTTCACGGTTGCGCCGACGGGCGTTGGATATTCGCTGAACGGCAAGATCACGCGCAACGACGGGACGAATTGGCAGAACGCCGATGCCAAGGGCATCTGGCGTCCGTTCGGCGTCGATGGGGCACAGGAGATCAGCTTCGGCGTTCACGGCGACCGTTATCGCCTGGAAAATCCAACCTATGCCTCGACCGTCTGGTTCTCGACGCCGTCGACGGGAACTGGTCAGCTCTATTCGGATGGGGTTGGCGAGACACGCACCGGCGCCGTGTGGGTGCAGGACGCCTGGAAGATCGCTCCGAGTCTGAAACTCACGCTCGGTGGGCGGCTGGAGACTTGGCGCGCCCTGGACGGATTCAATATCAATACGACAGCAGACTCGGCCGGTAATATCACCAAGACGGTACCTATTAATCAGCCCGGATTGAATTCGACCAATTTCTCGCCGAAAGCCTCGCTGTCGTTCGATCCGAACAAGGACTGGAACATTACCGCGAGTTTCGGCGAGGCCTACCGTTATCCGACTGTCACCGAGCTCTATCAAAACGTTTCGGTCGGCAGCAATATCGTTCTTGCCAATCCGTTCCTGATGCCGGAGCAGGATTTCACGGGTGAACTTGATATCGAGCGCCGCTGGAGTGATGGCCGTGTCAGGTTGACCCTGTTCAGGGAAAGAACCAACAACGCGATCATCTCGCAAACAAACCTTGTGACCACGTCCACAGGCGCGCAAACGACGGCGACGACCATCAGCAATGTTGACGCGATCCGAATGCAAGGCGTCGAACTGTCCGGCGAAAAGGACGATGTGCTGCTTCGCGGCCTGCAATTGTTCGGTAGCGTCACCTACGTCGATTCGCGGATCCTGTCGGACCCGGGCTGGGTTGGGACCAATCCGTTGACGGGCACACCGACCACCGTGGTCGGCAAGCGCGTTCCCTTCGTGCCGGACTGGCGGGCCAAGTTCGGTGTCACCTATCGTCCGAACGAGAACTGGGCCTATACGGTCGCGGCACGCTATAGCGGCAAGCAGTATTCTACCCTTGATAACACCGACATCATTCCGCATGTGTACGGGGCCTTCGACAACTTCTTCGTGGTCGACATGAAAATCCACTACAAGGCGACGCAAAATTTCTCGTTCGATTTCGGGATCGATAATCTCTTCAACGAACAGTACTTCCTGTTCCACCCGTTCCCGGGAAGAACCTTTGTTCTAGCGGCGAAGTACACGTTCTGACGCGGTCGGCACCAACAAGAAGCCAAGGATAATCTGATGAACTCTCTGTTACGCACTTTTGCCTTCGCCACTCTCGCAGCCGTTTTGTGCAGCACGCCCGTACGCGCCGAGGAGGTCAAGGCCGGCGATCTCGTCATTACGCAAGCCTGGAGCCGTGCGACCCCGAACGGGGCGAAGATCGGCGGCGGCTATCTCACCATCGAGAACAAGGGCTCGGCACCCGACCGGCTGATCGGCGGCTCGGGCGACATCGCGGGCAAGGTCGAGGTTCACGAAATGGCCATGGACAATGGCGTGATGAAGATGCGTCCGCTGGACAAGGGCCTCACCATCGAGCCTGGCAAGACGGTCAAGCTCGCGCCGGGCGGATATCATTTGATGATGTTCGATTTGAAGGGGCCGCTGAAGCAGGGCGAGAAGGTGCCGGTCACGCTCGAGTTCGAGAAGGCCGGCAAGGTGGCAATATCGCTGGATGTGCAAGGCCTCGGGGCGCAGGCGCCTGGCGGCACGGAGAATTCGGGAGATCACATGAAGATGCAGAAGATGCCGGATCATTCCGGCATGAAGATGTGAGGCAGCAAATGTCGAAGGCAGGTATTCTCGTTGCCGCCATTGCGCTCGCCGCAACACCCGCGAGCGCGCATATCACGCTCGAAACCAAGCAGGCCACGATCGGCTCGTCCTACAAGGCGGTATTCGCCGTGCCGCACGGCTGCGCGGGCTCGGCCACGATCAAGATACGGGTGCAGATTCCGGAAGGCGTGATCGCGGTCAAGCCGATGCCGAAGGCCGGCTGGAACGTCGAGGCGATCAGCGGAAAATACGCCGGGGAATACGACTATCACGGCAGCAAACTGTCCGAAGGCGTCAAGGAGGTGGTGTGGAGCGGCGGCAAGCTGCTGGACCAGAACTACGACGAATTCGTCGTCAGCACCTTTTTGACCGATGGTCTGAAGCCGAACGGCACGCTGTATTTTCCGGTGGTGCAGGAATGCGAGCAGGGGATCAGCCGCTGGATCGACATCCCCGCCGAAGGAGAGGCGGGCCACGGCAGCAAGTCGCCGGCGCCGGGCGTCAAACTGATGCCGAAGCCGTAACTCGATGCGGCTTGTCGCGGGGCTAGCGGCACTGTTGGCGGCGCTCTGCCTCGCGGGCGCGGCTTACGCGCACGCGGTGCTGATCGGGACTGAACCCGCCGACGGCAGCGTGCTGGCGCAGCCGCCAAAAACCGTGCAACTCCGTTTCAACGAGGCGGTCGCACCCGCAGCCGTCAGGCTGATCGATGCGGCGGGCAAATCGCGCGATGTGACCGTGCGTGCCACCGATCAATCCGTCGTCATCACCTTGCCGGACAACCTGCCGCGCGGCACACAAGTTCTCAGCTATCGCGTGGTGTCGCAGGATGGACATCCGGTCGCGGGATCGCTGCTGTTCTCGATCGGCGTGGTGACCGGCGCCGCGACGCCTTCGGTCGACTATCCTCTCGCGTTCCTGATCTGGCTGGCGCGGATCGGCGTCTATCTCGGGCTTTTCGTCGGCGTCGGCGGCGTGTTCTTCGCCGCCTGGATCGCGCCGGGGCCTGCGGGGGAACGGGTGATCCTCGGCTCGCTTGCCGTCGGCCTGGCCAGCGCGATTGTTTCGCTGGGCCTGCAGGGGATCGATCTGCTCGATCTCCCGCTCTATGCGCTGGCGACGCCGGCGCCGTGGGTGAGCGCGCTCGGAACCAGCCTCGGGCCATCGTTGCTGATTGCGTTAGCGTCGATGGCCACAGCACGGGTCGCGTGGCGCAGCCCGACGATGACGATCGCCTGGGTGCTCACGGCAGCGTCGATGCTCGGTGTCGGGTTCTCGCTGGCAACGAGCGGACATGCCGCGACCGCGCCGCCGGATTGGCTGACCGTGCCGTCGCTGTTCGTGCACGGCGTTGCCATCGCGTACTGGGTCGGGGCGCTGGTGCCTCTCGCCGCGCGGGCGAGGCGGCAACCGGACTTGCTGCCACCGGTGCTGCATCGCTTTTCGGCTGTCGCGGTGCCGATCGTCGGCTTGCTGGTGCTGTCAGGCCTGGTGCTGTCGGTGATCCAACTCGAAAGCATCTACACGCTGATCGACACCAGTTACGGCATCATTCTCCTGGTCAAGCTCGCTTTGGTGACGCTGCTGCTCGGGCTGGCGGCGCTGAACAGGTTCTGGCTCACGCCAGCCCTTGCGAAGGATTACCGCTTCGGGAGGGAACTGCGCGGATCGATCGTGCTCGAGTGTATGCTGGTCATCGCCATTCTGGCCGTGGTCGCCGGCTGGCGGTTCACGCCGCCGCCGCGTGCGCTCGCCACGGCAGTGGAGGCGCCGCTCGCGGTTCACATCCACACCGATGCGGCGATGTTTCAGGTGCTGATCTCGCCGGGCAAGGTGGGGGCGGACGATTTCGTGCTGCAGTTGATGCAAGGCGATGCCAGCCCGTTGCTGTCGAAGGAAACGACGCTGACGCTGAGCCTGCCTGAGCGCGGCATCGAGCCGTTCGAACGGAGCGCCACGCTCGGTCCCGACGGCTATTGGCACGTGCGCGGCGTGACGCTGCCGTTCCCGGGCCGCTGGCACATGCAGATCGATGCGCTGGTCACCGATTTCCAGAAGGTCACGCTTGAGGATGATTTCGAGGTGCACTGATCGGCCGATGGCCGAGCGAGCAGAGCCGGTTTAATCGCCAAATCGGCCGTAAATCCGCTGCTTTTCGCGGCTTATTCGCACCCCCGGCCTTGTATTTTTGCACCCGATCCGGTTTCACTGCGTTTCCTTTCATAGCCCACTGATTCCCGAGTACCGACCATGCGATTGTCGCGGTTCTTTCTGCCCATCCTGAAGGAAAACCCGAAAGAGGCGGAGATCGTCTCGCATCGGTTGATGCTGCGCGCGGGCATGATGCGGCAGGAGGCCGCCGGCATCTACGCCTGGTTGCCGCTCGGCTTTCGTGTCTTGAAGAAGATCGAGCAGATCGTGCGCGAGGAACAGGACCGCGCCGGCGCGCTGGAATTGTTGATGCCGACGTTGCAACTCGCCGATCTCTGGCGTGAGAGCGGCCGCTACGACGCCTACGGCCCGGAGATGCTGCGTATCACCGACCGCCACAAGCGCGAATTGCTGTACGGGCCGACGAATGAGGAAATGATCACGGAAATCTTCCGTGCCTATGTCAAATCCTACAAGAGCCTGCCGCTCAATCTCTACCACATCCAGTGGAAATTCCGCGACGAGCAGCGTCCGCGGTTCGGTGTGATGCGCGGCCGCGAATTCCTGATGAAGGATGCCTATTCCTTCGATATCGACGAGGCAGCGGCGCGGCGCGCCTACAACAAGATGTTCGTGGCATATCTGCGCACGTTTGCGCGAATGGGCCTGAAGGCGATCCCGATGCGCGCCGAGACCGGCCCGATCGGCGGCGATCTCAGCCACGAATTCCTCGTGCTGGCGGAAACCGGCGAGTCCGGCGTGTTCTGCAACAAGGACGTGCTCGATCTACCGATTCCATCAGACGATATCGACTATGAGGGCGATCTGACCCCGATCATCAAGCAGTGGACCTCGGTCTATGCCGCGACCGAAGACGTCCACGACGCCGCGCGCTTCGAGAGTGAAGTGCCCGCGGACAAGCGGGTGAACACCCGCGGCATCGAGGTTGGCCAGATCTTCTATTTCGGCACCAAATATTCCGACAGCATGAAGGCGCTTGTTGCGGGCGCCGACGGCGTCGACGTGCCGATCCATGGCGGCTCCTACGGCGTCGGCGTGTCGCGCCTGGTCGGCGCGATCATCGAGGCCTGCCATGACGATGCCGGCATCAAATGGCCGGAAGCCGTCGCGCCGTTCAGGGCTGCGATCTTGAACCTGAAGCAGGGCTCGTCCGATACCGATACGGCGTGCGAAACGCTCTACCGCGAACTGACCGCGAAGGGCGTCGACGTGCTCTATGACGATACCGACCAGCGTGCCGGCGCCAAATTCGCCGCCGCCGATCTGATCGGCATTCCCTGGCAGATTCTGGTCGGCCCGAAGGGGCTCGCCGAAGGCAAGGTCGAGGTCAAACGGCGCAGCGACGGCTCGCGTGAGAACATGAGCCCGGCTGACGTCATAGCCAAACTCGCCGGATAGAGTTTATCCACCGAGCGTTTCAGCGTCAGCCAATCCGGCCACAATTGGCCCGAATCATGGGATTATCGATAGATGGATGAGACCATGACCGAGACAGCCCGAACCCCGCCTTTTGCGCCATTCGAATGGCTGTTGTCCGGACGTTACCTGCGGGCTCGTCGCAGGGAAGGATTCATCTCCGTCATCGCGGGCTTTTCGTTCCTTGGCATCATGCTCGGCGTCGCCACCCTGATCGTGGTGATGGCGGTCATGAACGGCTTTCGCAAGGAGCTGCTGGACAAGATCCTCGGCCTCAACGGCCATCTGTTGGTGCAACCCTTGGAATCGCCGCTGACCGACTGGAAGGACGTCGCCGATCGCATCAGCCAGGTGGACGGCATCCGGCTCGCCGCGCCTGTGGTGGACGGGCAGGGGCTCGGTTCGTCGCCGTTCAACGCGGCCGGCGTATTCATCCGCGGCATTCGCGCCGACGATCTCAACAACCTCACGTCGATCGCCAAGAACATCAAGCAAGGCACGCTCGAGGGGTTCGACGAAGGGCAGGGCGTGGCGATCGGGCGAAGGCTTGCCGACCAGTTGTCGCTGCATGCCGGTGACAGCATCACGCTGGTCTCGCCCAAGGGCGCGGTGACGCCGATGGGGACCACGCCACGCATCAAGCCCTACAAGATATCAGCCGTGTTCGAGATCGGAATGTCCGAATACGATTCGACCTTCGTATTCATGCCGTTGACGGAGGCACAGGCCTATTTCAACCGCAACAACGACGTCTCCTCGATCGAGGTCTTCACCGTCAATCCCGACAAGATCGACACTTACCGCAAATTGGTGACGGAGGCGGCCGGACGGCCGGTGTTCCTGGTCGACTGGCGGCAACGCAACTCGACCTTCTTCAACGCGCTGCAGGTCGAGCGCAACGTGATGTTCCTGATTCTGACCATGATCGTGCTGGTCGCGGCGCTCAATATCGTGTCCGGCCTGATCATGCTGGTGAAGGACAAGGGTCAGGATATCGCGATCCTGCGCACGATGGGCGCCTCTCAGGGCTCGATCATGCGTATCTTCCTCATTACCGGCGCCTCGATCGGTGTCGTCGGTACCCTGACCGGCCTTCTGGTTGGGCTCCTGATTTGCTTCAACATCGAGTTCGATCCGGCAATTCCTGTCCTGGCTCACCAACACGGAATTGTTCGATCCGACGCTCTACTTCCTTTCCAAGCTTCCGGCCGAGATCGACTTCGGCGAGACGCTGGCCGTCGTGATCATGGCGCTGACGCTGTCGTTCCTGGCGACGCTCTACCCGTCCTGGCGCGCCGCGCGCCTCGATCCCGTCGACGCGCTGCGGTACGAGTGAGGGCGAGATGGCCGAGGGGGCAGAAGATGTACCGGTTATCTATCTTCACGAGATAAAACGGCAGTACACGCAGGGCGAAGCGACGCTGACGATTCTCGACGGCGCCAAGCTTGCGCTGTGGCCCGGACAGTCGGTGGCGCTGGTGGCGCCGTCCGGATCCGGCAAGTCGACGCTGCTGCATATCGCGGGCCTGCTGGAAAGCCCCGACGATGGCGAAGTCTATGTCGCGGGCACGCCGACCTCGCAAATGTCCGATATCGAGCGGACCCAGATTCGCCGCACTGATATCGGCTTCGTCTACCAGCAGCATCGGCTGCTGCCGGAATTTACCGCGCTCGAGAACGTCATGCTGCCGCAGATGATCCGCGGCCTGAAGCGCACTGAGACGGTCAAGCGTTCGACCGAAATCCTGTCTTATCTCGGCCTCGGCGAGCGCATCACCCACCGTCCGGCTGAACTCTCCGGCGGCGAGCAGCAGCGAGTCGCGATCGCGCGTGCGGTGGCAAATGCGCCGCGGGCGTTGCTCGCGGACGAGCCGACCGGCAACCTCGATCCGCACACCGCAGATCACGTCTTCAGCGCGCTGATGCAATTGGTGAAGGCGACGCGGGTGGCGATGCTGATCGCGACCCACAACATGGACCTCGCCGCCCGGATGGACCGTCGGGTGTCGCTCGCCAACGGCCAGGTCGTCGAGATGGACTAGCTGGCGCTCAATAGGCGCGGTGTTGGCGCCTGTCTCGCCGCACCGGCGGATCGACATCGGCGTTCGCGTAGTACGGATTGGTGACGCACATCGCGGAAATGCCGGAAGCCGTCGCCTGGCACTGAGCCAGTGAGGTATAGCTGCAGTCGTAATAGTGGCTGCCGCCCCACGTGTAGCGGTTCAGGCAAACCGGATAGTTCGGGTTGTCGAAAGTTTGGGCCTGTGCCGGCTGGGCCGCCGAGATCGCTCCGAATACCAAAATCGTCAACGCCAGAATGCGCATTAGGACCTCCCGCGAAACAGCTAACGCCTATAGATGGTCTGGTGGTGTCGGCGTCAAGTCACGTTAGCGCGCTGCAGGTTCGCCAATTCGCGTGATGGAATGCTGCGATCAGCGCGGATCGGATGGCGAGCCCGGAGACGACGCTGCCGTTGGCGAGTTCGCCCCGAGCACGATCAGGATCACCCCGTGCGGCTGTGATCTTTCATTGTCACCGGTTGCTCATCGATGGCAGCGATCAAAAGCGCACGAGCGAGTTTCCCGTCAAACATACTCTCACATAATTGAACATTCTCGGGCATCGAGTCACGCGAACTTGAATTGTGAATTTTGCGGCGAGGAACATCACGAAGTCGCAAGAAGTGCCTGTAACGCAATATTAACTTACAATTTGATGAAAGTCGTTTCGCTGTTCCTGTTGCAGTGAAGTTACAGCATTTCTGACGAAGACTGGTATGAGGCTGCAACGGCCTTGGGGGCCAGTTGAAAATTGGAACGGGAACAAAAATGAAAAAGGTTTTTTTGGTATCGGCGAGTCTGATCGCGCTTGGCGCGGCTGTGCCGGCAATGGCTGCGGATCTTGCTGCGCGTCCTTACACCAAGGCACCGCCGATGATCGCTGCTATCTACGACTGGAGCGGTTTCTACATCGGTGCCAACGGTGGTTGGGGTTCGAGCCACAACAGCTGGGACTCCACTGCGCCGTTTCTTGTTGGCGGTGAGGGCAGCCACGATGCAACCGGTGGCGTCGCTGGTGGTCAGGTCGGTTATCGCTGGCAGGCGGGCACCTGGGTGTTCGGCCTCGAAGCGCAGGGTGACTGGGCTGACCTGAAGGGCAGCAACACGAGCGTGCTCTTCCCGGGTTTCGTGAACACTTCGAAGATCGATGCGTTCGGCCTGTTCACCGGCCAGATCGGTTACGCCGCCAACAACGTGCTGTTCTACGTCAAGGGCGGTGCTGCGGTGACCGATAGCAAGTATCGCATCAACACCGCCGGCGGCGCTCTGTTCGCGAGCACAGGCGACGACACCAACTGGGGTGGCACGGTCGGCGTAGGCCTGGAATACGCCTTCGCTCCGAACTGGTCGGCTGCGGTCGAATACGATCACCTGTTCATGCAGGACAAGACCTACAACTTCACCTCGCCGGCTGGCGCGTTTGTCGCCAGCGATCGCGTCCGTCAGGATGTCGATCTCGTCACCGTCCGCGTGAACTACAAGTTCGGCGGCCCGGCCGTCGGGCGGTATTGAGCGCTCGCTCCAAAAGCGACCCATCGAAGCCCCGGGCAGTGCCCGGGGCTTTTTTGCTGGAACTCGCGAATTAACCATCGGCGATATCAGCTGATCCAGCAGCAATCTCGGTTCGGCGCGGCCTTGACTAGTGGGTCAGCTATAAGATCGTGGCGGCGTTCCTGCCAGGATCGGGGTTCTGGCGGCGGTTCGCGGTCGCGGATTTGGCCGTCGCCGGCGTCGTTCGGAGGGATGGCCGGCGGGGCCGGCCACGAGGTGGGGCGGACAGATCCGGGACGCGAATCTGACTACAGGGGCAGATTGCAAAATGGACCATTGCCACGCTGGGTAGTGGGTCAGTTGGATTGTGGCAGCGTTCCAGGCTGGAAAAGGAGCGTTTGGGCGCATATTCAAAGATGGTACAATTCACAATTTAGCACATCATCATCCTCATTATTGTGCTCGCAGCCGGATCTACTTGCTAGATGCAGTCGGAAAAAATGAGATCAAACGCCTAGGGACCAACCAGCTCGCCAAGTCGAACATAGACATGCGACTATCATGTCCTCCTTGAAATCGCGGGCGAGACGGGAGGTCAAGAATTAACCACAGGGGTCAATTCTCAAACTGACCCACTACCCGGCCTTCGACTTCAGAACAAAAACGGAACAATGTTCCGCATATGTTCCTGTTGGGAGGAGGCAGCCATGTTGAAGATTTTCGTGGAAGAAGCAGCAGCCCTGGCATCGATCGCGCTGTTCGTCGGGATGATCGCGGTGTGGGCGCAGCTGATTCCCCAGCTCTGAAACTATCCGGCAGGAGAGGCGCGTTTGGCGCCTTGAGTTGACGCCATATTTGGCGTCTTGGGGAAAAGGCGGACGGCTGTGTGATGCGATGCGTTCCGCGTGGACTCCACGCATGTGAGGCATCACGATGCGCGGGCGAGTCGGGCTTTGGCGACGGATGTCGCAGGCCCTGACGATTGCCCATTCATGATGCCGGAAGTCCAGAAGCCACCATGTCCAGCGCCGGATTCGTCCATCTCCACGTTCATTCGGCCTATTCGCTGCTGAAGGGCTCGATCAAGATCGCCAAGCTCGGCGAGCTGGCGAAAGCGGACCGCCAGCCGGCGCTCGCGCTGACCGACACCGACAATATGTTCGGTGCGCTCGAATTCTCCGACAAGATGGCGGGCTATGGCATCCAGCCGATCATCGGCTGCGAGCTGGCGGTCGATTTCGGCGACGTGGACCCCAATGCGCGCAACGTACTTGCCGCGGGGCCGTCGCGAATCGTGTTGCTGGCGGCGCGCGAGCGCGGCTACCGCAGCCTGATGCGGCTGAACTCGCGGGCGTTTCTGGAGACGCCCGTTCATCAATCCCCGCACATCAAGTTCGAGTGGCTCGAGGGCGATGCCGAGGATTTGATCGCCTTGACCGGCGGCCCGGACGGGCCGGTCTCGCTGGCGCTCGCCGCCGACCATGCCGCGCTGGCTGCGACGCGTTGCGAGCGGCTGGCTCAAATGTTCGGCGACCGGCTTTATGTCGAATTGCAGCGCCACGGCATCGACAAGGAGCGCCGCAGCGAATCCGGCCTGATCGATCTCGCCTACGCCAAAGGGCTGCCGCTGGTCGCGACCAACGAGCCTTACTTCGCCTCCAACGACGATTACGAGGCCCACGACGCGCTGCTGTGCATTGCCGGCGGCCGCCTGATCGCCGAGACCGATCGCGAGCAGCTCACGCCTGATCACCGCTTCAAGACGCGCGCGGAAATGGCGGTGCTGTTTGCCGATATTCCGGAGGCGCTGGCCTCGACCATCGAGATCGCCGAGCGCTGCTCGTTCCGGCCGAAGACGCGCAAGCCGATCCTGCCGCGCTTCACCGTCGGCGCCGGCAGCAATGCCGCGGATGCCGAGAACGAGGAAGCCGCCGAGTTGCGCCGCCAGGCCGAGCAGGGCCTGACCAACCGGCTGGCGGTGCACGGGCTTTCGCAGGGCACGACCGAAGAGGACTATCGCGCCCGGCTGGCCTTCGAGCTCGATGTCATCAACCGCATGAATTATGCCGGCTACTTCCTGATCGTCGCCGACTTCATCAAGCACGCGAAGTCGGAAGGCATCCCGGTGGGGCCGGGCCGCGGCTCCGGCGCGGGTTCGCTGGTCGCCTATGCGCTGACCATCACCGACCTCGATCCGATCCGCTTCGGCCTGCTGTTCGAGCGTTTCCTCAATCCCGAACGCGTATCGATGCCCGACTTCGATATCGACTTCTGCCAGGACCGCCGCGGCGAGGTGATCGATTACGTGCAGCAGCGCTACGGCCGCGATCAGGTGGCGCAGATCATCACCTTCGGTACCTTGCAGGCGAGGGGCGTGCTGCGCGACGTCGGACGCGTGCTGCAGATGCCCTATGGGCAGGTCGACAAGCTGACGAAACTGGTGCCGCAAAATCCGGCCGCGCCGGTGACGCTGGCGGCGGCGATCGCGAGCGAACCGAAGCTGCAGGCGTTCCGTGACGAGGATGCGGTGGTGGCGCGCGCCTTCGACATCGCCCAGCGCCTCGAAGGATTGACGCGGCATGCCTCCACCCATGCCGCCGGTATCGTGATCGGCGACCGTCCCTTGAGCGAACTGGTGCCGCTCTATCGCGATCCCAAATCCGACATGCCGGTGACCCAGTTCAACATGAAATGGGTCGAGCCGGCCGGGCTCGTGAAGTTCGACTTCCTCGGCCTGAAGACGCTGACCGTGCTCGACGTCGCGGTCAAACTGCTCAAGCAGCGCAACATCGACGTCGATCTCGCGACGCTGCCGCTCGATGACGCCCCAAGCTACCAGATGCTGGCAAGGGGCGATGTGGTCGGCGTGTTCCAGGTGGAAAGCCAGGGCATGCGGCGCGCGCTGGTCGACATGCGGCCCGACCGTTTCGAGGACATCATCGCGCTGGTGGCGCTCTATCGCCCGGGTCCGATGGCGAACATCCCGACCTATTGCGCGCGCAAGCACGGCGACGAGGAGCCGGAATACCTGCACCCGGTGCTGGAGCCGATCCTGAAAGAGACCTTCGGCGTCATCATCTACCAGGAACAGGTGATGCAGATCGCCCAGGTGATGGCGGGCTATTCGCTCGGCGACGCCGACCTGTTGCGCCGCGCGATGGGCAAGAAGATCCGCGCCGAGATGGAGAAGCAGCGCGCGATCTTCGTTGCGGGCTCGGTCAAGAACGGCGTGCCGAAAGGGCAGGCGGATACGATCTTCGAATTGCTCGCCAAATTCGCCGACTACGGCTTCAACAAGAGCCACGCCGCGGCCTACGCGCTGGTGTCGTACCAGACCGCCTACATGAAGGCGCATTATCCGGTCGAGTTCCTCGCGGCGTCGATGACGCTCGAGTTGAACAACACCGACAAGCTCTCGGAGTTTCGCGCCGAGGCGCAGCGGCTCAAGATCAAGGTCGAGGCGCCCAACATCAATCGCTCGGGCCCGACCTTCGAGGTCAGCGACAACACCATCTATTACGCGCTGGCCGCGCTGAAGGGTGTCGGCCCGCAGGCGGTGGAATTGATCGTGGAAGAGCGCCGCAAGAGCGGAGTGTTTACCTCGCTCGCCGACTTTGCCGCGCGCGTCAATCCACGCGCGATCAACAAGCGCATCATCGAGAGCCTCGCAGCGGCCGGCGCGTTCGATACGCTCGATTCCAATCGCGCGCGGGTGTTCGCCGGCGCGGATGCGATCCTCGCGGCCTGCCAGCGCGGCCATGAGGCTGCGACCATCGGTCAGAACGACATGTTCGGCGGGGCCGCCGATGCGCCTTCCATCATGCTGCCGCAGATCGAGCCATGGCTGCCGGCCGAACGTCTCAGGCGCGAATATGATGCGATCGGCTTCTTCCTGTCCGGCCATCCGCTGGACGACTACGCCACCGTGCTGAAGCGGCTGCGGGTGCAGTCCTGGGCGGAATTTTCCCGCGCGGTCAAAACCGGCGCCACCGCCGGCAAGGTCGCGGCGACCGTGGTGTCGCGCATGGAGCGGCGCACCAAGACCGGCAACAAGATGGGCATCATGGGCCTGTCGGACCCGACCGGTCATTTCGAAGCCGTGCTGTTTTCCGAAGGCCTCGCGCAATATCGCGACGTGCTGGAGCCGGGCGCGGCCGTGCTGCTGCAGCTCGGCGCCGAGCTGCAGGGCGAAGACGTGCGGGCGAGGGTGCTGCACGCCGAGCCGCTGGATGCCGCCGCCGCTAAAACCCAAAAAGGCCTGCGCATCTTCGTCCGCGATACCAAGCCGCTCGATTCGATTGCCAGGCGGCTGAACATGCCCGAGACCGCGGCGCCGAACGGCGCGCCCAAAATGCCTGCCGCTAAACCGGCGCCGGCCCCCATCGGCGCGGGCGATGGTGACGTCTCGCTGGTCATCATGCTAGATCTTGGAAACCGAGGTCGAAATGAAGCTGCCCGGCCGCTTCAAGGTCTCGCCGCAGATCGCGGGTGCGATCAAGGCGGTGTCCGGCGTGGTGGACGTGCAGCAATTGTAGCGAGCCAAGGGAGTTTCCCATGTGCGATACGTGCCGCCGAAACGCGTTGCAACGATTCGAATTTTCCCGGCGCAGCCTGATTTTCGGTGCGGCCGCAACAACGGGCTTGATGCTCGCTGGCGCCGCGGGCGCCAAGGAAAAAGAGAAGGAAAAACGCGAGGAAAAATACAAGGAAAAGAAACCGCCGAAGCCGCAAAACGTGCTCTCGCCGGATGCCTCGCTCGAACGCCTGCAGAAGGGCAATGCACGCTACGTCGACGGGGTATCGCTGCGGCATGATTTCAAGCACGAGCGGGAAGCTCTCGCCGGAGGCCAAAATCCCTACGCCGCGATCCTGAGCTGCGCGGATTCGCGCATCGCGCCGGAATACGCCTTCGACAGCGGCCGCGGCGATCTGTTCGTGTGCCGTGTCGCCGGCAACTTCGCGACCGACGAAGTGATCGCCAGCATGGAATATGCGGTTGCGGTGCTGAACGTGCCGCTGATCCTGGTGCTCGGTCACGGCAGCTGCGGCGCCGTCGATGCCGTCATCAAATCGCTGAAGGACGACAAGCCGCTGCCCGGCCATATGCCGTCGTTCGTGGCTGGCATTGCGCCCGCAGTGAAGGCGGTATCGCAGCAGGACGGCGATACGCTCGACAAGGCGATCCGGCAGAACGTGATCGATAATGTCGCAAAACTGGGTTCGGCAACGCCGATCCTGGGCGCCGCGGTCGAGCAGCGCAAGCTGAAGGTGGTCGGCGGCGTCTACCGCCTGAAGGACGGCCGGGTCGATATGGTTGGTTGACGATCAACTTCGGCCGGCCCAATAGCGCCGCGCCGGGGCGCAGAAAATCGCGAGTTGAAATCGCACGCCGCGTAACCGAGCAGTTCCACACTCCCGCGATCCCATCCGGTCATGCGCGCGCCTTATTGCGAGCGCTTTTCGTTCAAGCGGCGTTCAGCCATCCGCGCGCCCAATGCGCGCGGATGGTGTAATTGATTGGTGGGCAGCCATGCGTGGGACCAAGCTTTTCGATTTTTTCGTTCTGCCTGATCGTCTTCTCCGCACTCGCGGGGACGTCGAGTTTCGCGGTCGCCCAGCAACAGGAAAAGCGGATCGCGCTGGTGGTCGGCGATGGCGCCTACGCCAAGTCGCCGCTCGCGACCGCGGCCAATGACGCCGGCCTGATCGCGCAAACCCTGCAGGCGGCGGGCTTCGACGTGGTCGGCGCCCGCGACCTCGATGGCGATACGCTGCGCAAGAGTTTTCGCGACTTCATCCAGAAGGCCGAGACCTCTGGTCCGGGCACCGTCGCGATGGTGTATCTCGCGGGTTATGGGGTGCAGCTCGCCGGCGAGAACTACTTCATCCCGGTCAATTCCTCGCTCAGCCGTGACGTCGACATTCCGGTCGAGGGATTGCGGATCAGCGACTACATGCGCCAGCTCGACGTCGCTGCCGCTGAAAGCCAGCGTCGTCGTGCTGGACGCGGCGCGCCAGCAGACCTTCATCGAGGGCGGCCAGCCGATTGCGAGCGGGTTGGCGCTGGTCGACCCGGATCCGCATATGCTGATCGCCTTCAACGCCGCGCCGGGCACGATCGCGCCGAACGAGCCGGGGCCCTATGGCGCCTATGCGCAGGCGCTCGCCGAGATGATCCGCACCGGCGGACTGCCGCTGCCGGAGGTTTTCAACCGCGTCCGACTTCGCGTCAACGAAGCGAGCAAGGGCGCGCAGGTGCCGTGGCACGCCGAAAAGATCGATGCCACCTTCATGTTCTTCGATCGCGCGCCGGATGCGCCGGCGCCGGCGCCGCCGGATCAGGTGGCCGGCGAGGAGCCGTCCGATCCGCGATCTCGGTGTGCAGGATGCGTATGCCGCCGCGCTCGACCGCGACACGCATGCAGGGCTACGAGGATTTCCTGGCCGCCTATCCCGGCGATCCCCTCGCCAAACGCGTCCGCGCCATCGCCGCCGCCCGGCGCGAAGCGATCACCTGGCTTCGCACCTACCGCACCGATACGCCGCAGGCGTACTGGTCGTATCTGCGGCGCTATCCGCGCGGGCCCCATGCCGGTGATGCCCGTCGCCGCCTCGCGATTCTCACCGCTGCGCTGGAGCCGCCGCCGTCATTCGCGGTCATCGACTACGACGTGCCGCCGCCGCCGCCCGATGAGATCGTCTATGTCGATCGTCCCGTGCTGATGTTCAGCGACCCGGATTTCGACTTTGCACCGCCACCGCCGCCGCCGGTGTTCTTCCTGCCACCGCCACCGCCGGATTTCGTCGTGCTGGAGCCACCGCCGCCGCCGATCGGACTGTTCATCCTGCCGCAGCCGTTCTTCGTGCCGATCCCGGTCTATGTCCGGGCGCCGGTCTATGTCGCGCCGCCGCCGAACAACATCATCTTCGCCAACATTCACAACACGACCGTCATCAATACCGTCATCAACCGGCCGGCACAGGCGGCTCCGGGCGCCGGCCCCGTTCAACGCGGCGCAGGCGCGCCGCCAGCATTGGGTGCGAAGGGCGATCCCGGGGCAGGGCGCCGCGGCCGCGGCGGGTCCCGCGTTGCCGCCCGCGGTGGCACAGAGGGCCTCGCTTATTCAGCAAGGCAAACTGCCGGTGCCGCCGAGCGCCTCGGTCAATCCGGCGGCCAGGCCTGGAACGCCGGGCGCGCCGGGCCAGAAGGCTGTCCCGGTGCCCGCCAACGTGGCGCCGAACGCGCTGCCCACGGGCCAGGCTCTGCCGAAGGCCAATGCCTTGCCGGTTCCCGGCGCCAAGGGGGCACCGCCCGCACCGCCAGCGGCTTCGGCGCCTGCCCAAGGCGCGCCGGTTCCGAGCGCCAAGCTCACGCCTCCGAACCAGCCGGCAACGACTGCTCCGGCGACTTCGGCCCCGAATGCTCCGGCGGCCGCAGTCAGTCCAAAGACGCTGCCCGGAACCAATGTGCCGGCGTCCCAGGTGGGCCAGCCGAAAGCCGGCAGCACGGCTCTGGCACCCGCGACAAAACCCGTCGTTCCGGAAACGGCACGAAAACCAGCAGCAGCTCCACCGCCGCCACGCCCGTCGAAGCCTGCACCGGCCGTAACGGCATCGAGGCCCCCCGTGCAGACTCAGATTCAGCGCAGCGAGCCGCCGCGCCGGGCAGCGCCCCCGCAGCCCCCGCGACCGGCTCCGCAGGCAGCGAGGCCAGCCCCGCCTCCACCCCGGGCCGCCGCTCCACCGCCGCCGCGACCAGCGCCGCAGGCCCAGGTCGCGCGTCCAGCACCTCCGCCGCCGCGCCCGGCGGCACCGCCACCGCGGCCCGCGCCAGCGGCAGCCAAGAAGTGTCCGCCGAACGTTGCAAAGTGCTGAGCGCGGAGCACCGAGTTTCAGCAGCGCGCGATGCGTGGATCGCCTGATATTGAACAACAGAGACCGATGCCCAATCGAGCAGGAAGGTGACGTTGCCTTGGCAGATCCTCACGCATTTCACTCGCCGCAATCCTCGTACACGAAGGACGAACTGCTCGAATCCGGCAGGGGAGGTTATTTCGGTCCTGGCAATGCGCAGTTGCCGGCGCCGCCAATGTTGATGATGGATCGGATCACGGAGATCAGCCTCGACGGCGGCGAATTCGGTAAAGGCCATATCGTGGGCGAGCTGGATATCACGCCGGACCTCTGGTTCTTCGACTGCCATTTTGTTGCCGATCCGGTGATGCCCGGGTGTCTGGGCCTGGACGCCATGTGGCAGATGGTTGGTTATTGGCTCGGCTGGTCGGGCTCGCCGGGCAAGGGCCGCGCGGTCGGGGTTGGCGAGGTAAAGTTCAGCGGACACATCACGCCTGACATTAAGTGCGTGCGTTATGATGTTGAAATGCATAAGGTAAGGCGCGGGAAGCTGGTTTTGGGTATTGCTAATGGTCGCGTCTTTGCCGACCACCGATGCGTCTACGTTGCCAACGACCTGCGGGTCGGCTTGGTCGGGCCCGCCGCCTGAGGCGCGGAACCAAAAACCGCAATTAGGAGCGTCGGACGACGGCTACGGATGGGAACGGGCACGCGATGCTGGCTGCACCGCGGAGCGCCTAAATAGGCCATAAATCCGGCCTTATTTCCTTGCTTATCGCGCAAATCGCGCTATACACCGCGCCATCTCACACGGAAGCATGGCTTTACAAGGCCGTCCGGTGGCAGCCGGGCCATAAGGCTCGTCTGCTCACACGCTTCCGGAGGAACCAACCGGAGAACAGAACCTATGTCGCTACCCGATTTCTCTATGCGTCAGCTGCTTGAAGCCGGCGTGCACTTTGGCCACCAATCGCACCGCTGGAATCCGAAGATGTCGGAATTCATCTTCGGTGCCCGCAACAACATCCACATCATCGATCTCGCGCAGACCGTACCGTTGCTGCACACCGCGTTGAAGGCGGTCAGCGACACGGTCGCCAAGGGCGGACGTATCCTGTTTGTCGGCACCAAGCGGCAGGCGCAGGACGGCGTCGCCGAAGCGGCCAAGCGCTCGGCGCAGTATTTCGTCAATTCACGCTGGCTCGGCGGCACGCTGACCAACTGGAAGACCATTTCCGGCTCGATCAAGCGCCTGCGTCACCTCGACGAAGTGCTCTCGGGCGGCGAAGCCAACTCCTACACCAAGAAGGAGCGGCTGACGCTGCAGCGCGAGCGCGACAAGCTCGACCGTTCGCTCGGCGGCATCAAGGACATGGGCGGCTTGCCGGACATGATCTTCGTGATCGACACCAACAAGGAAGACATCGCGATCCAGGAAGCGCAGCGGCTCAACATTCCCGTTGCCGCGATCGTCGATACCAATTCGGATCCCAAGGGCATCACCTTCGTGGTGCCGGGCAATGACGACGCCGGCCGCGCCATTTCGCTGTATTGCGATCTGGTCGCTCGCGCCGCCATCGACGGCATTTCGCGCGCGCAGGGCGATTCCGGGATCGACATTGGCGCCTCGGCCCAGCCGGTGCGCGAGGAACTCCCGGCGGCAGCGCCGACGGGCTTCCAGGGCCTCGCCGGCCCGCGCGGCACCGCCGACAACCTCAAGAAGCTCACCGGCGTATCGGGTGCGATCGAGAAGAAGTTCAACGACCTCGGCATCTTCCATTACTGGCAGCTGGCCGAACTCGATCACGATACCGCGCACAAGATCGGCGAAGAGGTCGGCCTTCCGACCCGCGCAGATGGCTGGGTCGCCCAGGCCAAGGCGCTGACCGCGGAAGCAGAGTAACGGTTACGCGGCTGTGGCCGGGGCTGATCCCGGCCGCCGTCTCTCACTCCTGAACAACGATTTTCCCTGTCGCTGACAGCGGCGCCATCCGGCGCCGCGGTTGCTCTACAGGCAAGAAGGACATCCGACGATGGCAACGATCACAGCGGCGATGGTCAAGGACCTGCGCGAATCGACCGGCGCAGGCATGATGGATTGCAAGGCGGCGCTGACCGAAAACGGCGGCGACATGCAGGCCGCGCAGGATTGGCTGCGCAAGAAGGGCCTGTCGAAGGCTGCCAAGAAGGCCGGCCGCGTTGCGGCTGAAGGCCTGATCGGCGCCGTGACCAAGGGCAACAAGGGCGTGCTCGTCGAGGTCAATTCCGAGACCGACTTCGTCGCGCGCAACGAGCAGTTCCAGGGTCTCGTCAAGATGATCGCTCAGGTCGCGCTCAAGGCCGGCGCCGACGTGGAGAAGATCAAGGCCGCGCCGGTTGGCGATCTCACCGTCGAACGGGCGATCCAGGATGCGATCGCCACCATCGGCGAAAACATGACGCTGCGCCGCGCGGCTTCGCTCGAAGTCGGTCAGGGTGTGGTGTCGAGCTACGTCCACAACGCGGTGATCGAGGGCGCCGGCAAGATCGGCGTGATCGTGGCGCTGGAATCCGCCGGCAAGACCGACGAACTCGCGCTTCTCGGGCGCCAACTTGCGATGCATGTCGCCGCGGCCAAGCCGCAGGCGCTGGATCCGGCTGGTCTCGATCCCGAGCTCGTGAAGCGCGAAAAGGACGTGCTGGCCGACAAGTACCGCCAGCAGGGCAAGGCAGAAAACGTCATCGAGAAGATCGTCGATTCCGGCCTGAAGACCTACTACAAGGAAGTCTGCCTGCTGGATCAGGCCTTCATCCACGACAGCGGCAAGTCGGTCGCCCAGGCGGTGAAGGAAGCCGAGGGCAAGATCGGCGCTCCGATCAAGATTGCCGGCTTCGTGAACTATGCGCTCGGCGAGGGCATCGAGAAGCAGGAATCCGATTTCGCAGCCGAAGTTGCGGCGGCCAGCGGACAGAAGAAGCCGCCGGGAGAGACCGTAGCGTAAGCGGGAACTGCAACCGGCAACAGGAAGCGATTCGAAAATGGCTGAGCCGGTCTATCGTCGCGTCGTGATCAAGCTCTCGGGCGAGTATCTCGCAGGCCAGCAATCCTTCGGCCTCGACCAGCCAACCGTGGACCGCATCGCCGACGATCTGATCGCGGCGCGCCAGCTCGGCACCGAGATCGCGGTGGTGGTCGGTGGCGGCAACATGGTCCGCGGCGTCCAAGTGTCCTCGCACGGCGTGTCCCGAACGACCGGCGACACCATGGGCATGCTCGCCACGATGATGAACTGCCTCGCGCTGGAAGCCGCTATCGAGCGTAAGGGAACGTCGGCGCGGACGCTGTCGGCGTTCGTGATGCCGGAGATTTCCGAGCTGTTCACCCGCGCTGCGGCGCACAAATATCTCGCCGAGGGACGGATCGTTCTGCTCGGCGGTGGAACCGGCAATCCCTTCTTCACCACCGATACCACCGCCGTGCTGCGCGCGGCCGAAATCGGCGCCGAGGCGGTGCTGAAGGCCACCAACGTCGACGGCGTCTATAGCGCGGACCCTAAAAAAGACCCAATGGCCAAGCGTTTCGACCGCCTGACGCATTCGCAGGCGATCGAAGGCGGCTACAAGGTCATGGATGCAACTGCATTCGCGCTTGCCCGCGAGACATCGCTGCCTATCATCGTATTCTCGATCGCCGAGCCGGGTTCGATCGGTGCGATTCTGCGCGGCACCGGACACGGTACGGTCGTTGCCGGTTGAGATGCCGCGGCTTGCGGCTTTTCACGGTTGGTTTTTGAGGAGGGAAGAGCGTCATGCCCACGCCTGGTTTTGACATCAACGAATTGAAACGTCGCATGCAGGGCGCGACCCAGTCGCTCAAGCACGAGCTGGGCGGCCTGCGCACCGGCCGTGCCGCAGCGTCCATGCTGGAGCCGGTTCAAGTCGAGGCGTACGGCTCGCATATGCCGCTCAATCAGGTCGCCACCATCAGCGTGCCCGAGCCGCGCCTGCTGTCGGTGCAGGTTTGGGACAAGTCGATGGTCAAGGCGGTGGAGAAGGCGATCGTCGATTCCAATCTGGGCTTGAGTCCCGCCACCGAAGGGCAGGTGCTTCGCTTGCGGATTCCCGAACTCAACGAAGAGCGGCGCAAGGAACTTGTCAAAGTCGCACATAAATATGCCGAGGCAGCCAAGGTCGCGGTCCGGCACGTTCGGCGTGACGGCCTCGACACGATCAAGAAACTCGAGAAGAATCACGAGATATCCGAAGACGATCACGAGCGCCTCGGCCATGATGTGCAGAAGGCGACCGACGCGATGATTTCCGAAATCGATCAATTGCTGGCGGCCAAGGAAAAGGAAATCCTGACCGTCTAATTCCCCGCCTCAGTCCTCTTGGGACACCACATGTCAAACGCCGCAGCTCCCGCAACCGACGGACCGGATCGAACCGGCGGGCCGTTGCATGTGGCTATCATCATGGACGGCAACGGGCGCTGGGCGGCGGCACGCGGTCTGCCGCGCGCCGAGGGCCATCGCCGCGGCGTCGAGGCGCTGCGCCGCGTCGTCCGTGCGTCGCACGAACTCGGCATTCGCCATCTCACGATCTTTTCTTTCTCTTCCGAGAACTGGTCGCGTCCGGCGACCGAGATCGGCGATCTCTTCGGCTTGCTTCGCCGCTTCATCCGCAACGATCTGGCGACGCTGCATCGCGACGGGGTGAGGGTACGGGTGATCGGCGAGCGCGACGGATTGGAAAGCGACATCTGCGCGCTGCTGAACGAGGCCGAAGAGCTGACCAGGGACAACACCAAGCTCGACCTCGTCGTCGCCTTCAACTACGGCTCGCGCGCCGAAATCGCCGCCGCCGCGCGGCGGCTGGCGCGTGAAGTGGCCGAGGGAAAGCGCGATGCTTCGTCGATCGACGCCGATACAATCGGACGATATCTCGATGCGCCCGATATTCCCGATCCCGATTTGATCATTCGCACCAGCGGCGAGCAGCGGCTGTCGAACTTCCTGATGTGGCAGGCGGCCTATAGCGAACTCGTGTTCGTGCCGACCCATTGGCCTGATTTCGACAAGGCGGCGCTCGAAAGCGCGATCGCCGAATATGCCAGACGGGAGCGTCGTTTCGGCGGTCTGGCCGCGAAAACCGGATCGTGACCGAGAGCAAAGCCGCGCCGGCGGCAGCGACCGAACAGGGTTCGCGCAATCTGTTGACGCAAATCGTGGCCGCGATGGTGCTGGCGCCACTCGCCATCGCCATCGCCTATGCCGGCGGTTGGCTCTGGATCGTGTTGGTAACGATCATCGTCATCGGCCTCTACGTGGAATGGCTGACGGTCGTCGGCCTCGCGCGCGATATCCGCGTCGTTCTGTCTGGAAGTGCCGCACTTGCGATCGCAGGGCTTTGTCTGATGGCGGGGCGGAGCGAGATTTCGTTCGGTGTGCTCGGCATCGGGCTCGTCGTCTCCGCGCTGATCGCGCCGGAGCGACGCAACTGGGTGGCGGCGGGCTTTCTGTATGCCGCAGCCGCAGAGGTTGCGTCGGTGATGGTGCGGCTGGATGCGGAAAAGGGATTCGCGGCGCTGATGCTCGTCCTGCTGGTGGTGTGGGCGACCGATATCGGCGGCTATTTCGCCGGGCGCAGCATCGGCGGTCCAAAACTGTGGCCGCGCGTCAGCCCGAAGAAAACCTGGGCCGGCGCGATCGGCAGCTTCGTTGCCAGCCTCGCCGTTGCCGGCGGATTTGCCGCGCTCGACCTCGGCAAGACGGCGCCGCTATTGCTGCTGGGCGCCGTTCTGTCGGTCGTGTCGCAACTTGGCGATCTCTTCAAATCTGCGGTGAAGCGGCGTTTTGGCGTGAAGGATTCCAGCCACATCATTCCCGGCCATGGCGGCCTGTTGGACCGCCTGGACGGATTCGTCGCGGCTGTGCTGGTGGCGGCTATTTTAGGCTTTGTGCGGGGCGGCGCGGATGGCGTCGGCCGCGGTCTTATGGTTTGGTGACGAGATGAGCGCTGTTCCACTGCGTAACAACAAGGCCACGGTATCAGCCGTGCGCACCGTAACCGTTCTTGGCGCCACCGGCTCGATCGGCGACAGCACCATGGATTTGCTGCGCGGCGCGCGCGACCGTTACCGGGTCGAGGCGTTGACCGCGAACAGCAACGTCGAGGCGCTGGCCAAGCTCGCCAAGGAGTTCGGCGCCCGCTTTGCGGCCATCGCCGATCCCGCGCGGCTCGGCGAATTGAAGGAAGCGCTGGCTGGAACGCGCATCGAATGCGGCGCCGGCGAGAGCGCCATCATCGAGGCGGCAGCGCGGCCGGCAGATTGGGTGATGGCGGCGGTCAGCGGTGCGGCCGGACTGAAGCCCGCGCTCGCCGCCGTCGATCGCGGCGCGGCAGTGGCGTTGGCCAACAAGGAGTGCCTGGTGTGCGCCGGCGACTTCTTCATGCAGCGAGCTGCGAAAGCAGGGGCCTGCATTCTGCCGGCGGATTCCGAGCATAACGCGCTGTTTCAGGCGCTGGGTTCCGGCAATCGCGAAGAGCTGGTGCGCGTGATCATCACCGCATCCGGTGGCCCTTTCCGGACCTGGGCCGCCGCCGATATCGAGCAGGCGACGCTGGCACAGGCGCTGAAGCATCCTAACTGGAGCATGGGCCAGAAGATCACCATCAATTCGGCGTCGATGATGAACAAGGGGCTCGAGGTCATCGAGGCTTCCTATCTGTTCGCGCTGACGCCCGACGAGATTGACGTGCTGGTGCATCCGCAATCGATCATCCACGGCATGGTCGAATTCTCCGACCGTTCGGTGGTTGCCCAACTCGGCGCCCCCGACATGCGCATTCCGATCGCGCATTGTCTGGGATGGCCGGACCGCATCGTTGGCCCGTCGGCGAAACTCGACCTCGCCAAGATCGGGCAGTTGACCTTCGAGGCGCCGGACTTCGAACGGTTCCCCGGCTTAAGGCTCGCTTACAAATCATTAAGGATCGGACGCGGCGCAACTACGGTATACAATGCCGCCAACGAAGTGGCGGTGGCCGCCTTCATCGCAGGCCAGATCAAGTTCGGTGCGATCGCACGCCTGGTCGAGGCGACCATCAATGAATGGATCCGCGGCGGAAATCTGGCGCCGTTGACGTCGGCTGATGACGCGATTTCCGTTGACTATAATGCGAGAAATAAGGCTGTCGCCCTATTGCCTCAAATTGCCTTAAAGGCAACCTAGTAGGTCGGGGACGGAGCCTTTGGCCTCTGTCGAGGGGAACTGAATGTCTGAGTTTTTTCTGCATAGTTTCAATACGTTGAGTCACGGGCTCGTCGGTTACATCGTCCCCTTTCTGTTCGTCCTGACCATCGTCGTTTTCTTCCATGAGCTCGGCCACTTCCTGGTCGCCCGCTGGGCCGGCGTGAAAGTGTTAACGTTCTCGCTCGGCTTCGGACCGGAACTGTTCGGCTTCAACGACCGTCACGGCACGCGCTGGAAGGTGTCGGCCATCCCGCTCGGCGGCTATGTGAAGTTCTTCGGTGACGACAGCGAAGCCTCGACGCCATCGAGCGACATGCTCGCCGCCATGACTGAAGAGGAGCGGGCGGGCAGCTTCCATCACAAGAAGGTCGGGCCGCGGGCTGCGATCGTCGCCGCAGGGCCGATTGCAAACTTCATTCTCGCGATCGTGATCTTTACCTGCCTGTTCACCTTCTTCGGCAAACCGAGCACGACCGCGCGCGTCGACAAGATCGAAGCCAATAGTGCGGCGGCAGCAGCCGGTTTCCAGGTCGGCGACATCGTCACTGACATCGATGGCACCGCGATCGGAGCCTTCTCCGACATGCAGCGGATCGTCAGCGTCCATGCCGGTGATCAGCTTACCTTCACGGTCAAGCGCGGCGATGCCACGGTGCAGCTGCGCGGCACCCCGGAACTTCGCGAGGTGAAGGATCCGTTCGGCAACGCCCATCGGCAAGGTGTCCTTGGAATCACCCGCGCCACCGCGCCCGGCGATGTCGTGACCGAACGCGTCGATCCGGCGACCGCGCTCTGGCTGGGCGTCAAGGAAACCTGGTTCGTGATCGACCGCACGCTCGCCTATATCGGCGGTGTCTTCACCGGCCGTGAGGCGGCCGATCAGGTCGGCGGCCCGCTTCGAATCGCCCAGATCTCCGGTCAGGTCGCGACCATTGGCGTTGCGGCGCTGATCCACCTGGCGGCCGTGCTGTCGATCTCGATTGGCCTGTTGAACCTGTTTCCGGTGCCGCTGCTCGATGGCGGTCACCTTCTGTTCTATGCGGTGGAGGCTGTCCGGGGACGCCCGTTGTCGGATCGCGCCCAGGAAATGGGTTTCCGAATCGGGCTTGGTCTGGTGCTGATGCTGATGGTGTTCGCCACCTATAATGACATTCTGCATTTGGCGGCATCGTGAACCGGGCTTTTTTGTGGCGTTGCCAATGGGCAACGTCTTGGAATGAAAATGGAATTGCACTGCGGTAGATCGTTTGCCCCCGGGGAAAATTGTCTACAAGCTAGGCAGCAAGAGTGGGAATCTGCTGGCCCGTGGCATGGACCAGCATCGGAAGGATAAGGGCGCGTTGCGCATGATTTTTGGAATGCGAGTGAGGGGGGGCTTGTTGGCTGCCCTGATCATGTTTGCCGCGCCGGTCGCTGCCACCTTGGCGGCTACGTTCGTCGCTGCGCCGGCTGTGGCGCAAACCGTGGATACGATCAGCGTCGAGGGGAACCGGCGCGTTGAGGTCGAAACCATCCGCTCCTATTTCAAGCCCGGTCCCGGCGGACGCCTCGGGCAGGCCCAGATCGACGACGGGTTGAAGGCGCTGATCGAGACCGGCCTGTTCCAGGACGTGCAAATCGATCAACGCGGCGGCCGGATCGTGGTCGTCGTGGTCGAAAACCCCGTGATCGGGCGGATCGCCTTCGAGGGCAACAAGAAGATCAAGGACGAGCAGCTTACGGCTGAAATCCAGTCCAAGCCCCGCGGGACGTTGTCACGTCCGATGGTGCAGTCGGATGCCCAGCGAATCGCCGAAATCTACCGGCACGCCGGCCGGTACGACGTGAGCGTCAATCCCGAGATCATCGAGCAGCCGAACAACCGCGTCGATCTCGTCTTCACCATTACCGAAGGGCAGAAGACCGGCGTCAAATCCATCGAGTTCATCGGCAACAACTACTATTCGTCCTATCGCCTTCGCGACATTATCAAGACGCATGAATCCAACCTGCTGAGCTTTCTCGGCGGCAACGACGTCTACGATCCCGACCGGGTCGAGGCCGACCGCGACCTGATTCGCCGGTTCTACCTGAAGAACGGCTTCGCCGATGTGCAGGTCGTCGCCGCGCTGACGGAATACGATCCCGAGAAGAAGGGCTTCCTGGTCACCTTCAAGATCGAGGAAGGCCAGCAATATCGGGTCGCCTCGGTCAATTTCCAGTCGAGCATTACGACGCTCGATCCCAATGCGCTGAGTTCGTTCTCGCGCGTCAGGGTCGGCTCGCTCTACAACGCCGAAGCGCTGGAGAAATCCGTCGAGGAAATGCAGATTGAAGCCTCACGGCGCGGCTACGCCTTCGCGATCGTGCGGCCGCGGGGCGACCGCAATTTCGAAAACCACACCGTCTCGATCGTGTTCGCCGTCGACGAGGGACCGCGGACCTATATCGAGCGCATCAATATCCGCGGCAATACCCGTACCCGCGATTACGTGATCCGCCGCGAGTTCGATCTGGCCGAAGGCGATGCGTATAACCGCGCGCTGGTCGACCGTGCCGAACGGCGGTTGAAGAACCTCGACTTCTTCAAGACCGTGAAGATCGTGACCGAGCCAGGCTCGTCCAGCGACCGCGTGATCCTGATCGTCGACCTGGAAGAAAAGTCGACCGGCGACTTCTCGGTCTCGGGCGGCTATTCGACCACCGACGGTGCGCTCGCCGAAATCAGCGTTGCCGAACGCAACTTCCTGGGGCGGGGCCTGTACGCGAAGGCGTCGGTGACTTACGGCCAGTATGCGCGCGGCTACACGCTGTCGTTCGTCGAGCCGTATCTGCTGGACTATCGCGTCGCCCTCGGCCTCGATTTTTTCCAGCGCACGCAGCTCTCCAACAGCTACATCTCCTACGGCACCAAGACGCTCGGCTTCAGCCCGCGGCTTGGCTTTGCCTTGCGCGAAGATCTGTCCTTGCAGTTGCGCTATTCGATCTATCAGCAGGAAATCCAGCTGCCGAGCAATCTGGCGAACTGTAACAACAACTCGTCGAACTCGCTGCTCGCCTTCAACCCGTCGCCAGCCTATGCGAATTTGAACGGAATTCCTCCGGGCGGTACAGCAACCTCAGGGGGCCAAACCGCCACTGATGCCTTGGGTAACGGCCTGTGGTGCTACAGCGATGGTGAAGCCTCATTGCCGGTCCGCAAGGAGCTGCAGAGCGGCCGGACCCTGACCTCGTCGGTCGGCTATTCGCTGAACTACAACACGCTGGACAACAACAAGAACCCGACCGACGGCTTGCTGATCGACTTCAAGCAGGACTTCGCGGGTGTCGGCGGCGACGTCACCTATCTCAAGTCCGCGATCGACGCCAAGTACTACACGCCGCTGGTTGCCGACGTCGTCGGGTTGATTCACGCCCAGGGCGGCATCCTGAACAGCATTGGCAACAACGATATACGCATGCTGGATCACTTCCAGATGGGCCCGAACCTTGTCCGCGGCTTTGCCCCGAACGGCATCGGTCCGCGCGACATCAACCCCTACGGCACGCAGGACGCGCTCGGCGGCACCAAGTACTGGGGCGTGTCGGCGGAATTGCAGATGCCGTTCTGGTTCCTGCCGAAGGAAGTCGGGCTCAAGGGCGCGGTCTACGCCGATGCCGGCGGCCTGTACGACTACAAGGGCCCAACTTCGTGGGCGCAGACCGGCGAAGTCAACGTGCCCGGCTGTATCAAGCCTACGCAGTTCCCCAATCCCAGCCCCGGAACCTGCTTGGGATTGCAATATGATGACAGCAGCGTCATCCGTACGTCGGTGGGTGTCGGCTTGATCTGGGCTTCGCCGTTCGGTCCGCTGCGCTTCGACTACGCGGTTCCGATCACCAAGGGTCAGTTTGACCACGTGCAGCAATTCAAGTTTGGTGGCGGAACGTCGTTCTAAGGGCATGATCGGTTCTGATCGAATCAGAACCGAAGCTCTGGATTGTGGATTTGACGCGTTTTCTACCGCAGATGAGCTTACGCAATCGGCGTAGGCTTGATTGCCATGCGAGCCGGTGTTCACTTCGCTCGGAAACGCTTTGGGATCGGTCACCGGCCGGACTGCGACGGGTGGAATGGCGCAACCGAACTTCTTCAGGAAATCCCCTTCGTCGACGCTGGATGAGATCGCCGCGCTGACGAAGGCGCAGTTGGCCGACCCCTCGCGGGGCGGCCATGAGATCAGGGGGCTGGCTTCGCTCGACGAGGCCGGGCCCATACATCTGGCGTTCTTCGACAACCTCAAATACGCCGACCAGCTCGCCGCCACGAAAGCTGGCGCCTGCATGGTCAGCCCGCGTTTCGAAGCCAGCGTGCCGGCCCATGTGGCCGTGCTGCGGACTGCCAAGCCGTTCCACGCCTTCGTGCAGCTTGCCCGGGAGTGGCACGGCGACGCGTTGCGCCCGCAATCCTGGTTCGACGTGGACGGCATCGCCCCGTCGGCGATCATCGATCCCACGGCCCATCTGGAAGATGGCGTGATCGTCGATCCGCTCGCGGTGATCGGCCCACGGGTCGAGATCGGCGCGGGCACGGTGATCGGCGCCGGTGCCGTGATCGGTGCCGACGTCAGAATCGGCCGGGACTGCAATGTCGGCGCCCGCAGCGCCATCCAGTTTGCCCTGATCGGCAACAACGTTCTGATCCATCCCGGCTGCAGCATCGGGCAGGACGGCTATGGCTTCATTTTCTTCGGGCCCGAGGGCCATCTCAAGGTGCCGCAGACCGGCCGTGTCGTGATCCAGAATCACGTCGAGGTCGGCGCCGGCACCACGATCGACCGCGGCAGTCTGCGCGACACCGTGATCGGCGAAGGCACCAAAATCGACAATCAGGTCCAGATCGGCCACAATGTGACCATCGGCAGGCACTGCCTGCTCGCGGCGCAGATCGGCCTCGCGGGCAGCCTGACGATCGGCGACAATGTCGCGCTCGGCGCCAAGGTGGGCATCAACAACCATCTCAAGATCGGCGACGGCGCCCAGGTCACGGCGATGAGCGGCGTCAAGGACGACATCCCGCCCAATGGCCGCTGGGGCGGTTTTTTTGCAAAGCCGACCAAGCAGTGGTTCAAGGAAATCATCGCGGTGGAGCGCCTGGTGCAGGGCGGCACGGCCGATTCGAAGGGCGAGGGAAGGGAATGACGGAGGAGTCACCGGTCAGGTTTGAGCTCGTGGATATCAACGATATCCTGAAGACGCTCCCGCACCGTTTTCCGATGCTGCTGATCGACCGGGTCGTCAAGATCCGTGCTGATTACAGCGGCATCGGCATCAAGAACGTCACCTTCAACGAACCGCCGTTTCAGGGACATTTTCCCGATCGCCCGGTCTATCCCGGCGTGATGATGATCGAAGCCATGGCGCAGACCGCCGGTGTCATCGGCATCAAATCGGTCGAGGGCACCGAGAAGCCGCGCGCGGTTTATTTCCTGACCATCGACAAGTGCAAATTCCGAAAACCGGTGATGCCGGGCGACACCATCGAGTACCACATGCGCTCGATCGGACGCCGCAAGACCATGTGGTGGTTTCACGGCGATGCCAAGGTGGACGGCACCGTTGTCGCCGAAGCCGATGTCGGCGCGATGCTGACGGACTGAGGCCGGCGCCGACTGCATTTGGGTAATGCAATCGGCTGACGATCAAGCGAGTCTCGACAGCTTGCACCGAGACTCCTTTTGTTCTCCGGGGAACGAACAGGGGGCGTGATTTTCGCCCGGCTATCCGCCTAATAAATTCTTACCCAGGCTCGTCTTCGCTCTCGATTTTGACGACGGATTTCGAAAGGCAGGAGCGCGGCAGTGCCGCAACACGGCGTAACCATACGTCACTGGACAGTGTCCGGGCTGCGCGGTAACCACCGGAAAACCTGACATTTTAGCCTCTCGCCTCGTTAACGAATGACCGGACCTGTCCTGATGAGCATGATCGATCCCACCGCGCGGATTGAAGATGGCGCTGTGATCGGCGAGGGGACCACGATCGGTCCCTACTGCATTATCGGCAAGAACGTCGTCATCGGCGAGAACTGCAAGCTGATCGCGCATGTGCACATCACCGCACAGACCACCATTGGCGCGGGCTGCACCATCTATCCCTTCGTCTCGCTCGGCACCCCGCCGCAATCGCTGAGCTATCGCGGCGAATTGACCCGGCTCGAGATCGGGCAGGGCTGCACGCTGCGCGAATCCGTCACCATGAACGCCGGCACCGTTGCCGGTGGCGGCGTGACGCGGGTGGGCGACCGCGGCTACTTCATGAATTGCAGCCATGTCGGCCACGACTGCCAGGTCGGCGACGACGTGATTTTCGCGACCTCGGCGACGCTGGGCGGCCATTGCGAGATCGGCGATTTCGTCTTCATCGGCGGGCTTTCCGCCGTGCACCAGTTTACCCGGATCGGGCCGCAGGTGATGGTCGGCGGTGTCTGCGGCGTGCGCGGCGACGTGATTCCGTTCGGCCTCGTCAACGGCCAGTATGCTGCTCTCGAAGGCCTCAACATCATCGGCATGAAGCGCCGCAAGTTCACCAAGGACAGGCTGGCCACCGTGCGCGGATTCTATCAAAAGCTGTTTCACGGACCTGGAATCTTCGCCGAGCGGCTGAGCGCGGTGCAGCCATTGGCGGCGCAGGATCCCGCGATCGCCGAAATCCTCGCCTTCATCGACGCCGGCAAACACCGCGCGCTGTGCCTTCCCGCCGACGGCGGCGGTTGATCATGGGATTGCCGCAGCCATGATGTCAGCGGCCTCAGCTATCTCTTCGCCGGTCGGCGTGATCGCAGGCGGCGGCGCGATGCCATTCGCGGTGGCGGACTCGCTCGCCGCGCGCGGCATCTCGCCGGTGCTGTTCGCATTGAAGGGCGCCTGCGATCCGGTGCGTGCGGAAAAGTTCAGGCATCACTGGATCTCCGTCGGTCAGGTCGGCCGGGCGACCCGGTTGTTTCGCGAAGAAGGCTGCCGTGACCTGATCTTCATCGGCAGCCTGGTGCGGCCGGCGCTGTCGGAAATCCGGCTCGATCTGGGAACGCTGCGCGTTCTTCCTCACGTCATGACGGCGTTTCGCGGCGGTGACAATCACCTGCTATCCGGGGTCGGCCGCATCCTCGAAACGCAGGGCTTTCGCATGGTCGGGATCAAGGACGTCGCGCCCGATCTGTTGATGCCGGAGGGGTCCATTGCCCGCGCGACACCATCGGCAAGCGCGATCGCCGACATCGCCAGGGGACGCGATGTGCTCGGCGCGCTCGGTCCTTTCGATATCGGACAGGCCGCGATCGTGATCGATGGCCACGTCGTCGCCGTCGAAGACATCGAAGGCACCGACGGGCTGCTGGCGCGCGTGGCGCGCTTGCGTGAGGCAGGCCGCATCCGTGCCAAATCCGCCCGCGGCGTGTTGGTCAAGGCCCCCAAGCGCGGCCAGGATTTGCGCTACGATCTGCCGACGATCGGTGCCAAAACCGTCGAGGGCGCTGCCAACGCGCAGCTCGCCGGCATTGCCGTGATCGCCGGCAACACCATCGCAGCCGACGCGCAGGCGATGATCGAGGCCGCCGACCGGGCCGGCCTCTTCGTGCAGGGCCTGCCGGCGTGAGCGCGACGCGTACGACCGGCAGCGCGGGACGGAAGGTGTTCCTGATCGCCACCGAAGAATCCGGCGACCGGCTCGGTGCCAATCTGATGAAGGTGTTGCGCCAGCGCCTCGGCGACGCCGTGCGCTTCGAGGGCATCGGCGGCCGATCGATGGCGCGCGAGGGCCTGGTCTCGCTGTTTCCGATCGAGGAGCTATCGATCATCGGCCTTTCCGCCGTCGTCAGGCAGCTGCCGAAAATCCTGCGGCTGATCCGCCAAACCACCTCCGCGGTGACGGAGGCCAAACCGGACATTCTCGTCATCATCGACAGCCCCGATTTTACCCACCGCGTGGCGAAGCGCGTTCGCGCCGCCGATCCCCGGATTCCGATCGTCGACTATGTCTCGCCCTCGGTCTGGGCTTGGCGGCCGGGACGGGCGCGCGCGATGCTCAGCTATGTCGATCACGTGCTGGCCTTGCTGCCGTTCGAGCCGGAGGCCTATCAGAGGCTGCGCGGCCCGCCCTGCAGCTATATCGGCCATCCCCTGACCGAACAGCTCGCTTCGCTCCGCCCCGGCAGCGAGGAGCAGAAGCGGCGCGATACGGCGCCACCGGTGCTGCTGGTGCTGCCGGGAAGCCGCCGCAGCGAAATCCGGCGCCACATGGAAGTGTTCGGTCAAGCGATCAGCCGGCTGAGGGATGCGGGCATCGCGTGCGAGCTGATCCTGCCGACCATGCCGCATCTGCAGGAGGCGGTGACGGAGGCGCTGAAGGACTGGCCGCTGCAGCCGCGCGTCGTCGTTGGCGAGCAGGAGAAGCGCACGGCGTTTCGCATCGCGCACGCGGCGCTCGCAAAGTCCGGCACGGTGACGCTCGAACTGGCGCTATCGGGCGTGCCGATGGTGGCGGCCTACAAGGTCGGTCAGGCCGAGGCCTGGATCTTGCGTCGCGCCATCAACGTGCAGTCGGTGATCCTCGCCAACCTCGTGATCGGCGAGAATGTCGTGCCCGAGTTTCTACAGGACGACTGCACGCCGGAAAAACTGTCACAGGCGCTACGCGAGGTGCTCGGCGATTCAGCGCTGCGGCGCAAGCAGCTCGAGGCGTTCGCCAGGATCGACCAGATCATGTCGACCGGCAACCAGCCGCCGAGCGCACGTGCGGCCGACATCGTGCTGGCGACGATGCAGAAGGCGCGGCGGGCTGGCTAAGGCTGAAAAGCAAAAAGCCGGACGCGATATGGGGACCGTTCAGAACGGATGATGCGCGAAATCAATCAGCTACGCCATACGATCTATGTATCTTGGGGTCGTCTGTTATCTGGCCGCCAATGTTTTGTCGATTGCACAAATCAAGGCTCCTAACGCCAGAAGTGACGCTCAATTCATGCTTTTTCTCATTACGCTGATTTTGTGCGCCGTATATTGCCTTCTGGTGTCCCGGATTTCAGAGCGCGGCAAACTGGCTCGGATTATACTGTCGATCGTGCGGGGTCATGTCGGCCATCGATCTTGCTGGCAATATACGAAAGTATTTGAAAGACGTTTGTGTCGCTCTGGTCGTGCGGCTCCGCGCTGTTTGCTTTGTTCGGCCGTTGGTGCCGGTGGTCGCGCGGTCGCGCGAGATGGTGCCGGCGGTGCTGATTTGCTTTTGCCGTCGTGGCTCGGCGTCACGCGCGACCGGTGTCATGGGCGCGTAGGCGGCGGCTCAAGCGCGGGCGGCGCGGCAGTGTCGGCGGCGGACGCATGGCGAACCTGATGCGGCGCACGGAGACGCGGCAGCGCCCGTGCGGCTGCCGCAGGCGCCGCGCTCCGGTTTCGGCGGCCGGCCGCAGCGCGTAGCCATAGGCCATGGCGAACTAAGCGAAGCTGGTTGGCCGCATGGTGGCGGTGATCGAGCATACAGTCGCTGGCCTGTGATGCGGTTGAGTTCCGTGGCGCTGAAGCTCGGTAGAGCAGCCTAGCTCGACTAGCGGCGCTGCCGAGCGTGCTCCACTGGAAGTCCTTGAAGCGCGCGCCGGTTGGCCGCTCTTCTCGGCCGTCGTCCTGGCAGCGGCAAGTTCTTCCTCGATCATGGCGAAGGCGCGCGTTGCGCGCCAGCCCGAACACATAGTCCACGCGGTTGTCTTCGCACCACGTCATCAGGGCTTCGCGCGCAAAGCCGCTATCCGCCCGCAGCAGGATGCGTACATGCGGCCAGCGGGCGCGGATTGCCGGACGATCCGCTCGATCGCCTCGATGCAGCGGGTCGTCCGTCGCATCGAGGTCGAGAATGATCTGCTTGGGCGGCCGCTGGTGCGCCTCCAGGAACAGCGTCACCGGCAACGCCTCGATCGCCGCTTCGTTGTAAGCGATCTTGTGATAACGCGTCGGTTCCTCCCGGCTCAGCTCCAGCCGGTTCAGTGTCGATTTGCCCGCCACCGGTGCGCAGGTCTCGCGCGTGCTCGACAGCTTCCCCGCCAGCACCGCCAACACCGGATCGTGCCGCAGCTGGTCGTGGTCATTGAGGTCCTCATAGCCGAGCGCAATCCCGAACACCCGTTGGCCGATCAGGGTGGTCACCGCGTGCTCGATCAAATCCTGACGGCGATGATCGCGAAAGCAGGCCGCAAATCGATCCACCAGCCCGATCGCTCGATCGGCCGCGCCGAGAAGCAGCCCACCCGCATCCGACGTCACCAATCCCGTGGAACCGCTTCCACAAAAACATGGCGCTAGCATGTATTGGGAAAAGAACGCAGAGGCCTTTGCGCTTTCTAGATGCCCGCTGCAGCCACGCGGCGTGCAGCCGCTCAATGACGGTCCAGGGCAATCCGTCGACAAACCAGCCATTTACGGTCGCAGACTATCTCCTCACCCGATTGAAGCAGCTCAACGTCACCGACGTTTTTCAGATCCCGGGCGACTACGTCAAACATTTCACCCAGGCGCTGGAGCACTTTCCTGGCGTCAACACCATCGCGCAAGGCCGTCGGCTGGGCCTTTGAGAACACGCTTGATGCCTCGCTTGCCATCGCGGCGCTGGAGACGGCCCTTGATGCCCGCAAGCCGCAACCCGGCAGTCTGATCCATCACTCCGATCGCGGCGTGCAATACGCCTCCATCGCCTATCGCCAGAGGCTCGCCGAACACGACATCACAATCAGCATGAGCAGGCCTGGCAATCCCTTCGACAACGCCAAGGCCGAAAGCTTCATGAAGACGCTGAAGACGGAGGAGATCAACGGCAGCGCCTTCGCCGACATCCGAGACGCCCGTCGCCGCATCGATGGCTTCATCGCAGAGGTCTACAACAAGGATCTCATTCCAGGGGTGCAGTCCAGTGCACTTAATTTACAGGTTTAAACGGTAGTCTAGCAAACCGCGACATGTCGATTGAGTGCAGGCATTTTCCACGCCCTCCATTTGGGCGGAAGATTTGCAACAACTCGGGCGCGCGGCGAGAGCTGCGTCGACATCACTCTTCAAAAAGAAAAAGCCGGAGGCGACGAGCGCATCCGGCTTTCGACGAGCGCATCCGGCTTTTCAGGGTAACGAAGGTTTTCGTCTGTTACTTCCGGCTGCCGATCTGGACGTAATCGCGGCGGGCGACGCCGGTGTAGAGCTGGCGCGGACGGCCGATCTTCTGCTGCGGGTCCTCGATCATCTCGCTCCACTGGCTGATCCAGCCGACGGTGCGGGCGACCGCGAACAGCACGGTGAACATCGAGGTCGGGAAACCCATCGCCTTCAGCGTGATGCCCGAATAGAAATCGACGTTCGGGTACAGCTTGCGGTCGATGAAGTACTGGTCGTTGAGCGCGATCTTTTCCAGCTCGAGCGCGACCTTGAGCATCGGATCGTCGCCATGGCCGGTCTCGGCCAGCACCGCGTGACACATCTTCTGCATGATCTTGGCGCGCGGATCGTAGTTCTTGTAGACGCGGTGACCAAAACCCATCAGGCGGACTTCGCTGTTCTTGTCCTTCACCTTCTTGATGAATTCAGGGATTTTGTCGACCGTGCCGATGTCGGCCAGCATCGCCAGCGCCGCCTCGTTGGCGCCGCCATGCGCCGGTCCCCACAGGCAGGCAATGCCGGCGGCGATGCAGGCGAACGGGTTGGCGCCGGAGGAGCCGGCGATACGCACCGTCGAGGTCGAGGCGTTCTGTTCGTGGTCGGCGTGCAGGATGAAGATCTTGTCGAGCGCGTTGGCCAGCACCGGATTGATCTTGTATTCCTCGCAGGGCACCGCGAAGCACATATGCAGGAAGTTCTCGGCAAAGGAGAGCGAGTTCTTCGGATACACGAAGGGCTGGCCGATGGTGTATTTGAAGGCCATCGCGGCCAGCGTCGGGATCTTCGCGATCATGCGCATCGAGGCGATCATGCGCTGCTGCGGATCGTTGATGTCAGTGGAGTCGTGATAGAACGCGGCCAGCGCGCCGACGGAAGCCACCATGACCGCCATCGGATGGGCGTCGCGGCGGAAGCCCTGGAAGAAGCGGGCCATCTGCTCGTGAACCATGGTGTGATGGATCACGCGGTTGTCGAAATCCTGTTTCTGCGCCTTGGTGGGAAGTTCCCCGTACAGCAGCAGGTAGCAGGTCTCGAGGAAGTCGCCGTGTTCGGCGAGCTGCTCGATCGGGTAGCCGCGATATTCCAGAATACCGGCGTCGCCGTCGATATAGGTGATCTTGGACTGGCAGCTGCCGGTGGAGGTGAAGCCGGGGTCGTAGGTGAACATCCCGGCCTGGCCGTAGAGCTTGGCGATGTCGATGACATCCGGCCCCACCGTGCCGCTTAGGATCGGGAAATCATAGGTCTTGTTACCGACCGTGAGGGTAGCTGTCTTGGTGCTGGATTTTGCGTCCATCGCGATATCCCCGATGAATTCGTTGCGAAAACCGCGCCCGCCCGCGGTGCCGATTGACGGCGGAAAGCGGGGCAGGCCGGGTTGTCTAGAAAGCCTTTTGAATGGGTAGCTTATTGCCCTGTGCGCTGCAAGATGGACGCAGCGCAGTGCGGTGTCACCTTATGCAGAGGCCTGATCGGCCAGCCGGGCCAGGCATTCATCCCGTCCCAGCACCGCCAGCACGTCGAAGATGCCCGGCGAGGTGGTGCGCCCGGTCAGCGCCACCCGCAGCGGCTGCGCCACGGCGCCAAGCTTGAGGTTGTTGGCTTCGGCGAAATTCCGCATGGCGGTTTCGGTATTCTCGGAACTCCAGTCGGTGACGGCCTCCAGCGCGGCGCGGAGCTGGCCGATCAGTGCGCGGGTCTCCGGCGTCAGCAAAGCCAAGGCCTTCGGTTCGATCTCGAGCGGCCGGTCGGCAAAGATGAAATAGGAACTCGCGATCAGCTCGATCAGCGTCTTGGCGCGCTCCTTCAGGTTCGGCATCGCCCGCAACAATTGCGCGCGGGTGGTCGGGTTGAGCTTCGCCTTCAGCTCGGCGCCGTCGGGGACGTAATCCAGGACGCTCTCGAACTGGGTCACGAGGGATTGATCGTCGGCATGGCGGATATAGTGGCCGTTGAGATTTTCGAGCTTGGCGAAGTCGAACCGCGCCGCGGACCGGCCGATCTGGGGCAGGTCGAAGGCGTCGATCATCTCCTGCGTCGAGAAGATCTCCTGGTCGCCATGGCTCCAGCCGAGCCGGACCAGATAATTGCGCAGCGCCGCCGGCAGATAGCCCATGGCGCGGTAGGCATCGACGCCGAGCGCGCCGTGACGCTTGGAAAGCTTGGAGCCGTCGGGTCCGTGGATCAGCGGAATGTGGGACATGTTCGGGATGTCCCATTCCAGCGCGTCATAGATCTGCTTCTGCCGCGCGGCGTTGATCAGATGATCGTCGCCGCGGATCACATGGGTGACGCCCATGTCGTGGTCGTCGACCACCACCGCCAGCATGTAGGTTGGGTTGCCGTCGCCACGCAACAGCACGAGGTCGTCGAGGTTCTCGTTCTGCCAGACCACGCGGCCCTGGACCTGATCCTCGATCACGGTCTCGCCGGTCTTGCGGTGCCTTCAGCCGGATCGTCGGCTTCATGCCGGCGGGGGCCTCGGAGGGGTCGCGGTCCCGCCACATCCCGTCATAGAGGCGGGTGCGGCCCTCGGCGCGCGCCTTCTCGCGCATCGCCGTGAGCTGCTCCGGCGTGGCGTAGCAGCGATAGGCGCGCCCAGTCGCGAGCAATTGCTCGGCGACCTCGCGATGCCGGGCGGCGCGGCTGAACTGGTAGATGACGTCGCCGTCCCAATCGAGCTCCAGCCATTTCAACCCATCCAAAATGGCGCCGATGGCGGCTTCGGTCGAGCGCTCGCGATCGGTGTCCTCGATCCGCAGCAGCATCTTGCCGCCAGTTTTCTTGGCGTAGAGCCAGTTGAACAACGCGGTGCGGGCTCCCCCGATATGGAGGAAGCCGGTGGGCGAGGGGGCGAAGCGGGTGACGACGGAATTGGTCATTATTGGGGGCAGGGCCTATGCGTGAACGGCCGTGGTGTATAGCAGAACCATGTATAACTAAAGCCTTGGTAACGCCCCGAATTCAGGGCACGCCACTTGGCTGGACCGGGCGAATTTGGCAGAAGGTCCGCTTCAATGCTCGCGGGAACCCTTAGATGACCACAGAAACGGCAGCGGCAGAGGTGGGGCGCGACTTCATTCGCGACATCGTCCAGGCCGATCTCTCTTCCAGCAAGCACAAGGGGAGTCGTGACCCGATTCCCGCCGGAGCCGAACGGCTACCTGCACATCGGCCACGCCAAGTCGATTGCCCTCAATTTCGGCATCGCGCAGGAGTTTGCCGGCCGCTGCCATCTGCGGTTCGACGACACCAATCCGACCAAGGAAGAGCAGGAATATATCGATTCCATCCAGGCCGACGTGCACTGGCTCGGCTACGACTGGGGAGATGACCTCTATTTTGCCTCCGATTATTTCGAGCGCCTGTACGGCTGGGCCGAGGGCCTGATCAGGGACGGCCATGCCTATGTCGACGATCAGTCGCAGGAGGAGATCCGGCTTTCGCGCGGCACGCTGACCGAGCCCGGCAAGAACTCGCCGTTCCGCGACCGTTCGGTGGAGGAGAACCTCGACCTGTTCCGCCGCATGAAGGCGGGCGAGTTTCCAAACGGTGCCCGCGTGCTGCGTGCCAAAATCGACATGGCCTCCGGCAACATCAATTTGCGCGATCCCGTGCTGTACCGGATCCTGCACGCCCACCATCCGCGCACCGGCGACAAATGGTCGATCTATCCGAGCTATGACTACGCCCACGGCCAGTCGGACGCGATCGAGGGCATCACGCATTCGATCTGCACGCTGGAATTCGAGGATCACCGACCGCTGTATGAGTGGCTTTTGGACAAGCTGCCGGTGCCGTCGAAACCGCGGCAGTATGAATTCGCGCGTCTCAATCTGACCTACACGCTGTTGTCCAAGCGCGTGCTGACCCAGCTCGTGCGCGAGGGGCATGTCGCCGGCTGGGACGATCCGCGGATGCCGACGATCGCCGGCCTCAAGCGTCGCGGCGTGCCGCCGGCGGCGGTGCGCGAATTCGTCAAGCGCATTGGCGTGGCCAAAGCCAACAGCATCGTCGATGTCGGCATGCTCGAATTCTGCATCCGCGAGGAGCTCAACCGCACGGCGCAGCGGCGCATGGCGGTGCTGCGGCCGCTCAAGGTCGTGATCGAGAATTATCCGGAAGGCCAGGTCGAGGAGCTCGAGGCGATCAATCACCCGGACGATCCCGCAGCCGGCACCCGCAAGATCGCGTTTGGTCGCGAGCTCTATATCGAGCGCGACGATTTCATGGAGAACCCGCCGAAAAAGTTCTTCCGCCTGTCGCCGGGCAACGAGGTGCGGCTGCGCTACGCCTATTTCGTCAAATGCACCGGCGTGATCAAGGATGCGGCCGGCGAGGTCGTCGAACTCCGCTGCACCTACGATCCCGCAACGAAGGGCGGCAACGCGCCCGACGGCCGCAAGGTGAAGGCAACCATGCATTGGCTGCCGGCGGCGCAGTCGGTGCCGGCCGAGATCCGCGTCTACAACCAGCTGTTCGCGAACCCCAGTCCAGACGCGTCCAACTTCGCTGCCGACATCAACCCGCAGTCGCTCGAAGTGCTGACCGATGCGCGGGTTGAGCCGGCGATCGCCGAGAGCAATTCGCCTGATGCTGTCCAGTTCGAGCGGCAGGGCTATTTCGTGCGCGACAAGGATTCGTCGCCCGACAAGCTGGTGTTCAACCGCACCATCGGCCTGCGCGACACCTTTGCCAAGGAAGTCGGCGGCAAGGGGTAGGCGCGTTTCTTCTTGAACTGGATCGTCCGATGCAGACGGCCGACGAGATAGTATCCGCCATCATCAGGAAATGGTCGGCAGGCTTCAGCAAGCTCGACGCTGCAGCGCTCGCATCGCTCTACTCGACCAACGCGTTCTTCTTCGGGTCGAACCCGACGCTCTATCGCGGGCAGGAAGGCGTTAAGGCCTATTTCAACGCGCTGCCGCGATGGAGCTCACCGACCGTGCAATTCACCGAGGTGAGGACCGCGCAGGTCAGCCCCGATCTGATCAATTTTGCGGGCACGGCGAATTTTGATCTCGGTGATGAGGCGCCGCCACTCGTCGGTCAAGATAAGCTGGGTCATCGCACGCGAGGACGGCGAGTGGCGTATCGTCAGCCATCACGTCTCGTCCAAGACACCGCTGATTTAGCCGCATCGCGACGCTGCTTCGTGCGCGACAGCAATTCGGCGCCGCCGCTGGGTAACACATTTTTTTACCCGCATTCTGCATCTGTTCCGCTATCCCACCACTGACACCTTCCGGTAGCCTTGGTCCTGCGATCGTAAGGTGTAGTGTAAGTGTCGGAGCAGGGCAGTACGCCGGGCGGCAGGCGAGGCTATGCCGGCACTTGGCCGCCGCGTCAGGTGGCGCAGGCTGGCGGTTATGTGCCGTCGCGCCCGAGCGCATGGCCGGCGTTCGCTGAAACGCTGCGTCAATGGGCTCGCGCGGAGGCGGGTGCCGGGCGGCTGCTGCCCTGGGTGCCGGTCGCATTCGGCACCGGGATCGCCTTCTACTTCGCCGCCGATCATGAGCCGGTGCTGCCGGTCGCCGCCGTCGTCGCGATTGCGTTGTGTGCCGCAGCCGTTCTGCTGCGGCGGCAGAAGGTGTTTCCCGCGGTTGTGATGGTCGCAGCCGTTGCGGCCGGCTTTGCCACCGCGACCTGGAAGACCTCGCGGATCGCGCATGGCGTGCTGGCGCGGCCGATGTTTTCGGTCGCTCTCACAGGCTTCGTCGAGACCCGCGACATCCGCGAACGCACCGACCGCTTCGTCTTGCGCGTCGCCACGATGGAGAGCCCGCGCGCGCAGACAAAACTCGAGCGGGTGCGGCTGTCGGTGCGGAAGGGCACCGCGCCGGAAGTTGGGAGCTTCGTCGAATTGAAGGCCCGCCTGCAGCCGCCGCTCACGCCGCTGCGGCCCGGTAGCTACGATTTCGGCCGCGACCTGTATTTTCAGGGCATCGGCGCCTCCGGCTTCGTGATGGGCGCGATCAAGGCAAAGGAGCCGCCGGCGAGCGGCGGATTTCTGCTCGGTTATGCCGCCGTCATGCAAAACCTGCGCGACGCGATCGACGCGCGGATTCGCAATGTGCTCGACGGCGACAGGCGCGCGATCGCGACCGCGCTGCTGACCGGGCGCCGCGATGCGATCACCGAGCCGGTCAATGATGCGATGTTCATTTCCGGGCTCGGCCACGTGCTGTCGATCTCGGGCTATCACATGGCTGTGGTCGCGGGCGTGGTGTTCTTCGCGGTCCGCGCGCTGCTCGCGTTGTTCCCCGCGCTCACCGTCAGTCATCCGATCAAGAAATGGTCGGCGGCGGCAGCCCTCGTCGCCGCCGCGTTCTATCTTTTGCTGTCCGGCGCCGAGGTGGCGACGCAGCGTTCGTTCTTCATGACGGCCGTGGTGCTGATCGCGGTCATGGTCGACCGCCGCGCCGTCACTTTCCGCACGCTGGCGGTCGCCGCGATGATCGTGCTCGCGATCGCGCCGGAGGCGTTGGTGCATCCGAGTTTCCAGATGTCGTTTGCGGCCACCCTCGGGCTGGTCGCGCTGGTGCAGATCGGCATGCCCCGGCTGTTTGCCGCGCCCGACAATTCGGCCACCGCGCGGGTCGCGCTGTGGGGCGGCCGCGAGCTGATGATGCTGACGTTGGCCTCGCTGGTCGCCGGGCTCGCGACCACGCCCTATGCGGCCTTTCATTTCCACCGGGTCACGCCTTACGGCCTGCTCGCCAACCTCGCGGCGATGCCGGTGGTGTCGGCGGTGGTGATGCCGGCGGGCCTGCTGGGGCTCGCCGCGATGCCGTTCGGCTTCGACGGCGTGTTCTGGGCCGTCATGGGTTTCGGTATCGACTGGATGATCGTGGTTACGCAAACCGTCGCGGCGTTGCCCGGTGCGGTCGGCCGCATGGCCGCGTTCGGCATCGGCCCCCTGATCGCAGCAAGCGCGGGGATCATCCTGTTCGGACTGTTGCGTACACCGCTGCGCTGGTCGGGCGCTGTGCTGCTATTGGTGGCGGTGGTATGGGCGGTGGGGGTGCCGCAGCCCGACATCCTGATTTCTGCCGACGGCCGCAACGTCGCGGTGCGCGGCAGCGACCGACGGCTGCACCTGATGCGGACGGCGAAGGACGCCTTTCTCGTCAAGGAGTGGCTGGCGGCGGACGCCGATGCGCGAACGCCGGCTGACGCGTCACTCGCCGACGGCGTCTCCTGCGATCCAGCCGGCTGCGTGACGGAGATGCCCGGCGGGGCATTCGTCGCGCTGGCGTTGCGGCCCGAGGCGCTGGCCGAGGACTGCGACCGCGCTGGCTTGATCGTCACCTCGAGGCAACCGCCCCAGGGCTGTGCCGCTTCCGTCGTCAATATCGAGCGCCTGCGCCGCCAGGGAGCGATGGTGCTACGGCGCGCCAGCGATGGGTATGTCGTTGATGCGGTTAAGCCCGGAGGTATCGATCGTCCGTGGTCGCCGGCGGTCGCCGGCGATGGCGAGGCGGAGACCACGCTCCGTGTTCCCGGAACGCTTCGTGTTCCCGGAACGCTCCGCGTTCCCGGTCAGTCGCCGCGACCGGCTGTCGACGCAACGCCGGCGGAGGCGGACGTGCAGGGTGAAGATTGAAACCGGTTCGCGCGAGAACAGCTTCACGTGTCGGATGACGGATCCTGCAGTTCGAACGCGCCGAGGCGGAATTCGTCATCCTCCGCTTGCCCCGGGATTTTGACCAGCGTGAAGGCGGCTTGCGGAAATTGTTTCCAGACGGCGAGGTCGTCTGCAGTGACCGTTAGCCAGCCGAACCGCAACATGTAACGGCCGGGCTCGGTGACGCGCCCGGCTCTTTGCCACGTGACCTTGTTGATTGCGGTAACCCCTACCAATGTGTGCTTCGGCTCCGTGGCTTCCTTCGACAGATACATGGCGCAATACTCACTAACACGCGCCCCGGACCAGCCCGGGGTCGCCCAAAACGTATCTTGCTACCGCGCGCACCGCGTGGCTTCGTTGGACCAAGCCTGCGGACGCCTGAGGCCTCAGCCCAGGAAGAACGAGGCAACCGAAGCCCGAGTCCGCGTCTCGACAACTTTGGGTGCTCGCTCCACGACCGGGTGAAGCATCGGCAATTGCAACACGGTCACACGCTGCCCCTCGCAAAGCTGGGTCACCAGCACGTGGCTTCCGTCCGGGAATTCGATCGCATCGTGGTGACGATCGGGAACGTCGGGCTCGACCTCGTTGAACTTGCCGACACGGAAGCCGATGGTTTTGGTCCAGATCCAGCGGCTGTCGTATTTGACGTCGGCGGCGAAGGCGAGTTCGGTCCCTGGCAGCATGCAGACCGCGACGGCGGGATCCTTTTCCGAAGCGAAGCCGCGGGTCGAAGTGCCGCGGAACGTCGTCGATATCAGCGTCTCGCCGACCTCGGCCGGACGCGTTGCCACAGCATGCAGACTATAGTCACACATCGGATTGCTCCTCGTTCGAGATAGCGACCCAAGCCTCCGGGAGGCGTAGGCCTCTATCAGAGTGGACATTGCCGGCAAGCCTCTGCCCGGTTCTGGGCAATTGTGCGACGGCAGGGGCTCGGCCCTTCACAAACGCGCTAACGCCTGTGTTGTTCGTTATGCACAAACAAAAAGCCCCGGCGGGCTGGCCGGGGCTTTTTGTGCAATTGCCCGCTTGGGCGGAGCAACCGCTCCGTGAGCCATTAATCTGGCTCATTGCCCGGCGGGCGCCGAATAGCCGCTGTAGGGCCAGTACGATGCCGCGGGGGCGGGCAGCGAATTATTGGCGTTGCGGAACTGCCCGGCGGTCACCGCACGGTCGACCTTGCGGACGTGGTGGCGTTCGGACGCCGATGCGACTTGCATTGTTGACGTCGCAAATAACGCTGAAGCGAGAACAGTCAAAACGGTCTTGCGCATGGTTGTCTCCTCATCTTGCACGCTTATTCTGCGAAGCGGATACGCCTCGCTCGTGGCGTGTTGAGGATCTAGCGCTGGACCGGCTGCGCGATAATCCGCGGAAAAGTCGAAACTCCTTCCATCGGGGGCGGACAATCCGCCCCCTGGCAACGGAGCTGAACGGTATCGAAGTGCCGTTCAATACTTCCGGTAGAGCCCGATCAGCTTGCCCTGAATCCGGACCCGGTTCGGCGGCAGGATACGGACCTCGTAGGCGGTATTGGCGGGCTCCAGCGCGATCGAGGCGCCGCGGCGGCGGAAGCGCTTCAACGTCGCTTCCTCCTCGTCGATCAGTGCCACCACGATGTCGCCGGTGTTGGCGGTGTCGTTGCGCTGGATCAGCGCCATGTCGCCGTCGAGAATGCCGGCCTCGACCATGGAATCGCCGCGCACTTCCAGCGCGTAATGTTCGCCTGAGCCGAGCATGTCAGGTGGCACGCTGATGGTATGGCTGCGGGTCTGCAGCGCCTCGATCGGCGTGCCGGCTGCGATCCGGCCCATCACGGGCACTGCGACCGGACGATTGCCGTCATCCTCCGCGATCGGTGCGCTGCTCGAGCGTTTGCCGAGCGTGCCTTCGATGACGCTCGGCGTAAAGCCGCGGCGGTTGCCGTTGCTGCTAGCGGCGAGTTCGGGCAGCTTGATGACCTCGATGGCGCGGGCGCGGTTGGGCAGGCGGCGAATGAAGCCACGTTCTTCCAGCGCGGTGATCAGGCGGTGAATACCGGACTTCGAGCGCAGATCCAGCGCGTCCTTCATCTCGTCGAAGGAGGGCGGCACCCCGGCCTCTTTCAGCCGTTCGTTGATGAAACGCAGAAGTTCATACTGTTTGCGCGTAAGCATCGCGAGCATTCCCCCGGTTGGTGGCGTCGTTCCGATTTCCAAGATTTCCGGTATCCTCAAGTCCAGGAGTCCCAAACTCCTATTTGTAGACACCAGCACTCGAAACAAATCATGAACGGACACTATATGTTCGATATGTGTTCCGCAACCACTTAATTTCAGGTGAACGCGCGGACGAACGAGGCAGATGAACGAGGTCCGCTTTTGGCGGCAGGTGGCGCGAGCGCGCCTATTGCGGCAGTCGCAGGATCTCGCAAACCGAGCCCTTCGGCGCGCTGGGCGCGAACGGCGGACGTATCACTAAGGCCTGTGCCGCAGCGAGATTCCCAAGCAGCGAACTATCCTGCTTGTCGACTGGTGTTGCGATCGCAGCGCCGTCTTCGCGCTCTTCGAGGCGGGCGCGCAGATAATCCTCGCGCTGGTCGTTGGCGGCGAGGTCGCGGCCGAGCAGGGCGGTCTCCCTGGTGTGATGGATGGCCGTGCGGCCGGACAAAGCGCGAATCAACGGCACCAGAAACAGGTAGGCGCAGACGTACGACGACACCGGATTGCCGGGCAGGCCGATCACCCGCATGGCCCCCAACCGTCCATGCATCATCGGCTTGCCGGGCCGCATCGCGATCCGCCAGAACGCCATGGCGACCCCTTCGGCCTCCAGCGATTGCTTGACCAGATCGTGGTCGCCGACCGAGGCGCCGCCGGTGGTGATCAGGACGTCGGCGCCACTGTCGCGTGCGCGGCGGATACCTGCGGTGGTCGCAGCCACGGTGTCGGCGGCAATGCCGAGATCGACCGTCTCGGCGCCCTCCGCGCGCGCCAGCGCCCGTAACCCGTAGCCGTTGGAATAGACGATCTGGCCGGGGCCGGGGTGAGAGCCCGGCATCACCAGTTCATCGCCGGTGGCGAGCACGGCGACCTTCGGCCGGCGGCGCACGGCGAGTTCGGGGTAGTTCATGCTGGCGGCGAGCGAGAGATCGCGATCACTGAGGCGGCTGCCCTTGGCGAGCAGCACGTCGCCTTCGCGGAAGTCGACGCCGGCCGGGCGGATATGGCGGCCGGCCACGGCTTTCTCGGTGATGGTGATGTGGTCGCCTTCGACGCCCGTGTCCTCCTGGATGATGACCGCGTCGGCACCATCGGGAATCACGCCGCCAGTGAAGATCCGCACCGCCTCATTGACGCCGACCTTGCGCTCGAATGGGCGGCCCGCCGCGACCTCGCCGATTACCTTCAGCCGCGCCGCAAGGTCAGCGGCGTCAGCCGCGCGCACCGCATAACCGTCCATCGCCGACATCGCCTGCGGCGGCTGGGTGCGCCGCGCCGCGACGTCGCGTGCCAGCGTGCGATGATAGGCGGCATCGAGCGCGATCATCTCTTCGGGCAACGGTTCCGCGCCCGCGAGGATCGCGGACAACGCGTCGGCAACCGGCATCAAGGCCACTGGCAAAAACTCCCTAGATCCCAAGCGCTGAGAGCGCCCTCGGCGACGTCATCCGTCGACGTCACGTGTACCGCGGTCAGGCCATACGCCCGCGCGCCCTCGATATTAGCTGCGGAATCGTCGAAGAACACGATGCGCGAGGCGGGGACGCCGATCGCCTTCACCACGTGATCATAGGCCTCCGCGTCGGGCTTGCGCAGCCCGATGCTCGACGACAGAAAAACCTCGCGGAAATGGCCGAGCACGTCCGCATAGGCTTTTGAGAAGTGCGCGATATGGGCCGGATTGGTATTGGAGAAGGCATAGAGCGGCAGATGTTTTCCGGCTCGCGCCAACAGCAGGCCGATATCAGGCATTTCGCCGGTGAAGATCGCGTTCCAGCCTTCCAGGAACTGGTCGTCGGTGATGCCGATGCCGAGCGAGGCGCGCAGGCTCTCGAAGAACGCGGCATCGTCGATCTTGCCCGTCTCGTGATGCTTGAAGTCGTCATTCACCACAAAGCGGTTGGTGAGATCGGCCGGTGCGCAGCCGGCATGGCCGGCCCAAACGTCCACGACCCTGTCAAGACTGATATCGAGCACGACGCGGCCGATATCGAACAGCAACACGTCGGCGGAACCGGGGGAGAGGGGTGCGATCATCCCGCTCATTTACACAACGGGACGGACGCGGGCAACACGCGGTCCCAAGGGGCCGTGGTCCGCGTCCGTCACGCCCGCGTCACTGGTTATTCATGTTGATCATCTGCTGGGTCTGATCCTGCATCATCTGGTCGTTCACCCTCTGCTGATCGTTGATCATCTGTTGCGTGTTGAGCATCTGCTGAAGGTTGTCCTGATCCTGCTGCCGCTGAACCCAGTCGTCGTTCGAGGAATTGTCGATCTGGGGCGAAGGTGAGGTGTCGTTGGCGACGCTGGCGCGCGCCTGGCGCGACGGCGGATCGGGAATGACGTGATCGAGCGCCCAGCCATAAGCGAACATGCAGGACTGCATGTCGGGCGCGCGCGCGTCGGAGAACGATCGGCCGCTGCGATCAGCGCCGCATTTGCGGGCGTCGGCGCGCTTGGCGGCCATGGAACGCTCGTGGCCGTTCGGCCGCTGCATATCCTTGAAAACCCAGGTATCGGCTTTCGCCGCCTGCAGCGTGGCGGTGAACAGAAGTGCGGTGCTGATCGCGGTCGCAATGATGGTGTGTTTCATCGGAATTCTCCCTTTCGCTTCGCCGTCGCCTTGCTGATGGGACGCCGCGAACGGGGCGGCCGGTTCGAACTCGGCCGATTACAAATTCGACAGGAAACCTGCGGGAATTCGGCTTTGCCGCCGTTCACGGGCGCGTGTAGCCAACAAAGCGACTGAAATCGCCAACGCCATGACGTTCCACTACCAGCTGCTGCTGTCGGAAACTTGGGTGGTTGGCTGCTACGAGATCTTGAGAGCATTCCGTCAGCGAGATCGAGACGCGCTTAAGCTCGGGGCGCATACTTCGGGCGTCTCAGAAATGGAGGCATTCAGGGCGATTTTCGCCGACCTTGAGCTCTCGCGCATGCCCATGACGAAATTCGAGATCGCGAGAGACGACAAGCTAAAAGAGCCGCTACAGTTGCGGAGGATGTCAGCGGATAACGAGGCTGCTGATCAATTCACCTATGACAGCAAAGATCCGGCGCGATATCACCTGATGCCAAATGGAGTATCGCCGCGCGGGTCTGCATGTTGGGTCGCGCTCGACCATCTTACGAAGCGCGAATATTGGGTTGAGCGACGCGACTTAGCGGAACGGTTGCTCGCGATGGGTAATGAAATAATTCCGGCAGGTTTATTGGAAGCGCAAGAGAAAGCAGCCCAGCGAGAGACGCCATCGGAAGATGAAAAGACCTGACGAAGTGCGTGTAGCCCGAATGAGCGAAGCGATATCCGGGGCGCATCGATCCCCGCATGTCGCTTCGCTCATGCGGGCTACCTTCGCCGTCAATAATGCGGGTCGTACATTTGCGACTCGATGAACCCCATCAAGTCGTTTGGCTTTGGCTCGGTCGCCAGGCCGCGCTTGTAGGCGACCTCGGCAACCGCCATCGCGATGTGCGCCGAGACTTCGCGGATCCGCGGCAATGCGGGGTAGAGGCTGCCCTGTTCGATGTCATCAGGGTTGACGAGATAGGCCAGGGTGTGGGCCGCGGCCATGAACATCTCGTCGGTCACCAGTTTTGATCCGCACGCGATCGCGCCGAGACCGACGCCGGGGAAGATGTAGGAATTGTTGCCCTGGCGCGGCACGAAGGTCTTGCCACCAAGTTTCACCGGATCGTAGGGGCTGCCACACGCGAACAATGCGCGCCCGCCGGTGTGGCGGTAAGCCTCCTCGGCCGAGCATTCCGCCTTCGAGGTCGGATTGGACAGCGCAAACACGATCGGCCGCTCGTTGATCGCAGCCATGGTCTGCAGCACCTCTGGCGTGAAAGCGCCGCCGACGGCGGCAACGCCGATGATCGCGGTCGGCTTGAGCGTCTGGATCGCGGTCAGGAAGTCGCCGATCGGCGCGTGGTCATGGGCATAGCGAAGCTTGTGATCGGTGAGGCCCGCGCGGTTCTTCACGACCAGGCCGCGGGAGTCCACGAGCCAGTTGCGCCGGAGCGCCTCGGCTTCTGATACGCCTTCCGCCATCATGGCGGAGACCACGAGGTCGGCGATCCCTGTCGCAGCTTCGCCCGCGCCAAGGAACAGCACCCTCTGGTCGGCCAGTTTTCCGCCATTGACGCGCAACGCCGAGAACAGGCCGGCGAGCGCCACCGCTGCCGTTCCCTGAATGTCGTCGTTGAAGACATTTATCTCGTCGCGGTATTTGTGCAGCAGCCGGAACGCCGAGTGATTGGCGAAATCCTCGAACTGGACCAACACGCCCGGGAAAGCCGCGCGCGCCGCGGTGATGAATTCGTCGACGAATTCGTCGTAGGCCGCGCCGGTCAGGCGTTTCTGCCGCAGGCCGATATAATAGGGGTCGTTCAGAAATTCCTCGTTGTTGGTGCCGACATCCAGCATGACGGGCAGGCAGTGCTCGGGGTGAACGCCGGCGCAGGCCGAATAAAGCGAGAGCTTGCCGACCGGAATGCCCATGCCGTGGGCGCCGAGGTCGCCGAGACCCAGGATACGCTCTCCGTCGGTGACGACGATGAGCTTGGCCGCATACGGCCAGTTGGCGAAGAGTTCTGCGACCCGCCCGCGATCGTTGGCGCTGATGAACATGCCGCGCGGCCGCTGGAAGATGAGGCCGAACCGCTGGCAGGCAAGACCCACCGTAGGGGTATAGATCAGTGGCTGGATTTCATCGATGTGGTCGCAAACGACTCGGAAGAACAGCGCCTCGTTGCGATCGTGCAGCGAGTTGAGCGCGACGAATTTTTCCAGATCGCTGGGGAGGGCACGCAGGTTGGTCATCACCCGTGCAACCTGATCGTCCATCGAGAGCACGTGCGCGGGCAGCAGTCCGCGCACGCCAAGCGCATCCCGTTCCGCTTCCGTAAAGGCTGTCCCCTTGTTGAGCAACGGATCGCGCAATAGCGCCATGCCGCGAGGTGAATCGGAAGATCGCGAAATGGGCATCGACCGGGCTGGCATGTTCATGATGTTTCCTCGCAGGCAGTTTTTTATCTTTCAACATCCGCTGGCTAAAGCGAATGGCGTTTGACAGGGATCAAGGTAGCGAAGCGATCCCGTCGTGCCGCAAGCGCATTGGTACTCTGGCTCATTTGATCAGCCAACCCTTTTTCGCTACTCCGAAGGAAGCCGCCATCACGCGTTAATGATTGCTTCGTGTTGCAGAGCAACACGGATGTATTGCCTCGTGTTGCTTCGGCGCTCTGTCAGCGCAGTCTTTTAGCGGTGCGATCGCCAAGAGGTCGTCATCAACCACATAGGCGTCGTCGGCGGTTTTCGGGCTCATGCGCGCGTGCTGTTCGGCCAGCAGAATGGAGATGCCCGCGGGCTCTTGCCATAATATGTGTGCAGGCCAATGATAACCCGGTCAGGCCGTCCTGCGACCTTCGCCGAGCCGACGGCCAGGCGTGGTTTCGAGCAGCGGCAGCGACAGGGTGAACCAATGCGAATCTTTCTCACCGGCGCGAATGGTTTTATCGGCGGCGCGGTTGCGTCAGCCCTGATCGCCGATGGTCATACGGTTCGCGGGCTGGTTCGCGATAAGGTAAAGGCCGAAGCGGTTGCCGCGCACGGCATCGAGCCGGTGATCGGCTCGCTCGACGATACTGCGTTGCTGCAGGCCGAGGCCGGCGCGTCCGATGGCGTCGTCAATGCAGCCAGCAGCGACCACCGCGGCGCGATCGACGCCTTGATTGCCGCCCTTGCAGGCTCGGACAAACCCTTCATCCATACCAGCGGCAGCAGTGTCGTGGCCGACAGAGCCATGGGCGAGCCGTCGGACCGGATTTTTCATGAGGACACGCCGATCGAGCCCGAACCCGAGCGGGTCGCACGGGTCGCGATCGACCGGCACATCCAGGATGCATCGACATCAGGCATTCGCTCGATCGTGCTCTGCAACTCCATGATCTACGGGAACGCGCTTGGCGCGCCCGCGCAAAGCGTGCAGGTGCCCGTGCTCGCGCAGCAAGGCAGGGCATCCGGCGTCGTGCGTTACATCGGGCGCGGCCTGAACCGCTGGTCGAACGTGCATGTCGCCGACGTCGCCGCGCTCTATGCGCTCGCCATCGCCAAGGCGCCGGCGGGAAGTTTCATGTATGTCGAAAACGGCGAGGAAGCCCTGGGCGAGGTGGCGCAGGCGATCGCGAAGCGGCTTGGCCTTGGAGCGGCGCAATCCTGGCCGGCCGAGCAGGCGATCGCGGCCTGGGGTAAGGCGAAGGCGATGTTCACGTTCGGCTCCAACAGCCGCGTGCGCGGCAAGCGCGCCAGCGAGTTGTTGGGTTGGAGACCGAAGCATCATTCGATCACGGAGTGGATCGCGCGGGAATTGGTGTAGCGGCTCGCGCGGTGGATTAGCGGAAGTCGCAATCCACCGTTTCAGACCGACCGCCACACATCGTCGTCATTCGCCGCCGCGCGTCCCTACGCGGCCTGTACGGCGCTGAGGAAGCCCGAAACCTTGTCGCGCAGGGCGTCAGCCTGCTTGGACAGCCGGCCGGCGGCGCCGAGCATCTCCTTGGCGGCAGCACCTGTCGAGTCGATGGTGTGGGTGACGGCACTGATGTTTCCGGCGACTTCGCTCGTTCCCGCCGCGGCCTGGCTCACCGAGCGCGCAATCTCCTGGGTTGCCTGACCCTGCTGCTCGACGGCAATCGCAATGGTCTTGGCGATGTCGCTGATCTGACCGATGGTGCCGCCGATACCCTGAATGGCCGTCACGGTGTCGTCGGTGGCCCGTTGCATGGCGCTGATGTGCGCGCTGATTTCCTCGGTCGCCTTGGCGGTCTGGCTGGACAGGCTTTTGACTTCGGATGCGACCACCGCAAAGCCGCGGCCGGCGTCGCCGGCGCGCGCCGCTTCGATCGTGGCGTTCAGCGCCAGCAGATTGGTCTGGCTGGCGATCGCGCTGATCATGTCGGTCACCGCGCCGATCTTGGCGGCCGCGTCGGAGAGGCTGTTGACCAGGCTGTTGGTGCGGGCCGAGGCGTCGACTGCCTCTCCGGCAATGGTGGATGATGTGGTGACCTGGCGATTGATTTCGGCAACCGAGCTGGACAATTGCTCGGTCGCACCGGCGACCGCCTGGACATTGACGGAAGCGGCCTGCGAGGCGTTGGCGACCACGGCGACGCGCTTGGTGGCGCTATCGGCCGTCGAGGTCAGCGACGCGGCGGTCACCTCCACTTCCTTGGCCGCCGACGAGACGGCGCTGGCGATGCTGCCGATTATCGCGTCGAATTCGCCGGCTAGTCGCGCCAGGGTGCGCTTCTTCTCCTCGCGTGCCGCGACGAGATCCGAAATGTCCCGGCGATAGCTCACGACGGCTGGCTTACCATCGATTTCGGTCGGCACCAGCGTGACCTGTATCGGCATCAAGGTGCCGTCGGCACGCCGCGTGACCCACTCGAAGCAGGCGTGGCCTTCTCTTGCGGCCTGCGCAACCATCTCCTTGGTGACATCGGCCGATCGGCGGCCATCGGGCTGGATCTCGGGCGCCATGTCGGCCGGCGATCGCGACAGCAGGTCGGACTTTGCCTTGTAGCCGCCAAGCCGCACGGCGGCGTCGTTACAGGCGATGATCTTGGCGCCGGCCAGCACCATGATGGCGTCGCGACTGCGTTCGAATGCCGCCTGCCAGACCAGGTTGTCGTGGTTTTGACGTGTCGCGCCGGAAAAAAACTTCATAAAGGTCCATCCTGTAAGAATCGAAAACCGATTACCATTCGTAACAAGAAAAAATTAACCAAACCCTTCGCTGCGCGCAGCCCCGCAATAGCCTGTGGGGCGGATCGGCCGATCCTGTTCGCCGTAGCTCAACGAACGAAGGCGGAAGGCGCCGTCCGCCGCCAGCAGGCCCCCAACAGAAGGTCAGTCCGATTACCCGCTTGGCGGTGATCAAGAGTGCCGAAGAGAAGGCGAGGCCGAACGCACCGGCAGTCCTGGTTTGGCGGTCCTGGTGCTGATCGCGCGATCGATCATGGTTGGGAGTTCGACGGGTAGGGCAGGCCGGTCGGGTCTGGATCCACTGAGCTGTCCAAATATTGGTCCCCGATTGCCATCATGAAGACCTTGCGCTTGACGTGCCGCGAGTGGTCAACTCGCTGACCGGAAAACTCCTGCATTGTTGGAGAAGGCATGATGTTCAAGAAGATTGCGCTCGTGGCTGGTCTGGCATTGGCACTCTCCGCCACGGCGGAGGCCGAGAGCCCGCGCAAGGGAGGCACCATTCGTATGACGGCCCCCTATGGCTCCAGTTTCACCAGCATGGACATTCATACGACGCAGCGCGCCCAGGACGAGATATTCGCCAAGGGTCTGCATCGGTCGCTCTACATTTGGAACTCCGCTGACGGCAAGCCGGTTCTGGAACTGGCCAAGGAGGACATCGTCTCGGGCGGAGGGCTCGTCCACACCTTCAAGCTGCGCGACGACGCCTATTTCCATAATGGTCGCAAGATGACGGCCGACGACATCATCTGGAGCTACAATCGGATCATGGACGGCACCAAGGCCTATCCCGGTGCGCGCTATGTCCGCATCATCGAGGGTGCGGCCGCCGTCGAGAAGGGCCAGGCCAAGGAAATCTCCGGTCTGAAGAAAATCGACGACTTCACGCTTGAAATGAAGCTGACCGAGAAGGTCGATCCAGGTTTCTACTTCTGGAACGCGATAACTTCGATCTATCCCGCCGACGAGGCCGCGAAGGAGGGCTTCATCCAGAAGCCGATCGGTCTTGGGCCATTCAAATTTGTCGAGCACGTGCCGGGATCGCGCATCGTTCTGGAGCGGTGGGACAGGTTCTACAAGCCGGGCAAGCCGTATGCGGACAAGCTCATCGTCTCGCTCATGGGCGAAGCCGCGGCGCGCGATGTCGCCTTCCGCAACAAGGAAATCGACACCTCGGTGCTCGGGCCCGCGCAGTACGTCGCCTATCAGGCCGACCCCGACCTCAAGGGCACCATCGTCGAAGTCGCCGAGGTCTTCACGCGTTACATGGGGATGAATCCCGCATTCAAACCGTTCTCCGACAAGCGAGTTCGGCAGGCTATCAACTATGCGATCGATACCGACCTGATCATCAAAAAGCTGGTCAAGGGCAAGGCCTATCGCGCCACCAGCTGGCTGCCTTTGACCTCACCCCTGTACGACAAGAACATGAAGCCCTACGCCTTCGATCCTGCGAAGGCGAAGCAGTTGCTCGCGGACGCGGGCTATCCCGCAGGCTTTGAATTCGAATGGACGACGAGTCAGAACGAAAGCTGGGGCTTGCCGATCGTCGAGGCCGTTATCCCGATGCTGGATAAGGTGGGCATCAAGGTGAAGGTCAAGCAGGTCGAGACCGCGGTGCTGGCGGAGGTCGTTCGCACCGGCGACTTCCAGGCCTATGTCTATTCCCAGGCCAGCGGCCCGGATCCCCTGGCAGCGCTCAAGTGCTTCCACTCGTCGACGCCGCAGTCAGCCTGCAACTACGTGAACTTCAAGAACGCCGACTTCGACAAGATGATCGATGAGGCCGGGCAGACCGACGGCGAAAAACGCGCCGAACTGCTGCAAAAGGCGAATGCCCTGCTCTATGAAGAAGCGCCGGTCTGGTTCTTCAACTACAACAAGGCGGTCATGGCAGTGCAGCCGTGGCTCAAGGGGATTCAGTTGAACGCGACGGAACTGACCCATCAGAACGTCGAAGACCTCTGGGTCGACGAGACCTCGCCCGCGAAGTGACACGCGCTCTCGCGCTCCCTCCGTCCCAAGAAACGATGGAGGGAGGGAGGAACAATTCCGATGCTCTCCTTCCTGATCCGCCGAATCCTGCAGACTGTTCCGACCGTGCTGGCTGTCGTGCTGCTGGTCTTTGTGCTGTTCAGCGTCGTTCCGGGCAGCATCGTGTCGAGCATGAGCGATGACGGCGACCCGCAGGTCGAGGAGCGAATGAAAAAACAGCTTGGCCTCGACGATCCCGTCTACATCCGCTTCGGCTCCTACATTGCCAAGCTGGCGACGGGTGATTTCGGGACCTCGTTCCGGACGCGCGAGCCGGTCACGACCATGATCGCCAAACGGACGTGGCCGACGCTGCAATTGATATTCGCAGCCATGAGTTTTGCGATTGTGATCGGCGTACCACTCGGTTTTATCGCAGCGCTGCAGCCGGGCAGCATCGTCGACACGATCTCGATGGTCGTGGCGGTGTCGGGCCTTTCAATTGCCAAATTCTGGCTCGGACTGGTGCTGATGTACCTGTTTGCGTTGAAACTCAGCTGGCTGCCGAGTTTTGGCTATGGCGATGGGGGGCTCAAATATCTGATCCTGCCTGCCGTGACCCTCGGCGTCTCGCCAATGGCGCTGCTGGCACGGACGACGCGCGCCGCGGTTCTCGAGATCATGACCGCGGATTTCGTCCGGACTGCGCGCTCGAAGGGCATGAGTGAGACCCGGGTCGTGAAGTGGCACGTGATGCGCAACGCTCTCGTCCTCATTCTTACGGCGGTTGGCCTGCAATTCGGCGCGTTGATGGGGCAGGCGGTCGTCGTCGAGAAATTATTCTCCTGGCCGGGCATCGGCTCGCTGCTCGTCGACAGTGTCCTGCAGCGCGACATTCCCGCTGTCCAGGGCTCTATTCTCGTGGTGGTGCTGTTCTTTCTGACGATCAATATGTTGATTGACCTGCTCTATGCCGTGATCGATCCCAGGATCAAATACGCATGAGCGCCGGCCGGCTCTCACACGCCTGCGCACGATTGACTGTACCGCCTGTCGCGGCGGGGCGGCTGCGATGAAGCTCCGAACCAATCTCATCATCGGCGGGGCGTTGTTCGCGCTTGCGATCTTCGTCGGCCTGCTCGCACCCTGGTTGGCGCATACGGATCCTGTTCTGGATGCCAACCTCATGAATGCGGAAGAGCCACCGAGCTGGATGTGGTGGTTCGGCACCGACGGGCAGGGCCGCGACATCTACTCGCGCGTCGTGTACGGCGCGCGCATCTCGCTGACGGTCGGCATCGTCTCGCAACTCGTCAACAGCATCATCGGCGTGGCGCTGGGCCTGACCGCGGGCTATTGGGGCGGCTGGTGGGACGACTTCGTCAACGGGCTGACCAATCTCATGCTCGCGATCCCCTCGCTGATCTTCGCGCTTGCCATCGTGGCGGTTCTTGGACCCGGCCTGACGAGCCTGCTCATCGCGCTCGGGTTGACCAACTGGTCCTTCACATGCCGGATTGCACGGGCGTCGGCGCTGTCGCTCAAGAGTCAGGGCTATGTGCAGGCTGCAATGGTGCTTGGCTACGGAGATTTGCGCATCATGCTCACACAGCTGCTGCCGAACATGCTCGGACCGATCATCGTCATCGGCACGCTGGGCATGGGCAGCGCCGTATTGGCCGAAGCCTCGCTTTCGTTCCTTGGCCTCGGAATCCGTCCACCCTATCCAAGCTGGGGCAGCATGCTGTCGGACGCCCGCGACCAGATCACCACGGCGCCGTGGCTGTCGATTTTCCCTGGCGTTGCCATATTCCTGACGGTGCTCGGCTTGAATCTGCTCGGCGATGGCCTGCGTGACATTCTCGATCCACAGTCGCGGAGCCGGCGCGCATGACGGGCTCGCCTCTGCTCGAAGTCGAGGACTTGCGCATCGATCTCAACGACCGATCCAGCCCCGTTGCGGCGGTCGAGGGCGTTTCATTCCGCATCGATCGTGGCGAGACCTTCGGCCTTGTCGGCGAATCCGGCTGCGGCAAGAGCATTACGGCTCTCGCTCTGATCGGCCTGTTGCGCCAGCCGCTTTCGATCGGCGCCGGCGCCATACGATTTGAGGGCCGGGAGATCCAGAGGCTTCCGGCGGCCGAGCAACGCGCGCTGCGCGGCAATCGCATCGCCATGATCTTCCAGGAGCCGATGACGGCGCTCAATCCGGTCTCGCCTGTCGGCCAGCAGATCGCTGAGATGTTCGTGCTGCACAAGGGCAAGAACTGGCGGGAAGCAAACCAGCTGGCTGTCGAGGCGCTGGCGAGCGTCCGCGTCCCCGCACCCGAGCGACGGGTGAAGGATTACCCGCACCAGCTTTCGGGCGGCATGCGTCAACGCGTGATGATCGCCATCGCACTCGCATGTGGGCCGGATCTTCTGATCGCCGACGAGCCGACAACCGCGCTCGACGTGACCGTGCAGGCGGAGATCATCGAGCTGATGCGCAATCTGTGCGCCGAGCGAGGGACGGCTATTTTGATGATCAGCCACGATCTGGGCCTGGTCGCCAACGTCTGCCGCCGCGTCGCCGTCATGTATGCCGGCCGCATCGTCGAGGAGCGCGGCTCGGCCGACATCTTCCGCGCATGCGCGCATCCCTATACGCAAGGCCTGGTCAACTCGCTGCCGCGGCTGGGGAGTCGCGCAGCACTTGGCCGGACGCGGCTCACGGAGATCGCGGGCGTCGTACCGGCGATCGCGGATTTCCCGGACGGTTGCCGATTCAATCCGCGTTGCGCGCAGGCGACCGAGATTTGCCGGACCACCGTGCCGGAGACGACATGGCTCGGCGCAGGCGGCCTCGTCAGGTGCCATCACCATGCATGAACCTGCGGGAAGGCGTGGCGACGATGTCATCCTCAGCGTGCAGGATCTCGCGGTCCATTTTCCCGTTGGTGGCGGCTTCCTGGGCGGCGGCCGGCGGCTGTTGCGTGCGGTCGACGGCATCGATCTCGAACTGAAGCGCGGTGAATGCCTCGGTCTCGTCGGCGAATCCGGCTGTGGCAAGTCGACCGTCGCACTTTCGCTGCTTGGCCTGCAGGTGCCGACGCGAGGCCGCATCGTGCTGGACGGGCAGGTGGTGACGGGCCGGCAATCGGGCAATCGCAAGGCATTGGCCCGTATCGTACAGATGGTATTTCAGGATCCCTACGCCTCGCTCAATCCCCGCCAGACCGTTCGTCGCACGCTTGAAGACCCGCTGCGCCTGCATGGTGTAACGGCCAAAAGCGAGATCGACGGACGCATTGCGGAGATGCTTGGGCATGTGGGGCTGCGGCCCGAACAGGCCGGCCGCTACCCGCATGAATTCTCGGGCGGCCAGCGTCAGCGCATCGGCATCGCTCGCGCGCTGATCCTCAACCCCAGGATTGTCATCTGTGACGAACCCGTATCGGCGCTGGACGTCTCGATCCGTGCCCAAATCATCAATCTGCTGCTGGAACTGAAGGAAACGCTCGGCCTCTCCTACATCATGATCAGCCACGACCTCGGCGTTGTCGAGCACATGAGCGACAGGGTCGCCGTCATGTATCTCGGCCGCATCGTGGAGACAGGCCACTGGCGCGAAATCTTCGAACGGCCGGCGCACCCGTATACGCGAACCCTGATATCGCCGCCATTCCCGATCCGCTACGCCACGCACCGTTAGCTACGACAAAGGGCGAGCCGCCCAATCCGCTAGATCCGCCGGACGGATGTGCGTTCGGTCCGCGCTGCCGTTACGCCGAAGCCGTGTGTCGTCGCGAACCCGGGCCATCGCTTGAAGCGCGTCCCGACGGACACTCGGTCCGGTGCTGGCGAGCCGACGAGATTGCCGGTCAAGCGGAGTTGGCCAAGGGACGGGCGGACGGGCGAGGGGGGCGCCACAGGTTTCAGGGCAGGTTGTTGTCCGTCTGATCGCTGTTGACCTCGCCTTGCGAAATCGATGGCAATGAGCCCCCCGCTGTCGCACGACCGAGCCCGCGGCGATAATGCGGCAGTGCCACTGTCCAATTCGACAACTGGAAGCTGGCAAAGGGCAGAAGTCGACCCAATCCGCCGCCGTACCGAAACTCCCGAGCTTTCGTGAAATCTTAACCGTCGCCAGTTATGGATTGAGCCAATCGCGGCAGTTCCATACCGTCGCGAGAGTATTGCGTAGTGAAACCCGCCGCCTCAACCCGGCGGGTTTTTCATGCGGTTTTGTCGGGAAAGTTCACGATGTCACTGTCGTCTGCAAAGAACTATGCACTTCGTGCCGAGCGATCGCAGGACGCCAAGGAAGCCGCCGACCTGCTGGCGAAAGCGATATTGGAATTGGCCGCGGCGATCGAGGCCACCGACGCAAAGGTAAAGAAGATCAATAAATCAGGCTAGCAATCCTGTTTGCCTCCTTGCGGTCCGGTGCACTGCCGACCTAAGGTGGCTCGGTTACTTCAACGGGAGAGAAAACGTGGCGACAGGAACGGTAAAGTGGTTCAACCCGGCAAAGGGATTTGGGTTCATCCAACCCGATAGCGGCGGCAAGGACGTCTTCGTACACATTTCGGCCGTCGAGAAAGCCGGTCTGAGCAGCCTCAACGAGGGTGCCAAGGTGAGCTACGAAGAGAAGGAAAATCGGGGCAAGACATCAGCGGAAAACCTGAGAGTAGGCTAGTTCGTGGTCGCGTCCGCCGGCTCGCGCCGGCGGACCGGATCACCAGGATAAAAACTCCAGGATAGCAAGAGGCGCGCACCCCGATCCGCGTATCGGGGGTCCAGGCTGCGAAGTCTGGCCGGCTTGGATTTCAGGCTTTGTAGTCGATCAGAAGCGCGGAAGACGACGCACTGCTGCTGGAACTGCCGGTTGCGCCGTAGGACGATGACGAAGCCGACATTGAGCTTTGCATGGATTGCAGAAGCTGCTGCACGAGGTCGGCCATGCTCGTGATTTCGGTGACAGTGCACTTAACTCCCTGATGCTGACCCGTCATTCTCAGTCCTCTTCCGGCTGCCGACGGCTTCGGCCCGCGTTTGCCCGCTTTGAGGGAGCGCTTGGTCAACCGCTCGAGGCGGGCGAGAAAGCGATCGTCGCCGAGCGGCCGGCCGATGCTCTCGGCGGCGCGTAGGCGCTCGAACAGGTCGTCTTCCGGCTCGCTATCGAGCAGGTCGGCGAAGCGGGGAAAGCGATCCCGAATCGGTTTCAGCGTGGTGATGCCGTCGTCCTTGCCGCGCAGATGCGCGCGCGTGCTCGACCACCGCCAGTCCTGCGCCCGCGCCACCAGCCGCGCCCGTACCGGGTTCAGCGCCACGTAACGCAACGCCGCAGCGAGATGTTCCTCATCCATGGCGACGGCGCCGAACCGGCCCTGCCAGAAATGCCCGCTGCGCTTTCGCCGTGCCTGAATGATGCCGGCATAGCTGCGATGGACCCGCGCCAGCGCGCGGCGCAGCCCGTCGGGATCGGACGGCACCAGAATCAGGTGCACGTGGTTCGGCATCAGGCACCAGGCCCACACCTCGACCTCAGCGGCGCGGCAATTCTCGACGAGCAGGTCGCGATAAAGCGCATAATCGGCGTCGCCGAAGAAGGTCCGCGCGCGGCCGTTGCCACGCTGGGTGACGTGGTGCGGGTGACCGGGGATGACGACACGGGCGAGGCGGGCCATAAGGTATGATGCCCGCGATGGCGTCAGGTGTCAATTGAGTGCACTGTCACCGTAATTCCATCATTGGGGACGGCGCAAACTGAAGCGTGACGAATGACGCGAGAGGAAGTCCAAAGGCGGCACAAGGATTCAGGACGGGCTGGGGAGCAGCGATCAGCGGCGATGACAGAGGCATCGCTCAGTGGCAGGCCACTTTGAAGACGCCGTTCGACCCCTGGGTCGAGAATCACGATAATCAGACGTTACTTCGTTCGGCGGTTTTCGATGAATTGGGGTCCGCGATCGAAGTGCGCGACCGCGCGGTGGCCCTCATTGATCGGCTCAACGGCGCAATGGCGTTGTCCCGCAATTCGAAACCTCTTCGTTTCGCGGGGATTACGCAGTTCATGCCCGATGGCACGCGACACCGAACGATCTTTGCTGAGTGGTCCAGTCATGGAGATGTTTGCAGGCGAGATAACTGTGACCGTGACGGGGCCGGACGGTCGTCCTATCCCGGCGCCGCCGCCGACACCAAGCGACGTGCAGGTGTGGGCCGCGCTCGCGGAGGCTGATGATTTTTTGGACGATGCCCTGATCTATTTCGGAACGGCGACCGAATGGTTCGACATTTACAAAACACTGGAAACCCTTCATCCTCAGGTTTGGCCCTGGCGAAGAGGCATTTCTGTCGCTAAACTGGGCACCAAAAAAGGAAATCGAGCTACTGAAGCGGACGGCGAACTGGGCTCGACATGCCAAACGCAAGTTTGCGCCGCCCGCTAAGCCAATGCAGCTGCCTGACGCACGCAGGCTGCTCGGTCAGCTACTTCGACGCGCATTGTCCCCGGCGGCTTCATGATCACGATTACGGTGACGATTACGGTGCCAGTGCACTTAACTCTCGTTGCTCGACGACCGCTGTTCTCAATCCTCTGTGTGGCCTGATTGCCCGATGACGCCAAGACCACGCCGCTCGGCTCATCACCACCACAACCCTTTGTGCTACCCGACGGGCAAATCACGCATGGGCTCGGTCCAGTCGTCCGAGCGAAAATATTCCTGTTCTCGCGCCCCCCAAATCAGCGCTACAACCTCGCCGTCTCATCCCTCAACGAGGGGCGTTGGCCATCGTCGCGAACGTTGGGGTGGGATGCGGTGGACGCGGCAGCGTCGGGCGCGTGATGTGATCGCAGGGCGGATATCCCGTGAGCGATCACTGCGCGCAGACGAACGGCGCTGTTTCCCCGGCTTCGCGAAAACTTCGGTGGGGGTGCACTATCCACCGAAGCACTTGGTGAAGCTGGCTCGCGGACGGCAAAAGCGTGTGGTTCTGGCACCCGTTGCTGGTGTCAAATCGGCGGAGGTTTTGTTGACCCAACCGGGTTCGGCAAGACCGCTAATTCGCCGATGATGGTGACAAGACGAATTCGTCGCCAGGGAGAGCGCGCCATAAGGCGTTAAAACCATTCGCGTGCGGGAATGCCGGGTGATTCCGGTGCGACCGTGGTGACTACCGTGTGCACTTTTTTGCACACGGGCTGCGGGTGCATCGGGCACCCGGCATTCCCCACGCCCTCCATTTGGGCGGAAGATTTTGCAACAACTCGGGCGCAATGCGCGGCGAGAACGTGAAATTATGTTCACCCATGATTGCGAGGAGCAAAACGATGACCACATATCGCGGATATGACGGTTCGGAGGGGGTATGACGGTTCCGGAGGCAATCGCTGGAATATACCCGCCGCCGCGCCGATATCTGAACCATGGCGGCCATTCCCGGCCGGTTCTGCACGAAAAACAAGCAGATTTGATCCCTACCAGGAGAGAATCCTCTAAAAGGCCAACCTGGACCGTAGTGGCCCGGCCACAATCGGCCTTGATCCGACCAAAAAGCCGTTGTGTTCTGGGCGCACCGGGGACGCCCGCCGATTTGCTTCCAATCGTTGCCGGCCAATAGCGAACAAAGGGATCGCGAACGATGCGCAAGAACATTAGCTTTTTCCTCGGTACGGTTGCGGGTGTGTGTCTGACCCTTCTCGTCACCGCGCCGCAGGGGGGAGCGCATCTGGTTGCCGCCGCCAAGGCGGCGGCGCGTTCGGATACTTATTCGCAGCTCAATCTGTTCGGTGACGTGTTCGAACGCATCCGCACCGACTATGTCGAGAAGCCCGACGATTCAAAACTCGTCGAGGGCGCCATCAACGGCATGATCTCCTCGCTCGATCCGCATTCGCGTTACATGAACGAGAAGGGCTGGGGCGACATGCAGGAGACCACCCACGGCGAGTTCGGTGGGCTCGGCATCGAAGTCACGATGGAGGATGGTTTCATCAAGGTCGTGGCGCCGATCGACGATACGCCCGCGTCCAAGGCCGGCATCATGTCGGGCGACGTGATCACGGCGATCGACGAAGAATTGATCCAGGGCCTCACGCTGGATCAGGCCGTCAACAAGATGAAGGGGCCGCCCAACAGCAAGACGCGGCTGAAGATCGTTCGCAAGGATGCCGACAAGCCGCTGGACGTCGACATCACGCGCGAGATCATCCGGGTGCGGCCGGTGCGCTATCACACCGAAGGCGGCGATATCGGTTACATCAGGATCACCTCGTTCAACGAGCAGACCACCGACGGCCTGCGCAAGGCGATCACGGATATTTCCAAGGAGATCCCGCAGGACAAGCTCGCGGGCTATGTCATCGACCTCCGCAACAATCCGGGCGGCCTGCTCGACCAGGCGGTCTCGGTGACGAGCACGCTGATGGCGCGGGGTGAGGTGGTCTCGACCCGCGGCCGCACGCCGGAAGAGACGCAGCGCTTCACCGCGCGCGGCGGCGATCTGACAAAAGGCAAGCCGCTGGTGGTGCTGATCAACGGCGGCTCGGCCTCCGCCTCCGAAATCGTCGCCGGCGCGCTTCACGACCACAAGCGCGCCACACTGATCGGCACGCGCTCGTTCGGCAAGGGCTCGGTGCAAACCATCATTCCGCTCGGCACCGGCAACGGCGCGCTGGCGCTCACCACCGCGCGCTACTTCACGCCGTCGGGCCATTCGATCCAGGCGCTCGGCATCAAGCCCGACATCGAGGTGCTGCAGGACGTGCCGGACGAATTCAAGACCCGCGCCGACCTCAAGGGTGAGGCCTCGATGAAGGGGCATCTGGCGGCCGAAAGCACCGAGCAGTCCGGCTCGCAGTCCTACGTTCCGCCGGACGACAAGAATGACAAGGCGCTGACCGCAGCCTTCAACCAACTCCGCGGCGTCACCGTGAACGCGGACGCGCCGACCGCACAGAAACGGCCGATCCCGAACTGACGCAGAGCGTTTTCGAGCGAAAGCCTGCCCCGGACTTGATCCGGGGTGGATCCCGGTTCGCGTGAAGAAAACGCGTCAAAAGGGAAGCTGCTTCAGGCGGTGCGCGCGACCGGCTTGCGTTTCGGTCGGCTTTTGGTACTCGCGCCTGCCGCCGTCGGGCTGTGCCGATGCGTCAGCAGTAATTTCCTGACGTCGGCGGCGGGCTTTGGTGGGCTGAACAGATAGCCCTGCATTTCCGAGCAGCCGAGCTCGCGCAGCATTCGCTGCTGCTCCGATGTCTCGACGCCTTCCGCGGTGGTGGTCATGTGGCGGTCGGCGGCGATATTCACCACCGCCTGCACGATGCTGGACGAGCCTTGGGGATCGGCGAGGTTGGTGATGAAGCAGCGGTCGATCTTGATCTTGTCGAACGGGAAGCGCTGCAAATAGCTCAGCGAGGAATAGCCGGTGCCGAAATCGTCCAGCGCGATCCGAACGCCAATGGCGCGGAGCTGATGCAGGATCGCGAGCGCCGCCTCGTCGTCGCGGATCAGCACGGCCTCGGTGATCTCGAGCTCCAGCCGGTCGGCGGCAAGGCCGGTGGCCGCAAGTGCGGCAATGACCTTCAGCGCCAGCGTGCCGCTCTTGAACTGAACCGGCGAGACGTTGACCGCAAGCCGGATCGCATCGGGCCAGGTCGTGGCTTCCGCGCAGGCGGTGGTCAGCACCCATTCGCCGAGCTGGTTGATCAGCCCGGTCTCCTCGGCGATCGGAATGAATTCGGCCGGCGAGATCATGCCGCGTTCGGGGTGGCGCCAGCGCACCAGCGCCTCGCAGCCGCTGATCTCGTCGCTCTGCAGGCCGAGACAAGGCTGGTAGTGGACCTCGAGCTCGGTGCCATCGGCGATCGCCCGCCGCAGATCCATTTCCAGCATGCGGCGGGCCTGGACCCGCGCGTCCATCTCGGGGACGAAGAAGCGCGAGGTGCGCCGGCCCGCGGCCTTCGCCGCGTACATGGCCATATCGGCGTTCTTGAGGATCTGATCGAGGTCGGAGCCATCCTGCGGCGCCAGCGCGATGCCGATGCTGGCGTCGGTGGTCACCTGGTGGCCCAGGCAATCAAAGGGCATCCTGATTGCTTCGAAGATGCGATGGACAAGCTGGGTGACGTCATCAGTGCCGGTGACCCGGGTTTGCAGGATGGCAAATTCGTCGCCGCCGAGCCGTGCCACGAAATCGCTGTCGCGCACGCAGCGGGTCAGGGTCTTCGACACCGATTTCAGCAATTCGTCGCCGACCATGTGCCCGAGCGAGTCGTTGACCCCCTTGAATTCGTCGATGTCGATATAGAGCACCGCCAGTTGCTGCTCCGCCGTGACCTGCGGCAGTTCGCGCTTGAGCTGTTCGTGGAACAGCGCGCGGTTCGGCAAGTCCGTCAGTGCGTCGTAATGGGCGAGGTGGGTGATGCGTTCCTCGGCACGGCGGCGCTCGGTGATGTCCTCGTGGGTCGCGACCCAGCCGCCGTCGGCGAGCGGTTCGTTGACGACCTGGACCGCGCGTCCGTCGGGGGTCGTGATGATCATCGAATTGCGTTGCCCGATGTCGCGCAGCACCCGCCCGACATAGCGTTCGACGTCGCCGACAAACGACCCGGTGGCCTTTCGGTGGGCGATGACGTCGTGGAAGCTGCAACCGGGTTTCACGATGTCGGCCGACAGGCCGTACATCTCGATGTAGCGCTTGTTGCAGATCACGAGCCGCTGCGACGAGTTGAACAGCAAGAGGCCCTGCGTCATGTTGTTGACGGCGGTGTCGAGGCGCAGCTTTTCCAGGGTGAGCCGCTGCTGCGACGCCCGGTGCTGCTGCGACAGCTTCCCGACCACGAGATAGAGCAGGATGGCGATGGCGAGAACGGAGGCGCCGGCGACCGCGATCAGGATGCTGATCTGCTCGCGCCAATCGGCCAGCGCCGCGTCCATGGTGGTGGTTGCGACGATCACGATCGGAAATTTGTCCAGCGCGTGCGAGGAGATAATGCGGGCATTGCCGTCGATCGGGCTGGTCAGGAGGGACGTGGTTTGCGGCCGCTCGAACACCTGCTGCTGGCTTGCCGGACCGGTCCGAAAATTCTTCCCGATCATGCCATCCATATGGGGATAGCGGGCGAGCAGCGTGCCGTCGCGGTGATGCATGGCAATCGCCGCCCCCGTACCCAGCGCGATGGACGCGAAAAACCGTTCGAAATTGACGGGCTCGATGCCGCGGCCGATCACGCCGAGGAATTCGCCGTTCGGCCCGGTGACCTTGCGGGCGATCACCGTGGTCCAGACGCCGGTAGATACGGCTGAAGACCGGTTCGACCACCATGGCCGGCGAGTGCGGGTCCGATTTGAAAGTCTTGAAATAGCCGCGGTCCGCCACGCTGACGGAGGGCGTGGGCCAGATGGCGGAGTTGTTGATCAGCGTGCCGTCGGCGTCGAAGACATTGATGCCGCCGACATTCGACAGCGCGTTCATCTTGGTCTTGAGCATCAGGTGGATGTCCTGGCTCGACATCCGCCGTCGGTAATTCTCCGATGTCGCGATCCCGCTCGATCGCATGAACTCGATCAGGTCGTTCTGGACGACTTCGAAATCGTCGAGCTGCTGGTCGAAATGACGGGCCAGCAGCAGCACGGTATTCTCCAGCTCGCGTTCGCTGTTCTGCAGCGCGCGCTCGCGGAAATTGCCCGCCATCAGCGTTGCACCGATCGCGATCGCCGCGATCAGCAACGCGCCGCCGAGGATCAGCCAGCGGATCGGGCCGCCGCGAAAGACGGAACTGACTTTGTAGGCGCGGGTGCCGCTTGAATTCATTGAACCAGATCACTGCCAGGCATTTTCACCCGGAAGCACTTTTTCGTACCCCCGGCTCATCACCTCGATACCGCGCCGAGATGGAATTGCGGTTAGCAAGTCTGGTTAATGAACGGTTAGCGGTAGCGGCGCCACGGAGCTGCAACCACCGGGCGGGTCCTCGCGGGCCGGCGCGCAGTCCGAATGGCCCGTCACACGCCCGTGATGGAGTTTGCTTTGGCGCGGTAGTGCCCGGATTTGCCGCCCTTTTTCTCGATGAGGCGGATGCCCTCGATGCGGACACCGCGCTCGACCGCCTTGATCATGTCGTAGATCGTCAGACACGCGACCGACACGGCGGTGAGCGCCTCCATCTCGACGCCGGTTGGGCCGGTCACCTTGACAGTGGCCTGCACAGTGCAACCGGGCAGTTTCTTGTCCGCGGCGATGTCGAGGGTGACCTTCGACAGCGCCAGCGGATGGCACAGTGGAATCAGCTCCGAGGTGCGCTTCGCCGCCATGATGCCGGCGATACGCGCGATGCCGAGCACGTCGCCCTTTTTGGCGTTACCCGAGACGATCAGCTCGAGCGTCGCGTTGCTCATGATCACGCGGCCTTCGGCCACTGCGGTGCGCTCGGTTGCGGGCTTGTCGGAGACGTCGACCATCCGCGCTTCGCCGCTTGCATCGATGTGGGTGAGGGCGGTTCCGGCCTTCGTGGAAGGTCTCCGCGGCATCGTCAGCGTGTTCCGGTCGCGCGCGGCGCGGCCGCACGGGTCAGCAGCGCGCGGGTTGCGGCAGTCACGTCGGCCTGCCGCATCAGGCTCTCGCCGACGAGGAAGGTCGATATCCCGACCCGCTCGAGCCGTGCCAGGTCCTCGGATGCGAAGATGCCGCTCTCGCCGACCATCAGGCGTTCGCGCGGGATCAGCGGCGCCAGCGCCTCGCTGGTCGAAAGCGCGGTCTCGAAGGTGCGCAGGTTGCGGTTGTTGACGCCGATCATCGGCGAACGAAGTTTCAGCGCACGGTCGAGTTCGGCAGGGTCGTGGATTTCGATCAGCACGTCCATGCCGAGCGCGATTGCCGCGTCCTCGAGATCAACAGCGGTGGCATCATCGAGTGCGGCCATGATGATCAGGATGCAGTCGGCGCCATGCGCGCGGGCTTCCACCACCTGATAGGTGTCGAACAGGAAATCCTTGCGCAGCACCGGCAGGCTGGTGGCCGCGCGCGATGCGACCATGAAGTCGAGGTGTCCCTGGAACGAGGGCGCATCCGTCAGCACGGACAGGCAGGCCGCGCCGCCGGCCTCGTAGGCTTTCGCCAGCGCCGGCGGATCGAAATCGGGGCGGATCAGCCCTTTCGACGGCGAGGCCTTCTTGATCTCGGCGATCAGCGCATATTCGCCACGGGCAAGTTTTTCGCGGATCGCCCGCACAAAACCGCGCGGCGCGGACGCCGCCTTGGCGCGCGCTTCGACGTCGGCCTGCGGATGCGCTCGCTTGGCGGTGGCGATCTCTTCGCGCTTATAGGCCTCGATCTTGGTCAGGATATCGGACATCGCAGCCTCTCAAGCGTTCGAAACCGCGACCAGATGCTTCAGCCGCGCCGCCGCGGCGCCACTGTCGAGCGATGTGGTGGCGAGCGCGGTGCCTTCCTTCAAATCCCTGGCGCGGCCCGCCACGATCAGCGCGGCCGCAGCGTTCAACAGCGCCACGTCGCGATAGGCGCTGGGCTTGCCGTTGAGCACGCTTTGCAGCGCGACCGCGTTGGCGTCGGCATCGCCGCCCTTTAGCGCGTCGGCGCCGACGCGCGCAAATCCGGCGTCCTCCGGCGTCACCTCGAAGGTCCTGATCTCGCCGTTCTCGAGGCTCGCGACAAAGGTCGGGCCGGAGAGGGTGATCTCGTCAAGTCCATCAGAGCCGTGCACCACCCAGACGGATTCGGAGCCGAGGTTCTTCAGCACCTGCGCCAGGGGCTGCACCCATTGCCGGGAGAACACGCCGACCATCTGCCGTGTCACGCCGGCCGGGTTGGACAGCGGTCCGAGCAGGTTGAAGATCGTGCGCGTGGCCAACTCGACGCGGGTCGGGCCGACGTTCTTCATTGCGGGATGATGCGCCGGTGCGAACATGAAGCCGATGCCGGCCTCGGTCACGCAGTGGCCGACCTGTTCCGGCGAGAGGTCGATCCTGACGCCGAGCGAGGTCAGTACGTCGGCCGCCCCTGAGCGCGACGAGAGCGCGCGGTTGCCGTGCTTGGCGACGGGCACGCCGGCGCCCGCGACGATGAAGGACGCACAGGTCGAGACGTTGACGGAGCCGGAGCCGTCGCCGCCGGTACCGACCACATCGACCGCGTTGGGCGGGGCCTTGACCCGCAGCATCTTGCTGCGCATCGCCGACACCGCGCCGGTGATCTCGTCGACGGTTTCGCCGCGTACCCGCAGCGCCATCAAGAGGCCGCCCATCTGCGAGGGTGTGGCCTCGCCGGACATCATGCTGTCGAAGGCGGATGCCGCTTCGTCACGCGTCAGCGTTGCGCCGGTGGCGACTTTTCCGATGATAGATTTCAGGTCGTCCATCGCGTGCTGGCTCAGTTACTGTTTGCGCCGGTCACCTGTGCGAAGGCGGCCTCGTTGACTTTGGTGCCGATCTCGGATTCGATCTTGGTCACGTATTGCGCGACCTGTTCGTCGGTCAGCCCGCGCTGCAGCGTCTCCTTCATGGCCTTCACTTCAGCCGAGGCCATGTCGACCGGTGGCACGGTGATGTCGGTGACGCGGAAGACGATCCACTCGCCGCCGCCGGCGCTCGGTGTTTGACCGACCCCATCCTTGGCGGTGCGGAAGGCCGCGGTGATCGCCGCCGAGGGCACGCCTGGTACCGTCGCGTCGCGGCGGAAATTGGCCGCGGTCTCGACCTTCGTTCCTAAGGCGGTCGCTTCGTCGGCGAGCTTGCCGCCATTGTCGAGCTTCTGAACGAGTTCGGTCGCCTTCGTGCGCAGCTTGGCCGAAATCTGGTCCTCGCGCCATTTCGCCTCGACCTGGTCCTTGACCTCGTCGAGATTGCGCTCGCGCGACGGCGTAATGCCGAGCACGTCATACCAGACATAGCCGCCGTTGAACTGGATCGGATCGTTGTCGACACCGACGTCGCTGTTGAACGCCTGCGAGACCACGTCGAGCCCGCGCGGGATATTGGTCACGGGCTGGCCATTGGGCTGGCGGCCGGAACGATCGACCGCCTCGACGGTGACGGCAGCGAGCCCCAGCTTTTGCGCGGCCTCGATCACGCTGGCGCCGCCGCCGCGCTCGTCTTCCATCTTGTCGTGCAGTTCGGCGACCTTGGTGCGTGCGCGCTCGGTCCCGATTTCCCTCTTGATCTGGGCCGCCAGTCCTTCATAGGTCGGCGTGACGCCGGGTTCGATTTTGCCGACCTTGACCAGCGCGACGCCGAATCGACCCTGCACCGGCTGGCTGACGTCGCCTGACGACATCGAGAACGCAGCGTCCGCAACGACGGGATCGAGGATCGCGGACTTGGCGACCAGCCCGAGACCGACGTCCGCGACGTTGAGGTTGCGCTCCTTGGCGAGATCGTCGAATGAAAGACCGCCGGTGATGCGGGCGCGGGCGGCGAGCGCCTCGTCGGCGTTGGGAAATACGATCTGGGACACTTCGCGCTTTTCGGGCGTGCCCAACTTGTCGCGGCGCAGTTCAAACGCCTTCTTCGCATCCTCGTCGGAAACCTCGGACCATTTGCCGATTTCCTCCGGGGTGATCGCGACAAAGGACAGCTTGCGATATTCGGGCGCACGGAACTGGGTCTTGTGGTCGTCGAAATAGGCCGCCAGCGTCTCGGGCGAGGGCGGATCGATCTGGCCTGCCTGTGCGGCCTCGAGCTTGATATATTCGATCGAGCGCTGCTCGTTCTGGAAACGGGTCAGCGCGTCGATCATGGACTTCGGCGGCTCGAGTCCAGCCGTGACGGTACCGGCGATCTGGCGCCGCAGGCCGACGCGCCGCTGTTCGATGAGATAGCGCTGTTCGGTAAGCCCGAATTGACGGATCACCGACTGGAAGCGTGCCGGATCGAACTGGCCGTTCAGTCCCCGGAAATTGGGATCGCTGTAGATCGCGCGCATGGTCTCGGCGTCGGATTGGCCAAGGCCCATGCGGCGCGCTTCTTCATCGAGCGCAGCCTCGGCAATGGTCTGCTGCAGCACCTGGCGGTCAAGCCCGAACGCGCGGGCCTGCTCCGACGTCAGCGGGCGGCCGAACTGGCGGCCGAGCTGCTGCAGCTTGTCCATGTAGATCTGGCGGAACTGCTCGGCGGAAATCTCGGTGCCGCCGACCTTGGCGAGGGTCGATTGTCCGAATCCCTTGAAAATGTCGGCGATGCCCCAGATTCCGAAACTGACGATCAAAACGCCCATCACCACGGCCATGATCGTCTTGCCGAGCCAGTTTGATGAGGCTTTCCGTAATCCTCGAAGCATGGGTCCAACTTGTTTTTTAAAGGAGGGAACCGGGTCGTCCCAAGGGAACATTCGATAATCGAATTCCGTAAGGACGTCACCGAGTTGATAGCGCATCATAAAGTGGCAGGCGCCCGGTCGCAACCTCAGGCACGCGGGCCAATTGAAGCGGGTTAACGGGCAGGCGTCTGGAACTGTTGGCCGGCCTCTGCTAGCGCATGTCGATCCTCTTTGGTGGGAAATTTGTCATGACCGATGTCATCCGGCCGCTGATCGCCGGCAACTGGAAAATGAACGGCCTAAAATCTTCGCATGCCGAATTTGACGCCATGCTGGCGGGGGCCGGCGCGCTGGCAGCGAAGGCCGATTTGCTGGTCTGTCCGCCGGCAACGCTGATTGCGGCCTTTGCCGACAAGGCTCGCGGCTCAAAGGTCGCTGTCGGGGCCCAGGATTGTCACCCCAAGGCCTCGGGCGCCCATACCGGCGATCTCGCTGCGGAAATGCTGGCGGATGCCGGCGCCAGCGCCATCATTGTCGGCCATTCCGAGCGGCGCGCCGATCATGGCGAAAGCGACGCACTGGTCCGTCAGAAGGCTGAGGCCGCCTGGCGCGCCGGGCTGACGGCGATCGTCTGCATCGGCGAGACGCGCGCAGAGCGCGATGCCGGGCAGACGCTGGATATCTGCGGCATCCAGCTCAAGGGATCGCTGCCAGACGGGACGACCTCGACCAATCTGGTGGTTGCCTACGAGCCGGTCTGGGCGATTGGCACCGGGCTGACGCCCACCGCAGAGGATGTCGAGCAAGTTCATCGATTTATCCGGGGTGTTCTGACCGATCGCTTCAAGGGCGAAGGGGCAAAGATCCGGATTCTCTATGGTGGTTCCGTAAAACCCTCGAATGCAGCCGAACTGATGGGGGTCGCCAACGTCAACGGCGCGCTGGTCGGCGGCGCCAGCCTCAAAGCGGCCGATTTCCTTGCGATTGCGGCCGGCTGCCCTTAGTTAAGGGCGGCGGTATCGGGGGTGGCAATGGCCGGTCCGATCGTGTAACACCGCGCCCGAATTCAGGAAAACCGCTAAGCCGAACGTAGCCGCCGGAACCGGCGCTCTCGGCCTGCGACGGAAGGTTAGAGATGCAGACAGTCGCCATCGTCATTCACCTCATGATCGTCGCCGTTTTGATCGGCGCGGTGTTGCTGCAGAAATCGGAAGGTGGCGGCCTCGGCATGGGTGGCGGCGCGGGCTTCATGTCGAGCCGCGGCACCGCCAATCTCTTGACGCGGACCACCGCGATCCTGGCGTTCGGCTTCTTCCTGACCAGCCTGTTCCTGTCCTGGTATGCGAGCTACGACCGCAAGCCGAGCTCGATCCTTGGTACGGCGCCGGCCTCGCAGTCCCAGCCGGCCGGGGGCGCTACGCCGATTACGCCACCGACCTCGGGCGGCGTGCTGGACACATTGAAGAAGGTCGACGAACAGCAGGGCCAGCAGGCGCCGTCGGGCCCGCAGGCGCCACGGTCGCAATAAAGCAGGGTGGCTATGCAGGACCGCGTCTGGCATCCTGCATCAGAAGTCGCCATCAATGCTTTGATAATGCTGTAAATTCCACGTCACCCACAGCCCGACAATTTGTTTGCCAGGGGATGCGATTCGTTTTGGCGAATCGGCCCCATGGCCTTAAAGGTTAAGTCCCATGGCGCGGTACATATTCATCACCGGCGGCGTGGTTTCTTCGCTCGGAAAGGGTCTGGCTTCAGCGGCACTCGGTGCCCTGCTGCAGGCTCGCGGGTACAAGGTCCGCCTCCGCAAGCTCGACCCCTATCTCAATCTCGATCCCGGAACGATGTCGCCGTATCAGCACGGCGAAGTGTTCGTGACCGACGACGGCGCCGAGACCGACCTCGATCTCGGCCATTACGAGCGTTTCACCGGACGGCCCGCCACCAAGGCGGACAACATCACGACCGGGCGCATCTATCAGGACATCATCACCAAGGAGCGCCGCGGCGACTATCTCGGCGCCACCATCCAGGTGATCCCGCACGTCACCAACGCCATCAAGGAATTCGTCCTCTCCGGCAATGACGAGTACGATTTCGTGCTGGTCGAGATCGGCGGCACCGTCGGCGACATCGAGGGCCTGCCGTTCTTCGAGGCGATCCGCCAGCTCAAGAACGAATTGCCGCGCGACCACGCGGTCTACATTCACCTGACGCTGTTGCCGTACATTCCAAGCGCCGGTGAACTAAAGACAAAACCGACCCAGCATTCGGTGAAGGAGCTGCGCTCGATCGGCATCCAGCCGGATATCCTTTTGTGCCGCACCGACCGCGAAATTCCGAAGGAGGAACGGCGCAAGCTCGGCCTGTTCTGCAATGTGCGCGAAAGCGCCGTGATCGAGGCGCGCGACGTCGACAACATCTACGCCGTCCCCGAGGCCTATCACGCCGCCGGACTCGACGACGAGGTGTTGGCTGCGTTCGGCATCACGGCCAAGATTCCACCGGCGCTGCAAAGCTGGCATGTCATCAACGAGCGGGTACGCAACCCCGAAGGCGCGGTGACCATTGCCATCGTAGGCAAATACACGGGCATGAAGGACGCCTATAAATCACTGATCGAGGCGCTGTCGCACGGCGGCATCGCCAACAAGGTGAAAGTCAATCTCGACTGGATCGAGAGCGAGGTGTTCGAAAACGAGGACCCGGCGCCGTTCCTGGAGCACGTCAACGGCATCCTGGTGCCGGGTGGATTCGGCCAGCGCGGTGCGGAGGGCAAGATCCGCGCGGCACAGTTCGCGCGCGAGCGCGACGTGCCGTATTTCGGCATCTGCTTCGGCATGCAGATGGCTGTCATCGAAGCCGCGCGCAATCTGGTCGGCATCGAGGAGGCCAATTCCACCGAGTTCGGACCGACCAAGGAGCCGCTGGTTGGTCTGATGACGGAATGGCTGCGCGGCAATGAACTCGAAACGCGATCCCAGAGCGGCGATCTCGGCGGCACCATGCGGCTAGGGGCCTATCCGGCGGCGCTCAC
>CAVZGZ010000007.1:0-46611 GCA_963774775.1 uncultured Alphaproteobacteria bacterium
CCCGGCCATGACGATCGTAAATACTATTAGCTTCGCTGAAGTGACAGCGAATTTTACTTCTTCGCCGGCGCCATCATCTTGTTGTCGGCCGGCTTGGCGGGGGCCGCATCCGGCTTGGCGTCGGACTTCGCCGGTTTCTTCCGGCTTGTCCATGCGCTCGACCTTGGCGGCCTCGCGCAGCTTGGCCACATAGTCGGCCTGCGCCTTGCGCGTCACATAGGTCTCGATCTGGGCCTTGACCTGTTCGAACTCAGGCGCCTTGCGGCTGCGCTTTTCCTCGACCTTGATGATGTGCCAGCCGAATTGCGACTTCACGGGATCGGAGATCTTGCCCGGCTCGAGGGTGAAGGCGACGGCGGAGAACTCCGGCACCATCTGCTCCTTGGTGAAGAAGCCGAGATCGCCGCCATCGGACGCGCCGGGATCCTTGGATTTCTTCTTGGCGAGCTCGGCGAAATCGGCGCCCTTGTCGAGCTCCGCCTTGATCGCCTTGGCCTCGTCCTCGGTCTCGACCAGGATATGGCGGGCGTGAACTTCCTGCTCGCCGGTGATCTGCTTGGTGGCCTCCTCATAGACCTTCTTCATGGCATCGTCGGTGGTCGCCGCCTTGCCCTCGGTCGCCAGCAGGCTGTCCATCAGCAGGCGGTTGCGCGTGAACGCCAGCCGCTTCTTGAAGTCCTCGTTGTTCTCGATCTTCTTGTCCTCGGCGGCCTTGGCGACGATCTTCATGTCGATCAGGAACGCCAGCACGTTTTCCTTCCGGGTCGAGGGGTCCATCTGGGCGAGGCTCTGACCGAGTTCCTCCTCGGCGAGGGCGACGTCGCTGGCGCGGATTTCGGAACCGTTGACCTTGGCCAGCACCGGATTGTCGTCAGCGCGCGCCGGCAGGCCGGCAGCCAGGAGCGCAGCGAGGCAGCCCGCCGCGGCCAGGGAGGCGAGGCCAAGGCGCAGGCCGGTTTTTGTTTCCGCGAACGGGGTGGTCATGCAAAATCCTTACTGTCTCAAAGAAGGGAATGTTCTCAGGCGGCGGGACACTCGCCCAATCGTAGGGCCTTGGCAACGCGAAAAGTCTGTCAAAATGATGAATTCCTTGACCTCTTGACGACGTTGACAACCCCCCGACCCGGCCATATCTCTCCCCCCATCGTGTCAACGGCGATAGCGCTTATTTTGCTGCGTTTTTGGCGTTGAACCTTGGATTGCCCAAATCCCACTCAATTGGCGGATGGGCCCCCGTTTCAGGGGCTTTTACCGCGGTGCGTCACGGTGAGTTGATAGGGCAATCCGGTAGACCCACGACACGGCTGCAACGCAGAACCGCAAAAGACAGGAATTCGATGATGATCGGCGCGCTCGCCCGCAAGTTCTTCGGCTCCGCCAACGACCGGCGGGTGAAGGGATATCAGTCCCGCGTCAGCGCCATCAACGCGCTGGAGGCGGAGGTCGCGGCACTGTCCGACGACGCGCTGAAGGCCCGCACCGCCGAGTTCCGGCAGCAACTCGCGGAAGGCAAGACACTCGACGACCTCCTGGTTCCGGCGTTTGCGACCGTGCGCGAGGCGGCCAAGCGCACCCTCGGCCAGCGCCATTTCGACGTCCAGCTGATCGGCGGCATGGTGCTGCATGAGGGCGACATCGCCGAGATGAAGACCGGCGAAGGCAAGACGCTGGTCGCGACGCTCGCGGTCTATCTCAACGCGCTGGCCGGCAAGGGCGTCCACGTCGTCACCGTCAACGATTACCTCGCCCGCCGCGACTCCGCCTGGATGGGCGAGATCTACGGCTTCCTCGGCATGACCACCGGCGTCATCGTCCACGGCCTCGACGATGCCGAGCGCAAGCAGGCCTATGCCTGCGACATCACCTACGGGACCAACAACGAATACGGTTTCGACTATCTGCGCGACAACATGAAGTACCGGCTGGAGGACATGTGCCAGCGCAGCCACTTCTATGCCATCGTCGACGAAGTCGACTCGATCCTGATCGACGAGGCGCGCACGCCCTTGATCATCTCCGGCCCGCTCGACGACCGCTCGGAATTCTACAACACCATCGATACCTTCTTTCCCAAGCTCGACAAGACCGATTACGACGTCGACGAGAAGCAGCGCACGGTGACGCTGACCGAAGCCGGCATGGAAAAGCTCGAGAATCTGCTGCGCGACGCCGGCCAGCTCAAGGGTGAATTGCTCTACGACGTCGAGAACGTCTCCGTCGTCCACCACGTCAATCAGGCGCTGCGCGCGCATACGCTGTTCAACCGCGACAAGGATTACATCGTCCGCGACGGCGAAGTCGTCATCATCGACGAATTCACCGGACGCATGATGCAGGGCCGCCGTTATTCCGAAGGCCTGCACCAGGCGCTGGAAGCCAAGGAGCACGTCCAGGTCCAGCCGGAAAACCAGACGCTGGCCTCGATCACCTTCCAGAACTATTTCCGGATGTACGAAAAGCTCGCCGGCATGACCGGCACGGCGCTCACCGAAGCCGACGAATTGTTCGACATCTACAAGCTCGAAGTCGTGGAGATCCCGACCAACGTCCCGGTGGCGCGCCTCGACGAGGACGACGAGGTCTATCGCACCCAGAACGAGAAATATGCCGCGATCCTGGCCGAGATCGAGCGCGCCAATTCACGGCTGCAGCCGGTGCTGGTCGGCACCGCCTCGATCGAGAAGTCGGAAGTGCTGGCCGAATACCTCAAGAAGCACGGCTACAAGCAGATCGATTTCGGCTCGGAATCCGGCATGGAGAAGCTGTACGCGGCTGCCCGCGCGGGCAAGCCGGCAAAACTGTTCGCGGTGCTGAACGCGCGCTTCCACGAGCAGGAAGCCTATATCGTCGCGGAAGCCGGCGTCCCCGGCGCGATCACGATCGCGACCAACATGGCCGGACGCGGTACCGACATCAAGCTCGGCGGCTCCCTGGAAATGCGGATCCAGCAGGAGACCGGCACCATTACCGACGAGGCCGAGAAGGCCGCCAAGATCGAACTGATCAAGGCCGACATCGAGCGCTTCCGCGACATCGTGCTGAAGGCCGAGGAGGATTTCGAGGTCGAGCCCGCCAAGGGCAGCAAGCCCGCCAAGACGGTGAAGAAGCCGGGCGGGCTCTACATCATCGGCTCCGAACGCCATGAATCTGCGGCGCATCGACAACCAGTTGCGCGGCCGTTCCGGCCGTCAGGGCGACCCCGGGCGCTCGAAATTCTTCCTGTCGCTGGAAGACGATCTGATGCGGATCTTCGGCTCCGACCGGCTCGATTCCATGCTGACGCGGCTTGGCCTGAAAGAGGGCGAGGCGATCATCCATCCCTGGATCAACAAGGCGCTGGAGAAGGCGCAGCAGAAGGTCGAGGCGCGCAACTTCGACATCCGCAAGAACCTCCTGAAGTTCGACAACGTCCAGAACGACCAGCGCAAGGTGATCTTCGACCAGCGCGTCGACCTGATGAAGAGCGACAGCGTGGCCGAAATGGTCACCGACATGCGTCACGACTTCATCGACGACATCGTCGCCAAGCATGTGCCGGAACACGTCTATGCCGAACAGTGGGACGTCGCGGGCCTCAAGGAAGAATTGAATCGCGTGCTCGGCGTCGACCTGCCGGTCGATGCGTGGGCCAAGGAAGAGGGCATCGCCGACGAGGAATTGCTGACGCGCATCGAGAAGCATGTCGACGAGCACATGGCGGCCAAGGTCGCGCAATGGGGTCCCGACGTGATGCGTTACGTCGAAAAGACCATCCTGCTGCAGACGCTGGACCATCTCTGGCGCGAGCATCTGATCATGCTCGACCACCTGCGCCAGGTGATCGGCCTGCGCGGCTACGGCCAGCGCGATCCGTTGCAGGAATACAAGTCGGAGGCCTTCGGTCTGTATGAGGCGATGACCGCACATCTGCGTGAGGCGGTGACGGCGCAATTGATGCGCGTCGAGATCATCCCGCCGGAAGAGCAGCAGCCGCTGCCGCCGATGGAAGTGCACAAGCTCGATCCCAATACCGGCGAAGACGAAATGGCGTTCGCCCAAGCCAACTTTGCCCAAGCCAACTTTGCCCAGGCGTCGCTGGTGCCGGCCACGTCCGCCGCCGATCGCGATCCGAAGAACCCGGCAAGTTGGGGCAAGGTCGGCCGCAACGAGGATTGCCCCTGCGGCAGCGGCAAGCGGTATAAGCACTGCCATGGGCGGTATGCGTGACAGCGTGACAGCCCGTCTCGGCGACGTCACTGCCGCTGGGCGCATCCTCAAGCAGTCGACATCGGGTTGGCGGCTAGAGCACGATCCGGAAAAGTGGAAACCGGTTTTCCGAAAAATCATGCTCAAACAAGAAGATAGGGCGGGATGACGATTCGAAGGAAAGTCATCGCGCTCCAGGTCCGGCAAAGTATGCTGCTCTGCCCAGGCATTTATTTCTGACGACGCGGCAGAAAACGCTTCAACCGTCGCCATGCAGGCGCAACGGCAAATCCAACGACCGGGATTGTGGCCGCGCCAATCAACAATCCAAGGACGCCTGAGATCGCAGCCTCAACGATCCATTCGAGCGCCCCGGCGGCCGATGGCAGTGCGTGAGCCGCGGTTTCGGCGGCGGCATGGACCGCGGAGCCGATCGAAGGCGGCCCGTATACTTCCAGGCCATGCAGGATGATGCCGCCGCCAACCCAGATCATGGCGGCCGTGCCAACGGCGCTGAGAATTGTCAGGAACACGGGCATCCCGCGAACAAGGGCGCGTCCGAGCGCCCGGCCGATACCGGCAAGGACCGAGGCGCCGTCGTTGCTGGCAAGGACCATACCGAAATCGTCGGCTTTTACGATCAGCGCGACGACGCCATACACGGCGACGGTGATCCCGATCCCAACGAGCGCCAGCACAAGGGCCTGTGTCACGAAGCTTCCCGCGGGAAGCGCCGCCAGCGCGATCGCCATGATCTCTGCCGAAAGGATGAAGTCGGTCTTGATGGCGCTTGCGACCTTCTCGTCCTCTACCGTCTTCGCATTCAACGCGACCGTGCCGAGCTGCGTTTCATGCTGATGTGCATGATCTGGCATGACGGCTTCCAGCATTTTTTCTACGCCTTCGTAACAGAGGTAGGCGCCGCCAACCATGAGAAGCGGTGTGATCGTCCAGGGAAGGTAGTAGCTAAGGGCCAGGGCAACGGGCAACAGGATCAGGAGCTTGTTGCGTAACGATCCCGCCGCGATCCGGCCCACGATCGGCAGTTCGCGCTTGGCAGCAAATCCGATCACGTAACCCGGCGTAACCGCCGCATCGTCGATGACGACGCCCGCAGCCTTTGCCCCCGCCTTCGCGGCCTGGCTGGCGACATCATCGAGGCTGGCTGCCGCCACCTTTGCGATCGCCGCAAGATCGTCAAGAAGGGCGATCAGTCCGACGCTCATCGATACTTCTCCTTCATCGTTAGTTCTGCCTCTTCATGCGGTGGCCAATAGAGAGGCCTTCGAGCAGTCGCGCCGCGAACGCAAGAAGCTCGAGATGCGATCTGCGCATATGAATCGCATTCTCAGGCTCGACCGACTTCAGCTGCGGGGCTTGGTTGGTGTCAGGTGCGAGGTGCTGCTCACAGCAACAGCGTAGAATCTCAGGCGGCCGGCCGACCTTCTCTGCTGCGCCCGGCCACCTCTTGAGATTGCTTGCCTCGCGTGGATGCCCGCAAATGGGTAGCGGACGTAAAAAATGGGAACGGATATCCCGCAGGTGGGCCGAAATGTCCGGGTCTGACCTGAAGCCTGTTGATCCAAATCAACGCGGCGTTCAGTTGTCGCGCGACCTTGGCCAGCGACACCGCAGAACGGCGCAGGGTCCACGCACATGCCGAGGCTCGATGACGATGCGGCGATGATTTCAGGCTATTGCGGCATCGGATGATGCGCTCCCGGATGCCATCGGAAAATTTTCGCTGGCCTATCTTGAGCAGACCGAGCGTGACCATGGCGCACTTGAGGCGGCGGCCCGGCGTGGCAGGATCTCGGTGGCCGAACAGGCTTGAACGGTCGGCGACGCTTTGCAGGTGTGCGCTTGCGGACAGGCGACCATCTGCCAGAACATTCGAGGACAGCGACCAATGATGTGGAGGCTCGAATATTCCTAAACCAGGTCGCGAGTGCACTTTTGACGGCTTGCCGTTGCCGGCCCTGATCTGGCTTGCCCAAATTATCACCGGCCGCGCCACCGGCACGCGGCCCGACTATCCGCGCACGGTTTCGACGGCGTTCGAGGGCTTCGCGTCGACCAGGCTGGGCCAATTCTTCGGTCCGGCGGCCGATGAGCATCCGGGCCTGTCCGGCTTCAGCCTGTTGAGCCACGGGCGCGAGGCCTTCATCGTCCGCCTGGCGCTGGCCGACTTGGCCGAGCGAAGCCTCGACATGCAGTACTACATGTGGGACGGCGATACGACCGGCCGGATCGTCGTCGACCACGTGATGAAGGCTGCCGATCGCGGCGTCAGGGTGCGGCTCCTCGTCGACGATCCCTTCTACAAGGCCAGCGATTCCATCAAAGCTTGCCTCGATGCTCACCCCAATGTTGAGATCCGTCTGTTCAACCCGCTCACCAACCGGCGCTGGTCAATTCTCGACTTCATTTTCGATTTCCGCCGGGTCAATCGCCGCATGCACAACAAGTTGATGGTTGCCGACAATGCGGCTGCAATTGTCGGTGGCCGCAATATCGGTGACATCTATTATGGCGTGAACACCATCGCCAATTATCGCGATTTGGATGTGTTGGCGGTTGGGCCTGTCGTCCGCGATCTGTCCGGGGTATTCGACCAATACTGGAACAGCCCCTCGACCGTGCCGATCGCGGCCATCGTCGATCGCGCCCATGGCGCAGCCGATCTCGATGGCATCCTGGTTCGGTTGCGCGAGGCGATCGCCGCGGCCGACTACCCTTATCCGATCGATCAAGACCTGGACGAGTTGGGGGCTCGGAGCGCCGAGCTTCGCGACAATCTCGTATGGGCACACGGCCGGATCATCGCCGACGACCCGGAAAGCATCGCCCGCGGCAAGGAGAGCGATGATGTCATTGAATTCATTCGCGGGCGGATCGCCAGGTTGAAAGAGAAGCTGCTCGTCGAATCGCCGTACTTCGTCCTGCCCGCCGGGGCGCAGGCAACCGTCAAGGCGCTGCATGAGCGCAATGTCCGGGTGCGCGTGCTGACCAACTCACTCGCTTCGAACGACATGCTGCCGGCGCATTCAGGCTATGCCAAGACGCGAAGGCGGCTGCTCGAGAACGGCATGGAGCTATACGAGCTGCGCCCGGATACCGACGCGTTCCGGCCGGGCTGGTCGTTCCTTTCCGGGCGGTCGCCGGCGGCCTTGCACACCAAAGCGATGGCCTTCGACGGCGAAGCCGTGTTCATCGGCAGCTTCAACCTCGACCCGCGCTCTGCCGTGATCAACACCGAAGCCGGACTCTATATCGAGAGCCCGGAGCTTGCCAAAAAGCTGACGGCCTACATGGCGACTGGCGTCGTGCCCGCCAACAGCTACCGCGTCCTCCTCGACCCGAACGACAGGATCGTCTGGGAGACGGTGAGGGACGGCAAAACGGTGCGCTACCAGAACGAGCCCGAAACCGGCTTTCGGCGGCAATTCGTCGCCAACTTGTGGAAGCTGCTACCGATCGACTCGCAACTCTGACACCGATCCTTGGCGACTTGCCCCCAGCGCTTACTTTAGCCTGCCTTGATTTGAATCAATCGGGGGGAACTGGCCCGCCTGTTCTGATGGTCGGGAATTGGAACCCGCAGGGGGAAAAGATGATGGCAGAGGACGCACCGGCTTCAGGCAAGATGAAACGAAAGCTGTACGAAGGAGAGTTGCGTAAGCTCCAGGTCGAGCTCTGCCATCTCCAGCAATGGATAAAAGCCAAAAACCTTCGAGCGATTATCCTTTTTGAGGGACGCGACACCGCCGGCAAGGGGGGCACAATTAAAGCGATCACCGAGAGGGTATCTCCGCGGGTCTTTCGGGTGGTAGCTCTGCCCGCTCCTTCGGACCGCGAAAAGGCCCAGATGTTTTTCCAGCGCTACATGCGGTATTTCCCTGCCGCCGGAGAAGTCGTGATCTTCGACCGCAGTTGGTACAACCGCGCCGGGGTCGAGTATGTGATGGGGTTCTGCAGCCCAGAAGAACACAAGCGCTTTCTTATTAATTGCCCGAGAATCGAGCAGTACATTGTCGATGCCGACATCATCCTGATCAAAGTCTGGCTGGAAGTCGGCAAGGAAGAGCAGGAGAAACGTTTTGCCGCCCGGATCAACGATCCGCTCCGGCAGTGGAAGCTGAGCCCGATGGACGTTCAGTCGTACAACCGCTGGTACGACTACTCCAGAGCGCGAGACATGATGTTCAAAGCCACGGATTCAAAGCATGCGCCGTGGTACGTCATCCGTTCGGACGATAAACGCCGCGCGCGCCTCAACTGCATTTCGCACATTCTGAAGGCGATACCCTACAAACGCCTATCGCCGGAGGCGGTCAAACTGCCAAAGCGGTCGATGAAGGGCCACTACAATGACGCCGCGAGCCTGCGTCGCGTAAGGTTTGCCCAAGAGCGCTATTGAAGAGCGCTATTGAACTTCGCGTCACCAGCGGCGGCCCGGGCACCAGGGTCCGGTGCCTCGATCATATTTGGCTCTGGAGCCGGAGGGTATTTTCTACACTCCTAGAGCATGATCCGGAAAAGTGGACACCGGTTTTCCGAAAGATCATGCTCAAACAAAAAGATAGAGCGGATGACGATTCGAAGAAAAGTCATCGCGCTCTGACTGTCGCCGCTACGGCTATCCGGCCCGATCATCGTGACCTCGCTTTACGGGAAAATGCATGATGAACTGGAGCAGGCTTTACGGTTTCAAAAACTATCTCAAATCTTCGCTCTGGTTGGTTCCGTTCGTGGCAATTCCGCTCGAGCTGGTGACAACTCGATTATTGCACGGGCTCGATGCATGGCTCGGATGGAGCTTCTTGGGATTCACGCAAGCTGGCGCGCGGGCAATGCTCGAAGCCTTCGTAACAATAACTCTCTCCTTCGTGGTTTTTACCTTCGGCTCGCTGCTTGTGGCCATTCAGGTTGCCAGCGCGCAACTGACCCCGCGCCTGATCGCAACGACGCTGCTGCGTAATCGCGTCGTAAAATACACCGTCGGGCTCTTCATATTTACATTGATGTTTGCGCTCAGCGCGCAGAACCTCATGGATAAGGAGGTCCACCAGCTGGTGATGCTACTGGCGACCCTGTTCGGCATTTCCTCGTTTGCTGCGTTCTTCCATCTGATCGACTACGCCTCTCGGTTGCTGCGCCCGATCAGCGTTCTGGCTCATGTCGGCGCCGCCGGGATGGCCGTGACCGAACGCGTCTATCCCGAGGTAGCCCGCTTTCCCGGCGTCGAGGGTGAACGATTCGATCTCGGTCCCCCGGCCCAGGTAATTCGACACCAGGGAACGTCGGCCATTGTGCTGGCGGTCAATCTCAACCTGTTAATGGCGGAGGCGAAGCGATTTGGGGGCGTCGTCGAATTAGTCCCACAAATTGGCGATTTCGTCGCGGTCGACGATCCCCTGTTCTATCTGTATGGCGGCGGTTACCCGGTCGACGAGGATAGATTGCGTTCATTGGTCGCGTTCGGATCGGAGCGCTCGATGGATCAGGATCCAACCTTTGCATTTCGTATTGTCGTCGACGTTGCGTTAAAGGCGCTCTCGCCAGCGATCAACGATCCTACCACGGCAGTGCTCGCAATGGATCAACTTCATCGCATGCTGCGAACAGTTGGCAAGCGCCACCTGCGCGCTGACGAACTGCTGGATAAATCCGGGCAACTTCGCCTGATTTTCCGAACACCAAACTGGGACGATTTTGTGGATATGGCCTTCAGCGAGATCCGAAAATGCGGCTCGAACAATCTGCAGATCGTAAGGCGGATGCGAGCGATGATTGAAAACCTGGTGCAGACGCTGCCGCCAAGCCGGCGTGAAGCACTGTTTCGACAATTGAGCTTGCTTGATCGTGAAATCGAGCGAAATTTCGCGTATCCGGAAGAATGGGCACTTGCCCGCGTCGCAGATTCACAGGGCCTGGGTGGGCACTCGGGAAAGATGAAGCAATAAAGGCATCGCGGGCCCCGACTTGATTGCGATGGGAAAACAAGGATCGGCGGCAATGCCCGAGACTAGCGTTCTCACTCATCCACACCTGAAAACTCCGAAGGCCGCGGCCATCGCAGGGATCGTCTTTTCACTGCTCCTGTTATTGATCCTGTGGCTACTACGGACTTCAATACCGGCAGATCCGCTCGAGCCTGGCGCCTGGCTTGCCACCGACACCACAGCGATCACAGTAGCGCTGAACTTGGTACCGTTTGCCGGTGTCGCTTTCTTGTGGTTTATCGGCGTGCTGCGAGCTCGGCTCGGCCAGCTCGAGGACCGCTTTTTCGCCAGCGTGTTTTTCGGGAGTGCCGTGTTGTTTTTGGCGATGTTGTTCGCCGCCGCCGCGGTAGTTGGCGCGGTTGTCCTGGTCGCTTCTGTATCCGAGCCCAACGAACTGATGAGTTCGGCCACCTTTCGTTTCGCACGTGCCGTTTCATACATAATCATGAACGTGTATGCGATTAAGATGGCTGCAGTGTTCATGATTTCGACGTCAACCGTTCTGATCCGCACCGGCATTGCTCCGCGCTGGATCGCCTTTCTCGGATTGTTACTGGCGGTGATACTTCTGATCGGGAGCTTTTTCATTAGCTGGAGTGTCGCGGTATTTCCGTCCTGGGTTTTCCTGATCAGCCTTTACATCTTGATCGACAATCTACGCGGAAACCCGCTGGCCGATGGCGGCTGACCCGTCTCGGCAAAGTTGGCTTGGGCGAACTCCATTTCGTCTTCGCCGGTATTGGGATCGAGCTTGCCGGCCACGTCCGCCGCCGATCGCGATCCGAAGAACCCGGCAAGTTGGGGCAAGGTCGGCCGCAACGAGGATTGCCCCTGCCGCAGCGGCAAGCGGTAGAAGCACTGCCACGGCAGGTAGGCGTAAGCTGCGGCGACGCGGTCAAGCGGAGAATCGGCAGGGTGGGGCAAAGGCGCGCTTGCGCCGTGCCCACCATAATCTCAACGGTTTTCGAAGTCTTGAGATGGTGGTGGGCACGCTTCGCTTTGCCCGCCGACGATTCTGGCGCGGAGCGCGCTTGCTTCATCGTCCCGAAGAGGCAACCCGGAGGCGTCTATCTCGACTTCAATTCACCTTGAACAATTGCCCGAGGCGTCCGGCGATATCGTATAGAAAACTCGTTTTGATGGGCTGCCTTACATCCTGCTCGGCTTCCCGCGTGGTGGAACTACTTGCAGCCGCAGTATGCACCAGTGATGCAGCACGATAGGTGGCTACCTTCTTTGCAGGATCGCGCTTGGCCGCGTTCGATTTCTTCGGAACGAGCTGGGCCACAGTCGCGTGGGCTACGGTCGAAAGTGTTGGCAATACGCCCGGCGTTATCTGTTCAAATATGAATGCCGATTGTGGAAGCTGTGCCGCTTGTGGAAGCCGTACCGCTACGCTCGGCGGCGGTGCCACATACGGCAGACCTGTATCGAACACCACCCTTTCAGGCAGTGTCTCGATCGAACTGATCCTGATGACCGGCCGCTCAATGCCGCCGCGAACAGGTTCGTTCGCGGGTTCGGGCAAAAGCCAATTCATGGCCAACAGCAACAGGACGAGAGCGCTGCCGACGAAACCGAAATATTTCATCAATGGCATAAGTCGCCTCCTCTACAGACGACCACTAGGCTTGTATTCTTGGTAGATTCCTAACGGCAGATTAAACTTGAAAATGTGGTTATCGGCGCTGTTGCGATGCGGCAATAGTGCTATTTCACGGGGCTTCGTGACTTCGATGATGCGTCATAAATCTCGACCTGCAGCATCGGATATTTCGCCAATAGCTCGGCGGCGCCCTTTTTGGCTGCTTCCTCTTCTGCGAACTGAGTCTTGAAGTGTCCATCGACAACTAATGCATAACCATCACGCGGTGCGATATCGGCACGCTGAATATTGCGAGGTTGCTGTTGTCCCTCGACATGAAGCTTTGGGTTTTTCATTTGGTTAGCGTCTGTACAGATCGGGCGCCGTTCTCTTGCGTCAGATGCTGAGGCTCGGACACGTCCCCGAACTGGACGCTCGCCGTCTGCCATCCTGCGTAAGCGCAAACCAGAATCATGATGACCCGCAAACCAATGGACATCGCCTTCCCCTTTTCTTGTTGGGAAAAGACTACACGGGATGTCTTACGACCAGCTTAGGCGAGACGGTTTTCAGAACGTTGAGCGATTTGGTAAATGATTCGCTTGAGATGGCGGAATCGACTTGATCCCTCTGCGGCTACGCTTGTCCGCGGAAGCGTATTGGGAGGAATTCCTGAGGAGGGGCGATCATTCACCACCAGTGACAGGGCAGCGTTGGAACAATGTGGCAGCGTATCAAGGCATACATTTTCTCAGATGAGAGCCTTTGAGCCTGCTCAATCTGGGAGGGCGCCATGAGTTGAGCAATCTGGTCCCGGTGCTTAACTGACTCTGAATCGCCTGACGCCGCAGCGAGGGCGAACCACATGTACGCCTTTATGTAATCGGTTCGGACGCCCTCACCATTCTGGTACAGGATTCCAAGGTTGTCTTGGGCTTTGATGTCGCCGTGATCTGCGGCAAGCAAGAACCACTGGCCCGCCGTCTGGTAATTCTTCGGTCCACCCAAGCCGAACGCATACATCACGCCCAGATTAACCGCCGCCTTGTGATGTCCTCGTTGTGCAGCGACACGATACCACTGTCGTGCCCTGGCGTAATTCCTTGGGCCACCCCGGCCATCCTGATAAAAGCGGCCGAGATAATATGGTGCTTGGGGATCGCCTTGGGACGAGGCCACAGAAAACCATCGCACCGCTTGCTGAGGCTGCTTCGGGATTCCAAGCCCTTCGTCGTACATACGGCCAAGCTGCAGCTGTGCAATGCGATCGCCCTGGTTGGAGAGCACGCCATAGATGCGCTCCGCACCTCGGAAATCGCCTTTGTCATAGGCGGTTTTGGCCTCTTCGAGCGAGCCCGCCACGACTGCTTCTGCTGATATCACCAGTAGGACTGCTGCTAAACAGGCACGCATACCGGTAAGTCCTGCTGCAATCCAATGGAGAGGGGTTCCGAAGGAGGCCGCTCCGCCATTATAACCCCGCAAGCAGGATCTCAGGGAAGGACAAATCTGAACTCCTTGGTCAGCGGAACCGCGCGCGAAGTAGACACTGGTTACGCCGTCACAAACGCGGAAGTTAAATGCACTGTCACCGTAACACTTCCGTAACACTTCGCGTGATGCCGATGGCCCGAGTGAAAACTATCGAGGCCGACCCAAGTGATCTATGTCCGGCCGACGTTCGTCAATCGTGGATGTAAGTTTAGGCGCCTTGTCGTGGTGCTCACATTTCGCGCTTAGCGTTTGAAACTCAGGATGGTTCTTGTAGTAGACAAAAATGTCGGTGGCCATTTTGCGACACTTGGCTTCGTTCGGGAGCGGATGTGAAACAGCGGCAACTAAGCCAACCGCGTCATATAGGATCAAAAATAACTTCATGCTTTCTGCTCGACGGTGTACCGCAACGCAGTCAAGGTAGTCCTCCGGAACGATTCTCAGAGAAGCACTAAGCGACTTGCTGCGAGCACCGTTGCGTTTCGGCAACTTGACATCCGCTCGCGGCACTTTCTTGAACTTGAGAGCAGGTGTCCGGCGCCAACAGTGGGTCAGAGTTCTCGAAGGTTATCATGCAGCCCCGCAAGCACAATCGCGATGTCGCGAGCCTTGAGGGACCGCGCCAGCCCCCGCAACACTCCCCGTGCGGTGCGGCATCATGTCCGTAGCTGGCCACTTTTCGGACCTGACGCACCCGGTCAGCGATGTCCGTTGATCGAGGAAGTGCAGAAGTGCGCGGCGCGCTATCAAAGCGTCGCGATTCACCCATAAGAGACATCGGCAATCCCGCCCCCGCCACCATTTTTGATGTGCCACCACTCGTCTCAGTCGCCTGAAGGTGGATTTGCTTGAGGCTTTCGACGCGCTTGATTAGAGCCATTGGTGGCCCGTCGGCCGGGGTATCGCCTCGAGCGACGCATTGACCCGCTCAGAGATTCTATTTTGTTACGAAGGACGGATTTGCCGCGGGCGGCGGCGGGCGGAAGAGCACGGTATAGTCAACGATGAAACGAAATTCCGGTTGAGTATCGCGCACGTTGCCTTGCTGCCAGAGGTTCGCGTATTGCGTCTTGAAACGAAAACCCTTGAGCGGACCTTCGGTGGGACGATATTGTATCCAAAGGTCCAGTTCCCTTCGATCGGGGATTGCTACGTTGGTGCTGGTGTTGATGGCGCCCCAGCCCTGCGTATACCATGCCCCTGTGCTGAGTCCGGAAAGACCAGCCGAACCGAAATCGTACGCGATGCTGGCACCGACAGCCTTTTCATTGGCGTTGTCGAATGACGCCTGCTGCATGTCGGTGTAGTTCGGCTTGGTGCCGTATGGCGAAAATATACTGGATTCATCGCCGGTAATCGAACCAGCGACGAATAAGGTAAATCCGGCGTACGCCATCTGCACCTTCGCAGATGCCTGATAGGTCTCGAAGGGAGTGCCGGCGAGCAGGTTTGCGCCGATGCTTTGTTGACCGATGACATTCGCTCCGATGATCCAGTTTGGAACCCCCTTGGGTTGCTTGAAATCGTATTCAACCTGGCCGAAGGCCGTGTTGACCATGTCCTGGACGTTGTAGTCCATAGCCACAAGCGAGAGCCCTGAAAGCGGCCGGTATTTGATCATTCCGAAGGCTGCGCCGTGATTGAAGACATCGGTGCCTGCCAGGGCATCCGACATCGGAATGAAGTCGTTCGAGTCACGCTGTTTCATTGTCCAGAGATAACCCACCGAGTAGTCGTAGTTCCGATCCTTGTCCGGCAGCGAAACCAGCGTGGCGCCTTCAAACGTATTTGGCACCATGCGATTGTCTTGCGGATTGATGAGGGGCGTGTCTACCAATTGGCGGCCGCCGCGAATCTCCTGGTCGCCGATTTGCACTCGCCCATAGACTTGCCCAAGCACACCAATCGAGTTTTGGCCGGGAGCCAGCAGTTTTGTACCGCCTTCATCGGCCGGAGCGAAAATCGGTTGCGAGGTATAGCCGGCTAGATGCACCCCGAACATGTCACCGATAAGTCCCGATCGAAACGCCAACCAGCCACCGGCTGCCCAGCCTTGCGACTTCGATCCATCAGAATTGTCGCGGGTTAAATCATACGTTCGGACCACGTATTGCAGCAGCAATTCACGAAAGAACGCCGGGGTATCCTTGGAATACTGCCAATAGATCTCGTTCATGTAAGGCTGGGGAGGAAACTTTTGCAGGGTCCAGGACAGGCGCTCCTGATCTGCAATCTCCTGGCGGTCAGTCGGCAGAAGTTGTTGCGCTTTGGATTCCGTGGCCACACCAACTGCACCAACGCAAGTTCCGATCCAACCCGCAACGATAATCCTTCTGGCAACTTCCCTCCGATGCAGAATCTGCTTCGACATAGAAGACGACACGCCGCATCCCGGGACTTTGTCGAGGCCGCTCATGTTGCCCCCTCGGGATACGTGCGGACTGCCAGGCTTCGCCAATATCCTGTGCTTCAAACCCACTGCTGGCTCGGCCCAGCTGGGTACCCGATGAACGTTTCCAAACTCAACTTAGCCAGTTCTCTCTTGAGCCAATGTGCCATAATGGCAACGTTTCTGGCGATATGCGTGGCTTCAAATGGAATGGGTGCCTGACCCATCGGAAACGGCGACCATTACCGGGAAAATCAGGTCCGCCATCCCGGCGCCAATGCCGCGATAGACGCCGCCCGCCGGAAAGAGCGGATAGAGACGGCTTAGAACGCGGCGCGAAAATCTTAAATTCCTGATGCCGATCAACGTGATTTGGGTCGTCCAGTCCCTGTCGAAGATATATGCCGCTTCCCTCGTCGGGCAAATCAGTGGCTTAACTCTGCCCGTCTCACCCGAATGAGGGGCGGCTCGCGATCGTCACGAACGTTGCGGTGGGATGCGGTGGACGCGGATGCGCCTTTGACGAACGGTGCGTGATGCGTACGGCGAAGTCGTGTGGTTCTGACGCCCCGATGCTGGCGTCAAGCTTCGTGGATTTATCCGCGGGGCGACGGTGGCAAGAAAGCCGGTCACCGGGGAGAGCGCGTTATAAGCCGTAAAACCATTGCGCGGGGAAGGCCGGAGTGTTTCCGCTGAACCTGTATGCTCGTGTGCGTTTTTCTATGTGCAGTTTGCACACGAGACCGCGGGTGCAGCGCGCACCCGGTCTTCCCTGCGCCCTCTGTTTTCGAGGAGGGTGAAACGATGCTCAACCTCGGGACGGATCATGCCGCGAGAATGCGGACGTGTATCCTCAGCTGATTGAAACTCGAATGAGAACCTCACCACGTCATTGCGAGCGAAGCGAAGCAATCCATCTCTCCACTTGCTGAGACGTCGATTGCTTCGCTGCGCTCGCAATGACGCGGAAGGAGCTTGCCACAATGTCCGCTGTCATCGCCCGCGAAAGCGGGCGATCCAGTACGCCGCGGCCTCTCGGTTCAAGCATCGACGGCTCTGGAATACTGGATCACCCGCTTTCGCGGGTGATGACGACGGGAAGGTTGTCGCGATGTCGGTTGAGGCTGTGGGCTGAAAGCGGCGAGCCGCGCTTACTTCATCGCTCCGAAGCGGCTGTCGAACGAGTTCGGCGACACGATAGGCGCCGAACCGGCCACCTGCGTGCTCGTGGTGGCGGCAGCGGGAGCCGCCGCCGCATCCGTGACCGAGGGCTTCAACGCCGGCTTGGCTGCAGCCTGCTTGGTCTCAGCCTGTTTGGCCTCAGGCTTGGGCGCCACGCGGACAACCGACTGCGGCTTGGCTTCGGCCACCTTCGGCTTCGCGACGGGCGGCGGCGCGCTTGCTGGCGTCGCATCAGCGGTACCGCCGAGGCCCACCTTGCGGGCGAGGCTGGAGAAGAAACCGGGCTGTTCAGCAGGCTGAGCTGCGGCGACGCGGGTCGGCGTCGTCGTTGCCGTGGTCGCCACCGCAACCACTGGCTCTTCCGCCTGCGGCTGCACCGCGAGATTCGGTCGCGGCGGATTGACGGTGCCGGGGATGGTGCCGGGCGCGCGGGCCAGCGCCAACGTCTGCAGGCTCTGGCTGTCGCCGCCTTCGGAGAGACCGGTGTTACCTTCCGGAATCTTGGCGGCGAAGATCTTGTTCATGCCGCCGTCGATACCGGTATTGAGGCGCGCCACCGGCGTCCCCTTGGAAATCAGCTTGGCGGTCTCGGCGGCTTCTTCCTGCTGCTTCTGGCGCACGGCGTCGGCGATCTCGTCGGGGATCACATAGACCGGGCACTTGGCGGATGCGTCGAACACCGGATCGCGGGTCGCATTCGGCGCCTTCGCTGCGTCGAACACGTATTTCTTCTCGCAGAAATCGACCTTCGGCTCCTGCCGCGTGGTCTCGAAATGGTCCCAGCCTTCCTTGATCATGCGCCAGAACGGCATGTTCGGGTTGTTGCGGTGCTTGGCCATGTTCACCGGCGTCATCTTGAACGGGTAGGCCTGCAGCTGGAATGCCTTCTGGCCGCCGAAGAAGGACTCACGGCCGAGCGAATAGATTTCCGCGATCTGCTCGTCGGTCATGGCGTAGCAGCCGCGCGAGGAGCAGTCGCCATGCACCATCAGCTGCGAACCGGTGTGGCCCAGCGAGCGGTCATAGGCGTTCGGATAGCCGGTGTTGAACGAGAGGTAATAGGCCGATTGCGGGTTCATGAGCCCCGGCGTGATCGAATAGAAGCCTTCCGGTGCCTGGCGGTCGCCCTCGCGGACCTTGGGGCCGAGGTCGCCGGACCAGCGGCAGATCGGATACGTCTTGAGCAGCGCAAACCGGCCAGAGCGATCCTGCTTCCAGACCTCGAGCTCGGCCTCTTCCTTGAACAGGCGGACCAGGATCGGCGACTGCAGATCCATGTCCTTCTCGACCATCGCGGCGAGAAGCTTCGGCGGGACCGGCTGGTTGGCCTTGGCGTTGGTGGCGAGCGAAACGTCGTCGCTATTGCAGCCGCTCAGCAGCACACCGGCCGCAAGGGCGGCCGAGATCAAAAGCGCGCGGACCAGCGAGCGAATTATCAAGTCTAAGCTCCACACCCACCGGGCATTTCACGCACCCCAAGTATAGCGTTCAAGCCCTGAAGCCATTGTGTAAAATATTAGCCTTTGGCACCCCCGCCCGCAACCCGACCGGGGCGCAGCGGAAGGCTCCATGATAGGCATGGTCAATAGAGGTTAAAGACCGGTGTCTGGGCCTAATTGCGGCCAAAATGGCCGATTTCGAGAAAAATCCGGCCGATTTTGGGCCGATCTAGCCGAGCTTCCGGCCGATATCGAGAAACTTCTGCCGCCGCTGCTTGCGAATCGCGTCCGAATCAAGATTACGCAGGTCGTTGAAGGCCTGGGCGACGGCATCGCCGGTGCTCGCAATCATCGCGTCCGCATCGCGGTGGGCGCCGCCGGTGGGCTCCTTCAGGATCTGGTCGATCACGCCGAAGCGCAGCATGTCCTGCGCCGTGATCTTCATGCTGTTGGCGGCCTCCTGGGCCTTGGTGCCGTCGCGCCACAGGATCGAGGATGCCGCTTCCGGCGAGATCACGCTGTAGATGGCGTGCTCGAACATCAGCACGCGGTTGGTGGTGGTGATGGCGATCGCGCCGCCCGACATGCCCTCGCCGGTGATGATCGCGACATTGGGCACGCCGAGCGACAGGCAGGCATCGGTCGAGCGGGCGATGGCCTCGGCCTGGCCGCGTTCCTCGGCGCCGATGCCGGGATAGGCACCGGCGGAATCGACGATCGACAGCACGGGGATGCCGAAGCGGTCGGCCATTTCCATCAGCCGCACGGCCTTGCGGTAGCCTTCGGGCCGCGCCATGCCGAAATTATGCTTGATGCGGCTATCGGTGGTGGCGCCCTTCTCCTGGCCGATCACGCAGATGCTCTCGCCGCGGAAGCGGCCAAAGCCGCCCATCAGCGCTTCGTCATCGCCGAACTTGCGGTCGCCCGCCATCGGCGTGAATTCGGTCATCAGCGCGTCGACGAAATCGGTGAAGTGCGGGCGCTGCGGATGCCGCGCCACCAGCGTCTTCTGCCACGGCGTGAGATTGGCGTAGAGCTCGGCCAGCGCCTGCGCCGCCTTGTCCTCGATCCGCGCGATCTCGTCGCCGATGTCGCTGCCGCTTGCTGCGAGCGTCCGCAACTCGTCGATCTTGGATTCGAGTTCGGCGACGGGCTTTTCGAAGTCGAGATAGCTGCGCATTTGATCCGGCATCAAACCAATATAGGGAGGAACTGGGTGCGGGCGAAGCGGTTTCGGTTTGGGCAGAGAAGCGTCGTGCCTTCAGTGGTTTAGCGCGCATTCTGGTCGAATGCCCGTCGAGGGTCGCAGGGCGGGTGACGGCTCTTTCTGCGGAGAAGCCGCCGAAGTCAAGGTGGCGCTTGCGTTTCCGCCCGCAGATGCAACACTTTCGCAGCCCTGATCGAGCCCACGGATCGCAGCCCAGGTTACGGTTTCTCTGCCAGCGGATGCAGGTCGCGGACCAGGCTCTTGAGCCGTTCCTCGACCACGTGGGTGTAGATTTGCGTGGTCGAAATGTCGGTGTGGCCGAGCAGCGTCTGCACGATGCGCAGATCGGCGCCGTTGTGCAGCAAATGGCTGGCAAAGGCGTGACGCAGCACGTGCGGGGACACCAGCCGAGGCGGCAGACCGGATGCGGCCGCAAGTTCCTTCAGGTCGCGGGCGAAATGCTGCCGCGTCAGATGACCGCTTTCGCCGAACGAGGGAAACAGCCATTTGGACGGCGCGGCCTTCTTCTTCTCGGGCTTCAACACTTCCATCGCGGCCAGATAATCGGCCATCGCCTGCCGCGATGCCTCGTTCAACGGCACCAGCCGCTCCTTGTTGCCCTTGCCGCGCACCACGATCATCCGGGCATCACGACGCGCCGCCGACAGCGGCAGCGACACCAGTTCGGAGACGCGCAAGCCGGTGGCGTAGAGCACTTCCAGCAGGCAATAGAGCCGCAGCGCACGAAGCCGTTGCGCAGGCGAGGCGTCCGTTTCCGTCAACTCCTTGGCCCGCGTCAGCATGCGATCGACGTCCGAGATCGACAGCACCTTCGGCAGGCCGCGGCCGCGCTTCGGACCCGACAGGATCGCCGCGGGATCGTCGCTGCGGATCCGCTCGTTCAGGAGGAAACGGAACAGATGCCGCATCGCCGACAGGCGCCGCGCCACGCTGGAGGATTTGAAGCCGCGCCCGTCGAGATCGGCCAGATAGTCCCGCAGCGCCTGGGTTTCGGCGCCGGTGAAATCGTTGCCGGCGCGGGCGAGGAACTCGGAAAAATCCACGAGATCCCGGCGGTAGGCGTCAAGCGTATTGCTGCCCGCGCCTTGTTCGGCGGCGAGCATGTCAAGGAACAGGCTGATCAGCCCGGCATCTGATTTTCCAGAGCGCATGGCGGAATCATAGCGCCTATTTCTTGAGGAACTTATCCGGCGGGATGGTCACGGTCATTTCCCGCGGTTTCGGGTTCACGAAATTCGCCAGCGCGAAAACGATGCCGTAGCCGATCCCAAAGATCACGGCGACGGCCGTCAGGAAGCGGAACAGACTGGGCATGTCGGCGGCTCGGGCAGCGAATTAACCATCGGAATCATCCAACATGTTCCCTTAGCCGTTGCAAGTGGCTCTGGCAGTGGTATCGCCGGGGGTAGTATAGGTGGCGCAGAATGCGGCAATCCGTGCCGAACAGAGCTTTTTGATGTCAGAGGCAGCCTTACCGACGCACGCGAGCCCGACCCTGGAGGCCGAAATCACGGCCGCCTTGGGGCCGCGGTCGATCGTGCTGGTGGGCATGATGGGCGCCGGCAAGTCCACCATCGGCCGCCGACTGGCGGCGCGGCTGCACCTGCCGTTCTCGGATGCCGATACCGAGATCGAGGCGGCGGCCTCGATGTCGATCCCGGATATTTTTGAAACCCATGGCGAGGCCTATTTCAGGAACGGCGAAGCGCGGGTGATCGCGCGGCTGCTCGACAACGGCCCAGCCGTGGTCGCGACCGGCGGCGGCGCCTTCATGCGCGAGGAGACCCGCGACCGTATCCGCGAGAAGGCGGTCTCGATCTGGCTGAAGGCGGATGCCGAGATCATCATGCGCCGGGTGCGGCGCCGCGCCGACCGGCCACTGCTGCAGACCGAAAACCCCGAGGCGACCGTGAGCCGCCTGCTCGAACAGCGCGAGCCGGTCTATCAAAACGCCGACCTGACGATTGCCTCGCGCGACGTGCCGCACGACCGGATCGTCGACGAATGTATCGCGGCCTTGCACGTCCGCCTGTGCGGCGGTGGTGTGGCTATCCAGGAAACTGTTGACCAAATCATTGACGGATTCAGCACCACGCCATGACCGCGCCATTGCGACATTCCGATCCCATCACCGTCGACGTCGCGCTCGGCGATCGTACCTATGACATCATCATTGGCCGCGACGTGCTGCCGTCGCTGGGTTCCCGCGTTGCGGCGCTGCGCCCGGGCGCGCGCACAGCCATTGTGACCGACCGCACCGTCGCCAAACACTGGCTGGAGCAGACCGAGGCCTCGCTGTCGGCGGCGGGCATCGCGACCTCGCGCATCATCGTCGAGGAAGGCGAGGGCTCCAAGACCTATGCCGGACTCGAGAAGGTCAGCGAGGCGCTGATCGCTGCCAGGATCGAGCGCAACGATTTGGTGATCGCGCTCGGCGGCGGCGTGGTCGGCGATCTCGCCGGCTTTGCCGCGGCAATCCTGCGCCGTGGTGTCGACTTCGTGCAGGTGCCGACTTCGCTGCTGGCGCAGGTGGATTCGTCCGTCGGCGGCAAGACCGGCATCAACTCGCCGCAGGGCAAGAATCTGCTCGGCGCGTTCCATCAGCCGGTGCTGGTTATCGCCGACACCTCGGTGCTGGATACGCTGTCGCCGCGCCAGTTCCGTGCCGGCTACGCCGAAGTCGCCAAATACGGCATTCTGGGCGACGAGGCTTTCTTCACCTGGCTCGAGGCCAATGCCGCCGATATTTTTTCAGGAGGTGCGGCGCGCGAACACGCCATCGCCACTTCCTGCCGCGCCAAGGCCGCGATCGTCTCCCGCGACGAACGCGAAACCGGTGAGCGCGCGCTGCTCAATCTCGGCCACACCTTTGGGCACGCGCTGGAGGCTGCAACCGGATTTTCCGACCGGCTGTTCCACGGCGAGGGCGTCTCGGTCGGCATGGTGCTGGCGGCGGAGTTTTCCGCTTCAACTCGGCATGATCTCGCCAGGCGATGCCGATCGCATCCAGCGTCACCTTGCCGCGGCAGGCCTTCCGACCCATTTGCAGGATATCGCCGGCTTTACCCAGGAAGGCCTTGCTGACGCCGACGCTCTGATGGCGCTGATGGCGCAGGACAAGAAGGTCAAGCGTGGCAAGCTGACCTTCATCCTGCTCGAAGCCGTCGGCCGCGCGGTGATCGCGAACAATGTCGAGCCGTCTTTGGTCCGCGATTTTCTGAAAGCCAAACTGGCCAAGAGCTAGACCTATCAAGACCTGAACTTATCAAGGCTTAAGCTTTTCAAGACTTAAACCTGTCAAGACTTGAGCTGATCAAGGCGTAAACACTATCCGGATGATCTGACGTGAACTGGATCACCTTCTCCATCGTTGTCGGCTGCCTCCTGGTCTCCGCGTTCTTCGCGGCGAGCGAAACCGCGCTGACGGGCGCTTCGCGCGCCAGCATGCTGCGGCTGTCCAAGCAGGGCAATCGCGAGGCCGGCGTGGTCTCCAGCCTGATCTCGATGCGCGAGCGGCTGATCGGCGCGCTGCTGCTCGGCAACAACATCGCCAATATCGGCGCGTCGGCACTCGCGACCGGCATCTTCACGGCCTGGTTCGGGGAAGTCGGCGTGCTCTATGCCACCGGCTTGATGACGGTGTTGGTCGTGATCTTTGCCGAGGTTCTGCCGAAGACCATTGCCATCAACGCGCCGGACCGGGTGTCGCTCCTGGTCGCGCGCCCGATGCGGCTGATGCTGTACCTGCTTGGGCCGCTGCTCGCCGTCGTCGAGGCGATCGTGCGGGTCCTGATCTGGATGCTGGGCGTCAAGATCGGCGCCCATCAGCCGCTGCTGTCGCCGACCGAGCGGTTGCGCGGCGCGGTCGATCTTCTGCATCATGAAGGCAACGTCGAAAAGCAGGACCGCGACATGTTCGGCGGCTTGTTGGACTTGCGCGAGCTGCAGGTTTCCGACGTCATGGTCCATCGCACCGAAATGGTGATGATCAACGCCGATCTGCCCCCGGAAGAGCTGGTGCGCGAGGTGCTGGCCACCGAATACACCCGCATTCCCCTATGGCGCGAGAAGCCTGAAAACATCATCGGCGTGCTGCATGCCAAGGATCTGCTGCGCGCGATCCGCGCCTCCGACGGCGATACCACCGCGATCGACGTTTCCACCATCGCGCTGCCGCCCTGGTTCGTGCCGGAAATGCGCCCGGTCTCCGAACAGTTGAAGGCGTTCCGCCGCCGCAAGACCCACTTCGCGCTCGTCGTCGACGAATATGGCGAAGTCGAAGGCATGGTGACGCTGGAGGACATTCTGGAGGAGATTGTCGGCGATATCTCCGACGAGCACGACGTGGTGGTGGCCGGCGTGCGCGCCCAGCCGGATGGTTCGGTCGTGGTCGACGGTTCGGTGCCGATCCGCGATCTCAACCGTGCGATGGACTGGCACCTGCCCGACGAAGAAGCGACCACCATCGCAGGGCTGGTGATCCACGAAGCGCGCTCGATTCCCGAACGCGGCCAGAGCTTCACCTTCCATGGCTTCCGTTTCCGCGTACTGCGCCGTGAGCGCAACCGCATCACTGCGCTGCGCATCGTCCCGGTGCCGCGCGAAGCCGCGGACGTGGACGAGAAGAAGCCGAAACGGGCGGGGACGGCGTTCTGAGCGAGGCGACTTGCCGCGCGTCTGTTATTCGATATCGATCGTGACGCCGCTCAGCTTCCACTGTCCATCGGACGGGATGAAGCCGAGCTGGTACTTGACCTGCTTGGGCGTCGTCTCGAAATGGCCCTTCAGCCGCAGCACACCCTTTTCATCGATCCTGGCGTCCTCGTCCGGGACAATCGGCTTGGCGACCACCGCATCGAACACGGCGTGCTTGTCGATCAGATCCTTGAAGATCGCCCGCAGCTTCTCCGGCGGAAACTGATCGCGGAACGGCTTTGATATTCTGGCGTGGAACACCGTAAAGTTGTCTGATACAACGGCATCGTTGAGCGACACCAATATGCTCTTGACCAGAACCTCCTGTACGAACGGGCTCGGCATGTCCTGCGCGGCGGCTTCGCCTGTGTCGCAAATGGTGAACACAGCGATCAGTGCAGCGGCCAATCGCAGATATGCCCAATGAAGCATCGGTCTGCCCCTTCGAGCGGCGGCGATGTCTTGGGGTGAGCCCAGCCTTCGTGCGAACGGGATGGGGTTCATCGCCTACGCAGGCGTCCACGATAGTGGAAAACCGCCGTCGCGTCTGCCGCGATCTTGATTGCGCGCGGACGGGAGTCTGAATTCTCAGCCCCGTAGTTCCGCAGGCGCCTTCGCCGAAATCGCCAGCGCGTGCACCGAGCCTGCAAGCTCAGTCGCCAACGTCGCGTTAATCATGCGATGACATTCGACCCGGCTCTTCCCCTGGAAGGCCTGTGATACAATATATACCCTGAAATGCGTTTCGCCGCCCGGCCTGTGGCCGGCATGGCCTTCATGCAGATGTGATTCGTCCGTGACGTCGAGGCTTTCCGGCAAGAAAGCTTCACGCAACTTGTTTATGATAATATCCTTGGTGCTCATGGCAGCGGCATTACGTCTGCGACAACTTTTCGTCAATGACGCATCCGAAACAGAGGTATTCGCAATGTCAAGACTTGAAGCCTCGGGCATTGCGTAGTCAAAGTCAGTCATGCCGATCAATTCATCAAAATTCTTCGACTCCATTCGCATCAAGCCCAACAAGCTGAGCGCGAAGCAGCAGGCGCGCGCGCAGGAAGAATCCGCGATGTGCGAATGGGCCGGGTGCCCAAACAAGGGCCCGCATCGCGCCCCCAAGGGCCGCGAGAACTCCAAAGAATACTGGCATTTCTGCCTCAACCATGTCCGCGAGTACAACCAGTCCTACAATTTCTTTCAGGGCATGAACGCCGATGCGGTCGCGCGCTACCAGAAGGATGCGCTGACCGGCCATCGACCGACCTGGAAGATGGGCGCCAACACCAGCGCCAAGAAGGGCAAGGGTGGTGCCGAGGCCGATCTCGAAGGCGCCGCCGATCCGTTCCATATGTTCTCCGAACTCAATGGCCGCGGCCGCTGGCGGCCGGGCCCGGGTGGCGCGGGCGAAGCCAAGGCCGAGACACGCAAGGTGATGAACGCCGAGCGCAAGGCGCTGCAGGTGATGGGACTTGGGCCCGATGCGACGCTGGAAACGGTGAAGGCCAAATACAAGGCGCTGGTGAAGCAGCACCATCCCGACGCCAATGGCGGCGACCGCTCCACCGAGGATCGCCTGATCGAAATCATCAAGGCGTATAATTATCTGAAGACGGTGGTGCGCGGCGCGAGCTAGTCTCTTCAGGGACGACAGCGGAGATGATGTCTCTGCCGTCACTCAAGACAGGCACGTCAATCGCGTAACGCGCCAGGCATCGGTCCGATGTAGGCAGAACTCGGCCGGATCAGCCGGCCACCGCGCTGCTGCTCCCGCGCATGCGCGGTCCAGCCGGCGGCACGGGCGACTGCGAAGATCGGTGTAAACGCTTGCCGCGGAATGGCCAGCGCGTCGAGCAGGATCGCGGTGAAGAACTCGACATTGGTCTCGAGCGGACGGTCCGGATTTTTCCGCCGCAGCGCCCCGCGGATATAGGCCTCGACTTCGCCGGCGAAGGGCAGGTCGGCGCCATCGGCGGCGAGCCGTTCGATTGCAGCCTTCAAGACATCGGCGCGGGGATCACGCACCCGATAGACGCGGTGGCCAAACCCCATCAGCCGTTCGCCGCGCGAAAGCGCATCGTCGACCCACGGCTGGATGCGTTCGCGGGTTCCGATTGCGTCGAGCATTTCCAGCACCGGCTCGGGCGCGCCGCCGTGCAGTGGTCCGGTCAGCGCGCAATAGCCGGCGGTGACCGCGGCGAACAGGTCGGCCTGGGTCGAAGCCACCACGCGCGTCGTGAATGTCGAGGCATTCATGCCGTGATCGCACACGGTGACGAAATACGCATCGAGGGCTGCGACCTCGCGTGGCTCAGGCTTGCGGCTACGCAGCATCGTCAGCGTATCAGCGGCGTGGCTGATGGTCGGATCGGGCGCGATCGGATCACCGCCTTTCGCGCGCTGTACCAGCGCGCCCGCGATCACCGGAAACGCGCCGACAATCGTGGCCTCGTGCTCAAGCCCGTTTTCCGCGCGAAGGCCTGCGATCGCGGCACGAAAGCCGTCGACAACAGACATGCCGCGCGTCGCCGGCAGCAGATCGGGCAGCCGCGCGAAGGCGCGCTCGCGGGCCGCGCCGAGACTTGCGCGGACATTGGCCTCGCTGAGCGCTTTCCCTGTGGCGCCGTTCCAGAGGCGCGCGGTGACGCCCTCGAAACTCGATTTTTCTGCAAGGTCGGCGACGCGCTCGCCCGCGATGATGAGTTCGCCGCGTTCGCCGTCGACATGGCTCAGCACGGTTTCGGCGGCGGGAACGCCGTCGAGGCCAATCGGGGTCTTGGAAAGCTGCATGTTCATGATGGAACTCCTTTGCTGTCCTGCAAAAGATCGACCCTCTCGACAGATTGATCAATCTTGATTATATCAATCAATATGAAAAAATCCGACGCGCTGTATTTGTCGGCCCGGGAAGCCTCTGCCGAACTCGCGATCTCGCCGGCGACGCTCTACGCCTATGTCAGCCGTGGGCTGATCCGCTCCGAGCCGTCGCCGGATTCGCGCAGCCATCGCTATCGGGCCGAGGACATCAGGGGCTTGAAGGAGCGGCGGGTGCCGTCGCCCGAGCCGCGTGGCCTGCGCAGCTTTGACGCCGATTTGCCGGTGATGGATTCGGCGATCTGCACCATCACCGAGGACGGGCCGATCTATCGCGGAGTGAACTGCGTCGATCTGGCCGAAAAGGACACGCTGGAGCACGCCGCTACGCTGCTGTGGGACGTGACCGGCGTCGATCCGTTTGCGTCGGACAACTGTCCGCTTGTGTCGGATGAAATGCAGGCGATTGCCGAGGCTGCGCGCCGCGCGGCGCCGATCGACCGGGCGATCGCCGTGCTGGCGCTCGCGGCCAGCGCCGATCCGCGCGCCTTCACCCGCGCCGTGGACGGCCGCGCCATGGTAGGCGCGCGCATCCTGCGGCTGTTGGTCGCGACCATGCTCAATGCACCGCCGTCGGCAGAGCCGCTGCATCTGCAAATCGCGCGCGTGTGGGTATCAGACGACAAGCACGCCGCCGACCTGATCCGCCGCGCGCTGGTACTGCTCGCCGACCACGAATTGAACGCCTCCACCTTCACCGCGCGCTGTGCGGCGTCGACCGGTCTCAATCTTTATGACGCCGTCATCGCCGGGCTTGCCGCGCTGAAGGGCCCGAAGCACGGCGGCGCCAGCGTGCTCGCCTCGCGGCTGGTCAAGACGCTGGTCGACAACGACGTAGCGCCGGTCATTCGCGAGCGCGTGGCACTGGGCGAGCGGTTTGCCGGATTCGGCCACGGCGTCTACAAGCGCGGCGATCCGCGCGCGCAGTCGCTGCTGGATGCGCTGGCGCGCGCCGGCGCCCCGCGGAAATTCACCCGCGAAATTCCGGAGCGGATCGCGGAGGCAACCGGCGAATTCGTCAATATCGACTATGCGCTGGCGGTGCTGGTGCAGGTCTTGCGGCTGCCGGCGGGAAGCGAACTGGCGCTGTTTGCGATGTCGCGCAGCGTCGGATGGATCGCGCATGCGAGCGAACAGTTGCAGCACGGCAAGCTGATTCGCCCGCGGGCACGTTATGTCGGTCCGGCGCCGCGTGGCAGGGCGTCGAGCGGCCTTTGAAGCTATGGGACGCGCTTCGCCGGCTCGATCACGCCACCGCCGTGACGGCGGCGGATGGTCCATACCGCCAGTGCTACGATGAGACCGCCGCCGATTACCGCGAACATCCACAGATGCTTGCCGACGTGCTCGTGATGCGGCAGCCCGGCATATTCATGTAGCGCGGAAACCGCCAGCACGCCCGGCAGCACGTGCGCCGGCGCCCAGACGAGGATCGCCGGAATGTTGACGCTATAGAATCGGATCGGCGGCATATCCAGCGCGCCCGCCGTGATCGGCACGAAGGCGCGGATCGGCGGCACGAAGCGCGCAAAGAACACGGCCAAAGCGCCCCAACGGTTGAAGAACGCCTCGCTCTGTTCCACCACCCGCGGATAATTGGCCAGCGGCCAGGCTGAGAGGATTTCGCGCTGGCTGCGATGGCCGACCCAGAAAGCCGAGCCGTCGCCGATCAAGGCGCCCGTCGCAGCAGCCGCCAGCACGCCCCAGAGGTTCAATTCGCCGCCCGGCACCAGCGCGCTCAGCGCGAGAATGATGGTCGAGCCCGGCACCAGCGAGCCAACCACCGGGACGGCTTCCAGCAGGGCGGCCAGGAATAGCGTCAGATAGGCAAGCCACGCATGGGCCGAGACGAATGCAATCAGGGGGTCGAGGAATGAAGTCACAAAGTTCCCGTCTCGTTGGTCTTGCTTGGGGGCTTGCTTGGGATTGAGACCTAACAACTCCCCGAGAGGGTGGAAAGTGCCTGCTCGCCAGCGAGAGAGCCGGCCGGCCAACGTAAAAGCGCGGCGTGATTCGCAGGGCAGCCCTCCAAAAATCGAGTTCAGCTCCTATCTAGATGATAAAGCAACGGAACTTTGATTGAGCCGCGGGCTTCTGCCCGCCGTCGCTCTCTGCTAGGTTCATCACAGCACCCATCCGCAGCCATACACCAAATCTGGTTTCGGGAGCGCCCGGGATCTCGGAGGATTGATGACGACCGCCGCCATGACCAAAACTCAGGAGCCCGTCGGCTTACCCGACATGAAGGTATCGGTCCGGCAGGTGTTCGGTATCGACAGCGATCTCGAAGTTCCCGCCTATTCCGAAGTCGATCCGCATGTGCCGGACGTCGACTCGGATTACCGTTTCGATCGCGCCACCACGCTCGCGATCCTCGCCGGCTTCGCGCACAACCGTCGCGTGATGGTCACCGGCTATCACGGCACCGGCAAATCGACTCATATCGAGCAGGTTGCGGCGCGGCTGAACTGGCCCTGCGTGCGCGTCAACCTCGACAGCCACATCAGCCGTATCGATCTGGTCGGCAAGGATTCCATCGTCGTCAGGGACGGCAAGCAGGTCACCGAATTCCGCGACGGCATTTTGCCCTGGGCGCTGCAGCACAACATCGCGCTGGTGTTCGACGAATACGACGCCGGCCGTCCCGACGTGATGTTCGTGATCCAGCGCGTGCTGGAAGTCTCCGGCCGCCTGACGCTGCTCGACCAGAACAAGGTGATCAAGCCGCATCCGTCGTTCCGCCTGTTCTCGACCGCCAACACGGTCGGCCTCGGCGATACGTCCGGCCTCTATCACGGCACCCAGCAGATCAACCAGGGCCAGATGGACCGCTGGTCGATCGTCACCACGCTGAACTACCTCGCCCATGACGAGGAAGTCGAAATCGTGCTGGCCAAGGCGCATCACTATCGCACCACGGAAGGCCGCGACATCGTCAACAAGATGGTGCGTTTAGCGGACCTGACGCGCAACGCCTTCGCCAATGGCGATCTGTCGACGGTGATGAGCCCGCGTACGGTGATCACCTGGGCCGAAAACGCCGAAATCTTCTCCGACATCGGCTTTGCCTTCCGCGTCACCTTTCTCAACAAATGCGACGAGCTGGAACGGCCGCTGGTCGCTGAATTCTATCAGCGCTGTTTCAACCAGGAGCTGGCGGAGTCTTCCGTCAACGTCGCACTATCCTGAGCGTCGTCCTGCCTGGTGCGCAATTGCGCACGGGAGCAGGGACCCATACGCCGCGGCCTTTCAGTAGAACGATGGTGCTAGAGATCGGAAAATAACGACCGCTGGTGGTTATGGGTCCCTGCTTTCGCAGGGACGACGGCGGTGAGGTGGTTATGACAACGTCCAACTCGAAATTCCGTACCGGATCGAAGGAAGCGCCGACCGAGCCGTTCAAGCGCGCGGTGACGTCATGCTTGCGCGCGATCGCGCGAAAGCCGGAACTGGAAGTGACGTTCGCCGCCGAACGCCCCGGGCTTGCGCCGGGCAAGGCGCGCTTGCCGGAGCCGGCGCGGAAGATGACCAAGCGGGATGCCGCGATCGTGCGCGGCCATGCCGATTCGATCGCGCTGAAGCTCGCCTGCCACGATCCAAAGGTGCATCGCAAGCTGATGCCGGGCAATCCGCAGGCGCGTGGCGTGTTCGAGGCGGTCGAGCAGGCCCGCGTCGAGGCGATCGGCTCGCGGCGGATGTCGGGCGTTGCGAAAAACCTCACCGCGATGCTCGACGATCATTTCCATCGCGGCAAGTATGACGAGATCACCGACCGCGCCGATGCGCCGTTGTCTGATGCACTGGCGATGCTGGTGCGCGAGCGCCTCACCGGATTGGCGCCGCCGGCGGCCGCGAAGAAGATGGTCGACCTCTGGCGGCCGGCGCTGGAAGAAAAGATCGGCACGCGGCTCGATCAGTTGAGTCGCGTCACCGAGGACCAGGCCAAGTTCGGCGACCTCGTGCACGATCTGCTGTCGGCGCTCGATCTCGGCGACGAGCGCAATGCGGACGCCGATGACGACGAGGACCAGGACGAGAATCAGGACGGCGAGAGCGATCAGTCCGGTGCCGAAGGCTCGCCCAATTCAGACGCCGCGCAGGAAATGAGCGCCGACCAGGCGCAGGCGACGACCGACGAAATGTCGGAAAGCGCGATGGAAAGCGCGCAGGCCTCCACCAGCGACACGTTCGACGACGGCGAGCTCGGTGACGACGAAACGCCGGGCGAGGCGACGCGGCCGAATTCCCGCGGTGCCAACGAGCCGCGCGGGCCGGAATACCACGCCTTCGCGCCGAAGTTCGACGAGGTGATCGCGGCCGAAGATCTCTGTGATCATGACGAGCTGGAGCGGCTGCGCAGCTACCTCGACAAGCAGCTCGCGCATCTGCAGGGCATCGTCGCCCGCCTCGCCAACCGGCTGCAGCGCCGCTTGATGGCGCAGCAGAACCGCGCCTGGGAGTTCGATCTCGAAGAGGGCATCCTGGATCCGGCGCGGCTGTCGCGCGTCGTCACCGATCCCTATCACCCGCTGTCCTTCATGCACGAGAAGGAAGCCACCTTCCGCGATACCGTCGTCACGCTGCTGCTCGACAATTCCGGTTCGATGCGCGGCCGCCCGATCACGGTGGCGGCGACCTGTGCGGATATTTTGGCGCGCACGCTGGAGCGTTGCGGCGTCAAGGTCGAGATTCTGGGTTTTACCACCCGCGCCTGGAAGGGCGGGCAATCGCGCGAGGCGTGGCTTGCCGCCGGCAAGCCGGCCAATCCCGGGCGGCTGAACGATCTGCGCCACATCATCTACAAATCCGCCGACGCCCCCTGGCGCCGGGCGCGGAAAAATCTCGGGCTGATGATGCGCGAGGGGCTGCTGAAGGAAAACATCGACGGCGAGGCGCTGGACTGGGCGCACAAGCGCCTGCTCGGCCGTCCCGAGCAGCGCCGCATCCTGATGATGATTTCCGACGGCGCGCCGGTCGACGATTCCACGCTGTCGGTCAATCCCGGCAATTACCTCGAGCGGCATCTGCGCCACATCATCGAGGAGATCGAGACCCGTTCGCCGGTCGAACTGATCGCGATCGGCATCGGCCACGACGTGACGCGCTACTACCGCCGCGCGGTGACCATCGTCGACGCCGAAGAACTCGGCGGCGCCATCACCGAAAAGCTCGCAGAACTCTTCAGCGAGACCCACGGTGCCGCGCCTGCCTCGACCGGCCGGCCGCGCCGATTGCACTCGTGAGAGATGCGTTCGAACCTTAACCGCCGCCGCTTTCTGGAATATTCGGCGGCGGGGATTTCGGCCGTGGCGTTTCCACGCGTCGCGCCCGCGCAAACCGCGGTCCAGCCGCCGCCGAAGCCGGTCAAGCCGGACGAATTCTTCGTCACTGCACCTGTTTCGATCGAGGTGAAGGCCCGGCCGCTGCCGTCGTTCGATACCCGCGATCGCTCGCATGTGCGGTTCGGTTCGCTGGAATATCGCAGTGGGCTGATCCTGACGTCGCCGTTCCGTGGCTTCGGCGGGTTGTCGGCGATAAGGCTCGATGCCAAGGGCGAACGCTTCATCGCGATCTCGGACAAGGGCAGCTGGTTCACCGGCCGCATCGTCTATCGCGGTCGCGAGATGATCGGGCTCGACGATGTCGAGGCCGCGCCCTTGTTGGGGCCGGACGGCAAGCCAATCACCAGCCGCGGCTGGTACGATTCGGAATCGATCGCGCTGGATGGCTCGCTGGTCTATGTCGGCCTCGAGCGCGTCAACCAGGTCCTGCGGTACGATTTCTCGAAAGGCTTCACCCGCGCAGTTGGCGAAGTGGTGCCGCTGCCGCCGGCGGCGCGCAAGTTGCCGTTCAACAAGGGGTTGGAGGCGCTGGTCGTGGTGCCAAAGGAATTGCCGCTCGCCGGCACGCTGATAGCGCTTTCCGAACGCGGGCTCGATTCGAACGGCAACCTCATCGCGTTCCTGGTCGGTGGCAAGACCCCCGGCCAGTTCAGCGTCCGCCGTACCGACAATTTCGACATCAGCGACGCGGTGCTGCTGTCCTCCGGTGACCTGCTGATCCTGGAGCGGAAGTTTTCCTGGCTCGGCGGCATCGGCATCCGCATCCGCCGCATCGCGCTGGCGCAGGTCGCGCCGGGTGCGCTGGTCGATGGCCCCGCCATCTTCAGTGCCGATCTTGCCGACGAGATCGACAATATGGAGGGGATCGACGCCCATGTGACGGCTGAAGGCGACACCGTGCTGACCATGATCTCCGACGACAATTTTTCGCTGATCCAGCGCAACCTGCTGCTGCAGTTCACGCTGGTGGAGTGAACGCGCTGACCAAGGATGCCGACTTTGTGCACCGGTTGGATCCGATGGCAGAGAAACGGACAAGCTTGACGACGGCCGAGGTCTTCGTCGAATTCTCGGCCGAAGCGGACTGCATGCTGGTCTCAGGTAAGCGCTATCGCATCGTCGGTCTCCGGGTCGGAGAATTCCGCGAGCGGTAACCGTAGGGGAGGGTTGCAACGGCGCGGGGTTGAGGGGGAGGGAGCGCTTCACTACACAAGAGGTGACCCGTTTCTCCTCTGCTACAGGAATCCCCGCATGAGCATCCTGTTCTCCCCGATCGAGCTGCGCGGCCTCAAGCTTCCCAATCGCATCATGGTGGCGCCGATGTGCCAGTACTCGGCCGAGGGCGGCGAGGCCAATGACTGGCACTTCACGCATATCAACACGCTGGCGCTGTCGGGGGCGGCGATGTTCTGCATCGAGGCCACCCATGTGGAAGCCATCGGGCGCATCACGCCGGGTTGCCTCGGCCTCTGGAACGACGCCACCGAAGCCGCGCTGAAGCCAATCCTGGCCTCGGTGCGCAAGCACTCCAAAATCGCGGTCGCGATGCAGCTTGCGCATGCCGGCCGCAAAGGCTCGAGCCACAAGCCGTGGGATGGCGGGCAGTTGATCCCGTTGTCCGCAGGCGGCTGGCAGACGGTGGGACCGTCCGCGGTGCCGCACAAGGAGGGCGAGACGGCGCCGTCAGAGCTCGACGCGGCGGGTCTGGCGCGAATCCGCAACGCCTTCGTCGATGCCGCCAGGCGCGCCGATCGGCTCGGGATCGACGCCATCGAGGTGCATAGCGCGCACGGCTATCTCTTGCATCAATTCCTGTCGCCGATCTCCAACAAGCGCAGCGATCGATATGGCGGCTCGCTCGAGAACCGCATGCGCTATCCGCTGGAAGTGTTCGACGCGGTGCGCGCGGCGTTCCCTCACGACAAGCCGGTCGGGGTCAAGGTGTCGGCGACCGACTGGGTCGATGGCGGCTGGGACATCGTGCAGACCATCGAATACGCTAAGGAGCTGAAGAAGCGCGGCGTCGACTGGATCGACGTTTCCTCCGGCGGCGTTTCGCCGCTGCAAAAAATTCCGCTCGGTCCCGGCTATCAGGTTCCGCTGGCCCAGGCGGTGAAGGAAGCAACCGGCCTCACCACCATGGCGATCGGCCTGATCACGGAGGCGAAGCAGGCCGAGGAGATCGTGGCTTCCGGCAAGGCCGACATGGTCGCGCTCGCCCGCGGCATGCTGTACGACCCGCGCTGGGGCTGGCACGCGGCCGCCGAACTCGGCGGCCAGGTCGAAGCCCCGCCGCAATATTGGCGCTCGCAACCTTCGACGCAAAAGGCGCTGTTCGGCGCCGACCACGTTCGGGGCGCGGTAGAGCGTGGCATTTTCGTTCCCTTCTCCCCTTGTGGGATAAGGTGGATCAGTAAGCGTCGCGTAGCCAGCGCGGCCTTCAGCCCGGCTGTTTTGTCATATCTCGGCCACACGCCCGGCATGCTATGCTTTCCCTTGCGCGCAACAGACGCGTTTGAAAAACAAAAGCGAGAGGAAAGCCCATGGAACTCGGATATTTCGCGATGCCCTCGCATCCGCCGGAGTGCGGGTTGAAAGAGGGTCACGACTGGGACCTTCAGGTGCTGCGATGGCTGGATGAACTCGGCTACCAGGAAGCCTGGATCGGCGAGCACCACACCGCGCCTTGGGAGCCGCACCCGTCGCCGGATCTGCTGCTGGCGCAGGCGTTCCTGCAGACCAAGAATATCCGGCTCGGCCCCGGCGGTTTTTTGCTGCCCTATCATCATCCGGCCGAACTCGCCAACCGCGTCGCGATGCTCGATCATCTCTCGGAAGGCCGGCTCAATTTCGGTGTCGCTGCCAGCGGAGTGCCGACCGACTGGGCGATGTTCAACGTCGACGGCATGTCGGGTCAGAACCGCGACATGACCCGCGAGGCGCTGGAGATCATCTTGAAGATGTGGGCCGAAGATGCGCCATGGACCTACAAGGGCAAGTTCTGGACGGTGAACAAGCCCGATACGATGTTCGATTTCCTCAAACCCCACATCAAGCCAAAGCAGGCGCCGCATCCGCCGATCGGCGTGGCCGGTTTGAGCAAAGGTTCGGACACGCTGAAACTCGCCGGTGAGCGCGGCTTCATCCCGATGAGCCTCAACCTCAATCCGGCCTATGTCGGCAGCCACTGGGAGTCGGTAGAGATCGGCGCCGCCAAAACGGGCCGCAAGCCGAACCGGCAGGATTGGCGGCTGGTGCGCGAGGTGTTTGTCGCCGACACCGACGAGGAGGCCTGGAAGCTTTCTGTCGGCGACATGATGGGCCGGATGATGAGCGAATATTTCCTGCCGCTGCTCGGCCATTTCGGCTTCAAGGACTATCTCAAGGCTGCGCCCGACGTGCCAGACTCCGACGTCACCGTCGACTATTGCGCCCGCCACAATTGGATCGTCGGCTCGCCCGCGACGGTGACCGAGAAGATCGAGAAGATCTATCGCGAGGTCGGCGGTTTTGGCGTGCTGCTGGTATTCGGCTTCGACTACAAGCACAAGGCTGAAGCCTGGCACAATTCGCTACGGCTGCTGAAGCACGAGGTACTGCCGCGGTTGAAGCATCTCGGCGCGGAATTCGGCCGCGCCGCGTGAGGAGCGAATGGTGCGACGGCGGGATCAGCTCCTGCCGTCTCGCATCTCAATGCGAACGGGAGCGGTCGGATTATGAGCCTTGAGAACCATCGTGCTCGCCTCCAGGAAGGCAAGATAGTTCAAAATGCCGAAGTCGATCAGTTGAAACGCAACTTCCCATGCGCTCTCTCCCGGCGCGGATTTCGTTCGCGCGCCCCCGGGAATAACCAGAGGCCGGAAGCCGTGGCCGCCCTGCGGATCCCCTGCTTTCGGTCGGATGCCGTTCGAGCTATGGACCAATTGCAGGCGTGGCTTTGACATATCAATCCCCAGATCGTGGTCGAACAAGGCGGCGTTCGTTAAGCAAGCGGGTCGGAACACAGCAACAATTTCGGCAGCGGCGGCCCGTTACCGGCCGAAGGATCGCGCGCAAGCCTTCCCGCACGGCAATTCCAGATAGCCCTGCTGCCGTTCGGTCACCCAGCAAGTGTAATAGCGGCGGGATAGGTCCGACCATTGAACAGAGGTTGATGTCCCCGTTACATTGGGTTGAGAAGAGCATACTAAGGTTTAGGGTCGATTTTGCCGGGGCGCTTCGCCGTGCATATCGCGGTGCACCATGTCCGTCGGAGCCTGAAAAGCTGCTAAGATGTAACCTATTGGGATGGGCGACGCTGTCGCCGCTGAGGGTGACGATCACCAGGCGACCCAGCGTGGGCCCGGATGGCCGAACGCTTAGTGCTGCGATGCGTAACCAGAAACTGAAATCCCGGCGCTCCGCCGAGCAAGCGCTTCTCGGCGGCATGGCGCTGGCGTGGCTGGCGGCAGCTTGCATCTGGCTCGTGCTCGGCCCCGCACCTGATGTCGCTGACCATTTGATTGCCGTCGCTCTGCTCATCGCCTTGTTTCTTGCCGCATTGATCATGGTGCACCTGGTCGGGAGTACCCGCAGGCAAATGGAAGCCGAGCTCGACAGCCGAACAAGGGCTGTACAACGCGCGACCGAAGCCCTGCGCGAGAGCGAGGCGCAGTGGAAGGAGGTCTTCGAGCACAACCCCGTCATGTACTTCATGGTCGACGCGGACGGCAGCATCCTGTCGGTCAATTCGTTCGGTGCCGCGCAACTCGGCTATTTGGTCAGCGAATTGCTCGGGCAATCCGTGCTGAAAGTCTTCTTTGAAGAAGACCGGGAGCAGGTCCGGAAGAGTGTTGCCGTTTGCCAGCGAAATATCGGCGAAACGCACAGTTGGGAAATCCGAAAGGTCCGTAAGGATGGTTCAGCGCTTTGGGTTCGTGAAAACGCCAAGGCCGTGCGACGGCTGGATAGGCGGTTGATCGTGCTGATCGCATGCGAGGACATCACCGAGCGCAGGGCAGCTGAAGATGCCCTGCGGCAGAGCGAGACATACCTGGCTGAAGCGCAGCGATTGAGCCGCACTGGGAGTTTCGGCTGGCGCGTCGCTACCGGCGAAATCGTTTGGTCGGAGGAAACGTTCAGAATATTTGGCTACGACAAGGCGCCTTCCGTCACGATCAGCACGGTCGTCCAACGCATTCACCCCGACGATCGTGCGGGTGCGCAACAGACCATCGATCGCGCCTCCGGCGACGGCAAGGATTTCGATCACGGCTATCGACTGCTGATGCCGGACGGCTCGATCAAATATGTCCATGCGACGGCGCATGCCGTAACGGATGCATCTGGCGGCATCGAGTTTGTAGGAGCGGTGACCGATATCACTGCTCGCAAGCGAGCGGAGGAGAAACTGCATGAGGCACAGGCAGAGCTTGCGCATGTCACGCGCGTGACCGCTCTTGGCGAGCTCGCCGCGTCGATCGCCCACGAGGTGAATCAGCCGCTCGCTGCCGTCGTCGCCAACGCCGCGGCCTCCCTGCGCTGGCTCGACCGCGAAACCCCAGATCTGAAGGAAGTCCGCAGTGCGTTGCAATCGATTGTCAACGACGGCAATCGAGCGGGTGAAGTGATCCAGCGCGTTCGTGCGCTGGTCAACAAGACCGCCGATCAGAAATGCCGCTCGACATCAATCAAGTCGTCAACGAGGTGATCACTCTGCTGCAACGCGAACTGTACAGCCAGCAGATGTCGCTGCGGATGGAACTCGCCCCAGACCTGGGCCTGGTCCTCGGCGACCGGATCCAACTGCAACAAGTCATCCTCAATCTCGTGATCAACGGCATTGAAGCGATGCAATCGGTCACGAACCGACCGCGTGAACTGATAATCCGGACGCACCGGGAGCAAGCCGATCAAATTCTGGTCACGGTAAGAGACTGCGGTGTCGGATTAACCGCCGAGACCGCCGACGGGCTGTTCGACGCCTTCTTCACCACCAAGCCGGGCGGCATGGGCATGGGCCTGTCGATCTGCCGGTCGATCGTCGAATCCCACCGCGGGCGACTGTCGGCCTGCTGCAATGTCGGACCCGGTGCGACGTTTCAATTCAGCCTGCCACTGCACCGAGAGGACAACACGCCGTGATCGGCCACCAGACATCACCTCGCAACATTGCAAGCGGAGAGGAGCCGATCGTCTACGTTGTCGACGATGACGCGTCAGTGCGCGAGGCGCTCAGGAACCTGTTCCGCTCGGTGGGCCTGCGGGTCGAGGTGTTCGGCTCGGCTCCCGAGTTTCTGCAGAGCAAGCTTCCGGATGTTGCCAGCTGTCTCATACTTGACATCAGATTGCCTCGACTGAGCGGTCTCGACTTCCAGCTCGACCTTGCCAAGGCAGGCATCCACATTCCGATCATCTTCATGACAGGTCACGGCGATATCCCGATGACGGTCCGGGCGATGAAGGCCGGAGCGGTCGACTTTCTGACCAAGCCATTCCGCGATCAGGACATGCTGGATGCCGTGACGACGGCAATCGCACGCGACCGAAATAGCCGCAATGAGGCAAGGGCCCTTTCGGACTTGCACGCGCGCCTGATGACCCTGACTGCCCGGGAACAGGAGGTACTGGCGCTGGTCACGACCGGGCTCATGAACAAGCAGGTGGCAGCCGAAATCGGAATTGCCGAGATTACCGTGAAGATACACCGCGGGCACATCATGAAGAAAATGGGCGCGAAGTCATTGGCCGACCTCGTGAAGATGGCCCAGACGCTCGGAATACAGCGCGCAGCGCCACCGCAATGACCCTGGCGGATGGTTGATCGATCCGCTCGCGGTCCGCAAACCTAAGTATGATTTCCTGCGCTTGATTTGCGACGCACTCTGCCGTTGAGCAGCTTGCAGCAAGAGGCACTCTGCTTGCGTTCCAGGAAGGGCCGGTGTCCAAGCCACCCGTAATTGCAGTCGTTGACGACGATGGTTCTGTTCGCGCCGCGACCTGCAATCTCGTGAGATCGCTTGGATACATCGTCCATGCCTTCGCTTCAGCCGAGGAGTTTCTGCGGTCGCCTCACCTGCAACGAGACCTCATGTGTCATTGCGGACGTTCAAATGCCGGCAATGAGCGGTCTCGAGTTACAGAGCTATCTCATTTCCAAGGGGTACGGTCTGCCGTTCATTTTCATCACGGCCTTTTCCGTCGAGAAGGCTCGCGTAAGCGCCATGAAGGCAGGAGCGATCGCTTTCCTGACCAAGCCATTCGCCGGGGAAGCCTTGATCGACTGCCTCGATGCGGCTCTGCGGCAGCAGCGGTAAAGGGCTGTGAGCGGGTTATACGTAGGGATGAGCGCACCAAACATCTAGACGAGTTGAATTATCGAGGGGGGCGGAATGAGATCAGGGACATTGTCGCCCTCGGTAGTCCGACGACGAGAAAATGCAACACATTACGATCGGTGAATGGCAATTCCTCAGGAGGAGGTCGCCGTGCGTACAGGCCCACGCTGTTCCGAATGTGACAGTGAAGATCCGAAAATTATCTCTCTAAGCCGACCTGCAGGCCAGCATTATTGCGGACGCGCCTGCCTTCGCGAAGGCCAGAAGAACTTCATTCGCTTGATGCAGATGACGATTGCGGAAGCCGTATCATGACAAATCGCTGCGGCAATCCGGAGTGCGAGCGTCCCATCGGGTTAACCCGACGCAACTGGCACTTCGAGCAGTTTTGCTCGGCCAAGTGCCGCGAGAGTTACAGGCGTCAGTGGGAGCGCAACAAGGCCTATTGGAGATGGCTCTACAAAGGTCCCGAGCCATCTACCGCGGACCGGAAATAGTCCAGTGGTGCCGCGTCCCAAGCTGGATAGCCGGCTGGATACTTGGCTCTCGGAAGAGTCGGTGTGATCGGGACATCAAGGAGCTGTCATGACAACGGCACAAGCGATGATAATCGGAGCGTTGCTCGCGTGGACGCCTTCGATGCTTGTGTTCGCCTTGATTGTTCGGGACATTCGAAACTCTCCCGAAGAGGATCTCGATTAGGAAGAAAGTGCGTCGAGGCAAATGGCCCGGCTGTTGCGCCAAGCACACGCGGCGATCAACCCTGCTTCTTCATCTGCGCGACCGCATCCATGCCTGCAATATAGCCGTAGGGACCGAATCCGCAGATCACGGCGGTGGCGGCTGACGAGATCTTCCTCGTTGTAGGTTGAGGCATCGGCGGGTTGCGGCGCGGGATCGTGTGATCGGACCCGGCCGTATCCATTTTCATCGGAGCCCGGCTCCCCGGAAAGCCAGGCTCAATCCCTGCCTTTCTCGCATATTTGATCCCGCTCAAGGCGGGCTTTGCGACAAGATTGGCTTTCGCGCCGCGGTAAAACGGCCTAGCCTCATCCACGCAATCGATGGATGACCAATATGCGGTCCCGCGTCAGAAGATTTGCCCACGTCCTGGAGCGCCTCGGGCTGGCGATGGCGGGCGCGGCCAGCGGCCTGTTCGTGGCCGTTCATGTGGGGTCAAGCATCTCTGCGCTGACGACGCAGGCTTTTCTCCTCATCATGATGATTGGGGGCGCCGTCGGCTTTTATCTCGGCATCGATACGCCGCCTCAGACCTTCCATGCATCGGATGATCATTCCTCCGGCGGCAAGATCGACGCGGCGGAATTCCTCAGCGCGGTCGGTACCTTTCTCGCGGCGCTATCAGCCTTTGTCTCGGTCGGCGTGATTGTGCTGCGCGCGGAGCCGCACATCTTCTGGACCAGCGCGATCATGGTTGGATGGACAGTCGGCGTGGTCATGCAGATTACGGCCGGTGCGATTGCGCGCCTCCGGGCGCACGTCTGAGACGTCGGTCGCGCGTCAGGCAATGGTCATTAAGCCTGCCAAATGCGTATCGACGAATTGCACCAGCTGCTGACGTAATTTCTCGGGCGGGACCGCGACCATACGCTCCTCGAGGCCAAGCGAGATGATGCCGTGCACCGCGGAGAACATCATTCGCGCCAGCAGTGCGACGTGCTCCGGATCGCGGTCGGGCAACAGCCGCACCAGGGGCTCGTGCATCAGCGCGAACGCGTCCATCACCATCAGCAGGATGTCCTCGGGAAACGGGCGATCGTTCTCCATCCGGTGTTCGAACAGCGAGCGCAGCAGGTTGGCGTGTTCGCTGGCGAAGGCGAGGTAGGTCTCGGCCAGCCCGTGGAGCTGGCGGAGCGGATCGCTTTTTGGAACCGCAACCAGCCGGGCGGTCAGCGCCTGCACCGTCTCCCGGTTCACCGTCAGGATCAGGCCGTCGAAATCCCCGAACTCATTATAGACGCTGCCGATCGAGCAGTCGGCGGCTTCGGCGACATCTCGAACTTTCAATGATCTCAAACCCTTAGTAGCGATCAAGCCGCGCGCAATCTCGATCAGGAGCAGCGCGGCGCCGAGATTTTTTTCGATCCCGCAAAGATTCTTCTTGAACAATGTTCATTTTTATCCTACTAACGTGAACGTTGTTCAAATTAACCCGGAGGAAGCCAAAATGCAAACCCAGACCCAAACTCTCGCCTTCCAGCTCACCACGACCTTCGTTGACGACGCCATCGAACTCGCCAAGGGTTTTGGCCGCACCATCGTCCACCTGGCCACCGCGCCGATCGAGCGCATCGCGAAAGCCTGCGATGTCGCCGGTGTGCTCGAACGACGGCGGTTGGAACGGCGCGCTCAAAAGGGCGCGTCCAAGCGTGGCAAGTGCTCGAAATGGCTGTTCGGCTCCCTCAGCGAGCTGACCTGAGCGGCGGCCGATTGCATGCGGCGCAATTCTCATCGAATCCTAAATAAACCGATCACCATGTCCCCCGTAACCGCGCCGTTGCATCGAATGCTCCGTATCCAGCGCAAGGTCTCGTACATTTCTCGATGTAGTTGGTTGCTCGAGTTCCGAACCGCTGATGCGGGCGGGATCGAACCGTTAAGCAACCAATAATACTAACAATTACGGTGTTCAGTCCTGATCGCATCGCTCATCCTCTCCCTCACCCACACGCCAGATTTCAAAAGCCCATCCGCGGCCGTTCGGCCGAAAGTCAAGGAACCGGTCATGATCAAGGAATTGCTGTCGTCCCGCCGCTTCGCCCCACTGTTCTGGGCTCAGTTCTGCTCGGCGCTGAACGACAACGTGCTCAAGAATGCGCTGGTCATCATGCTGCTTTACGGCGTCGGCGCCGGAGCAGGGCGCTTCGCTGGTGACGGTCGCAGGCGCGGTTTTCATCTTCCCGTTCTTCGTGCTGTCGGCGCTCGGCGGCGAGATGGCCGACAAATACGTCAAATCGGTCGTCGCGCGGCGGCTGAAATTCTTCGAGATCTTCGCCGCCTGCTTTGCCGCGGCCGGCTTCTTCATGCACTCGATCCCGCTGCTGTTCGTGGCGCTGGCGCTGTTCGGTGTCGTCGCCGCGCTGTTCGGCCCGGTGAAATACGCGATCCTGCCCGACCAGCTCTCGGTCGCTGAGCTTGCGACCGGCAACGCGCTGGTCGAGGGCGCGACCTTCATGGCTATCTTGATCGGCACCATCGCGGGCGGCCTGTTCGTCGCCGGCGCTTCCCATATGGGCTGGATCTGCGCCGCCGTGATCGGATTGTCGCTGCTGTCCTGGGCGTTCGCCGCGCGCATTCCGGTGACGCAGCCATCCGCGCCCGATCTTGCCCATCACCGCCAATCCCTGGACCTCGACCGTTCGTCTGCTGAAGTCGCTCTATGCCGAGCCGCGGCTGTGGGACGGCATGCTGATCGTGTCGTGGTTCTGGATGGTCGGCGCCATCGTGCTGTCGCTGCTGCCCGCGCTGATCAAGGAAAGCGTCGGCGGCACCGAGGGCGTCGTCACGCTGTGCCTGGCGGTATTTGCCATCGGCATCGCCGCCGGCTCGCTGTTCGCGGCCCAACTCAGCCACGTCCGTCCGAACCTCGCGCTGGTGCCGATCGGCGCCATCGTGATGGGGATCATTGGGCTCGACCTGGCCTGGGCGATCGGACATGCGGCGCAGGGCACGGATGTGACCGCGGCAGCCTTTGCGACCTCGTTCGCCGGCGTGCACATGCTCCTCGACTTCTTCCTGTTCGCCTTTGGCGGCGGCCTGTTCGTGGTGCCGTCCTTTGCCGCCGTACAGGCCTGGACCGCGCCGTCCGAGCGCGCACGCATCATCGCCGCCGGCAATATTTTGCAGGCGGGCTTCATGGTCGGTGGCGCGCTGGTCGTCGCGCTGCTGCAGGCCGCTGGCCTTGCCATCTCCTGGATCTTCTTCGGCCTCGCGGTCGCAAGCCTCGGGTCGGTCTGGTTCGTGCTGAGCAAATGGGGCAAGGAAGGCGTGCGCGATTTCGGCGCGTTGATCTTCCGCGCGCTGTTCCGCACCGAGGTGCGCGGGCTGGAAAACCTGCCGCCGGCCGGCACCCGCATGCTGATCGCGCCCAACCATGTCAGCCTGATCGACGGTCCGCTGCTGCACGCCATCCTGCCGATCGACGCCAGCTTTGCGGTCGACACCGGAATCTCCAAGGCGTGGTGGGCCAAGCCGTTCCTCAAGATGATCAAGCACTACACCATGGACCCGACCAAGCCGCTGGCCGCGCGCGACCTGATCAAGCTGGTCGCGGCCGGCGAGCCGGTGGTGATCTTCCCGGAAGGGCGCATCACCGTCTCCGGCTCGCTGATGAAGGTCTATGACGGCACCGCGATGATCGCCGACAAGGCCGACGCGGTCGTCGTGCCCGTCCGCATCGAGGGCGCGCAGCGCTCGCATCTCTGCTATCTCAAGAACGGCGAGATCAAGCGTTCCTGGTTCCCCAAGGTGACGATCTCGATCCTGCCGCCGGTGAAACTGCCGATCGACCAGTCGCTGAAGGGCAAGACCCGCCGCAACGCCGCCGGCGCCGCGCTGCAGGACGTCATGATCGACGCCATGGTCAAGAACGCCATGCTCGACCAGACGCTGTTCGAAGGCCTCGCCCATGCCTATCGCGACCGCGATACCGGCAAGCCTGATGATCGAGGACGCGCTCGGCACCAAGCTGACCTACCGCAAGCTGATCCTCGGCGCCCAGGTGCTTGAGCCGCAAGCTCGAGCCAGGGCACCGACGTCGGCGAGAATGTCGGCGTGCTGCTGCCGAATTCGGCCGGCGTCGCCGTCGTGTTCATCGCGCTGCAGACCATCGGCCGCGTGCCGGCGATGCTGAATTTCTCGGCCGGCCCGGTCAACGTGCTCGCGGCGATGAAGGCGGCGCAGGTCAAGACCGTGCTGACCTCGAAAGCCTTCATCGAGAAGGGCAAGCTCGACAAGCTGATCGCCGCGATCGCGCCCGAAGCGCGCGTCGTCTATCTCGAGGACGTCCGCGCCACGATCTCGTTCGCCGACAAGCTCGCGGGCTTGCGCGCCGGCACCGCGCCGCGCGTCGCCCGCAAGGCCGACGATCCGGCCGTGGTGCTGTTCACCTCGGGCTCGGAGGGCACGCCCAAGGGCGTCGTGCTGTCCCACCGCAACATCCTCGCCAACGCGGCGCAGGCGCTGGCGCGGGTCGATGCCAATGCCAACGACAAGGTGTTCAACGTGCTGCCGGTGTTCCACTCCTTCGGCCTGACCGGCGGCATGATGATGCCGCTGCTCGCGGGCATTCCGATCTTCATGTATCCGTCGCCGCTGCATTACCGCATCGTGCCGGAGCTGATCTACCAGACCGGCGCCACCATCCTGTTCGGCACCGACACCTTCCTCGCCGGCTACGCCCGCTCGGCGCACGCCTATGATTTCCGCACGCTGCGCCTCGTGCTCGCCGGCGCGGAAGCGGTGAAGGACCGCACGCGGCAGGTCTACATGGAGCGCTACGGCATCCGCATCCTCGAAGGCTACGGCGTCACCGAGACCGCGCCGGTGCTCGCGATGAACACGCCGATGGCGAATCGTCCGGGCACCGTCGGACGGCTGTCGCCGCTGATGGAATCCCGCCTCGATCCCGTCCCCGGCATCGAGGAGGGCGGCCGTCTCTCGGTGCGCGGACCGAACGTGATGCTCGGCTACCTGCGCGCCGAAAATCCCGGCGTGCTCGAACCGCTCGTCGACGGCTGGCACGACACCGGCGACATCGTCACGCATCGACGCCGCGGGCTTCATCGCCATCAAGGGCCGCGCCAAGCGCTTCGCCAAGATCGCCGGCGAGATGGTCTCGCTGTCGGCGGTCGAGGCGCATGGCCGCGAGCGCTGTGGCCGCAGGCGACCTCGGTCGCGGTCACCATTCCCGACCCGCGCAAGGGCGAGCGCATCGTGCTGCTCACCACGCAGAAGGACGCCGAGCGCTCCGCGATGCAGCGCCAGGCCAAGACCGTCGGCGCGTCCGAACTCGCGGTGCCCGCCGATCATCCGTGTGGTCGCCACGGTGCCGTTGCTCGGCACCGGCAAGACCGACTATGTCGGCGCCACCGCGCTGGCGAAGGAATTGGCCGAGCGGTCGCAGCCAATAGAGCTCGTGCAGCCAACAGAGCCGGCACAGCCAACGGCGCAGCAGGTGGCGTAGATCTGTTAAATCAGGTTGTTCCTGCGAGCTCCCTTCACCTCTCCCGCTTGCGGGGGTCGAGACGAGCGAAGCTCGCTCTTAGGTCGGCGCGAAGCGCCGGGTGGGGGAAACTCTCTCCACTCGGGCAGTGTAACTCGCGGAGGCACCCCCACCCCGGCCCTCATAGGCGCTAGCTTAAGCGAGTTTTCAGATAGTCGCATTGTTTTCGACGGCTTCGTGGGGGCTCACAGATATGCCGCCAGGTTCGGAGGAACATGTTGCGGAGCGTCTGCCACCGGAGTGGTCCACGAATGGCGGCGCAAATGGCGGCCAGGGCGATCTTCATGAGACGCCAGCGCGATGGGGTTGCGGGTGGCGCTGTCTGGTCCAGAGGGGGAAGAGTCCGGGACTTGCCCGGCAATCTGTTCGGCGATGATGGCGACGATCAGCCTTGCGTAGATCCACGCTCGCGCGAGCTCAGGCTTCTTGGCCGGCAGCATGTCGAGGCCGGCCAAGCTCTTGAACCTTTTGAACGCCAGCTCGATTTGCCAGCGAAAGCGATAGAGGGCGAGGATGTCGGTTGGCGGGAAGGCGTCGACCGGCAGCGAGGTCAGCAGAAGGATATACTTCGCCGCCTCAAGACTGCGCTGATCTGGCTGCTTGCCGCGCTTCTTGGCATCCTTCAGCAGGCGCTTC
>CAVZGZ010000008.1:0-105583 GCA_963774775.1 uncultured Alphaproteobacteria bacterium
TCGGCTAACCTGCTTACTACAGCTAGCTGCCAGCTTCTGAAGACCGTGGCGGGACAGTACACCAATTTGATCATGCGAGTGGACACGGATCCCGGTAAGAACGCGGATTTTGTCAAGGCCATCAAATTTCTGCTCGATCGCGAGAAGATCAAGCAGGCTGTCTTCCGCGGCTTTGCAGAAATAGCCAACGATCAGCCCATTCCGCCAAGCAGCCACTACTACGCGCAGGATCTGAAGGCGCCCGAGTTCGACCCCGATCAGGCGAAGTCGCTGTTGAGCAAGGCCGGGCTGCTAAATACCAAGATTCCGATTGTCGCGTCGAGCGCGGCAGAGCAATCGGTCGAGATCGCTGTCCTGCTTCAGCAGGCCGCGCAGAAGATCGGCCTTGATATCGAGATCAACCGCATGCCGTCCGATGGGTACTGGTCGAAATACTGGATGAGGTCGCCAATCTCCTTCGGATCGATCAACCCGCGTCCGTCTCCGGATGTCATGTTCTCCCAGTTCTATGCCTCGGAATCCCCGAACAACGAATCGGGTTGGAAGAACGAACGATTCGATAAGCTGCTGGCCGAAGCGCGCGGCATGACGGATGAGATGCAGCGCAAGGAGATATACGGCGAGATTCAAAAGATCGTCAGCCGTGACTGCGGCACGGCGATCCCCACTTTCATCACCGGCATCGACGGCTATAATGCCAAGGTGAAGGGCTTCAGGCCTATGCCGACAGGAAACCTCATGGGTAACGCCTTCCCGCAACATGTCTGGATCGAAGGCTAATCCGCATTTTCCTACGTATTAGCAGAGCGGTTATCCGGTGCTCTGACTCGACTTCGGTCCTACAGGAGAAAGTTTACCATCGCTCGCGCCGAGAACAGGGAGGTCGACGGAAGAACGATGACGCGGGATTGGCATCCCGCCTGTCTCGCCTCTACTTTGACATGGAGCGCAACCCATTGAAATGGCTGGTCGCAAATCGTATCGGCGTTATGCTGGTCACCATGCTGTTCGTCTCGATGATCGTGTTTGCAACGACGGAAATGCTGCCGGGCGACGTCGCCGAAATCGTTCTGGGCCAAAACGCTACTCCGGAGGCGGTCAAGGGTTTGCGTCAAGCGATGAACCTCGATCAGCCAGCCGTTCTACGCTACCTCAGCTGGCTCAAAAACCTGATGGTGGGCGACCTCGGACAATCGCTGGTCAATAACATTCCCATCTCGGATATGCTTGGCGCGCGCCTCGGCAATTCGTTGCTGCTGGCCGGCTTCACCGCGCTGGTCTCGGTCCCGATTGCGTTGCTTCTCGGCACCACGGCGGCGATCTGGCGCGGCACCCCCTATGACTACATTGTAGGTGCTCTGACTATCTCCGTCGTCTCGGTGCCAGAATTCCTCGCTGCAACCGTCGCCGTCCTAGTCTTTTCGGTCCATTTGCACTGGCTTCCGGCATTATCCTCGCTTAACAACATCCATTCGATTACGGACCTGTTGCGGGTGTTTGCCATGCCGGTGATGGTGCTCAGCTTCGTAATTTCCGCTCAGATGATTCGTATGACGCGGGCCGTCGTGATAGAGGCCTTGCGTTCGCCTTATATCGAAATGGCAACCCTGAAGGGCGTCAGCCCGACCGGTATCGTGCTCAAGCATGCCCTACCAAACACCGTCGGCCCTGTAGCCAACGCGGTGGCATTGAGCCTGTCCTATTTGCTTGGCGGCGTAATCATCGTCGAGACGATCTTCAACTATCCGGGCGTCGCGAAGTTGATGGTCGATGCGGTCTCCACTCGGGATATGCCGCTCATCCAAGCCTGCGCGATGATCTTCAGCTTCAGCTATCTGATGTTGGTGACCATCGCCGACATCCTTGCGATTATATTCAATCCACGTCTTCGCCGATCTTAGCAGGAGTATGATATGTCTGCAGTAGCGGAGGGCCCGTCCAATGTACGCCGCCCAATCCGGCTTCCTCTCGTCAAAATCGCCTGCATTCTGGTCCTGGGCTTTTGGGCAAGCGTCGCTTTAGTCGGTTCTTGGCTTGCTCCGCATCCGATCGGCGATATCGTTTCCGTCGACGCATTCGGTCCTATCTCCCGTGAGTTCCCACTAGGAACAGACTATCTCGGCCGGGACATGCTAAGCCGTATCATTTACGGCGCTCGCTACACGCTCGGGGTATCGCTGGCTGCGACCGCTCTGGCCTGTCTCACAGGGGTGGTTCTCGGTATGGCCAGCGCGGCTATCGGGGGCATTTTCGACGCGGCAGTCAGCCGGGCGCTCGACGCGCTCAACGCGATTCCCCATCTCATGTTCGGCCTCGTTATCGTCGCCGCCCTGGGCTCGTCGATGCCCGTGTTGATCGGCACCCTGGCGTTGCTTTACTTCGCAGGAGCTTATCGCCTCGCACGCTCGCAGGCGGTCACGATTAACACGCTCGACTACGTAGAGGTCGCCAAGGCGCGAGGCGAGGGAACCTTGTATATTATCCGCTCGGAGATCCTGCCTAATATCATTGGACCCGTCATGGCCGATTTCGGCCTGCGCTTTGTGTTCGTGGTGCTGCTGTTGAGCGGGCTTAGCTTTCTCGGCTTGGGTGTGCAACCGCCCCAAGCCGATTGGGGTACCCTCGTTCGCGAAAACATTTCCGGCCTTTCCTTCGGCGCGGTGGCCGTGCTCATGCCGTCTTTCGCGATCGCCTCCCTGACCATCTCGGTCAACCTGTTAATCGATTCCTTCTCCCATGCTTCGCGCTGAAATGAAGCCAGTGCTCGTGCAGGTCGAGAACCTGAACATCGTCGCCAGAGGCAAAGACGGCCGCGATATGCAGATCGTGCAGGACATCGGCTTCGAGATCGCGAAGGGCAAAGTTCTCGCGCTGATCGGCGAATCCGGATCCGGCAAAAGCACGATCGCTCTCGCGCTGATGGGTTACACTCGCCGCGGCTGCCGCTTCGCCGGCGGCAGCGTCCGGATCGGCGGCAGGGACATTCTCGCGCTTTCCGATGCGAGCCTGCGCGAGGTGCGCGGGAACCGCATATGCTACGTGCCTCAGAGCGCCGCGGCGTCCTTCAACCCGTCCAAAACGATCATGTCGCAAGTAATCGAAGGTGCGTTGATCCATGGTCTCGCCAGCCAGCGTGAGCTGGAAGCCAAAGCGATCGAGATCTTTCGGGATTTGGCACTTCCCCGACCTGATGCGGTCGGAGTGCGTTATCCGCATGAGGTATCAGGTGGACAGTTGCAGCGGCTTGCGGCAGCGATGGCTTTGGTAACCGACCCAGAGCTAATCATCTTCGATGAGCCAACGACGGCCCTTGATGTCACTACCCAGATCGAGGTGCTGCGCTTGTTTAAGGCAGCGATCAAGGAGCGGGGAATTACGGGCATCTACGTGACCCACGACCTGCCGGTTGTGGCACAGATTGCAGATGACATCGTCGTGCTGCGCGACGGTGTAATCCAGGATGTAGGTACGACGCAGACGATACTGTCCGAGTCGCGCCATGAGTATACGGTCAGTCTGCTGGCGGCGGCGCGTCACGTTCGTCCTGCCGAGGCCGCCGCCGTGACGCCTTCCCATGCCACCCCACTTCTTCGTGTGGAGAATATCACTGCGGGTTACGGCCCGGTGAGATCGGACGGCAATCCAGCCATCACAGTCCTGAAGAATGTCTCCCTGTCTCTGCACAAGGGCCGCAATCTTGGCGTCATCGGCGAGTCGGGTTCAGGAAAAAGTTCACTGGCCCGCGTGCTGGCGGGCCTCCTGCCACCGACGGGCGGAACGGTGCGGTTCGAGGGCCAGGAGCTGGCTTCAACCGCTGCGGCACGCACGAAGCAGCAGTTGCGGGATCTTCAGATTGTATTCCAGTCGGCCGATACTGCATTAAATCCGTCCTGTACCGTCGAACAGATCTTAGGCCGACCGCTGCATTTCTATCACCAAATGGACGGTAGACAGTGCAAAAAGCGCATCGCCGATTTGCTCGATCTCGTACAGATGTCAGCCGCCACGGCCAAACGCTATCCCGGTGAGCTTTCGGGCGGACAGAAGCAGCGCGTCAATCTCGCTCGCGCGCTCGCGGCGGAGCCGGCGGTTATCCTTTGCGACGAGGTGACGTCAGCACTCGATACCGTCGTCGGAGCCGCCGTGCTCGATCTTCTGCGCGATCTCACTAGGGATCTCGGCCTCACGCTGTTGTTCATCAGCCATGATCTCTCGGTGGTTCGTAGCTTATGTGACGATATTGTCGTTCTGTACGGCGGGCGTGTCGTTGAGAAAATCACCACAGGAGCACTGGAATCGACGGGTGCCGTCCATCCCTATACGGAGCTGCTTCTTTCCTCGGTGCCAGATATGTCGATTGGGTGGCTTGAGCAGGCAGAAATCAAGCTATCGGACGCGCGTCAGCGTTTAAGCTCCGCGAATGCTGATGAACGCAATCATACTATTAGTTGATGGATATGCCCTACCCGCGACAACCTGACTAGCGATCGGATAGCCGGCATCGCGCCGCCGATCCGATTCACGCCCCCTATGATTGAATTGCGAGCACAGTGGGAGTGGATCCGAAATGGAGTTTCACTGTACCACAAGACGGCATTTTGACGTGCCGAGCGGCTGGAAGGCCTCGTCGCCCGGGATAGTTTCCTTAACCGTGTAGTAATCCCAGCTGTTTTTTGCCTCGCCGGGCATCGTCAGTCTCGTCCAAAACCCCAAGAACAATGACATGGTCCAAGCACTCGATCTTATGGGCTCAATTCCAATCTTAGTAACGGACTATCGCGCAGAAGCCATTTGCGTGCGAATGTCCTGAGCCGTCTTCTTGAGCTGCAGGAGATGCTTCTTCCTTGCTGCAGCTTCGTTCAACGTCCCCGAGATCATGTTTACACTAACGGCGGCAACCACGCGGCCGCCCTGATCACGCAAGGGAACTGCAATGCCGCAGATCGCTGGATCGAGTTCACCATCGACCCACGCGTAGCCGTCATTTTCCACGCGCGATAATATTTCGGCGAGACGTCGCGGGTCCGCGACCGTGCGCGATGTGACGGGCTTGAAGTCCGCGCTTGCGAGATAAGCCTCCCGCTCTTCGGGAGGGAGTGCGGCGAGCAGCACGCGCCCCAGCGAGACCAGATGTGCTGGCAGGCGGCTGCCGATGCCGAGGTTTGCCGAAAGAATCCGGCGTGCGGGCAATCTGAGAGCATAGACAATGTCGTGCTCATCAAGCACGGCAAGTGCACACAATTCTCCGATCTCGTTTCGCAGATCCTCAAGCGCACGTTGCGCATAGCCCCAGTACGGAAGTGCATTGAGATAGGAGAGCCCCAGCCCGAGGGCCCGGGGGCGCAGACTGAAATAACGTCCATCGGCGGCGGAATACTTCAACGCGACGAGCGTTGCGAGAATGCGGCGTGCGGTCGCGCGAGTGAGGCCGGCAAGTGCTGCGGCCTCAGCGAGGGTGTGGCGTCCGGGCGGTTTCCCCAGCGCTTCAATGATCGAGAAGCCACGCGCGATTGCGCGCACGTATCCGTCGCTGTCCTTGCTCATAGGATTGCCTTTCCCGCTTGTCAGGCGCTGCCGATTGTAATAAAAAGTTCGCATGATGAACTTAAAGTTCGCCAGGCGAACAATACAGGAGTCGATGCAATGGCGCAAGCCTTGGCCCCAGAGGCAACGTTTGAGACGGATTTTTGGAAAGACGCGAATCTGCGGAAGGTTTGGGACGACATCGTTCCGGGTGAGCCGCGCAAAACCCTGCCTTACAAGCTGACCCAGGAAGCGATCGCGCTCTATTGCAAGGCTGTTGGCGAAACCAATCCGCTGTATCTCGACGAAGCTGCAGCCAAGGCCGGCCCATTCGGTGGCCTGATCGCGCCGCCTTCAATCCACATTCTGCTGATGTTCGCCTGCACCGAGACCGATGACTGGATGCGCAGTCCGGGCACGGTCAACGCCGGACAGTCGTGGAGCTACAACATTCCGGCCCGCCCCGGCGACACCATCACGCTGCAGGCGCGCGCGCTCGACAAATTCATCAAGCGCGAGCGGCTGTTCGTCGTTCACGACAACGTCTTCTTCAATCAACATGGCGATGTGATCTGCTCGGGTCGCGGCCAGACCATTCGCCCCATGTAAGGAACAGCCGATATGATAGTCACTTTCGATACCCTCAAGGCAGGGGACGTCATCGACGGTCCGAAGTTCGCCGTCTCGCGCGAATCCATCAGGCTCTTTTGCGACGCCTCGCTCGATTACAACCCGCTGCACCTTGACGACGAATACATGAAGGGCGACTTCGGCAAGACCAATTTCGGCGGGATCATCATGCACGGCATGAACAACTTCGGTTTGATTTCGCGCATGCTGACCGATTGGGCTTATTCGGCAGGCGCGATTCATCGCCGCCTCGAAACGCGATGGCTCAAGCCGGTGAAGCCCGGGGATACGATAACCCCCGCCGGCATTGTCAAATCGAAACAGGCCACCGCCAAATCGCGCTGGGTGCTGATCGACGTCATGGTGCGTAACCAGAATGACGAGAAGGTCGCCATGGGGGAGGCGATGGTCGAGTTCCCGCTCATCGCGAAGGCCGGCTAAGGCGTTTCGGTCAATCGCGGAGAACGACGATGGCAATTCTGATCGCCGGCGTCGGAATTGGCGGGGTAACTGCTGCCTCGAATCTGCATGCGGCCGGCATGGCCGACGTGCAGGTTCTCGAGGCATCTCCCTCCACTGAAGCCGTCGTGGTCGGGATTAATCTGCCGCCTCACGCGACGCGCGAATTGACCGAACTCGGGCTCGCCGACAAGTTGGCGCAGCTCGGCATCCAGACCAGCCAGCTACATCGACGACGCGCTGAGCGAGAAAGAGGCAGGCCAGCCCCGGGCGATGCCGGGGCTTGTAGTGCTAGAGAGTGATGACTCAGTATTTCGCGACCACCGGACCATCCCAGTGGAATTTGTAGTTGATGCCGACCAGTGCGGTCTGCGTCTTTTGTCTGACGTTGATGACCTCGCCGGTAAAGCCGGGCGTGGGACTAAGGTGCGTGGCGGTATCATCCAGGGACCATATGTAATTGTACTCGGCGAAAACCGACCAGTTCGGCGCAAACATCCATTCGAAGCCGGCGCCTACGGTCATGCCGGGTACCCAGAAGTTCGATGACTCGATCAGCGCGCCGCCTGGCGTGAACACCTGGTTGCGATTGTTCAGCCACGCAATACCGGTCTTCACATAGCCGAGCACGGCCGGTGTCCAAAGCCAGCCGACCCTGCCGGTGCCGGTGATGACGGATCGAAGGTTGTTGGTCTCGGAGAACGCCGGGAAGTCGGTCAAGGCGTGACTGCCGTTGATGTTGGCCCAGTCGAACATGCCCTGCACGCCCATCACGAGGTTGCCCGTTTGGAAGTCGCAGCCGATCTGACCGCCGCCGATAAATCCACTGTCTTTTTCGTTGCCGTAGTTTGCCGGGGCAGGACCCGCTACGTCGGAGGACACCCTGTCGGTATTGATCTTGGTCCAGCCGCCGCCGACATTGCCGCCGATGTAACATCCGGTCCAGGGCGTGGCGGTGATCGGTGCGACCACCGGGCGGGCCTTGACGGCCATGTCCGCGGCCGAGGCGGAGCCCGTGGCACCGAGAGCCAACAGCACGCCTGCAGCGAATGCCAATTTCAAATGTCGACGCATGTAATCCCCCTGCGTGGCCATCCGGCCACTGACAATTCATCAACCTGAAATAATTTTAGTTTGAATATGCTTGGTGTGCGACTGCGAACTGCAACATGTCGCCTGTTCAAGGCCGCTTTTCAGACACGCGTTGCGCGTCTGCGGCATCGAAAACCATTCTGAAAAATAAAGAAAAGATATCGCTGGTGCGACCGACGCGTCGTGGTGCGGTTGTCGCTTCCTCCGACGCGCGCGGTGGTGCTGTCGTCGCGCGATGGCATCTTCAAATGCCGGATGCCGATCGCTGATGTGTCGGAGAAAGGAAAAACCCGCCCGAAGCTGGATTTCGGACGGGCTCTCTTGGAGTAAAACACGAAGCCTTGTTCAAGGGCACCGCAAACAAATGCTACCATCTGATTTCGGTAGTGCACTAAAAATCAGACGTCGAAAATTGAGCAAGCAGCGATCATTAATGTAGCGCTATGCTTGATTTTTGCGCGGACGGATGGACCTCAGGTTCGGTCGCGCGTTCGCCAGACAAAGAAAACGAACACGGCAAGCAACGCGGCGACGATCAGCATCCAGTTCTGGCCCTCGAGACCCAGAAAGCTAAAATTCTCGATCAGGAATTGCACCGCACCCGCCCCAATTTTTAAGCAGAGTAGGCCTTTTAGCGGAATAAATATATTATTTATTTATCCGGCAGGTTAGGCGGCAAGAATCACCGGCGTGGCTACATGTCCCTCTGGTGCAGGGGTGCAGGGCTATCGAGACAAAGGGCTATCGAGACAAGCGTGCGTCGAGATCAGCGGTCACGATCTCGTCTAGGCTCGTTCGCTTTTTCAGATCAATCGCGTGATTGAAGCACCGGGCTTAGCGACAGCAGCTTCTCGAACTCCGGCGGATCGTAGCGGACGCCGTCCGGGCCGACGATGAAGACCTGCCAGCCTTCCTCAACAAAGGTCAGGCCCTTGGCGATGGCGACGACAAGAACTCAAGCGAACTGTGGTGGTTACGTCTTCGCCTCTGGACGCGTGCACAATGAAAGTCACGGCCGCACCTCATTTGCGCAATGCCCGGTCCCGCGATACAGCAATTTTCGTTCCAGCCTCGGCATCGGACAGCGTTCTGGAGGTTGCTTCCAGCGACAAGCCGTTCAAAAAGTCTTCCAGCGCATCCTTTCCGGCGAGTTCGGCGCTGCGATGCGAGGTGAAACCGCACTCCCGCAGCCTGACACCCATGGGTCGGCGCTTGCGGCGGATCTCCCAGCACCAGCCGCGATCGTGTTCGTTGCGGGAAACGACGATGTAAAACGATCGGCGCGGTGAAGGACGGAGCATGATCAGTCCGGTCCGAGTCGATCTTAGTCCGCAGAACTGGTCTCGAGGCGGGCCTGCAGGCGATAGCCGACACCCAACTCGGTGACGAGAAGGCGAGGATTGTTCGGATCGCTTTCGATCTTCTGACGCAGCTTGCGAACCAGGATGCGGAGGTACTGGATGTTGTCGCGCTGGTTGCCGCTCCAGATTTCCTTGAGCAAATGATCGTGCGTCACCACCAGACCGACATGCGTCGCCAGGATGTGGAGCAGGCGATATTCCTTTCGCGTCAACCTGATCTGGCTGCTGTTGAGCGATACGATCCGGCTGACGAGGTCGATCGAGAGCGGTCCGGCGGTGACGACGGGCTTCTCGGTCGCGCTCTTGAAATAGCGCCGCAACGCCGCTTCGGCGCGCGCCAGCAACTCGGCCATGCCGAACGGCTTGACCACGTAATCGTCGGCGCCTGCTTGCAGCAGCCGCACCTTTTCCTCTTCGTTCGAGACGACCGAGAGAATGATGACCGGCACGTTGGACCATGAGCGAATCCGCTCGAGAACCTCGCTCCCATGGAGATCTGGTAGCGCCAGATCGAGAACGATGAGATCAGGCATGTTGAACGTCGCCGTCTTCAACCCGTCTGCCGCACTCTCCGCCTCCAATACGGAGAAGCCGTGGATTTCGAAGCCCGCACGAAGGAACCGCCTGATTTTCGGTTCGTCCTCGATCAGTAGGACGACGTTGCTGGGTTTACTCATCGGTGAGCGCCGTCGATTGGGAATGCTTTGTCGAAGCACCGGGCAGGGTGATGGAAGCGGTCGTGCCCAGGCCCTGGCCAGGACTGGAGATGTCGACGGCCCCACCGTTCGCCTTGACGAAGGTGGAAGCGATCCAGAATCCCAGGCCGGATCCCGGAATGGTCGCCTGATGACGCTGGCTTCGGAACGACCTGCGGCCGAGGTGTTGGTGCTCGGCGGGCGTGATGCCGACGCCGTAGTCGCTGATAGACAAGACGGCGCGTCCCTGGTCGTCGCGTGCGCGGACCACGATGGTCGAACCGGAGGGAGAGTATTTGGCGGCATTCTCCAGAAGCTGGCCGCACGCTTCCTCGATCAGGCCGGAATCGACATTGACCAGCGGCAGGTCCTCGGCGAGTTCGATCTCGACCTTGTGCTCCGCCAGGCGCTTGGCCCTTGCCTTGATCGCCGCGTTAACGATGTCCCGCGGGTCCGTCCATTGCAGATTGGGGTTGATGCCGCCGGCCGTCACCCGCGTTGCATTCAACAGGTTATGAATGAAGCCGTCGAGTTCTGCGGCTTCATCGGAGATCGCCTCAACCAGCGAGTGGATCCGGCCCTCGCTTCGAATTGCCGGCATCGAATCGAGAACACTGGCCGAACCGCGGATGGTCGCCAGAGGCGTGCACAGTTCATGCGAAAGCGTACCGTGAAACGCGTCCCGCAACAGCTGCGCCTGCAGATGCAGGCGGGCATCTCCCATCGCCTTCTCGATATCAAGCCGCTGCAGCGTCAGGGATACTTCTCCAAGTACGGCCTTGGCCTGGCGTGTCTTGGTCTCGACCGCGTTGCGTGAACCGCCACCGATGTCGACGGCCACCAGGCCGTGAACGGCGGCATCCGAGGATATCACCTCCAGCAGCCAGACGTGCTGGGTTGGTTCGTCGAGCAGGACTGCGGAGGGCATCCTGACGGCTGCCACCATGGAAGCGACCTTCTCCCGGACTACCTTGGGTACCGAACCGGATTCGGGCGAATCGAAGTGATCGTCAGGTCGCGCCGGAAAGAAGACGGCTTGTCGTCCGAGTGTGCGCGACAGGTGCTTCTGAATCGCGGAGATCAGGTCCGATACCGTAAAGCAGGCGGCCAGCAGCCTCGAGAATTCGTATAAATGTTGAATTTCATTTTCCCGCCGACGCAGCGTTCTGGTTTCGCGCCGGAGCCGCGCAGCGAGGTTGCTGCTGACCAGTGCCACGACGAGAAACAGCAGCAAATCGACCGCTTCCTGCGGATCATCGATTCGTAGGCTGTAGACTGGAGGCAGGAAGAAGTAATCTGCGGCGACCATCGCGGTGACCGACGCCAGGATGGCCGGCCAAATGCCCCATTGTGTGGCGGCAACAATCACCGGGATCAGATACGCGATCGGAACGAGGCTGAGCGCCTGCTGCGGCGCAAGCAGGAGAAGGGCCGCGGTGACCAGGCTGACGCTGAGCAACGACATTAGCAGCGGCAACACGATCGTTCGCCAGATGCGATATGGCGCGGGCTCTTCCTCAGGCGCAACGGGGATTTCGGTCCAGCGTTCAGCAGACCTCGTCCGTTCAGCAGACCTCGTCCTCGCGTTGGCGGGTGGCTGGAGCATTGACAAATAAAAGTTCAAAGAACCTGCTTTCGTAGGCTAAGGCATCGGATGATCGTTCCCAAGGCGCGCCATTGCGCCCCGGCAGAATCAGGCCCCCGGCAACATCGATCACGACGCGGAAAAGCCGAACTCGCAGGATCCATCGCCAACCGCGATGCCTGCGCAACTTCGTTCAGCGCCTTTGTTTCGATGCCACCCCGATGCCGCAACTACCCAGCAGGTGCAGCATTCTCCAAGTTGAGGTAGAAAATCTATGCCGTTTGGGCGGCAAAGAAATATAAAAGATATATATGAAGGCTACGAACGTGCGTCATGGCGCCTCGCGTTGTTATACGCGTACCGCAAACACCAGCGCTTGCGGCGGCCTGGCGCGGCAAGCTGTTCATGTGACGCGACCCGTATTTCTACGGCAGCGAGTGCTGGGGATTTCAGGCCGGCGGCGTTGCGGAGGCGAGCGGCAATCTGCCGTCCTGGCCCTGTTGAATCGCGCTGACGTAGTTGAGCGCCTGTTTCTCGCCGGAAAGCTCGGGCTGCGAGCTGCGATACAATGCTGAATCGCCCGGTTGGCGACTGGCCGGCGGTGCCAGCGCGGCGATCGCCGCCGAACTGATGTATTTCGGCGGATAAAGATAGAATTCCATCAATGGCGTCTGCGGGCTACGTGCGTGGCGTTGAAGTATCGAGCGCGCGGTCGAACCCTCATTGGGATAGATCGAGCTCCATCCGGCGAAGCTGCTCGCCAGTATCTCAAGCGACAATATTGTCTTTGCGATTCGCACAAAACCTTCGTTGGATTTCTTTGCGCTCCTGGTCGTCGAGGCCTTTCGGAGCAATTGCCTGAATTCGCGGTGCGCCTCGATGAAGGGGCCGAGGCGGGACTTCCACAATATATCCGGCAGACACGCATAGCCGTGAAGTTCGTGGTAGCTCTCGATCAGGCTTTGGCATTGCGCGAGAAGGCTGCTCGGCAAGAATCGGAAGTCCAACTCGTCGGTCGTGACGGCGGGTGCCGTGCGACTCCTATCGTTTACCGAGACGTCCATCGGTTAGGACTTCCATCGTTTCGCGTCGCGCCGAGCGAATAGGCTTGCTCAATGCGTCAGCATAACGAGTCGGGACATATATCTTCGATCTACAATCTCGGTCATTTACATAGAAAAAAAATAGCGTAACGCACGCCCGATGTTGGTCGGAGCGGAGGAAGCGACAGCAGCGCCCGTATCGGGCGCGCGAAATGTAGCGGAAAAGACACAATGCGACGCAAACTATTGCGCTGCGTTGCGCGTTTTCGCCGAAATGTCACTTATTTCGCTGGGTGTTTGAGCAATTCGATAGGCAATTGACGCTTAACGATGCAGGTCGCGTCAAAGAATCCATTTCGGATATTTTATCTTTATGGAATCGCGCGGCAAACCGTATCGATTTTTACCAAGTCACAAATGAATGATCGCCCCGAAGGTTAACAGCCATCGCGAAAGCCGTGCGTCTGTAACGATAACGTGGGGCAAGATTATGAAAAGAATTCTTCTGGCGGGCGTCTCGTTGGCGGCGGTCGGTCTGAGCAGCGTGGCGCATGCGGCCGATCCGGCAGCGAAAGGACCATGCCCCTACGGCGGCGATCCCTACAAGAATTACAACTGCCTCGATCCCTATCTCGGCACCGACTTCTTCAGCCGCTTCATCAATTACTATCGGCTCGAGTGGGGTCACGAAGCTGCGCCGGCTGATCCCAAGGCGCCGCCGTCACGTCGCGAATATTGGCCGGGAACGCCTGAATCCATTCCGCCTTATCCGTTCACCGAATGGCCCTACGGCGGCACGACGTCGATCGGCGTGACGCGGCCGAGTTCGGTCGACAGCCCCCTGATGGTTGCGCTCGGCAATACTGCCGCGGGTTCGTGGATGAACGAAAACCACATCCAGGTCTACGGCTGGATCAACGCCGGCGGCAACCTCAGCAACAATACGGTGCGCGGCGGCAACTCTCCGGCTGCGTACGACTACAATCCGAACACCGTGCAGCTCGACCAGGCGGTTGTCTACGTCGAACGTCTGCCGGATACAGTTCAGAAGGATCACATCGACTGGGGCTTCCGTCTCGCGCCGATCTACGGTGAGAACTACCGCTATACGACCGCCTATGGCCTGTGGAGCAACCAGCTCCTGAACCAGAACAAGAACTACGGCTATGACCTGCCGATGGCGTATGGCGAGGTGTTCATTCCGCAGGTCATGGAAGGCCTCCTGGTGCGTTTCGGACGCTACATCTCGATTCCCGACATCGAGGCCCAGCTCGCGCCAAACAACTACATGTACACCCACTCGATGACCTACACGTTCGACAACTACACCAACACCGGTGTCAACACCACGCTTGCCGTGACCAAGAACTGGATGCTGCAGTTGGGTCTGTCGGTCGGTACCGAGGCGATGCCTTGGCACCTCGGTGCAAATATCGCAAATCCGTTCCCGAACCCGCTGTTTCCCGGCAACACGATGCCGAAGGATCCCGGCGCGCAACCCACCGTCTCAGGTGCCGTCCGCTGGACCAGCGATAGCGGCAACGACTCCGTTTACGTGATCGCGAACGGCATCAACAACGGCACGTGGGGCTACAACAACCTGCAATGGTATGGCTTGACGGCGTATCACAAGTTCAACGAACAGTGGCATATCTCGTTCGAAACCTACAACGAGCATCAGAATAACGTGCTTAACGCGAACAATCCTGCGGCACTGGCCGCGTTCTTCGCAGGAGGCACGCCGTTCTCGCCGCAAGTGATGCCGTTCAACTCGCCGTTCCTCGCCCAGTGCGCCAGCGCTTCGGTGATGTCCTGCACCGCGTCGGTCCAGACCTATCTGGCCTATTTGAGCTACAAGCCGACACCGCTGGACAACATCTCGTACCGTGTCGAGTTCTTCGACGACAAGCAGGGACAGCGAACCGGCGTGAAGACCCGATACTTCGAGACCGGCATCGGCTGGCAGCACTGGTTCTCGCCCCAGATCGAGATCCGTCCCGAGGTCTCCTATTACAGGGCGCTCGACGCGGCCGCATTCAATGGCAACTCGAATCTCGGTATTGCGCCGAACAAGAAAGATGCCCTCATCGGTTCGGCGGACATCATCATTCACTTCTGACGCGTCGAAAGGTCGCGGCGGCCTAAGTCGCCAGATGTTTCACCGAAACAATTCGACAGGGGTTAACAATGAAGCGAATTCTTTTCACCACCGTCTCGCTCGGTGTGCTCGGCCTGATGTCGCCGGTTTCAGCAGCGGATCTTGCGGCGTACACCAAGGCGCCGGCGATCGCCTCGCCTACGTATGACTGGTCCGGCTTCTACGTCGGCGTGTTCGGCGGTGGCGGCTTCGGCAATCACAATCTGAACAACGCGCTGGGCCCGGCAGGCTTCGCCAACTACACGATCAACTATTCCTCGACCGGAGGCATCGCCGGCGGCGAGGCGGGCTACAACATCCAGAGCGGCAATATCGTACTCGGTATCGAAGGCGACGGGTTCTGGTCCGGCATCAAGGGCAACGATCTCTCACAGTTCAACGCAGGCTCGCTTCCAATTGCCTCCATCGACGCGACTAGCCTTCGCAACGGTGCCACGGTCCGTGCGCGCGGCGGCATCGCAGTAGACCGCCTGCTGCTGTTCTTCACCGGTGGCTGGGCTTACGGCGATTTCCAGCACACCAACACCGATCCCGTGTTGGGCGTCGATCAGTTCACGGCGCACAGGAACGGCCTCGCCGCTGGTGGCGGTATCGCCTACGCATTCACCAACAACGTGATCGGCAAGTTCGAATACCGCTACTACGATTTCGGCAGGTACGAGCGCTTGGCTCCGCTAAACGGCCAAATTCCCTACACGGTGGACAATACCTACTCGGTCGTGACGGTTGGCCTGGACTTCAAGTTCGGGGGACCGGTCGTCGCGAAATACTGATGCAGTGCTCGAGCTGACCGGCGTTGCCGGCAGCTCGGAGCGATGTTCTGCAGGAGAGGGGCTGCAATGGTCGGTCATGCGTTGGGCCGAAAGGTCTGGGTCGTCATCGCGGTCACGTTGCTTTGCGCGGCGAGTGCCGGATGTGCCGTCGATCTCGGAAACACCAGGTCCGAGAGAGCCGAGGGCAACGGTCAGATGCGATATTACGGAGGGCCCAAGTCTCCGATGTGGTCAAGCCAGTAGTTTTTGTAACCAGTGTTCGTTCGGAGGCTGAAAATGATCGGCATCGTTACCAGGATCGTGCGAGCGGGGTTGGTGATCCTGGTCGGCACGATGGCCGTTGCGACCAGCGGCGAAGCGGCTGCAAAGCATCGCAAGGGGCACTTGAATTATACGCACGCGCACCGCTCGATTGCCGAGAGCCATGCTCAGCTCTTGCTGCAGCAACCGGCCCGGATTGACGGCATGCGCTACTACGGCGGCCCGAAATCTTCGATGTGGCACGGACCAGTCGAAAATTAGACACCCTGGAAACTGGCCGGCATGTACTACCAACGCGAGCGAGGTCGTATAAGTCAATGTGCGCATTTCCAATATGAGTATGGCTGCGAATTGGAATTTGCGACGGGTCGCGATCGCGGTCGCGGCGACGGCTGTGATCGGCGTTGGCGTTGTCGGCGCCGCTCGGATGTTCGTTCCGCACGCCAAGTCGACTGAGTCGAACCAACCGAAGAAATCCGAGCTGCCTCGCTACGTTCCGACCGCGGCTGAGTGGGCGAGCTTGACGGTCGAGCCGGTATCGGAACGTCCGTTCCGGGCCGAGCGGATCACCGAAGGCAAGATCGCGGTCAACGAAGAGAGTTCGACGCCGATCTTCTCGCCATATGCCGGTCGCGTGACGAAATTGCTGGTCAAGCCGAGCGACATCGTCGAGCGTGGCCAGCCGCTGTTCGTGGTTGAAGCCACCGACACCGTCCAGGCCTTGAATGATTTCGTTGCAGCCCTGGGCGCGCTGAACACCGCGCGCTCAAAGCTCAATTTAGCTGGGATCGTCGAGAAACGGGCCAACGATCTCTATGCCGGCAAGGCCGTTCCGCTGAAGGACTGGCAGCAGGCGCAGGCCGATCTGACGGCTGCCCAGAACGACCAGCGTTCGGCTGAAACGGCGGTCGAAGCCACGCACAACCGCTTACGGATCCTTGGCCGCTCGGAAGACCAGATCAATGCCTTCCAGCAGACGCGGCAGATGAGCGCCGATACCCCGATCTACTCGCCGATCGGCGGCACCGTCATCCAGCGCAAGGTCGGACCGGGGCAGTTCATCAATAGTGGCGCCAGCGATCCCGTGTTCGTCATTGGCGACCTCTCGACGGTGTGGCTGACCGCGTTCGTGCGGGAGTCCGAGGCGGCGGGCGTTGCCGTCGGCCAGGATGTCGCCTTTTCGCTTCTCGCCCTGCCGGGGAGTGCGTTCACGGCGCGTATTGACTATGTCGCCGCCGCCATCGATCCGACGACGCGGCGGCTTCTGGTTCGGGCCACGATCGACAACAAGGACGGCCAGTTCAAGCCGGAGATGTTCGCCAACGTAACGATCTATGCCGGTGGCAACCGCCCGTCGGTCGGGGTGCCGAAGCAAGCGCTGATCTATGAAGGCGACCGCGTCCGGCTCTGGGTCGTGCACGATGACGACAAGTCGATCGAGCTTCGCCAGATCCAAACGGGGTTGACCAATGGCGACCAGGTGGAGGTGCGCACCAATCTGAAGGCCGGAGAGAAGATCGTCACCCGAGGCAGCCTGTTCATCGATCGCGCAGCCTCCGGCAGTTAATCGGCTTCAATTTTTCTCTCGCGAAATCCGGATCGAATGGACCGTCTCGTCGCCTTTGCTGTCAACCGCCGATTTCTGATGGTCGGGCTGTTTGCCGCCGTGATCATCGGTGGACTCGTTGCATTCCAGCAATTGAACATCGAAGCGTATCCAGATCCAACGCCTCCGATGGTCGATATCGTGACCCAGAGCCCCGGCCTCTCGGCAGAGGAAATCGAGCGGTACATCACGATTCCCCTGGAGACCCAGGTCGCGGGCATCAAGAACCTCAAGGTGATCCGCACCATTTCTCTCTATGGCCTGTCGGACGTCAAACTGCAGTTCTCGTTCGACTACACCTATGATCAGGCGCTGCAGCAGGTGCTCAACCGGCTTTCGCAGTTGTCGCCGTTGTTGAACAACGCCCAGCCACAGATCTCGCCCTTGAGTCCGATCGGCGAGATCTACCGCTACCGCTTGGTTGGGCCACCAAACTATTCCGTGCTCGATCTCAAGACGGTGCAGGACTGGATCCTGCAACGCCGCTTTCGCGTGGTCCCTGGGGTCATTGACGTCACCGGCTGGGGCGGCAAGACCAAGACCTATGAGCTTCAGGTCGATTTCAACAAGCTGGTCGCAAACGGGCTGACCCTGCCGCAGCTGCTGCAGGCCGTCAGCAACGCCAACGTCAATGTCGGCGGCAACACCGTCAATATCGGCCCGCAATCCGCCGTCGTCCGCGGCGTCGGGCTGATACGATCGATCGACAGCCTTGCCAACACCATGGTGACGTCGAGCAACGGAACGCCGGTGCTGGTCCGGGATGTCGCATCCGTCTCTGTGGGCGAACAGCCGCGGCTCGGTATCGCCGGTGAAAACCAGGACGACGATATCGTCCAGGGCATCGTCCTGATGCGGCGCGGCGAGCAGAGTTCACCGACGATCTCCCGCGTGGAGGAGCTGGTCGCAAGCATCAACAACTCCACCATCCTTCCGCCCGGCGTCAAGATCGAGCGGATCTACGACCGCAAGGATTTGATCGAAACCACCACGCATACCGTGCTCGAGAACATGGTGGTCGGTATCGTGCTGATCGTGTTCCTGCAATGGCTGTTTCTCGGCGACCTGCGCAGCGCCTTCATCGTCGGCGCGACGATCCCGTTCGCGTTGTTTTTCGCGGTCAGCATTCTCGTGCTGCGGGGCGAGTCCGCCAATCTGCTCTCGGTCGGTGCGATCGATTTCGGCCTGATCGTCGATGCCACCGTGATCATGGTGGAGGCGATATTCCGCAGGCTGTCGCACACCAACAAGCTCTCCGCTGACGAGCAGGCGGTGATCTCGGCCAACACCGTCATGGACATGAAGAAGCACGCGATCCTGAGCGCGGCGGTTGACGTGTCGCGGTCGATCTTCTTCGCCGCCGCCATCATCATCGCGGCGTTCTTGCCGCTGTTCACGCTGAGTGGCGTCGAAGGCAACATCTTCAGTCCGATGGCCCGGACCTACGCCTATGCGCTGGCCGGCGGCTTGCTCGCGACCTTCACGGTCACGCCGGCGCTGAGCGCCATCATCCTGCCCGCGCACGTCGAGGAGACCGAGACCTTCATCATGCGCATATTGCACCGCATCTACACACCGGTGCTGGCGCGTTCGCTCGCCCATCGCAGGGTGGTGCTGATGGGTGGGGCGCGCTGATCGTGATGACCGTCATTGCGGTGCGCCTGCTCGGCCTCGAATTCCTGCCCAAGCTCGAGGAGGGCAATCTCTGGATCCGCGCCACGCTGCCGCCGACCATCTCGCTGCAGGAAGGCAATTCCTACGTCAACGAAATGCGCAAGGTGATTGCGGACCTGCCAGAGGTGGATGCGGTGGTCTCGCAGCACGGCCGGCCCGACGACGGCACCGATGCAGCGGGTTTCTTCAACGCGGAGTTCTTCGCACCGCTCAAGCCTGCCAAGCAATGGCCTGCCGGAGAGGACAAGGACCAGTTGACGAGCAAGCTGCTGGCCCGCCTGCAGGAAAAATTCCCCGGTGTCGAATTCAATTTCTCGCAATACCTCCAGGACAACGTCTCCGAGGCGGTGTCGGGCGTGAAGGGCGAGAACTCCATCAAGCTGTACGGCAACGACCTGCAGGCGCTCACCGATACCGCCAACAAGATCAAATCCGTGCTCGCCACGGTCCAGGGCGTGACCGATCTCGCGGTCTTTACCTCGCTCGGCCAGCCGACGATCCAGATCGATATCGATCGGGCCCGGGCAGCGCGTTATGGGCTGTCGCCGGGCGACATCAACACCACGATCAAGACCGCAATCGGCGGCGACAGCGCCGGCGATCTCTATGAGCCCGGCAGCGATCGGCATTTCCCGATCATCGTTCGCCTGGCGCCGGAATACCGCCGCAGCGCGGAAGCCATCCAGAACCTGCGGATTGGCGCGCAAGGCCCGAACGGCGTCACGCAGGTGCCGTTGAGCGAGGTGGCGTCGATCAAGCTGGTGTCCGGCGCGGCCTATATCTACCGCGAACAGCAGGAACGCTACCTTCCGATCAAGTTCTCGGTGCGCGAACGCGATCTCGGCAGCGCCATCCAGGAGGCGCAGGACAAGGTCGCCGCCCAGGTGCAATTGCCGCCGGGGTCGCGCGTCGAGTGGGTGGGCGAGTTCGGCAATCTGCAGGATGCCATCAAGCGGCTCTCGATCGTGGTGCCGATCAGCCTGGCGCTGATCGCGATGCTGATCTGGTTCAACTTTGGCTCCGTCGTCGACACCATCCTGACCATGAGCGTGATCCCGATGGCGGTGTTCGGCGGTATCCTCGGGTTGGTGCTGACCGGCATTCCGTTCAGCGTCTCCGCCGCCATCGGGTTCATCGCGTTGTTCGGCATCTCGGTGATGGATGGGATCATCATCATCTCGCAATACAACCAGCTTATCGACGAGGGCATGGAGCGGGGCAGGGCCATCGTCCGCACCGGAGAGCTGCAGCTGCGGCCGGTGCTTATGACATGCGTGGTCGCGGGCATCGGGCTACTGCCGGCGGCGGTGTCGTCAGGCATCGGATCGCAGGTCCAGAAGCCGCTCGCGGTCGTGGTGGTCGCCGGCATGATGCTGGCGCCGGTCGTCATCCTCGTCACGTTGCCGGCGCTGATTTCGATGTTCTCACGGCGAAGCCGGTCTGGTCTTGCTGCCGAAGGCAATCTGGCGCCGGCGGAATGATGGGCCATCGAGGTGAGTGGTGAGTAGCGTCACGTCCGAATTCGAGCTGGTTTCACGAAAGGCGGCCCTCAGGCTCAAGGCGACACCGCTTTGCTTCGCGGCATTCGTCAGTCTGGCTGTTGTCACCTCCTGCGCGGCTGAAACCTTGCCGGACGCCCTGGTGAAGGCCTATCAATCCAATCCCCAGCTCAATGCTGATCGGGCGAGGCAACGCGGCACTGATGAAAACGTACCGCAGGCCCTGGCGGGCTATCGGCCGCAGATCGTCGCGAGCCTGAGCGCCGGGCTGCAGGCGGTTCGCAACCTGCTGCCTGACAACACGATACAGAGTGACACGCTGCGTCCGTGGACGATCGGCGTCACGGTCTCGCAAGTCCTGTTCAATGGCTTCAAGACCGCCAACAGTGTTCGGGTCGCGGAGTTTCAGGTGCAGTCCGGGCGCGAGGCGTTGCGCAACACCGGGCAGGGCGTGCTGCTGGATGCCGTGACGGCCTACATGAACGTGCTCGCCAACCAGGCGCTGGCCGAAGCGCAGCGCACCAACGTGGCCGTGCTCCGCGAAATCCAGGCGACCACCAAGCGGCGTCTCGACGCCGGAGACGTCACCCCGACCGACACCGCGCAGGCCGAAGCGCGGTTGAGCCGTGGACTGGCCGATCTGAACGCCGCGGAGGTCGTGTTGGCGATCAGCAAGGCCACGTATACCCAGGTCATCGGCGGGCCGCCAGTGCAGCTGGTTCCGGCCACGCCGGTCGATCGGCTGTCGCCGCCGGCGCTCGTGGCCGCGACCGACACCGCCAACCGTGAACATCCCGTGGTGCTCGGCGCCGGCTTCGACGTCGACGTCGCCACGACCACGATCAAGGTTGCGGAAAGCAGCCTGTTGCCGACAATCGCGGTGCAGGCGAGTGCCAGCCGCTCCAAGCAATCGGACCAGACGCTCGGTACGTTCGGCACCGATCAGGCCTCGATCCTGAGCCAGATGAACGTGCCGATCTACGACGGCGGCACCGCGGCCTCGCAGACCCGGCAAGCCAAGGAGTTGGCCTCGCAGAGCCGCATGGTGCTCGAACAGGTCAGAAACCTGACCAAGACGGCGGTCGTCAGCGCCTGGGTCTCTAACGAGGGAACCAAAGTCGCGCTGGCGGCATCGGAGTCCGAGGTCCGCGCGGCCGATACCGCATTGCAGGGTGTCAGGCGCGAGGCGGCTGGCGGGCAGCGCACCACGATCGATGTCCTCAACGCGCAGCAGGATCTGACCACTGCCCGGTCCCGGCTGATTCTGGCCCAGCGCGACCGCGTGATCGCCTCCTATACGCTGCTCAGCGCCGTCGGCCGGCTCGACGTGCATACCCTCAATCTCAACACGGCGGATTATTTGCCGGAGGTTCATTACCACCAGGTGCGAGACGCCTGGCACGGAGTCCGCACGCCATCAGGTCAATGATCATCATTACGAGGCGAGACACATGATCGTCCGAACCAGAGCGATGTCGATACTCGCCGTGGCCGCAGCCATCGTTTCATGGTTCGCGGTTCCCGCGCATTCCCAGGGCATCGGCAGCATCGCCGGCCGCAAGAACGCCGGGCCATCAACACCCCCACCGGCCGAAAAACATCCGCCGGTCGATGAAAAAGCCTACAAGGCCGCGCTCGATCGAATCCCGGAGCCCATCCGGAAATACGATCCCTGGGGCGTGGCGCGGCCGACGGAGCCGTCCAAGACCGCGAAAAAATCCAACTGACGCAGCTGGGATGCGAGCTGACATATCCGTCTCGACGAACATACGTCTATTGAAGCGGGGGGCAAGATGACCGACCACATCATTGTAGACGACGAGGACCACACCCGCACGATCACGATGCGGCGTCCGGAGAAGAAGAACACGCTGACGCAGGAGATGTATCTTGCGATGAGCGATGCGATCGACAGCGCGCAATCCAATCCGGCGATCCGCTGCCTGATCCTGACCGGACGTTCGGGGGTATTCACCGCCGGCAACGACATCGGCGATTTTCTGCAGGCCGCGACGGAGAAATCCGACGTGGCGCGGCCGCGAAACGCGGTGATCTTTCTCCAGTCGCTGGTCAACAACAAGAAACCGATCATCGCCGCCGTCGATGGCATCGCCATCGGTATCGGCACCACGATGGTGTTTCATTGCGACTACGTGGTCGCGAGCACGACGACGACGTTCTCTTCGCCCTTCATCCAGTACGGCCTCGTGCCTGACGGCGCGACCAGCCTGCTGGTGCCGCAAATGGTGGGGCATCAGCGCGCGTTCTCCATGCTTGTCATGGGGCGGCCGATCACCGCCGAAGACGCCCGCGAGGCCGGCTTTGTCAATATGGTCGTTCCGCCCGGCCATGCCGTCGTCGAAGCCAGGAAGGTGGCACGCGAAATCGTTGCGCTGCCGGCGGACGCGGTCGCGATTTCCCGCAAGCTGTTGAAGCTGCCGACCGAGGATCTGGTCCGGCGGATCGGTCAGGAAGATCATTTCTTCGGTGAGCGGATGCGTTCACCGGAGGCCATCGCCGCGTTTCAGAACTTCTTTCTGCGCAAGAAGCGATGACGGTAAGCCCGGCAGGATGTTGAGCAGATACTGATCGTAGACGTCGAAGAAGCCCATCTGCACGTCGTCGTTGAACATGGTCCAGGGTACCGTCCGGTCGTCGTTGATCGCGCCGAGTGCCTGCAACAGTTCTTCATAGGCGCAGTCGTAGAAGGTGAACTCGCCGGCGTCGACCGGCAGGATCACCTCGGCGCGCCGGATTCGATACTGCTTGTCCTTGCCGATTCCCGACCGCGGCGCTCGGCGGCGCGACGGCTGCTGATGTCTGGATCTTCCGCATACGCGGCGCTGCGGCCCGCTCCGGCCAGCATCAACGCGCCAAAGGCCGTTAATCGGATCAGACGCCCCCACCGGTTGGCAGGCCAGCGCATCAATGGAACCGGTCCCGCGGCCGCTCGGCGGGGCCTTGCGGTCCCTTCGGAGCGTTCGCCGCCCTGATTTCATCGCCGGTGACACGACAGTCGCCGTTCCGGTCGAAGCGCAGCATGAAGGCGCTCGGCTTTTCGACGAACTCCTTGCGCGTGATCTTGCCGTCCTGGTTCTCGTCGAAATAGCCGAAATCCGCATCGGCCAACGTGGCGTCGGCCTTCCGGACGATCGCGAATTCGGTCGGGTCGAGCTTGCCGTCTCGGTTGCGATCGGATGAGGTAAAAAGCCGGTCGGCATAGCTTTTCCATTCGTCGCAGGTGAAGACGCCGTCACGGTTGGCGTCCCAGGCGGGCGGTCCGTTCTTGAGCATGCCGTCCTGGGCGGGCTGTGGGGAGGATTGAGCGAAAGCAGAAAGGCCGTTCGTCAGAAGCAGCCCCACGGTGATGCCGACCATGCAAACAGACTTTCTGCGCGACAAATCCTTCTCCGTTCTTTGGCTCGCAGCCAGGTTTCCCAACAAAATTGCCAGGTTTCCCAACAAAATTGAAGGGATCATCTGCTGACGTTTGGCATAACAAATCGATATGGATCGGCGGCCTATTTTATAGAAAAAGCATAGCAATCACCGAGATGCGCCAAGCCGCAATCGCGAGAGGACTGCTCGTGGGTGGGGCAGTCGAGTTCACGGGTACGTGGCATGTTTTACGTCGACTGCCGTTTCGTCACGGAGCGAAACCGCCCTTTTTGCGCAAGCGGACGCTGACCATGAACTTGACGTCAGTTATCCGTTGCTGGACGATCCGTCCTAACGCCTGATCTGCCGGGCGTGCGCTCGAATTCGATGGTCGCCTATCCGAAAGGCGCGTCATAGGACGGCTCCCAATTGGCTGAAAGGATCACGGATCAAGTCGCTGACGCGGTTATCTATGCAAGCCGCTCGGGCGTTATCATTCATGTTCGTCGTATCGCTCAGCACCATCAACTGCTCCTTGCCCGACCCGACAACGAATGCGGCGGCCAGGGTCACAGGTAGTTGCAGCGGGCCCGGTTGATTCCGTTGAGCCCGGACACGACATATCCTATCACGATCCAGGGCACCGATTGGGAGCACGACATGAACGCGCCGCCGAACATCGATACCGTCACCACGCATTCCGGCAGTGGCGTTGCGGACTGGCTGACGAACGAGACGCGCGACGAACGTTTCATCGACAATATTTTCGCCGAGCTGTGCGTTCGGCTCCTGCAGGCGGGCGTTCCCGTCAAGCGGGCGTCGCTGCACATCATGATCTACAACCCGCAATGGCTTGGCGCACGGATGATGTGGGAGGAGGGGATGCACGAGGCCAGGATTGAGAGAGTGGACTACGATGTCAGGGAGCGATCCGAATACATCGATAGTCCCGCCAACGAAATGAACGACGGCGCCACCGAGGTTCGCGAGAATCTTGAGCGCGATCCCGCGCTGGGCCGCAAGCACGCCGTCTATGACGAGATGCGGGCGAAAGGGCTGACCGACTATGTGGCGTGGCCGCTGTACCATACGCTCGGCAAGCGGCATATGGTGACCTTTGCAACTGACCGGCCGGGAGGTTTCGACGACGCGCATATCGCCGACCTGTTCAGACTGTTGCCGGTTCTGGCGCTGGTCAGTGAAATCCGCGTCAAGAACCGGCTGGCGCGAACGCTGCTCGAAACCTATGTCGGCTCGCACGCCAGCGAGCTTATTCTGGCCGGCGCTACCAGGCGCGGAAGCGGGACGACGGTCCGCGCCGCCATCATGATCTGCGATCTGCGTGATTTCACCCGGATCTCCGACAACTGGCCGCGCGATGACGTCATTGATCTTCTCAACGGCTATTTCGACGCGATGTCGGAGCCAATTGCGCGGCATGGCGGAGAAATACTGAAATTCATCGGCGACGGCCTGCTCGCCATTTTTCCGCTCAGCCAGCCACAGGCCTGCGCAAATCTGCTGCGTGCCGTGGCCGAGGCCCGTCAGGCCATGGTTGCCCTGAACGAAAGGAACGGCGAAACGGGTCGTGCGCCGCTGAATTACGGCATCGGCGTCCACGTCGGAGACGTCATGTACGGCAATATCGGGTCGCGCACCCGGCTCGACTTCACTGTCATCGGTCCTGCAGTCAACATGGCTTCGCGTCTCGAAACCCTCACCAAGCAACTGGGCCGAACCGTGCTGCTGTCGCGCGCGTTCGCCGACTTCGTCGAAAACGACTTCGATCTCGAACGCGTCGGCGAATATCCGGTGCGCGGTTTCAACGACCCAATTGAGCTGTTTGCGTATCACGGCTGAATGCCGATCCATAGCCGGCGGGGGGAACGCCGACTTGGAGGCCTGTTAACGGAATGGCGTTTCGGAAACGCGTCTCTTTCTTGCGCAGGTCAGACGGATCACAGGATTCGATGACCTCAAATGAAATCAATCGATGCTGAATTGGTATTGATCGATGCCATAATGATCTTAGACGTGGATCTTAAGCGCGGCTAACGTCCTCCCAAAACCGCTGCGTTTGGTGCTAGCGTCCCAAAGTGCTACGCTGATTGCCGGACCAAACTAAATTATGAATGACACCACAGAAGTGCCGAACACAATCAACCTGTGATGACATCACAACGGGAGGGTACCACCATGAAGTTCACCAGGCAGACACGCCGCGCGTTTTTGGGGACGGCGGCCGGAGCCGTCACGGCAGGCTCGTTCACAAAGTTTGCATCTGCGCAGAAACTGACCTTGCCCACCCGGGCTGTCACGCTGAGCATCATCGACGTGGCGGGCAACCTCGCGCTGACGCAGCCTGCCTTCGAAGCCTACCGGAAGGCGAAACCCAATCTCGTCTCCAAGATTACGTTCACCAAAGCACCGGCGCCGGAACTGCCCGGGAAGTTGAAGGCGCAGCAGGATGCGGGTCGCGTTGACATCGACATGGTGCTGACCGGCTCGGATGGACTTGCCGCCGGCATCGAGCAGAAGCTGTGGGTCGAGCTATTGCCTGCCATGGCCGACAGCCTGCCAAAGCTCGACGACATCCTGCTTCCTTCGGCGCTGAAGATGCAGGGGCTGGCGCAAGGCCAGGGCGTCATCGTTGTTACGTCACCGGGCGGACCGCTGCTGGAATATGCGCCCGAGCGCGTCAAGCAAGCACCCACGACGACCGATGAACTGCTGGCCTGGGCCAAGGCCAATCCCAATCGTTTCATGTATGCCCGGCCCGCCAACTCCGGCCCCGGCCGTGCGTTCATGATGGGGTTGCCCTATCTGCTCGGCGACAAGGATCCGAAGGATCCGGTCAAGGGGTGGGACAAGACATGGGCCTATCTGACCGCGCTGAATGAATTTGTCGAGTATTACCCGACCGGCACTGGCGCGACGTTAAAGGAATTCGGCGAAGGTTCGCGTGATATCATTGCTTCGATGACCGGTTGGGATATCAACCCGCGTGCGCTCGGGGTCGTGCCGAAATCAGCCGCGATCCAGCCCTTGAAGGGCTTCAGCTTCATAACTGACGGCCACTATATGTGCGTGCCCAAGGGGCTCGCCGCCGACAAGATGGCCGTCATCATCGACATGATGGGCTTCATGCTGACCAAGGAAGCCCAAGCCTTTACATATGACGCCGGCTATTTTTATCCGGGTCCCGCCGTGAAAGGCGTGACGCTGGACATGGCGCCGGCCGAGAGCCAGGCCGTGATCAAGGAATTCGGCCGTCCCGAGTACGACAAGATGATCGCGGACACCCCGGCCGAACTGCCGCTCGACCCTGACAAGATGGTCATCGCGTTCCGCATGTGGGACGAAAAAGTCGGCGCAAAAACCAAGAAATGATCGTCCTCGGATGACTTCCTCGTATGACTGCATGCGGATGCATTGCCATCCGCATGCAGCAGATTTTGGGCTGGTGCATCATGGACCGGCGAGTCGTTCTGTTTGCGTGGTTGCCGGTGGCTTGGAGCCAAAATGTCTGATAATTTGAAGTCATTCAAATCGCTGAGGCTGCAAGGCGTTGGCCGCAGCTTCGGCGCGCTCAATGTGCTGAAGGATCTCACGCTCGAGGTGAAGCGGGGCGAGTTCATCGCGCTGCTCGGGCCGTCAGGTTGCGGCAAGTCAACGGCGCTCAACTGTGTCGCCGGCTTGTTGCCGACAACGCGCGGGTCGATCTGGCTTGACGAACGACGCATCGACACGTTGAGCCCTGAGGATCGCGGGTTCGGCATGGTGTTCCAGAACTACGCGCTGTTCCCGCACATGACCGTGCGTCAGAACGTTGGCTTCGGCTTGAAAATGCGCGGCATTGCCAAAGCCGAAGCAGAGCCGCGGATCGATAAAGCATTGGCAACCGTGCGGCTGGAAAGCCAGGCGGCAAAGCTGCCCGGCCAATTATCAGGCGGCCAACAACAGCGGGTCGCCATTGCGCGTGCCATCGTGGTTGAGCCGCCATTGGTGCTGATGGACGAGCCGCTATCGAACCTGGATGCGAAGTTGCGGCTGGAAATGCGCCAGGAGATCCGCCGCATTCACGCAGGACTGGGCTCAGTGACCCTGTACGTCACCCACGACCAGGACGAAGCATTGTCGCTCGCTGATCGCATTGTCGTATTGCGTGATGGCGAAATCCGTCAAGTTGGTACGCCCGAAGAGCTCTACGCGCGGCCTGCGACAACAGATGTCGCCGACTTCATGGGATTCCGCAATCGGATTTCCGGCGTGGTCACGGGGCTTTCAGGTGAAACCGTAACGCTCGATGTTGGTGGCAACGCCCTTACGGGCCTGGCGCATGGCGCGCTTGCAGGCATGGGCGGCAAAGCCGTCGCCGCCATCCGGCCTGATGACATGGTCGCCGTCAGTGATAGCGGTGCTGGAATGCCGGCAATTGTTGAAGCGATAGAATACAGGGGTCGCGACTATTTTGGACAGGCGCGGGGTCCTGGCGGATCGGAGTTGTTTTTCCGGTCGAGCCTGAAGCTCGGCGTTGGCGAGGCCGTGCGGCTGGGTGCGGAGCCGGGCAAGGTTCTCGTGTTTGCGGGAGCGGCCGCATGAGCACGGCATCCGATGCCAATCCCGTAGAAGATCGCGTAAGTGTTCGCATGCGGTTGCGCGCCAACGGATGGGACGGCGTCACACTGCTGATCCTGCCGGCCGTCGCACTCATGCTTGGGCTGTTCATCTATCCGTTCCTGTACGGCTTCTGGCTGTCGTTTCAGCCGAAGGTCGGCTCACACCTTGCGAACTATGCCAAGTTTTTCTCTGACCCGTATCTCTACGAGACCGTTGCCAAGACGCTGTGGATTGCGGTGCCCGTCACTCTGCTCAACCTGCTGGCCGCCATACCGGTCGCTTTCCGGGTTCGGCTGATGCAGAACCAGCGCTGGCTCACGACGCTGCTGGTGCTGCCCATCACGCTTGGCACCGTGCTCGTGGCGCAGGGACTGCTCAACTATCTCGGTCCCCAAGGCTGGCTCAATCGGACCTTGATGCTGTTCGGGCTGATTTCCACTCCCGTCAAACTATTGCACAACTATTGGGGCGTCTTCCTGTCGCTGGTAATCACGGGCTTTCCTTTCACGTTCCTGCTCACCCTGTCCTATGTCACCGGTATTGATCCGGCACTGGAGCAGGCCGCAGCGACTTTGGGGGCTCGCGCGGCCAGTCGCTTCCGCCACATCTTCCTGCCGCTGCTCGTTCCCGGTCTCGCGATCACGTTCTGCTTGTCGTTCGTCCAGGCGTTCTCCGTGTTTCCATCGGCCGTTCTGCTGGGAGCGCCGGCCGGTTCGACGCGCGTCATCTCGATTGCCGCTTATCAGGCCGCCTTCGAGGAGTACGATTACTCGCTGGCGTCCGCGATCGCGATGATCATGGGTTTTATCCAATTGGCCATCGTCGGCGGTGTCCTGGCGCTGCGCGGCCTGTTCTATCGCGGTCCTGCCGGCGGCGGGAAAGGGTGAGACCATGAGCACGTCTGCTGCAATTACCAACGACGAGATCGTGCGCGTTGGCGCACCCGCCCGTTCCACCAGCCATCGTCTTTGGGTCGCGGCTGTTTGGACCTTGATCGGGTTCTTCCTGATCAACCTGATCGCAATGATCGCGACGGTGATCACATCGTCTTTCGCGTCGCGCTGGCTACGTTCATGGCTGCCGGAAGGTGCCACCACGAAATGGTATTTCTCGGCGTGGAGCGAGTTCCAGCTCGATGACGTGCTGATGGTCACATTCCAGGTGGTGTTCGCGGTCACTCTACTATCTGGTCTGATCGGCGTTCCCGCCGCCTATGCCATGGCACGCCGCGAGTTTCCCGGCAAAAAACTGATCATGTTGCTGTTCCTGTTGCCGATGCTGGTGCCGCCAATCACCTACGGCATTCCATTGGCCACGGTGTTGTACCGCAGCGGCCTTGGCGGAACGATGCTCGGTGTTATCCTCGCAAACCTCGTGCCGACGGTGCCCTTCGTCATTCTCGTCATGATGCCGTTCATCGAGCAGATCGACCCAAAGATTGAAGCCGCCGCACGGGTGTTCGGCGCCAGTACGCTCCGACTGTTCACGTCGGTGCTGTTGCCTCTGTTGTTGCCGGGCATGCTGGCGGCCTTGCTGCTGGTTCTCGTGCGCACCATCGCCATGTTCGAGCTGACGTTCCTTGCCGCCGGGCCAACAAGCCAAACGCTGGTCGTCGCGCTCTACTATGCGGTGTTCGCAGCCGGTGTCCGCGCCGTGCAATCGATTGACGCCATGGCCGTGATCTACATGGCCGTCACGGTTGTCTGGCTGGTGATCGCATTGCGGTTCGTCAACCCGGCTCAAATCGTCACGCGCGCCAAGCAGACAAAGGCACATTGAAGTCAAAGCGCTTCGATGACGGAGGGCTCGTCCGAATTACGCCTTCGGCACGTATTTGCGCCAATTATGGGCTTCCTTGAAACCAAGCACCTCTCGCGCCTTCCGGTTCGACATCGGGGCCTCGAACTCGCCCATCTCACGGGTGATCTTCACATTGGGACATGCGCGCGCGAGAAACTCAGGGGTCGGCGTGTTGAGCGTGATGGTGTCGTTGACGGCATTGAAGGCCTGATATCCCAACCCGTCCTTTTGCAGGCAAAGGTGCACAATCTCGCCGAGATCGCGCGCGTCGATATAGCTCCAGGCGTTGCGCTTGCGTGACATGGGATCGGCGAGGAAAGCCGGGAACATGGTGTACTCGTGCGGCTCGATCACGTTGCCGATCCGCAAGGCATAGATATCGGCTCCATATCGCATCGCGAACGCGCGGGCGGTCTTTTCATTGACCACCTTCGAAAGACCGTAGGAGTCCATCGGATCGGAGTCATAGTCCTCTTCGAGCGGGAAGCTGTGAAAGTCCTTGTCGCCCTCGGCAAAGCACACCCCATAGGTCGTCTCGCTCGAAGCGATGATGACCTTGCGGACCCCGAGCTTCATCGCGGCCTCGATGACATTATAGGTGCTGACGACATTGGCCGCGAAGGTCGCGTTGTCGGGTTCGATGAGTACGCGCGGGATCGCCGCGAAATGAACGACGGCGTCGGGCGCGCTCGGCACCTTGCCCTGTGCGAAGCCATCGAAGCCAAAATGGGTCGTGAGCGCGTTGAAGGCCTGCCCGCTATCGGTAAGGTCTGCGACGAGCGTGTTGACGCCAGCCAGATCAATCGGCTTCAGATCGACATTGAGGATCGAATAGCCCTTGTTCAGTAGATGCGGAAGGGCGTGCCTGCCGGCTTTGCCCGTGCCTCCGGTAAATACAATTCTTTTCGTCATACGGTGCTCCTTGAACTGAAAGTTGGGGCTTGCGCCGCTTGGAGTTGGGCTATCCCTCTGCGCTTCGTCACGGTTTTGCCAAGACCGTTTCGGGCCAGCGCTTTTCCCGCGGCCATGAGCTGCGCGCGCAGCCACTGGTTGGCCGGATCGCCCTCAGTGTTCGCGTGCCAATAGAGATAGTTGACGTGCGGGCCGACCGGAAACGGACACGGAAAAACCCGAAGCGGGAGCGGACGGTCCGACGCTGATGCCGCCTGGTCGGAGCCGGTGAGCAACATATCGCTGTTGCCAACGACATGGCAGGCGGTCGCAAAATTCTGGCATTGCAGGCGTATGTTGCGCTCGACGCCGAGCCGCTGCAGCTCGAAATCCTCAAAGGAAATACCGCTGCGCCGCGACGTCACGCAGACATGTTCCATACGCAGATAGGTATCGGAAGCGAGCCTGGTCTGCAATTCCGGATGATCGCGCCGGGCGAATACGACCAGATGCTCGGTCAGGACCGGTTCGCGGCGAACCTCGTTCGGCAACGGCAGCAGCCCGTCGATCGCTGCATCCAGTAGGCCCGCCGACAACTCGCGCTGCAGCTTGTGCCGCTCGAACCGCACGGCGGCAATGTCGATGAACGGGGCGATGCCGGCGATGTCTGCCATCAACGCGCTGACAAACGGGGCTTCGAGCTTGTTGCGCAGCCCGATCACGAATTTCTTCCGCGTCGTCGCCGGATCGAAGCGGCTGGTCTGGTTCAGCGTGGTCTCGAACCCGTTCAGAGATTGCCGTACGGTGGAAATAATCTCGCGCGCCAAGGGCGTGGGCGTCATGACGTGCTGGCGGCGCACGAACAGCGGATCGTTGAACATCAGCCGCAGCCGGGCGAGGGCATGGCTGACCGCAGGCTGGGTCAGGTTGAGGCGCGAACAGGCCCGGCTGACGCCGCCCTCGGCGTAGATCGCATCGAACACCACGAACAGATTCAGATCGACATCCGGGATATGCATGGAACTGATCGGCCTGGATTTGAGAAATACATTTGACGAATACTAACGGCGGCTCCTAAACTCTCAACAAAATAGCATCTGGAGGAAATAATGCAGTCGCCGTTGCCCGCGCGCAGTTTGGAGCAGGGCGAACGCAACTCCTCCGTCGAGCGACCTTCGCCCCCCGTTCGCTTCAATGTTGCAAAGCTCAATCAGGAGCAGATCGTGCTCCTGATCACGGTGGTGCTGCTGATCGTATTCGGCTTCACGCTCAATGGCTTCGCTACGGTTCCGAACCTGCTCAATCTGCTGCGCAGCATTTCGATCCTCGGCGTGCTCGGCCTCGGCATGGGGCTGATCGTGATCAGCCGCGGCATCGATCTCAGCGAAGTCGCGATCATGGCGGGATCGTGGTCGATTGCGCTGATCGAGATGCAGCGCGGCATGCCGGTGGCGGCGGCGGTGCTGATTGCGCTCGCGGTCGCGCTGGTGATCGGCTTCATCAACGGCGTGATGGTGGCGTTCGTTGAGGCGCCGCCTTTGTTCGTGACGCTCGCCGCGGGCTTTGTGATCTATGGCCTGGCCTTCTGGTTCGCACCGGCCTGGGTGGTGTATGCGCCCAAGGACGAACCGGGGCTGATGTTCCTCGGCGCCGGCCGGCTGTTCGGCATTCCGGTTCCGATCCTGGTATTCGCGGCGGCTGCGATCGCCATGCAGCTATTCCTGTCGCGGACCTCGATCGGGCGCTTCATCTATGCCCAGGGCGATAACCCGGAAGCGGCGCGGCTGTCGGGCGTCGCGCTGCGGCCGCTGATCATCCTGGAATACGTCATCGTCGCGCTGCTGGCCTGGCTGGCCGGTTTCGTCTGGGTCGGCACGACCGGCAGCATGCAGATGGCGATCACGCAGGGCACCATGATCTTCGACGTGGTGCTCGTCGTCGTGATCGGCGGCATCAGCCTGATCGGCGGCCGCGGCAGTGTGTTCAGCGTGGTGGTCGGCTGCGTCCTGATCGGCACGCTGCTGAATGCCTTCACCATCATGGACGTCAACAGCGAGGTGCAGAACATCATCAAGGGAGTGGTGCTGCTCGCGGCCATCGTGCTCGACAACTGGCTGCATCCCCGCGACGAGGAGACCGCACGACAGGGAGACTGAACTGACAGCGAGAAGTCCTGGCGACTACACCGGATGACATCGCAATAACTTAAAAAACATACACTCAAGGAGGAGGCGCCAATGATGAACCCAACAGTTACCAAGACCTGGACCGCCCTGTTCGCCGGAATGGCGCTCGCGGCGCTACCGATGCTCGCGGCCGCGCAGGAGGAAGGCGGCACCAAGACCGCGCGCGAACTCCGCGCGTCCTATGACAAGGCCCTGCAGGGCAAGACCGTCGCCTATCTGCCGATCGCGCTCGGCGTGCCGTTGTCCGACGAGTGGGGCCGCGTCGTGCAGGAGGAAGCCGAATGGCGCGGCATGAAATACGTCGTGCGCGATCCCAACAACAACCCCTCCGCAATGCAGCAGGCGCTGACCGCGCTGGTCGACCAGAAGCCTGACGTGCTGATCGTCCAGAACCCCAGCGTCACGCTGCTGATGAAGGATTTGAAGCGCGCCGAGAGCCAGGGTACGCATGTGATCCAGATCAACATGTCGTCGAACTACAAGTCCGGCGCCTTCGTCGGCGCCGACTGGCGCGAGATCGGCAAGATGCTGGCGACCGAGGTCGTCAAGCAGTGCGGCACCGGATCGGGCAAATCCGGCAAGGTTCAGATCGTGCAGGGCGAACTGACCGCGGCCGCCAGCGTCGATCAGGTCGGCGGCATCATGGAAGTTCTCAACAAGGACACCAACATCAAGGTGGTCTCGAACCAGGCCGCCAACTGGGATGCCAACACCGCGCTGAACGTGACCGCGACGGTGATCCAGCAGCATCCTGATCTCTGCGCCAGCATCGGCTTCTGGGGCATCATGGAATCGGGCGCCGCGCAGGCGATCCGCAACGCCGGCAAGATCGACGACGTCAAGATCTATGCCTCCGGCGAAGGCTCGCAGCTCGACTGCGACCAGGTCAACTCGGGCAATTTCTACAAATTCCTGAGCTACAAGGCGACCGAGCAGGGCCACGATCTGATGATGGCGGCGCAGACGCTGCTGATGTCCGGCGAAAAGGCTGGCACGCGCAACCTCGAATATTACACACGGCCGGTCTGGCTCGACAAAACCAACGCCTCCGGCGCCAACTGCTTCGCGATGCCCAAAAAGAGCTAGCAGGAAAAGCTGGCAAGAAAAGCTAACCAGGTCAGAACGGCCGGCATGCGCAAGCGTGCCGGCTGCAAGTCGGGACGCCATCGCAGATGTCGATCACAACAACTGATTCATTCGCCGCGTCGGTCCGGCGTTTCTCGCCACGTTTGCTGCTGTCCGAACTATTGCTGAAGCAGTGGTTCGAGCCGATCATCCCGTTCACGGTGATGATCGGGCTGTGGCTGTATTTCGCGTTGACGATTCCCGACTACGCGTCAGTCCAGAATATGGTCTCGCTGCTGCGGCTGTTCGCCGAATTCGGCTTCGTCGCGCTGGCGATGGGATTTTGCCTGATCTCCGGCGGCATCGATCTCAGCGTCGGCGCGATCTTCGCGCTGTGTAATTTCTCGGCGTTGTTCTTCCTGCTGGTGCTGGAATGGCCGGTCGGCCTCGTGATTCCGGCGACGCTTGCGGTCGGCGCCGTGCTCGGTAGCATCAACGGCTTCCTGATCGGATATCTGAAGACGCGGCCGTTTTTGACCACGCTGGTGACGCTGATCATCCTGCGCGCCTCGGTCAATCTGCTCAACACCGGCTATGCCCAGGTGTTCGCGACCAATTCGGTCGACAGCGACGCCTGGGATTATATCGGCGGCGGCAGCGTGCTCGGCATCCCGATCAATGCGGCGACCTTGTTCGTCGTGCTGCTGGTCTGCCACATCTTCCTGTCGCGCTCGCGCTATGGCTGGCATCTCACCGCGATCGGCGCCAGCCGCAAGGCGGCACGACACGCCGGCATCCGCGTTCGCCTGATGCTGTTTGCGACCTACGTGCTATCAGGGACGCTCTGCGCGGCGAGCGGCATCTTCTATGCCGCGCGGCAGTCCAGCACGGATTCCACTACCGGCGTGGGCTGGGAATTCCAGGCGCTGACCGCGGTCGTGCTCGGCGGCGTCTCGCTCGCCGGCGGCAAGGGCACGGTGTGGCGCGCGATGATCGGCGCGCTGATCATCTTCCTGCTGACCAACGGCCTCGTCCGCATGGGCATTCCGGGCTACGTCACGTCGGCGGTAACAGGCATGATCCTGCTCGCCGCTGTCGGCATCGACGTCAAATGGTCGAAGAACCGCGGCAAGGCGATCCAGAAGATCTATGTGAACCCGGCCTTCGTAGCGCTGGCGCCGTCGCCACCGCTGCAACGTGGCTCCGCGTCGCCCTTTGCGCAAAACGATCGGCTGATCCACGCGCAGGCGATTGGCCTCGACCAGGTCGAAGGGCCCGAGGATGTTATCCTCGACCGCCAGGGCCGGCTCTATGGCTCGACCCGCGACGGCAATATCATTCGCTTCTCGGGGCCCAATTTCGAGACCCGCGAGGTGTTCGCCCATATCGGTGGACGTCCGCTCGGCATGCAGTTCGATCGCGACGAGAATTTGATCGTCGCGGTCGCCGGCATGGGCGTCTACGGCGTGGCGCCGGACGGCGGGATCTTCAAGGTCACTGATGAGACCAACCGCACCTGGTACAAGCTCAACGACGATTCCCGGCTGCGCATGGCCGACGATCTCGACATCGCGCCCGACGGCAAGATCTATTTCAGCGACTGCACCACCCGCTACGAGATGACGACCAACACGCTCGACATCCTCGAGGCGCGGCCGAACGGCCGTCTGGTCTGCTACGATCCCGCCACCAAGACCACGCGCACCGTGATCAATCATTTCTATTTCCCGAACGGCGTCTGCGTCTCGCACGACGGCAAATCGGTGCTGATCGCCTCTACCTCGCTCTGCAAGGTGTTTCGCTACTGGATCGACGGCCCGAACAAGGGTCGCACTGACGTGCTGATCGACGAATTGCCGGGTAACCCGGATAACATCAACCGCGCTTCCGACGGCACCTATTGGCTGGCGCTGGTCGGCATCCGCACCCCGACCTTCGATCTCGCGGCGCGCAAGCCGGGCTTCCGGCTGCGCATGGTCAAGCAGGTGCCGGCCGACGAATGGCTGGCGCCTGGGCTCAACCATGGCTGCGTGCTGAAGTTCAACGAGGCGGGCGAGGCGCTGGAATCCTGGTGGGACCCGACCGGCACCTCGCACTCCACGCTGACCTCGATGCGCGAGCACAAGGGCTACCTCTATCTCGGCGGCCTCGAAAACAACCGGATCGGACGCATCAGGCTCGACGGCGTCGACGAATCCTGGACCGGCTACGACGCCTATTGGGGCGCCAAGAGCCGGGTTGATGAGGTAGCCGCCATGGGCATGTTCGATCATCTGTTGCGCGATATCCGCAGCGTCGTGTTTCGCGACGGCGCCGACAACGCCATTCCGCCGCTCGACGGCGCGCTCAGCCCGAATGACCGGCTCGACAGCGCCGTGCCGATCGGTGATCCCTTGCCGGGTCTCGATGACGTCGCCGTTGCGAGCGACGGCACCGTCTACGTTTCGGCAGGAAGACAGGTCCTCAAGCTCAGCGGTAGCGATCTTGCCACAAGGACACTCGTTGCCGAATTCGACGGCGACGCCGGCGGGCTCGCGATCCATCCCGACGGCAGGCTTCTGGTTTGCGTCGCCGGCCGCGGCCTCGCGGCGATCGATCCGGCGCGCGCAGAGCCGCGCTGGCTCGAAGCGGCTGACGGCCGCGCGCTCGACCGGGCTGTTGTCGGTCACATCCGCGCCTGATGGCCGCATCTTCGCAGTTGAAGGCTCAACCGGACGGGCGCCCGACCAGTGGCGTCACGATCTGATGGAAAAGCGCCGCAACGGCCGGCTGATCGTCTGCTCGCCTGCGCTCGACAACGCACAGGTGTTGCTGCGCGATCTGCCCTATCCCTATGGGGTCGCGGTATCCGCCGACGGCAAGCAGTTGTGGCTGACCGAGAGCTGGGCGCATCGGCTGAGCCGGTTTGCCCTCACCAGCAATGGCGTCGCGCCGCGGGAAGTGATCGCGAACAATCTGGCGGGCTATCCGGCGCGGCTGCATCGTGACGCGCAGGGCGGCTTTTTCCTCGGCCTGTTCGCGCGGCGCACCCATTTGATCGAATTCGTGCTCAAGGAAGATGATTTCCGCGAGGAGATGATCACGACCATTCCACCTGACTACTGGATCGCTCCGGCGTTTGCGGGTGGCGGCGACTGCCTCGAGCCGATGCAGATCGGCTCGGTGAAGGCGCTCGGTATCCAAAAGCCCTGGGCGCCACCGCGGTCCTATGGCTTGCTCGTCCATCTCGACGGCGAGGGCGAGGCGACCGACAGCCTGCACAGCCGTGCCGGCGGCCGCTTCCACGGCGTCACCGGCGCCTGCGACACCCAGCACGGCGTCGTGATCGCGGCGCGCGGCGCCGGGCGCCTGCTGCTTTATACCGGAGATCTCAGATGAACGACGCCGCCATGCCCGCCGCGACGGCGGTCGAGGAAAAAAGCGCCGCGCGCGAAGCGGTGCTGCGCATTGTCAACGGCAGCAAGATCTATGGCGGCGTGCACGCCATCGAGGGCGTCGATTTCGATCTGTTTCCCGGCGAGGTGCATGCGCTGGTCGGCGAGAACGGCGCCGGCAAATCGACCCTGTGCAAGGCGATCGCGGGCGCGATCCGGCTCACGTCAGGGGAATTCTTCCTCGACGGCAAGCCGGTCGATTTCGAGCAGCCGCGCGATGCGCTCAACGCCGGCATCTGCATGGTCTATCAGGAGACGAGCCTGGTTCCGACCATGACGGCGGCGCAGAACATCGAGCTCGGCAACGAGAAACTGCTGACGCGCTTCCGCACCCTGAATATCCAGGCGCAGCAATTGCTGCAATCGCTGAACTTCCATGTCGATCCGGCAACCCCGGTCGCGCTGCTCGGCACCGCCAAGAAGCAGATGGTGGAGATCGCGCGCGCAATCTACAACAAGGCGCGCATTATCATCTTCGACGAGCCGACCGCGAGCCTGACGCCGGAGGAGATCGTCCACTTCTTCCATCTGGTGCGTGACCTGCGTGCCCGCGGCGTGTCTGTCATCTACATCTCGCACGCGCTGGAGGAATCGCTGCAGATCGCCGACCGCATCACCGTGCTGCGCGACGGCAGGCGGGTGATCACGGCGCCCGCCAAGGAGCTCACCCGCGATGCGCTGGTCCAGCACATGGTCGGCCGCGAGGTCGCGCTGTCGGTCTATGGCGGCAAGAAACATAGCGGCCAGCGGCGCGAGAAGGTGCTGACGGTCGAGAACGTCACCATGGGCATGGCGGTCAAGAACATGTCGTTCTCGGTCTATGCCGGCGAGGTGGTCGGCATCGCCGGCCTGATCGGATCGGGACGTACCGAGATCGCGAAAGTGATCTACGGCGCGTTGAAGCGTAATCTCGTCAATGGCGGCACCATCCGCCTGCGCGGCAAGCCGATCCGCTACCGGGTGCCGCGGCAGGCGATCAACGACGGCATCGCCTACATCACCGAGGACCGCAAGGCCAACGGCTTCTTCGAGACCATGATCGTCGATGACAACGTCTATATCGGCAAGCTCGCCACCCGCCTGGGCTGGAGTTTCCTGCTGTCGCGCACCCGCCGTAGCAAGCTCGCCAACTACTGGGTCGAGCGGCTGAAGATCAGCGCACTGCAGCGCAAGGCCAAGATCGTCGAACTGTCCGGCGGCAATCAGCAAAAGGTGGTGCTGGCGAAGACGCTGGCGCAGGATCCCTCGATCATCTTCTTCGACGAGCCGACGCGCGGCGTCGATGTCGGCACCATTCCGCACATCCATGCCGAAATCCGCCGGCTCGCCGACGAGGGCAAGGCGGTGGTGGTGATCTCGTCCTATCTGCCGGAAATCCTCGCCGTCTCCGACCGCATTCTCGTCGCGCGGACGGGACGTATCGTCGCCGAGTTCGATGCGGCCGATGCGACCCAGGACAAGATCTTATACGCGGCGGTGCATTGATAAAGGTTATCGCATCGCCCGAACAACAATAGGCCGATGCTCCGGTTTCGCGCGCTTGACCGCGGCCGGAGTTGCCGATCCTTGGCTTCGCTGAGTGAGATAGGCGTCACCCCAGACCCACAAGGCGCGGATGACTGGCTCCAATGATCGTCCGTGAGCCGTCAGCGTATATTCGACACGGGGCGGTACTTCCGCAAAAATCGTCCGGCTCACGAGGCCGACTTCTTCGAGCTCGCGCAATTGCCGCGTCAACATGCGCTGAGTGATCTTCGCCAGGCGGCGTCTCAACTCATTGAAGCGCAGTGTTCCCTTCAAGAGATGATAGAGGATGATCGCTTTCCATTTTCCGTCGATCAAATCCAGGGTTGCTTCCACGGGACATCCGGCTGCGCAATCGTACTTCTTCGCGAACAGGTCTTGCATGGTTCACTCCGTGATACCTAGTCCCAGCACTGTGCGTACTTGCGCGATATAACTCCAGCGCGCTATCTGAGTCACGCAAGATAAGCAGTTTTTGTTGACAGACTCGATCGAGTGGAAGGGCGCTTGCGTAGCGGACTATTTGCGAAATCCTCGAGATGATCCGCTCGCCGCGGTCAACCATCTCATGCCCACGCAGTAGTCCGGGAGCGCACAGTTCTAGCTAAATCGACCCTAAGCGTTTTGTGATTTGCGACGACCAAAAAGCCCTCCAGCGGAGCGACGACCGCGGTGGGAAGAGAATTAAATCGTCGAACGTGGAAACCCCTCAAGAGGACAACCGAGATGCGCATGAACGTGCCGGCACTTATTGTCGCGCTGGCGGCGACAGGTCCTGCTTTTTCGCAGCAGCAATCCAACACCGTGACTGCCGAGATATTTGCCAAATTGCCGCAATCCGTCGGCAACGTCGCATTCACGCCCGATAACCAGGTGATCTTCAGCCATCATCCCTTTTACAGTCCGGATGTGCGCGTGGCGAAACTCACTTCGCCGACGACCTTCGAGCCATTCCCGAACGCGGAATGGAACACGCCGCGTGAGGGGAGCGACCAATACCTGGACAATGTTCTGGGATTGCGGTCCGACGAGGACGGTATCGTCTGGATCATCGATATGGGCTTCCGCACCAAGATTACGCCAAAGCTGGTCGGGTGGAATACGCGTGCCAACAGGCTTGAACGCATTTACTATATGCCTGAGCCCGTGACGCGCCCCGGATCGCAGCCGCAAGACATCGTCATCGACCACAAGAATCATAAATTCTACATCGCCGATGAAAATATCGGACCTGGTGGTGACGGTTCGCAGGCGGCGATCATCGTTATCGACATGGGCACCGGACGCGCCCGGCGAGTTCTTGAAGGCGACAAGTCGACTGTTCCGGAGAACGTTGCGATCACCGTCGACGGCAATGACCTGACCGTTCCCGGCAAGGACGGAAAGCCAACGATCATCAAGGTGGGCTGTGACGGAATCACCATGGATGCGAAAGCCGAATGGCTTTACTACGCGCCGCTCAGCGGCCGGAGTCTGTATCGCATCCGGGTAACGGACCTGAACGATGAAGGCCTTTCGAATGCCCAACTGAGCGCCAAGGTAGAGCGTTACTCGGACAAGCCGAACAACGGAGGGCTGTCGATCGACTTCGCAGGGAATATCTATTTGACTGCTGTCGAGACGAAATCGATCGGTGTAATCACGCCGGATCGCAAATATCGCACGCTCACCAGCGATCCGGAAATGGTGTGGCCCGATGGTATCTCGTATTCCCCTGATGGCTACATGTACGTCTCGGCTTCGCAGGTTTCCGCCGCGGCCATGTTCCATGGCGGAAAGGCCGAAAACAAAACTCCCTACTTGATATATCGCTTCAAGCCTTTGGCGGCTGGGATCGTTTCACGCTGACCTGAACGATCCTTGGCCACGGCGCGTGGCCGTGGTCAGGCACTGGCGCTTACACTGGACTTTTTGGATCAACCACGCGGGCTTTCACGTTCCGTTGGAGACGAGGCGATAAAATTCCCGCACGGCCTGGGTCTGATACCGCTCCTTGTGCCGGAGGATTGAGAAACGCCGTTTCTCCAGCGGCAGATCGAGCGCGACCAGGGCGCGTGTCTTGAGCAGCGCCGTCACCACGAGTTTTGAGATCACCGTGGCGCCGGCGCCGGCTGCGACCGCGCTGCGAACCGCTTCGTTCGAGGGCAGCTCCAGCGCGACGTCGAGATCGCCGGCTGCGACGCCGAATTTCGCCAGCGCGGATTCGAACACCGCCCTCGTACCGGAGCCGTGCTCGCGCAGCACCCAGCGGATGGTCTTGAGATCGCGCGGTGCGACCGTGCGCTTTTTCGCCCAGGGGTGCGCGGCACCCACCACCAGCACCAGTTCGTCGTCGGCGACCGGCTGCACCGCCAGAGCGGGTTCGTCGATGTCGCCCTCGATCAGGCCGAGATCGGCGCTGCCTTCGATCACCCAGGCCGCGACCTGTTCGGTGTTGCCGATGGCGAGGCTCAGCCTGATCCCGGGATATTGCGTCTGATAGCGGTGAATCAACGGCGGCAGCCAGTAATTGCCGACGGTCTGGCTGGCGGCCAGCGCCAGCGAACCCTTCGACAGATCGGCGAAGTCGGCGAGCACGGTCTCGGCAGCGGAGGCGCGCGCCAGCACTGCGCGGGCTTCCAGCACGAACAGCCGTCCAGCGTCGGTCAGTTCGATGCGGCGGCCGATGCGGTTGAACAGTTTCACGGCGTAGCGCGTCTCCAGCGCCGCGATCGCCGCGCTGGTGGCGGACTGCGTCAGATTGAGCGACTGCGCGGCACGGGTCATGTGCTCGAGCTCGGCGACAGCAACGAAGATGCGAAGCTGTTCGAGCGTCACGCCATCCCTCTCACATCAGGATCTTGATCATCGCCAGGCTGAACCCGGAGATGAAAAGGAATGCGCCGGCGGCCAGCAGCAGCGGCCTAAACCCCTTGGCGCAGAGCTTGCGGATATCGGTCTCGAGCCCCATGGCGGCGAGCGCCATCGCAAGCAGGAACGTGGTCAGCGTGACGATCACGCTGCGCGCGTCGGCCGGAATGGCAATGATGCTGTTGAGGCCGACCATCGCGATGAAGCCGAGTACGAACCAGGGCAGCGGCGCGCTCGCCGTTGAATGGCCCTCACCATTGCGGCGGGCCTGCCGTGCTGCGAGGTACCCGAGCGAGATCACGACGGGAGCGAGCATCGTCACCCGCGCCAGCTTGGCGATGGTGCCGAATTCGCCGGCGGCGTGACCGTCCTGGAACGCCGCGGCGACCACCTGCGCGATCTCATGGATAGAGGCGCCCGACCACAGGCCGAAGGCATGCGGATCGAGCTGCAACAGGCCGGGCAGCAGCGGATAGACGAACATCGCGATCGAACCGAACACGGTGACGCAGGCCACCGCGTAGGCGACGTCCTCGTCGCCGGCCCGCGTCACGGTGTTGGTGGCGATCACGGCGGACGCGCCGCAGATCGAGGTGCCGGCCGCGATCAGTTCCGCCAGCTTGCGATCGACGCCCATGAGGCGCCCGAGCTGCACGGTGAACAGGAAGGTCGCGACCAGCGTCAGTGCGATGATGGCAATTCCGGTGGCGCCGACTTCCACCAGTTGCGACGCGGTGAGCTGCAGGCCGAGCAGCACGATGGCGAAACGCAGGATTCGCCGCATCGAAAACGTGATGCCGGACGCCGCGAGTGCCGGGACGCCGGTGACATTTCGAAGGCTCATGCCGAGCGCGATCGACAGGATGATCGGGCTAAGCACCGAGAGGTAGGAAATCTGCCGGAGTGCGAACGCCATCGCCGCGATCACCGCCGTCAGGGCGAGGCCCGGCCAGACGCCGAAAGCCGCGTCGCCGCGGGCTTCGCGCGCGAGGGCAGGGGCATCGACGCTGGGCTCATGGGCAAAATCCGCTGATTGGGCAGTCATCGGCCGAACTCCGGTTGGAATGGCCCATGATCGCTCGGTCTGTATGATCAAACAAATTCATTAATTATCTTATTTCAATCGTTAAAATCGATCAATGGTGTTTTTCGGGATCGTGCCTGCCGATCGCATCGGTGCTATTGCGGGAGTGGCCGCTTCGCGCGCCGCGAGCCCAGAACGAGAGACCTTGACGATGACTGCATCGCCCGAAAACGCCGCCCCGCGGACCAACAGCGAGATCGCGAGTTACCACGCCCACGTCTATTATGACCCGGCGACGACGCGCTCGGACGCCGAGCGGCTGCGCGTATGGATCGGCGAGCGCTTTTCGGTCACGCTCGGGCAATGGCACGACGTCAAGGTCGGGCCGCATGATCAGGCGATGTATCAGGTAGCGTTCGCCAAGGAGGTCTTCGCCGAGTTCGTGCCCTGGCTGATGCTCAACCACGGCAAATTGAGTGTCCTCGTTCACCCCAACACCACCAATCCGCGCCGCGACCATCTGGCTGATCCGCTCTGGATCGGGCCTGCGCTCGATCTGCACGGCGAGAAGCTGCCGGAGCACTCGGAGATCGAGCACGCACCGGCGCCGAACACCAATCCGGGTATCCGTCCATAGCGCGCAGTTTTGCGCAGTGCGGAGCGCGGCAGCGTTTGCAGCGCACGCGTTCGCAATCGATTAAAATTGTCTGCAACCCGGTTGTCTCTAACTCATTGCATTTTGCAACGTGAAGTTAAGCCGCGCTTCCTAGGATATCACCCGAAAGGTTCTCCGGGTGGGGTGCTGGTTTCATGTACGTTTTCGTCTCGAAGCAGATCGCTATGGCGCGTGGTCGGGCCGCTGATCGCGATCGTGCTGCTGCAGGCAGGCCTGTCGGCCGGAAGCCTGCAGGTGATGTCCGCGGTCCGGGCCTATGTCGCCGGTGAAAGCTATCTGGTCGAAGGGACAAAAGGACGCGATCCATTACCTGCAGATCTATGTCGGCACCGGCACGCGCGAGTATCTGCAGAAATTCGATGCGGCGATCGCGGCTCCACTGGCGGACCGCACCGCCCGGCTGACGCTCGAACGGGGCGGCGATGACGCCATCGCGCGAATGGCATTCCGCAACGGCGGCAATCATGAAGACGACGTCGGCGGCATGATCTGGCTGTTCAAATATTTCCGCAACATGGAGCATGTCGCGCATGCCGTGACGGCGTGGCGCAAATCCGACGCACTGATCACCCGGCTGATCGGGCTGCGCAACGAGGCGGAACTCGATCTCGCGCTGCATGATCCCTCCGTCGTGACGATCAGGCGCTGGTCCGAGCGGATCGGTGAGGTGGATACCGCCATGAGTTCGCTCGCGGTGGATTTCTCCGCACATCTGGGACACGCCTCGCGCCAGGTCTCGATGTTGCTGCTGCTTGCCAACGTCATCTTCGCGGCCGTGCTTGCCGGCATCGTCTTCTTGCACACCAGGCGGATGCTGACGCGGCGATGGCTGGCCGAGACCGCGCTCGATCGCGAAAGGCAGCGCGCGCAGTTGACGTTGGCCTCGATCGGCGACGCGGTTGTCGTCACCGCTGCGGATGATCGCGTCAGCTACATGAATCCCGCGGCGAAACACTTGCTGATGGCGGGCGAGGATGCGGCCTCAAGGCCGGTCACTTCGCTGTTTGCCGTGGTCGAGCAGCCCGTCAAGGGTTCGTTCGGCGTCGGCGAGGACGCTGAGGGCGGCATGCCGCGGCAAAGATTCCTGGTGCGTCCGGATCATTCGACGGTGCCGATCTCGCTGGTCGAAACCGCCATCACCCATGGCGGCGAGCCGGCCGGCCGGGTCATGATCATTCACGACATGACGGCGGAGCGGCGGCTGGTCGAGCAACTGGCCTGGGCCGCATCGCACGACACGCTCACCGGCCTTGCCAATCGCCGGCAGTTCGAATTCGAATTGCAGAAGGTGATGGCCGCGCCTTCGACCGATGCCCATCTCATGCTGCTCGACCTCGATCAGTTCAAGGTCGTCAACGACACCTGCGGTCATATCGCAGGCGACCGCCTGTTGAAGCAGGTTTCGGAATTGCTGTCCGACGAGGTTGTCGATGGCGGATTGGTCGCGCGATTGGGCGGCGACGAGTTCGGCATCCTGCTACGTGGCACCTCTGGCGGCGGCCACGAACCTGCCGTCGACGTGGCCGAGCGGATCAGGGCCGTGGTCGAGCAATCCAGCTTCATTCACGAGGGAAGCTGCTTCCGGATCAGCGTCAGCATCGGCCTGGTCGGGCTCGAAGATTGCACCAGCGTTGAAGACGCGATGCGTCTGGCCGACGTCGCCTGTTTCATGGCCAAGGACAAGGGGCGCAACAGGGTTCAGGTGCACCGTCCGTCGGATGCCGACATGACGGCGCGCGTGGCGGAAATGAGCTGGGTCAACCGGATCCGCAAGGGCCTGGATGAGAACAGGTTCTGCCTGTACGAGCAGGAAATCCGGCCTGTCGCCGGACCGCATCGAGGTCACGAGCGCCGGGAATTGTTGCTCAGGCTGCGCGACGAAAGCGGACAGGTCATTCCGCCGGGAAGTTTCCTGCCGGCCGCCGAGCGCTATGGCTTGATGCCATTGATCGACCGCTGGGTGGTGCAGCGCGCCTTCGAAATCATCGCCGAGCGTCGGCATAGTCCGCGCCGGATTGCCGGCTATGCCATCAATCTTTCCGGCGTCACCCTTGGTGATGGCGAGTTCGTGGACTTCGTGGCCGGCTTGTTTGCGCGCCACGAGATCCCGGCGAACTCGGTGTGCTTCGAAATCACCGAGACCGCCGCGATCACCAACCTCGGCGAAGCGAAGAAATTCATCGAGCGCATGCGCGCCATGGGCTGCAGCTTCTCGCTGGACGATTTCGGCACCGGCATGTCGTCGATTGCCTACCTGAAGCATCTGCCGGTCGATTTCATCAAGATCGACGGGTCTTTTGTGAAGGAAATCCTTAACAGCAAGGTCGACCGCGCGATGGTCGAGATGATCACCAAGACCGCCAAGATCATGCAGAAGCAGGTGGTCGCGGAATTCGTCGAAACGCCCGAAATTCTTGAGGAATTACGGGCAATTGGGGTGGATTTCGTCCAGGGATATGCGATTGGGCGCCCGGTTCCGGTCCTGACCGTGCGGGAGCAGAAGATCGCTTGATGCCCTCGAAACGGACAAAATGGCCGCTCCGGTGGAGAAAAAACCGGGGGCGCCCCCTTTGTCTCGATTATGCCTTACTCTAGTTCCCTGATATAGTTGACTATTCGGTGAAACCTGAAGGCGGCCGGGCAAGGCCTCCGAAGCGCCGAACGGGGATGGATGGGTCATAGCAAGACGAGCACTGCCGGGCAGCGATCGGGCCGCGGCAATCCATTGTTGGGGCGGGCGGCGTTTGTCGTCACGGCGTCCGCTTTGGCGTTCGGCCTGGCCGCCTGGATCGTGGGCTTTGATCCGCTGGCCGCGTTGCGCGGCCCCGCGCTTGCCAATGGTTCGGCCGCGCTCTCGTTCGACGACCGTTTCGGGTCGCGCTCGACGATCAGTTCTGCGTCGATCTACTATCCGTCACGGCGCGGCGTGCCGTCGCCGCGGGGCGATTTCAAATCCGAGTTCGAACAGATCGAGGGAATGCTGACCGGCGGCCAGTTGCACGACACGCAAACCGATCAGCCCAGCCCGCCGCCTGCATCGACTACGGTCGCGGCTATACCGCTGCCGAGATCGCGCCCGGTCGAAGCCGATCTGGCGCTGAGGAACGATCCGCCGCCGCAAGCTCTGGCGCTGGCCCAACCCGATAATCGCAATAACCGCACGCTGCTGCAGAGGATTGCCGACCTGATGCCGGCGCGTCTGCAACTGGCCTCGCTCGAGCCCAACGGGGGACTCTTCTCCGGTCCAGGAAAAAGCCTCGCGGCACTCGGTTATGACAGCACCACCGCGGTCTACGATATCTCGGCGCGCGTCGTTTACATGCCCGACGGTACCACGTTCGAAGCCCATTCCGGGTTGGGCGATCTGCTCGACGATCCCGCGCATGTCAACGCGCGCAACGCCGGCGCTACGCCGCCGGGCACCTACGAGATGAAGCCGCGCGAACAACTGTTCCACGGCGTTCCGGCGCTCCGCATGACTCCGGTTGATGGCAGCGACACGTTCGGACGCACCGGCCTCCTGGTCCACAGCTACATGCTTGGGCCCAACGGCAACTCCAACGGCTGCGTCTCTGTCAAGAACTACGAAAAATTCCTGAAGGCCTACCGGGACGGCGTGGTCAAGCGCCTTGTCGTCGTGATCAATCTGAAAGCCAGCGTCTCCGCTTCCTCTGCTCCGTCGTCACGATCGTGATGGGGATCTTCTAACTGATTGCCCGACGGGCAAATCAGTCAATTGGCGGTCGGACCACATCCTCAAAAATATTCCGCTTAACTCGTCGGGCAAATCAGCGCTATCACTTCGCCCGTCTCACCCGACAAGAGGGGCGGCTCGCGATCGTCACGAACGTGCGGTGGGATGCGGTGGACGCGGATGCGCCTTTGACGAACGGCGCGTGATGCGGACGGCGAAGTCGTGTGGTTCTGACGCCCCGATGCTGGCGTCAAGTTCGTGAGAAGCAAACGCTTCTCACGGGCGATGGTGGCAAGAAAGCCGGTCACCAAGGAGAGCGCGATAGTAAGCCGTAAAACCATTGCGCGGGGAAGGCCGGAGTGTTTCCGCTGAACCTGTATGCTCGTGTGCGTTTTTCTTTGTGCAATTTGCACACGAGACCGCGGGTGCAGCGCGCACCCGGTCTTCCCTGCGCCCTCTGATTATTGAGAGGGACAAAGGTTCTGGCAAACCTCGGGCGTATCGTGCCGCGAGAATGCGGAGTCGCGTTTGGCGCCGTACTCTCCGCCGTCATCGTCCGCGAAGGCGGACGATCCAGTATTCCAGAGACGTCAATGATAGAACCGAGATGCCGCGGCGTACTGGATAGCCCGCATGCGCGGGCTATGACGACTTTCCTGGCGCGTCCCGCTTCAATTCGCGCTGTCGAACAGGCTTTCCAGCAGGCGCTTCAGTTCGTTGGTGGACTTGTTGCCGTAATTCGTCGCGGTCAAAGGAACTGGCATCTTCATGGCTCAGAGTGAACTGGTCATGGCGTTGTCGGTGGGACGCTGCCGGCGAGGTGCGCAGCAGTCCGGAGTTGCTGCGCTATCTGGCGCCGTAGAGCATGATCCGGAAAAGTGGGCACCGGTTTTTCCGAAAAGATCATGCTCAAACAAAAGATAGCGCAGCGCTATCTCGGATTGGGATGGCCATCGAGGCGAAGTTGATAGACAAAGTACGTGGGGGTGCAAAATCCGATCTTTCGGCTCTTCAGGGTGTTCAGGGTCTGCGGGCTGACGCCGAATTTTGCACCGGTCAGAAGATCCGGCATCTCCTGGCAGATGTAGTCTTCCCGGCAGAAGCGGGACGGCGTGCACACGTTCAACAGCCCGCGACCGACGCCGGCCGCAAACACGGCGCTATCGAAATAGCCTTTCGCCATCTGTTCAAAGCCCTTGCCGCCGACAATGGCGCAGATTTCGTCGGGCGTACTGCCGGGCTGAATGGCTGCGAGCTTCGACTCGTCGGGTTTGCAGGGACGGGTGACACGGCCGAGCGGCACGCCGATTTTTGTCGGCCGGCAATTGTAATCGTAGCCGCTCAGTTTGCCTTCGGGCATTTGGTAGATGAGCGCATCCTTGCTGACGCGGTCATTGAAGGAGCGCAGGTTGAAGCTCAACTGGTCCTTGGCGCTGCTCCGCGTGGCGGAGTCCTCGATCACGTTGGAGCGGCAAGTCAGGCCGGCGTAAACACTCTGCGGGGCGGGCAGGCATTGGCCGAGCTGGGAAGAGGCCGAGGCGTTCGTCACCACGGCCTGACAGGTCAGGTGGCGCGTGGCATTGCAGCTCCACTTGGCGCTATCTGCGAGATCCGCGTTGAGTGGGCACGGCATGTTGTCGCCGGCAATGGAGTAGGCCGGGGCGGCGCTTGGCCAGGCTGCGGCGGGCGCAGACGGATGCGGACGAAACGTGTTCGGTGCCTGGCCTCGCGAAAGGCTCTCGACGTAGCTCTTCCTGCGGGCAAGTTCCGCATAGACATGCGGCGAGAACGGCAATTGCAACTTGTTACCGTCGAGTGCGTCCTTGATTGTCTCTCCGCCGCTGCCGAAATCGAACCGATCCACGCCCAGGAAGTGAAACCCCGCCGTCGACGACGATTGATGGCAACCCATGCAGGACGACGTATTCAGCCGTTCGAGCAGGCCGGCACCGGATCGCACGAATTTGGCGGACTTCGCCGCGGTCTCCAGCGCCGTGACGATCTGGCCCGCCTGCTCCTTGCTGACAAGGAGATCAAACGGACGGTTGGCGACGCGCGCGCTGCCGGCTGTGGAATAAGTGAGCGCGACGTCGGCCTCCAGACTTTCAGGCAGGTTGAAGACGCCGTTGTCGATCTCGGCCACATGGCTTGCGAGATATTCCTGCAACTGCTTCTGCTTGGCCGTATCCTTCAGGATCGCCTGCACGTCCGGCGTGTTCTCCAGCTTCGTGGGCTGAAATTTTCCGTCCCTGAAGGCGAATATCCGCATCCAGTAGATCGCTTGCCCCGCGAATTTGCGGTTCTCCATGTTTTCGAGATCGGACGGAAAGCGCACCACTTGCGCATTGATTTCCATCTGCTTGAAGGTCAGTTTCGAAAAATCCAGCGGGCCCTGCAGCAAACGCTGCGCAATGATCTTCGGATCGCCGCCATCCATTCCATCGATACGCCAGAGCGAGGCGACATCCTGGCAATGCTTGCCGTCATCGCCGTAGCTGAAGACCATGTTGACAGTGAACGGCATGCGCGAGGCGTAGGTCTTGCCGTTCATCGTTACTTCGTAACCGAGCCGATAGATGAAGCGCAGTTCGCCGCAATGGAGGGGATCGAAATCGCGGCGATCAATGCGATTGACCACGCCGGCCAGGATGAACAGCCCATCGCTCGAGCCGAGCCATTTCTCGTTGAACACGCGCGCGACATTGCCGTTCAGCCGCAAGGTCTTTCCGGCTTCCGTCTTGGCCGACTTCGGATCGTAGGTCCTGAGAATTTCCTTTTCCCAGTCGATTCCAAGTCCCGAAATGATTCGCGTCATGTCAGCGGACATGACGGACGCAAATTGTCCGTAAGTTTCGCTAAACCGCGACAGATCGTTGGCGCGCGTGGGCCCTGCCGCGAGGGCCGGCAGCGGGAGATTTTGTGCCGCGTGTATCTTCCTGAAAAGCGTCGCGAGCGAAAGCGGGGATGAATTGTCATGATCAAGTACGGCGAGCACGGGTACCTGATCGATCAGGGTTGTGATCGGCGTGGAAGCCTGCGGAGACTGGGCAAAGCAGAGCGGAACTGCGAGGATCAACAGGCAGACGATCGAGATGACGCGCATCCATGATTTGTACTACGGCAAGCGGTATTTTACAATTTAGAGATGAACGCAGAGATGACGATGAGGCGTTTTGGAATCACATTGCTCGCGTTGGCGGCCTGATGCACGGGCCTGCTGACGGCGCCGGGAATTTCCCCGGCGATTTCCGCCGAGCCCTACGCGCAGGACGACATGCACAATCATGACGGAAGTCATCCCGCGGGATCGAAGGATTGCGGCACCAACTATATGCTGCCTGGAGAGACCGCGAGGATGGGCTCGCACTCCTTCATGATCCTCGGGCAGGAGGATGCCGACCACATCCTCGTCGAGCACCGTTCGGGAACGCCGCCGCATAATTACCAATTCCTGTTGCGCGTTCGCCTCGACCCGGACGAGATCGCTGCCTATCAAAAAGTGCTGAAAGGATCCAGGACGCTGCCGGCGTTCACGACGATTTACTACGACGAAGCTGGCGTGCAGCGAGACCGCACCTTTTTCTGTCTGCAGGATCTGCCCAGGATATTCGATCCCAAAGCCGGCAAGGACGAGTTCTCGTCGTTGTTTCCGATCAGAGCGTCACTGCAAAAGAACGCGGATCATGAGGGAGGGTTCGCCATCAAGCCTTCCGTGGTGCGCGGGCTGTATTTTTCGCTCGAACGAAAAGACATCGAGTTGATCGTCTACCGTTATCTTCCGGCCTATCTGCCGCAGGAAAGCCTGCGCAAGGCGATCAAGACAAATCCCAAAGCCGAGTTACCTCTGCTCAATCACGCCCCGCTCTTCGCCACCGAGCCTGCGCAAACCGCCTCGCGACATAAATCCTATATCGCGACCGACGGCGCGATCGCGCTGCCCGGCGACGCCTGCCAGCACGACTATTACCTAAAGAATTCGCCGGTGCCGAAGACGATTCACAATTTCCTGCTGATGGCCGAGGGCGCCGGCAACACGGTCACCGCGGTCTACTACCCCGACCAGGCGCCGCACAATTGGCAAGCGGTGCTGACGCTGAAGCTGTCGGATGACGAGATGAAGGTCTATCGCGCGGCCAAGGCGAACAGCAAAATTCCGCCGGTGCTGCAGACGCGGGTTGGCGACACGAGCTATTTCTTCTGCATGAGCGACCTGCGCACGCAGATCAGCTCGGGTGAATTCAAGGCGAGCGGCACGGTCTATCGCGGCTCGGATTTGAGCGACTATCGGCTTGGAACACCCGTCGGCCAAATCGATCTGGACGCGAGCAAGGTCGCTGTTCTCGTGAACCGGAATTTGGCGAGCCTGATGAATCCGCTGTCCGTCGCCAAGGATGTTCTGGGACGCTAACGCGTTCACGCGCGCCCCGCGCCCGAACCGTTGAGCTAGTACTATCGTCCCCACTATCAAGCCAACGTGTATACTGAAGTGGAAAATTTACGGTATCTAGATAGGGTATTGTGTAATTCATGTATATATTGTATACAGTGAGTATTCTGAATAGCCCATCAGGGAGGCCTCGATGCCAAAACCCTTCCCCATGAATGCCTGGTACGCCGCCGGCTGGGACGCCGAGATCAAGCATGCGTTGCTGCCGCGCACGATCTGCGGCAAGCACGTCGTGATGTACCGGAAGGACGACGGCGAAGTGGCCGCCTTGGAGGATGCCTGCTGGCATCGCCTGGTGCCGCTGTCCAAGGGACGGCTCGAAGGTGACACCCTGGTCTGCGGCTATCACGGCCTCAAATACAATGCGCAGGGCCGTTGCACCTTCATGCCTTCGCAGGAAACCATCAACCCCTCGGCTTGCGTGCGCGCCTATCCCGTCGTGGAGCGGCATCGCTTCATCTGGCTCTGGATGGGCGATCCCGCGCTGGCCGATCCGGCGCTGGTGCCCGACATGCACTGGAACCACGATCCGGACTGGGCCGGCGACGGCAAGACCATTCAAGTGAAGTGCGACTATCGCCTGGTGGTCGACAATCTCATGGACCTGACGCACGAGACCTTCGTGCATGGTGGGAGCATCGGCAACGATGCGGTGGCGGAAGCCCCGTTCGACGTCACCCATGGCGAGAAGACGGTGACGGTGACGCGCTGGATGAAGGGCATCGAGGCGCCGCCGTTCTGGGCCAAGCAATTGCAGAAGCCGGGGCCGGTCGACCGCTGGCAGATCATCCGTTTCGAAGCGCCTTGCACGGTCAACATCGATGTTGGCGTGGCGCCGGCTGGTGCCGGCGCGCCCGAAGGTGATCGTTCGCAAGGCGTCAACGGCTATGTGCTCAACACCATCACGCCCGAAACCGACAAGACCTGCCATTATTTCTGGGCGTTCGTGCGCAACCATCGCCTGACCGAGCAGCGCCTGACCTCGGAAATCCGCGACGGTGTCTCCGGCATCTTCCACGAAGACGAGGTCATCCTGGAAGCGCAGCAGCGCGCCATGGACGAAAATCCGGACCGCGTGTTCTACAACCTCAACATCGATGCCGGCGCGATGTGGGCGCGGCGGGTGATCGATCGCATGGTAGCGAAGGAGACGTCACTGCAGCAGGCCGCGGAGTAGGGCATGGCCGAACGCGAGACCGATCGTGCCGTATCACAGACCGTGCGGGCGCAGCTCGCGCTGCGCGACCTGATCCTTTCCGGCGGTTTGCGCCCGGGCGAACGTATTTCCGAACTGCAGGCAGTCGAAACCACCGGCGTGTCGCGCACGCCGGTACGCATGGCGCTGGTGCGGCTGGAGGAAGAGGGCCTGCTGGAGGCGATCCCCTCCGGCGGCTTCATGGTCAAGGCGTTCTCCGAGCGCGACATCTTGGATTCGATCGAATTGCGCGGCACGCTCGAAGGGTTGGCCGCGCGGTTTGCGGCCGAGCGCGGCGTCTCGGTGCGAGATATCGAGCCGCTGAAGGAATGTCTCCATGAGCTCGATGATCTCGTGCGTCAGAATCCGATCTCGGTCGAAGCGTTCTCGTCCTATGTCGCGTTGAATGCGCGCTTCCATGCGCTCTTGACCGAACTGTCGCGCAGCCCGCCGTTGATCCGGCAGATCGACCGGGCGTCCGCGCTGCCGTTCGCCTCGCCGAGCGGATTTGTGATGGCGCAATCGGCGCTGCCCGAGGCGCATCAGATCCTGCTGATCGGGCAGGACCACCACCGCATCGTGGTCGACGCCATCGAGAACCGCGAGGGCGGCCGGGCCGAGGCGATCATGCGCGAACACGCCAGGCTCGCCGCGCGCAATCTGCGGCTGGCGTTGCGCAACCGCACCCATCTCGATCTGCTGCCGGCGCTGGCGCTGATCCGGACCGCGGCGGATTAGGAGGATTTGGCATGCGATTCATCGAGACCTGGACTCCCGCGGTCGTCGTCGCAACACGCGATCTGACGCCAGACATCCGCGAATTCCTGCTGCGGCCGGACAATTTCGCCGCCGCGCCCTATCCGGTCGGCAGCCATATCAATGTCGGTGTCACCATCGACGGTCTGCCGGCGACGCGGTCCTATTCGGCGGTCGGTGAAGCCGATCCTGACGGCTACCGCATCGCCGTTCGGCGCGCGCCGGATTCTCGCGGTGGCTCGCGTTATATGTGGTCGCTGACACCGGGGGCGCGGCTAAACATCACGCTTCCGAGTTCGCTGTTTCCGATCGAGTGGAACCGGCCGCATTACTGCCTGATCGCCGGTGGCATCGGCATCACGCCGATCGTCGGCATGGCCCACGCGCTGGCCCGCCGCGACGCCGCTTTCACGCTGCATTATGCCGTGCGGTCGCGCAGCGATGCCGCCTATCTGGACCGGCTCTGCGCATTGCTTGGCGACCGTCTCGTCGTTCATCCCAGTGACGAAGGCCGCCGTCTCGATCTCGACGCGGCGTTCGCTGTGCTGCCGGTGGACACCATGACGCTGTTCTGCGGGCCGATGCGGATGCTCGATGCTGCGCGCCATGCCTGGGAGGGCGCAAGGCGTCCGGCGGCCGACTTGCGCTACGAGACATTCGGCTCCAGCGGCCTGCTGCCGACCGAAGCGTTCCGGGTGCGATTGAAGGATGCTGATGTCGAATTCGTGATCCCGCGCGACCGCTCGATGCTGGATGTGCTCAACGATGCCGGCCACGAGGTGATGAGCGACTGCCGCCGCGGCGAGTGCGGCATCTGCGCCATCGACGTGGTCGCGGTCGACGGCGAGATCGATCATCGCGACGTCTTCTTCAGCGATCACCAGAAGCAGGCCAATCAGAAGATCTGCGCCTGCGTGTCGCGCGCCCGCGGCGTGATCACCGTGGATACGCTGCGGCGGCCTGACGCGATATGATGCGATGGGCTCTGTGGTGCCGCGACCGGCAATGCCCGCGAAGTGCGTTGATCGCTGGCTACGCGGCGTGCGTCGACCGCTGCTTCTTCTGGTTAAGTAGGGCGGATATCTCATCGGCCGACACCGGCCGGCCGATGAGATATCCCTGGACTTCGTCACATTTGGCCTGGCGCAGGTACTCAAGCTCATCTGCCGTTTCGACGCCCTCCGCAACCACGCCGATTCGAAGTTCCTGCGCCAGCCCGATCACCGATTTCACGATCGCGGCGCAATCCGGTTGGGCCAGCATGTCCCTTATGAAGGACTGGTCGATCTTGATGCGGCTGAAAGGCAGTTTTCGCAAATAGGTGAGCGATGAGTACCCCGTCCCGAAATCGTCGAGCGCTACCGTAACTCCCAATTGCAGGAGGGAATTCAGGATCGACGACGCCGATCCATATTTCGAAATCAGCATCGATTCGGTGATTTCGATTTCGAGACGGCTGGGGGAAACCTTCGCCTGGGCGAGGGCTTGCACGATGGTTTGCAGAATGCTCGCGTTATGAAATTGAGCCGCGGAAAAATTCACGGCCATCCTGATGTCATCAGGCCAATCCGAAAGCGTCTCGCAGGCGCGACGGACCACCCATTCGCCAATAGGGTGAATGAGCCCGGTCTCCTCGGCGATCGGGATGAATTCACTTGGTGGAATCAACCCACGCGCGGGGTGCTGCCAGCGCAGCAATGCCTCGAAGCCGGTTATTCGATTTTTGCGAACATCGAGAAATGGCTGGTACACGAGAAACAGCTCGTCCCGGTCTATGGCCCCTTCCAGATCGCGCTGCAGCGCCCTGCGGTCGCGTGCTGCTTTGTCGTCGCTGGCCTCGAAGAAGCAGATCCTGCCCGGCCCCATTTTCTTGGCGCGATAGAGCGCGATGTCGACATGTTTGAGGAGATCATGGGGCGTATTGCCATCGCGCGGTGCCAGCACGATTCCGATGCTGGTCGCACCGACGATCTCGCATCCCTCGATCATGAATGGATCGGCAAACGCTGCAATGAACCTCTCGGCAACTTCGTAAGCTTCCTCCGGCCGGCTCAGGTTGGCCATGATCAGCGCAAATTCGTCGCCACCGATACGCGCGACATGTTCGGCCGTCCGCGTACATCGTCGCAGCCTCGCCGCGACTTGAACCAGGAACTCATCTCCGGCCGGGTGGCCGAACTTGTCGTTCACCTCCTTGAAGCGATCCAGGTCGAGCAGGAGCACGGCGAATTCCTCGCCGGAAAGCGCCAGCCGCTTTACGGCAGCCTGGAGGGATTCGTTGAACGCAAAACGGTTTGGCAGATGCGTCAGGGGGTCCTGACGGACTGTCCGTTCGGCTTCGAGCTGAGTAATGATGCGCCGGGTGAATTCAAAGGAATTGGCCAAGACGCCGCGCAGCAGCACGCTGCCATAAACCACGACCAGTACTGCCACCAGCAGATAGTCCAAATCGCCATTCCGGCCGAGGCAGATGGCGGTGCCTATGAAGATAGGCGCGGTGTAGGCAATGGCCGCCACCGGAATCGTGGCGAAGGCAAACGCACCGCCCGCCAGCATCCCGGCGCAGAGGCAGGTGATCACCAGTTGCGCACCGCTGGAGGCGTTGGCGAAGAAAGCCACCGGCACAATTCCCCAGGCGGTTCCGAGAGCGAGCGCGTTGCGCACCAGCCGGTGCATGGTCCGGCGGGATACGAACTGGGGTTTTGCAATCCGCTGAGAGGAATGGGCCTGCCGCCCGAAAAAGGTTGCGCCGCTGGCCACGGCAGCCGTCCAGATCAAGGCGGGAATCCGGTCGGGTGAATGCCACAGCGCAATTGCAAGCACGATGGCATTGCAGGCATTGGCCAGCATGATGCCAAGCGAATAATCGAGCACGAGCGAAATCTGCTCGGCACGAATGTGACCCGCAATGGCTTCATCCGTCTGCGGTCCGCCGAATGCGGCGAGATCACCGGCGAACAGCTTTGCGAAATAGGAACTCAGATGTGCCCGCATTCCTCACCCTGCAGGGGTGGCCGATGTCGGCCTTGGGCAAAAATTCACTGCAAAGCTTTGACAAACCGTGAACTATCTGGCCAACGCGACATTATGGCGCCGTGTTGCAAGGTTCCCGTCCGCGGCATCGCTAACAAATCGATGCAAATGCCGTCTTGGGCTACGATCGCGCAGCCGAGGAGGCGCCGCGATGCTGGCGCCGCCGCATGAATGGTCGTGGAACTACGGTCACCGCGTATTACCTGCCGGCGCAACTGCGGAACTTGACTGGAACTTCCGCCTGGGTGTCAGCCGGCCATCTGTTTCGGATCGTAGAAGAAGTGTTCCTCGATCAATTGATCGTCGCGCCAGGTCTGCCAGGCGATCTCTTCCAGTACGCGATTGGTGCCATCGGCGCCGGTGAACGTAAATTTCCAGCGTACCGCGACCGTATCGCCGTCGATCAGGCTCGGCCCAATGCGTAATGCCTCGATCTTCCGAAACGCGGCCATCACGCCGCGCTCTTTCGCCATCAGGATGTTGCGGCCGAAGACGGGCTCGGCGGTGTTTTCCCGCGTTGCGGCGTCGGGTAGATAGAATTTCTCGATCGCGCCGACATAGTCGCCGGCTTCCACCAATGCGACGAAGGCTTCGACGGTTTGACGGGTTGGCATGGGATTACGTCCTCAGATAAAACCGACCATAAGTCGGTAAATACCGACCGATGGTCGAAAAGTCAACTGGCCGCGGCAATGAAGCTCGTTTAGAAAGTTGCAATGGCGAAACAGGCAGAGCGGCGGGCCGCGACCACGGAAGCAATCCTCAAGGCCGGACGCCGGCTGTTCGGCGAGCGGGGCTTTGCCGCCACCACGATCGACGACATCGCGGAGGCCGCGCGTGTTGCCAAGGGCGCGGTCTATCATCACTTCGCGACCAAGGAGGCGGTGTTCGAGGCGGTGTTCGACCAGGTCTCGCTAGATCTCGTGCAGGAGGTCGATCGCGCTGCGCGCACGGAGAAAGATGTGCTGGCGGCAATGGTCGCGGGCACCCAGCATTATTTCGCGGCCTGCGCCAAAGGGCCCACCGGCCAGATCATCCTGCGCGATGGCCCGGCCGTGCTGGGCTGGGAGCGCTGGCGCGAAATCGACGCCCAGCATTTCGGCGGCAAGATTCCGCTGGCTCTCACCGCGGCGATGGATGCTGGCCTGATTGCGCGGCAACCGGTTGAGCCGCTCGCGCGGCTGCTGCTCGGGGCTGTGACGGAAGCCGCCGTCGCCTGTGCGGGCCGATCCGATGTCCTGAAGGCGGGCGGCGAATATAGCCGCGCCTTCAAGTCGCTGCTCGAAGCACTCCGGCTGCGATAGTCCCATAAAGATTCGCCGTGACAATTCCCAGCCCCTGGTGCCGGAAGCTGCCTCCAGCCTGCTGATGCCGCTCCGCATTGGTTATGCGCGGGCTTACGAGATGTTCGCGCTCGGTGAGGCCGTGGACGCGGCTTCCGCACTCGCCTGGGGTCTCGCCAACAGGGTCGTGCCGCTGGACAAACTTGATAGCGAGGCGAGGGCGCTTGCCGTGCGTCTGGCGAAGCAGCCGGCGGGCGCCGTCTCCTCGACCAAGCGGCTGATGCGGAATCCTGAAGCGCTGATGGCGCAGATTCTGGCGGAGAGCGCGCAGTTCGCGGAACGATTGCAGACCGCCGAGGCGCGCGAGGCCTTCTCCGCATTTGCCGAGCGCCGGCCCGCAGACTTCCTGAAGCTCGCGAAGCCATCGGCGTGATCAGTGCGCAGGACCGGCGAGGTCGCTTCTTGATGTTGGCGGCAGCGCCGTATTGAGTGTCTGCTCGCCGTCGCTTGACCGCATCTCGCACCCCCGGTACGTCCTTGTAGGCGGCCTGCGCCTTTCCTTGTTGCGGCGCAGGCAAGGCTGCGTGCGGAGGAAAGCAAATGAACAATAATAACAATAATAATGACGCTTCCGAATTCGATTACGTCATCGTTGGCGCCGGTTCGGCCGGTTGCGTGCTCGCCAACCGCCTGAGCGCCGACGGCAAGCACTCGGTGCTGCTGCTCGAGGCCGGACCGAAAGACACCAACATCTGGATCCACGTTCCGCTCGGTTACGGAAAACTTTTCAAGGAAAAATCCGTCAACTGGATGTACCAAACTGAACCCGAGCCAGGACTGAACGGCCGGCAGGTGTTTCAGCCGCGTGGAAAGGTGCTGGGCGGATCGAGTTCGATCAACGGGTTGCTCTATGTGCGCGGCCAGCACGAGGATTACGACCGCTGGCGCCAGCGCGGCAATGCCGGCTGGGGCTATGACGACGTGCTGCCCTATTTCAAGAAGGCCGAGAACCAGCAGCGCGGCGCCGACAAATATCATGGCACAGGCGGACCGCTGCCGGTGTCGGACTGGCGCCATGCCGATCCGCTGTCGGAAGCCTTTGTCGTCGCTGCGGCCGAAGTCGGCATTCCCTCCAATCCCGATTTCAACGGTGCCACCCAGGAAGGCGCGGGCTTCTTCCAGACCACGACGCGGCGCGGGCGGCGCGCGTCGACCGCGTTCTCCTATCTTCGTCCCGCCATCAAGCGCGGCAATCTGCGCGTCGAGACTTCGGCGCTGGCGCAGCGCATCCTGTTCGAAGGGCGCCGCGCGCGGGCGGTCGAATACAAGCAGGAAGGAAATCTCCGCATCGCCAAGGCGCGCAAGGAAATTCTGGTCTCGAGCGGCGCGTATAATTCGCCGCAATTGCTGCAGCTCTCGGGCGTCGGACCCGCGGAACTGCTGAAGCAACACGGCATCGACATCGTGCTCGATGCGCCCGGCGTCGGCAACGATCTGCAGGATCACATGCAGGTCCGCCTGATCACCCGTTGCGCGCAACCCGTTACGCTCAACGATATCGTCAACAACCCCGTGCGGCGAATCATGGCCGGCGTGCAGTATGCGGCGCTGCGCAAGGGGCCGTTGACGATCGCGGCCGGCACCTCAGGCGCGTTCTTCAAGACCAATCCGCGGCTGGCGACGCCGGATATCCAAATTCACTTCCTGCCGTTCTCTACCGACAAGATGGGCGAGAAGCTGCACGCGCAGTCCGGCTTTACCGCGTCGGTCTGTCAGTTGCGGCCGGAGAGCCGTGGCTCGCTGCGCATCAGAAGCGCGGATCCTTCGGCGCCGCCTGAAATCCGTATCAACTATCTCGCGACCGAAACCGATCGCCGTGCCTTCATCGACGGCGTCAGGATCCTGCGCAAGATTCTCGCAGCCCCCGCGCTAAAACCTTACGCGGTAGCAGAGGTCGACCCCGGCGCGAACGTCGTCAGCGACGAGGATATCCTGAACTTCTGCCGCCGCAACGGCAGTACGGTCTATCATCCGACCTCGACCTGCCGGATGGGCAATGACCCGCTCGCCGTCACCGACCAGCGGCTGAAGGTGCGCGGCATCGAGGGCCTGCGCGTGGTCGACGCGTCCGTTATGCCGGACCTGATGTCGGGCAATACCAACGCGCCGACCATCATGATCGCGGAAAAAGCGTCCGACATGATTTTGGAGGATGCGCGCTAGCCCCTGTACGCCCGCACCCGCTTCACCATCTGCTCGACATGGGTGATCGGCGTTTCCGGCTGGATGCCGTGGCCGAGATTGAAGATCAATCGTCCCTTGGCGTAGTTGTCCAGGACGTCGTCGACCGCGCGATCCAGCGCCGCGCCGCCGGCGATCAGCGCCAGCGGATCGAGATTGCCCTGCACGGCGACACGGGTCTGCACGTGCTCGCGGATCATCGCGGGCTCAGCGGCCCAGTCGATGCTGACGGCGTTGACAGCGGTCGCCTCGACATAGGCCGGCAGCTGCGCGCCGGCCCCGCGGGGAAAGCCGATGATCTTGGCATCCGGCACCTCCCTGCGCACGCCCTCGACGATGCGGCGCGCCGGTTCGATCGACCAGCGCAAAAATTCGCGCGGCGGCAACACGCCGGCCCAGGTGTCGAAAATCTGCAAGCAGTCGGCGCCGGCCTTGAGCTGGCCGAGCAGATACTGGATCGAGTTCTCCACCAGCACGTCGATGATGTCAGCGAATGCATCCGGATGGCGATAGGCCATCATCCGCGCCGGCGCCTGGTCCGGCGTGCCCTGTCCCGCCACCATATAGGTCGCAACCGTCCACGGCGCGCCGCAGAAACCGATCAGGGCGATCTCAGGCGCAAGCTCGCTGCGAACGCGGCGCAGCGCCTCGTAAACCGGCTCGAGCTTGCTGAAGTCTGCGGCTGAGGCGAGCGTGGCGACTTTCTGCGGATCATCCAGCGGATCGAGCCGCGGGCCTTCGCCGGCTTCGAAGCGCACTGCGCGCCCGAGTGCGTAGGGGATCACGAGAATGTCGGAGAAGATGATCGCGGCATCGAAGGCGAAACGGCGGATCGGCTGCAGCGTGACCTCGGCGGCGTATTCCGGCGTGAAACACAGATCGAGAAAACTGCCGGCCTTGGCGCGCAGTTCGCGGTATTCCGGCAGATAACGGCCGGCCTGCCGCATCATCCAGATCGGCGGCACCTGCTGCCTGCGGCCTGACAGCACTTCGATGAAAGGTTTAACAACGGATTCCTGGGACAATCGAAAAGTTCCTGACCATCAGCAATATTTGCCGGCCTCTGATACACGGCGCCTCGCGCCCGGCCAAGGCAGATGTGGAACCTCTTCGCTGCCGGGGACGTTATTTCAGCAATGGAGGACCCCCATGGCTGAGAAAATGTCTGAGAAAATGGCCGAGAAATTCGATCCTGCGGCGCACGACAAACACGCCGAAAATCCCCGTGAAGCGATGGCGGCCGATCGGGAAACCCACGCGAAACTGCATGCCGGCCTGGTAGACAGTTTTCCGGCATCCGATCCCGTGAGCGCAGCGCAGCCGGCGCCGTCAAAGCATGACGGCGATCGCGAGAACGAGTCGCTGCTGGACAAGATCTTCGGGCTGTTCCGATAACGCTTGTTCGAGGCCGGGCGATGAGAAGTGAATTCGACCACGCTGCCAATGACTCGCCGCGCAGCGGCAGCTCAAAGAAAGTTGCGCCTGTCGTCTGGGGCGCGATCGTGATCGCGATGGTCGCGGTGCTGTTTTGGTTCAAGATGCACGCGTGATCGATAGGCGCCTGCCGCCATCAATAATGCGGCGGGCGTTCGTTGATTGATCCTGATACGTTGCTCTCGGCTTCCTGCAGCCGTTGCTTCAGCTCCGCGACCTGGCGCGTTAGCGCATCGATCTGCTTCCATTGCGCGGTGATGGTCTGGTTCAACGTCTCGATGGCGTCGTCCTGATAGGTCAGCCGCGTTTCCAGCGCGTCGATGCGTTCGCTCAGCATGTTTTGCTCACTCATGGGAAGCGCCATCCGTTTCGCGCTGGCGCAGGCCGTGGCCGAGCGCAACACGCTCGTCGAACACAAAACATTCGCCGCGCCAGCGGCTCGCTTGTTCCGGCACGCCTTCGAGGTATTTCAGGATGCCGCCCTTGAGGTGATAGACCTCGCCGAACCCGCGGGCGAGCAGATAGGCGCTCGCCTTCTCGCATCGGATGCCGCCGGTGCAGAACATCGCGATCCTGGTGTGCTTTTCGGGATCGAGATGGCGCGCGGCAAATTCCTTGAATTCGCCGAAGCTGCGGATTCCGGGGTCGACCGCGCCCTCGAACGTTCCCATCGCTACTTCGAAGGCGTTGCGGGTGTCGATCACCAGCGTGTCAGGTGCCGAGATCAGCGCGTTCCAGTCGGCGGCATCGACATAGGTGCCGACCCGGTCGGTCGGATCGACCTCGGGATCGCCGAGCGTGACGATTTCCTTCTTCAGCCGTACCTTCATCCGCTCGAACGGCATCGTCGCGCTTTGCGAGAATTTCAGCTCGAGATTGTCGAGCCGGCCGCCGAACAGGCTCCCGTGCTGCAATTCTTCAACGAACGCGTCGATCGCGTCAGTGTCCCCGGCAATCGTGCCGTTGATGCCCTCATGCGCCAGCAGCACGCTGCCCTTCAGCCCAAAGCCAACGCAGATCGCGCGCAGGGGTTCGCGCAGCTCCCGGAAATCCGGAAGCCGGGCGAATTGATAGAAAGCGGCGACTTTCAGCGACATGGGCGAGGGTTTATCAGGCGGGCCTGCGAGGGGAAACCCACCATCCGCGGTCACTGCATGGCTGCTTAATTCTCTGGCATGCCAGCCATTGCCCTGGCCGGGACGAATGTGTCATGTAATCGGCTTACCGCCGGGCCAACGCAGCAAAACAGGATCAAGCGAGCCAGTTTCATGAGGAATTTCCATTTCGCCGGCCGGTCCACGGTCCACGCCCAGAATGCGATGGTGGCGACCTCGCACCCGGCGGCCGCGCTGGTCGCGATCGAGGTGATGCGCGCGGGTGGAACGGCCGCGGATGCCGCGATCGCAGCCTCCGCGCTGCTGGCCGTGATCGAGCCGCAGTCGACCGGCATCGGCGGCGACTGCTTTGCGCTGCTGCAGCCGAAAGGCGAGGGCAAGATCGTCGCTTACAACGGCTCCGGCCGCGCACCGATGGCCGCCACAGCCGATTGGTATCTCGAGCGCAAGATCCATTCGGTGCCGCTGACTTCAGCGCATGCCGTCAGCATTCCCGGCGCGGTCGATGCCTGGGCCACGATCCTCCAGGGATCACGGCAAGTTCGGCCTCGATACGCTGCTGCAGCCGGCGATCAAGGCCGCCGAAGAAGGCTATGTGGTCGCGCCGCGCATCGCCTTCGACTGGAAGAACCAGTTCGAGAAATTGAAGAACGGCACCAACACCGAGCGCTATCTGCTGCCGCACGGCAAGCCGGCGGTGGCCGGCGACGTCATCCACCAGCCTGAACTGGGCAAGACGCTGCGCGCGATCGCGAAGAATGGCCGCGACGCGTTCTACAGCGGCGAGATCGCCGCCGACATGGTCGAGACCCTGCGCGGCATCGGCGGCCTGCACACGCTGGAAGACTTTGCCGCGCACTCTACCGAAACGACCTCGCCGATCGGCACCCTGTACAAGGATCATGACGTCTGGCAGTGCCCGCCGAACGGCCCGGGTATCACCATGCTGGTGATGCTGAACATCCTCTCCCGCTTCGATCTCACCAAATTCCCGGCGCTGAGCGTCGAGCGCTTTCATCTCGAGGCCGAAGCGGCGCGGATCGCCTACATGATGCGCGAGCAGCATATCGGCGATCCCCAGCAGGTTCACGTCGACGTCGCCGGCATTTTGGCCAGGGAATTCGCCGAAGAGCACATCAAGAAGATCAGGATGGACGGGCTGCTCGATCTGCCGAACGTCGCGCCGCCGATGAATCCCTCGACCGTCTACATCACGGTCGTCGACAAGGACCGTAACGTCTGTTCCTTCATCAACTCGATCGCGCATTCGTTCGGCTCGGCGATCGTGTCCGACAAAACCGGCATCCTGCTGCAGAACCGCGCCGGCGGTTTCCGCATCCAGCCCGGCCATCCCAATTGCATCGCGCCGGGAAAACGTCCGCTGCACACCATCATCCCGAGCCTTGCCACCAAGAGGCGGCCGCGCGGTGATGCCGTTCGGCGTGATGGGCGGGCAGTATCAGCCGGTCGGCCAGACCCATGTGCTGACCAATATGCTCGACTATGGCTGCGACGTGCAGGAAGCGATCGATATGCCGCGCGGCCTGCATTATGAAGGCGTCTATCAGCTCGAGGACAGCGTGCCCGCCGCTGTTGTCGAGGGCCTGAAGAAGATCGGGCACAAGACCACCAGCGTGGTCGGCCCGCTCGGCGGCGCCCAGGCGATCTGGATCGACTGGGACAAGGGCACGCTGACCGGCGGTTCCGATCCGCGCAAGGACGGCTGCGCGCTGGGTTATTGAGACCCGGCCCTCTCATTTCCTCAATGCCAGCACGAAACGAGCGTCGTACGCGGCGTTGCGTCCGCTTGATCGGAGGAACAACACCCCTCCTTTTTGGTTAGCTCGCTGAGCCGCGGGTCCGCGCCGCTCGATTTATGCTGGCGTCAGGGGATTTGTTATCAGCGTTCTCGATTCAGACGATACCGAACAAGCCGATCTGCGCGGCGGCCGCTCGCCCTGGTTTGCTTCGGCCAAGCCTCCGCCACGGCCGCAGGTCACCGAGAATCTGAAATGCGAGGCGCTGGTCGTCGGCGCCGGCATCACCGGATCGCTGGTTGCCGAGCGGTTGACGCGCCAGGGCCTCGACGTCGTCATCATCGATCGCGAGCATCCCGGTCGCGGCAGCACGGCGGCCAGCACGTCGATGCTGCTGTGGGAAATCGATCTTCCGTTGGCCAGCTTGACGGAATTGTACAATTTCGAGCGCGCCTCGCGGGCCTATCGCGCCAGCTTTGAAGCCGTCAGCGGTCTGAAATCGCTGGTGCGGGAATTCGATCTTCCGTGCGAGCTGCGCGAAAAGAACTCGCTGTATCTGGCCGCCGGAAGTTCGGCCAGGGAGTTGCTGGAAGAGCATCGGCTGCGCCAGCGTGCCGGTCTGCCCGGCGATTTCCTCGATCATGCGATGCTGCTCGATGCTTGCGGGATCGCGCGGGCAGCGGCGATCGCCTCATCGGGCGCGGCGGATGCCGATCCCTTGCAATTGGCGCGTGGGCTTCTCGCGCTCGCCGTGACGCGCGGCGCGCGCCTGTTCGATGGCGAAGCCGTGGCGTTCGATTCAACGGCACGTTCGGTCGGCGTTCGCCTCGACAATGACCGGGAGATCGAGGCGCGCTCGGTCGTGCTCGCCACCGGCTATGTCATGCCCGATATCGTTCATTCGACAATCCAGAACGCCTCGTCAAGCTGGGCGATAGCGACCACGCCGCAACCGAAAAATATCTGGAAGGGAGGCGCGCTGATCTGGGAAAATGCCAAGGATTACCTCTACGCGCGCACGACACGCGCGGGGCGGATCATCATCGGCGGAGAGGACAGCGATGAAGACATCGAACCCGATCTGCGCGATCGCCTGATCCCGGAGAAGTCGCGCGCGCTGACGCGCAGGCTCGCCGCGCTCTGGCCGTCCGCCAATCTCGATATCGAATTCCGCTGGGCCGGCACCTTCGACACCACCACCGACGGCCTGCCGCTGATCGGTCCTGTTCCCGGAGCGAACGGCGTCTACGCGGCTTATGGCTATGGCGGCAACGGCATCACCTTCAGCTTTCTCGCAGCCGAGCTGATCGGCGGCCTCATCGCGGGCCAGAGTTCGCCGCTGTTGCGAGACTTTGCGCTGGACCGGGATGATGTATCGCCCGGCCGCTGACTGTTCCCCGCGGAATGCACAAAATTTCCGCTTTCACGCAATGATTTATCGGGGAACGAACAATGCCGCTCCGGCTTGTTTTTTCAAGCAACAAACATCCCCATTTGACAGTGCTTTCCAGGGAGATTCGACGTGGAAATCCGTGCCGGTTACGACATCGCCTTTCAATGTTTCCAGGACACGCCGATGATTTTGATGCTGAGCATTGATCCGGCCCGGGAAAAGGATCTGCTGAGCGAGCACAGCATACAGTTCTCTCCCAACATGCCGTCGCGCAACTATGTCGACATGTTCGGCAACACCTGTACGCGCATCATTGCGCCGGCGGGCCTGATCGAGATCCGCAACGATTTTCTGATATCGGACTCGGGGTTGCCCGATGAGGTCGTGCCCGATGCGCGGCAGCTCGAGGTCGGCGATCTCCCGGATGACGTGATGATCTATCTATTGGGCAGCCGCTACTGCGATACGCAAAAGCTGTCCGACCTTGCGTGGCAGCTGTTCGGCGGTGGTGCGCCGGGCTGGCAGCGGGTGCAGGCGATTTGCGATTATGCGCACCAGCGGATTTGTTTCGGCTACCAGCACGCGCGCGGCGACCGCACCGCGTCGGAAGGCCATGAGGAGCGCATCGGAGTTTGCCGCGATTTCGCCCATCTGGCCGTTACGCTTTGCCGCTGCATGAACATTCCGGCGCGCTATTGCACGGGCTATCTCGGCGACATCGGCGTTCCCATCGATCCGGCGCCGATGGATTTCAGCGCCTGGTTCGAGGTTTACCTCGATGGTCGCTGGTTCACGTTCGACGCACGCCACAATCATCCACGTATCGGCCGCATCGTGATGGCGCGGGGCCGCGACGCTGCCGACGTCGCGATCTCGACCGCGTTCGGTACCGCGCAACTGGCGAGATTCTCCGTGATCACCGAGGAGAGCGCGCTGTCAGGGGCGCGGGTAGCTCAAGCCGCCTGACCCAAAGGGTACGGTTGAATCAAGCGCCGGGCCGGCCTCCAGCCCGGCGCATTTGCATGGAACGACGGGGTGACAACGCGTGGTTCGTTGCGCTAGACACGTTGCACTTTATCAGGAAAAGGTACCCAAAAATGCGATCGTCCCGACGCACGATCATCCAGACCGTGTTCGCTGCCATGGCGGCTGCGGTTTCCACGCCCTTTATCAGAATAACCACGGCCACAGCCCAATCAGCAGGAAAGCCCATGACCACGCCATCAGGTTTGCAGATCATCGACAGCAAGGTCGGCACCGGCGCTTCGCCGAAGCCGGGCCAGATCTGCGTCATGCACTACACCGGCTGGCTCTATGAGAACGGCCAGAAGGGAAAGAAATTCGATAGCTCGGTCGATCGCAACGAGCCGTTCGAGTTTCCGATCGGCCAGAAGCGGGTGATCGCCGGTTGGGACGAGGGCGTCGCCACCATGCATGTCGGTGGCAAACGCACGCTGATCATTCCGCCCGCGCTCGGCTACGGCGCGCGCGGCGCCGGCGGCGCTATCCCGCCGAACGCGACGCTGATGTTCGACGTCGAATTGCTGGCGGTGAAGTAGAGCGCGGCTCCATCCACGTCATGCCCGGCCTTGTGCCGGGCATCCACGTGGCTACGGCCATGACGAGAGAATTTGGCTTGCGACAAAGAAAAAAGACCGGCCCAAGGGACCGGTCTTTTCAATTCCTATCAAACCATCATCCGATCAGAGGTTCTTGTTCGCTGACGCCGCCGCCTTGTTGACGGCGTCCTTGGTGGCTTCCTTGGCGTCGCCCACGGCCTTCTGGCCCTTGCCCTTCACTTCCTGGATTACGCCTTCGCCCTGCAGGCGATCGGAGCCGGTGGCTTCGCCGATGCCCTGCTTGGCCTTGCCGATCGCCTCGTTGGTGGCGCCCTTGATCTTGTCTGATGTTGCACCCATGGGAACTCTCCTTTTGCTAAGCTTCGCCAGGACAAGCCTCGTATGCGCCGATAGTTCCTATATTCGTCTGGTCTGCGATCACGGTTTTATGTAGGTTCAATCGCGCGAAATTTAACGAAAGCAAGAAGATGACCGGCACGCACGATCACTCTCATTCCGATCATTCCCACGATCACGACGAGCGCTGGAAGCACGACGGCGTCCGCGTCATTCCCGGCAATCAGCTCGATCCCAACGTGCCCTCGACCGCGGGCATGGACCGCAAGGCCGCGATCAATTTCGCCCGCGTCGGCGCGCAGAAATTATGGGCGGGCACCGTGACCATCCGACCCGACGCCAAGACCGGCGCACATCATCACGGTCATCTCGAGAGCATCATCTATGTCGTGAAGGGCAAGGCGCGGATGCGCTGGGGCGAGCACCTGCAGTTCACCGCCGAAGCGGGGCCCGGCGATTTCATCTTCGTGCCGCCCTACGTGCCGCATCAGGAGATCAACGCCAGCCGTGACGAAGTGCTCGAATGCGTGCTGGTGCGCAGCGACGGCGAGGCGGTTGCGATCAACCTCGACATCGAGCCCGTGGAAAAGCCGGAGACGGTTTTGTGGGTCGATCCGGTGCATCGGGATCCTGCGGAGAAGAAGTGATAAGTCATTCCGGGCGCGTCAAGCGAGCGAACCCGAAGACTTGAATCCATCCGATGCTGCAACAGAAGCAGTGGATTGCTTCGTCGCTAGCGCTCCTCGCAATGACGCGGTGTGACCCTACACAAACACCGTGTGATCGATCGGCTGGCTCGGCACCACATAGCCGTAGCGCGTGTTGGACGGCTCCGGCCCGGCCTTCTCATATTCCGCCTTCATCATCGCAAAGCGGTCGCCCTTCAGCTCGAGCATCGCGCGCCTGGGCTGGATGTCGTAGAGCCGCGCATTGTTGCCGCCGAAGATGGCGCTCTTCACCGGACCGTCCACGGGACCGAGCGGCGCGTAGCCGAATTTCTTCTGCATCGCCTCCGGGATTTCGAGCCGCCGCAGCCCTTCGATCTGCCATTGCGGCGCGCCGGTCCACAGCGCGTCCGTGCCCCAGCAGACGCGATCGACCCCAAGCCCTTTTATCAAGGTGCCCATCAGCGCCGCGCACACGTTGGGCTCGGCTACCAGGGTGGTCGCGAACAGTTGCCCAACGTCGCCATAGACATTGTTGACGCCATATTGCGCCGGGATGTCGGCGAGATCGCTGGTCCAGGAGATGCGGCCCGTGCGCTCGAATTCGGCCAGCGCCTGCTTCGGATCGCCGCCGACGTGGCGGTAGGCGGAGTGATAGATGATGAAGTTGAGCTGCGGCCAGTCCTTGGCCGCTTGCCCGACATCGGCGACATCGGCAAAGCCGCGCAGGTTGGGATACTGCTTTTCGATGCCCGGCGGGAACAGTCCCTTGTGGATGCAGACATTCTTGATGCCCGCCTTCACCATCCTCTCATAGCCCTTGTAGGCGACCTTCTCGTCATCCATCCGCCAGGGATAGCGGCTGATGTCCTTGTGGGTGTTGTCGCCGATCGTGTAGCCCTTGCAGGACTTCAGGTTTCAGCGCCAGCCCTGCATCGAGCTTTTCGAGCCAGCCGGGCTGGCCCGGCGTGAAGATCGTGTGACAGAACACCCGCCGCGAGCCGGCCTCGTCGTTGATCTTCTTGCGGGCGTCCGCCATCTGCTCGTTGGTCAGGAACCAGTCCTGCTCGATATCCGATGGCGCCGACGAGATCAGCGAGATCTTCGTGTCGGAGTCGAGAAACATCTCCTTCTTGTAGTTGTTGAACTTCAGATCCTCGATGGTCTGCTCGTGATCATTGAGCTCCTTGTTCCAGCCGGCCTTGCCGACGGCCTTGCGCATTTCGACGAAGCCCATGATGCGGGTGTCGTCGCGCAGGAAATGCGTGTGCATGTCCATGATGAACTGGTCCTTGAACGCATTGGCGCGCTCTTGCGCCATGGCGGGCGTTGCGGCTTCCGCGCGCGTCACGTCGAACAAGGGACCATAAACCTCGTTCATCGCGACGAAGGAAGCCGCCATGCCGGCGGCGGTCTGGAAGAAGCGGCGCCGGTCCAGGCCCTGCTTGCCGCCGAGATCGTCGGCCATGGCGAGCAGCCGCGCCTCGACTTCGCGTTGCCGTTCGTTCTGCGGATCGGGATAGAATTCGTCGCTGGAGACGATCTGGGTCGGGATCGGTGTCTGGTAGGTACACAGTTCGGACGGCATCAGCGCGGCGAGTTCTTCTTCGGTCAAATTGCTGCTCATCAATTCGCTCCCTGCTTCGCGCCGGATTTTTCCGGTCGGACGGTCGCGAAGACTAAGCCGTGTTCGCGAACGCCTGCGCGGGCTCTTTTGGCAGCTCTGTTCACAAAATCGTGGGTCCATCCGACATTGTGAAATGGCGCGACGCACGTTCTCGCGCGCTTCGCTCGCAAACAGGCGCACGGGCTGCTATCGTGGGGCAGGTAACATCGGACGAGCAATCCGGGAGCGAAAGGGAGCAGCCATGACTCATTCCGAACATCCGCTGGCGCGGCGCGACGATCATCAAGGGCATTGGCTTGGGCGTAGCCGCCGGCATGAGCGGCGCGACGCCGGCGCCGGCCGCGACCGCGGGCGGATCGGAAGGCGGCGACATCTGGAGCAGCGAATACTGGGCCAGGAAGGGCGATATTCCCTTGTGGATGTATCGCAAGCGGATCGGTGCGCCCAAGCCGGGCGAGCCTGCGCGTCCCGTGATCTTCTTTGTGCACGGCTCGTCGGTGACGTCGCGCGTGTTCGATCTCACCGTGCCGGGCAAAGGCGAATATTCCGTCATGAACGAGTTCGCCCGCTACGGCTTCGACTGCTGGACCATGGACCACGAGAATTACGGCAAGTCGGGCCGCACGTCAGGCAATTCCGACATCGCCAGCGGTGTCGAGGATCTGAAGGTTGCGGTCGAGGTGATCACCCGCGAAACCGGGCAAAGGAAGTTCCATTTCCTCGGCGAGTCCTCCGGCGCACTTCGCGCTGGTGCCTATGCCATGGTGGCGCCGGAACGCATTGACCGGCTGGTGTTCGCCGCCTTCACCTACAAGGGCGAGGGCTCGCCGACGCTGACCAAGCGCGCCGAGCAGGTCGACTATTATCGCACGCACAATATGCGCAAGCGCGACCGCGACATGATCCGTTCGATCGCGACCCGCGACAAGCCCGGCACCTCCGACTCCGCCGCGGTCGAGGCGCTGGCGGATGCCGAGATGGTGTTCGGCGACCAGATCCCGACCGGTACCTATCTCGACATGACCGCCAATCTGCCGGTGGTGCTACCGGAAAAGGTGCTGGCTCCGGTGCTGCTGGTGCGCGGCGAATATGACGGCATCGCCACCGTCGCCGACCTCGAGGAATTCTATAACAAGCTGCCCAACGGCGACCGCCAGTTCATCAGCCTGCCCGGCACCGCGCATTCGGTGACGCTTGCCACCAACCGGCAATTGTTCTGGCACGTGACGCGGGCGTTCCTGACCATGCCGACGCCGATCGCGACGTGAGGGTTGCGGCGGCCGTCATTCCGCGTCATTGCGCGCGAAGCGCGGCAATCCATCGGGCAATCCAGTACAGAATGATTGCTTCGATGCGCAAGTGCCGACGCATGACGGCGATGCGCCGCATCCATTGCGCCGCACGAAGCGGGGCACGACAGTCGGATGCGGCTCTAATAATTAACCCGCAACCCCACGCCGCCGTGCACGGCGTTGCCGACCGGTTGCGGGCCGAGCGTAGCCGTTGACGAAGAGGTCGGCGACCCAGCCTTGGGCGATGCGGTAGCCGAGGCGGCCGCCATCTTCGAACCAGCCTTGATTACCGATCGATCCATCCCGATATCGCACCGGATCGCGCGCGCAAGCGATGTGGCAGAATTATCACAAGCAGCCCCTTACTAGCCCGACGGTTAGTGGCAGCGAATTCGAAACGCGTTCAATGCAATGGACATAAAAATCCGTTGCCCTCACACTGGATTCCGCCGCAATTCCATTGATCCGTGAACATCGTGTCCGAACCACCTTCTGTTCTCCGTTCTTCGGCTGCACACACAGCTATCATTGCGGGAATCATTTTCGTCATTGCGCATTTCGTGCTGCTGGTCGGCGTGACCACGCCGGAAAAATTCTATTTCGACGAAGTGCATTACGTGCCGGCGGCGCGGCAGATGCTCGAACCCGTGATGCCGCAGCCGATGCTCAATCCGATGCATCCGCCGCTGGCGAAACAGCTCATCGCGCTGTCGATCCATATGTTCGGCGACGGTCCACTGGGATGGCGCTATCCCGCCGTGCTGTTCGGCGCGCTCGCGTTGGTCGCGGTTTACCTGATCGGACTTGCCCTGTTCGCGGCCCAGGGACCCGCGATCGCTGCGACGCTATTCGCCTTCTTCAACCAGATGCTGTTCGTGCAATCGCGGATTGCGATGCTTGATATTTTTGCGTTCGCTTTCGGCCTGTTCGCGATCGCGGCTTTCGTCCATGGCTTCAGGAAGAAAACACCGCATCTCTGGTTCGCGCTCGCAGGCCTTGCCTGCGGCCTTTCGGCTGCGTGCAAATGGAGCGGGCTGTTCGTGCTCGCGACCTGCATCGTCATCATCGCCGCGATCCGCCTGATGCAGAGTTGGCGCACGCAATTTGCTGACGGCAATGCCGACGACTGGTATCGACCCGATCTCTGGCCAGGTTTTCGATCTTATCATTTCGCGCTTTGCTTCGTGCTGATCCCCGCGGTCGCGTATCTTGCGCCCTTCGTCTCGCTCTACGGCCTGTCGGTGCTGGACATCCTGGAGGCGCAGCGCCGGATCTTTGCCGACAACACCACGACCGCGATCGCCGGCCACACCTATATGAGCTCGTGGCCGTCATGGCCGTTCCTGGTCCGGCCGGTCTGGTATCTGTTCGACAAGATCGGCGACGACAACATCGCGGCGGTGGTGTTCCTCGGCAATCCCCTGATCCTGTGGCCGGCGCTGGTTGCGCTCGCCGTGTGCTTGCGCGACTGGATCGTGACGCGGCGGGCGGATGCGTTCCTGGTATTGGCGTTCTACTTCGGACCGTATCTGGCCTGGGCGCTGCTGCCGCGAACGCTTGGCTTCATCTATTACTACCTGCCGGCCGCGACCACCGCGAGTTTTGCGCTGGTCTATGCGCTCCGGCGCCATGGCATGCCGCGCTGGCTACTTTGGGCTTTCGTTGCGATCGGTGGCGCGGGCTTTGTCGCGATGCTGCCGATCTCAGCCGCGTTCATGGGTACGTCGATGGCGACGTTCAACCGGCTGATGATTTTCCAGAACTGGATTTGAGCGCTGAAGTCAGCGTCAGAACGCGAACCAGGAGATCCGGCTCCAGGAGAAGTGATGCCGATGGATGTGCGGCCAGTAGATCGGGAACGGCTCCCAATACGCGTAGTGCCGGTAGTGATGACGGGTGTAGCGGCGGTGGCGGCGCGGTGCGGGTTCGGCGGCTGCAGCCGGTGTCGTGGTCTCGGCGCTCTTTGGCACGATCGAAGGACGGGGCACGCTCGTGGGCGCATCAGGTGTGGTTGCGGTCGGCGCGGCGATGTCCTTGGCAGTTTCCTTGGCAGTTTCTTTGGGGGTGGCCGTGTCCTGCGCGTAAGCCGCATGCGACGAAGCGATGGTCAGCATCGCTGCAATGGCCATGCCTGCAAATTGCGTTTTCATGTCGATCATCCCCATTGCGAATTTCCAATTCCCGATTCGCGGCGATCGGCCGGTCAAAATTCATTCTGAAAATTATCGAATTCCGCCTGCCGCAACCGGCAGGCGGATCAATCGCGTGGCGTTATTTCGACGCGGTCTTGGTTTCCATGTTCACGACCTGGACGCGGCGGTTGGCCGGATCCATCGGCGCGTTCGGATCCTTCGGCTTGTCCTTGCCGTAGCCGACGGTGACGAGGTTGGCGCCATTGATGCCATACTTGTCGACCAGGTACTTCTTGATCGTATCGGCGCGGCGCTCGGAGAGATCCTGGTTATACGCCTCGCCGCCGATCGCGTCGGTGTGACCGGCAACCACGAAGGTCGACTCCTTCAGGCTGGCGTCCGAAAGTGCCTTGCCGAGTTCCTGCACCGCTTGCGTCGAACCCTTGCTGATGTCGGCCGAGGCGTAGTCGAACTGAATTTCGAGATCGATCTTCGGCTTGGTCGAGGCGATCTCGGCGATCTCCTGGCGCTCGTCGAGCGAGAGCGACCGGGTCTTGCGGTTGCGCAGGGTGTCGACGAAGCTGGCTTCCTTGGCGGTCGCCGCCGGATCGGCCTGCGCGCCGGTCGAGAGGCCACGCGTGATCGGCTTCGGCTTCAATGCATTCAGGATCTGATTGGCCGAAACGGTATTTTCACCAGCCAGCGCCAGGCCCGCCGTCATCGACAGCGCGGCGCCGATTGTCAGAACAGAAAGTCCATGAAAGCGGGTCATTGTCCTCATCCTCACTGTTACGCCTGCCAAACTGGCTATCTGGCGTTTTGATGCAGGGAACATAGGACTGGTTCAAAGGGACGAGTGTGATCCAGGTCACGTATCTCCGGAGCATCGCCACGCCATTGCAAGATATCGAACTCATCAAGTCTTCGCGGACCTCGGCTTGCCCAATCCTGAGGAGCAACTCCTAAAGGCCAAGATCGTGAGCGAATTGCACCGCCTCATCAAGCAGCGCGGACTTACGCAGGTGAAGGCCGCTAAACTCGTCGGTATCCATCAGCCCGATCTGTCGCTCCTGCTTCGCGGAGATTTCGACGACTATTCGGTAGGACGCCTGATGAAAATGCTCACTGCCTTCGAACATGATATCGAGATCGTCATGAAGCCGAGCCGGAAGGCCGGAAAACCGGGACGCATCACCTTCAAATCCGTCGCGGCCTGATCGAAAATCTACGCCACGCTCCGTTCGGGACCTCCGCGTCGCTCCGTCGATCGGTCGGGTTCGGAACCCCGTGTTCCCTTGTGTGATCTAGATCACGGTTCCCGATATCGGACTCCATCACATTCGCCCCATCGGATTTTGGACCCTGCGATTGCCGGGTTCGGGCAAGGGGAGAATGAAAAATGCGCTTCCTGATCGCAGCCATCTCAGCAGCCACACTTCTCATCAGCGCCGACGCGGCCTTGGCCGACAAGCGCGTCGCCTTCGTGGTCGGCAACGGCGCCTACAAGAACGTGGCGCCGCTGCCCAATCCGGCTGTCGACGCCAAATCGATGGCCAAGCTGTTGCGCAATGTCGGTTTCGACGTGGTCGAGGGTTCCAACCTCACCCGCGACAAGATGACGGAGAAACTCCTGGACTTCGGCAAGAAGGCCGAAGGCGCCGACGTTGCGCTGTTCTTCTACGCCGGCCACGGCATCGCGGTGAACGGCACCAATTATCTGCTGCCGGTCGACGCCGACCTCAAATCGGAAATGGACGTCAAGCTTGGCGCCGCCATCAATGTCGACCTGACGCTCGAACAGACCATGGGCGACGCCAAGGTCAAGCTGGTGTTCCTCGACGCCTGCCGCGACAATCCGTTCGCCGCAAAAATCCGGTCCGCCAAGGCGACCCGCAGCGTCTCCGTGGAATCAGGCCTTGCCGAAATGAAGTCCGGTGAAGGCACGCTGATCGCGTTTGCGACCGGCCCCGGCCAGACCGCGCTCGATGGCGAGGCCGGCACCAACAGCCCGTTCACCCGCGCGCTGCTGGCCAACATCGTAACTCCCGGCATCGAGATCCAGCAGGCCATGACCAAGGTCCGCGCCCAGGTCAATGAAGAGACCGGCAAGAACCAATTGCCGTGGGGCCACACCAACCTGATCGGGTCCGTTTATCTCAATCCGACGGCTGCGACCGCGACCGAAGCCTCGAACACGCCGGCGGCCGCTGCCGGGCCGGCCTCGGAAGTCGAGCTCGAATTCTGGCGCTCGATCAAGGACTCCAACAAGCCGGAAGAACTCAACGCCTATCTCACCAACTATCCGAACGGCACGTTCAAATCGATCGCGCTGGCCCGCATCGCCTCGCTGCAGGACGGCCCATCGACCACGACCCGTAACCTGACCACCGGCTCCGGCATCGATCCCCAGACCTTCTCGGATGAAGCCAGCCAGACCACCGAAGATCAGCTCGGTCTCGACAAGAGCCAGCGCCGCGACGTGCAGCGCCGCCTCACCAGCCTGGGTTTCGACGTCAAGGCGAACGGCAAGTTCGATGACGCCACCCGCACGATGATCACCCGTTGGCAGGCGGCCCGCGGCTACCCGAAGAGCGGCTACCTCAACGCGCTGCAGCACAAGGCGCTGCAATCCGAGATCCTGGCGACCCGCGTGGCCTCGGGCGCGAGCGACGATTCCAGCGACGAACCCTCGCGTCCTTCCCGCCGCCACGGCGGTGGCGGCCGTCATTATCAGCGCGGCGGTGGCGGACCCGGCGCCTTCTTCGGCGGCATGATGGGCGGACTGTTCCGCCACTGAGGTTCCGGACGTTGAAACAACGAAGGCGGCCCTTAGTGGCCGCCTTTTCTTCGTTCGCATGTAGCATTCGACCGACGCTCGGCCGAAGCGGTAGCGGTCCCGCCGCGAATCCGGCTAAATTGCGCAGGCAATGTCCCGCGCTGTTCCACCCCATCCCCTGACGAACGCTTTGGCACGGCGTATCTGGCTACGTGCCCAGCGGCTCGATGCGCCGGCGCCGTTCGGCGACGGGGCGCAGGCAGTCACTGCTGTGGTCGAACAGCTCGGTTACGTTCAGATCGACACCATCAATGTCATCGAGCGCGCCCACCATCATATCCTTTATACCCGTATCCCCGGCTATTGCCGCGCTGACCTGCGCCAGGCGCAGAGCGTCGACAAGAGCTTGTTCGAATATTGGACGCACGCATTGTCCTACGTGCCGGCCAAGGACTTTCGCTTCTTCATCCCGGCGATGAAGCTGCACAGGCGCGAGGGCCATCGATGGTTCGCGTCCGTGAGCGCGGCTGATACGCGCAAGGTGATGCGGCTGCTCAAACGCGACGGCACGCTGACGATCCGCGACATCGACGATGACGTGCTGACGGAGAAAGAGCATTTGTGGGCGAGCCGCAAGCCGTCGAAGCGCGCGCTGCAACTCGCGTTCTACACTGGCGCGGTCACCGTCTCTGAGCGCAGCGGCATGCTCAAGACTTATGATCTGATGACGCGGCATTTCGGCTGGGACAAGCTGCCGAAGCCGGCCACGGCGAATGAAACAATTGCCTATCTGCTCGACCGCGCGTTGCGCGCACAGGGGCTGGTCAGCCTGGATTCGATCTGCCATCTCGACGCGCCGAGCAAGAAGGCGGTGCGGCGGCTGATCGAGGCGCGCGTGCGCAGCAAGGAATTGGTGCCGGTCGCGCTCGAAGGCGCGGGCAAGCAGGAGCATTGGGCGAGGCCGGAAGCACTTGAGCCGGCCGGCGAGGGCGATGCGGGCCTGGTGCATATTCTCTCGCCGTTCGATCCGCTGATCATCCAGCGCAAGCGCACCGAATTGTTTTTCGGCTACGGCCACCGGTTCGAGGCCTATGTGCCGAAGCCAAAACGCCTGTTCGGCTATTTCGCGCTGCCGGTCTTGGTAGGCAGCGACATCGTCGCCGCCATCGATCTCAAGACCGATCGCCAGAACAAGAAATTGCTGATGCAGAAATGGAGCTGGGTCGGCAAGGGCGCGGCGAGGGGCGCGCGCAAGGAGCTCAAGCGCCGCATCGAGGAAGAGCTGGATCGGTTCGAGCGGTTTCAGTTGGCGGAGTGAACCGCTTCAGCGCCTAGCGCATTGTGCCGTATGCACGCTGGATGCGTTTTCCCCGCAAATCCATTGACAGTTTCGGCCCAATGCTCAAAACCCCGGGGCAATACCAAATGACCAACCGGGGAACGCATGAGCCAGACTGCCGCCGTCGCTGCCGCCACCGGCGCGAAAAGCGAACTTGAAACCTCGACCATCCGCGCGATCTCAGGCCGCCTGATCCCGTTTCTGGTGCTGGCCTATTTCTTTTCCTATCTCGACCGCGTCAATCTCGGCTTCGCCGCGCTGACTATGAATGCGGAGCTGAAATTCTCGCCCACGGTGTTTGCCTGGGGCGCCGGCATTTTCTTCATCGGCTATTTCATCTTCGAGGTGCCGAGCAATCTGGCACTGGAAAAATTCGGCGCCAGCCGCTGGATCGCCCGCATCATGGTGACCTGGGGCATCATCTCGGCGCTGATGTCGCTCGTTAGCGGCGAAACCAGTTTCTACGTCCTGCGCTTCCTGCTCGGCGTTGCCGAAGCCGGCTTCTTTCCGGGCATCATCCTTTATTTGACCTATTGGTACCCGGCCGAATACCGCGCCCGCTTCCTCGCCGCCTTTGCCATCGCCGTCCCGGTCTCGACCGTGATCGGCGCGCCGATCTCAGGGCTCTTGCTCGGGCTCGACGGCGCGATGGGCATCAAAGGCTGGCAGTGGCTCTTCATCATCGAGGGCATCCCCTCGGTGCTGCTTGGCGTCGTCACCTGGTTCTATCTGACCGACCGGCCCGAGAAGGCCGACTGGCTGACCGCGGAGCAGAAGACATGGCTCGCCGCCAAGCTTAAGGCCGAGACTGCGGCCAAGCAGGCGGTCAGGCATCTGACGCTCGTCGAAGCGCTGTCATCAGGCAAGGTGCTGGCGCTGAGCGCGATCTATTTCGGTTTCGTCGGCGCGCTCTACGGCATGCAGTTCTGGTTGCCGCAGATTGTCAAAGCTTTCGGCCTCACCAACGCGCAGACCGGCTTCGTTACCGCGATCCCCTACCTGTTCGGCACCATCGCGATGATCCTGTGGGCGCGGCACTCCGATGCCACGCGCGAGCGCGTCGCCCATGTGGGTGGCCCGCTGCTGTTGACCGCATTGGCGCTCGGCGTCTCCAGCTACATCAGCGATCCCACCATTACGATGATCGTGCTCTCGATCGCCGCGATCGGCGTGTTCTGCACCTTCGCCGTATTCTGGACGCTGCCGACCGCGTGGCTGTCAGGCACTGCGGCGGCCGGTGCGATCGCGCTGATCAACTCGATCGGCAACCTCGCCGGTTTCGGCGGGCCGTTCATGATCGGGTGGATCAAGGAATTGACCGGCAGCACGTCGATGGGCCTGCTGGTGCTGTCGCTGTTGCCGCTTGCGGCCGGCTTGCTGGTGTTTCTGGGCGGGCACGAAACCAAGACCGAGTTCGCGGGCGCAGGGCAGGGGAAGTAGATTTGTAGGGTGAGCAAAGCGGAAGCGCGCCAGCCTGCTGTCTAGCGAGGATGGATTAGCAAACTTATTCCTGCCCCAAGGATGCAGAGAGCAGTGAATGTCGCGACCATTGTCAGCAAACGCCGACGGCGATAGCGACATCTTTCAGAAAGTGACCCAGAAAAGATTGCGTGGTCGAGAGCCGCCCTCTCGTTGTCCATGGCAGCGATCGGGCGTGGTCTTCCCTCCACTCCTCCATGAACTTGAATTGGTGATATGCGCCAAGCAGCCACGCGAGAAATGCCAAGATCATAACTATCGTGCCGAGAGCGGGCAGAACGGCGTCTAACGTTGGCGAGATGCGAGCGGTCCTTACGAGAGGCCAAGTATAAAAGTGCAGGCGCTCACTTGGATAGCGATCCTTGCCAGTCGCCTCCTTTGCAGGGCCGACGGGGTCTTTGCGCCAGCAATCCTCCGCTAACTCACAAAATGGTGTTCACTGACGAATATTGACATTCGTCAGTGAACATTACACACTCGTCATCAGAATTCAGCCGATGGAGAGTGCGCGATGTTCGCCCGTTCGATTTTTTCGAGCTATTACAGGCTGTTAATTGGCGCGATGCTGGCATTGGCGGTGTTTGCGCTGACTGGCTGCAACGACAAGGCGGCCGAACCCGTGGCGTTGGGACGCCCGGTTCTGGTCGCGACCGTCCATTATGAAGCCGAGACCCCCGAGCGCAGCTTTGTCGGCACGGTGAAGCCCCGGATCGAGACCGATATGGGCTTCCGGGTCCCCGGCAAGGTCGAAAAGCGCCTCGTCGAGGTCGGCCAGACCGTCGATGTCGGCCAGCCGCTCGCCACCCTCGATGAAGTCGATCTGAAGCTGCAGGCCGAGCAGGCCGAGGCTGAATTCCGCGCCGCCACCGGCGTGCTGGCGCAGGCCGGTGCTGCCGAGCAACGCGCGAAGGATCTGCGCGCCAAAGGCTGGACCACGGACGCGCAGATGGACACCAGCCGTGCTGCTGCCGACGAGGCCCGCGCGCGGCTCAATCGCGCCGAGCGCTCGGTCGACTTGACCAAGAACTCTCTCTCCTACGCGACGCTGGTCGCCGATACCCGCGGCGTCGTCACCGCGACCCTGGTCGAGCCCGGCCAGGTGGTCGCCTCCGGCCAGACCGCGATCCGCGTGGCCCGCTTGGGCGAAAAGGAAGCGGTGGTCGCGATTCCCGAAATGCTGATCGGACGCGCCAAGTCCGGCACAGCCACCGTGACGCTTTGGTCGGAAGCCAACAGGAAATACGCCGCCAAGCTGCGCGAGATTGCGCCGACGGCCGACCCGGCCACGCGTACTTATCTCGCAAAATTCTCGCTGCCCGAAGCCGACGACAAGGTTTCGCTGGGCATGACCGCGACGCTGACGCTGGCCGATGCCGCCACCGAGCGCGTGGCAAAACTGCCGCTATCGGCGCTGTACAGCCAGGGCGGCGGTCCCTCGCTCTACATCGTCGATGCTGCAGGTGAAGTCACATTGAAGCCGGTCAAGGTGAAGTCCTACGAGAGCGACGCCGTGATCATCTCTGGCGGCGTCGATGAAGGCGCCAAGGTCGTGGCGCTCGGGGTGCAGAAGATCGATCCGGCGCAGAAGGTTCGGGTCGTGTCGTCGCTGGCGTTCTAGTTCCGTCATTGCGAGGAGCGGAGCGACGAAGCAATCCACACTTTCTTTGCTGCACGATGGATTGCTTCGCTTCGCTCGCAATGACGAACAATAGAGACCGTTTTGGAATCTGGAGGGTGACATGAAGCGCTTCAATCTCTCGGGCTGGGCGGTCAGCCATCCGACCCTGATCCTGTTCCTGATGATCGCGCTCGGCGTGGCCGGCTACTTTTCCTACGGGCGGCTTGGCCGCGCCGAGGATCCGTTCTTCACCGTGAAGGTGGTGAACGTCTCGGCGATCTGGCCCGGCGCAACGGCTGCGGAAATGCAGAGCCAGGTCGCCGATCCCATCGAGAAGAAGCTGCAGGAATTGCCGTACTTCGAGAAGGTGCAGACCTATTCGAAGCCGGCGTTCACGGCGATGCAGGTCACCTTCAAGGATTCGACCCCGCCGGCGCAGGTACCGTACCTGTTTTATCTGCTGCGCAAGAAGCTGGTCGACGTGCAGGGCCAGCTGCCGACGGGGTTGCTCGGCCCGGTCGTCAATGACGAATTCTCCGACGTCGACTCGATCCTCTACATGATGACCGGCGACGGCGCCGATTATGCGCAGCTGAAGAAGGCCGCCGAAGGCTTTCGCCAGCGGATGCTGAAGGTGCCCGGGGTGACGAAGGTCGATCTCTACGGCACCCAGGACGAGCGCATTTACGTCGAGTTCTCGCACGCCAAGCTCGCTACGCTCGGCATCACGCCGCAGGCGCTGTTCGACTCGCTCGCCAAGCAGAATAACGTCACGCCGGCCGGCACGGTGGAAACCTCCTCGCAGCGCGTGCCGCTGCGCGTCACCGGCGCGCTGGATGGCGTCCAGGCGGTTGCCGAAACGCCGGTCGAGAGCAATGGCCGCGTGTTCCGGCTCGGCGATATCGCCACCGTCACCCACGGCTTCGTCGATCCACCGAGCTTCACCGTGCGCCAGGAAGGCAAGGCCGCGCTCGGCATCGGCGTTGTCACCGCCAAGGGCGCCAACATCCTCGAGCTCGGCAAGGACGTCGAGAAGGCGACCGCCGAGTTCATGAAGGCCGTGCCGCAGGGCATCGATGTCGAGCTGATCGCCGACCAGCCGAAAGTGGTCGAGCACGCGGTGGGCGAGTTCGTGCACTCCTTCATCGAGGCGCTCGCGATCGTGCTGTTCGTCTCCTTCGTGGCATTGGGCTGGCGCACCGGCATCGTGGTGGCGCTGTCGGTGCCGCTGGTGCTCGCGATCGTCTTCATCGTGATGAATTCGATGTCGCTCGACCTGCACCGCATCACGCTCGGCGCCCTGATCATCGCGCTCGGCCTTCTGGTCGATGACGCCATCATCGCCGTCGAGATGATGGTGGTGAAGATGGAGCAGGGCTGGGACCGCATCCATGCGGCGTCTTTTGCCTGGGAATCCACCGCGTTTCCGATGCTCACGGGGACGCTGGTCACAGCCGCTGGTTTCCTCCCCATCGGCTTCGCCAATTCCGCGGTCGGTGAATATGCCGGCGGCATCTTCTGGATCGTGGCGATCGCGCTGGTCGCGTCCTGGTTCGTGGCCGTGATCTTCACGCCCTATATCGGCGTCAAGCTGCTGCCGAACATCAAGGTTCACGCGAACCACGATCCCCACGCGGTGTACGAAACCCGCGTCTATCGCGTCCTGCGCAGCATGATCCAGTGGTGCGTCGACCACCGCGTCAAGGTGGTGGTGGCAACCGTCGGCGTGTTCGTGGCGTCGATCGTCGCCTTCGGCCATGTCCAGCAGCAGTTCTTCCCGCTCTCGGAGCGGCCCGAATTGTTCCTGCAGTTGCGGCTGCCGGAAGGCACGGCCTTCAATGTCACGGAGAAATCCGTCAAGACGGCGGAAGCGCTGTTGAAGGACGACAAGGACATCGCGACCTATACCGCCTATGTCGGCCAGGGTTCGCCACGGTTCTGGCTCGGCCTCAATCCGCAGTTGCCGAACGAGGCCTTTGCCGAGATCGTGATCGTGTCCAAGGACGTCGAGGCGCGCGAACGCATCAAGGCGCGGCTGGAGAAGGCGGTTGCGGACGGTGAGCTGAGCGAGGCGCGCGTGCGCATCGACCGTTTCAATTTCGGCCCGCCGGTCGGCTTCCCCGTGCAATTCCGCGTCATCGGCCCGGACACCCAGACGGTGCGCGAGATCGCCTACAAGGTGCGCGACGTTGTCCGGGAGAATCCCAATGCCCGGGATGCGCAGCTCGACTGGAACGAGCAGTCGCCTTACCTCAAGCTCGTGGTCGATCAGGATCGCGCCCGCGCGCTCGGCCTCACCCCGCAGGACGTCTCGCAGGCGCTCTCGATGCTGATCTCGGGCGCGCAGGTGACGACCATCCGCGACGGCATCGAGAAGGTCGGCGTGGTCGCCCGTGCGGTGCCGTCCGAACGGCTTGATCTCGCACGGGTTGGCGATCTCACCGTCACCTCGCGCAACGGCGTTGCCGTGCCGTTGCAGCAGATCGCAAAGATCGAATATTCCCACGAGGAGCCGATCATCTGGCGGCGTAACCGCGACATGGCGATCACGGTGCGCGCCGACGTTGCCGACGGCGTGCAGGCGCCTGACGTCACCAACCAGATCTGGCCGAAACTGCAGGAGATCCGCGATAGCCTGCCGCCGGCCTACCGGATCGAAGCGGGCGGCGCGTTCGAAGAGTTTGCCAAGGGCAATGCGTCGATCTTCGTGCTGTTCCCGCTGATGGTCCTCGTGATGCTGACGCTGCTGATGATCCAGTTGCAGAGTTTTTCGCGGCTGTTTCTGGTCTTCCTCACCGCGCCGCTCGGCATCGTCGGCGCCTCGCTCGGGCTCAACATCGCCAACCAGCCATTCGGCTTCGTGGCGCTGCTCGGCCTGATCGCGCTCGCCGGCATGATCATGCGCAACGCGGTGATTTTGGTGGACCAGATCGAGACCGACGTCGCCCATGGCCTGACGCGGAAGGAAGCGATCGTCGAGGCCACCGTCCGCCGCGCCCGCCCGGTGGTGCTCACCGCGCTGGCCGCCATCCTGGCGATGATCCCGCTGTCGCGCTCCGCCTTCTGGGGTCCGATGGCCATCACCATCATGGGCGGTTTGTTTGTTGCAACCTTCCTGACCTTGCTGTACCTGCCGGGCTTGTACGCCCTTTGGTTCCGCAAGAGCCTGGACGAGAGCGGCTTGAGCGAGCAGCCCGTTTCCGCGCCGCAATATGACGGCCAGGCCCAGCCCGCATTTCCGCTTGCTGAAGCTGCCGAATAATTGAACATTGAGCACGCAATGACACTGACTGCCGAACCTGTCGAAACCGACACCCGCGAGCGAATTCTCGTGGTGGCGGAGCGTTTGTTCCGCCAGATCGGCTACCAGAAGACGACGGTCGCCGACATCGCCAAAGAGCTGCGCATGAGCCCGGCCAACGTGTATCGCTTCTTCGATTCGAAGAAGTCGATCCACGAAGGCGTCGCGCGAACCCTGATGGGCGAGGTCGAGGTCGAGGCGCAGCGGATCGCCGGCTCCCCGGGGCCGGCGTCGGTCCGCCTCCGCGAGATGATCAAGACCATTCACGGCATGAACACCGAGCGCTATGTCGGCGACTCCAAACTGCATGAGATGGTCGAGATCGCGATGAAGGAGGACTGGGACGTCTGCATCGCCCATATGGAGTGTATCGCCTCGACCCTCGGTCAGGTGATCGCTCAAGGGGCCGCCTCCGGCGAGTTCGAAGCTCCCGACCTGCAACTGGCCTCGCTCTGCGCCTGCACGGCGATGATGCGTTTCTTCCATCCGCAGATGATCGCGCAATGCGCCAACAAGCCGCTGCCGACGATCGACCAGATGATCGATTTCGTGATCGCAGGCCTGTCGCCGCGTACCAAGGCGAACTGACGCATTCGTCAGTTGACTTATCCGTCATTTGATTCATCCGTCATTCCGGGGCGACGCGTAAGCGTCGAGCCCGGAATCCATAACCACGATCGTGAGTATGGATTCCCCGATGTGCAATTGCACATCTGAGGCCTGCGCCTGACGGCGCATCCCGGAATGACAGCGAGGGCTGTCATGTAACGCCCATGAGGAAGATCCAGCGTGACAACAAAAGACCTGCATTTCTACGAACCGAAAAACGGCCACGGCCTCAGGCACGACCCCTTCAACGCCATCGTTGCGCCACGCCCGATCGGCTGGATTTCCTCCCGCGATGCCAAGGGTAACGTCAACCTCGCGCCCTACAGCTTCTTCAACGCCTTCTGCTATCACCCGCCGATCATCGGATTCTCCTCGACGAACTGGAAGGACAGCGCGGGAAATATCCAGGACACCGGCGAGTTCGTCTGGAATCTCGCCACCATGGATCTGGCGCAGCAGATGAACGCGACGGCGGCCCACGTTGCCAGTGACGTCGATGAGTTCAAGATCGCCGGACTGACGGCGGTGCCCGGCAAGCTCGTCAACGTGCCGCGGGTGGCGGAGAGCCCGGTGTCGTTCGAATGCAAGCTGACGCAGATCATCCAGCTACAGGGCGCCAATGGCGAGAAGGCGCCGGCCTGGCTGACGCTCGGCGAAGTCGTCGCCGTGCATATCGACAAGGCCATGATCAAGGACGGCGTCTACCAGACCGCATTGGCCCACCCGATCGTCCGCGCCGGCCGGCAGGGCGACTATTTCGAGATCAAGCCGGACGCGATGTTCGAGATGATCCGGCCGGATTGATAGCTCTCTCTTCCCCTCGCCCCGCTCTCTCGTCCGTCGAAGCCCGCCTTCGGGCGAAGGCGGGTGCGGGGTCGAGACGAGCGAAGCTCGCTCTGGGAGCGTTGGGGTGAGGGGCTCTCACCACGACGTTGGTGTGAATCGAGCGATGAGATGATGAGCTTTGCGAAGAGCTCAAACTAACGGGGATCCGGGCGAATGGCGCGGCGCTTGTCCGAAGATCCCCGCTAACCGGACATCGACGGGCGCGCCAGAATCGACGCGATGACCCTAAGGCGACATTGCATCCCTTTTCAATCAGCCGGGCGCATTGGCAATAAGGTTCTCCAGCGCGCTGTTCGTTCCCTGCAGAAGGCGGCTTTCTGCGTGGTTCTACGAGACCCGCTTTATTCCGGGCGGCTGCCATGTCCCTTCGCCCGGGGGCAGGATTGAAGGCGCCTCGGTCTTTGGCCAGTAGAGCCGCATGACAAGATAGATCGTGTCGTTTGGAGCAGGCAGCCAGTTGGCTTCCTTGTCGGCGCCCGGCGATTTGTTCTGGATGTAGAGCGTCAGCGATCCGTCCGCGTTGGTCTTCATGGCGGGCAGCATCGGCGAGTTGATCAGATAGCGATTGATCGGGTTTTCGATCAGCAACTGCGACTTGCCGTCGTACATGGTCAGGGACCAGAAGGCATTCACCGGCGGCTGCTGACCCGGCGGGAACGTCAGTGTGTAGTTGCTTTTGCTGCCGTCGAGGGTCTGGCCATCGCTGTCGATGCGCGTGAGCGGATAGGTCGCTTCCGCTGGATCGTTACCGTATATGCCTGCCTTCGCGGCGGCGGCACGCTTCAACCAGTCGCCATTGTAGTGCGCGCTATCGCCCGGCAGGCCGCTCACTCGCCAGCCATTGATGGCCTTTCCGGCATTGGCAATCGCCTCGTCGATCTTGCGCTCGCCCTCTTTCATGCCGAGGCCGATCTCCAGCTTGTCTTCCAGCGAGAGGTCCTTGAAGTTGAGGGTCTTGCCGGGGCCGACGCCGATGCGCGCAAGCTGGGCGCGCATTTCCTTCTCGTTCTCCTGCGCGGGTGCAAACTGCAGCGCGAAGTCGAGGTAGTCGAAGAAGTTCGTCTTCACGAGTTCCTTGTCGATCTTCGGAAAGTCGATGGTCGCCGCGGCAGTCGTGGCTGGCTGTTTCAGATAGTCAGAAAGCGTCTGCACCTTGTAGCCGGCCTGGACCTTCTTGACGTTGTCGAGGTCATCAGGGGCGAAAAGCTGGGTGCGATATCCCGCCACGGAAAACTGTGTGCTCGACTGGAACACTTTCTTGATCCCGGGTGGGGTCGCGCCCTTCCAATCCGGCCCGACGACAATGTAGTCGCCGGCTTCGCTTCCAGTGGCCCGGCTGCCGATGTAGCCATAGTTGTAGGTATTGCCGTCGCAGAGCATGACCGAGTAGTAGCGCTTCGGGTCCACCGCCGGGACTGACAAGATGACGGGCTCTGCGCGCAAATCCATCCATACGAACGAATAGGGCGTGTCGCTGTTCGGCGTCGGAATGGCGGTGTCTTTGTAGGTGAAGACGTTGGGCTCGTTCTTGATTTGATTGAATGGGGCCTTGAACTGCCCCGAATTGCGATCGACGGCGTACTCGTACATGACGCCGTAGTTCATCACGATCGGCAGGCCATAGATGAAACCCGCCTCCGCAATGTCTTTTGCCTTGAAAAAACCCGGGCGGTCGGCGCTCGTCTGTGCGTGCACCGGGACGGACTTCGCCGTTGAGGCAGTGATTGCAGCCAAGGCGGCGGAACGAAGAAGATCGCGTTTCGTCAGCATTTGAACGTCTCCTCATACAACAAAAGGGCGGCAAGGCCCTCACCCGATGCATTCACACCGCCCGCGGCGACGGACAGTCGAAGCGGTTCTCGCTCCGGCGCGGAGGATCGCGTATTGCTTGCAAGAGAGCGTGCACTAAGCGTTGCATAAAACACCAAATCGCGCCTGCAGAATTGAGCGAAGTCGTGCTGGTATTAGATGCTACAAGGCCAATTGTTGAAGGGCTGCTCCAGCCACCTCCACGAGCATCAGGCTAGCACAAACGAATAATGAGGACCACAGCCATGGTTATCATTTTGTGCCTCTACATCGTCGCGCTCCGGATCGTCTTTTCAAGGTTCAAGCTGGTGCGATGGGGCTGGTTGTCGGGACGGAGTAGAGGTTACGGTGACAGTGCACAAAATTGAAGAGTTAAATGTAAGGTCACCTCGATTACCTTCAGTGAGCGGACGGTTTTTCTCTGGCGTCGAGATATCGCAACAGCTGACGCATGCCGAGACCGGCGATGACGAGAAGCACCGCGAAATCCGGCAGGAAAAGAATTCCGTAGCGCCACAGGTTGACCTTCTCGCGCGGGCGGACGGTCAAGCCATTGACGATGAGCGGCGCTGCAGCGGTCGCGTCGTCATCGGTCGTCCTTGACTCTGCCATCGTGCGTCGGGGTTCCATGGATGTCATGTTGCCAATCTACCATGAGTCGTTTCAGTGATCGCTCACAACTTCGAAATCCTGGAGTTCAGTGTAGTGGTCTATCAGTTGAATAGATAAAGTTTACTCCAAATTCCGGCGATGTGCGCGCTGGCACGAAACGGGATTACGGTGACAGTGCATAAAACCAGCAAAAGAGTTAAATGCACTGTCACCGTAATTCGAGGTAGGCACCGAAGTCCGAGGTAGGCACCGAAGTCGGCCCATCCAGTGTCATCGGTCATCAGCATGACGACGTTGGCTTTCTTTTGTGCGAAAGCCGGTGCGGTCGCCGTAGTCAGAATAGCAACCGATGTCAGTAATCCCAACCAGATCTTCCTAGTGCCATTCATCGCCCATCTCCTCTCGTTGATAAGATGGGTCAGCATTGCCGGCGCTCACACTCGCGGATGGCAATGCCACGGTCGATGTTTAGAAGCTTTCCCTACAGCTCAGACAGTGTCTATGCGATTTCGGCACGTCGACCGCGGGCTGCGGATTCTTGTTTGCGAGTAAAGGAACTGCCGCTATCGCATAGGCGTCCCTTCATCGCGCCCTAGAAGTGCAAGAGACGACGCGCATATTTGCGTGCTCCTCCGAGCAGCAAGGCCCGTGTCGACACTACTCTCCTTCTGGTGGCGCCTGCAATTGTTACTCGCGACCTTGGTCTGGCGAAGTTGCCCTTTGGGACAAATAGTCGCTGGGTGGACGTACAAGCCTTGATTCTGTTGCAAAAGTCTTTTTGGGGGTGATGAGCGAAGAATTTCAGGGTCGCTGACGCGCGTCGCACAGTGCGACATAAACCTTGCCGTGCGCCCGACTTTCCACGAACATGCCGACATGAACTGAATGCTTTTGTATCGTTTCATTAAAGAAAGGACATCCCAATGCACCCGGCAATCATGGCAATTGCGGTGAGTACTCAAATGTTGACGCCCGTTTCCGATGCCATCCCAAAACTCAACGTTGAAGCTACCTGCAAAGGGTCGGTAGAAGCCGATAAGGCGATGGGTTTGGCCTTACCTCAAAGTTTCGACAAGTGTATGAGCGATGAGAATTCAGCGCGACAACAATTAGACCCGATTTGGTCTTCGTCTTCCCCGGCTGTCAGAGCCCAGTGTGAGGGAGAGGCGACCATCGGCGACGCGAGCTATGTCGACCTCTTGACCTGTCTTCAGATGACTGATGGATCAGTGACGACCTCGTCGAGTGCTTTGAGGGGCGCGAGCCGAAAGAAAAAGGCTCCAAATTAACACGTATTATTGCCGATTACGGTGACAGTGCACAAAACTAGAAGAGTTAAATACACAGAACTAGCAGAAGAGTTAAATGCACTGTCACCGAAATTCCGGTCTAAGTGGCCTAATTTGAATCTCAGCTATCGGTCTGGATCGCGATGACGACAAGTTCGCTGTCGTCGATCGTCTGGGTTCTTTGCCAAACATTCTTCCGATTTGGAATGGGTTCAAACCCAGCGTACATGTTCTGGGCCGCTTTCTTTTTCAACGCGGCAGGAAGCGCCTGTATCCAGTCGCCAAAACCTTGGTAGTTACTACGCCTGTCCTGAGCGATGTAATTAGTGCCTTTATAGATCGCTACATAAGTGTAGAGCGGCATCACGCCGCCCGCGACGCGGTCGCCTCAGTTGGTGGCCTCTTTCTTTTTGATCTCGATTCAGCGCCCATGCCATACCGGATCATTTTTAAGACAGTCTGAATGGCGCCACAAAAACCTAATCCTCCCTGCGTGCATGTCTGATATTGTGAGGGGTTTCGGATGACGGCCATCCGGGACGATGCGGCTTGCACCGGGGCCGTCGTCCGAAACCCTCCAATGAAGGAACTCGCGCCATCTGCGGCGCAGCTCCGAGATACCATGATAAGCGGACATTGCTACTCGTCGACCGCCCGCGTCTCGGCGTTGCGCGGCGCATCGCCCGTCGCTGCTCCATCAATGGCCGAATGGTCCTACGCTTTCCCGCGACAAATTGACCCGACGGGCAAATCACTTCGGATTTTCAGAAATAACGTCAAGCCCAGGAATTAAAAATATTCCCCTTCCGTCGTCGGGCAAATCAATGGCATAACTCGGCGCATCCTGTCCCGAGAAGAGGGGCGTCGGCCATCGTCACGAACGTGGGACAGGGAGCGGTGGACGCGGATGCGCCTTTGACGAATGGCGTGGATGCGTACGGCGAAGTCGTGTGGTTCTGACGCCTCGACGCTGGCGTCAAGTTGTTGAGAAGCAAGCTTCTCAACGGCGACGGTGACAAGAAAGCCCGATCACCGGGGAGAGCACGTTATAAGTCGTAAAGCCATTGCGCAGGGAATGTCGGATTGCCTCCGCTGCCCTGTATGCTCGTGTGCGCACCTTCTTGTGCACATTGCACGCGAGACCGCGGGTGCAGCGCGCATCCGGCATTCCCTGCGCCCTCTGATTTTTCGAGGGCGAAGAATACTGGCAAACCTCGGGCAGATCGTGCCGCGAGAACGACGATGCGTATCCGTTACTTGAAAGTTGAATCGTTCGTCTCGGCCTCACAGGGGACCAAAAGGGAACACATCGGGAAGGAGCCGGCCCCGCAATCCGGAACATACAAACTCCATGGTCGTTATACGTCGCCGCCCCCGCGCATCAATTTCTCCCTGTTTTCAAGGCGAAGTGTTCACCCAAGTCAGGCACTTTCCGCTAACATGAGCCCCCGCGCCGCCAATTCATGAGGACCTGCCATGAGCTTCCGCCGCGACTTCATCACCAAGCCGATTTTCTCCTGGGCCCGCGGCGTTTTGCCGTCGATGTCCGACACCGAGCGCGAGGCGCTTGAGGCTGGCGACGTCTGGTGGGATGCCGATCTCTTCACCGGCAATCCCGACTGGTCGAAATTGCTGGCCTATCCTCAGGCGGTGCTGACGGATGAGGAAAAGGCGTTTCTCCACGGTCCGGTCGATGAGCTCTGCGCGATGCTGGACGACTGGAAGATCAATTGGGAATGGCGCGACCTGCCGGCTGAGGCCTGGGACTTCATCAAACGCCAGAAATTCTTCGGCATGATCATTCCGAAAGAGTATGGCGGGCTCGGCTTCTCGCCCTACGCGCATTCCGAAGTGGTGCGCAAGATATCCTCGCGCTCGCTCACCGCCGCCGTCACCGTGATGGTGCCCAATTCCTTGGGGCCGGGCGAACTGCTGATGCGCTTCGGCACCAAGGAGCAGCAGGAGCGATGGCTGCCGCGGCTCGCGGACGGCCGCGATATTCCCTGCTTCGGCCTGACCAGTCCGGAAGCCGGCTCGGACGCGGCGTCGATGATCGACACCGGCGTCATCTGCAAGGGCAATTTTGAAGGCCGCGAGGTGCTCGGGCTGAAGCTGAACTGGCACAAGCGCTACATCACGCTGGGGCCAGTCGCCACCTTGCTGGGGCTCGCCTTCAAGGCCCATGATCCCGATCATCTCGTCGGTGGCGAAGAAGATCTCGGTATCACGGTGGCGCTGATCCCGACCCATCTGGAAGGTGTTCAGATTGGTCACCGCCATTTGCCGGCGATGCAGGTGTTTCAGAACGGCCCGAACTGGGGCAAGGACGTCTTCATTCCGATGGACTACATCATCGGCGGGCAAGAGCGCCTCGGCCAGGGCTGGAAGATGCTGATGACGGCGCTCGCCGCCGGCCGCGGCATTTCGCTGCCGTCGCTGTCGGCTGCGGGCGCGGCCTATGCTGCGCGCACTTCCGGCGCCTATGCCCGCATCCGCGAGCAGTTCGGAATCTCGATTTCCAAGTTCGAAGGCATCGAGGAGCCGCTGGCGCGCATCGCAGGCACTGCCTATCTGCTCGACGCCGCGCGGCGGCTGACCTGCGCCGCGCTCAATGCCGGCCATCATCCCGCGGTCATTTCCGGCATCATGAAACTGCACGCCACCGAGCGGATGCGGATCGCGATCGACGACGCCATGGATATCCATGGCGGCAAGGCCGTGATCGACGGCCCGCAGAATTATCTCGGCAACCTCTATCGCTCGGTGCCGGTCGGCATCACCGTCGAAGGCGCCAACATCCTGACCCGCAATCTGATCGTATTCGGGCAGGGCGCGATCCGTGCGCATCCATATCTGCTGGAAGAGATGAACGCGCTCGGCGAAGCCGATCGCGCCAGGGGCCTGGATGCTTTCGACGCGGCGTTCTGGAAACACATCGGCCACAGCTTTACGACCATGTTCCGCGCCTGGGGCCGCAGCTGGACCTTTGGCCTGTTCGCACCGGCGCCGGACGCCGGCGATGCCACCGAATTCTATCGCCAGCTCTCGCGCTACTCTTCGGCGTTCGCGCTCTGCGCTGACATGGCGCTGCTGACGCTCGGCGGCGCGCTGAAGCGCAAGGAAATGCTGTCGGCCCGCTTCGGCGATATTTTGTCGGAGCTCTATCTGCTGTCGGCCGCGTTGAAGCGCTGGCAGGACGAGGGCCGTCAGAAGGAGGATTTCGCGGCGCTCGAATGGTGCATGGCCAGCGGCTTCAGGACCATCGAGAATCGATTGGCTGAGATTCTCGCGAACCTGCCGAACCGGTTCGTTGCGTGGATCCTGAGATTCCTGATCCAGCCCTTCGGCGCCCGCGTGCTCGGCCCCTCCGATCGCGTCGTACACCAATGTGCCCAACTCGTGCTGGCGCCGTCGGCGGCGCGCGACCGCTTGACGCCGGATCTCGCTTTCGTCGATGACGACCGCGGCGTCGCCCGGTTGGAGAAGGCGTTCCTGCTTGTCACCGCCGCCGAGGACGCTGCAAAGAAGTTGCATGCCGCACGCATCCACGACTGGAAGGAAGCGGTGCAGAAGGGCGTTATCACCGAGAGCGAGGGCGAGAAACTTGCTGCCGCCCATGAGGCCGTCGCCAAGGTGATCGAGGTCGACGATTTCGCACCCGAGGCGCTATCGCCGATTTACAAGAAACCCGCCGATGTGCATCAGTTCTTCCAGGAGCTGGGTGAGCAGAGGGCGGCGAGCTGATGGCGCGACCGGTTTTCATTGTCGACGGCAGCCGAACGCCGTTCCTCAAAGCACGCTCCGGTCCCGGCCCGTTCACGCCGGTCGATCTCGCCGTGCAATGCGGCCGGCCGCTGCTCGCGCGGCAGCCGTTTGCGCCCACTGCCTTCGATCAGGTGATTCTCGGCTGCGTCAACGTCATTGCCGACGAGATGAACCCCGCCCGCGTCGCAGCACTTCGGCTCGGTATGGGCGAAAAAATGGTCGCCTTCACGGTGCAGATCAATTGCGGTTCCGGCATGCAATCGATCGACACCGGCTATCGCTACATCCGCGAGGGCGCCTCGGACCTGATCCTCGCCGGCGGCGCCGAGGCGCTGAGCCACGCGCCGCTGGTGTGGCCGCAACAGGGCGTGCGCTGGTTCGCAGGATTGGCTGGCGCCAGGGGGCTGGGCGCGAAAATCATGGCGGCGCTGAAGGTTCGGCCGAGCTATCTCAAGCCGATCATCGGCCTCGAGCGCGGGCTCACCGATCCCATCACCGAACTTAATATGGGCCAGACCGCCGAGGTCGTCGGCCATCTCTTCGGCATCACCCGCGCGCAGTCGGATGTCTATGCCGCTGAAAGCCACAAGCGGCTCGCCAATGCGCAGTCGAGCGGCTGGCTGAAGGGCGAAGTCGAAACCGCGTTCTCGCGCGACGGCAAGTTCTACGATCACGACGACGGCGTGCGGCCGGACTCGACGCCGGAGACGCTGGCAGGACTGAAGCCGGTATTCGAGCGGCCCTGGGGCCAGGTCACTGCCGGTAACTCTTCGCAGATCACCGACGGCGCCTCCTGGGTGATCCTGGCGTCCGAAACGGCGGTGGCGAAACATGGCCTGACGCCGAAAGCGGTCATCCTCGACAGCCAATGGTCGGCGCTCGATCCCTCGATCATGGGGCTGGGACCGGTGCTGTCGGCGACCGCGCTGTTGAAGCGCAACGAACTCACGCTTGCCGATATCGAGACCTGGGAATTGAACGAAGCCTTCGCCACCCAGGTGCTGGGCTGTCTGGCCGCCTGGAACGACGAAAAATTCTGTCGCGAGATTCTCGGCCTCGACGGCGCAGCGGGCCAGATCGACCAGACCAGGCTCAACGTCGATGGCGGCGCGATCAGTCTCGGCCATCCCGTCGGTTGCAGCGGCAACCGCATCGTGCTGCACCTCGTCAACGCAATGAAGCGATTGGGCACGCGACGCGGCATCGCCACCGAATGCATCGGCGGCGGGCAGGGCGGCGCCATGTTGATAGAGACGGTGTGATCATGGATTTGCAGATCATGGACGTTCTCGGCGACCGCGTGCTCGAACTCGGGCCGAGGCCTGACGCCACCGGGCCTTACAGGAATTTCAGGTTGACCCGCGATTCCGATGGTGTCGCCTGGCTGCTGTTCGACCGCGAAGGTGCCAGCGCCAATACGCTTTCGGCAGACCTGATCGAGGAGCTCGACAAGGTGCTCGCCGAACTCGAAGGACAGCGGCCCACCGGCCTCGTTATCCGCTCCGCCAAGAAATCCGGCTTCATCGCGGGCGCCGACGTCAACGCGTTTCGCGGCGCCAGCGACGTTGACGCGGTCGAGTTCGAGATCGTCCGCGGGCATGCGGTGATCGATCGCCTCGAAGCCTTGCGGATTCCAACCGTTGCCGTGATCCACGGCTTTTGCCTCGGTGGTGGCCTTGAAGTGGCACTCGCCTGTCAGATGCGGATTGCGATCGAGGATGCGCGGTTCGGCTTCCCCGAGGTAATGCTCGGCCTGCATCCCGGTCTCGGCGGCACCGTGCGCTTCACGCAGCTGGTCAATCCGATGCAGGCGATGCCGCTGATGCTGACCGGCAAGACCATAGATGCGCGTAGGGCAAAGTCACTCGGGCTGGTCGATGCCGTGACGCAGGAGCGGCATGTCAAGAATGCGGTAAAGGACGCTGTGTCCGGCCGCCTGAAGCGTGCGCGGCCGGGGATACTCAACACCGTCTTCGGCTTCGGTTCCGTCAGGGGCTTCGTCGCTTCGCGCATGCGTCGTGAGGCCGGCAAGGCTGCGCCGCGAGGAGCATTATCCCGCGCCTTACGCGCTGATCGATCTCTGGGAAAAGCATGGCGGCGACCCACGGGCGATGCTGCGCGCGGAGCAGCCGTCGTTCGCGAAATTGATGGTGACGCCAACCGCGCAGAACCTGATCCGGGTGTTCTTCCTGCGCGAGCAGATGAAGAAGCTCGCAGGTTCCGGCAACAGGATCGGCCACGTTCACGTCATCGGTGCCGGCGCGATGGGCGGCGACATCGCGGCGTGGTGCGCCGGTCAGGACATGCGCGTCACGCTCGCCGACATGAAGGCCGAGCCGATCGCGGGCGCGATCAAGCGCGCCGCGGATCTGTTCGGAAAAATCATCCGCAAGCGCACCGACGTGCGTGACGCGCTCGACCGGCTGATGCCCGACATGGGCGGCGAGGGCGTTCGTAATGCGGATCTGATCATCGAGGCGGTGCCGGAGAAGCTGGAGCTGAAGCAGAAGGTCTATGCCTCGCTCGAGCCTGTCATGAAGCCGGGCGCTATTCTCGCGACGAACACGTCCAGCATTCCCTTGCAGGATCTGCGCACCACGCTGCAAAAACCCGAGCGGCTGCTCGGCCTGCATTTCTTCAATCCGGTGTCGCGGCTGCAGCTCGTCGAGGTCGTCAGCCATGACGGCACCGATGCAGAGCTGCACCGGCAAGCGCTCGCCTTCGTCGGCGCCATCGACCGGCTGCCACTGCCGGTCAAGAGCTCGCCAGGTTTTCTCGTCAACCGCGCGCTGACGCCCTACATGCTGGAAGCGATGGTGATGCTGGACGAGAAGATCGACAAGTCGGTGATCGATGCCGCGGCGGTCAAATTCGGCATGCCGATGGGGCCGATCGAACTGGCCGATCAGGTCGGTCTCGATATCTGCCTCGATGTCGGCGACATGCTGCGTTCAAAGTTTGGCGACGCCTTGCCTCCGACTCCCGCCTGGCTTCGCGAGAAAGTCGCTAAAGGCGAACTCGGCCGCAAGACCGGCAAAGGCTTCTACATCTGGAAGGACGGCAAAGCCGATAAATCCACCATCGCGCCTTCCACGACAGAACCGTCAGCGCAGATGATCGATCGCCTTGTGCTGCCGATGTCGAACGTCTGCGTCGCCTGCTTGCGCGAAGGCATCGTCGACAATGCCGACGTGGTCGACGGCGCCATGATCTTCGGCACCGGCTACGCCCCGTTCCGCGGCGGTCCGCTGAACTATGCGCGCAGCCGCGGCGTGGAGAACGTGGTGTCGACGTTGCGCGCTCTGGTACAGAGATTTGGTGATCGCTTTACGCCCGATGCGGGCTGGGAGACTTTCAAGTGAACGATTCGCAAGTGAACATCGATATTCGCAAGCGACCGATACGCATGTGCATGCGCCGGAGTGCAACGAAACCGAGCCGCGCGGCGATCTCTGCATCCGCGCGGTGGCGATGCCGGCCGACACCAACGCCAATGGCGATATTTTCGGCGGCTGGCTGCTCAGCCAGATGGACGTCAGCGGCGGCGTGTTTGCGTCCAAGCTCGCGAAATCCCGCACCGTGACGGTTGCGATCGAGGCGATGAATTTCCGCAAAGCGGTCTATGTCGGCGATCTCGTGTCCGTGTACGCCAATCTGGTGCGGATCGGCCGTACCTCGATCACGGTCCGCCTCGAGGCCTGGGTCATACGCCGCAAGGACCGGCAATCGCTCCTCGTCACCGACGGCAATTTCACCTATGTCTCGATCGACGATCAGGGCCACCCGCAGGCAATCCAGCGTGATGGCGCGACCATCGCGACCTGAACTATCCGCAGTCATTGCGAGGAGCGTAGCGACGAAGCAATCCATTTCTCAACTTGCGGAGGGGTGGATTGCTTCGCGGCTGTTACGCTAGAGTTCCTACGGGCAGGGATAGCGGTAGCCGTCGCGGGCGACAAAGGTGCTGCTGCGCGGGTCATAGGTGGGCGAGCGCATGCAGCGGGGTGTGTCGTCATAGGCCCTGGGCGGAGGGGGCGCGTATTCCACCCTCTGGCAATAACGCGGCGAGACGCCGGCCCACGAGCCATCCGGCTGCTGCACGTAGCAACCGTTCTGATAATAGCGGTAACCGCCCGGCCGCGGTTCGCCCTGGGCGCCAATTGCAGCTCCAGTCCCGGCGCCGACGATTGCGCCAACCGCCGCACCGCGGCCGCCACCGAGCGCTCCCCCGACGACACCGCCGAGCACGCCACCGACAATCGCGCCGCCCACGGCGTCTTGCGCTGCCGCCTGTTCGACGGGCGCGCAGACCGCAACTGCAAGAAGCGCCGTCAGTGCCAATTTCGGTAACATGTCCATTCTCCAGGCCATTTGTTTCTCAATCCTTCGCTGCCAACCCCGAGGCCAGTCCTAATACAGGTCAGGAGCCGAATCTGGAAGCCTTCAGGCACCCTAGCGGCTATTTGCCTGCACCGAAACAGAGGTCGGGCAATCCCGGACGGCTTCTATCATCGAACTCAGCTCATGGGCGGCTGATTCGCCCTCATTGTGGCGCGCCGGCCGACAGCCACGCCGCGAGGATCGCCCGCTCATCCCCGGTCATCTCGGTCACATTGCCCGGCGGCATCGCATTCGCCCATGCCGCGTTGCGCCCGATCAGGCGGGCATTGCGTTTGATGTGCGCGGCATCGTCAAGCAGGATGCCCCTTGGCGCGGTCACGATTGACGCCCAGACCGGCTCGGCAGCGTGACACATGCTGCAGCGGGACAGGATGATCTCCTCCACGCTGGCGAACGTCGCCGGCGCCGCCAGCGCCCCGACCTTGGCATCGCGCGGGCCCGCCGCCGAGAGCAGCGCGACGGCGATCATGCCGCAGGCGGCGACGCCCCACACCCACCACGGCGATGGCTTTCCCGCATGCCGGGCGTTGAAGAAATGCCGGATGACCGGTCCGAGCGCCAGCACGATGGCGACGATCAGCCAGTTGTAGCGGGTCGCATACAGCAGCGGATAATGGTTGCTGATCATCAGGAAGATGACCGGCAGCGTCAGATAGTTGTTGTGGACCGAACGCTCCTTGCTGGTCTTGCCGAGTTTCGGATCGGGCGCTTGCCCGGCCAGCAGGGCGGCGGCGATCTTTTTCTGGTTGGGAATGATGAGCGCGAACACGTTGGCGACCATGATGGTGCCGATGATCGCGCCGATCTGGTTGAACGCGCCGCGTCCGCTCAGGACATGCGTGAAGGCGTAGGTCAGCCCCACCAGAAACAGATATCCGCCGATGGCAAAACGCAACTCGTATTGCGCCAGCCCTGACCGGCAGGCCGCTTCATACAGCAGCCAGGCAAGCGCGAGACTGCCGAAGCTGAACAGTCCTGCCTGCACGGGCGTGAGTTCGAGCACTGACTTGTCGACCAGGAACAGTTCGGCGTCGAGGTAGTAGACGACCACCATCAACGCGAAGCCGGACAGCCAGGTGGTGTAGGCCTCCCATTTGAACCAGGTCAGTTCGTCGGGCATTTCGGCTGGCGCCACCAGATATTTGACGATCCGGTAGAAGCCGCCGCCATGGACCTGCCACGCCTCGCCTTGAACGCCGTCGGCGAGGCCGGTGCGCGCCCGCAGGCTGAGATCAAGATGGATAAAATAGAACGAGCTGCCGATCCATCCAATGCCCGCCATCACATGCAGCCAGCGCAGGATCAGGCTGGACCATTCCGTCAGTATCGATCCCCACATCATCGCTCAGTGCGTCCGGCAGGTAGGCGCCCGTCACAGTCGTGGTGTTGGCGCGGAAAACCAGGTCGAAGGGTGGACATTGCCGGGTAACTTTCGGGCCCGCTTGGCCGGGGAGCAAGTGGGGCGTGAGGATATTTCGGCATGTTTTTGCGGGGGCATCCGGTGTCCGATCGCGCAAATCGCGATCGGCAGGTGGCGTCGTGAAGCTCGCCATGCTGCTGCGGGACAGACGCCGGCCAGCGTCCCACCCGGTTGCGCTTAGTCCGTATTAGTACGGATTATCTCCCGGCTTGGCGTGGCGGCCCGAATCTCCGGTTTCGTCGCTCTTTACCAAGGTTATTTACGCGCAATTTTCTCAATTGGGTTAGCCTGGTTGCATATTCGACACGGTTTCCCGATGAATATTGTTAGGCATGTCCGGCGTTGGTTTTACATTGGCAGCGCCGGAACGCCGGCGGGCCGTGCGCTGCTCATCGAGCAGTTCCGAATTCTGACCAGCCAGATCCCGGTCCTCTACGGCGTGCTGATCGTCCACAGCACCAGCGTCGCTTACGTGCTGCCGACCTCGCTGCCGTGGTGGTTGCGGCTGGGCGTGCCCGGCGCACTTCTCCTCATCAGTGCGGCCCGCATGATCTACTGGCTGCGGCAGAGAAGCGTCGCGCCGACCCCCGAACAGGCGCTCAAGAGCCTGTTTCGGATGCGCATCCTGGCTTCCGCGCTCAATGCCGCCTTCTCGATCTGGACTTTCGTGCTGTTCGATAGCGTCGATCCGGGCTTACGCGCGCCGCTGGCCCTCCTCGTCTTCATGAGCTCGGTCGGAAGCGCCTATTGCCTCGGCAGCTTTCCGAGCGCGGCCCGGCTCACCTTGCTGCTCTCGGCGCTTCCGATCTCGCTGCGGATGCTGTGCTCGGGCGAAGCGCTGCTGGTCTGCATCGGGCTCAATCTCTGCATGCTGCTGGTGTTGCTGATCCGGATGATGAACACCAACTACGCCGACCTCGTGAACCTCGTTGCATCGAGGGTCCGGCTCTCCGCCGAGGGCGAGCGCGCACGCAATGCCGGGATCATTGCCCGCAACGAACAGAGCAAGGCGCGCCAGATCGCCGATCGCTTCGATATGGCGCTCAACAACATGTCGCAGGGCCTCTGCTTTTTCGACGGTGAGCAGCGGCTGATCGTGTGTAACCACCGCTACCTCGACATGTACAATCTGCCGTTGGATAGCGTACCAGCGGGCACCACGCTCAGGGAGATCGTCGACATGCGGTTCAAGGCGGGAAGTTTTCCCGCCATGACCGCCAGCGAATACCTGGCCTGGCGCGACAAGCTCGCCGTCAGCGAACAGGCGCACGACACGGTTGTCGAGCTGGCCAATGGCCGCGTGTTCCGGATTTGCCATCGGCCGATGCCGGATCGGGGCTGGGTGGCAACGCACGAGGATATCACCGAGCAATTCCGGGCCGAGAAGGCGCTCACCGAGGCAAAGTCCAGCGCCGAGCGCGCCGAGCTCGCCGCCCGCTCGGCGCATGCCAGGCTGATAGAGGCGCTGGACGTCGTTCCAGAGGGTCTCGCGATACTTGATTCCGAAGACCGCTACGTCCTGTGGAACCGGCGCTATTCGGAGGTCTATGGGAACAGTGTGGATGCGCTGGCGCCCGGCGTGAGCTTTGAGGAGGTGCTTCGTTTCGGGCTGGCGCGCGGGCAGTATCCCGAAGCCAGGGGATGGGAGGAGCTGTGGCTTGCCGAGCGTCTTGCCCGGCATGCGCAGCCGCAGAGTACGCATGAACAGCAATTGTCGGGAGATCGCTGGGTCCGGGTCGAAGAACGCCGCATGGCGGACGGCGGCAGCATCGGCATACGCATCGACATCACCGACCTGAAGCGCCGCGAAGCCTCGTTCCGCCTGCTGTTCGAGGAGAATCCTCTCCCGATGTGGGTGGCGGACGTCAATACACTCGAGTTTCTGGCCGTCAACGCCGCGACGTGCCAGCACTACGGGTACAGCCGCGAGCAGATGCTGGCGATGAGCGCGGCAGACCTTCGTGTTCCGGAGGAGCGCGAGAAGCTGCGTAACGAATTTCGCCAGCACGCCGGCATGCAGACGGCACGGGATACCCGCTGCCACGTCACGGCGGATGGAAGACTGATCGAGGTGGCAGTCGAAGCGCGCCCGTTGCGCTACAACGGCCGCGACGCTTGCGTTGCAGTGGCCTTCGACATGACCGACCGCAAGCGCGCGGAGCAGCGCATCCTGCATCTGGCCTGTCATGACGCGTTGACGGATTTGCCGAACCGCGCAGCGCTGGATAGTCATTTTTCGCAGACGCTCGACGCGGCCCGAGAGCAAGGTGGCAGCTTTGCGGTGCTTTGCATCGATTTCGATCGTTTCAAGCAGATCAACGATCTGTTCGGACATTCGATGGGTGACGCGTCGCTGCGCGAGGCTTCGCGGCGTCTCCGGCTGGCGGCGCAGGGCGCCTTCCTCGCGCGGGTCGGGGGTGACGAATTCATCGCGATCTCCGAGCAGGGCCCGCTGCCATCGAGCGCCGAATTGCTCGCCAACCGGCTGCGCGGCGCGCTTGACGAGGACATCGAGGTCGACGGGCATTGTTTCGAACTCGACCTCTCAATCGGGATCGCGGTCTATCCCCGGGACGGCGACGACGGCCGTTCGCTGTTCGCCAATGCCGATGCGGCGCTCTATCGTGCCAAGCACGAGGGGCGCGGGGCGGTGCGCTTCTTTACCGCGGCGATGGACCAGCAGTTGCGCGACCGTCGAACGCTGGAGCATGACCTGAAATTTGCCGTCGCGAACGGCGAGCTATTTCTCGAATATCAGCCGCAGCGGCACAGCAAGGGCAATGTCATCGGATTTGAAGCGCTGGTGCGCTGGCGCCATCCGCAGCGGGGCATCGTTCTGCCCGCGGAATTCATTCCGATCGCAGAGGAGAGCAATCTGATCGTCGAGATCGGGGAATGGGTGTTGCGCGAAGCATGTCGCGAAGCTGCTTGCTGGAGCCAGCCGCTGCAGGTCGCCGTCAACGTTTCGGCGATCCAGTTCCGCCGCGGCAATCTGCGGCATTCGGTCGACACGGCTGTTCGCGACAGCGGGATTTTACCGGAACAGCTCGAACTCGAGATTACCGAGGGCGTGCTGATCGAGAACGTTGCGCGGGCCGCGCTGATGCTGAAAGGCCTCAAGACGCTGGGCGTCCGCATTGCGCTGGATGATTTCGGTACCGGATACTCCTCGCTCTCCTATCTGCAATCGTTCCCGCTCGACCGGATCAAGATCGACCGGTCTTTCGTTGCGGCGCTGGGCCGCACCGATCGATCGCTGGCGATCGTGCGCGCCGTCATCGGTCTCGCGCACGGGCTGGGGCTGCCGGTGCTCGCCGAAGGCGTCGAGACCACCGATCAGCTCGAAACGCTGGTCGCTGAGGGGTGCGACGAAATGCAGGGCTATCTGATCGGCCACCCGCGCCCGATTGAAGTCTATTCCAGCCTCGTGGGCTCAAATCTTGTGAGCCCAAATCTTTTGAGGCAAAGCGGCGCCGCCGCCGAAATGTAATGCGCGCCTCGTCCGGGCTCGACTTCATCGGCAAGCGACCTGTTGCACGAGCGCCGCCGGCGCTCAACAGAAGGATATGCTCAGAGTTTGGTGGCCGAGCGCGACAGAAGCTTCCAGTCCGCGCCCTGTTTCTGCCAGTTCATCAGGATGTGGAGATTGGTCGAACTCTTCTTGCCGTCGGTCGTGGCTTCCTGTTCGGCGACCCAGTGGAAACGTACGATCGCAGCGGGGCCGACGACGCGGATGCTGGGGTCCCTGTACTCCACCGACAGGAATTTCGCTTTTCCGTTGGTGGCGTTGGCGATGAAGGTCGCCTTGTCTTCGACCACGCCGCTGGAGTGGCTATAGCTTAATTCCGCCGCGCAGAGCGCGTCGAGCGCCTTGGCGTCGTCCGCGATCTGCGCCGTGCGAAATGCCTCGACCTTCTCGGCGACGGCCTCTTCCTCCGTCGAGGCCGCGAGCACCGGGACTGTGCTCACCGGGACCGCGCCCAAAAGTCCAACCGCGAGCACCTGCAAGATGAACTGACGACGATCGATGGTCATGGGTTTTCTCCATTGTTCTGGTTAAGCAACCAGTTTCGCAGTGATGCCTGCTGTTGTCGAGCATCGGCTTCGTGACGTGACAGACCGCCGGGATTGTCGCATAGCCGGGTTCAGAAAAAGCCGGTTGCGGAAGCGCCCGTAAGAGGCGATGAAGGTTTCTTCGCAAAGGAAATCGCTGAAATGCAGAGTGGATCGGGGAAGGCACTGCTGTTCGACATTGACGGCACGCTGGCCGATACCGACCCGCTGCACGTGCAGGCGTTCAATCAGATCTTCGGTCCCCGTGGTCTTGCCTTTGACCGCGCCCGCGCGAGTAAGGAGCTGCAAGGCTTTACCAATGCCTCGATCTGCGAACGGTTTCTGCCGGACGAACCGCCGGAGCGCCAGGCGGCGATCATGGCGGAGAAGGAGGCGGCCTTTCGCAGGCTCGCTTCCGGCCGGATAGAACCCTTGCCTGGATTGATGGCGCTGCTGGACCGCGCCGATCGCGCCAAAATCCCCATGGTTGCCGTGACCAACGCACCACGCGTCAATGCCGACATGATGCTGTCCGGGCTCGGCATCGTGGATCGCTTCAAGGCGATCGTGATCGGTGACGACCTTGCCCACGGCAAGCCGCATCCATTGCCTTATCTGGAGGGCCTGCGCGCGGTGGGCGCGGCGCCCGAGCGCTCGCTCGCGTTCGAAGACTCCCGTTCGGGCGTTCAGTCCGCAGTCGCCGCCGGCATCGCGGCGGTGGGAATGCGCACGAGCCTCAGCCACGACGATCTGGTCGCCGAGGGCGCCATCATGACGGCCGATACGTTCGACGATCCGCGGCTGATCGAGCTCGTCGCAAAGACAATGAACTGGTGACGAGTCCGGGCCGGAGCGAGCTACGCTCCCGGTTATCCCGCATCGCACAGCGGCTCCGGACAGTGTGAGGGCGCGCGTTAACCAGCACCGACTTTCGGCACGGACCGTCCGCTGATATGTCGAACTGCCTCGTTGACCCGACCTGCGAACCGCCGCACCATGCTGGCTCCTCTGCCCATAGGTGCCGCCATGGCCGGACTCTCGCACCGCCAGACTGAAATCCTCAACATCGCCCGCTCCTTTGGCCGGGTAACGGTGGAAGAGCTTGCCAAGCGCTTCGAAGTGTCGGCGCAGACCATCCGCAAGGATCTCAACGACCTCTGCGACCAGCGCGCGCTGACGCGCATCCATGGCGGCGCCATCATTGCGTCGGGCGTGGAAAACCTCGCCTATGAGGCGCGTCGCTTCGTCGCCGCCGAGGAGAAGAAGGCGATCGGCGCGGCGGCGGCGGCGCGGATCCCGAATGGCTGCTCGCTCTTCATCAATATCGGCACCACCACGGAAGAGGTCGCCAGCGCGCTCAATTCGCACGAGGACCTCCTCGTCATCACCAACAACCTCAACGTCGCGATGCTGCTCTATCGGCACCCGCGCATCGAGGTGGTCGTCGCCGGCGGCACCGTCCGCCGCGCCGACGGCGCGGTGGTCGGTTCGACCGCGACGCAACTGATCGGCCAGTTCAAGGTCGACTACGCCATCATCGGCGCATCGGCGATCGACGAGGAGGGCGCGCTGCTCGACTTCGACTATCGCGAAGTGCAGGTGGCGCAGGCGATCATCGCCAACGCGCGCAACGTGATGCTGGTGGCCGATTCGACCAAACTTCGCCGCAGCGCGCCGGTGCGCATCGCCCATATCAGCCAGATCCAGACTTTTGTCACGGACGCGCCGCTGCCGGCGGGATTGGCCAATATCTGCCACACGCGTGGAATCGAAGTGGTGGAGGCGATGGACAAGCCGGTCGCCGATATCGACGAGCCGGCTGTGGAGCCGGCACCGGTCACGCTGCGCAGCGTCTGATCCGGCATAATGGCGGACGAGCGCTCAGGCTTGCTTCGAAACGTACGATTGGGCTGTTCGCGCAATTTCACCGCTGTCGGCGTCCAGCGCGCGCGTATCCACATAGACCTCCGATCCAAAATTCATGTTTGACCAATTGAAGAGCCTAGCGCCCAGACGCATCGAGAGCTTGCGCTTGAAGATCGGGTCGATCACAACGGCAACGCCGGTTGGTGTGGATTGCTTGGACAGAATGTATGGCGACACCGATCGTATCGCGCTCCAGGGTATGGCGGCCGGCGTCAACCTGATATCCTTGAAGCCCGTTGCATCTATTGTAACGACGATGCGGCCCTTCGCAGTCAGCAAACGATATGAATGGTGTAGGGCGACCGCGAACGCCATCGCTGCAATGGCATAGGAAACGCTGCCAAGAAAACTCGGGCGCCCCATCGATCCCGCAAAAAGCCAAAGCGCCAGCCCACCGCCGCCGCAAAAGGCGACCGTACTGATCAAGGCGAGAACCGAATAGTGGGCCTCGAGTTTTGGGGTGACCACTTCCTGCATCCGTCTGCTCCTGGCACTCCGAATTCGCTTCAGCCCAAATGCTAACAAATCCGTGCGGACACAGTCCGACTTTCAC
>CAVZGZ010000009.1:0-215050 GCA_963774775.1 uncultured Alphaproteobacteria bacterium
TCCGCGTGTGGGCGGCCTCGACGGAGGCGGGCGACCGCGCCGAGCTGCCCGAGCTCGCCGACGACTCGCCGGCGTGGCGCGACGTGTCGCCGACGCAGGAGACGCGGCTCGGGCAGCGCTGCCCGTACTTCGAGCGCTGCCACGTGACGCAGGCGCGGCGGCGCGCGCTACGCGGCCGACGTGGTGATCGTCAACCACCACCTCTTCTTCGCCGACCTGGCGCTGCGCGAGAAGTGGCCCGACGTGCAGCTGCTGCCGCCGTACGACGCGGTCATCTTCGACGAGGCGCACGGGCTCGAGGACGTGGCCACCGACTACTTCGGCGTCGGCGTGTCGTCGCTGCGCCTGATGGCGCATCGTGCGCGACGTGACCCGCGCGGTCGGGCAGGGCAACGCGCCCGACAAGCTGACGCTCGACGATCGCGCACGTCGACCTGCGCGCCGACGCAGATGTTCGAGGCGCTGCGCCGCCGCATCAAGGCGCGACGAGCGCACCTCCGTCGACGGCGCGACCTGGGCGGGCGAGCCGGAGAAGTCGGCGCACGCGCTCGACGTGGCGCTCGAGGAGCTGGAGGCGGCGCTCGGCGCGGCGCGCGGCGGCGAGCTCACCGACGACGGCAACGAGGCGGGCGCGCTCAAGCGGCGCGCGCGGGCGATCCGCGACGATCTGGCGCTGCTCGTCGACGGCGCGCAGAAGTACGATCGGCGCCACGTGTTCTGGGCCGAGGCGCGCGGGCGCACGGTGATGCTGCACGCCTCGCCGGTCGACATCAGCGAGATCTTCCGCGAGAAGCTGCTCGGCACCGTCGAGGCGGCCGTGTTCACCTCGGCGACGCTGACGCCGGCGGCAGCTTCGAGTTCGTGCGCGCGCGGCTCGGGCTCGAGTCGGCGATGGAGGAGCGGCTGGCCGTCGCCGTTCGACTTCGCGCGGCAGGCGCTGCTCTACGTGCCGACGGATCTGCCCGAGCCGAACGATGCCGCGTTCGTCGAGGCGGCGGCGGCGCGCATGCGCGAGCTGGTGCGCGATCACCGACGGGCGCGCGTTCCTGCTGTTCACGAGCCACCGCATGATGCAGCGGGTGCACGCGCTGCCTGGCGCCGCAAGCTGACGCAGCCGGTGCTGCTTGCAGGGCGACAAGCCGAAGCACCTGCTCGTCGAGGAGTTCAAGCGGCGCGTCGGCCGCGTGCTGTTCGCCACCGCCAGCTTCTGGGAGGGCGTCGACGTCGTCGGCGAGGCGCTGTCGCTCGTGGTCATCGACAAGCTGCCGTTCTCGCCGCCGGACGATCCGCTCGTCGCCGCGCGCGCCGGCGCTGCTCGAGGACGCCGGGCAGGATCCGTTCACGCACTACCACGTGCCGCGGGCCGCGCTGGCGCTGGCGCAGGGCTTCGGGCGGCTCATCCGCCACCGCAGCGATCGCGGCGTGGTGGCGCTGCTCGACAAGCGCGCGGTGACCAAGCCGCTACGGGCGGCGCGTGCTCGCCGGCCTGCCGGCGGACTGCCCGCGCACGGCGCTGCTCGACGACGTGCGCACCTTCTGGACGCGGCAGACGATGCTGCCGCTGGTCGGATGATGGCGCCGGCGCTGCAGCTGCTCGACGTCGTGCCGGCGACGGGCGATCCGCTCGTCATCGGCGTCGTCGTCGCGGCGTTCCTGCTCGGCTCGATCCCGTTCGGCGTGCTGTTGGCGCGCGCGCGCGGCGTCGATCTGAAGAAGGTCGGCTCGGGCAACATCGGCGCCACCAACGCGGCGCGCGCGCTCGGCAAGAAGACGGGCGTGATCGTGCTGCTGCTCGACACGCTCAAGGCGTGGCTGCCGACGGCGGCGGCGCTGTGGCTGCGCCTCGGCAGCGAGGTGGCGGCGGCGACGGCGTTCGCGGCCTTCGCCGGGCACATCTACTCGCCGTGGCTCAAGGGGCGCGGCGGCAAGGGCGTCGCCTGCGGCCTCGGCGCGTTCCTGGCGCTGGCGCCGGCGTGCGCGGGCATCGCGGCGGTGGTGTGCGTGGTCGTGGTGGCGGTGACGCGCCTCGGCTCGCTCGGCTCGCTGCTCGGCGCGGCGTCGCTGCTGCCGTCGCTGTGGTTCCTGCACGAGCCGCGCGCCTACTTCGTCCTCGGCGGCGGTGATGTTCGTGCTCATCCTGTGGCGGCACCGCGAGAACATCGACCGCATGCTCCACCGCCGCGAGAACAAGCTCTAACGGCGGCGCATGCGCTCGCCGCGCGCGCGGTTCTCGGCGAGCGTGGGCACGTTCCAGGCGGCGCGCTCTTCGTCGGTGGTACTGGGATCGACGTCCCACAGGATCCACGCGCCGTCGTCGGCGATGTTGTACTGCGTGCCGTAGCGCTGCGGCAGGCCGAGCCGCATGAGCCCGCGGTCCTTGGCGGCGGCGGCGAGCCAGCGCGCCGTGCAGGCCGGCGCGTTGTTGCCGACGAGATCGGCGATCTCCTGGTGGCCGAAGTCGAAGACGTCGTGCAGGAGGAGCACCGCGCGCTCGGCGGGCGTCAGCCGCTGGAGCACGACGAGGAACGCCATCGAGATCTGCTCGAGCCGTCTCGACGCGGGCCATCCCGCCCTGCGTCGAGATCGATCGGCTCGGGCAGCCGGTCGGCGCGGCTCTCCTCGCGACGCGCCCGGGCCGAGCCGAGCTCGTTGAGGCAGAGGCGCGTGACGATGCGTGATGAGGCAGGCGCTCGCGGCGAGTCCGCGTCGCCCGTCGCTCATGCTGCCAGCGCAGCCACGCCTCTTGCACCATGTCCTCGGCGCGCCCGAGGTCGCCGAGCATGCGATACGCGAGCGCGATGAGGTCCGCGCCGGCAGCGCGTCGAACGCCGCCAGGCCGCGCTGCGGACGAGCGGGCTGCCATCAGAAGGGTGTAACCGCCCGCGGCGCGTGAGCAACGCGCCCTGCCGGATCAGGGTCACGCGCGGCGCGGCCGATGCCGACGATCTCGCGCGCGTGCGTGCTGCTGCTCGACGCAGTCGAGCAGGAACGCCGCCACCGCGCGAAACGACATGCGTCAGGCCGCCGGCGGGGAGCGCGTCGCGCCGGCGCTGCGGTACGTCTCGTCGCGAGCGTCTGGATCAGCCGCGGCGGCCGCGCGATCGTCCACTCGAGTCCGCTGTCGCGCACCACCGCCTCCATCGCGACGCAGATCGCGCGACGTGGTGGCGCAACAGCCAGCGAAAGAGCGGACGACGCAGACTCCGGCTCGGGAACAGCAGCGCCGCCGAGACGATGCCGAGCCGCGACGACGCCGCGCGCGTCTTCATGGCGGCGACGGTGCTGGCCGCGCACTCGGCGAGCAGCGTGCTCGCGGCGAAGGCCTCGCCGGGTCGCCGGCCCGAGCGCCGAGAGCACGGCGTCGTGGCCGGCGAGCGCGCGCGCCAGCTCGTCGACGCGGAGCGGATCACCCTGTGACGATGGTCGACGGGCCTGGTCCTGGCGCGTGCGCTCGCGCGGTCGGCTCGACGGAGCGCCGCTCCGCGGGCTGGCGCGCTCGGTGGCCGAGGCGCGCGGCGGCGGCGGCGGCGAAGCTCACACAGCGTTGCTTGCTGTCGTCGACCGGGAAGCTGTCGGCGTAGACGGTGCGGTCGTCGAGCACCGAGGCGACGAAGAGGTTGGCCGTGCCGCCGGCGACGTTGCCGTAGACGACCCAGCGCGCACCGACGGCGAGCCCGAGGTGGCGCGCGCTGTCGCGGTCGAGCGCGCCGTTGGTCTGCGCCTGCACGGTCATGAGCCGCTCGGGCGGCACCACCGGCGACGTGAGTCGGTCGTGCAGCTCGACGGGCAGGCACCACTCGAGCTCGCGCGCGCGCCGCTGATCGTCGGCGTCGCCGCCGACGAGAGCGCCAGCACCGCCAGCGCCCTTGTAGCGTCGGCTGCCCCGACGGCGGCGCCGGCTGCTTGCGATGCATCAGCCACGCGGCCACGGTGACGCCGACGAGGCCCGACGCCAGCGCCGCCGAGCGCCGCCGGAACCCACGCCGGCAGGCGCCGCTCGACCGCGACTCCGCCTTGTCCTTCGCGCGCCCGGCCATCGCCTGCTGCGCGCCCGTCTGCGCCGGCCGCTTCCACGGCGCCGACGCGCGCGCCGCGATCTTCAGCCCCGACGGGATCGACAGCTTCTGCTTCGCCTCCGGCCGGTGCAGCGGCCGCACGTCGGGATCGCCGTAGAGCACGTACGACGCCCACGCCAGCGCCGTCTCGCCGGCGCGCTCGACCACCGCCGCGCGCGCGTGGCGCACCGCCGCGCCGATCGCCTTGCCGTCGGTGAGGTGGCGATAGAGCTCGGCCGCGAACAGCGCCGACTGCCCGTCGACGATCTCCCACTGCGTGCCCACGTAGTGGCGCACGCCCGCCGTCAGAAAGGCGTTGGCCAGCCCGAACACCTGCGCCGTGTCGCCGTCCCACGCCGTCGTGTGGCCCGACTGGCAGGCGTTGCCGACGACGATCATCGGCATCGGCCGCCCGCCGCCGAGCTTGCACGATCTCGTCCGCCGTCAGCTTGCCGTCGGCGAGCGTCCAGCCGCTCTGCCCCGGCGCCGGCCGCCACGTAGTCGGCGTGCCCGGCGAAGTGCACGATGTCGTAGTCCTTCAGGTAGCGCAGCGCGAACGCGCGGTCCGGCGCCGTCGACAGCCGCGCCTTCACCGTCGGCGTGCTTCTCCAGCTCGTCGATGATCGCCTCGCCCTCGGCGCGCACCTCGGGCAGATCGCCCTTGGCGTCGGCCGCCATCACCAGCACGCGGATCGGCGTGCCCACGGTGCGCCGCTCGTCGCCGCGGCGCGGCTGCCGCGTGGCCACGATGCGCCCGATCGACACGCGCCGGCAGAGGAACTGCGCGCCGTCGAACATCAGCTCCCACGGCACGGCCACCAGCGCCTCGTCGAGCTCGAGCTGCAGCGTGTCGCCGCGCCCGAGCTCGCCGTGCAGCTCCGGCGGCATCAGCGTGCGCCACAGCGCCTCGCCGTGGTGCTTCAGGTCCTCGAGGTTCTTCTCCGACAGCGAGCGCGCCCGGTTGCCGCGCGCCAGCACCTCGACGATCTGCGCGCGCCGTCGCCGCCGTCGCCGCCGCGTCATACGGCAGCGTGTGCTTGCGCGCCATGCGTCTCGCCGGCGAACGTCACCGCCAGCGTCGCGCCCGAGACCGACAGCGTCAAGCCGCACGCGCCGAGTCTACAGCGAGTCGCCCGTCGGCGCCCACGCCTGCCCGGCGGCGTGCGCCGCCGACAGCAGCGCCTTGAGCGGCCGCGCCAGCTCGGGATGCATCAGCGTGGCGTCGAGATCGACGAGCGGCGCCAGCGCGAAGGCCGCGCTCGTTCATGCGCGGGTGCGGCAGCCGCAGCGTCGGGCTCGTCGACGATGAGCTCGCCGCGCGCGCCGGCGAGCAGGATGTCGACGTCGAGCGTGCGCGGGCCCCAGCGCACCTCGTTCGGCCGATCGCGCCCGCAGCGCGTCCTCGATCTCCTGCGTGCGCGCCAACAGCGTCGAGCGGCATCGAGCGTCGCACTCGAGCAGCACGGCCGCGTTCAGGTAGGGCGCCTGCGGCGGCCCACCGACGGCAGACGCGGCGTACACACGCGAGCGCGCCGACGACCGTGCCGAGCGCCTCGAGGCGGCGCACCGCCTCGCGAAGGTTCGTCAGCCGGTCGCCCACGTTGGCGCCGAGGCCGATGAAGTACCGCACGCTTTGACGTTATCACGCGTGCTCGGTAGGATGCGCATTCCATGTTGCATCTTTTGGCCGTCGCCATCGCCGTCGGCTGCATGACGACGCTCGGCGCGCTGCCCGTCCTGGCCAGCCGCGAGCTCTCGCGCGCGGCCTACGACACGCTGCTCGGCCTCGGCGCCGGGCTCATGCTGGCGGCCGCCACGCTCGGCCTCCTGCCCGAGGCGCTCGTCGGCGTGCGCGTCGACGGCACCGTGCACCTGCCGCTGCTTCGCGCTCGTGCTCGGCGGCTTCGGCGTCGGCGTCGGCGCTCCTCTTCGGCATGGACCGGCTGATCCCGCACGCGCACGCCGGCGGCCACGCTCGAGCACCTGCACGGCCACGAGCACGAGGCGCACGAGCACTGCGACCACGCCAGCGTCGACGAGCGCGCGCGCCACCAGGGCATGATGATCGTCGGCGCCATGGCGCTGCACCGCCTGCCCGAGGGCTTCGCCATCGGCGCCGGCTTCGCCGTCACGCGCGTCGGCGCCGCTCGGCGTGATGCTCGCCGTCGCCGTCGGGCTGCAGAACGCCATCGAAGGCGCGGTCATGGCCGCGCCGCTCAAGCGCGGCGGCCTCGGCCGCGGCGCGCCTGCTCGCGCTCGTGACCGCGACCGGCTCGTCGGTGCCGGTCGCCGCCGTCGCCGGCTTCTACCTGGCGCGCGCACCTCGCGGGCGCGCTGCCGTTCATGCTCGCCGTCGGCGCCGGCGCGCTCATCTACCTCGACGTGCAACGAGATCATCCCCGAGTCGCACAGCCACGGCAACGAGCGGCGGGCCACCTTCGGCCTGCTCGTCGGCGTGGTCGGCATCATGGTGCTGAAGGTGCTCGTCGGCGAATGAAGCGGCCGGGGCGCGCCGTCGGTCATGCTCGCCGTCGGCGAGGACGGGCACGCCGTTGACGAAGACGTCGACGACGCCGGTCGACGTAGGCGTGCGGCTTCTCGTAGGTGGCGTGGTCGGCGATCTTCGCCGGGTCGAAGACGACGACGTCGGCGAAGCTAGCCGGGCGCGAGCGTGCCGCGGCGGTCGAGGTGCAGCCGCGCGGCGGGGAACGACGTCAGGCGGCGGATGACGTCGGCCAGCGGCGCCGCGTGCTCGTCGCGCACGTAGCGGCCGAGCAGGCGCGCCACGTTGCCGTAGGCGCGCGGATGCACGGCGCCCTTGGCGGTGTCGACGGCGCGCGTGTCGGAGTCGGAGCCGAACGATCATCCACGGCAGCGCCACCTGCGCGGCGCACGTTGTCGTTCGACATGAGGAAGTAGATGACCTGCGCGCGCGAGCCGTCCTCGACGACGAGGTCCATCGCCGTGTCGGCGGCCGACTTGCCGCGCGCGCGCGCCACGTCGGCGAGCGTCTTGCCGACGAGCGGCTGCAGCGCGCGCGTGTGGAACATCGTCAGCAGCATGCCGTCGGGGCCGGCGCCGGCGAAGAAGTTCTCCCAGGTCGGCGCTCGGCGTCCTCCATGTCGTGGGCGCAGCGGGCGCGCGTCGCCGGATCTTCGAGGCGCTTGAGCCACGCGTCGGTGCCGCCCTCGCGCACCCACGGCGGCATGGCGGCGTCGAGGCCCGTCGAGGCCGCCTCGTACGTGTACATGTCGGCGGCGATGTCGACGCCGCTCGTGCGCGCCGCCTCGACGCGGCGCGATGGCGTCGTCGAGCTTGCCCCAGTTGGCCTTGCCCGCCTGCTTGAAGTGGTAGATCTCGACGGGCACGCGCGGCGCGGCGGCCGATGGCGATCATCTCGTCGATGGCCTCGGTCGAGGCGCGCGCCTTCGTTGCGCATGTGCGCGGCGTAGAGCCCGCCCTTTTGCGCGGCGACCTCGGCGAGCGCGACCAGCTCGTCGGTGGTGAAGGCCTCGTCGGGCGTGTAGATGAGCGCCGAGGTCAGGCCGAGCGCGCCCTCGTCCATCGCCTGCGCCACGAACGGCGCGCATGCGCTCGAGCTCGACCGGCGACGGATGGCGCGCCCGCGCCGACATCGACTGCGCGCGCGCCTGCGAGGTGGCGACCAGGCCGGCGATGTTGACGGCGATGCCCTCGTCGGCGAGCGCCTGCATCTTCTTGCCGAACGGGTGCATCGAGGTCTCGCCGATGACCTCGAGCGTGACGCCCTGGCGCACGTCGGACTCGCCGCGCCCGTCGAAGGCGAGCGACTCGGCGGCGTGCGACAGCATGTTGACGAAGCCGGGCGCGACCGCCAGGCCGTGCGCCTCGACGATGGTCTTGCCGAGGCGAAGGGGCCGACCTCGGCGATGGTGTCGCCGTCGATGGCCACGTCGCCGACGAAGGGCGCGGCGCCGGTGCCGTCGTAGATGGTGCCGCCGCGAATGACGATGTCGTGCACCGGCCCGCTCGGCGGCGGCGACGGCGCGGCCGAGCGCAGCGGCGTCGGCGGCGCGAGCGCAGCGGAGGGCGCGGGGGTGGCCGACGGCGTCGGCGGATGGGCGCAGCCGGCGGACCAGAAGCAGAGGCGCGAGCGTCAGCGCCAGCCGCGCCGCCACCGGCTGTCCGCCGCGCAGGCTCACTCCTCCTCCACGACGGGATTGGAGAGCGTGCCGATGCCTTCGATGTTGATCTCGACGACGTTGCCGGGCAGGATCGGCGCCACGCCCGACGGCGTGCCGGTGGCGATGAGGTCGCCCGGCTCGAGCGTCATCACGCGCGAGGCGGCCTCGATGATGGTCGGGATGTCGAAGATCATGTCGCTCGTCGGCGCGTCCTGCTTCACGACGCCGTCGAGCGCGGGTGACGATGCGCAGCTTGCGTCGGGTCGACGTCGTCGACGAGGCAGCGGCCCGCACGGGCAGAAGCGTGTCGAAGCCCTTGGCGCGCGTGAACTGCCCGTCCTTCTTCTGCAGGTCGCGCACGGTGACGTCGTTGACGATGGTGTAGCCGGCGACGTACGACGAGCGCGTCCTTGCGCGAGACGCGCCGGCAGCGTCTTGCCGATGACGACGCCCAGCTCGCCCTCGAAGTCGACGCGCCAGTCAGCCGCGCGGCCGCACGATCGGCTGCGCCCGACGTCGATGATCGCCGTCGGCGGCTTGAAGAAGAGCAGCGGCTCCGTCGGGGACGGCGTTGTCCAGCTCGGCGGCGTGCTCGCGGTAGTTGCGGCCGACGCCGATGATCTTGCCCGGCCGCGGTGTCGGCGAGCGCCGCTGGCGGATAGGCAAGGCGCATGGCGTTTCGCTTATAGCACGTGATAAACTTCGCGCGATGCCGCAACCTGCTGTTCTGCACGTCATCGGGGGGGCCGACCGCGGCAAGACGCTACGAGCTGGTCCTGCCCGAGACGCGCATCGGACGCGGCGCCGATCAGGATCTCGTGCTCGCCGACATCGCCGTGTCGCGGCGCCACTTCACGCTGCACGCCGAGGGCGGACGCTATCCGCATGCGCGATCTCGGCTCGGGCAACGGCACGCTCGTCAACGGCCAGCGCATCGACAGCGTCATCCTCAACGACGGCGATCAGATCGAGTGCGGCAACACGCTGATGCGCTTCGATCAGGCGGTCGCGCGCGCGGCGCCGCCGGCGCAGCGAGGCACCGGCGGTCGCCGCCGCACGCCGCGCCGCCGCCGCTACGCATCGCGCCGCCGGCGCCGCCCGCCTACTCGGCGCCGTTGCCACCGGCTATCCGCGGGCTGCCGTCGCCGGTCGACACGCCGTCGGAGCAACGTGCCGCGCGCCGCTGCCGCGTCGGCGGCGCCGCGCGTCGCGATCGGTCTCGCTGCCGATCGCGCTGGCGACGCCGCTGCAGTCGCCCAAGAACGCGGCTCATCGTGTTCGGCGCGATGGGCGGGCTGTCGCTGATGTCGCTCATCGTCATCGTCGCCAAGACGGCCTTCGCCAAGCCGCCGGTCGTCGCCAGCGAGGCCGAGCAGTCCTATCGCAGCGGGCTCAAGCTGTTCCTGGCCAAGGACTACGAGGGCGCCAAGATCAACTTCACCGACGCGCTGCAGCTGGCGCCCGATTCGACCGACGCCAAGCGCTACGTCGCGGCCTGCGACCTCGAGGTGCACGCGCGCGGCGCCATGCAGACGGCCGAGCGCGCCATCGCCGAGCCATCGCTACGCCGAGGCGGTCAAGGCGCTCGACGCCGTCGACTCGGCGTCGCTGGTGCACGACGACGCGGCGCGGCGGCGCAAGGAGCTGGCGCCGAAGGCCGCCGCCGAGGACGTCGAGGAGGCGCGGCGGCTGCAGCAGGAAGATCCCGACACGGCGCGCGCGCGGCTGCAGCAGGCGCTGGCGCTCGATCCGGGCAACCCCGATGCGCGCGCGCTGGCGCCGAAGCTGCGCGTCGATCTGCCGCCGCCGCCGGCCAACACGGTGGTGACGACGCCGCTGCCGGCGGTGGCGACCGGCGGCGGCCAAGCCGGTGGCGGTCAGGCCGGTGGCGCCAAGCCGCCGCCGCGCGCCGCGCCGAAGGAGCCGCAGGCAGGTGGCGCAGAAGGAGCCGCCGCGCCGAAGGAGCCGAAGAAGCTGCAAGGTCGCGGCCATCAAGGACGACGACGACTTCGCGCCGGTCAAGGCGCGGCAAGGACGGCAGCCGCGGCGGCGGGCAAGGGCGACGCGCCGTCGTCGGCGCAGGCGGCGGCGGCCTACAAGGCGCAAGCGACTTCGCCAACGCCGAGCGGCTCTATCGCATGGAGGCGCGCAACCAGCCGGCCAAGCAGATGGAGAAGACGATCGCGTTCGCCAACCAGGTGCGCGATCTGAAGGCGGTGCTCGACAAGGCCGGCGCCGACGAGGGCAAGAACCCGCCGGCGGCGGTGAAGCGACTACGAAGACGGCCATCGCCATCGACGGCGCGCATCGGCAAGGGGCAGCACGCGCGCCTACTTCAAGCAGCGCATCGGCAAGCTGCAGATGCCGCTGGCGCAGCAGGCGTTCTCGCAGGGCAAGTACGAGCGGCCTATCGCGGCGGTGCAGGCGGCGCAGAGCGCCGGCGCCGGCGACGGCGGCATGTTGAAGCAGCTCGAGGCCAAGGCCAAGGAGCTGACCGACAAGGGCGTGGCGGTGCAGAAGTCGAACCCGGCGCAGGCCAAGAGCTACTGGCACCAGGTCATCAAGATCGTGCCGTCGAGCTCGTCCCGAGCTACGCGCGCGCCTATCAGCTGCTCAACGCCGGCGGCGGCGGGCACAAGGACGAAGACGAAGACTAGCGCGCGCTCGGCCCGCGCTAGGCAGCGCTCGGATCGGAGCGGCGCGCGGCGGCGAGCACGTCGGGGATGGCGAGCGTGCCGACGAAGCGGTTGCCTTCGCGCGGCGAGATCACCGGCAGGCGCGTCGACTCGGCGGCGAGCGCGCGCCGCGTCGCCTCCCACAGCGACGCGTCGACCGAGACGGCGCCGGCGCGCTCCATGACGTCGGCGGCGACGAGGAGGTCGAGGTCGGGCAGCTCGGCGAGCACGTCGCGCAGCGTCTCGAGCGAGATGACGCCGAGGAGCTCGCCGTCTTCGCCGACGACGAAGAGGTCGTCGCCTTCGGGGAGCGTGCGCCATCGTCGCTGACGACGTCGTCGAGGCGCGTCGCGGGCGCCACCTTCGGCGCGTCGGCGCGCACCAGCGAGCGCACGCCGGTGCGCTGCATCCAGGCCGGCCGGGTGATGCGCGGCAGCTCGACGCCCTTGCGCTTGAGCGGCGCCGTGTAGATCGACTCGGCGTGAGCGCGCGGCTCACCGCCGCCGAGACGACGCAGGCGGCCAGCAGCGGCAGGATGACGCCGTAGCTGCCGGTCATCTCGAACAGCATGAGCGCGGCGGCCATGGTGGCGTGCGTCGAGCCGGCGAGGATCGCCGCCATGCCGACCAGCACGTAGCCGCCCGTCGACGGCACGAGGTTGGGCAAGAGCCAGTGCGCCAGCGTGCCGAAGGCGCCGCCGGTGAGCGCGCCGACGAAGAGGGACGGCGTGAACAGGCCGCCCGGCACGCCGCTCGAGGCGCACAGCGTCGAGACGCAGCAGCTTGAGCGAGCGGCAGCGTCAGGATGAGCACGAGCGGCAGCTCGCCGACGAGCGCCTGGTTGACCGTGTCGTAGCCGTTGCCGTAGAGCTGCGGATAGACGATGCCGCGACGCCGACGAGCAGCAGCGCCGGCAATCGGCAGGAAGCGGCGCACAGCGCTGCGGGCACGAGGCGCGCGCCAGCGCGCGGTCGACTCGACGGTGCGCACGAACAGCGCCGAGACCACGCCGACGAGCGCGCCGAGCAGGAGGTAGAGCAGGAGCTCGCTGGCGTGCGTCAGCTTGTAGGGCGGGATGACGTAGCTCGGATGATCTTCGAGCAGCGTGCGCGAGATCAGCGTGGCGGTGACGGTGGCGAAGATGATCGGGCCGTAGAGCTCGAGCGCCAGACCGCCGAGGAAGACCTCGAGGCCGAAGAGCGCGCCGCCGATCGGCGTGTTGTAGGCGGCGGCGATGCCGGCGGAGGCGCCGCAGGCGACCAGCAGCTTGAGCTGATCGGCGTCGACGTGGGCGCGGCGGCCGAGCCAGCTGGCGGCGGCGGCGCCGAAGTAGATGAGCGCGCCTTCGCGACCGACGCGAGGCGCCCATGGCGACGGCGACGAGCGTGAGAAAGCCGCGCGGCGACGCGCGCCGCGCAGCGGCACGCGGCCGGAGCGCACCCAGATCGACTCGATGATCTCCGACGAGCCGTGCCCCTCGGCCGCGTGGCCGAGGCCGCAGCGACACCAGCGACGATGATGACGCCGGCCGAGCGCCGGGACGAACAGGCGCCGCCACCAGGGCGCGGCGGTGGTGACCTCGAGCAGCGAGCCGTGCGCGCCCCACGCCAGCGCCTGCACCATGTGCATGAAGTGCACGGCCGCCGACGGCGCCGATGCCGGCGATGATGCCGGTCAGCGGAACCAGGATCCAGAAGCGGCGCGACGACGGCGACAGCTCGCGCAGGTAGCCGCCGAGCGTGTCGTGGAACACTCGCGCGAGCCGCGAGTCGAGGCGCTCGCGTCATTGTCGGCGCGGGCCCCATCCTGAAGAATGTAGGCACGGCGCCGGGCCACAAGGCCGAGGCACGCGGCTTGCGACTAGCGCAGGCGTGAGCATCATGGGTGCCGTCGGATGCTGGGGCGCTGGCCGGGCTGTTTGCCGGGCTTGCTGGTGATCGTGTGGCTGGTGATGCAGGGGCGGGTGTCACGAATGCGGGCGAGCCGAGCGGCTGGCCGTGGAGCGGCGCGACCGCTTCTTCGCCGTGGCGGCGCAGGAGCTCGATGCGCCACTCGTCACCTTGCGCGGACACGTGGCGACGCTGGACGCGTGGAGCGCGACACCGGAGCGCGTGGCCGTGCTGACGCGCGAGGTCGATCAGCTGCGCGAGCTGGTGAGCGAGCTCGGGCGCGTGCCGGCGCCGGTGAACGAGGTGCGAGCGCGTCGGAGGTGGACCTGGCGGAGCTGGTGCGCGAGATCGTCGGCCAGCCGCCGTTCTCCGATCGCGGGCCGTCGGTGATCGTGCGGGCGTCGTCGACGGCGTGTGGGCGCGATCGCGCGCGGCTGGCCACGGGGCTGCGCGTGCTCTTGTGGGTGGTGCGGCGCGACGTGGGCGAGCAGGAGTCGCTGGTGGTGACGGTGTCGGCGGACGAGCGAGGCGGCGTACGTGGAGATCGACAGCGGCGGCGTGGGCGAGGTGGCGGAGGCGCTGGAGCGGCTGCCGGCGGTGGCGTACGGCATGGTGTCAGCCGAGCGGCGGCGCCGGGGACGACGTTGGCGCTGCAGGTGGCGAGTCAGGTGGCGAGGGCGCATGGCGGGCGGTTGTCGTCGTCGGCAAGAGTCGGGAAGGGCGAAAGGTTCGTGTTGGAGTTGCCGAGAGGGACTGCGGGGAGTCACTAAGGAGGAGAGTGCGGAGGAGGGAGGGTGCGGAGAGGGGTTCGACGGGGGCGAGTCGAGTGGCACTTGCGGCGGACGCGCGCCTTACGCGTCGGCCCTACGGGCCGCCGCACGGGGCGCGCTCAGGCTACGCGCTGGCATCCGCGCTTCGCGCGGAGCGCGCTCCGATGCCGCCGCAAGTACCACTCGACTCACCTATGGGTCGAACGAGGACGGCGCAGCGGCCTCGGCTGAGGTGCGATCGCCGCTCGGCAGATCTGGGCGAACCATGGCGGGCGGGGACTCGGCTGAGCGGCCTTCAGGTCAGGCTAGACGAAAGGCGGGGCGGGGTTGCTTGGCGGGGGCGTCGAGGAGCGCTCGCCCCGTAGGGGCGATGCCAGCGACGAGTTCGAGCGCGCCACGTCCGGCGGCCCGTAGGGCCGACGGGTAAGGCGCGGCGTCCCCCGCCAAGCAACTCCGCCCCGCCGCTCTCCGCCGACTCTCCGCTACTCTCCGCGCTCTCCGCTGCTCTCCGCTGCTCTCCGCTACTAGCCTCGGATCTTCTTCCACGCCTCGTGCTTGCTGATCAACGCCAACGCCTGCTTCGTCAGCGTCTTGCCCGGCTCGACGTGATACCAGGTCGACGCGCCCGACGGGTGCGGGCAGCGGGATGACGTCGATGGTGCGGCGCGCGTGCTCCACGTGTGGACGCGACCGATCGACTCGCGAGCGGCGCGTCGGTCAGGAAGCGCTCGATGGCCAGCTTGCCGACGGGGATGATGAGCTCGGGGCGGCAGATCTCGATCTCGCGCTCGAGCCACGGCGCGCAGTTGGCGATCTCCTCGTCCGACGGGCACGCGATCGCCGCCCTTCGGGTTCTTGCCGGGGAAGCAGCGGCACACCGCGGCCATGTAGACGTGGTCGCGGAAGGTCTCCTCGTCGACGCCGAGCGTGCCGAACCACTTGAACAGGTTGCGCCCGGCCGTCCAGGCGAACGGGCCGGCCCAAGATCGGCTCCTTGTCGCCGGGCGCCTGCCCGACGAACAGCACCGGCGACACCACCGGGCGGCCCATGACCACCGGCTTGCCCATCTGCGGGCAGCGCGTGCACGCGCGCCAGCTCGCGCGCTGGTGCGCCTCGATGTGCTGCAGCCGCTCGGAGCGCTTCACGCCGGCTCCTGCTGCGTCATGCAGTGCAGCGTGCCGAGCCCCCACACCAGATCGACGGCAGTGGATGCCGACCACCTGCGCGATCGGGGAACAGCTCGGCCGAGGATGCCGAGCGCGACGCGGTCGGCCGGATCGTTGAACGTCGGCACCAGCACCACGTCGTTGGCGATGTAGAAGTTGGCGTAGCTCGCCGGCAGCCGCTGCCCGTCGAACGACCAGCGGCGCGGCATCGGCAGCGCGACGACCTCGAGCGTCGCGCCGTCGCGCATCGCGCGCGCCCTGCGAGCCGCTCGCGGTTCTCGCGCGAGCGGCGCGTAGTTCTCGTCGCTGCCGGTCGTTCTCCTGGCAGCACAGCACGACGGTGCCGCGGCGCGACGAAGCGCGCCAGATCGTCGACGTGGCCGTGCGTGTCGTCGCCGGCGATGCCCTCGCCGAGCCAGAGCACCTTGCTCGACGCCGAGGTAGTCGCGCGAAGACGCTGCTCGAGCTCGTCGCGCGACAGCCCGGGATTGCGCGCCTGCACCGTGTCGAGCAGGCACTCCTCGGTCGTGAGCAGCGTGCCCTCGCCGTTGACGTCGATGCTGCCGCCTTCGAGCACGACGCGGCGCGCCGCTGCCCGACGCGCGGCCGTCAGCTCGACGCGCGCCGCGGCTCGCGCGACGCGCCGGCGCCACCGCGTCGTCGCGCTGCCAGTCGTCGTACTTGGCCCAGCCGTTGAACCGCCAGTCGGTCGCGGCCAGCTCGCCCGCGCGTCGTCGCTGCACGAAGATCGGGCCGAAGTCGCGCGTCCAGACGCGGTCGGTCGGCACGCGCACGAAGTCGACGCGCGTCGAGGTCGACGCCGGCCTGCGCCGAGCATGCTCGCGCGCCTGCTGCCTCGGCGGCGTCGCTCGACCACGAGGATGCGCACGCGCTCGCGCGGCGCCAGCTGCGCGCACGATCTCGGCGTAGACCCAGGGGATCGGCGCGAACTTGCCCGGCCAGTCGCTTCGCTTGTGCGGCCAGGCGATCCAGGTCGCCGCGTGCGGCTCCCACTCGGCGGGCATGCGGAAGCCGAGCGCTGCGGCGAGGCGTCTGGCGTCGCCGTCGCTCAGTCGAGGAACGCGGCTGGTGATGCGGCGCGTAGGCGTCGATGCGGCGGTCGCGCAGGAAGGGCCAGTTGCGGCGCACCTCCTCGATGCGCGCCGAGATCGCACTCGACGACCAGGATCTCCTCCTCGGTCGCGCGAGGCCTCGGCGAGCATGACGCCGAACGGATCGCGCGACGAACGAGCCGCCCCAGAACTCGATGCCGCCGCTCGGCGCGGGCCCTCGTGGCCGACGCGATTGACCGCCGCGACGTAGACGCCGTTGGCGATGGCGTGCGCGCGCTGGATCGTCTCCCAGGCGTCGTGCTGCGCCGCGCCGTACTCGGCCTTCTCGCTCGGGTGCCAGCCGATGGCGGTCGGGTAGAAGAGGATCTCCGCGCCCTGCAGCGCCGTGAGCCGCGCGGCCTCGGGGTACCACTGGTCCCAGCAGACGAGCGTGCCGATGCGTGCCGAACTTGGTGTCGAAGCGCGCGGAAGCCGAGGTCGCCGGGCGTGAAGTAGAACTTCTCGTAGTAGAGCGGGTCGTCCGGGATGTGCATCTTGCGGTAGATGCCCAGCATGCGTGCCGTCGGCGTCGATGATCGCCGCGGTGTTGTGGTAGAGCCCGGCCGCGCGCCGCTCGAAGAGCGACGCGACGATGACCACGCCCGTGCTCCTTCGCCAGCTTCGCCGAGCGCCTCGCGTCGCTCGGGCCCGGGAATCGGCTCGGCGAGGTCGAAGAGCGCGTGGTCCTCGCTCTGGCAGAAGTACTGCGAGCGGAACAGCTCCTGCAGGCAGACGATCTGCGCGCCCCTGCTCGGCCGCCTCGTCGACGCCGGGCTCAAGGATCTTTACACCGCCAACGATTGCGCCGACCCGAGCGAGTACACGGTCGACATCGCCAAGGCGGCGAAGCAGATCTGTCATGCCTTCGAGGTCGCCCGCCAGGAAGACGAAGTGTCGGAAACGCCGGTTCAGGCGGGATTCGAGATCACGATCTATCCTTCGCATGATGGGACGCTAAAGCGCATTCCGGAAAGCTCGCCGCTGGTGGGCTCCAGCCGGGCGTTCGACATTCTCGGGCTCAATCTGCCGTTCTCGCTGAGCTCGGACCAGGCGCCGCAGACCACCTGGGGACAAATACGCCAGGCACTGTCCCGGCCGGACCGCGCCAACATTCCCTGGATGGACAAGCTGGAGATCAACGTCGGCCTGGCGGCGGCGCTGAAGACGCCCGAACCCGATGACGTGACGTTCAGAGGCAGCCGGGACGGCCGCATCTATCGCGCCATCCTCACCCGGCACAAGCTCTTCAAGAACGGCAAGCGGCGATTCTACGTCCTGCTCGTGGAAACGTTCGACCGCAGGTTCGTCGGCGATCGGCAGACCTCCCTGCTGTTGATTGCGCTCACGCTGGCGTCTCGCTGGCGCTTTACCTTCTTCGAAAAGTGGAACGAGACGCTAAAGCAATTCGATGCCACCAGACCCGAGAAGGAGTTCCAGGACTCCTGCCGTCAGCTCGAATACAACATGGATTGGATGGAGCATGAGGGTGTGGAGCTCGGTGCCGACGACATGAGCGCGATGGTCGACGCGTTCGGATACGACAACAGGGCGCGCGTCGAACGTTTCTATACCGATTGGGCCGTTGCCAAGAAGGAACTCGATAGCCAGTTGCCGCAGACGTTCGAAGGATTGACGCCCGAAGCGCGCACGCAAACCCAAAATGCGATCATCAAATTCCTCACCGCGATCAAGCAGCAGAACGCCGAGTTTCTCAAGCTCTGCATCGACAAATATGCGGAGAAGATGCGCTGCAATGGGGGATGAAGAGTGCCGTGTTTCAGCGGCGCTCTCTTGTCACGGAGAAAATCGTAGGGTGGGCAAAGGCGCTCTTGGCGCCGTGCCCACCATTTAACCGTGATGGTCATTCTGAGTGGTGGGCACGCTTCGCTTTGCCCACCCTCATATGAGGCCTTTTGAGTCAAGCGTCGCGCCGGAGGCTCGGGTTTAATTTTTGGTGTTCGGCGTAGAGGCGGCGCGCGGAGCCATGCGTAGCGCAGCGTGCCGCCGCGGTCGAGGCGCTCAGGGACTGGCTTCCGGCGATTTATGCAGCAGCTCACTGCATCACCTCATATCCGGTCGGACCGCTTTGGCCCGTACCCACATTCCGCATACTTGCAGCGAGGAAGCCATGAGGATGAGACCCATCTACGAAACAGCCGGTTTCTGGCCCAAGGGTGGCACGGTCACCATCCATCCCGCGCTGACTGCGGCAGATGCCGCGACGCCGACGCGTTGGTTGAAGCGTTTTAGACCTCTGCCGTCTTGAGCATCGCTCCCTCAGGCACAAGGCCGGTCGTGAGATAGCGCCAGAGCGCCACGATCAGCTTGCGCGCCAAGGCCACGATGGCGACGCGCTTGATGCGCTTGCTGGCATTGAGTGTGCGTCGCCGATATTCCTGGGTGAGTTTGCTGTCCGGCTGATGTCGCAGCCACAGCCAGGCCATCTCGATCGCGGCGCAACGGGCGCGCGGGTTGCCCGCCTTGCTGATCCCTTGGTCGCGATCGATCCCGCCGCTCTGCCATGGACTGGGCGTCAGCCCGAAATAGCTCGCGACCTCACGCCGATTGCGGAAGTCCTTGTAGAACACCTCGTTGGTCAGCGTCGTTGTGAACGCCGGGCCGAGGCTTTTGAGCCGGAGCAAGAGCTCGCTGCGCTGCGCCATCTGAGCCGCCGCTGGGGTCAGATCCGCCGGAGCCTGCGCCAGCGCATCAAGCTGCTCGCGCACCAGCATCAGCCGCGCGTGTTCGCGCTTGATCTCGGCCATGGTCTGCGGCGGCACCGCCTGGCCTTGCCAGTCCCGTTGCTTCACCAGCCAGCTCAGCCAGTCGTGTCGGCGCGGGTTCCCCACTGCCATGCCCAACAGCCGCAGCAGCGCCTTGATCCGGGTGGTGTGAGCGGTCTGTTCCTTAGTCAGCCGGCCGCGTTCGCGGCTGGCGCGGCGGGCGTCCTCCTGCTCCGGGCTCGGCACCCGCACGATCCGCACCACGCGCGGCTCACCGCGCAGGTACGCCATCAGCGTGCGCAGCATCTTCTCGCCATCGATCCGGTCGGTCTTCACCCGCCGCGCCCGCTGATCGACTGCAATGCTCGCAGGGTCGAACACGTGGTTCGTGATGCCCGCCGCCATCAGCAGCCGATGCAGCCAAAACCCGTCGTAGCCCGCCTCGTAGCAACTCACCACCGCCGGGACCGCTCCCAGCGTTCGCGCTGCCCGCTCACGCATCCGCTCGATCAGCGTCAGCAAGCCGGCATGATCGCCGCCCTCCAGCTTATGGTGGGATATCTTATCCTTGTCCGGGCAGTGCATCGTCACCAGCCAACTCCTCTGGCTCAGTTCGATCGCCACAAAAATCGTGCTAACATTGCTCTTGATGGGCGTGCTTACGTGGGATGCTTGCATCTGACGTCTCCGCTGGTTCGAGTGTGGAAACCCAAACCTAGCGGATGCACGCCCATCGCCACATGGAATCTACGACAGCTGCGGCAACAACCTACCGCCCCCAGCGGTCCTGCCAGATCTTCTCGCCGATCATGCAATTGACCCGCGGCTCCTTCTCGGCCACCGGAACGACCTTGCGCTCCGGCGTGCGGCCTGCGACTTCGAGCAGCAATTTGGTGCGGATCGCTTCCTTGAACTTTTCACGGTCCTTGATCGACACCACGAAGGAGCCGGGACCGCCGACGACGCAATCCTCGTAATAGTAATCGAGGTTGTCGATATCCATGGTGGAATAGGACGGTTCCTTCACCATGATCGGCAGGCCGTTGATGACGATACCCTTCTCCAGCGCGGCATCGCGCATGGGGACCACCGGCGGACCGTTGTTGTTCGGACCATCGCCGGAAATATCGATCACGCGCCGGATGCCCCGATGCGGGTTCTCGTCGAACAGCGGCATCGCGAACATGATGGCGCCCGAGATCGAGGTGCGGGAAGCGCGGCGGATCGGGGTTTTCATGATTTCGTTGGCGACGGCGTCGGCGGTTTCGGGACCGTCGATCACGCGCCAGGGAATGATGATCTTCTGGTCGCCGGAGGCGGCCCACTCGAAATACGTTATCGAGATCTTGCCGTTCGGGCCGGTCTTCAGCGCCTGCAAAAACTCCTTGGAGACGATCGCCTGCGCGTAGCCCTCGCGCTGGATCGCCAGCTCGTCCATGTCCATCGAATAGGAGACGTCGACGGCCAGGATCAGCTCGATATCGACGCTCGGCGTCGATTCCTTTTCCGCGCGTTGCTGGCCGAGCTGGTTAGCTGGATTGGGCGCGGCAACACTTGCCACGTCGCCGCCGGCGAGCACACCCGCGACAAGCACAGCTCCGATCGAGACATACCAGCGCATTGCGGCCCTCCCGTCGTACGGGCGCAATGGTGACACGCAAATTGCGCCGCGCAAAGGGCGAACATCATCTGTTCTTCACATTCGAGTTAGCCTCAAGGCTGCCATGATCAGGGCGGCCGCTGCCCTGCCGCGAGCGCCATGCGATACAACGGACTGAGCGGGGACGCGCGACGCACGAACATGCGCGTCGTGCAAAACCGCCAGTTCCAACGCTGCCGCGAAGGCGTTATTCTTGTCGATCGATCGTGGAGCGACAGGAGGCGCCGGGCAATGCCCGATATCGTCACCAAGCCAAAAATCAGGACCAGGACCAGGACCAAGGTCGAACGGCCGCGCCTGCACAAGGTCATCCTCGTCAACGACGATTATACGCCGCGCGAATTCGTCGTCACCGTGCTGAAGGCGGAATTCCGCATGACCGAGGACCAGGCCCACAAGGTCATGATCACAGCGCACCGGCGCGGCGTCTGCGTGGTCGCGGTGTTCACCAAGGACATCGCCGAGACCAAGGCAACGCGGGCCACCGACGCCGGCCGCGCCAAGGGCTATCCGCTGCTGTTCACCACTGAACCTGAGGAGTGAGGCGTCTCGAGATCAACTCGCGGACGTTTCGTCCACCAGGCCGTAGACGCGCTCGGCCTTTGAAAAGCCCGCGATCGGAAATTCACCGAGCTCGCTCCACGCTCCCCGGCAGATGCCGGCAAAACCTTCGGACGCCACCACCGTGCGGCCGAGGCGGCCGGCGATCTTTTCCAGCCGCGCCGCGAGATTGACGGCGGGGCCGATGCAGGTGAAGTCGAGTCGGTTGCCGCCGCCGATATTGCCGTAAAGCACGTTTCCGACATGCAGCGCGACGCCGAAGCGAAACCGCTCGACGGCGTCGCCGATCGGATAGTGCAAGTCGGCGACGCTGGCGCGGGATTCGTGGGCAGCCTCTAACACGTGGCAGCAGACCTGTTGGGAATCGCCGACATATTCGTCGATCGGAAACACCGCGAGCAGCCCGTCGCCCATATATTTCAGCACTTCCCCTCCATGGCCGCGGATCGCGGCGACCTGGCAATCGAAGTAGTGATTGAGGATGTCCACCACGGTCTCAGCCGGCAGCCGGTCCGACAGCGCCGTAAAGCCGCGCAGATCGGACAGCCAGATCGCGGCATTCATCGTATGGGTGTGGCCGCGCCTGATCTGGCCGCCGAGAATCTTTTCGCCGGCGCGATTGCCGACATAGGTGTCCAAAAGGCTCGCAGCCATGCGACGCCAGTTGATGATCTCGATGACCCGCGACAGCGGCGTGATCAGCGCGTGCAACGCTGCCACTTGTTCATCCGTAAAGCCGCCGGGCTGCTTCGTGGTCCAGCTCGATGCATGAGTGGTGCCATCGGTAAAAAACAGCGGCAGCGCGATATAGTCCGTGACGCCCTCGGCGCACAGCTCGTTGACGATCGGGAACCGGGCGCTCTGCGGATCGTCCGCACGGGCCCGAACCTCCAGCCCCTGCTGGAACACGATGATCAGCGGGCTGGAGTGGAAATCCGGCGATTCCAGAATCTTGAAATCGACCGAGCCGACCTCTACCTCGGCGCCCGGCTTCCAGATGAAGTTGCGGCCGTAGATATCGGGATGCAGGGTTCGAACGAAGACGCCGACGCGCCACAGCGGCAGCCCTGCCGCGACCATCCGTTCGCAGCACTCGGCCATAAATCGGGACGGGCTGGTCGCCGACCGCCCGCCGTCGATCAGCCAGTCGATCAGTTTTTGCAGTTCCGGTGCATTCATGACGCCAGCATTTGCCGCGCAAGCCCGGCGCGCGTCAAGGCGACTCGAACGCTTGACGTTGCGGGATGGGTGCCGTCAGCCGACCTGGCCGCGGTGGCGCAGCCAATGATCGGCCAAAACGCAGGCCATCATCGCTTCGCCGACCGGCACCGCGCGGATGCCGACGCAGGGGTCGTGACGGCCCTTGGTCATGATATCGGTGTCGGCGCCCTTGCGATCCACCGTCTGGCGCGGCGACAGGATCGAGGAGGTCGGCTTCACCGCAAACCGCACCACGACCGGCTGGCCGGTCGAGATGCCGCCGAGCACGCCGCCGGCATGGTTGGACAGAAATCGCGTGCCGTTGTTGCCGGTCCGCATCTCGTCGGCGTTTTCCTCGCCCGACAGTTCCGCCGCGCCGAAGCCAGCCCCGATCTCGACACCCTTGACCGCATTGATGCTCATCATGGCGGCGGCGAGTTCGCCGTCGAGCTTGGCGTAGATCGGCGCGCCCAGCCCTGCCGGCACGCCTTCGGCGATCACTTCAATCACGGCGCCGATCGAGGAGCCGCTCTTGCGGATGCCGTCGAGATAGGTCTCGAAGAAGGCGGCCTTGTCCTTGTCCGGGCAGAAGAACGGATTGCGCGCGATCTCGTCCCAGTCCCACCTGTCGCGGTCGATCTTGTGCGGGCCCATCTGCACCAGCGCGCCGCGCACCTTCACGCCGGGCAATATCTTGCGGGCGATGGCGCCGGCCGCGACCCGGGTCGCGGTCTCGCGCGCCGACGAGCGGCCGCCGCCGCGATAGTCGCGCAGGCCGTATTTGGCCTCATAGGTGAAGTCGGCATGGCCGGGCCGGAACTTGTCCTTGATCTCGGAATAATCCTTGGAGCGCTGGTCGGTGTTCTCGATCAGAAGCGCGATCGGCGTGCCTGTGGTGACCTGCACGCCGGTCTCGGGATGCGCCATCACGCCCGACAGGATTTTCACCGCATCCGGCTCCTGGCGCTGGGTGGTGAAGCGCGACTGGCCGGGACGGCGGCGATCGAGATCGTGCTGGATGTCCTCGTTCGTCAGCGGGATCAGCGGCGGGCACCCATCGACCACGCAGCCGATCGCAATCCCGTGGCTTTCGCCGAAGGTCGTGACCCGGAACATATGGCCGAAGGTGTTGAAGGACATGCGGTTCGCTTGAGCTCCCAAGTCAATGTCGACTTGTCGTAACGCGCGTCAGCGAGGGTCAAACCGGCAACCGTCATTCCGGGACGATGCGAAGCTCGGACCCGGAATCTCGCAGATTTCCGGATGTACGATAACACTGCGGATGCCCGGGCGCCCGGAATGACGGCGCTAGGCCGCCTTTAACTATACTTCTTGAGCCCGCCGTCGCGAAACACATAGACCGCGCCCTGCTCGATCAAGAGGTCGGCCGCACTTGTGGGCGTCTCCAACCCGAGCGCCACCATCAGCGCCCGCGCGGTGCCGCCATGGGCCACCGCGACCGTGTCGCCCTGCAGCGAACCGTACCAATCGGCCATCCGAACCTGCACCTGGGCGTAGGTCTCGCCGCCCTCCGGCGCCAGCGTCCACTTCGCGGTCAGCCGGCGGGCGTAGAGCTTTGGGTCGGCCGCCTGCATCTCTGCAAGCGTCGAGCCCTCCCAGACGCCGTAAGCGATCTCGCGCAGGCGGTCGTCGAGTGCATAGTCGCCCGGCGGCAGCTTGAGCTCGCCGCGGGCCAGCTCCATCGTCGCGCGGGCACGGATCAGCGGGCTTGCGACGAAGGGAAGCGATGCCTTGTCCCGCCCATCGCGCGCCAGAAGATCGGCGAGGACACGGCCGGCATGGACCGCCTGCCTGCGGCCGAGATCGTTGAGCGGAACATCCTGCGTGCCCTGCAGCCTGCCTTCGGCATTCCACGACGTCTCGCCGTGTCGGATGTAATAGATGACCGGGGCGGGCATCGTTTAATCCAGATCTCGAACTCCGAGATCCTTGTTTCCAACGAAGAAGGTCTTGTGGGCAGAAATCATCTTCTTCTCTTTCAGCATTTCAATCTTCTGGCCCAGCATCTTATGGCAGAACGCTTTCTGAAATCGAGAGTTCTCGAGAAAAAGGGCTCGTCCATCTCTTCCGAGAGCTTGATCGTCCAGGCGAGCGCCGAACCGCTATCCCAGAGCACGTTGTCCGTAAGAAAGCGATATTTCGTAAAGGTCAGCCAATCGAACGCGGTCCCGGCGCCCGGATCCCGAGCGAGTACTGATCAGATGGTCGGAAAATCCGCGTGGTTTCGAGAGCCGATCGCTCATTCCGGAGCGCGATCGCTGAGAAGCGTCTCACTCTCACGAGCATCGACGATGAACTGCAGATGACTCGATCGCTGGCGCCCTCTTGGCGGCTCAACCGGCCTCGCGCTCGCCTTGCGTCAGCGCGATCTCCGCGCGGCCTCGGGACGCTTCAATGCCGGCGACGAGCGGATTGACGTGATGCACTTCGCCGGTGACACCGCGCGACAGATGCGAAAGCAGATACGGCCCTGTCGCCGACTTCCACAAGGCTTGGAGGTACACCAGCACTCCACCGGTACAGCCCAAATCAGCCCGGGTTAACGCTGTTCGCCGCCGGTCGCGATGACAGGAATAGACGCGCCAATTGGGTGTTATGCTGGGTAAGGCGTTCGCGCCGGACCAAGCAGAAGATCTGGTGCCAATGACCGCGTTTCGTCAAAGTGTCGAAGCCATGATCCCGGCGCTCCGCCGCTACGCGCGCGCGCTCGCGCGTGACGCCGATATCGCCGACGATCTGGTCCAGGATACGCTGGTGCGGGCGCTGCGCTCGGAGCGGCTGTTTCTCGGCGGCGACGTCAGGAGCTGGCTCTACACGATCCTGACCAACTTGAACAAGAACCGGCGGCGATCGCTGGCGCGGCGGCCGCAATTCATGCCGTTGCTCGACAACAACCCGGATGCCAGCGGCACCGAGGCCGAAGGACGCGATATCGCCCGCGCGCTGGCGACGCTGGTGGAAGAGCAGCGTTCCGTGCTGCTTCTGGTGATGCTGGAGGGATTGAGCTACCGCGAGGTCGCCGACATCCAGGGCGTGCCGATCGGCACCGTAATGTCCCGGCTTGCCCGCGCGCGGGCGCACGTCAAGGCCTCGCTGGAAGGCGAGCGTACGACGCTCAGGCGGGTGAAATGATGCCCGGGCAAGGACGGCAGGCGCTGTTGATGAAGGACGCTGAACTTAAGCGCATTGTGTTTAAGCGATTTCGGATCAGGACTGGACAGAGACCAAGACAATGACCGACCCCAAGATTCCCGTTACCGAAGACGAGCTGCACGCTTACGTCGACAACGAGTTGCCGGCCGAGCGCCGCGGCGATGTCGAAGCGTGGCTCGCTGCGCATCCCGAAGATGCCGCGCGGGTCTTGTCGTGGCGATCGATGGCGCAGGCGCTGCACGCGCGCTACGACTCCGTGCTCGACGAAGCGGTGCCGAAGCGGCTCGAGATCGAGCGACTGTTGCAACAGCCTCGCCGATGGGTCATGGGCGCCATTGCCGCAACGCTTGTTGCCTTCATCGCCGGCGGTGGCGCCGGCTGGGTGGCGCGCGGCGCTGCCGCCGCACCGACCGCCTTTCAGAGCTTCACGGTCGATGCGCTGGATGCGCACCGCCTCTATGTGGTCGAGGTCCGTCATCCCGTCGAAGTGCCCGGCAGCGAGCGAACGCATCTTCAGCAATGGCTGACCAAGCGCTGCGGCTGGGATGTCCGCGCGCCCGAGCTGGCCGCGGCCGGATTGAAACTGGTCGGCGGACGGCTGCTGCCCGGCCCGACCGGACCCGCCTCATTCCTGATGTATGAGAGCGCCTCGGGTGAACGCTTCACGGTCTATACCGCGAAGGCGGAGGCCGAGACGACCCAGATGCGATATGCGGCGGAGGGCGGCGACAGCGCGCTGTTCTGGGCCGACCGCGGTGTCGGATATGTGGTGAGCGGCGGCAGCGATCGCGGCCGGCTGACGCAGATTGCCCAAGCCGTGTACGACCAGATGGAGAAAACCGGCGGCTGAACCGGACTTCAGCCTCCGTCCAAATTCCGACATCGAAAATCTGGAATCACGTCACTGGCGCGTCTCATTATCGCACCGGTGATCACACGAAATTGTATCGCGTTCGATCCGCCGATCGGCGCAGGCGGCCTCGATTGGGGTTTGGTACCGCGCTGGTCCCCCTTTCGAGGCCGCACTTTTTCTTCCGCGCCCTTGAGCAAACCCGGGGTCGGATCCTCACTTTTGACGCATCCACTGTCGACCCCGAAAATGGTCCGGGACAACGTTGGCCAACTAACGGCTGACGTGGTCAGTCGAGATCGCTCCGCGGATTATAGGGGTGTCCGTCGCGCCACTTCTCCATCAATGCCTCAAGCTCGGCATCGTTCCCGTCGGGCAGGATAATGCGAGTGGTGACATAGAGGTCCCCCGCGCCACCCGCTTTTGGCAGGCCCTTGCCCTTGAGGCGAAAGGTTCGCCCGCTGGACGTGTTTTTCGGGATCGACAACTCGACCGCGCTCCCCAGCGTCGGCACCCGGACCTTGCCGCCCAGCACCGCCTCATACAGCGTGATCGGCAGGTCGACGCGCAGATCGCTGCCGTCGATTTTGAAGAACGGATGCGGCGCGATGCTGACGGTGATCAGAAGATCTCCGGGCGGATGGCCCTGCGCGGTGTCGCCCTGCCCCTTCAGACGGATCTGCTGGCCGTTGGTGACACCGGCCGGAATCTTGACGTTGAGCTCCTTGCCGGTCGGCAGGCGCACGCGCTTCTCGCCGCCCCTGACCGCCTCCTCCAGCGACACCGTCATGGCAACGCTGAGATCGAGGTCGAGCCCGATCCCGCCGGTGTCGAACTCGAACGGGTTGCCTCTGCCAGGGCGCGCGCCACCGCTGCGAGCGCCAGCGGCACCGCCGAACATGCTGTTGAGGATGTCCTCGAAACCTGCGCCACCGCCTGCGCCGCCGGGACCGCCACCGGTGCGGAAGCTATAGCTTTCGAACCCGCCGCCAGGACCTGCACGGCCGCGCGGGTCGCCGCCGGGGAAGCCTTGAAAGCGCGGCTTTCCGTCGGCGTCGATTTCGCCGCGATCGAACTGCTTGCGCTTGTCCTCGTCGCCGACGATCTCGTTCGCCGAGTTGATCTCGGAGAACCGCGCCGCAGCCTTCGGATCGTTCTTGTTGTTGTCGGGGTGATGCTTCTTGGCGAGCTTGCGATAGGCGCTCTTGATCGCCGCAGCGCTGGCGCCCCGCGGCACCCCCAAGACCTCATAGGGGTCGCGCATCCGTCACGTCTCCTTCACGGGAAAATCTGATCCGAAATTTGGGGCTCTTCACCCCAGTTTGAGTTCATTTGGGGTCGCAGTGGCATTTTTGCAACTGCCCCCAGCACCATGGACGATCTCAGGATTGCTTCCAAGGTTTGAGCGTATGAATTTCCCACCGTCCATGTCCAGCCTGGCAGGCGGCGCCCTGCAGCCAGCTCTCGGTGCGCCCGTTGACATAGCTCGCCAGGAAATCCCGGCAGGTTCGGCCATCCTCTGCCGCGTAAGACTGGGCCAGCGGCGTTACCGAACCCCGCGCGCCGGTCTCCGGATTTTCCCACGGCTGGCTGGAATCCTTGTCGCCCCTGGTCAGCACGTCGGAGGCGGCATTGCGGGCGAAGGCGAGATCACTCTCGGTCGGCGCCGGTGCATGGGTTGCGGCCGCGCTGATCGAGCCGGTCACATCCTTGTCGCCCATCTTGGCCATGGCATCGGTGCGGGACAGGCTGCAGCCGCTCGATCCGACGCAGATTAGAATCAATGTCACGACCGCACCTGCCGGCCGGATCGCCGATAGGCCAACGCGTCCCCATGTCCTATATAGGGCTAGCAGCGCGCTCTGGGACGCGAACGGAAGCAATTCGGGACTCCTGACATGACCGACACAACCTCCATAAAACACCCGACACCGTTAACATCGGGTGATTTTACCGCTGCGGAGGAACCGTTGGCGCTGTTCGGGGAATGGTTTGCGGAAGCCGTGAAGTCCGAACCGAACGATCCGAATGCGATGGCGCTGGCCACCGTCGATGCCGACGGGCTGCCGGATGTGCGCATGGTGCTGATGAAGGGCTGTGACGCGGACGGTTTCGTGTTCTACAGCCACATCGACAGCGCCAAGGGCCGCGAACTTGCCGCAAATCCTAAGGCCGCTTTACTATTTCACTGGAAATCGCTGCGCCGGCAGGTGCGCATCCGCGGCAACGTGACGCCGGTGACGGAGGCCGAGGCCGACGCCTATTTCGCCACCCGCCCGAAGCAGGCGCAGATCGGCGCTTGGGCCAGCAAGCAGTCGCAGCCGCTGGAAAGCCGTTTTGCGTTCGAACAGGCGATCGCGCTGGTCGCCGCCAAGCACATGATCGGCGAGGTGCCGCGGCCGCCCGGGTGGAGCGGCTGGCGCATCGCGCCACAGCGCTTCGAGTTCTGGCACGACCGGCCGTTCCGCCTGCACGACCGCATCGAATTCCGTCGCGACACCCCGGCACAAGGCTGGGCCAAAGTCCGGCTCTATCCGTGAAACTTGGACCGTCATGGCCGGCTAAAGCGCAAAGCGCGTCTTTGGATTAGTGTCCCGGCCATCCACGTCTTGGTTTCTGACAAAGTTGAAGACGTGGATGCCCGGCACAAGGCCGGGCATGACGAAGAACGAGAGAACCGTCTATGCCTTCTTCTACCAACGCGCCCCGACGCACGCTGCTGCTGACCGGAGCCAGCCGCGGCATCGGCCATGCAACCGCAATCCGGTTCTCCAGTGCCGGCTGGCGCGTCATCACCTGCTCCCGGCACGCCTTTCCGGAAGTATGCCCATGGGGCGCCGGCCCGGAAGATCACATCCAGGTCGACCTCGCCGACCACGACGACACCACACGGGCGATTTCTGAAATCCGGGAGCGGATAGGAACCGGCGAACTGCATGCGCTCGTCAACAACGCCGCAATTTCGCCTAAGGCCGCGGACGGCAGCCGGCTCGGCACCATGGATACCGACATTGAAACCTGGAGCCACGTTTTCCGCGTCAATTTCTTCGCGCCGATCATGATGGCGCGCGGACTGATGCAGGAATTGAAGGCCACCAAAGGCTCGGTCGTGAACGTCACCTCGATCGCGGGCTCCCGCGTTCATCCCTTTGCCGGTGTGGCCTACGCGACCTCGAAAGCGGCGCTGGCGTCGTTGACGCGCGAAATGGCGTCGGACTTCGGCCGGATCGGCGTGCGCGTCAACTCGATCGCCCCGGGCGAGATCGACACCTCCATCCTGTCACCGGGCACCGAGAAGATCGTGGAGCAACAGATCCCGATGCACCGGCTGGGCACACCGGACGAAGTGGCGAAGATCATCTACGTGCTATGCACGGAAACGAGCTCATACGTGAACGGCGCCGAGATCCACATCAACGGCGGGCAGCACGTTTGAGAGCGCTTGGGCTGTCATTCCGGGCAAGGATGGGTGAGGAAGCGATCCCGGCCGCCGCCGCGGCCAGATTTCCGGGATTGCTTCGATTGCACCTGCAATGACGCAACGAGGCTCCTGCCTCTAGTCCGCGTAGAACCGACGCGGCTTCTCTCGGGGCTGCAGCGCGGTGGTGTTCAACGCGCTGGAGCATTCGTCCTCGTTTTCGCCATCGAGCAATGCCGCACCACAATGGCGGCACATAAGCGGTAACATCGCCTGCGCTTTGCCGACGGCGCGCTCCTGTCGATAGTGCGCAAAGTCGATGACGTTGCGCACCTGGGTTATGACTCTCTCAACCATTGCTGTCCTCCGGCTTGAGGCGTGCGTTATCGCAGACAAGTTTCGCTCAAACGTTCAGCGCAATGCTCAAATTTTAGCAGAGGAAATGAGGCAGCGAATTGAGGCAGTCCGCCTTACTTACCGCACACTTTCTCGATGACGACTGCATAGCGCATTAAGGTTGTTCCGGCCTTACAGCCACTTCTTCCACTTGAAGATCCAGTAGGGCACGATCGCGGCGGCTACCATCAGGACCAGCGCGTAAGGGTAGCCGTGCGCCCATTCGAGTTCCGGCATGATCTTGAAGTTCATGCCGTAGATCGAGGCGATCAGGGTCGGCGGCATCAACACCACGGCCATCACCGAGAACAGCTTGATGATGTTGTTCTGCTCGAGGTTGACGACGCCGAGCATGGCATCCAGCACGAAGGTGATCTTGCCGGAAAGATAGGAGGCATGATCGGTCAGCGAAGCGACGTCGCGCTGCATGGTCTTGAGCTGCTCGCGCATGTCCTTGGACCATTTCACGCCTTCCATCACCGCTGACATGAAGGTGACGACGCGGCCGATCGAGACGAGACTCTCGCGGACCTTCGAGGTCAAATCCCCCTTGCGCCCGATCGCGATCAAAATCTGCGAATATTGCTTGGCGTGGCCGTGCCGCTCGCTCTCCGGCTCGAAGATGTCGTGGGAGACCTGGTCAATGTCGGCGCCGCAGCGCTCCAGGATGTCGGCACAGCGGTCGATCACCGCGTCGAGCAATTCCATCATCACCATCTCGCCGGTGATGCCGGGAGAACATGTCCGCGCCAGCTTGTTCTCGACCAGCGCGAACGGTTTTGGATCGTCGTAACGCACCGTCACCAGGCGGTGGCCGGTGAGAATGAAGGTGACCGCGGTGGTCCGCGGCATGTCGGTGTCGGATTGGCACATCAGCGTCGCGGTCATGTAGCGCGCGCCGTTCTCGATATAGAGGCGGCTGGAAATCTCGATCTCCTGCATGTCCTCCCGCGTCGGCACCGCGATCCCGGCCAGCCGCTCCACCGCGCGGTCCTCCTCCGCCGTCGGCTTCACCAGGTCGACCCAGACCGCGTTTTCCGGCAACGTCGCGAGATCGCCAACGATGGCCTTTTTCATCGAAACATCAGACGGAACGTACACCGACAGCATAGGTAACTCCGGACCGGGGCAGGCGGCCCCCTTTGGACGACGACGGACTAAACGCGATTCTGGCTAGCGCTTCATGACTGGCGTATTAACCGGCCGTCCATATTTGTGGCGGCCAAATGGCGGTGAGATGGCCCAGATTCGACGACCGTTGCCTGTTTGCACAAAAATCGGCCTGAGGCCAGAACACTTGCGGCAAAAAAGCCACAACTGATGTCCCGCAGTGCCGAACAGGCATCTAAACTCTGGGAATAACGGCAGGTTTCGGCAATAATGCCATCATAAGGAATCGTGGCGTTTGGGGCGCAATGTTGGCGCTTGCGAACGCTAGACTTTCGATTGGAAGTGCATCATGTCGTCGCTGAAAGTTACTCTAGGAATATTGGCCGCCGGCCTGATGTTGTCGGGCTGCATGCAGACGACCTACGAGGCGACCAACACCAACAATTTCAAACCGCATGACAAGGAACTCCTGTCCAAGGTCTCCTACGTCAAGACCCCGGTTGCCGAGCCCTTCCGCCGCGCGATCGTCGATTATCATCGCAAGGAAGCCCCCGGCTCGATCGTGGTCGATTCGGACAACCATTACCTCTATTACGTCATGAACGACGGCAAGGCGATCCGCTACGGCATCACCGTCGGCGAGGAAGCCATGGCGTGGTCCGGTATCGCCAAGATCGGCAGCATGACGGAGTGGCCAGCCTGGCATCCGACGCCTGGCGAAATCTCCCGCCTTGGCGTTCCCACCTTCGTGGCACCTGGGCCGGACAATCCGATGGGCTCGCGCGCGATGTACCTCTACTCGGGCGGCAAGGACACGCTGTTCCGCATCCACGGCACCAACCAGCCGGAATATATCGGCGCGTCGATTTCGTCGGGCTGCATCCGCATGACCAATGAAGACGCGATCGACCTGTATAGCCGGGTCAAGCTGGGCACCATCGTGGTGGTGCTGGAGCCCCACCATGGCGACTCGCCGTACAACTCGCAGATGGCACTGCAGGGCGGCGCCAACCCGATCCAGTAAGCGAACGCTCAGATCAGATCAAAAGCGCCGGTTTTGCCGGCGCTTTTTTGTTGGCTGCGGCTTTGTTGGTTCAGGCTTGGCCGGCGGCGCCTTGGCGGCGTCGGGCTCGGCTTCTTCCGATTTGGACGCGTCCAGCTTCGCCCCCGTCTCGGATTTGGCCGCATCCGACTTGGCGGCGACCTCGCGCGGCGGCGCCTCCTCGGGGCGCTTGGCCGGCAATAGCGGTGCGACCTGCGGCAGCGGGTCATACACATTCCATTGGCAGATCCGGTAATTGTTGCGACGCTCCATCAGGTCGAGATGGATATGGTCCTCGTGGTACCAATCCGAGCCCGGGCCCAGCACGGTCGAGAACCGCGCACAGACGGAATGCAGCACGGTTTCGCGCAGGTCCCGGGGCACGGTGCGATCGGTCAGCGAGATCGACCTGCCATTGGCGAGCCTGAAGGCGCGGACATCCAGCGCATTTGCACGGCCATGCTCGGACAATGTGGCGCCGACGACGCGGTTGCGGCCGCGGCATTCGAAGGAATCGAAATTGTCGAGATCGGAGATCGTGCTGCCTAGGCTTTGCGCCAGCGGCGCGATGTCGCTGCGAACCCATTCGGCGATTGCGGTCGCCATTTTGCAACGGAGGATGGCGGCCGGCTTGACCGAAACCCTCTGCTTGTCCTGCATTACGATTGCTTCCAGCCGCACCAGATCCTCGCCACCGCAACCGCCTGCGCCGTGGATGTCGGGAATGCTGGGCGCGATCGCGATCTGTTCGGTCAGCGCCAAACGGCAGGCCGAGGGTTCTGGCGCGGCAGGGGATGCTTGCTGGGCGGGCTTGCCGGTCGCGGCAGGTGCCGCCCTCTCGGTGGACTGATCCGACCCAGGCTTGTCGGATTCAGCCTTGTCAGATTCCGGCTTATCAGATTCCGGCTTGGGCGCCTCCGCCGGGCGTGCCTTGGGCAAGGGCACCGCAGAGTGATGCACCGTGGCGCGGCGCTTGGGCGGCCCGCCGCCAAATAGAGCGTCCCAGGGCGACGGCGCAGGCCTCCGCGCGGCTGCAGCGGATGCCACTTGCATGCCAAGCAGCGCCAGCGCGGCCACGGTAACCATTGCCATTCGGGTGCGGCCAAAGGCGCCAATAGGCCATTTCCGGCTTGCTTTCTCCGCGCTACAGTTCATGTCAATTCCGTGATCACGGCCAGGCCGCCAGGACCTGGGCGGATCATGCGCGAGAAATAATAATCAGGAGGGACGTACGTATGCTTGGTTTGATGCAAGACTGGCCTTTGCTGTGTCACCGGATCATCGAGCACGCAGCGAAATATCACGGCACGCAGGAAGTCGTTACGCGATCGGTCGAAGGCCCCATTCATCGGACCAATTACGCCGAAATTCATGCGCGTGCACTGAAAGTCTCGCAGCGGCTGGAACGCGACGGCATCAAGCTCGGCGACCGCGTCGCCACCATCGCCTGGAACACCTGGCGCCACCTGGAATGCTGGTACGGCATCATGGGCATCGGCGCCATCTGCCATACCGTCAATCCGCGCCTGTTCCCGGAGCAGATATCGTGGATCATCAACCACGCCGAGGATCGCGTGGTGATGGTCGATATCACCTTCGTGCCGATGCTGGAAAAGATCGCTGACAGCTTGCCGAGCGTCGAGCGCTACGTCGTGCTGACCGACAAGGCGCACATGCCGCAGACCACGCTGAAGAACGCCGTCGCCTATGAGGACTGGATCGCGGAGGCCGACGGCAAGTTTGAATGGAAGAACTTCGACGAGAATACCGCAGCCGCGATGTGCTACACCTCGGGCACCACCGGCAACCCGAAGGGCGTGCTGTATTCGCACCGTTCCAACGTGCTGCACTCCTTCATGGCCAACACCAAGGATGCGTTGGGCACCTCCGCAAGCGACACGATGCTGCCCGTGGTTCCCTTGTTCCACGCCAACAGCTGGGGCATTGCGTTCTCCGCGCCGACGATGGGCACCAAGCTCGTGATGCCCGGCCCGAAGCTCGATGGCGCCTCGGTCTATGAACTGATGGATACCGAGAAGGTGACCTTTACCGCGGGCGTGCCGACGGTATGGCTGATGCTGCTCAATCACATGGCCAGCAATAACCTCAAGCTGCCTCACCTCAGGATGGTGATTTGCGGCGGTTCGGCGATGCCGCGCTCAATGATCAAGTCGTTCATCGACCTGGGCGTGCAGGTACGCCACGCCTGGGGCATGACCGAGACGAGCCCGCTCGGAACGCTCGCCACCCTGAAACCGCCTTTCGCCGAACTCGCCGGCGAAGAACTGCTGGATGTTCTGCAGAGCCAGGGCTACCCGCCCTACGGCGTGCAGATGAAGATCACCGACGATGCCGGCAAGGAGCTGCCGTGGGACGGCAAGACCTTCGGCCGGCTCAAGGTAAGTGGCCTTGCGGTCGCAAAGGCCTATTTCCGGGTCGACGCCGACATTATCGACGACGAAGGCTATTTCGACACCGGCGACGTCGCGACGATCGATCCGCACGGCTACATGCGGATCACCGATCGATCCAAGGACGTCATCAAATCCGGCGGCGAGTGGATTTCGTCGATCGATCTGGAAAACCTCGCGGTCGGCCATCCCGCGGTGGCGGAGGCCGCCGTGATCGGCATCCATCATCCCAAATGGGACGAGCGGCCGCTCTTGATCGTGCAGCTCAAGGCCGGCCAGCAGGCCACGCGCGAGGACATCCTGAAGTTCATGGACGGCAAGATCGCGAAATGGTGGATGCCCGACGACGTCGCCTTCGTCGACGGCATCCCGCATACCGCGACCGGCAAGATCCTGAAGACCGCGCTGCGCGACCAGTTCAAGGCGTACAGTTTTCCGAACGCGGTGGTGTAAGGTTCTTCTTCCCTTCTCCCCATGTTGGGAGAAGGGAAGAACAGGCCCCGACCAAGCCCAAACTCCCTTGAATTTGCCGCAGGTCCGTGGTCTCAAGCGGGCATTAGCAGCCCGGCTTCCTAGGCCCCGGCAAGCCCCCAACCCGGCAGATTTTTGACCGATGGCCCGCAGGTTTTCCGCTCCCTACCAATCGGAGCCCGTGTCCGGCCTCGCCACATGGTCGCGTAACCTCGCGATCTTTTCCGTGGTGGCGGTCGTGGTTTCGATCCTCATCGTCCGCTTCGGGTTCCTGGAGATGAAGCCGGCGCTGGCGACCTTCTTCGGGGCGCTCGCCTGCGCCGGGCTTTCCATCCTGATCGGGCTCGCGGCGTTTGCGGCGATCTGGCAGAACGGTTCGCGCGGCATGAGCCGCATCCTGCTGGCGTTCCTGCTCAATGCGGTGATCCTGGCCTACCCGGCCTATCTCGGCCTGCAATATCGCCGGCTACCGCCGATCCACGACATCACCACCGACCCGATCGATCCACCGCGCTTCGAGGCGCTGGCGCGCTTGCGCACCGGCGAGGGCACCAACCCGGCCGTCTATGCCGGGCTCTATTCCGCCGAACAGCAGCGGCTGGCCTATCCCGATATCGAGACCGTGGAGCTCGAGGTCCCTGTGCAGCGCGCCTACGACGTCACGCTGGCGCTGGTGACGCGCCGCAAATGGCTTGTGATCGACGAACGCCCGCCGCAACTGCCGCGCCGCATCGGCCGCATCGAGGCCGTGGCACGCACCCCGATCATGGGATTCCGTGAGGACGTTTCGATCCGCGTCACCCCCGATGGTGAGGATTCTCGCGTCGATATCCGCTCGGCGTCGCGCTATTTCGATGCCGACCTCGGCAGCAACGCCGCGCGGGTGTCGAAACTGATCGATGATATCAACACCGCGGTCGACAACGCCAATTCCAAGCCCGCGCCGAAGAAGCCGCAAGTGCCGGCGAAGGTTCCGGCCAAGACGGTGAAGAAATGAATGGGCGAATGGTGAGTAGCGAATAGCGAATGGTTGCGCAGGCCGCTGCCTGCTTCCCCTATTCGCTACTCCCTATTCGCCATTCGCCATTCTGTAGCTCCCGCCGATCACGGGATCGCCATCGGTCGCTACCACCCCGCGCGCGACCAGGTCTTCCAGATGGGCCAGCACGGAATAGCCGGCGGCAGTCGTCAGCCGCGGATCGAGGCCGATATAGATCGCGCGCACCATGGTCGGGATGTCGGTTTCGCCCTTGCCGAGCCGATGCAGGATCGAAGCCTCGCGCGCCTTGCGGTGACGGGCGAGAAAACGAACGTAGCGCGGCCCTTCCGGAATTTCCGGCCCGTGGCCCGAGAAATACAGTTCCTCGTCACGCTTCTCCAGCCGCTCCAGCGAGGCCATGTAATCGATCATCGAGCCGTCCGGCGGCGCCACGATCGAGGTCGACCAGCCCATCACGTGGTCGCCGACGAAATTGATCTTTCGCGCGGCCCAAGCGAACGCCAGATGGTTGGCGGTGTGACCCGGGGTCGCCACCGCTTCCAGCGCAAATCCAGCGCCCTCGATCACGTCGCCGTCCTTGACCTCGATATCCGGCTTGAAATCGCGGTCGGCACCGGATTCCGGATTATGCTTCTCGCTCTCGAAACGCGGCCGCGAGGCGCGGTGCGGGCCCTCGGCGTAAACAGTGGCGCCGGTGGCGGCCTTGATCCTGCCGGTGTTGGGCGAGTGATCCCGGTGGGTGTGGGTGACCAGGATATGCGTCACGGTCTCGCCGCGCACGGCGTCCAAGAGCGCCTTCGCATGGGCCTCGTCATCCGGGCCGGGATCGATGATCGCGACCTTGCCTCGGCCGACGATGTAACTGACCGTGCCGGTGAAGGTGAAGGGGCTCGGGTTGTTGCAGAGAACGCGGCGGACGCCGGGGCGCGGTTCTTCCGCCACGCCGGGCTTTAACGGGAAATCGCGGTTGAAGGGGATGTCGTCGTTTTCGGCCATGGGAGCACCTAAGTAACGACCTCAGTCGTCATACCCCGCGAAAGCGGGTATCCAGTAATCGCCGACGTTCGAGATGAAATGAGACGCCGCGGAGTACTGGATCGCCCGCTTTCGCGGGCGATGACAGCGGAGGTGAGGAGACGTCCGGAATTCCCCGGCACGCTTTTTACGAAAACGCCTGAATGCCCGTGATGGCGCGGCCCAGGATCAGGGCGTGGACGTCGTGGGTGCCCTCGTAGGTGTTCACGGTTTCCAGGTTCGCGGTGTGGCGCATCACGTGATATTCGATCTGAATGCCGTTGCCGCCGTGCATGTCGCGCGACACGCGGGCGATATCGAGCGCCTTGCCGCAATTGTTGCGCTTGACGAGCGAGATCATCTCGGGGGCGAACTTGCCCTCGTCCATCAGGCGGCCGACGCGCAAGGAAGCCTGCAGGGCGAGCGCGATTTCGGTCTCCATGTCCGCGAGCTTCTTCTGCACCAGTTGGGTCGCGGCGAGCGGCCGGCCGAACTGCTTGCGGTCGAGCGTGTATTGCCGCGCGCGGTGCATGCAGTCTTCCGCGGCGCCCATCGCGCCCCAGGAAATGCCGTAACGGGCGCGGTTGAGACAGCCGAACGGACCTTTAAGGCCGGAGACGTTGGGCAGCAGCGCGTCTTCCGGCACCACCACGCCATCCATCACGATCTCGCCGGTGATCGACGCCCGCAGCGACAGCTTGCCGCCGATCTTCGGTGCCGACAGGCCCTTCATGCCCTTTTCGAGAATGAAGCCGCGGATCTGGTTGTCATGTGCCGCAGATTTCGCCCACACCACGAAGACGTCGGCGATCGGGGCGTTGGAAATCCACATCTTGCTGCCGGTCAACTTGTAGCCGTCCGACACCTTCTCGGCCCGGGTCTTCATGCCGTTGGGATCGGAGCCGGCATCGGGCTCGGTCAGGCCGAAGCAGCCGACCCATTCGCCGGTGGCAAGCTTGGGCAGGTATTTCTTGCGCTGGTTCTCATCGCCATAGGCGTAGATCGGGTACATCACCAGCGAGGACTGCACCGAGTTCATCGAGCGATAGCCGGAATCGACCCGCTCGATCTCGCGCGCCACCAGGCCGTAGGCGACGTAGCTCGCATTGGCGCAGCCATATTCCTCCGGCAGCGTGATGCCGATCAGGCCGAGCTCGCCCATCTCGTTGAAGATCTCGCGATCGGTCTTCTCTTCGAGATAGGCCTTGGTGATGCGCGGCGCCAGCTTGTCCTGCGCATAGGCGCGCGCGGTGTCGCGGATCATACGCTCGTCTTCGGTGAGCTGGTCGTCGAGCAGGAACGGATCATCCCACTGGAAAGAAGCCGCCGCCGGCTTGTCCTTGGTCTGAGGGCGCACGCTCATGAGAATTCCTTTCGCATCAATGTTCTCTCGGAATTGCCGGCCAAATTAAAGCGCTATCGGCGGAAGCGCAAATAGATTAGGCGATTGCCATTGCGGGATCGTGCGCAAGCACCAGACCGCAGATGCGCAATTGCGCATCGGGGAATCTCGAGATTCCGGGTTCGATGCTTCGCATCGCCCCGGAATGACTGGGTAATGTCTAATCCTCAAGCCTCTCATTGGAGACGATCTCGATGCCGAAACCGGACAGTCCCTTGTAGTCGTGCACGGACGACGTCAAGTGCCGGATCGAGCTAACGCCAAGATCCCGCAGGATCTGTGCGCCGACGCCGACTTCGCGCCACTGCTTGTTGCGGTCGGCCTCCGCCGTCTTCGGTTCGCCCACCGGCTCGACCGGAACGCCGGCCGCGCCGTCGCGCAGGTACACCAGCACGCCACGGCCGGCGTCCTTGAAATGCCTCAGCACGGCCTGCATCCGCTCCTGGCCGGTGAAGAGATCCTTGACGATGTTCGGCTTGTGCAACCGCGTCAGCACGTTCTTGCCGTCGCCGATGCCATTATAGACGAACGCGGCATGCGCGATTTCGTCGAACGGGGAACGATAGGCGTAGCCCTGCAGCGGGCCGATCGGGCTCTCCGTCGTAAAGGTCGCGACCCGCTCGATCAGCTTCTCGCGCGCCTGACGGTAGGAGATCATGTCAGCGATCGTGACGTGCCTGAGCCGGTGGGTGGCCGCGAAACGCGCGACCTGCTCGCCCTTCATCACGGTGCCGTCGTCGTTCATCAACTCAGAGATGACGCCGACCGGCGGCAGGCCGCTCAACTTGCAGAGATCGACGGCCGCCTCGGTATGGCCCGAGCGCAGCAGCACGCCGCCGTCGCGCGCGATCAGCGGGAAGATGTGGCCGGGCCGCGCGAAATCATTGGCGCCGGCGTTGGGGTTGGCGAGCGCGCGGCAGCACGAGGCGCGCTCGTCGGCCGAGATGCCGGTGCCGCCGTCGGGCTTGTAGTCGATCGAGACCGTGAACGCGGTCGTGTGGTTGGACTCGTTATGTGCCACCATCGGATCGAGCCGCAGCCGCCGGGCGTCGTCGGTAGTGATCGGCGCGCAGACGATGCCCGAGGTGTGGCGGATGATAAACGCCATCTTCTCGGCCGTACACAGCGACGCCGCGACAATCAGATCGCCCTCGCCCTCCCGATCGTCATCATCGGTGACGACGACGAGTTCACCCCTGGCAAAGGCCTGCAGCACTTCCTGGATCGGATCCGCCATTTTTCCAAATTCTCGCTTTTTTGCTCGGAGTGCATTAGCCGGACTCTTAACCGCGCGCCAGCGTCAATACGCAGGGCGCTATGCGGCGAACAGGCATGCCAGAGCGGGCCGGGTCTGCCTCGCCTGGACGCCCGGAAAGACCGGAAAGACCGGTCCCGCCCCTAGGACAGCACCTCGCGGCGTTCGCTGAGCTGAACATCCACCTCGGCGCGCTTATCGTCCAACAGCCCCGCATCCGCCGCGGCGATCACGGTGTAAAGTTCGTGGGCATCGCTGAGCCGGGGCACGGTCACGTAATCGGCGCCGGCGGCATAGAGATCATTCACATCAGACAGCAAGTCCGCGGTGGCGACGATCTTGGCAGTTGGATTGAGTGTCCGCACATGGCGGACCAGCTTTTCGTTGCTGGCGCCCTTCAGGAGCGAATCCGGCACGCTGAGGATGATCAATTCGGCCTTGCCAACGCCCGCATGAATCAGCGTATCCACACTGCTGATGTCGCCATAGGAGACGTGCACGCCGCGATCGACCAGCGTCTGGAACACGACCGGATTGAAATCCACCACGCCGATCTGATCCAGCATGAATGGGTTCTGGCGTTCGATCTCCGTCAACAGCGCGCTGGCGGCCCGGAAAAACCCGAGGATGACGATCCGGCGCCCCTCGCCATGCCCGCCTTCCTGTTCCCCGTCCGTGCGGGCCTGGACGTGGTCAAGATCGCGAACGCCAATGCGCTTCAATGGGCCGATCAGAAACCGCGTGATCTGGTCGCTGCGCACCATGACGAAGGTGCTGAGCACCGCCAGCACCACGAAAGCGAACGAGGCCGCGCTCGCGGTTTCGGTGCTGATATGGTTCGCGGCAACGCCGGTCTGGATCACGACCAGCGAAAATTCGCTGATCTGTGCCAGATTGATCGCCGGCAGCAGGCTGGCGCGCAGGCCCTGCTTCATCAGATAGAGCGGCGTGAACGTCGTCAGCACGCGGCTGACCACCGTGAAGGCCGCCATAACAAGCGCGAGCCCGATCACGGACAGGCCGGGAATGGGGATCGTCATTCCGAGCGCGACGAAAAACAGCGTGATGAAGAAATCGCGCAAGGTCGTGACTTTTGCGGTGACGTCGAGCGCATAGGGAAAGGTCGACAGCGAAACGCCCGCGACCAGCGACCCCATCTCGCGCGACAGATGCAGCTTCTCGGCGATCTCGCCGATCAGGAAGCACCAGGCCAGCGCGCCGAGCAGGACCAGCTCCGGCCGTCGCGCGATCTGGTGGAACAGCCGCGGCAACACGTAGCGGCTGAGCGCCAGCGCGGTTGCCACCAGCACGCCAACCCGGACGATCGACAGCAGGATCACGCTGATTTGCAGATTGGCGAGGCTCGGCTGCACCGCCAGGAACAGGATCGCAAAGATATCCTGCAGCACCAGCACGCCCAGCGTAACGCGCCCGGGCAGCGTATCGAGTTCACGCTTCTCGTAGAGCACCTTGACGATGATGACGGTGCTGGAAAGCGCGCATGCGACGCACAGATACAGCGCATCGAACTTGCCGCCGCCCATCGACAGCCCGATGCCCGTGAAGAACAGGATGCCGAGCAGGCAGCCGCCCAGCAATTGCCCGCCAGCGGCAAACAGGATCACCTTGCCGGCACGCACGATCTTCTTGAGGTCGATTTCCAGCCCGATCATGAACAGCATGAAGATCAGGCCGAGTTCGGAGATGATGCTGATCAATTCCTGGGACTTGACCAAGCCGGTGCCGAATGGACCAATGAAAAACCCGGCGATAAGGTAGGCCAGGATCAGCGGCTGCCGGGAGAAATGGGCCAACAGCCCGAGCACCCAGGCGAACAGGATACATAACGTGATATCGCCAATAAGCTCGTGCATGGTTTTCGGGATCCTCTTGCCGCAACCTAGAGGCCCTCGCCTGAGGGGCAAACGAGCAATGTGTCACATCCGCGCCGGCGGCTTGTTTCTGGCCATACTGACAGGCCTTGTCGCGATGCACGCGCCTGCCGCCCGAGCGCAGGCCAGCGGCAATATCGAGCAAAACTTCGCCGGCTCACTCACCGCCGTACCGCCCGACAATCTCGGCGTGTCCGGCGCGTTCTACGTGCCGGTCTATTCCAGCGTCGCGATGAGCCAGGGCAAGCTGCGCGCGGATTTTTCGGTGACACTGAGCGTCCACAACGCCTCGGAAACCAAGCCGCTGGTGGTGAAGCGAATTGCCTATTTCGACACGGCGGGCAAGATGGTGGAAAGTTACCTCAAGGCGCCGATTGCGCTGAAGCCATTCGCGACCATCGAAGTCGCGATCGCCACATCCGACGTGCGCGGCGGCACCGGGGCCAATTTCGCCGTTGACTGGGCGGCCGCGAGCGAGATCGCCGAGCCGGTGGTCGAAGCGCTGATGGTCGGCAGCGTCGGCCCTGGACATTACGCCTTCATCAGCCAGGGGCGGCCGGTTAAGATCGTCGGCAAGAACTAACCTGCAGGAAGGCGGCGCCAGCCGCTTTCTCAACGAAAAACAAAATGGGAGTGAATGTCCATGTCTGCCACCGCACCATTCGATTTCGCCCCCCTGCTCCCCGCAGGACTTCCAGCCCCGGCGGCCAGATGGACGGGACTAGCCAAATACAGTTTCGTCGGGGGCAACAACGATCCCGAGCAGGTGCCAATCGAGGGCCTGATCGAGGCGATCAATGCCGTGCTCAGACGCGAGGGCAAGGCACTCGCGACCTACAATCTCGCCCATGGCCCGCAGGGTTATCTTCCCTTGCGCGAATTCCTCGCGACAAAACTCAAGCGCGACGCCGGCATCGACTGCACCGCCAACGAGATCATGATCGTCTCGGGCTCGCTGCAGGCGCTCGACCTCGTCAACCAAGCGCTGCTCGCGCGCGGCGACACCGTGCTGGTCGAACAGGAGACCTATCACGGCGCGCTCGACCGGCTGACCCGGCGCGGCGTCAACGCCGTCGGCATCCCCCTCGATGTCGAGGGCATGCGGATGGACGCGCTGGCGTCCGCGCTCGCCGACCACAAGCGGCGCGGCGTCACGCCGAAATATATCTATACCATTCCGACCGTGCAGAACCCGACCGGCAGCATCCTGCCGGAGACGCGGCGGGCGGAGATGCTGAAGCTGTCGCAGCAATACGGCGTGCCGGTTTTCGAGGACGACTGCTACGCCGACCTGATCTGGAACGGACAGCGCCCGCCCGCGATCTACGCCATGAGCCAGCACGGCGGCGTCATCCATATCGGTTCGTTTTCGAAATCGATCGCGCCGGCGCTGCGGGTCGGCTTCATCGTGGCACCGTGGGAGATGATGTCGCGGATGCTGGCGCTGAAGACGGACGCCGGAAGCGGCGCGCTGGAGCAGATGGTGCTCGCCGAATTCTGCGCACCGCATTTTTCGACGCATGTGCCGCGACTGACGCGCGGCCTGCGCGCCAAGCTGGATACGCTCATGGAGGCGTTGAACGAGCAGTTCGGCACCGCGGCCGAATTCGAGGCGCCCAAGGGCGGCATCTTCCTGTGGGTGAAACTGCCCGACAATGTCGATACGCTAAAACTCTATCAGGCCGCGCTCGCCGCCGGCGTTTCGATCAATCCGGGGCCGGAATGGTCGACCGACAAGGCCTATTGCGGCAGCCGCTTGCGGCTGTGTTTTGCCAGCCCCTCGCAGCAGCAGATCCGCGACGGCGTCGCGGTGTTGGCCGAAGTCTGCCGCAAGGAGTTCGGCGTGCCGGCACGAAGCGCGAATGTGGAGAAGCGCGCCTGACCCGATCGGCCGGCCTCCTATCGCTAGAAACGCACGATCTCGACCCAGTTCGGCTTCTTGCCGACGGGATATTCCTTCAGCTTGGTGAGCTTGCCGGTCGCCTTGTCGATCGCATAGCTCGTCATGCTGTTGGACAATTCGCCGACGGAAAACAGATAGCGACCGGTCGGATCGATATTGAAGGCGCGCGGCTGCTTTTCGGTCGGATAGGAATCGATCGATGTCAGCATTCCCGTCTTGGGATCGACGCTGAATGCGGCGAGCGTGCTGGTGGTGCGTTCGGAGGCATAGAGGAACTTGGCGTCCGGCGTGAGGTGGATGTCCGCCGCCCACGGCTTGCCGTCAAAGCCCTTGGGCAAGGAGGTCGTGACCTGGACTTCCTTCTTGAGGGTGCCGGTCTTGGCGTCCCATGGGAAGACGTAGATCGAGCCGTCGAGTTCATCGATCAGATAGACGAACTTCTTGTTCGGTGAAAACACCAGATGACGCGCGCCGGCCTTGGCCTTGACGCTGATGCTCGGCGGATCGTTGGGCGTGAGCTTGCCGGTCTTGGCGTCGAATTTTTCCTGATACACGAGGTCGCCGCCGAGACTGGTGTGCAGCACGTAGTGGTTCGACGGATCGGCCATGATGCAATGCGCATTCGGCTGGGTCGGCATGACCTGCAGCGCTGGCTGCACCACGCCATCCGGTCCGATTTGGCTGACCGCGATCTTGTTGCCGCCATAGGAGGCGCTGAACAGATATTTTCCGGTCCGGTCGGTGGAGATATAGGCCATGGAATCGGCCAACGGACCGGGGCCGATCGCTTTCAATTTTCCAGTCTTGGCATCGATCGAGAAGGCGACCACGGAATAAGGCTCGTTGCGCAGGCCGGCATAGAGACGCTTCTTGTCGGGGCTGACAGCCATCGGCAGCGAGCTGCCGGGCTTGGCGGGGCCCGGCACAGCCGTGGTTTCGACCGGCGTCAGATCGCCGTTCGATTTGAGTTCGAGGATGGTGATGTCCTGGCTATCGGAGTTTCCGACATAGACGAAGGTAGCAGCGCTCGCAGCCGACATGAACAATCCCGCCCCCAACAAAGCCACGACGCCGAATACCGACTTCAGATTCACGCAAATTCGCATGGTGTTTCCCGCCCAAAGTCGATTGAGGTTGGTAGCCGACCGATGGAAAAGCCGCCTACCGCACTGCGAACGGCGCCTGATAGGGCCGGCCGAACGGTACGCCGTTGATCACGGTCTGGACCGGTTTCAACAGCACCTTTCCGTCGCGCTTGTTGTTGCGGGTGTCAAGGAACGAAACCGGTCCTTCCACCACATCCATGATGGTGACGTCACCGGGCGCGCCTAACTGCAGGGTGCCGATCTTCGGTGCGCGGTTGATGATCTTCGCCGGCGCCGTGGTTGCCATCGTCACCACCTGCTCCAGCGAAAAGCCCATCGCCATGAACTTGCTCATGACGTTCGGCAAGAATGGCATGCCCGGCGAGTTGCCGGAGAAGACGTGGATGTCGGAGGAGATGGTGTCGGGCGTGCAGCCGCCGGGGATCGCGACTTCCGCCACCGTGAAATCGAAACTGCCGCCGCCATGGCCGACATCGAAGATCACCCCGCGCTGCTTGGCGGCAAGCGCCGCCGGCAGCAATTTGCCGTCCTGCACGATATTGGTAAAGGTGCCGTCGATATTCGGCGCCCCTGAATAGGCGTGGGTCAAGATGTCGCCGGGCCGCAGCAGATTGAGAATATCCGACATCAGCTCCTTGGTCGCGACGCCGCCGATATGCACCATCATCTTCGCCGGCCAGCCGCACATCTCGCAGGCCTGGATGCCGCGCTTCAAGGGCTCGACCCCATGTTTGAAGATGATGTTCTCCGACATCCGCACCTTGACGCCGATCAGGAAATCCTGGTTTTCGGCAAGCCCCATCGCACAGGCTTCGACCTGCGCATTGTCGATGTTGTAGAGCTCGGCGACCGGAAACGCCGACAGGCCGTTATTGGCGATGTGCAGGAAGGCGTACATCCGCGCCCGCGTCTGCGCCACGATGTAGCGCCGCAGCGCCGCGAGATTGTTGACGCCGGCATCGCCTGCCGAGACCACGGTGGTGGTGCCCTGGAATTGCACCAGTTCGTCGGCGGGAATGCCGATCGCGGAGCCATAGGGATAAACGTGGCAGTGCAGGTCGATCAGGCCCGGCGTGACCAGTTTGCCAGATGCGTCGATCGTCTTCAGCGCACGGGCCGGCGGGATCTCGCTTTCGATCGCCTCGATCACGCCCCAGCGAATGCCGATGTCGCGCGTGCCCCGCAAGGATTGGCTGGGATCGAGCACATCGCCACCCTTGATGACGAGATCGAATTTGTCGTTCGGCCCCATCGCCGCGCTGGCGGGTCCCGTGAGTGCTGCGGCGGCGGCCGATCCGGTTAGCGTGAGAAAATGACGACGAGAAAACCCGGTCATGGTGACGCTCCCCCAATATTGATTTTTATGTAGCGATGATGCGCTGCTCCCGGGCTTTGCGCAAGCTGTCGCTGTGCTGCAAAGCGGTCGCCCGCCGAACGCGAAATCGCTGATGGATACTGAACAGCCGTTCAGAATTCTCTTCAGATTCCGTCGGAACGTTCAGCTCCGGGCGATGTTTACTCCTCGCTCATTGAGGAGGATGAAATGAAGAAGCTTGGATACGTTATTGCAGCCCTCGGTGCGATCGCAGTTGCGGCGCCGTCGATTGCCAGTGCTGAAACCGTCGTGATCAAACGCGGCGGCTATCATCACGATTACGGCGCGCGTGCCGAAATGCGCGAACATCGCGACCGCGGCTGGCACGAAGGCTACCGGCACCATCACGACCGAGTGGTGATCGTCAAGCATCGCCATCACGATTACTGAGCTGCGTAACATGAGAGTGGCCCCGCGATGGGGCCATTCTTTTTTTGCAAATTTTACTTTTGCAAATTTTGACCTTTTGCAAATTTTGACTTTTGCAAATTTTGAGCCGTCTCGGCGAATGCTCGGGCGATATCGTGCTTGTCGTCTCATTCAGAATTCAAACCGCCTAATGGAATGGGTCCGCGTTCTCGCGGCGAAAGCGCCCGAGGTTTTGCACGTTCTTACGCTCTCTTCGAGAAAAGAGGGCCCAGGGAAAGCCAGATGCGCGCTGCACCCGCGGTCTCGCGTGCAAAATTGTGCTTGGAAAAGCACACGAGCATACAGGTTCAGCGGAGGCAATCCGGCCTTCCCTGCGCGATGGTGTTACGGTTTCCTTCGCGCGCTCCTTGGTGACCGGCTTTGTTGCCACCCCCACCGCACGTTCGTGACGATCGCGAGCCGCCCCTCTCATCGGGGTGAGACGGTGCGGCAAAACGAGGAGGAGGCACAATGACACTGCGGTGAGTTCGGTAGTGGCACGAAACCGATCTGCCGGGCCGATCTGACGATGTCCGTTGGATAGGTGGTAGAGCGGACGTCGACCATTTGCGGGCAGACTGACGCGAATGGTAGAGTCGAGATGTGGCGCGGTGGCGTTAGGTAGAACATATCTGTTGCCGCCTCTTTCGTCTGGCGGTGCCTTAGTGGTTCAGCCTTCCCCGAAAGGGTTGTCGGGTCGGCCTGCGCATTGTCCTTTTCGAGGCTTGCTCGGCGTTCACTCGCGTTACGGCCTGCACACTCGCGCTGTCACCAATTCGTGACACGCTAACCGAAGGCTTCAGCCATTTCGTCTCCTCCATGACTGCTCCGGTTGCTTCCGGCTGGAGCGGTTGCCGGGTGGGCCTCGCACCCACTGGAAAGCGCCGCCTTTCCACGGCGCACACCCAAGGCGGACATCGGACGAACTCAACACGCTGGCTCAATACCACCTTCGGCAAACGTGCCCTGCGCCCCACACCGCACACCTTCGAATTTGGCGTTTGGCGATTCTGGACATGCAGACACCGCCAACCAATGTCCTACCCGGTCCGCAGAAGAAGGCGACTTGCGTGGTCATGCCGTCCGGTTGGTGAAGCGGCGCGGGCGACATGGCCTGCGACGATGTCGCGATGGTTAAGGCAAAGGCACCAACCACAAACAACCTGATCATTAGTGTTCTCCATGTTTAGCTTCAAAGGCTACTCACGCCTTCTCTTGGTCGGCGTACGTTGACCCAGATCAAGCGCGCGGCCGGGATCCTGGATCCACGTAATGGCGCTGATTGCTGCGACGTAAAATGTCGCAAATGGCATGAACCGGTCGTCCAGCGCTGAATAGTCGCTAACGGGAGGAAAGCAGATGTAGCGCGGACGGCGCATTTCGGTCGAGAATGCCCACAACGGACATTGAGCCCGATCAGTTGCTATTTCTCACTCGCGGCCCGGACGCAAAGTGCCAGGCTTTGAATATTGGGCAAGGCGTCCTCTTGGGGCAAAATGCGTCGGTCGTGAGTTCATAGCCGCTGCGCATATGACTGAAGGGGTCGTTTGGTCATTTGCTTACGCACCCACATACCGAATAGCTGCCAGCGCGCATCCGTAAACGAGCTTAACTAATTAAACGCAAACCAGGCCTTGGCAACGAATGTCGCGCCGCACCAGTTCGAGACCAGGCCAGCCGGGTTGGTAACGGGATCAACGCGGCCGCCCACCCGTGCGTTAGGATCGCCAGTAAAGACAAAGCAGTTCTCTTTCGACAGATTGGTGTCGTAGTAGCGCAGATCGAGGTTGAAGGCCTTGTGGGTGAAGGTCACGCCCGCCTGCCAATTGAGATAGGCAGGCAACGGTAAGCCGCCGAACTGCGGAGGCTGATTGCCGAACCAGGAATAGCCGGCGGCAGTTGTGAAGGATACGCCTAGGTTCTGCGGGAGCAGGCGGCCCGGCACGTCGAAACCCACCCCAGCCGCCACGTATTGACTCCAGGCGCCGGTGTTCGAGACATTCGGAGAATAGGCGTAGCCGCTAGCGACGCGGATCGACTCGCCGATGCTTCTGTCGCCGCGGATAACCGCCTCCCAATAATTGATGCCGTTGGTCTCGCCGGGAAGCCTTTCTCCGGGATAGGCGAAATATGTAATGCCAAAATCGAAATCGATAGTTGCAATCTTCGGGCGGATGCCGGCTGCCATGGTGAATTCAGCGAAGGGCTGGGTCGGCAGCTTGACCGTGGCCACCGTGGAGCCGGCGTATAGCGGGCCGAACCTTGCTTCAACCGCGGCCCCGGCTGCGGGCCCGTGATCGGACAGCGTCGTCCCGCGATAAATGTAGTCGGATGCAAATCCCGCACGGGCGCTAAATTCGAGTTCATTCGCAGACGTTGCGTGGTTGGTTTCGGCAGCGGACCAGCCGCGATTGCCGAGGCCGATCGCGCCGGCCGGGGTGACCTCGGGGGTTTCGGCACGCGCCAAACCGCCGGTCATCGGTGTGAGCCACAGACCAACGAACGCAGCAATCGAGGCCCCGCTTACCTGCCAAACCGTTGCAACGCCTCGCTGTCCCACCGTCAATTATCCTCCGAGAGCTACTGCGACGCCGACCAGCGCACCACCAACGGCCACCATCGAAAGACCCGTCGCCCACGGCCGAAGCCCGCTATGATATCCGAACACGTAACCGCAGCAGAAGAGCATCACTATGGCGACGGCGTAGGAGGCGCGCAGCGCCAGTTTGGCGTCGCTCAGGAATATGAACGGGATTACAACCGGGAAGGTCGCAAGGAAGCTCAGCAAGCAAAGACCCAGCGCGCCGATCCAGTCGCGTTTCGTCAGCCTCGGACCCCCGGACGGCTCAGGCAACTGCTGCAATTTTTGCCGCAGCAATACCAGTTGCTCCAGAGGCAAGATCGACGCCAATTCCGGCGGCAACGCCTCGGCGATGGTGCGTTGCGCCGTTTCAGGATCCGGCGCCTGCCGTATTGCGCGCAGTGTCAGGATCTTGCCTCCCCGCTCGTTGATGCGGGCCAACAGATAGAGACCGCCGTCAACGATACCCCAGGCCAGGTTGCAGCCTAGCGCACCGATCAGCATCGTTTGAATCTTGATATTGCCTGCCGTTGCGACACCGAGGGAGCAGATGAAGGTGAGAGCCATGATCAGGCCGAACAACGTCTCCGAGATTCGTTCCATCGGATCCAGCACGCGCCCGAAAGGAATATCTGAAACCTCTGACATCGAATCAAATGCCCATTGGTTCACACTTCAGGGGCCGATTTGCTGACTATTTTAGCCGGCGGAGCAGACCTTTCTACACCATGTAGGCGCGGAGCACAGCATCGAGTGCCGCAGTACGATCGAACCCTCCGATTTTATCTTCGACGCCATCGGCTCGCAAAAAATCGCGCGCCGCCCCGTGAGTCCGATGATGCGTAGGCTATCGCCGGAAGTCAAAACCATTGATTGACGCGTGATCTGCGATCATCAGGTTTGATATTGAGAGGGCCCCTTTTGGGTGGGCTTTCTTTCGGGAGAATTGCGTTGGCGAACTTCGGGTCGCTATGTCGGTTATTGGCAGATACTGTTGAAAAAGTCGAAAATCGAGGGATTCCGAAATTTTCGCGAATTGCACGCCACGGTTTCAATCACGTACGACGACCGTCCGGCGTTCACGACCGGCGCACTGAACCAAGCCTCATACCGCGCCATGCGCGACGGCATCGCCACCGACTACGTTTTGAAGCGCCCGGCCGTAGTGGTCGGCTCTGCCTGGCCGGGGGCGAACAGCGGAAGTGTCATGCAAATGGTCGTGCCCTTTCCTGGCGTGGAGACGAGCTTGATTCTACCGCCGAGCTGTTGCGTCACCACATTGTGGACGATGTACAAGCCAAGCCCGGTGCTGCCCTTCGCACGTCCGGTTGTGAAGAATGGATCGAAAACGTGACGCTGAACTTCGTCCGGAATGCCGCTGCCGTCATCCGCGAAAGTGATCTCGACCTGTTCCATGACGAGGCGACGCGCCCTGATCAGCATGTGTCCGCCAGGCCCATCGGTGAAGCCGTGAGTGATGGCGTTGAAGATGAGGTTGGTCAGCACCTGCCCGTAGGGGCCGGGGAAGCTGTCCATGATGATATCGGGGGGCATCTCAATCGCGAGTGACGATTGAGATTTCAGCAGGCGCGACTGCATACTTGCGATGACCTGCTCAGTCGCAAGTTTGAGGTCGAAGGCGCGCCGATTGTCACTGCTGCGATCAACGGCGACCTGCCTGAACGATTGAATCAACCCTCCAGCGCGCTGCAAGTTCGCGACGAGCTGTTCTGTGGCGCCACGACAGTCGTCGGCGAACTCGACGAGCAGGGCGCGCCGCACCGGACCCGAGGCTATCTTGTCTGCGAAGTCGCCGCTGCGGTGCGCTAGCGTCGATGCGACCGTGAGGCTGGTGCCGATCGGGCTGCTGATTTCGTGCGCTACCCCGGCGACCAGGCCGCCGAGTGCGGCGAGTTTTTCGGTTTCGATGAGATAGCGTTGTGTTTCGCTGGCGTGCAGGGCTGCTTCGGCCAACCTCCTCTTATCCCGTATTTCGGCAAACAGCGCCGCAAGAACCGATGCGCTGATCGTCACAAGTAGAATGCTGAACTGGGCCGCCAGGACGCGCTCCGCCGTTGAAAGAGAAGGATTACCGAAATAGCCAATGCCAAAGGTGGTCGTCCAAACGATTGAAAGGCTCACGATGAACGCGGCTGCCGCGGCAAAAACCGGCCGGCAACGAGCCGCTAGCCACAGCAGCGGCGCGAACAAAACGGCGACCGGCCCGACGGCCGCCAAGATCTCCGATCGCAGGAGAATGGCAAGTCCACTCACCAGGGCCAGCGCCGCGACCGCCATAGCACCTTCGACGAACTCGCTCTGCGACGGCCGGTCGCGCGAGGCTGAGGCAAGCTCTATCAGCAACGGGGCAACCGTGATTATTCCCAGTCCGTCCGATGCGAACCAGTGCTGCCAAATCGTCAACATCGGGGTCGTCGTGCTGTGAAACAATTTAAATGTTACTGCCCCGCCGATCCCCGAGACAGCGACCCCTGCAATCGCTGCCCCGGCGAATCCCAGCACGTTGCGTAGCTTGCTCAGATTAAAATCCGAACCGAAGTAATGCCCAATGAGCCATGCCGTGAGCACGGCTTCCCCTGCATTGCATAAGCCAAAGAGAACAGCGCTCCAGAGATTCCGGTCGCCAGAGAGATTCGCCACGATCGTTGCAGCCATAGTGCCGACAACGACCGGCCATCGTGCCCGAGACCCGAGAGCAATCAGTCCGCCGGCGGACACACCTGCGGCAGGCCAGAAAACGGCAACACCCTCAGGTTTGGTCAGCAGAGCAAGGCTAATCCGCGCTGCTACGAAATATACGATGCCGACCGCGACAGCGAGCCCAATCAAGCCGACCCACCGCGTCAGGTCGATACCGGTGGACGGCTCATGCTGAACCTGTCTTCCTGGATTCTGCCGCACCCGGTGCTCCCTCCCAGCATAGTCCTTTTTAACACAAGACTCGCGTGACCTGCCGCTACTTCCGCTATTGGGCACGTTTGGGACATGCCAATTAGCTCGGGAATTGTCTTCCTATCGGGGTAGACCGGAAGTAACCGGCCGATTGTCGAAAAGGCGCTTTTGACTTAACTGAGACGTTGGCCGCGCCGAGCGGCAATGCGGATCGCCTTGCCGATGGATGGGTCAGTCCGCCGGCCTTCTCATATAACTGTCATATGACTGTCATATAACTGTAGTTTTTATGTCGCAGGGCTCGAAAGAGCGGCTACGGCTCGCGATTTTAGGCGATAAACAGAGGCAATCAATGAGTGATGTCGCATTACCCGGTTCGATCGAGCCAGCCCTGCGCACCGGGCCGGATCTCGAAAAAGGCTTTCACCCGCTAACGGGCATCATCTACCTGGGGGTGATCGCTGCGGCCCTGTTGTTCGTCGCCTATAGCATCTATGCGGACGTCAATGCCACCGGCGCAGGGAAAACGTCATACTTGGCATTCCTACTACTCTTCGTGGCGTTGCTGATTGCGCTCGGCTTCGAATTCGTCAACGGCTTTCACGATACCGCCAACGCCGTTGCTACCGTTATCTACACGCGCTCGCTGCCAGCCCACATCGCTGTAGTTTGGTCGGGCATGTTCAATTTGATCGGCGTACTTCTGTCCAGCGGTGCTGTCGCCTTCGGTATCGTTTCGTTGTTGCCGGTCGAGTTGATCCTTCAGGTCGGCAGCAGTGCTGGCTTCGCCATGGTGTTTGCGCTGTTGATCGCAGCCATAATCTGGAACGTGGGAACTTGGTATTTTGGGCTGCCGGCATCGAGTTCGCATACCCTGATCGGATCGATCATGGGCGTCGGCATCGCTAACGCCTTGATGCGTGGTCGCGACGGCACCTCCGGCGTGGACTGGTCGCAGGCCGTCAACATCGCCAAAGCCCTGCTATTGTCGCCACTGTTCGGCTTCGCGCTCGCAGCGATCCTGCTCTATGTGCTTAAGAGCGTGCTACTGCGCGCGACGCCGGCGCTATTTGCCGAACCAAAGGGCGACCAGCCCCCTCCGTTGTGGATTCGGAGCATCCTGATCCTTACGTGCACCCTGGTCAGTTTTTTCCACGGGTCCAACGATGGTCAAAAAGGTATGGGCCTCATTATGCTCATCCTGATCGGCACGGTGCCGACAGCTTACGCGCTCAATCGCGCCATGCCCGCAAGCCAAATTAAGCAGTTTACCCAGAACTCGGCGGCCGCGAGCGAGGTCATCGAGAGCAGGGCTGCTGGCCACCACGTCACGGGCAATCCCCGGCCAGCCGTGACCAACTACATCGCACTTCGTCAGATCGACGATGGCACCTACGCGTCATTGGCTGTATTGATGCGTGAGATCAATGACCAGGTCACACAATATGGATCATTGGCGAAGTTCCCGGCCGAAACTGTCGGCAACACTCGCAATGACATGTATCTGGTTTCCGAAGCCCTTCGCTTCCTGACGAAGAGCAGCGAAAACGGACTGAGCGGCGCCGACGTTGCCACGCTTAACAGCTATAAAAGTTCGCTAGACAGCGCGACGAAATTCATCCCGACCTGGGTGAAGATCGCGGTCGCAATCGCTCTTGGCCTCGGCACGATGGTTGGCTGGAAGCGCATCGTCGTCACCGTCGGCGAGAAGATCGGCAAGACGCATTTGACCTACGCGCAAGGCGCCTGCGCCGAAATTACAGCGGCCGCCACAATCGCGGCTGCGGACGGATATGGCTTGCCGGTGTCGACCACGCATGTTCTTTCATCCGGCATCGCCGGTACCATGACGGCCAACGGATCGGGGCTGCAGTGGTCGACGATCCGCAACATCGCGATGGCCTGGGTTCTGACGTTGCCGGTAGCCATGTTGATTTCGGGTACGCTATACTTCGTGTTTTCCCATCTCTTCTAACGAACAGCTTTTGAAGGCGGCAACATCACGATGTCCGCTTATCGGTGCAGCGCCTCTTTTCCTTCTCCCTTGTGGGAGAGAGGAAGAAACATCAATCCCACGCCGGCGCGAAACCCGGGTTCACGCAGCGTCTGTCCTTCGGCAGCGCCGCGATAACCTTGCGATCCTCATCGTCGAGCGTCACCTTGAGCGCATCCAGGTTGGCCTGCTGGCTTTCGGCGCGCGAGGCCTTCGGGATCGCGGCGACACCGTCCTGATCGAGCAGCCATTTCAGCGCAACCTGCGCCGCGGTTGCATTGTGCTTCTTGCCGATCTTCGCCAGCGCCGCGTCCGAGGCGACCCGTCCCTGCGCCAGCGGGCAATAGGCCACCAGCGGGATCGATTTAGCCGCGAGATATTTGCGTAGTGGCGTCTGATCCAGCATCACATGGTATTCGACCTGGTCGCAGGCGATCGGCGCCTTGATCTCCTCGACCACCGTCTTCAGCAGCGCGATGTTGAAATTGGCAACGCCGATGGCGCGGGTGCGGCCCTCCTCCTTCAGCTTCATCAGCGTCTCGAAGATCGCCGGCAGGTTCATGTTCCGCGCCGGCCAGTGCACGAGATAGAGATCGATATGGTCGACCCGCAACTTCTTCAAGCTGGCGTCAAACGCCTTGCGGATCGCATCCGGCGCCAGATTTTCGTTCCAGACCTTTGTGGTGATATGCAAATCCCCGCGCGCCACCTTCGATGCCGCGATCGCAGCCCCGATGGCCTCCTCATTGGCGTACATCTCGGCCGTATCCAGATGCCGATAACCGAGCGCAAGCGCGCTCTCCACCGCCGCACGGCAGGTATCGCCCTGCATGCGGAAGGTGCCGAGCCCGAGCCTGGGCAGGCTGATGCCCTGGGTTTGCAGATTTTCCATGGTGACTCCCATAAACGTTCGCCGGACGAAACGGCGAGGTCGCAGAACAATAGTATGCGGAAATAGATGAAATGGCAGGGCTGCCGGCGAGCAGTCTGGCCGCAAACCGTTGATACGATCAAGGCTGCCTGGGGCCATCCGTCATCAAGATGTCGCGACCGCAAGCCGCCGCGACCTGCTCATATATGTTGCGCCATGATCTGGCCGGGCCGCGCATCCAGCCGCGGCACGATGTCGACCGACCACAAATCGCGATTGTCGACATCTTTCAGCGTCACGGTCATGACTCCGCTCTCGCCATCGATATCGACGCGACCGAAGAATTGCAGCCCGAAGCAGGGGCTAAGGTTTTCGCCCTGCTCCGCACTGCAGCCCTTTGCGAACATCGCCTTCGGCCCGAAGGTGTTGTCGAGTTCGCCGGGCGCCCAGGTGCCGGCGTGCAGCGGACCCGAGACGAATTCCCAGAACGGCTCGAACTCCTGGAACACGGCGCGGTTGGGATCATAATGGTGGGCTGCGGTGTAATGCATGTCGGCGGTCAGCCACACGGTGTTGCGGACTCCGGCGCGCTTCATGTACGACAGCAAATCGGCGATCTCGTGCTCGCGCCGCTCAGGCGGACCATTGCCGAGCGCGATGGCATCTTCACTGATCAGCCCGATCGGCAGGTCGGCCGCGATCACCTTCCAGGTCGCGTCCGAGGCGACGAGTTCGCGTTTCAACCAGGCCAATTGTGTGGGGCCGAGGATGAAGGTCTCGCTGTTGTCGTCGCGCTTGTTCCAGGTGGAGTCGCGATAGCTGCGCATGTCGATCAGGAAGACGTCGAGCAGCGGCCCATAGCCGATCTTGCGATAGACCCGGCCGGTCTGCTCCGGCACCTCACGCATCGGCATGAATTCGTGGAACGCTTGCCGCGCCCGTGCCACCAGGTTCGAGGTGCCGTCCGCAGCATAGCCGGTCTCGTCGGCGCTGCCGATCGGCGACCAGTCGTTGGTGACCTCATGGTCGTCCCACTGCGCGAAGACAGGGACTTCCGCGTTGAAAGCACGCAGATTGTCGTCGAGCAGGTTGTATTTGTAGTTGCCGCGAAACTGCGCGAGGCTGTGGGCGACGACGGATTTTTCTTCAGTGACGATGTTGCGCCAAATCTCGCCGTTCTGCAGCTTGAGCTCTGACGGCACCGGACAGTCCGCATAGATGTGATCGCCGGAATGAATGAAGAAGTCCGGGCGATTGTCCAGCATGGTCCGATAGGTCCGCATGCCGCCACGGGAGGGATCGATGCCCCAGCCCTGCCCGGCCGTATCGCCCGACCACACGAACGAGACTGAGCGTTGCTCGGTGGGAGCGGTGCGGAAATGCCCGATTTGGGTTTCACCCGAAATTCCGTTTTCAACGATGTCGTCGAATCGCACGCGATAAAAAATGTCCTGACCGGGCGGCAGGCCGTCGAGCAGGACTTTGGAGGTGAAGTCGCTGCCCGGCAGCGCGTCCGCGGAAGCCGTGCGGAAAATGGTCTTGAAACTTTCGACGGTGGAGCATTCGACCCGCATCCGCGCCGCCCGGTCGGCCCGCGCCCAGACCATCGCCGAGTCTGTCGAGACATCGCCGGATTGCACTCCGCAGGCAATCTGCGGACGATCGGCGGCGCGGCTCAGATAGGGTTTTGCGAGACTGCCCAAGCCTGCCAGCGCGGCCGTGGAAGCTGACCGGACCAAGAGCTGGCGCCGGGTCAAACCTCGCTTCGCGCGGATCGCAATCGCCATTACGGAAGACCTTCATCGAATCGCGATGAAGGTTTTGCCCGTTCAACTTGACTCCAGGCTTACGGTTTTACGACAGCAGGATGACTCTGTAAGGCGGATTAGCGGAAGCGTAGTCCGCCTTTCCATCGACTGGCAAAAGCGGCGGGTTACAGTCAGCGCTGCCAGTTGCAGATGCCGCCGGATTTGCACGGCCAGGTCTGGACCCGCGTGTCGCGGGCCTCCGCATCGAGCGGGTTGCTGTGGCGTTTCGCCAGCTTTGCCCGCGCAGCGGCACGGGGACGCTCGACGGGCGCGGCGATGACCTTGGCGGCACGTACCGCCTTGCCGGTGGGCACCGTTCTTCGGTTCCACGCGCGCCTGCGCGTCACTGCCGCGGTCGGCCTTTGCTTCGATCGGAACTGGCGCGAATTCAGTCGGCGGTCCAAGCGGCTTTGGCGATAATACGGCCTTGGAGAGATCGAGCCCGAGGAACTCGTCCGGACGATACTGATCCGCCATCGCCGGGCCGCTCAGCGCCAAAAGCCCGGTCCAAACGGCTGCAACAAAAGCGCTTTTCAGGGCCATCAAAGCCTCCTGAAATGACTAAAATGGAACAACCATCATGTAGGCAGCGATCCCGGCAATTCCAGCCGTGATTGGCGGCAAGGTTACCGGGTAACTACCCTGGCGGCGGAAGGTTCTCCGCGGCCGCGCCAGCCCTTGCCGAGCCCGCGCTTCTTTGAAACGGTGGCGGCAAAAGGGAGAGACCAGGGATGAGTTCAGCGGCGTTCGATACCGAAATTTCCGAGCGCGAAAATTCGCTGCTCGGGCCGTGGCGGAGCCCGCGACAGATGCTGCACGCGCAGGTCTACGATTCCCACGCCTCCATCCACGACGATGCCACCGCGCAGAAGCTCGGTTTTCAGGGCGGCACCATCGAGGGGCCGACCCACTTCAGCCAGTTCGCACCGTTGTGCGAGAATATCTGGGGCAAGGCATGGTTCGAAACGGGATGCCTCTCCGCGCATTATCGCAACCCCGCTTTCGAGGGCGAAGAGGTGCAGGCGCATATCGCGAGGCCGCAGGCTGCGCAAAACATCACCACGATCGGCATGACCAAGCGCGACGGCACTGAGATTTTGCGCGGAACTGCGTCGATTGGCGGCGTAACCGGAACGGCGCTCGAGCTCCGGCTGAAAGAGTTGAAGCCGCTCGCCGATCCCGTGATCCTCCATGACCTCAAGGTCGGCATGAAGACCACCCGCCAGACCGTGAAGATGGATTTCGACCAGCACATGGGCGATCTCTATCCGTTTTCGCTGCGCGACAAGCTGAAGGTCATCACCGAACCGTCGCCGTATTATTCGGGCGCCGATAACCCCTGGGGCCGACCTATCGTCCCGTTCGAAATGCTCAGCGTGCTGTTCCAGTACCGCGCGCGCGAGGACCGGCTGCCAATTCGCGGGCCGGCGGTCGGCCTGTTCGCCGACCAGGAAATCCGGCTGCTGCGCGGGCCGATCTTCGTCGGCGAGAGCTACAGCACCGAACGCGAGGTCGTGGCGCTCTCCGGCAGCCGCCGCACCGAGAGCGTCTGGGTGCGCACGACCGTGTTCGCCGTGGACGACGCGCCAGCCGCGATCATGCTGCTCAATCTCGCCAGCATCAAGGATTCCTATGCCAATTACGAAAGCGAGTACAAAGAACTCTATGGCTGAGCCAGCGATTTTATAACAGCATCGAATCCCGGGAGTGACATGACATGCGCCTTCGAGATCGCGTCGCCATCGTCGTCGGCGCCGGCCAGAGCCCCGGCGAAGGCATCGGCAACGGGCGCGCCACCGCGCTGACCTTCGCGCGCGAAGGCGCCAAAGTGTTGTGCGTCGATCACCATCTGGAATCGGCGCAGGAAACCGTCGACATGATCGCGGTCAAGGACGGCACGGCTGCGGCCTTCAAGGCCGACGTCACCAAGGATGCCGACATCCAGGCGATGGTGGCCGACGCTCACACGCGCTGGGGCACGATCGACATCCTGCACAACAATGTCGGCGTCAGTCTTTCAGGCGGCGACGCCGAACTGCTAGACATCACCGAGGAAGCCTTCGACCGCTGCGTCGCGATCAATCTCAAGAGCTGCATCCTCGCCGCCAAGCACGTGATCCCGATCATGCGCCAGCAGAAGAGCGGCGTCATCATCAACATCTCCTCGATGGCCGCGATCACGACCTATCCCTATGTCGCCTACAAAGCGACCAAATCGGCGATGATTTCCTTCACCGAACAACTCGCCTACCAGAATGCCGAATACGGCATCCGCGCCAACGTCATCCTGCCGGGATTGATGAACACGCCGATGGCGGTCGACACCCGCGCGCGCGAATTCAAAAAGAGCCGCGCCGAGGTCGAGGCCGAACGCGACAGCAAGGTTCCGTTGCGCAGGAAGATGGGCACCGGCTGGGATGTCGCCAACGCCGCGCTGTTCCTGGCTTCCGATGAAGCGAGCTTCATCACAGGTGTGACATTGCCGGTCGATGGCGGCGCAAGTGTGCGGCGCGGTTAAGAATTGTGGCCGATTTGGGCACTGCAACACGCGCGACGATTCGAAAAACTTGAAACATTCCAATGACACGATGATGTGACGGTGCGTCCACGCAAATCGAAATACTGTCCAGTTGTGGTCGCACGAAATTCATCTGCGGTCGATATCAGGCGTCCCAAGAAGTCCGGGAGTCCCATACGCCATGAACGACGAATTCGATTACGAACTCACCCTCGATCAGTGGGAAGCGTTGAAAGCGTTGCGTGCGCCTGCAGCGAACCCGTCGAGGCTCAGGAGATCCGCGGTCGAAAGCCTCATTGCGCTCGGCCTCGTTGCACTGCGCGAAGATTCGATCGTCATTACCCCAGCGGGACGCAAGGTCCTGATTCGCGGCTCGTCGCGATTGTTGCAGGACATCGCGGCGTGATTCTTTGTCTACCCCTCACCACATCGTCTGACGCGCGCGTTCCGGCCATTCCCGATCATATTTTTCGCCACCGACCGTGTTCTCGCTCATGTCGGCGAGAATCTGGCCGGGCGTCGGCAGGGATTTGGGATCGACGCGCTTGTCGGGATTCCAGAGATCGGAGCGCACGATGGCACGCGCGCACTGGAAATAGATCTCGTCCACGGTCATCACGATCACCGTGCGCGGCGTCTTGCCTTCCATCCTGAACGAGGCCAGCAAATCGGCTTCGGCCGAAACATACGCGCTGCCCGTTGATGCGGAGCGTGGTGCCGGAGCCCGGAATCAGGAACATCAGCGCGACGCGGGGATCGCGCACGATGTTGCGCAGGGAATCGCAGCGGTTGTTGCCGCGGCGGTCCGGCATCATCAGCGTCTTCTCATCGTGGATGCGGACGAAGCCCGGCAGGTCGCCGCGCGGTGAACAGTCGAGCCCTTCCGGGCCTGAGGTCGCGAGCGCCGCGAAGGGCGATTTCTCGATCAGTACGCGATAGGACGGCGTGACGCGATCCGCGACCTTGACGGTCGAGGCATCGTTGGGAAAGCCGTAGATAGCCTCAAGCTGCTCGATCGTCGAAACAACGGACACTGCGCTCTCCTTGCCTTGAGCGCGATGACTCGTCATCCCGCTCAAATCTTTTTGTTTGAGCATAATCTTTTCGGAAAACCGGTCTCCACTTTTCCGGATTATGCTCTAGCCGTCCCACCGCTCGCCCTTGATGACCCGCACCAGCTGGCGCGAATGATATTCGGCGCTGCTGACATTGACGATCGTGACATCAGGCGCGGCCACAACCTCATTGACGGTACGACCAAGCCGTTGCTCAATCTTGCCGTCGCTGCCGCGCGCCCGCATCGCGATCCGCGCGGCGAGAACGTCCGGCGGCGCGGTGATCGAGACCACGACGACGTTGGCGTAGGCGTTGCGCATCGCTGGTATCACCGTGCGCGAGACATTGGCGACCACCGTATGCCCAGCGCCGATATCATCGTCGATCGTGCGGCGGAGTGCGTAACGATGGCCGTGCGCCTCCCAGTGCATGGCGTATTCGTCGTGCGCCAGCGCCTCTCGAAATGCCTCCGCACTCACCTCTTCATTGTCCTCGGACGCGGAGGCTTCCCGCGTGATCACGCGACGCGGAAACACAATGGTTGGATCGTCGGCGCAAGCGGCCCTGGCGAGCCCGAGCAGCGTGTCCTTGCCGGCACCGCTCGGCCCGACCACCAGGATGAGCCGGCCGGGCCCCGTCACCGCGGTACGATCACGCCTGATGGTGGGTGCTTCGGTCATGCGACACGCTGTCCTTCTCGCCAGACGCTGCGCACGACCGGAACGTCGCGCGCAACATGCACGCGGATCAGGTCGGCACGCTTGCCGATTGCGATCTCGCCACGATCGGCAAGGCCAACCGCTTCCGCCGGCGTTTTTGTCACGGTGCGAACCGCCGATGCCAGATCGATCGCGGGCACGTGCCGCGGCAGTTGCAATGCAGCCATCAGCAGGCTCGAGGGGATATAGTCCGACGACAGGATGTCGAGATACCCCTCGCGGGCGAGATCGACGGCGGCGATGTTGCCGGAATGCGAGCCGCCGCGCACCACGTTCGGCGCGCCCATCAGGATGTCAATGCCGGCCTCGTGCAGGCCGCGCGCCGCTTCCATCGTGGTCGGGAATTCCGCCACTGCAATTCGATCGCGAACAGCATCGACGACGTTCTCCTCGGTGGTGTCGTCATGGCTGGCGAGGGGTATCCCGTATTGATGCGCCAGAGCGACGATCTCGCGCATATTGGTCGCCGCATAGGTCTTCTGGTAGGCAAAACGTCGCTCGAACAGCACGTCGAGCTCGGCATCGGTCATGCCGCCGCCCTTGCCGCGGTAATAGTCGCGCAGCTTGACCTCGTCGCGGAACTGGCGCTGGCCGGGCGTGTGATCCATCAGCGACATCAGCCGCACATCGGGCCGGTCGATCAGCTCCTTGGCCTCCTCGACCACGCTTGGCATCGGGATTTCGCAGCGCAGATGCAGGAAGTGATCGGAGCGCAGCAGGTTCGCCTCGCGCGCCGCGGAAATCGCCTTCGCCAGCACCCCGGCGCGGCCATCGACGTCTTCGGCACCGTCCTCGCGCCAGACCCGCAGTGAATCCAGCACCGTGGTGATGCCTGAGGTCGCAAGCTGCCCGTCATAGGAGATCACGGCGGCAATCGGGTCCCAGAACACTTTTGGGCGTGGCACGTAGTGGGCTTCGAGATGGTCGGTGTGCAGCTCGATCAGCCCCGGCATCATCAGATCGCCGCCGGCGTCCTCGCTGCCCGCGGGCGCGCTGCCTTCACCGTAGCCGGCGATGCGGCCGTCAGCCATCGCGACCCAGCCACGCTCGATCACGCGATCGGCGAGGACGACCCTGGCATTGCCGATTACCGTTTCCTGTTTTGCAGTCATTTCAATTCTCTTGTTGTCTTGTCACGCCGCGGCAGCAAACGAGGTTACGTCGACGATACGGTCGGCGATCAGATGGCGGATCTCGTCGTCGTGGACGATCGCGACCATCGCCACACGCCGACGTTTCTTCTCTTCGATCAGCTCGACCACCACAGCACGGTTCGCGGCATCGAGCGAGGCGGTCGGCTCGTCCAGCAGCAGGATCGGCAGATCCGAGATGAACCCGCGCGCAATATTGACGCGCTGCTGCTCGCCGCCGGAAAAGGTCGATGGCGGCAGCGCCCAGAGCCGCGCGGGGATGTTGAGGCGATGCAGCAACGCGCCGGCCTTTTCGCGCGCCTCGGCGCGCGCCACGCCGTTCGCAATCAGCGGCTCGGCAACCACATCGATCGTCGCCACCCGCGGCACCGCGCGCAGGAACTGGCTGACATAGCCGATGGTGGCGCGGCGCACGCTCAGCACCTCGCGCGGCTCGGCCTTAGCGAGATCGATCACCGTGCCCTGGTGACGGATGCCGATGCGACCGCCGTCGCAGCGGTAATTGCCGAAGATCATCTTCAGGATCGAGGATTTGCCGGCGCCCGACGGTCCCGACAGCACCACGCATTCACCCGGTTCGACATCGAAGGAGACGCCGCGCACGACAGGCAATTCGACCCCACCCTGCAGATGCATGATGAAGGTCTTTTCCGCGTTCGAAATGTCGATCATCGCAGTCATTGGTGCACTCATGGCGGCAGAATCGAGGAGACGAGCAATTGCGTGTAGGGCTCGCGGGGATCGTCGAGCACCTGGTCGGTCAGGCCGGTTTCGATGACGCGACCGCCCTTCATCACCATCACCCGATGCGACAATAGCCGCGCCACCGCGAGATCATGCGTAACGACGATCGCGGCAAGGTTCAGCTCGCTGACCAGATTGCGCATCAGGTCGAGCAGACGCGCCTGCACCGACACGTCGAGCCCGCCGGTCGGCTCGTCCATGAACACCAGCCGCGGCTCGGTGACGAGATTGCGCGCGATCTGCAATCGTTGTCGCATGCCGCCGGAATAGGTCTTTGGCGCGTCGTCGATGCGGCCGACGTCGATCTCGACCCGCTCCAGCCAGGAGGAGGCGGTATCGCGGATGCGGCCGTAGTGATTCCACCCGACAGCCATCAGCCGCTCGCCGACATTGGCGCCGGCGGAGACCGCCATGCGCAAGCCCTGCGCCGGGTCCTGGTGCACATAGCCCCAGTCGGTGCGGAACAGGAAACGTCGTTCGGCCTCGCCGAGTGCTGCGAGATCGCGCAACACGCCATCGCGCATCCGGTAGGAGACGGTGCCTGCACTTGGCGCGAGCTGTGCCGACAAGAGCTGCAGCAGCGTGGTCTTGCCCGAACCGGACTCGCCGACGATCGCCAGCACTTCACCGGGATAAAGCGCAAATGATACGTCGCGGCAGGCGGTCAACCGGCCGTAGTTTTTGGCCAGCCCGTCTGCGAGCAGCAGCGGTTGATCGTTGTTGGCGCCTGAAGGCTCAGCCATGCGCCCTCTCCTTGTGCGGCGCCGCACTCTCGGTGCCGTGGTGACCGGCCGCCTGACGCCCTTCGCAGTAATCGGTGTCGGAGCAAACGAACATCCGCCCGCCCTGGTCGTCGGTGACAATCTCATCGAGATAGGAGTCATCGGCTCCGCACAGCGCGCAGGGCGCGTCAAAACGATAGCGCGTGAACGGATGGTCCTCGAAATCGAGCGAAACAACCTTCGTATGCGGCGGGATCGCATAGATCCGCTTCTCGCGGCCGGCACCGAACAATTGCAGCGCCGGACAATTGTCCATCTTCGGATTGTCGAATTTCGGCGTCGGCGACGGGTCCATCACGTAGCGCGCGTTCACCTTCACCGGGTAGGCGTAGGAGGTCGCGATGTGGCCGAAGCGGGCGATGTCCTCGTAGAGCTTGACGTGCATCAACCCGTATTCGCCAAGCGCATGCATGCGCCGCGTTTCGGTCTCGCGCGGCTCGAGGAAACGCAGCGGTTCCGGGATCGGTACCTGATAGACCAGCACCTGCCCGCCATGCAGCGGCGCTTCGGGAATGCGGTGCCGGGTCTGGATCACCGTGGCATCGGCCGTGCGAGGTCGTGGTCGCGACGCCCGCGGTCTTGCCGAAGAATTTGCGGATCGAGATCGCGTTCGTGGTGTCGTCGGAACCCTGGTCGATCACCTTCAGCACGTCATCGGGGCCCAGGATCGCCGCGGTCACCTGCACGCCGCCGGTGCCCCAGCCGTAGGGCATCGGCATTTCGCGGCTGGCAAACGGCACCTGATACCCGGGGATCGCGATCGCTTTCAGGATCGCGCGACGGATCATCCGTTTCGTCTGCTCGTCGAGATAGGCGAAGTTATAAGCCGGCGCGTTCATTCGGCGGCCTCCTTCATCGGCTCGACTTCGGCGGCTTCGGCAAACTCCTTGCGCAATTTGCGCAACAACCCGAGCTCGGACTGAAAGTCGACATAATGCGGCAGCTTCAGATGCTCGACGAAGCCGGTCGCCTGCACATTATCGGAATGCGACATCACGAATTCTTCGTCCTGGGCGGGCGCGATCACCTCCTCGCCGAGTTCGCGCGCGCGCAAGGTGCGATCCACTAGCGCCATCGACATGGTCTTGCGCTCGCTCTGGCCGAAGGCGAGGCCGTAGCCACGAGTAAAGCACGGCGCTTCCGTCGCCGACCCCTTGAACTGGTTGACCATCTGGCACTCGGTCAATTCGATCGACCCGAGCGGTACCGCAAAGCCGGCATCTTCGGCGAAAAACTCCACCTCGACTTCGCCGAAGCGGATTTCGCCGGCAAACGGGTGATTGCGGCCGTAGCCGCGCTGCGAGGAGTAGCCGAGCGCGAGCAGAAAGCCTTCATCGGCCCGCGCCAGATTTTGCAGCCGCAGATCGCGGTCGGCCGGAAAGCTGAGCGGCTCGCGGGTGAGATCGCCGACTGGCACATCGGCATCGGCTTGCGGCGACGGCTCGATCAGGCCGTCGCGGCCAAGAATATCGGTGACGCGCGGTGTCGCCGCAAGTGATGCCTCACTGGTCGCAGGCAGCTCGGGCGCAAAACCCTCGGCGAGCTGCGGATCGAGCAGGCGATGGGTATAGTCGAAGGTCGGCCCGAGAATCTGGCCGCCGGGAATGTCCTTGAAGGTCGAGGAGATTCGCCGCCGCACCTGCATCTGCCCGGTATCGACCGGCTCGGTCGCACCGAAGCGCGGCAAGGTGGCGCGAAAGGCACGCACCAGGAAGATTGCCTCGATCATGTCGCCACGCGCCTGCTTGATGGCAAGCGCGGCGAGTTCGCGGTCATACAGCGATCCTTCGGTCATGACCCGATCGACGCCGAGCGATAGCTGTTCCGAGATTTGCGAGAGCGAAACTTCGGGCACCTCGCGATCGCCGCGGCGCTCATGCGCCAGCAGACGGTGGGCGTTCTCGATAGCGCGCTCGCCTCCCTTGACGGCAACGTACATGTCTTAGGCTCCTCTCGCGACCAGCCGCGTGGTGCGCGGTATGGCGACGATGCAATCGTCATGGACCAGCACGACATCGATGCCGCGCGGAAACAGCGTGGCGTTGATGGCGAGCCGGTCGAACAGGTCGTGTGGCTGGATCATCGCCTGCAGCAACGCCGAGCCGTCGATGCCGGGACCGCGCAGCTCAAACGCCGGCCCCTGCGTCAGGCTTTCGACCTGCAGGATCAGCGTGGCCGAACGGTCCGGATATTCGTTGCTGCCGAACGGGAAGCGATCCAGCGCCGGAAGCGCCTTCGCATCTCCGATCAGCGCAAAGCTGCAGATCGAGGAATCGCTGACGACCGGCGCGCTGGTGTGGAACTTCAGCCATTTGGCGATATGGCACGTCCCGGACATCGCGGCGTCGAGCCAGATCGGCGTATCGTGATCGAACAGCGTCAGCGCGATCGCCGCGGTGCCGCGCATCACGCCATCGGGTGCGCCAACCGTCGCGGTAATGCGCTGCACGCTGCCAGGGCGCGCCATCGCATCCATCACGGAACGGAACGTCGATTGCGCCGACAACACCTTGTCGGCAAACGCTGCGGGTAGTTCGGCAACCGTTGTCATCTGTCACCCTTCCCCGCGCACCAGCGTATAGAAATCGACCCGCGTCGCCGCAGCTTCCGCAGCCTTCCGGTTCCGTTCCGCGGTCATCGCTGCACGCAGCGGCGCGATCACCTGCGTCTCGATTGTTCCCGCGAATTGATCCGACTGCACCATGGCATCACACAGCGCGATCATCCGCGCCTTCGTGCCGTCCCGCCCGAGCGTGTAGCCGAAGCCGACTTCGCCGGTTGCAAGGCGCACCGCCGCCCGCGAGACCGTGGCTTCGCCGAGATTGAACGGTGCACCATCGCCGCCGATGCGGCCGCGCACCATCACGAGACCGTTTTCCGGCTCCCGCAAATCTTCATGCGCGGGCAATGCGATCGCCTCGAGGCGGCCGGATATCTCGGCCGCGTCGGAATGCGCGAGCACCGCCATCGCGGCCTTGCGCTGCGCCTGCTTCGGGTTCTGATTGGTCAAACTCATAGCGCCCTTGCCGGAATCAAGTTGTCTATGATACTAGACAACTTGATAATGAAACGCCATGACTGTTTCGTGACAAACGAATGATTTTCCGCACAGCTTCCATGCTAGGTTCCACGTCATGAGCATGCAGGACGCTATTACCGGCGTGGCGCTGTGGCGCCAGGTCGCCGACGGCATCGAACGCGGCATCGCCGACGGCCGCTTTGCCGCGGGCGAAAAGCTGCCGGGCGAGATGGAGATCGCGGAGACCTATCGGGTAAACCGCCACACGGTGCGTCGGGCACTGGCGGCGCTGGCCGAACGCGGGCTGGTGCGCGCCGAGCGCGGCAGCGGAACCTATGTCGAGGCGCCGCGTCTCGCTTATCCCCTGCGCTCGCGGACGCGATTTTCCGAAATCGTCGGTGCCGGCGGCCAGGAACCGCGGGGACAGTTGATCGAGGCATCGGATGATGTCGCGACGCGCGAAGTCGCGCGGGCGCTTGGCCTGAAGACCGGTACACCGCTGATCCGGATCGAATCGGTGCGGTTCGCCGATCGCACGCCGATCTGCGTCTCTACCACCTGGCTCTCGGCCGAGCGTTTTCCGGAGGCCGGGCGCGTGTTCGCCAACACCCGCTCGATGACCAAGCTGCTAGCGCATTTTGGTATCCGCGACTATCGACGGGGATCGAGCAAGATCACTGCGGCCATTGCCGACGCCACCGACGCCGCGCGGCTGGATCTTGCACTCGGGCGTCCCGTGCTCGTGGTCGACAGCACCGACGTCGACGTCGACGGCAAGCCGCTGGTGACAAAGCGCTCGCGCTTTGCCGCCGAGCGCGTCGAGTTTTTGGTGGAGAATACCTGAGCCTAGGCCACCGCGCGCTGGCCGATGATCGCAAAGCGCAGCTTGCTGGAGATCCAGTCGATCGCGGCGACCGCGATCAAAATCATCAGGATCAGAAACGACACTTTTTGCCACTCCAGCACGCGGATCTGCTCGGCGAGTTGCAGGCCGATACCGCCGGCGCCGACGATGCCGATGATGGTGGCCGAGCGCGTGTTGGACTCGATGAAATAGAGCACCTGGCCTGCGATGACAGGCAGCACCTGCGGCATCAGGCCGAAGCGGATCTCGTGCAGAGCACTGCCGCCGGAGGCTCTGATGCCTTCGACCTGCTTCTTGTCGGCGGCCTCGATCGCCTCGGAGAACAGTTTCCCGAACGCACCGAAATCAGAAACAGCGATCGCCAGTACGCCCGCGAACGGGCCGAGGCCGACGACGTTGATCCACACCAGCGCCCAGATCAGCGTATCGACGCCGCGGATCGAATCCAGGAAGCGCCGTACCGGAAAGCGGATGATATTCGAGGGAATGATGTTCCGTGCCGCGAGCAGGCTGACCGGCAGCGCCAGGATCGCGGCGATGGTGGTGCCGAGCAGCGCGATCGACAGCGTCTCACCAAGGGCGGAAAGATAAAGCGGCAACGACGAGCCGGGATCGGGTGGGATCATCATCATGGTGATCCAGCCGAGCTGGCTCAGCCCGGAGATCAGCCTTGCCGGCGAAAAGTCGAGATCGACGAGCCCGAAGATGAAGATCGCGAGGGCGGCTGATATCACCGTCGGCGTCGCCAGGCGGGCTGCCGCGGGTCTTGCGAATACGTCAGGATATTTTGCCCGCAGCTGTGCCTGATCGGGCTTCGGCAACTGGCTCATGTGCGCGCGTCCTTGCCGAATAATTGGGCGCGTAGCCAGCCCGTACCGATATCGATGACAAAGACTGTAATGATGATCGTCACCAGGATCGCGCTGACGTCGGAATAGTAGAACTTGCGGATCGCGACCACGAGTTCCTGCCCGATGCCGCCGGCGCCGACGAAGCCCATCACGGAGGCCTCGCGGACATTGATCTCAAAGCGCAGCAGCGCGTAGCTCGCATAACCCGCCACGACCTGCGGCAAGATCGCAAAACGCATGCAGGACATCCAGCTTGCACCGGTCGACCGCACGCCCTCCACCGGCTTCATGTCGGCATTCTCCACGATCTCGGAAAACTGCTTTCCGAGCGCGCCGGTAGAGTGGATCGCGATCGCCAGCACGCCAGCCATCGGCCCAAGGCCGAAGGCGATCACGAAGATCAGCGCGAACACGATGCCGGGAACGGTGCGGGCGAACTCCAGCAGGCGGCGGATGGCGAAGCGCAGCCACGGCGCCGGCGAGGTGTTTTCGGCGGCGAGGAAGTTCAACCCAAACGCAAACACCGCGCCGATCAGCGTGCCGACATAGCTGATCAGGATGGTCTCGCCGAGCAAGCGCAGCCACTTTTTCCAGCCCCAGAACCATTCGCCGAAATCGGTCCAGACCCTGGAACCGCTTTCCAGCGTCAGGATACGATCGAAATAGCTGACGAAGTTTCCGAAATAGGTGAAGAAGGTGCGCAGGTTTACCTCGGCGCCAACAGCGGCGATGACGAGTGCCGCGAAGAACACCGCCGCGGCCAGCGTCGTCTTCAGCCGCTTGCGCGCGACCGCCTTGCGATAGGCATCATTGAACACCGCCAGTTGCTGGGCTGGAAGAATGGATACGGCGGTCGCCATTTATGCGTGCACCCGGATTAGGCTGTAAAAGAAAAAGGCCGGGTCGCTCGTGACCCGGCCTCGTTGTTCAGCGCCAATCGATCAGGACGCCTTCTTGCGCAGCTGGTCGACGAACTTGATCAATTCGATGGTCTTGTCGTAGTCGGCATTGCCGATCGGCTGCCAGGGCAGGTTCTTGCCGTCGGACAGCTTCTTGAAGGCTTCCGCGTCCTTCGTCGACGCGTCGAGGAACGCCTGCTTGATCGCGGCCTTCATGTCATCCGGCAGATCGCTGAGATAGGCGTAGGGCGAGTTGATGATGAGATCCGACTTCAGGATGATGCGGAAGTCTTCCTTCTTCAGCGGCGTGCCGTCGCTCGACTTGACCATGTTCTTGTTGAGCATGCGGGTGAGGTTCGAATCGTCGTCGGCGTTCCACCAGTTGGCGGCCACATCGACCGTTCCCTGTGCCAGCGCCAGCACGGCATTCTCGTGGCTGCCGGTGAAGATCACCTTGGAGAAATAGGCATCGGGATCCATGCCCATCTGGTTCAGCTTGAAGCGCGGCATGTTGTTGCCGGAGGTCGAGTTCGGGTCGACCAGGCCGAGGTTCTTGCCCTTGAGCTCTTCGATCTTCTGGTACGGGCCCTTGGCCAGCACGTAGAACACCGAATAATAGCCCTTGGAGCCGTCGGCGTTGACGTCGATCACGAAAGCGTCGGTCTTCACCCCGGTGAGCCGGGCGCGGGCGAACGAAGCCGGGCCGTAATAGCCGATATGGATGTTGCCGGCGCGCTGTCCCTCGATCACGGCCGCATAATCGTTGGCGATGCGCAGGTTGACCTTGATACCGAGCTCTTTCGACAGATAGTTCACGAACGGCGTGTAGCGCTCGGTCACGCCCGAGCCGTTCTCGTTCGGGATCACGGCAAAGGTGATTTCCGGATATTTAGCCTTCCAGTCTTCGGCGGAAGCGGATGCGGTGAACGCCAGCGCGGCGGCGCCGGCCAGAACGATGCGACGAGTGATCATGATGTGCCCTCTTGTTGTAGTAACGCCTATCGGCCGATTGCAGGTTTGCAAGCGGCCTTCCCTGTACGGAAACGAAGCTCAGGCCGCGGCAGCGGTGCCGAGCGCCGGAACAGTTGCAGCGTCGGGCGCAGGCCGCGGCGCTGTGCCCATGACGTCGTTGGCCTCGAGATCGTAGAGTTCGCGCGCGATGAGATCGGTCAGCGCAGCCGGCGCGCCGTCGAACACCACGCGCCCGGCCGACATGCCGATCAGGCGGTCGCAATAGCTCCGCGCCAGATCGAGCGAGTGCAGATTGCAGAGCACGGTGATGCCGAAGTGCTTGTTGATGCGCAGCAGCGCATCCATCACGATCCTGGTGTTGCGCGGGTCGAGCGAGGCGATCGGCTCGTCGGCCAGGATGATGTCGGGCTCCTGCACCAGTGCGCGTGCGATCGCGACGCGCTGCTGCTGGCCACCGGAAAGCTGGTCGGCGCGCTGCGCCGCGAGCTGCGCCATGTCGAACTGCTCGAGCGCCGACAGCGCCAGCGCCCTGTCCTGCTCCGGCCAGGCCTGCGTCAGCGAGCGCCAGGACGGGATGGTCGCAAGCCGGCCCATCAGCACGTTGGTCAGGACGTCGAGCCGGCCGACCAGGTTGAATTGCTGGAAGATCATGGCCGAGCGCGCCCGCCACTGCCGCAAATCCTTGCCGCGCAGCGCGGTGACATCGACGCCTTCAAACAGGATGCGGCCCTGGGTCGGATCGGCGAGGCGGTTGATCATCCGCAGCAGGGTCGATTTGCCGGCGCCGGAGCGGCCGATCACGCCAACGAAACTGCCGGGCGCGACCGAAAACGAGGCATTGTCGACTGCGGCTTTTGTGCCGAAACGGCACGTCAAACCTTCCACCACCAGCATGCAATGCTCCAACCGCGTAGTCTTGGTCCATCGCTAACGCCGGGATTTAACAGTTGTGTGACGCTGCCGCCGCGGTGCGGCAATCGCCCACACCCGCGACCGCCGTTATGGTTTCGTCATGACACTGTCATTAAGTCGCATCGATGACGTGCGCTCTTCCTTGAGCCTGTATCGATGTTGGAGGCGCTAATGGCCGGCAAGATGCTCTCCGTGGTACCGACCATCGACCCCAGCGCCTCCGTGCGCGAGAGCCAGCTCGGCGCCTTTACCGAGGTCGGCGCGCGCACCATGCTGCTCGACGTCGCCATGGGCGACTATTCCTACGTCGTGAACGACAGCCAGATCACCTACACCACGATCGGAAAGTTCTGCTCGATCGCGGCGATGACCCGGATCAATCCCGGCAATCATCCGATGCATCGCGCGTCGCAGGCTCACTTCACCTATCGCGCCAGCGCCTATTTCGAAGGCGAAACCGACGACGCCTCCTTCTTCGAATGGCGGCGCGAACATCGCGTTCATATCGGCCACGATGTCTGGATCGGCCATGGCGCGATCGTGCTGCCGGGCCGGTCGGTCGGCACCGGCGCCGTGGTCGCGGCCGGCGCTATCGTGACCAAGGACGTGCCGGCCTACACCATCGTGGCAGGCAATCCGGCCCGACCGATCAAGCGGCGGTTTCCGGAAGACGTCACGGGCCGGCTGGCGGCGCTGGCATGGTGGGACTGGGATCACGAGACACTGCGTCGCGCCTTGCCTGATTTCCGCAAGCTCGGTATCGAGGACTTTCTCGCCAAATACGAAGCGGCCGGCGGCTCTGCCGGCCCAAAAGCCAAGCGCCGGAGCGCAATATGGTGACCGAACTTTCGATCCAAGGCGGCCGCACGCTGGTCGGTGACGAGATCGTCGAGACATCGCTGCGTATCGCTGGCCGCGAGATCGGCGCGGTGGGCACCGACCATGGCCGCGCTTCGGTGCACCTCGATGCAGACGGCCTGCTGGTGCTGCCAGGCATCGTCGACCTGCATGGCGATGCGTTCGAGCGGCAGATGATGCCCCGCCCGGGCGTCGATTTCCCGATCGACGTGGCGCTTGCCGACAGCGACAAGCAGGCGATCTCCAACGGCATCACGACCGTCTATCATGCCACCACCTGGTCCTGGGAGCCGGGCCTGCGCAGCGGCGAAAATGCCGGGCGCTTGCTTGACGCGATCGAATTGATGCGGCCGCAGCTTGCGGCGGACACCCGCTTCCATCTGCGCCAGGAGACCTACAATCTCGACGCCGAAACCGAAATCATGACGTGGCTGGCGGAAGGCCGCATCGATCTGTTCGCCTTTAACGATCACATGCACGCGACCGTTGCCAGCCTGGAGAAGCCGCACAGACGCAGCCGCATGGTCGAACGCACCGGACTCTCCGGCGAAGCGTTCGATGCGCTGGTAGAGCGCGTCGTTTCCCGCGCGGATGACGTTCCGGCATCGATCGACCGCCTGGCGCAGGCGGCTCGACAGGCTAACGTCCGGATGCTCTCGCATGACGACGAGAGCCCGGCGATGCGTTCGGCGTTTCGCGCGCAGGGCGTCAGCATCGCCGAATTCCCGGTCAACGAGGAAACCGCGCGCGAGGCGGCGGCCGCCGGCGACTTCATCGTGTTCGGTGCGCCCAACGTGGTGCGCGGCGGCAGCCATACCGGATGGACCAAGGCATCCGACATGATCGCCAAGGGCCTGTGTTCGGTGCTGGCATCGGACTATTACTATCCCGCGCCACTGCTGGCAGCGTTTCGTCTCGCCGCCGATGGAATTCTGCCGCTGGCGAAGGCCTGGGATTTGATCTCGGCTGCGCCTGCGCGCGCGGCCGGCCTTGAAGATCGCGGTGTGATCGCTCAGGGCCGCCGCGCCGACATTATCCTGGTTGATGACCGCGTGGCTTTGCGACCACGCGTCGTCGCAGTCATTGCCGCAGGTCAGCTTGTGCATCTGGCGGATGCGAACCGCCTGGTCCATTCCACCATCGCCTCACGCAAGGCGGTTGCAGCCGCCTGACGCCACTCTATTCTGATTAAATGGCAAATTATCCCCGTTACGCGATCTATTACGCTCCGACGCCCGACAGCGCGCTCGATCGCTTCGGCGCGCAGATGCTCGGCTACGACGCCTATGGCGGCGACGACCTGCCCTTTCCGGACGGCGTTACGCCGGACTGGCGCGAGCTGACGCAGGATCCCCGAAAATACGGCTTTCACGCCACGCTGAAAGCGCCGATGGCGCTGGCAGACGGCAAGACCGAAGTTCAGCTCACTGCTGCTTGTGAAGTTTTCGCTGCCACAGCGCGGCGTATTCCGATCATCGCGCCCATCGTCGATTCGATCAGCGGCTTCATCGCCGTCATTCCATCGCGGCCATCGGAAGAAGTACTGCAACTTGCCACTGACGCGACGCGCGACTTCGATGCCTTCCGCGCGCCGCTCACGCCGGAGGATCGCGCACGGCGAAATCCGGACAAGCTCACGCCGAGGCAGCGCGACTATCTCGATCGCTGGGGCTATCCCTACGTGATGGAAGAATTTCGTTTCCACATGACGCTGACCGGCAGACTGGGCGCCGAGCGGCGTGAACCGATCGTTGGCTGGCTGCGGGATCGTTTTGTTGCAACCGGCATCAACACGATCGCGATCGACCGGATCGCACTATTTCGTCAGGACGAGGAGGCATCCCGCTTCCGGATCATCGGACACTGGCCGTTGCGCGGTCAGTCCTGATCGTCCTCCGGCCGGGTACGGGCAATGATCTCGGCCGCACCCTTGTCGAGCAGTTCGAGGCCGACCGCGCGGCCGAGTTCGCGCGGTCGGTCAGCAGCGCCGCTTCGCGTCACCTCCATGAAGCGATCGCCGGTTTCATCCAGCACCGATGCCCGCAAGGTCATCTCGCCACCGGCCAACGTTGCATAGCCGGCGATCGGCGAGTTGCAGTGGCCGTTGAGTACCCACAGCACCTCGCGTTCGGCTTCCGCGGCGAGGCGCGAATGCGCGTCCTCGATTTTCGCCAAATACTCGCGCGTCGCAAAATTTTTCTCGGCACATTCGACCGCAACGATGCCCTGCCCGACTGCCGGCAGCATCTCATCGACCGAGAAATCATACGCGATCCGCGACGTCATGCCGATGCGCACGAGCCCTGAGCGCGCCATCACCAGCGCATCCGCCGGGCCGACCTCGCCGCCGCCGGGAAGCCGCTGCTTGTCGCCACGGTCGAGTTTTGCCACGCGCGTGTCGGCGGCGCCGCGGTAATGGATCACTTGGCCTCGGGGAACAGCCGGCGCAGATAGGCCGCGCGGCGCACCGCGTTGGTGCCGATCTTGAACCCCTTGCCGTGCGCGGCGCGAAAATTGTCGAGCGACAGGCCGGGGCGCAGCACCAGGCAATCATTGGCGGCATCGCGCGGCAGGGTCGCGGCGATGACGAGGCCCGGCGTCTCTTCGTTGCCGGGCACGTCCTTCAGCGAATGCATCGCCGCATGCAATTTGCCTGCGCGCATTGCGGCGCGGATTTCGGCGACGAACGCGCCGCCCTTGCCGCCATGGCGCAGCAATTTGCTGGTCTGGTCCTGGTCACCGCGGGTTTCGAACTTGACGATCTCGACCTTGAGGTCCGGCGCGGAAGCGCGCAGCAGCCGCGCGACCTCCTCCGTCTGCGCCAGCGCCATCGTGCTCTTGCGCGTGCCGATCGTTAAGTCTGGTCCTGACACAAGGTCTCCGTTCGAACGCTGATAACGGCGAGGGATTAGAACAAAAGGCCAATCAAAACAATGGTTTTTGGCCGCGTCCGGGTCTAGCCGAGATCATCGATCGCCTGCACGCCGGCCGCTTCCATCGCCGCCTGCGCCGCCGCCAGCGAGCCCGCCAGATCGATCGCCCGGCACGCTGATCCGACCACCACCGTATCGAAGCCAAGCCGGCGCGCATCCAGCGCGGAATAATTGACGCAAAAATCAGTCGCGAGTCCGGCCATGAATATCCGCTTCAGGCCGCGCTCGCGCAGATAGCCCGATAGCCCCGTCGGCGTGGTGCGGTCGTTCTCAAAAAACGCGGAGTAGGAATCGATTGCGGGACGAAAGCCCTTTCGGATCACGAGCTCCGCTTTCTCTGTCACCAATCGCGGATGAAACGCCGCGCCGGGCGTCCCCTGCACGCAATGATCCGGCCACAGCGTCTGCGGACCATAGGGCATCGTGATGGTTTCGAACGGCACTGAGGCTGCATGCGACGTCGCAAAGGAACTGTGGCCGGGCGGATGCCAATCCTGCGTCAGCACCACATGGTCGAAGTGCTGCGCGAGCCGGTTGACGACGGGCACGACCGCATCGCCATCGGCCACGGCCAGCGCGCCACCCGGGCAGAAATCATTCTGCACATCGATGATCAGCAGCACGTCATCCGGTTTGATCTGCATGTTGGCCTGACGTTCAAGTCCCGATGCGCAGCGAAGCACGCTGCTTGCGCAGGCAGGCGATCACCGAAAGCGCGGTGATCCGGCCCGTTCGCGGATTTTCCGACGGAATGTTTTCGATGGTCATCGAAAAGCGCGCGGAATCGGAATCGACCTCGATGCTGTGCGTGTTGCGCGTGACCGTCGGGTCGGCCCAGATCTCGACCCGCGTCTTGTCGGGGCCGATGCCGGCCAGCGACAGCGCGACAGCGACATTCAGATTGGCGGGAAAACCCTTGGCGGCCTGGCGCGCCGTGCCCTCGAATATTCGCAGCGGCTCGGTGATGCCCTCAATGTCGATCTTGTTCTCGACCAGATGCGGCGCACCGACGAGCCCGACGATCGGCTTCCGCGTCACCAGACGGACCGAATGGATGATGCCGACCGCAGCGGCCGTCACCGCGTCGAGCCCGATCAGCGCGCCGGTCGGCACGATGATCTGGCCGCCATTATCTTTCGCCAGCCCGATGAGGTCCTCATTTTCGAGCAGCGCGCCGACGCTGAGCACGATCGCGGTCTTGCCGCGTGAGACCACCGGCGCGACGATCGACCTGACCAGCTTGCTCGGGGCACATTCGACAACGATGTCGGCGGCCTCGGCGAGCTGTTCGATTGGCAGCACCTGTGGTGGCGCCTTCAACTCGGCCAGCCAGGAGCGATGTTTGTCCGGGTTCTGTGACGCCACCGCTGTCAGGACCAGGCCCTCGATGCCACGGTCCAATTCCCTAGCCACCTCAGCTCCGATCGAGCCGAGGCCGGCAACCGCGACGCGTGTTTTGGATCGCGATTGCATCAGGACGCACCGCCCGACAGCATCTTCACCAGGCGATAGAGATATTCCTGACCTTCGTAGAACGACTTTATGGGGACACGCTCGTCGTTGCCGTGGATGCGGGAGTCATTGACGTCGCCGGCGAGGCCGGAGTGACCGTAAGTCGGTATTCCCGCGTTGCGCAGATAGCTGCCATCGGTGGCGCCGGCGCTCATGATCGGCAGCACCATCGCGGTCGGCCAGAATTCGTGCGACAGCTTTTCGATCGAACCCAGGATCTCCTCATTGAGCGGCGACGGCGCACTTGGCGCGGTCTGCTCAAGCTTGGTGACCTTGATCTGGTCGTCGTCGAGCACGCGCTCCAGCGTCGCCGTGACGCCATCGATTGATTCTCCAGGCATGATGCGGCAATTCACCTTGGCGCCGGCCAGTTGAGGAAGCGCATTCACGGCCTGTCCGGCGTCGAGCATGGTGGCGACGCAGGTGGTGCGTAGCTGCGCGTTGTAACCGGGATTGGCCGAGAGCCGAGCCACCGCAGCAGCGTCCGGAGGGTCGGACAGCACTGCGCGAATATCGGCTGCGTTTGGTTCGCTCCCGGACTGGGCTACCCGCCCGAAATAGGCGCGCGTCGTTTCATTGAGGCTCAGCGGGAAGCTGAATTTGGAGAGCCGAACCAGCCCCTCCGACAGGCGATAGATCGCGTTGTCCTTCATCGGCACCGCGCTGTGACCGCCGCGATTTTTCACCTCGAGCTGATAGATGACCGACACTTTTTCGCTGGTCTGGACGCTGTTCCTGATCGCCTTGCCGTCCTTCATTCCGACCGGGCCGCCCTCGTTCAGCGCGAATTCGGCGTCGATCAGGTCGCGGTGATTTTTCAAGAGCCACTGGATGCCGAGGCCGTCGCGATCGAGAATTTCTTCGTCGGTCTCGAGCGCCAGGATGATGTCGCGGTCCGGCTTGTAGCCTTCACTCTTGTAGCGAATCAAATTGGCGACGAAAGCCGCGGCCATATATTTGTCGTCGCCGCTGCCGCGCGCATAGTAGTAGCCGTCCTTCTCGATCAGCTTGAACGGATCGACCGACCAGTCCTCGCGGTTGGCCGGCACGACGTCGAGATGCGCAACGAGGAGGATAGGCTTGCGCGCGCCGCTACCGTGCAGCCGCGCCACCAGATTGCCCTTCTTCGGCGCCGGCGAGAAAGCGTGAACGTCGGCCTCCGCAAATCCGGCAGCGCGAAGCCGCGCCGCCATCGCTTCCGCAGCCTTGGCGGTGTCACCGGTCGCGGTCACCGTGTTGATCTCGACCAGCTCCTGGTAGATGTCGTGGGCGAGCTGCTGTTGCGGGCTCAATCCGTCCGCCGCGGCGCCGGTGGCGACAAATGCCGTCGAGAGCAGGATGGACGCAATTTTCCAGCTGAGGTTTCGGGACATCCTGCTCTCCAATCGTCGACGTTGACGGGGCGGAATTGAGACAGGCGGCGCGCGCTTTGGCAAGCGTGCAAGCTCCTCCGTTTCCGCTGAGCAACCCGGCTTATTTCGCGTCCTTCACCGCGACCACTTCGATCTCGACCAGGAAGCCCGGATTGGCGAGCGCTGCGACGCCAACAACGGAGCGGGCCGGCAGATTGGGCTGGCTGCCGCCGAAAAACTGGGTGTAGCCTTCCATGAAGGCCTTGAAGTCCATCGGCGCCGCGGCGCTGTGCACCAGAAACACCTGCATCTTGACCACGTCGCCCATCGAAAGGCCAAGGCCTTCCAGAATGGCCTTGATCTTGTTGAGGACGCCGACGGTCTGCGTCTTGGTATCGCCATAGGCCGACGCGGTCGCCGGATCGGCGTCCTTGTTGGCGACCGGCGGCACCTGGCCGCTGACATAATAGGTGGTGGCGTTGCCGGTAACCTGCACGGCTTGCGCGATCGGGAATGTCGAGTTGGGAATCGGGTGCCTGATGACATCGGCCCGCACGGCAGGCGCTGCGGCCATCGGCAGCATGGCGAGCAGCAATATTTTCGCGAATTTCATCTGTTTCCCCCTGGTTCGCGGATCGCCCTGCTACCTGCGCACGTCGCTGACATCCTTGGCCGTCACCGCATCCTGGTAGCTGTTGCCGAAATGCGTTCTGACATAATTCACGACGGCAGCGACCTGACCATCGGTCATCATGTCGCCGAATGGCGGCATACCGCGCCGGCCCTTGACGATGAGGGTGATCGGATATCCGCCGGCTTCCAGATTTTTGTTGGCGGAAAGCGACGGATAGGCCCCGGCGCCCGCCGCGCCTGCCGCATCGGGCATGTGGCAGCCCTGGCAGACATTGGCGAACAATTCCTCGCCGGTCATTTCGACGAACCGGTAGCCCGAGCTGAAGGTGCGGCGGTTGGCGAGATTGTCTTGCGCCAACATTGCCGACGCAGGCAGCAGCGCAAGCAGTGCCGTACAGCCGACCTTCCACATTCTTGAACGCGCCACCAACTTCATCACGTCCTCACCACCCGATCGTGCAGCCGCGCGATGGCATCGAGCGAGGACAGGATCGCTCCCTCCTGCCATGCCGGCAGGTCGGAAGCATGCTCACCAGCCAGGACGATCCGCCCGTCGATCTGGCACAGATTGCGGAAATGCTCCGCCCGTCCAGCATCGCTCCATTCGCCGCTGCAGCCCAGCGTGAAGGGCACGCGGTGCCAGGCCACCGCGACGCCGTTTTCAAACTCACTCTTGTATTGGGGGTGGATCATGGCGCCGAACTCGACTGCGCTCGCCACCCGCTCGGCCGGCGGCATCGCCGTGAATTCGTAAGCGTTCGCGCCTTCGAACAGATAGGCGCCCAGCAGGACGCCGCGCCCGGTGCGATTGAAGCCGGTGTTGGGATAGGCAATCTGGCGGATCGGCAAATCAGTGAAGCTGATGCCGCCGTAGATCGCCTCGTCCTCTTCCCAGAAGCGGCGCTTGAACTGCAGCCCGACCTTGACCGAGCCCGCGTAGGGAACTGCGTCGATGGCGTTTTTCATGGCGGTGCCGACATCGACCGAAAGCTGACTGAGGATCGACAACGGTATCGTGCAGACGCACCAGTCCGCGGTCGCCTGCTGCACCGCCTGCGGATTCACCGTATCCACGTAGCTGACGGTGACGCCGCTGTCGTTCTGCCGGATCTCCGTCACCTTGGCGTTGTAGCGGATCAGACCGCCGACTTCGCGCGCGAACGCCCTGCCGATCATGTCCATGCCGCCGACCGGCTGGAACATCGTGGTCTGGAAATTGTAGCGCGAGAAACTCTGCAAATAGCGCCAGATCCGCGATCGCAGCAGGTCCGACAGCGCGACGGGATCGCTCGGCAGCGGTTCGCCACCAAGCCCGCCGCCGGGATCGCGCGCGTAGCCGCGGAATTCGGCGGAGACGAGGTTGGCATTATATTTGTAGTCGCGATCCAGCGCGCCCCAGGACCGCAGCGCCTGCAAGAGGATTTCCTGATCCTCCTTGGATACCGCCTCGTCGAGCTTGCCCTGCTGCGTCACCTTGGCGAGCAGTTCCGACACCTGCCCCTGAAAATCCGCCTTGATGGCGCGGACCCGCTGCGGCTTTCCGTCGAACGCACGCGTGGCATGAAGGTAGGCATTGTGGTTGAGCTGGATGAAGGGCTCGAGCGCAACGCCAAGCCGCCGGCAGTAATCGAGCAGCGCGCGGTGGTGATAGGGAATCCGCCAGGGGCCTGGATTGATGTAGAGCCCCTGCTCGAATTCGCAGGTCTGCTTGAAGCCGCCCAGCTCGGTAAAACTGTCGCCGCCGCGCAAGGTCCAGTTGCGGCCGCCGGCGCGGCTGTTGAATTCCAGGATCTGGACCTTGTAACCGGCGTGACGCAATTCCAGCGCGGCCGTCATCCCTGCCAGTCCCGCGCCCAGAATGAGCACGGAAGCGCCTTTCGGGTCGCCTTGCAGCTTGATCGGCCCCTTGTAGGTGGATTCCGACGCAAAGCCGAGGCTCGTCATCGCGTGATACATCGCCGCGCTGCCGGCCATCGCACCGATCAACGAGAGCAGATCACGTCGCCTGACGACTGGTTCGGTTTGCATGTCAATTGGCCGAAGCTGATGAGAGCGCGCTCCAAGGGAAACGGCTGCGCCTTGATCTGTCAAGAACAGTGGCGGCCCATGGCTATCCAACACGCGTTGTTGATAGAAGTGGATCAAGAAATTGCCGGCGGGCAGTATCTCGGCGCGCTCTTACTATCGATCCAGAGGAAAAAAGGGCGATAACTTGTCTCAGGACATGACGCGTTATTTGGTCTGGGCAGCGGTCGTCATGGCCGGCGGTCTGCTTGCGCTCGCCGATTGGCGATGGATCAAACGTCCCGTCTGCGGGGCGTTTCTGGTCACCGGAGTTGGCGGCGGCGTCATCGTCACAAATGTGAGTCCGTTCACCTTCGGGACGGGAAGTTACTACATGGAAGGTGTGCTGATCTCCGCCGGGTCGGCACTCGCTTTGGTAGGCTATGTTCTTGCAGCCGTCGGGCAATTCGCTTACCGGCGCATCCGAGGTCACGGTCCCTCATGACGCCCGCCCCCGCGCTCGGCACTAACCCAAGACGCGCGCCATCCACCCAGCAAGCGACCGCCGGACACAAATTCTTGTCGTGATTCGCCACAATTTGTGACAGAATTACTACGAACCAGTGTCAGTTCGGTTACATGTGGAGCGGTTGATGAGTTTGGAATTGCGGGCGCCATCGAGTTCCTTGCCAAGAACCCTGGCCTGGTCGAATCCCCTGGCCTGGTGGTGGGCTCTGCTGACGCTCGTCAGCGGCGTAAATATCGCGGTCTGGTTCCTGCTGTACCGTTGGCTCCACGAACAGCCTACCGACAGTCTCGGCAGCACGTCCGGCATCGAGCTGATGCTGCTGCTCTGTGCAGGCTATGTTTTTGGCTGTGCCTTCCGCTCGTTCCTCCCGCGCGCGGATGTCCAGCGGATCTGCTTGTTTGACCATTGGCTCTCGAGCGTCGTTGTCGGCCGGTCGGTAGCGACGGTGGCCGAGATCTGCTTCGCGGCACAATGGGCGATCATCCTGTACCAGCTCGGCACGATGACAGGCGCGGACACCACCGTGAACGCCGCGTGGGTGATCTTGCCGTTGATCGTGATCGCGGAATGCTTCTCGTGGTATGCGGTGCTGACCACGCACTATTTGGGCAACGCCATTGAAAATTCGATATGGGCTGTCGCCTTCTTCGTCGTCGGGATTGGCCTTTGCCGCCTGCTACCGGAGTTTCACGGCCCGGTTCGCCTCGCCCTCATCGTCGCCATCATCGGAATCGCCGCCTATCTGGCATTTCTCATGACCATCGACGTCCCGATGTACCTGAACCGATGGCGGACCGAGGTTGGGGATGGCAGCAAGCTTCTTGGGCCGCTCGAGGGTCTCCGTGACGTCAGCACGCGCTGGGTCGTGACGCACGACCTTGCCGAGTGGAAGGACGAGATTGCCTGGATGTCGCTCTATTTCAGTGCGGCGGTCTGGGCCAGCCTCGCGCTATGCGTTTGCTGCTCGCTCAAGAATCAGCTGCCGCACTATCGTACCGAAGCTGCGGTCGCAAGCTCGCCGTCGGATACGTTGGCAAGTATTAGCAAGCCCCTCATCCGATAATGGTGTGACAAAATCTTTAGACGCGCATGCTACAATGCATGCATGGAACCGATTGGAATCAAGCTGCTGGGGTTTGCTGCCGCAGCGTGCACAACCTTCGCCTTTGCGCCGCAGTTCACAAAGGTCTGGAAGACCCGCTCCACGGAGGACATCTCGCTCGGGATGTTCCTCCTATTGGTGTTCGGCATCTTCCTTTGGCTCGTGTATGGCCTACTTTCCGGAGACGCGCCGCTGATCGCGTGTAATGCGGTCACCATGGTATTGGCGGGCGGAATCCTGTTCATGAAACTGAAATACGGTTGAGCCGCTCGGCCAAGACCGGCGGCTTGCGCTAACCACAGGCCTGCATTCGGCCCACTGGAATTCGGGGAATGGGCGGTCAAATCACCGCGCCCCGGCCTGCGCCTCCAGGCTGCGGCTGTAGCGCGACATCGCGAAACAGAAGACAAAATAGATCAGGCCGACGAAGATATAGACCTCGACGCTGAACGACTGCCAGGCCGGATCGACGATCGCGGTCTTCGCCGTGGTCAGGAGGTCGAAGATGCCGATGATCAGGACGAGGCTGGTGTCCTTGAAGAAGGCGATGAAGGTGTTCACCAGCGGCGGGATCACGTGGCGGATCGCCTGCGGCAGGACGATCAGGCCGTTCTTCTTCCAGTAGGACAGGCCGAGCGCTTCGGCGGCCTCGTACTGCCCCCGCGGCACCGCCTGCAGGCCGCCGCGGACCACTTCCGCCAGATAGGCGCCGGCATAGAGCACGAACGCAATCTGGGCCCGCAGCAATTTATCGATGTTGACGCCGTCGGGCATGAACAGCGGAAACATCACGCTCGCCATGAACAACAGGCTGATCAGCGGCACGCCGCGGATCAGTTCGACATAGAGCACGCAGAGCGAACGGATCGCAGGCAATTTTGAACGGCGGCCGAGCGCGACCAGAATTCCAAGCGGGAAGCCGAAGGCGAGCCCGAAGGTCGCGAGGATTAGCGTCACCGGCAGTCCGCCCCAGCGATCCTGCGAGACAAACGGCAGTCCGAAGATGCCGCCCCACATCAACAACCCGATCACGAGCAGTGCGACTACCCAGACCAGCACGAGTTCCTTGCGCCAGAGGCTGCGCCGGCTCGACAGCAGGAACAGCGCGACAAAGGTCAGCGTGGCCAGCCCTGGCCGCCATTGCTGGTCGAACGGATAGGTGCCGAACAGGATGAAGCGGAATTTCTCGGGGATGACGGCCCAGCAGGCGCCGAGCCCGCGGATGGCACGGCATGAATTGGTGTCGCTGCCGGGGACGCTCCACACCGCGTTCCAGAAACCCCATTGCACGAAGCTGACGCAGGCCTTCGCGAGCACGAAGATCAGCAGCAGGCTGATGATCGCCGAGGGGATCGACTTGAACAGGTTCTGGCGCAGCCATCCGACGACGCGGCCGCCAAAAGTCCGGCGCGAGCGCGGCCGGCTGTAGGGCAGCGGATCTTGCGGTGTATCTGCTATCGACGTCATCGCTCAGCGCTCCACCAGCGCGATGCGCGCATTGTACCAGTTCATGAAGAAGCTGATGCCGAGGCTGATGGTGAGGAACACCATCATGATCAGCGCGATGGCTTCGATGGCCTGGCCGGTCTGGTTCAGCGTCGTGTTGGCGATCGACACGATATCCTGATAGCCGACCGCGACCGCCAGCGAGGAGTTCTTGGTCAGGTTCAGATACTGGCTGGTCATCGGCGGAATGATCACCCGCAGCGCCTGCGGCAGCACGATCTGCTGCAGCACAAAGCTACGGCGCAGGCCCAGTGCCTGGGCAGCGTCCCACTGCCCCCGGTGTACGGCCTGAATGCCGCTGCGCACGATTTCGGCGATGAAGGCCGAGGTGTAGGTGACGAGCGCGATCAGCAGCGCGAAATATTCCGGCGACAGCGTCCATCCGCCGACAAAATTGAAGCCGCGCAATTCGGGCAGCGTGATGCTCCAGCTTGCACCCGACACCACAGATACCAGCGCCGGCAATCCGACCACCAGCACCAGCGCGTAGGGCCACAACCGGCGCGGCCGTCCATCCTGCATCTGCTGCGCGATCAAGCGACGGCGCAGCAGATAGAGCGCGATCAACCCGATCGCCAGTGCGCCGATCACCCAGAGGTTGGCGTCCTCGATCGGGATCGACGGCAGGATCAGGCCGCGGTTGGAGAGGAACACGCCCTCGATCGGCTTCCATGCCGCGCGCGCCGCCGGCAATCCCTGCATCAGCACGTACCAGAACAGCAATTGCAGCAGCAGCGGCAGGTCGCGCAGCGCTTCGACGTAAACTGCGGCGAGCCGCGACAACAGCCAGTTCGACGACAATCGCGCGATGCCAATCAGGGTGCCGAACACGGTTGCCAGTACGATGCCGATCACCGCGACACGCAGCGTGTTGACGATGCCGACGATGAAGGCGCGCAGATAGGTGTTTTTCGGGCTGTAGGCGATCCAGCTATCGGCGATGGGCATCCCGGCCTCGCGGCCGAGGAAGGCGAAGCCGGTGGAGATGCGGCGCACCGAGAGGTTATGGACCGCGTTCGACCAGAGCCAGGCAACGATCGCGACCGCGATGGCGACCACCACGATCTGCCAGAACAGTCCGGCGAAACGCGGGTCGTTCAGGGAGATGCGCCAGCCTTGGCTGGGCGGCGGGCGGGTCGGCGATGTCGTCACAGCACAAGGATCCTTCCAGCAGCGATCTTCGGCCATGCGCTCACGAGCGCGTTTCATATGTTGCACCAAATCTCGATTTGTGCAACATTTGTTTCATGGCCGAGCCGCAAGCCAAATCTTCGCCGCTGAACGAACTCTGCAGCGCGCTGCCCTCGCTGCCGATGCGGTTGCAGGAAGTCGGGCGCTTCGTCGCCGCCAATGATTACGACGCCACCACGCGCTCGATGCGGGAACTGGCCGCGGTCGCCGGCGCGGATCCTGCTTCCTTCACCCGCCTAGCCAAGGCGCTCGGCTATTCCGGCTGGGATGAATTGCGCGCCGCGCTGACGGAAGCGCGGCGGCCCGCGCAATCCTCGCCCTTCTCGGCCCGCACCAGACTTCGCCGGCAAGGCCCGAATGCTGATGTGGCGCTGGTTTCCGAAAAACTCGAAGCCGAGGCCGCAGGCCTTGGGCGGATCTCGCCCGGCACCGTGGCCCATGCCGCCAAGGCGTTGCATGCGGCGGATCGTATCTGGATCGCGGGCTTTCGCAGCTGCCGCAGCGTCGCGGAACTCTTGAACTACCAGCTCCGGCTATTCCGGCCCGACGCGGTGCAACTCGTCGGCGGTTCCGGCCCTGAGGATCTCGACCTCGGCGCCTTCCGCGCAGGGGACGCCGTCATCGTCATCGGCTTTGCACCCTACTCCACCGCGAGCGTGCTGTCGGCGCGCGCGGCACATCGCGCCGGCGCCACGCTGATCGCGATCGCGGACACCGTCGCGGCTCCGATGGCCGAAGGCGCCGATCATCTGCTGCTGTACGAGGCGGCGGCCTCGCCCGGATTCTTCCCGAGCCTCACCGGCGCGATCGCGATCGCGCAGTCGCTCGCCGCGGTCACCTTCGTGCTCGGCGGCGCCGGCGCCAAGCGACGTCTCGAGGAGACCGAGGCGCGGCTTGCCGCCATGTCCCAATACGTTTCCGAGAAAGGCTGACCATCATGACCGCTCGCTCCAGCCGCGTGCTGCATCGAAGCTTGCGCGAAACCCCTCCGAAGGCAGTCGGCGGCGATGGCGTGTGGCTGTTCGCCGAAGATGGCCGCAAGATTCTCGATGCTTCGGGCGGCGCGGCGGTGTCCTGTCTCGGCCATCAGCATCCGCGCGTCATCGAAGCAATGGCGAAGCAGGCTTCCAAACTCGCTTACGCCCACACTGCGTTCTTCTCTTCGGAACCGGCCGAGGAACTGGCGGAACGGCTGGTCGGACATGAGCCCGGCGGCCTCGGCTATGCTTACTTCGTCAGCGGCGGGTCGGAAGCGATCGAGGCCAGCATCAAGCTGGCGCGGCAATATTTCATCGAAATCGGGCAGAAGCAGCGCCAGCACTTCATCGCGCGCCGCCAGAGCTATCACGGCAATACGCTCGGCGCGCTGTCGGCGGGCGGCAACGCCTGGCGCCGCGAGCCCTACGCGCCGCTGCTGTCGCCGGCGTTCAGCCATGTGACCGCGGCGTTTCCCTATCACGAGAAGCGCGACGACGAATCGGAAGCGGATTTCGTGGCGCGGCTGGCGGCCGAACTGGAAGCTGAATTCCAGCGCCTCGGCCCCGACAGCGTGGCGGCGTTCATTGCCGAGCCCGTGGTCGGCGCCACCGCCGGCTGCGTGCCGCCGCCGGAGGGTTACTTCAAGGCCGTGCGCGAGATATGCACTCGCCATGGTGCCCTGCTGATACTCGACGAAGTCATGTGCGGCATGGGCCGCACCGGCACGCTGCATGCCTGGGAGCAGGAAGGTATTGCACCTGACATCCAGGCCATCGCCAAGGGCCTGGGCGGCGGTTATCAGCCGATCGGCGCGATGCTGGCCAGCGGGCACATCGTCGATACCATCCGAAATGGCTCGGGCGCGTTCCAGCACGGCCACACCTATCTCGCCCATCCCCTCGCCTGCGCCGCCGCGCTCGAGGTGCAGCGCATCATCGACGACGAGCATTTGCTCGACCAGGTGAAGGCCCGCGGCGCGCAGCTCGAGCGCCGCCTGACCGAGCGCTTCGGCAATCACCGTCACGTCGGCGACATCAGGGGCCGCGGCCTGTTCTGGGCGATCGAACTGGTGGCCGATCGGGCTGGTCGCACGCCGTTCGATCCCGCGCTCAAGCTCAACCAGAAAATCAAGGCCGCCGCGTTCGCAGGCGGCCTCGGCTGCTATCCGGCCGGCGGCACCGCCGACGGCAAGAGCGGCGACCATGTGCTGCTCGCGCCGCCCTATATCGCGACATCAGACCACATCGACATGATCGTCGATCGGTTGGGATTAGCCGTAGACAGCGCCTTGAAGAGTGTCGGTCATTAGGAGGAGGAGCCAAATGAAGAAAATACTCATTGCGACAGGATTGCTCGCCGTATCCCTTGCAGGGGCCACAGCCGGAACGCTCGATACCGTCAAGCAGCGCGGCACGCTGGTGTGCGGCGTCAGCGCCGGCTTTGCCGGGTTCTCCGCGCCGGACTCGCAAGGCAATTACAAGGGGCTCGACGTCGATTATTGCCGTGCGCTCGCCGCCGGCGTGCTCGGTGATCCCAGCAAGGTGCGCTACGTCGCGCTGACTGCGCAGAACCGCTTCACCGCGCTGCAGTCCGGCGAGATCGACGTGCTCTACCGCAACTCGACGCAGACTTACCTGCGCGGCGTCACGCTCGGCCTGCGGCAAGGACCGGTCAATTTCTACGACGGCCAGGGCTTTGTCGTGAAGAAGGACACCGGCGTAAAGGATCTGAAGGGCCTGAACGGCGCCACCGTCTGCGTCGCGCAGGGCACCACCCATGAAGTGACGCTCGGCGATTACGGCCGCGCCAATGGCATCGAGTGGAAGCCGCTGGTGTTCGATCGCGTCGACACCATGTACCAGACGTTTTTCGGCGGCCGTTGCGACGCGATGACCCAGGACGCTTCGGCGCTGGCCGGTGCGGTCGCGACCGCAGCCCCGAACGCAGCCGATTACGTCGTGCTGCCGACCACGATCAGCAAGGAGCCGCTCGGCCCCTTCACCCGCAACGGCGACGAAGTGTGGAGCGACATCATCACCTGGCTGCATTACGGCCTGGTTGAGGCGGAAGAACTCGGCGTCACCCAGGCCAATGCCGACGAAATGGCGAAGTCCGCAACGCCGGCGATCCAGCGTCTGCTCGGCGCATCCGGCGATCTTGGCTCGCGGCTCGGGCTCGACAACAAATGGATGGTGCAGGCGATCAAGGCCGGCGGCAACTATGCCGAAATCTTTGACCGCAATGTCGGCAAGGATAGCCCGCTCAAGCTCGATCGCGGCCTCAACGCCACCTGGACCAAGGGCGGGTTGATGTACGCCATCCCCTTCAAGTGAGAGAAAAGGCAACGGCGCGGCTCGCGATATTGACAGCAGCCGCGCCGCCATCATTGTGAGCCGATGCGCATTGCCCTCGTCCATGCCCTGAAACACTCGATCGTTCCGATCGAGGCGTCGTTTGCAAGATTGTGGCCGGACGCGCGGCTGATGAATTTGCTCGACGACAGCCTGTCGGCCGATTTGGCGCGTGACGGCCAGCTGAGCGATGCCATGACCGAGCGCTTCCTCAAGCTCGGCCGTTACGTGGCCTCGACCGGCGCGGACGCCATCCTGTTCACCTGCTCGGCCTTCGGCCCCTGCATCGAGGCGGTTGCGCACGCGCACGCGCCGATGCCGGTGCTCAAGCCCAACGAAGCCATGATCGAGCAGGCCGTAGCACATGGCCACAAGATCGGGCTGCTCTCGAGTTTCCCGCCGACGCTGGCCTCGATGCCGCGGGAATTTCCGGCCTCCATCGAACTGGTGCCGAAACTGGCCGAAGGCGCCATGGCCGCGCTCGACCGCGGCGACCGCACCGAACACGATCGCTTAGTGGTAGAGGCATCCAGGGACTTGCGCGACTGCGACCTGATCGCACTCGCGCAATACAGCATGGCGCCCACGGCGGATCTGGTCGCCGAGGCGACGGGCCGGCCGGTGCTGACGACGCCGGACAGCGCGGTGATGAAGCTGAAGAAGATGCTTGGCGTGGCCTGATGGCGTAGGCCGGTCCGTTATGCGACCACGGCTTCCCGATATTGTCAGTTGAACCCGGCCACTTTTGACCCCAAATAGGACCGGGCGATCGAACCAGGGAGAACTGAAATGACCGAGAAGACCGAGCGGGCCGTTCTGGCCGGAGGTTGCTTTTGGGGCATGCAGGATCTGATCCGCAAGATGACTGGCGTCATTTCCACCCGCGTCGGCTATTCCGGCGGCGATGTTCGGAACGCCACCTATCGCAACCATGGCACCCACGCCGAAGCGATCGAGATCATCTTCGACCCGCGACTCCTGAGCTATCGGCAGCTACTCGAGTTCTTTTTCCAGATCCACGATCCGTCGACGCGCAACCGTCAGGGCAACGACGTCGGCATGAGCTATCGCTCGGCCATTTATTATACCAGTCCCGAGCAGGAACGCGTCGCCCGCGACACTATCGCCGACGTCGACGCATCGGGCATCTGGCCTGGAAAGGCGACCACCGAAGTCGCAGCCGCCGGTGATTTCTGGGAAGCCGAGCCCGAACATCAGGACTATCTCGAACGCTATCCCGATGGTTACACCTGTCATTTCGTCCGTCCGGGATGGCGGCTGCCGCAACGCAAGGCGGGGTAGATTCGAGTTTTCCGTCATGGCCGGGCTTGTCCCGGCCATCCACGTCTTTCGTGGATCGATGCAATTAAGACGTGGATGCCCGGGACAAGCCCGGGCATGACGAGCTACGTGCCAAAGCAAGCTTTTGCTGCACTTGAGTCGAACTCTGACCTCTTGACGCTGCAGCCGCGCAGGAACAGTGCGGCGCAGGTCTGCACCCGCTTCTCGATCTGTCGTCGCGTCGGCAGCGGCAGGCCGCCGTAGATCGCGGCGCGCTGCGGCGCTGACGCGACCATGCCGATCAGCATGCCGGCAGCTTCGTCGGCATCATCGAGTTCGATCAACCCGCGCTTGACCTGGACCCGCAGCCACTTCGCCAGCGCGGCGCCGGTGCGCGTAATGCCGTTTGTGTAGAACGTCGCTGCGAGATCGGAGAATTTGCCCCTCTCCTGCAAGACGATGCGCTGCAGCGCGACCACCTCCGGATCGAGCGAGAGATCGGCACAGGCCATCAGCGCCGCGTTCAACGCCTTTTCGATATCGTCGTGATAGGCGGCGCGCAGGTTGACGTCCCTGAGAAACCGGTCGAGCCGGTCCGACACCATCGCCTCGAACAGCGCCTCCTTGTTGGGAATCAGGCGATACAGCGTCTTGGTGGAAACGCCGGCGCGGCGCGCCACGGTTTCGGTGCTGGTTGCGGCAAAGCCGCTGACGGCAAATTCGTGCCGCGCGGCCTCGTAGATGATTTGACGCGTCTCGTCGTCGGGGCGGAGTTGCGGACGCCCGCGGTAGCGACGATCGGTGGAAGCTTCTGCTTGAGCCATGCTTTTACATGATGCCTGTCATTCCATTGACAGTTCCAATATTAGGTCTATTTTGGAAATTGTCAAGTTTCCTAATTCCTTCGCCCAGCGGAGAACACCGATGACCATCCATTCCACCGCATTCCAGGCCGAGCAGCCGGCGCGCCCGATTCCCGCCGCCGAGGCGTTGTTGCCCGTCGGTCTGACCGACCAAGCCGCCAAGCCGCCTCAGGCCGAGGTCAGAAAACTCAATTTCCGCAAGCTGTTGCTGACTGGAGCGGCGCTGGCCGTGCTGGCAGGGGCCGCCTGGTATGGCTGGGATTATTTCACTGTCGGCCAATATCTGGTGTCGACCGACGACGCCTATGTGAAGGCCGACAACACCACTATCGCGCCCAAGGTCAGCGGCTACCTGCACGACGTGCTGGTCAAGGACAATGAGCGCGTCAGCGCCGGCCAGGTGCTGGCGCGGATCGACGACCGCGACTTCAAGGTCGCGCTCGACCAGGCGAAGGCCGACGTCGCGGCCGCCAGGGCCACGATTGCCAGCAAACAGGCGCAGCTCGAAGTACAGCAGGCCGTGATCAACGCCGCCAAGGCGACGATCAACGTCGACCAGGCCACGCTGACGTTCGCCGCCCAGGACAACAAGCGCTACACCGACCTCGCGGCAACCGGATCGGGCAGCGTGCAAAATGCGCAGCAGGCGCAGGCAAGGATCGCCGGCGCCCAGGCCGCTCTCGCGCGCGACGAGGCCAACCTCACTTCGGCCGTGAAGCAGGTCGATCTGCTCAAGGCCGAGATCGTTCAGGCCACCGCCGCGCTCGCCCGCGTCGAAGCGCTGCAGAATCAGGCTGAGCTCAATCTCGGCTACACCAACATTGTCGCGCCGATCGAGGGCGTCATCGGCAACCGGACGCTGCGGGTCGGGCAGTTCGTGCAGGCAGGGACGCAATTGATGTCGGTGGTGCCGGCCAATGGTGCCTACGTGGTCGCGAACTACAAGGAGACCCAGCTCACCGGTGTGCACGAGGGCCAGGCCGTCGATATCGCCGTCGATATGTTCCCGGGCCAAGTGGTTCACGGTCACGTCGACAGCATTGCGCCCGCCAGCGGCCAGGAATTCGCGCTGCTGCCGCCCGACAATGCCACCGGCAATTTCACCAAGGTGGTGCAGCGCATCCCGGTGCGGATCGCGCTCGACACCGACAAGCGTTCTTCCATCGAACTGCGTCCGGGCATGTCGGTGATCCCGACGATCGCGACGCATTCACCGAAGGCCAGCCAACAAGCAACCGTTGCCGCCAGGATTCCGACGGCCCTTTCCGGAGCGTGCCATGTCAAATCAGAGCCCTTCAGCCTCGCCATCCGCGCTGCCGACCTCGCGCACAGCATCTGATCGGCCTGCTGCCGATCCGAACCACGCGAGCATGACGACGTGGATTGCCGTGCTCGCGGCCATGATCGGTTCGTTCATGGCGATCCTGAATATCCAGATCACCAACGCGTCCCTGCTCAATATCGAGGGCGGCATCGGCACCGGCGTCGATAACGGCTCCTGGATTTCGACGTCCTACCTGATCGGCGAGATCGTGGTAATCCCGCTGACCGATTATCTCAGCCGCGTGTTCTCGTTCCGCCGCTACATGCTTGCGAGCGCCACGCTGTTCGCGGCTTTCTCGGTGGCCTGCGCGTTCACCAACGACTTGCCCTCGATGATCGCGATGCGCGGATTGCAGGGCTTTGCCGGCGGCGTGCTGATCCCGATGGCGTTCACGCTGGTGCTGACCAAATTGCCGAAGTCGCAGCAGCCGGTCGGGCTCGCGATCTTCGCGTTGTCAGTCACTTTTGCGCCCGCGATCGGGCCGACCATCGGCGGCTATCTCACCGAGACTTACGGCTGGCGAACGATCTTCTTCGTCAACGTGATCCCCACGGCCGTCATGGTGGCCGCGCTCTATCTGACGCTTGAGCGACAACCGATGCAGCTAAAGCTGCTGAAAGAGGGCGACTGGGCCGGCATCTTCACGATGACGATCGGTCTGTCCGCGCTTCAGACCGTGCTCGAGGAAGGCAACAAGGACGACTGGTTCGCTTCCCCTTTCATCCAGCGCCTCGCCCTGATCGCGCTGGTCAGCCTGGTGTTGTTCGTCTGGATCGAGCTCACGATTGAAAAGCCGCTGATCCGCTTGCGGCTGCTGAAGGGACGAAATTTCGGCTTCGGTGTCATCGCGATGACGATGGTCGGATTTGCGCTATTTGGCTCGGTTTACATCCTGCCGGCCTATCTCGGCCAGGCGCAGGGCTACAACGCCGAGCAGATCGGCGAAGTGCTGGCCTGGACCGGCCTGCCGCAGCTGGTGTTGATTCCGCTGATACCGAAGCTGATGCAGCGCTTCGATACGCGTTATATCGCCTTCACCGGGCTGGTGATCTTCGCTTATAGCTGCTTCATGAACACGGCAATGTCGCCGGACTATGCCGGGGACCAACTCTTCATCCCCAACATCGTCCGCGCCATTGGACAAGCCATGGTGCTGACGCCGCTGACCTCTGTCATGACCGGCAACATCGCGCCGGAAGATGCCGCCGCGGCCTCCGGCATCAGCAACATGCTCCGCAATCTCGGCGGCGCGATCGGCACCGCGGTGCTCGCCACCGTGATCACCAAACGCGAGCAGTTTCATTCCAACATTATCGGCCAATCCGTCACGCTCGGCCGCGAAGAGGTGCGCAACCGCATCGCCCAGACCACTGACTATTTCATCGCCCACGGCATCTCTGATCCGGCCGCCGCGCATCAGCAGGCGATCATTGCACTCGGCAAGACCGTCAAGCATCAGGCGCTGGTGATGGGATTTAGCGACACATTCGCCGTGATCGGCGTGATGCTGGTGCTGGCCGCGATCGCGGTGGCGCTGACAGCCAAGGTGAAGGGCGCGGCGGCCGGGGGCGCGCATTGAACCCCATATCGGCCGGCTCTAACCCCTGCCCTTGGAAAACACCCGGCTGGCCAGCACGTCGGAGGCCTCCAGCGACATGATGTCGTCGGCAGTCAGCACGCGATCGAGATCGGCGACGAGCCGGTTGGCCTGACGCAGGCGGATGCGGTCGATCGCGTTGCGGATCGAGCGCGCGTTGGAGAACAGCGGCTGCGGACTTGCGCAACGCGATATAGCGGACGAACGCCGCGCGGGCGTCTGCGCTGAATTTGTAGTTGATGTCATGCAGCATCAATTGCGCAATCGCCAGCAACTCATCGTCGGAATAATCCGGGAAATCGATGTGATGGGCGATGCGGGAACGGAAGCCGGGGTTGGAGGCAAAGAATTTATCCATGCGGTCACCATAGCCGGCGAGAATCACCACCAGATCCTCGCGCTGGGATTCCATCACCTGCAGCAGGATCTCGATCGCTTCCTGGCCGTAGTCGCGCTCATTGTCCGGCCGATGCAGATAGTAGGCCTCGTCGATGAACAGCACGCCGCCCATCGCCTTCTTCAGGATCTCCTTGGTCTTGGGCGCGGTGTGGCCGATATACTGCCCGACCAGTTCGTCGCGGGTCACCGAGACGACCTGACCGCGGCGTACGAAGCCGAGCTTGTGCAGAATGCTCGCGATCCGCAGCGCCACTGTGGTCTTGCCGGTGCCGGGATTGCCGGTGAACGACATGTGCAATGTCGGCACCTCCGATGAAAGATTCATGCGCTTGCGGATGCGCTCGATCAGCAATAGCGAGGCAATCTCGCGAATCCGGGTCTTGACCGGCTTCAAGCCGATCAGCTCGCGGTCGAGCTGGGTGAGGATCTCTTCGATACCAACGGCTTCGAGTTCCTCACGGAGGTTGACCCTGTCTGTCATCGCTGACGCATCCAGATCCATTGGCGATACCTCGACGCGCAATGCGCGTTTGAAAGAAAAAAACTCCGTCGCCGCTTTCACAGCGACGGAGCAGTGCATCCGGCGGATGCAGGAACGGTGAGGGAGAACTGATCCGCCAGACCAAACGAGTGACTTAGAGTGAGATGACGCTTCTTCGAATCGTCGTCTCACTCCTTTTTGCTTGAGCATGATCCTTTCGGAAAACCGGTACCCACTTTTCCGGATCATGCTCCGTAGCGCCGGCCCTCGGGACGGTCGGCGGCGTAGGATTTCGTGGTGTAGCGGATGTTGCGGCCGGCCACTTCATGGCGCTCGAGATGGAAGCCGGGCTCCTCCTTTGGCCGGTTGACGATGAAGGACAGCCGCAGCGATTCCCAGCCATGGCTGGAATCGAACGCCGACATGCGGATGTACCTGTTACCATAGACCTTGCGACATTCGTTGAGCTCCATCATCACGCCGGCGGCGTCGCGGAGATCGAACATCGGCAGGCCCCACATTTCCCAGAAATTATTGCGGGGATGCGGATCGTCGGTGAATTCGATGTTCACCGCCCAGCCCTTCTCCAGGCAATACTGCACCTGGCGGGAGATCTGCTCGTCGGTGAGATCGGGCAGGAACGAGAAACAGCCTTGGGTGACGCGCATGATGTTGGCTCCTTACATCGCAACCGAGGGTGTGGGGACGTAGTCCGGCATGTCGGTGGATTCGTAGTTGAAGGTGACATCCTTCCAGACCTCGAGCGCCGATTTCAGCGGCGTGCAGGTTTGCGCGGCCTTCGCCAGAATCTCCGGACCTTCGTGCAGGTAGTCGCGGCCTTCGTTGCGGGCGAGGATCATCGCTTCCAGCGCCACGCGGTTCGCGGTCGCGCCGGCCTGGATGCCCATGGGATGGCCGATGGTGCCGCCGCCAAACTGCAGCACGACGTCTTCGCCGAGATGATCGAGCAGCTGGTGCATCTGACCGGCATGGATGCCGCCTGACGCCACCGGCATCATCTTGTTGAGGCTGGCCCAATGCTGCTCGAAGAACACGCCATGCTCCAGCCGCATCGGATTGTAGTCTTCGCGGCAAATGTCGTAGTAGCCGCGCGTGGTCGCGGGATCACCTTCGAGCTTGCCGACCACGGTGCCGGCATGGATGTGATCGACGCCCGCGAGCCGCATCCATTTCGCGATCACGCGGAACGAGACGCCGTGGCTGCGCTGCCGCGTATAGGTCGAATGACCGGCGCGGTGCAGATGCAGGATCATGTCGTTGCGCCGCGCCCATTTCGCCATCGACTGGATCGCGGTGTAGCCGATCACCAGATCGATCATGATGATGACCGAGCCGAGTTCCTTGGCGAATTCGGCGCGCTCGTACATGTCCTCCATGGTGCCGGCGGTGACGTTGAGATAGGTGCCCTTGATCTCTCCCGACGCGGCCTGCGCCTTGTTGACCGCTTCCATGCAATAGAGGAACCGCTCGCGCCAATGCATGAACGGCTGCGAGTTGATGTTCTCGTCGTCCTTGGTGAAATCGAGCCCGCCCTTCAGCGCCTCGTACACCACGCGGCCGTAGTTGCGCCCCGATAGGCCAAGCTTCGGCTTCACGGTGGCCCCGAGCAGCGGCCGGCCGAACTTGTCCATCCGCTCGCGCTCGACCACGATGCCGGTCGCGGGCCCCTGGAACGTCTTCACGTAGGCCACCGGCAGCCGCATGTCCTCCAACCGCAACGCCTTCAGCGGCTTGAAGCCGAACACGTTGCCGATGATGGACGCCGACAGGTTGGCGATCGATCCGGGCTCGAACAAATCGAGGTCGTAGGCGATGTAGGCGAAATATTGCCCCGGTGAATTCGGCACCGGATCGACGCGGAAGCATTTGGCGCGATATTTTTCCGCCGCCGTCAACCGGTCGGTCCACACCACGGTCCAGGTCGCGGTCGAGGATTCGCCTGCGACCGCCGCCGACGCTTCGATCGGGTCGACGCCGTCCTGCGGGGTGACGCGAAACAGCGCGATGATGTCGGTATCCTTGGGAACATAATCCGGCTCCCAATAGCCCATCCTCTTGTATTCCATCACGCCGGACTTGTAGCGATCCTTGCCGCGGACGGTCATCGAGTGCTGGTTCATGCTGGTCTCCTCTTGTTGCGTGCGGCGGCTGGCCGGGGTCTTCGGGGGCAAGAGATCAAGCGGCGGCATGGGTCATCTCCCCGATACGTGGATCGAGCGCGCCCGAGCGATAGCGCCGCGCCATCTCCGCCAATGGAACGACCCTGATCTGGGAGGCGTGGCCCGCGGTGCCGAATTGCTCGAAGCGTTCGCGGCAGAGGTCGCGCAACGCGTCCATCGCCGGTTTGAGGAATTTGCGCGGATCGAATTCGCCTCTCGCCTGCGTCGCGACCTTGCGGAAAGCCGCCGTCATCGCCAATCGGCAATCGGTGTCGATATTGACCTTGCGGACGCCATGCTTGATGCCGCGGACGATTTCCTCGACCGGCACGCCCCAGGTCTGCGGCATATCACCGCCGAACTGGTTGAAGACGTCCTGCAGCGGCTGCGGCACCGAGGAGGAGCCGTGCATCACCAGATGCGTGTTCGGCAGCCGACGGTGGATCTCCTCGACCACCCGCATGGCCAGGATGTCGCCATCCGGCTTGCGCGAGAATTTGTAGGCGCCGTGCGAGGTGCCCATCGCGATCGCGAGCGCATCGACCTTGGTGGCGCGCACGAAGTCGACCGCCTGGTCCGGGTCGGTCAAGAGCTGGTCGTGGCTGACCTCGCCTTCGACGCCATGGCCGTCCTCCTGTTCGCCGCCGCCATGTTCCAGCGAACCGAGCACGCCGAGTTCGCCCTCGACGGAAGCGCCGATCCAGTGCGCCATGTCGACCACTCGGCGGGTGATGTCGACGTTGTATTCATAATCCGCCGCGGTCTTGGCGTCGGCCTTCAGCGAGCCGTCCATCATGACCGAGGTGAAGCCGCATTGGAGCGCCGTGGCGCAGGTCGCCTCCTCATTGCCGTGGTCCTGGTGCAGGCAGAGCGGAATCTGCGGATGCATCTCCTCCAGCGCGTCGATCATTCTCGACAGCATGATGTCGTTGGCGTAGGAGCGCGCGCCGCGCGAGGCCTGGATGATGACCGGCGCATCGACGGCCGCCGCCGCTTCCATGATCGCCAGCCCCTGCTCCATATTGTTGATGTTGAACGCCGGCACGCCATAGCCGCGCTCGGCCGCATGATCCAGCAATTGCCTCAGTGTGATTCTTGCCATCGGGGCCTCCGTGTTGTTGTTGGCGTGTGGATCATCATGCGGTTGGTCGCCGCCATCTTCGCGCGGGCGATGCAGCGCAGCGCCGCTTTCGAAACCGCATCCGCGGTGATGCCGAATTCGCGATAGAGCGTCTCCGCCGGCGCGGAAGCACCGAAGCCGCTCATGCCGACGAATTCGCCGGCGTCACCGAGCCAGCGCGCCCAGTCGCCCTCGACCGCGGCCTCGATGCCGATCCGCGGCACACGTCCGAGAACCGCGGTCCGGTATTCGCGCGATTGCTGGTTGAAGAGCTCAAAACATGGTGCCGAGACCACGGCCGCGCGGACGTTGACGCCCGCCAGCAGCTCGGCGGCGTGCCGTGCGATCGAGACTTCCGAGCCCGTCGCGATCAGCGTGACGTCGCGGCCGTCCTCCGGCTCATCCACGACGTAAGCGCCGAACGCGACCAGGTTCTGCTCGCCGGTTGCCTCGCGGAAGGTGGGCATCGCCTGCCGCGACAGGCACAGCACCGACGGACTGGTCTGCGACTGCAGCGCGCAATCCCAGGCTTCCGCGGTCTCGACAGCGTCGCCGGGCCGGAACACCAGCAAATTGGGGATCGCCCGCAGCGATGCCAGATGTTCGACCGGCTGATGGGTGGGGCCGTCCTCACCGAGCCCGATCGAATCATGCGTCATCACATGGATGACGCGCACTCCCATCAGCGCCGCCAGCCGGATCGCGGGGCGGCTGTAATCGGCGAAGGTAAGGAACGTGCCGCCATAGGGGATGAAGCCGCCATGCAGCGCGATGCCATTCATCGCCGCCGCCATGGCGTGCTCGCGAACGCCATAGTGGATGTAGCTGCCGGCCAACCGATCCGGCGTGACCGGCTGCTGCGTCTTGGCGCGCGTCAGATTGGAGTGGGTGAGATCCGCCGAGCCGCCGAGCAGATTAGGCAGCGCCTCTGCAATGGCGTCGATCACGAGCTGCGACGCCTGGCGCGTGGCGATGTTCGGCCGCTCGGCACTGAGCCGATCGCGCAAGCGCGCCATCGCTTCCGTGTAACTGCACGGCAGATTCCTGTTCAGCGCATCATGGAACGGCGAGCGCCCGGCGGAATTGAGCCGCTTGGTCCGTTCGATCCAGCTGCGGCGGGCGGCGCGCCCGCGCGCACCGGCCTTGCGCCACTCGGCGTCAATGGATTCCGGAATCTGGAACGGCTCGTGCGGCCAGTTCAGTGCTGCGCGGGTCTTGGCGATCTCCTCGGCACCGAGCGGCGCACCATGGGCCTTTTCGGTGCCCTGACGGTTCGGCGCGCCGAAGCCGATGACGGTGCGGCAGGCAATCAGCGATGGACGATCGTTATTCCTTGCCTGCTCGATGGCCGCTGCGATCGCTTCGGGATCGTGGCCGTCGATCCGGCTCGCCGACCATCCGGAGGCCTTGAAGCGCGCCACCTGGTCATCCGAGCACGAAAGCGAGGTGGCGCCGTCGATCGAGATTTCGTTGTCGTCGAACAGCACGATCAGCCGGTTGAGCCTGAGATGTCCGGCGAGCGAGATCGCCTCGTGGCTGAGCCCTTCCATCAGGCAGCCGTCGCCCGCGATCACATAGGTGAAGTGGTCGACGCAGTCATCGCCGAAGCGCGCGTTCATCAACCGCTCGGCGAGCGCCATGCCGACGGCAGTGGCAATGCCCTGCCCGAGCGGCCCTGTGGTGGTCTCCACGCCCGGCGTGTGGCCATATTCGGGATGCCCGGGCGTCTTCGATCCCCACTGCCGGAAGGCCCTGAGTTCGTCCGAGGTGACGCCCTCATAGCCCGTCAGGTGCAACAGCGCGTACAGCAGCATCGAGCCGTGCCCGGCGGAGAGGACAAATCGGTCGCGGTCCGGCCACGCGGGCTCGCCGGGATCGAATTTGAGGAAGCGCGAGAACAAGACGGTCGCTACGTCGGCCATGCCCATCGGCATGCCGGGATGACCGGACTTCGCCTTCTCGACGGCGTCGATCGCCAGGAAGCGGATGGCGTTGGCCATTTCCGCGTGCGAGACTCTCGGAGCGGCTTTCAATGCGGGGAAATGCGGGAGCGTTCATGTCGTGCGCCTCTTGCGTTCCATCAGTTGCAGGATCAGCGGAGTGAGAATGAGCTGCATCGCGAGGTCGAGCTTCGCACCATGGATCACGATCGAATTGGCGCGCGACATGAAGCTGTGCGGGATCATCGACAGCAGATAGGGGAAATCGATGCCGCGCGGATTCTTCAGCCGGATCACCACCATCGATTCGTCCGGCGTCGGGATCCAGCGCGCGATGAACGGGTTCGAGGTATCGACCGTCGGCACGCGCTGGAAATTGATGTCGGTCTCGGCAAATTGCGGGCAGATATAGTTCACGTAATCCGGCATCCGCCGCAGGATGGTGTCGGTCACGGCTTCCTGGGTGTAGCCACGGTCGCTGCGGTCGCGGTGCAGCTTCTGGATCCACTCCAGATTGATGACGGGCACCACGCCGATCTTGAGATCGGCATGCTGGGCAATGTTGACCTTGTCGGTGACGACGGCGCCGTGCAGCCCTTCATAGAACAGCAAATCGGAATTTTCCGGCAGCTGAGACCATTCAGTGAAGGTGCCGGGATCGGCGCGGTACAGCCTCGCCTCGCCCTCATCATGGACGTAATGACGCGTGGTTCCGGTGCCGGATTCGCCGTAGTCGCGAAACACCCGCTCCAGCTCCTCGAACAGGTTGGTCTCGGGACTGAAATGGCTGAAATGCTTGTTGCCGCGCTCGGCCTCGTCAGCCATTTTCGTGCGCATATCGAGGCGGTTGTAGCGATGGAAGGCATCGCCCTCGATGTAGGCGGCGGCGACCTTCTCACGGCGGAAGATATTCTCGAACGTCTTCTTCACCGACGTCGTGCCGGCGCCCGAAGAACCTGTGATCGATATGATGGGATGGCGGCGTGACATCGTGTTTTCCCGTCAGAGGAACAGGCCGCGCCGCGCAAACAGCGGGGCGTCGCTATTGTCGAACATCGGCTCGATGCAGTCGTGCATGGCCGTCACGTCGCGCACGGCGCGAGCCGAGCCCATGATCAGCGGCACGCGCTGGTGCGGCGTCTTCGCGCCCAGTTCCAGGATGCGCCGCCGCCCGGTCGATGCCGCGCCATCAGCCCACTCCATCACCAGCGCCATCGGGTGCGCTTCGTAGAGCAGCCGAAGCCTTCCCTCGCGATAACCAGGGCGGGCGTCGGCCGGATAAAGAAACACGCCGCCGCGCACCAGGATGCGGAGCGCTTCCGCCACCAGCGAACCGATCCAGCGCATGTTGAAATCGGCCTCTCCGCCGCCGCTGGTGCCGGCAAGGCATTCGTCGATATAGCTACGAACCGGGCCGTGCCAGTGGCGGCGGTTGGAGGCGTTGATGGCGAACTCCGGCGTATCCGGCGCGATCCTGACGCCCTGCGCAAACAGCACGAAGTCGCACGCGCGGCGGTCGAGAATGAAGATGTCGACGCGGCGGTCGAGCGCGAGAATCAGGATGGTCTGCGGGCCGTAGACAGTGAAGCCTGCGGCACATTGCGCCGTGCCGGGCTCGAAGAAAGTCGAAAGCAGGTCGTTGCCGCGGGGACGGATCGAAAAGATGGTGCCGACCGAGATGTTGTTTTCGAGATTGGCCGAGCCGTCGAGCGGGTCGATCGCAACGCAGAGCGGTGCATCGGGATGCAAGGTCTCCGGCAGCATCGCTTCCTCGGAGAGCAGCGCTGCCACCGGGGCACATCGCAATGCGCGACGCATCAACTCGTCGGCGGCGATATCGGCGTCCTTTTGCAGATCGCCGTCGGGATTGCTGCCACCGTTGCGTCCGGTGATGCCGGCAAGCGGCCCGTCCCCGATCAGGGCGGCCAGTTCGATCGCCGCCGTGGCAATCGCCTCGATCACCTCGCCGATCGCCGCGCCAGGCGGCGACAGCGACGCGGACCGATCCAGATGTGAACGCAGCGTCACGCGCTCGTCCATGGCCGTCTCCCTAAACGCTCTATCGGGGCGCTCTTGCAGCGGCTCACCGGGATAGCGATCCGCCATGCAAGGGAAACGCAGTTTGCCGAATTAGTAAAATTTCGTTATCTTTGGGATAGACAAAGTTTTTCTTATGTCGAGGGGTCGACAATGGCAGGACGCTTCTTGCGGGAATTGACCATCCGGCAGTTGCGCGCGCTGGCTGCGGTTCAGAAACACCGCTCGGTGACGTCAGCGGCCAAGCAGCTGCATCTGACCCAACCTGCGGTCACGCTGCAGCTGCGCAACCTGCAGGCGCTGGCCGGCCTGCCTTTGATCCAGCGCACCGGCGACGGCATGCTGCTGACGGACGCCGGGCGCGAAGTGCTGGCGCTCGCCGACCGGATCGAGGCCGCGCTCACCGATTGCGAGACCTCGCTGGAGATGATGGCGGGCAAGACCGCGGGTCGCATCTCGATCGGCGCGGTCTCGACCGCAAAATACTTCGTGCCGTTCATGATCTCCGGATTTTCAAAACTCTATCCGAACATCGACGTCACGCTCTCGATCGGCAACCGGCAGGAGATCGGCACCGCGCTGCGCGGCTACGATCTCGACTTCGCGATCATGGGCCGACCTCCGGCCGATATCGACATGGACGTCCACCTGATCGGCGATCACCCCCACGTCATCATCGCACCGACGGCGCATCGGCTGGCGCGAAAACCATGCATCGCGCCGAGCGAACTTGCCGGCGAAACTTTTCTGACGCGCGAGCCCGGATCCGGCACGCGCGGGCTGATGGAGCAACTGTTCGAGACCTCAGGCATTCGCCCCAGGATTGGGCTTGCCATGAGCAGCAACGAAACCATCAAGCAGGCGGTGATCGCGGGTCTCGGAATCGCGTTCATCTCCGCGCACACGGTCGCCAGCGAACTCGACGAGCGGCGGCTGGTGACGCTCGACGTCGATGGCCTTCCGATCGTGCGGCAATGGTTCGCGCTCTCGCGCAAGGACAAGGTGTTGCTGCCGCCGGCAAGGGCGATGCTCGATTTCCTCAGCGCCAGAGGCAAGCAGTTTCTGCCCCGCACCCACGGCCGGCTGCGCCTCACCCGACTGTCGGTGCGCGGCAAGCGGGGCTCAAAGAGCCGGTAACATCCGCGTGACCGAGCGATCGTGGCCACCGGGGTCCGGCAGTACTCGGCAACCTAGTCGGCCACCGACGGTCTCCCATCCCGAAACAGGGATTGTGCATTGCAGCAAGAAAGGTAGGTTTGAGCCTCCGCATGAGGTCGTTAAGTGTCTGAAATCAATGCCGACGCCTGGGTTTCCTCAGGCCACCGCCCGATGGGCTTTCCCGAATTCGTTGTTGTCATCGCATCCATCATGGCGCTGAACCCGCTGGCGATGGACATGATGCTGCCGGCGCTGCCGAACATCGCTTCCGCATTTCACATCACCGTCGCCAATCGTCCGCAGATGGTGCTGTCGACCTTCCTGATCGGCTTCGGCGTCGGCCAGTTCGTGATCGGGCCGTTGTCCGACCGCTTCGGCCGCCGTCCGGTGTTGCTGGGCGGCATGACCGTCTACTGTGTCGCCAGCATGCTCGCGATCGCCGCCCCCTCGTTCGAGACCTTGCTGCTGGCCCGGGCGCTGCAGGGCCTCGGCACATCGGCCACCCGCGTGATCGCCACCTCGATCGTGCGCGACTGTTACGCCGGAAGGCGGATGGCGAGCGTGATGTCGCTCGCGATGATGGTCTTCATCGCCGTGCCGGTGATCGCGCCATCGTTCGGCCAGGCGGTGCTGATGCTGACGCACTGGCGCGGCATCTTCATCGTGCTGATGGTCTATGGTGCGGTCGCGCTGATCTGGAGCGCCCTGCGGATGCCGGAGACGCTGCCCCCATCGCAGCGCCGGTCGCTCGCGATCGGCGACGTGCTTGACGCCTTCCGCCAGACCGTGACCAACCGCCAGACGCTGGGCTATGCGCTCGCAGCCGGCGGCGTCATGGGCTCGCTGTTCGCCTACGTGTTCACCTCGCAGCAGGTATTCACCGAAATCTACAAGCTCGGGCCATATTTTCCGATCGCCTTCGCGGCGATCGCCATCGGCACCGCCGTCGCCGGCTTTCTCAACTCGAAATTCGTCGGCCGCCTCGGAATGCGCGTGATTTCGCATGGCGCGCTGGTCGCGTTCACGGCCGTGGCCGCAACCATGCTGGTGGCGGAAAAGATGCAAATGCTGCCCTTGCCGCTGTTCATGGCGTTGTCAGCACTGATGATGTTTTCGTTCGGGCTGATGATCGCCAATTTCACCGCGCTGGCGATGGAGCCGCAGGGCCATATCGCCGGCACCGCATCATCGCTGTACGGATCGATCACCACCCTGCTCGGCATCGGCATCGGCATGACGATGGGCCAGGATTATGACGGCACGCTGCTGCCGTTTTCGACCGGCTTCTTCCTCTGCACGCTGGCGGCGCTGGCGGTGGTGCTGGTGACGGAAAAAGGCCGGCTGTTCAAGCCCCACAACAAGCCGGTGTAGCGGGGAATCCAGCCCGCCCTGCCCATTCGGCCAGTTCCGGAATCCATCGGGAAGCCCCAGATTGGGATCAACCCGATTGGAGTTTCCCATGACCGACCAAACCATCCTTGCGTCATTCTCATCCGCCCTCGCTGGCATCGTCGCGAAGACCGCGCCCGCGATCGTCTCCGTGCACTCGCATCGCGCGCGGGCCTCGGGCTTCGTCTGGAAGCCGGGCCTCGTCGTCACCGCCGATGAGGCGCTGGCCGAGGAAGGCGAGGTCTCGATCAAGCTCGCCGACGGAACGTCGCGGCCGGCGAGCATCGTCGGGCGCGACCACACCACCGACATCGCCCTGCTGCGGTTCGACGCCACCAACATTGCGCCGGCAAGATTGTCGCCCGCCGTGCCTGCGCTCGGTTCGCTCGCAGCCGTCGTCGCGGCCGAACGCGGCACACCGAGCGCAGCGCTCGGGGTGGTGTCGCTGGTGGGCGGGCGCTGGCGCAGCCTTCGCGGCGGCGATATCGATGCGAGGATCGAACTCGGTATCCGCCTGCACCACAGCCATCAGGGCGGGCTTGCGCTGGACGCGTCCGGCGAGGCCTTCGGCATGGCGGTGCTGGGGCCACGCCGCGTCCTCGTGATTCCGACGGCAACGATCGAACGTGTCGCCACAAAGCTCGAAACCCACGGCCGCATCGCGCGCGGCTATCTCGGCGTCGGCCTTCAGGCCGTCAAGCTCGACGACGGCGTCGGCGCCATGGTGATGAGCGTCGACAAGACGGGCCCATCGGCTGCCGCCGGCATCCGGCAGGGCGACGTGATCGTCGGCTGGAATGGCGAAAAGCTCACAGGCGTACGGTCGCTGCTGCGCTCGCTCGGTCCTGACAGCGTCGGTAGGGTGGTCGAACTGTCGATCCAGCGCGGCGGCGAGCCGGTACAGGTCAAACTGACGATTGGCGAGAGGCCGGAGACGTGAGCGACGAGCCCTCGCGCCCGGTCGTCGTCGCCATCGAGATCGACGATCCCATCCTCGCGGACCGGATGGCATCGCTGCTCGACGGCGTCGAGGGTCTTCGCCTGGCGACGCCGGGAGAAGCGGCAAATGTCGCGATCGTCTCGCGCGATTCAAACCCCACTGCTGAATCGCACGGCTTCGACCTGACGCCGCGCGAACTCGACGTCCTCGCCCTGCTGGCGGAAGGCGCCTCGAACAAGGCGATTGCCGAGCAGCTCGGAATATCCGTCCACACCGCGAAATTCCATGTCGCCTCGCTGCTGGAAAAGCTCGATGCCACCGGCCGCACCGACGCAGTCGCGCACGCTGCGCGACGCGGCGTCATTCATTTGTAAGGCAGATGGCAATCAGCCAATCGCGGGCTCGAGAAACCGCTCGAGCAGCGCGCGCACTTCATCCGGCTTATCGTGCTGCAGCCAGTGCCCCGCGCCCTCGATTCTGACCAATTCGGCGTTGGCAAAATGCTGCATCACGCCGGCTCTCTCGGGATCGGGCAGGAAACTCTCGCGGCCGCTGACCAGAAGCGTCGGACAGGTAATGCGTGACCAAAGCCCGATGTGGTCTTCGAGCGACAGCCGATAGGGGGCGCGGGCGCGCAAATGAGGATCGAACTTCCAGCTATAGCTGCCGTCGGCATTTTGCTTCAGGCCGTGGGTCGCCAGATGCAACGCCTGCGCGCGCGTCAGGTGCTGATTGCGGGCCAGCATTCGCTCGGCCCCGTCGGCCACCGACGCATAGCGGTGGATCTTCCGTTGCGCCAATTTGTCGAGATCGGAGACCCAGTCGGCGATCCTTAACTCGGCCGGCTTCACCTTTCGCGCCGGATAGTTGGTGACGCCGTCGAGCACGACGAGGCGGGATACTTTGTCCGGAAACGCCCCGGCGTAGGTCAGGCTGACCATGCCGCCCATCGAATGGCCGACGATCGTGACTTTCCTAGAGCGTGCCGAGTTCACCAGGCAGGTCAGATCATAGACGTGATCGGCCAGGCTGTAGCTGCTGCCACTGGCCCAGTCGGACTGGCCGTGCCCACGTAGGTCGGGCGCGAGGACGTGAAACCTGGTCCGCAACGCCTGTGCCAGATGATCCCAGCTGCGGCAGTGATCGAGGCCGCCATGAACCAGGAGCAGCGGCGGCGCCTGAGGGTTGCCCCAATCCGCAAAATGAAGCCGAAGCCCCTGGGAGTGATAGTGGCGCGCTTCGGGCGCGGGGAAGGATGCGTCCATGGGGGTTACTTAGATGCTGGCGTCGCGCGGGTCCAGCGGCATACCCCCGTACTATGGCTCAGGCGAGTGAAGCGAATTTTCCGTCTTTTTCTTTGAACCTTTTCTCCCCTGCCTAGACTCAAATGTGCTGGGGGATTTCAGGGCCCAGTGATTAGCTCAGCGTCGCCTGGCGAAGATATTCCGCTTAGGCGACGCTGTTGCATTGTGGAATTCAACCACTAGTTTAAAGTTTCGATGCTGGCAGCGGCTGATGCCCTGAAATCCCCAACGCGCTGTCAGTTGAAAGCCCCGCTCAGCCTGCTGCGCGGGGTTTTCCTTATTGTGCAGCGGCCCGACCGCGGCGCCCCGGCGGGAGGCGCTTCCCTGTCGATCATCCCGCTGATAACATTCCGGAAAATTTGTTGGAGGAAGACGCCATGAAAGCTCCTTCGGCTTTCACGGACCAGGAAACTTAAGATCCTGTTGGCCACCTGTGAACCGTTGGCGCGCCGCACCGGCCGCGAACAGGAGGTGTGCCTGCGCATCCTCGCCGGCTTCAGCTCGGCGGACCTCGACATCGGCCTGCAGTCAACCCTGACCTATCGTAAGCGTGCCTACCAAAAGCTCGGCATCTCCTCGCAGAGCGAGCTGTTCGCCATCGTGCTGCGTCTGCTGGCCTCTCCCCGCGGCCTGAACTGAGGCCGAACCTGCCAGGAGAGTGGAACCGCCCCGCCGTCCCAACCCACCGGGACAGACATCCGGCCCACCCGCGCTTACTCTGTGCTCGGCGACAACCGTGAGGGCCGAACCTTGAGCACTGCTCCCCGCATCGACATTGACCTCGCCGCGTTCTGGAGCGACCCGTATCCCGCCCTGGCCCGGCTGCGCCGGGAGGCGCCGATCGCCTTTGTGCCCCAGCTCGGCGCCACCTTGCTGTGCAGCCGTGACGACATCTTCGTCTCCGAAAAGCAGATCGACGTGTTCAGCTCGCACCAGCCCGAAGGACTGATGAACCGCCTGATGGGTCACAACATGATGCGCAAGGACGGCGACGCGCACATGGCTGAGCGCAAGGCGATCTTTCCGGCGATCTCGCCGCGAACCGTCAAGGCGCACTGGACCGCCCAGTTCCAGGCCCATGCCGACCGCATCATCGACACGCTCGCCCCTGACGGCACCGTCGACTTCGTGCCGGATTTCGCGCTGCCGTTCTCGGCCGAATGCCTGAAGTCGATCACCGGGCTCACCAACATGCGCTTCCAGGACATGAATGCCTGGTCGCAGGGCATGATCGACGGCATTGCGAATTATACTGGCGATCCCGCGGTGGAGACGCGTTGCCACGCGGCGACCACCGGCATCGATGCCGCGATCGACGACATGGTGCCGGTGCTCTCGAACAAGCCGGACCAGAGCCTGCTCGGCGTGATGCTGGCCTCGGGAATGCCGATGGAGAGCGTGCGCGCCAACATCAAGCTTGCGATCAGCGGCGGCCAGAACGAACCGCGCGATGCGATTGCCGGTACCGTGTGGGCGCTGCTCACCCATCCCGACCAGCTTGCGCTTGCGCTCGCTGGCGAAGTGTCGTGGCTGCAGGTGTTCGAGGAATACGCCCGCTGGATCTCGCCGATCGGGATGTCGCCGCGCCGGATCGCCAAGCCGTGGACCATCCGCGACGTCGCGTTCGAGCCCGAGGAACGCGTGTTCCTGATGTTCGGATCCGCCAACCGCGACGAGAAGTATTTTGAGAATGCCGAGCGGTTCGACGTAAGCCGCGATGCGTCCAAGAGCATCGCCTTCGGTGCGGGTCCGCATTTCTGCGCCGGCGCCTGGGCGTCGCGGGCCATGGTCGCCGATGTCGCGCTGCCGGCGATCTTCGCAAGACTCAGGAATTTGCGGATCGTCGCGGACGAGCCGGTGCGGATCGGCGGCTGGGCGTTTCGCGGGTTGCTCAATCTGCCGGTGATTTGGGACGCGGGTTAGACCCGAAGCGGCCATTGCTCGCCGCACACGGCGCGTCAGGATAGGCAATCAGGCGTCTGCACCGTCTCCAAACCGGCGACTGCCATTTCCGAGATTACTCTCGGACCGGACATCCCGGAGAGATGTCAAATCGGCGCTTTGACCGAACCGGAAGTCGTTGCTTCGCGAGACTCGCACTGCGTCGGGACTGCCCCGTTACCAAGTGAGGAGCCATCAAGAGCCAAAGTTAAGCTATGTCACCCGGGATGGCGGCTGCCGCGCAGCTTTCTCTTGCGCGATAGTTCCTTCCAGCCGTGCGATGTTTTCTAGGAGGCGTTGACTGGTCAGGACGAGGAAATAGTAGCCGAATTGCGGATTTTGAAAGTAGATATCAAGCAGCCTTTCATAAGTTATGGTCAGGACTTGTCCGTCCTCTATGCACTCGACCGTCCCGGTTCGTCGATTGTTGGGCGTAAGGAAGCCAAGTTCTCCCATGAGACGTCCTGGCGGAAGCTCGACACCGATTTCCGTGACCAGAAACTTCCCTGTGACCGTCAGGAACATTTCGGTAGCTGCGTCATCCTTCTTGAATAATCTGTCGCCCCGGCGATATCTGCGTTCGGTCATGAACGGCTTAAGCCATTCCATCGACATATCACCCTGCGTCGCGGTCCGCGCCTTCTTGACGAGCTTCAGCATCTGACGGAGGCGAACGGCATTGATCGGCAGCAACAGCAGATACAGGAGAAAAGTGGTGACGTTTCCGGAGAGCGCGCCAGAGGTCGCGAAGAACGTGCAGCCGGCCATATTCGCGACGCGCAGCGGCACCATTGTCCGCATCAGCAAGGTAGCAACGAAGAAGATCGCGCCGACCAAAGCGAACATGTTGGCGAGCGTGATGTTGGCCAGCATTATTTCCACCAGCCGGTTGAACAGTGCGTCGTAGGTGATGTTGTTGGGATCGAGACCCATTTGAACCAGGATTTTCGCGATCCTGAGATTGTCGGCCGCCGTATCAAGAATGCGGTTTAGCATGGTCGAAAAGTCTGCATTGCTGAACTCCATCGGATCATCCCCCGCGCAAAGCCGTCGGTATTCCTCGGATATCGATCAATTTTACTCTGAGCGGTGATTTCGGCAATTGCCCGCGCTCTTTAGTCGGTTTTGTCGTCGTATCTGCCCCCGAGCCGAAGAGAGGTAACGTCGGCTCCTAGGCAGCTTTCGCGAGTGGAGAGCAATAATGTCACAAAATCGGGAATTTCCGAATCTGGCACTGGCAAGTGACGGGAAGCCGGTCAGAACGGCGCGATTGATCCAACTCGCACATCCCCACCTGATGTCCGTCGACACTATTTCTTCTTCGCTGTCCGGTCGCAATTTTGCTGAGTTTCCTCATTTGCTTTGCTTGAGCATCGCTTCGAGTTCTTCTTCGAGCGATCGCGGCGAAATGCCAAGCATACGAAACCCCGGCAAGTTGTCCGAGGCTGTGGTGTCGATCTGCATAAGCTCGACCTGATTGCGGGTGAGGGGCGGGCGCGGCAAGACTTCAGCGACGCCGGCAAGTGCATCCCACAAGGCAAACGGCATTCGCATCAGCACCGGCCGCAAACCTGCGGTACGGGCGATGGTCCGCAGCAACTCCTCGTATGAATAAACGCGTGGGCCGGCCAATTCGTAGATAGGATACGGCTTTTTGCTCTGCCGCAGAACTTGTGTAATCGCCGCAGCAACATCATCCGCGTACGCCGGCTGGAGCCTCGTCCTGCCGTCGCCGAATATCGGATAAGCCGGCAGGACCCGAAGCAGCCTGAGCATCGTCGTAAGAAAGCCGTCGTCCGACGCAAACATCACCGCTGGGCGTATGATGACCGCGCCAGGGAATGCGGCCTGCACCGCCGCCTCGCCTTCGCCGCGACTGCGAATATAGGGCGAAGGCGAGGCCGCGTCGGCGCCAATTCCTGATAGGTGAACTAGCCGTTTGGCCCCGACCCGCCGCGCTACGCTCGCGATCCTAGCGGCCGTTTCGACGTGCGCCGAATGAAATGTATCGCTTCCGTGCTCGACGTACAGGCTAATGGCGTTGACCACACCGTCGGCGCCCGCAACGGCGGCCTCTACGGAGCGCTCGTCGCGTGCGTCGGCGGCGATCTGTTTGACGTCGTCGCCCTCACCCCCCCTAGGATGCCGCGAGGCGACGCGCACCGTGGCGCCGGACTCGCACAAATAGCGCACGACGCGACGGCCAACAAAGCCAGTCCCCCCAAACACAGTTACGCAGCTCATTCGCTGATCGATCCAATGATCCTGGGCGACGCTCTTGATTGAGCCGTCAAGCGCAGTGCGGACTGCCTCAGCGGCCTCTGCCGGCGAACTACCTTTGTTGACATGATGCCCGATAACATCGATCAAAATTTGCGCGGCGGGGCCGACAGTCTGCCACTCTTTCATTGCTTCATCGATCAGCGGCTCAGCTTCTGCGTACAGCTTGTGCGCCTGTTCGATGATCGGCTGCGCCCTATTGAGAAGATCGATCAGCGCCTTGCTCGCCGGCAACGATTTCTCAATTTGCCTAAGTTGTGCATCGCTGAGACCGGAAACGTGACCAATGAGGTCAATGAGCCAGTGCTTCAACATAGTCCACCTTGCTGTTGGCTTTACCGCTGGCCAATTGCCCGTTCTGAACGGACAGACAACCTGCGCCCTTTGGATATCCGTTTACACCAAATGGCCCGCGAAGGCTGCTCTTGGCACCTTTGAGACCTGCCGACGGGCGGTGACCTGTCTGTTCCCAGGGGTAGAGCGGAAGTCGTTTGTACGCGATTCAACTGCCGCGATTGACCGGCACCAAGCACCTGGCGCCCGCAAAAGGAGACGAGCGCGGCAATCGATCGGCCGTTCTTAGACCCAATTTCGCCAAACTGTTGTTGGTTTCTAATCTTGGGGCAGGACCCTTTAGTTCGGAGTCCTGTATGTTCAAACGAGTATTTATTGCGTCTCTCTTTGTTGTAATCGGATCCATTGCTTCGGAAGCACGTCCCATCCGCACCGGTCAGATACCAGAATGCAATGTGATTATGCCTTGCGACCTTTCGTTTTCGCAAACGCGACGCGAAAGGGTTTCGCTGCACACACGAGCACCGCAGCCTTTGGAACGACGCGCTCTATCGGACGGTCATAGCGCCGTAGCCGAGGCAAATGTCCCTGATGGTCAGACTCTCGGTGGTCGACCGGCCGGTTGCCCGCGGTCGTTCTGCGGCTGCGGCGCGGCAATACGTGTGTTTGGTCGTATCGTGCCGAACTTGAACCTCGCGGCTAATTGGCTACGCTTTCCGCGTACATCGCCAGCGCCCGGAATGGTTGCCGCGCGACGCGGGCATGTGTTTGTCCTGGAACAGCACCTTGGGGGCGACATGTGGATGGCATATGACGCCAACTCAGGCAGGCACGCGACGCGAATTCACGCGCGTTCACTGCGGGGTTATGCAGTCGTCAACCCGCACGCAGCATGAAGCTGGTTGAATAATTCGGCCGCGCGGTCGGTAGCGAAAGCTATCGGCCGTGTCAGCGCGCATCAATCGACACAAAGCAGACTGTTTACCAAGTCTATCAATGACGCGAAAACCAACTTCCCTAAACGGCTCGAAACGAATTCGCTCTAGGCTGCCTCTAACAAGCAAGAGGCAGCAAATGTTCATGATCATTAGGGTGCTCGGCATCGCAGCATGCGCTTATGCCGGTTCAGCGGTAGCAAGCATTCAGTTCCCTGATCTACCGGATTGCAATCAGACCTGCACGGAAATGGCCCCCGGTACGGGCCTGCTCCTGGATCGAGCCGATCAAAGGCAATTCCAGCGGTAACCACGTTCAGTTACGGACTATCAGGGAATACGGCGTTTGCTCTCGTCAGGTTGCTGTGGCGGAAATGGTTATGCCTATCGGACGGTACATAGCCTGGGTCGGAACATCGCTTCTGGTGTTGCTGCTCGTGGCAAACTGGTTCCTTCCGCAATCTTCAGCGGAGCCAACCGGTGATGAAGTTAACAGGCCGGTCATCCGGATTGCTTCGATGCAGCAGCCGCCGGAACGGATTGTCATCGACACGAATCAGCCGACGGTAGTGCCACCGCCGACGCTGATTGCGGATGCAATTCCAGACGAGCCGCCTGCGCAAGTGCAATCATCCGCACCGATAACCTCTCATGCGCCGGTTACTGGCGTTGAAAAGACGAAGGCAAAGGCCAAGAAGAGGCAAGTGAACGAGATTGCAGCCAGACAGGCCGTTTCCACACGAATAACTGTGGTCGCGAATAGCACCCCGCCGACGATCGCGCCGCCTACCAGGTTGTCATTCGCAAGTATCATTTCTGGACAGCTGGTGAGAGACCTGTTCAACTTTCATTGAAGTACAGGAGGATTGCGAGCGGCGGACGGATCGGGCCGTTGTTTGCACTGATGCAACGTCCAACGGTCTCCGAGGTCCGGTTATTGGGTAGATCGGAAGCGACCGATCCATCCTCAGAATGACGCGTGCCAAACTGGGGTCTCTTCCTATCCATGCTGCAAGGCCGATGGGGCTTACATCGCCCCTCTTGAGAGCTGCAGCAATCCCCCCATCCCCCACAATTCCGACCAACTCCGACGGCGCATGTGCGACTGCCCGCACTTGCCGAATAAGAAGGGAGCGTGCCTATGACAACTCGTTGCGCAGCGTGTAACTGCGGAAAACTGGAGGTCGTGTGTGAGGGTGAGCCGGTACGGATTTCAATGTGCCACTGCCTTGAGTGTCAGCGTCGGACCGGAGCCGTCTTCGGCGGTCAAGCGTGGTTCGCCCAACAGCAAACGACCATCTCCGGCAACTCCACCCAATTCACTCGCCAATCCGACGCCGGCCGTTCAGTGTCATTTCGGTTCTGCCCTATATGCGGATCGACTGTGTATTGGGAAGCGGAGGCATTTCCCGGCCACATCGCTGTAGCCGTGGGGTCATTTGCTGATCCCGCCTTCCCGGCACCCACGCACTCTGGCTGGGAAGCGAAACGGCATCACTGGGTTGAGCCGCTTCGCGCTATGGCTATCCATCATTCAGATTGAGACACTGCCTCTCATCGATTTGCTGGCGATAAACATAGAGGTGACTGATCCGCCCCTTCCTCTCGAGGGGCGGCGGTTCGATTCCCATTTGGATGGCGACTTCTGGTTTGGCACTTTTGCGAAGTGCGGCCGACACCGAGCCGTCCGATCGTCGGGGTAGACCGGAAGCGACCGGCCGACTGTCAGAACGGCGCTTTTGACCCGAACCGGGCATTGCGCCTGATCAGCTTTTGATACCGTTTGTGGTCATTTTTCATTCGTTGCCCGGTCGCAAAGTGCTAGACTTCAGGCATTGAACACGCGTGGTCTTTCGGGGGCACATGCGGCGACGCGAGTTCATCATGCTTCCTGGCGGCGCAGGCGGCTATGCGTCACCGCTCGTCGCGCGCGAGCCGGACCATCCCATCGTCAGCAAGCGATGGGCTTTTGTAGTTGAGTTAATCCGATGCAAACGTGGGTCCGAACGCTCGTTGCAATTGTCCTGGCGCTAACCGCATTGGGCGCGATCTCCGAGCGAGTGCGCGAACAAGGCGTGACCGACACTGAAATTCGTGTCGGCAATCTCATGCCCTATAGTGGAAATTTGGAGGTCTTCGGGGCGATTGGGAAAGCCGAAGCAGCGTATTTCGAAATGATCAACGAGCGCGGCGGGATTGGCGGCCGTAAGGTACGCTTTATCTCATATGATGATAAATCCAATCCGGTGACCGCCCTGGAGCTTACGCGCCGTCTTGTCGAGGAAGACAACGTCTTGCTGATGTTCGGCTCTTTCGGAACTCCGGGCAACTTTGCCGTTCGCAGTTACTTGAATGAAAGGCAAATTCCTCAACTTTTTATCGCCTCCGGCGACGATCATCTGAGCGATCCATCGTCGTTTCCGTGGACAATGAGTTGGCAGCCGTCGTTTCGGGAAGAGGGGCGCGTCTACGCCAACTACATACAGGCGTCCTACCCCAGAAGCAGGATTGTAGCCCTTTGGCAGAACGATCAAGTCGGTCGAGAAATAATCAGGGGGTTGGAAGACGGGCTCGGTAGCGTCGCCCGCATGATCAGGGTCGATATCGCGTACGATGTCGCAGATGAGCATCTGGACACGCACGTATCGATCTTGAAGCAATCAGGAGCCGATATTTTTGTATTTGCAGGCGCGCCTGCAAACGCAGCGAAAGTAATCCGAATAGCGGCGGAGTTGAATTGGCACCCTGTGTTCATTTTGAGCAATATGGCTTCATCGATCGCGACGGCGCTAAAGCCTGCTGGCGTGGAAAATGCCGCGGGCGCGATTACGGCCGCCTTCCTGAAGGATGCAAATGATCCAGCCTGGAAAGAGGAACAAGCCACCAAGGACTGGCAGTCATTTATCGACAAATATAGTCGGGCCGGAGGCAAAGACGACGGCGCCGCCGTCTTCGGCTACGCGGCCGCCGAAACGCTGGTGGAAGTGCTCAAGCAGTGCGGCAATGACCTAACTCGCGAGAACGTCATGAAGCAAGCGGGGACCCTCAAAGACTACCAAGGCTCCGTTTTGCTGCCTGGGATCAAAATCAACACTGGACCTTGGAACTTTCGGCCGATCAAATACCTGCGACTGGTTCAATTCGACGGCCGCACGTGGCAACCCATCGGTGATGTCCTCGAAACGGCTTTCTCCAACGTCGACAGGTAGCTGTGTCCGGGGAAACAACTGGTTCGAATGGAGGATGCGAAATTCAACGTCTCCGTTCGACATGCCGCGTGGGCAAGCGGTCATCATCAGAGTTGACCGTCAGGATGCGCCGTCACGTGCAGAAACGCCAACAGCGGTAATGATGGCCTTCGAGACATGCTGACCGGCTCTGATGATGCCCGTTCGCCAGGGTGGATCGGAAGTCATTCCGCGCGGGTTAAATCGACGCGCTTGACACATTGCAGACGCGTTCCGACGAACGCGACAGGCGATGGTCGGCGACCTGCTACTTGCAGTCGCGGCAGATCGTCAGCTTGCGCTTTAGTTTCTCATCTTCCGCTTGATCGACCGATTGCTGCCCTGCGATACTATCGGACTCCTGACCGAGCTTGGACGATTTTGCTCGGCGCGGCTTAACGGGACGCGTCGTCTGGCCCGACGCGTCACCGTCGTCGACGATATCGGTGCTGAAGCCATCGTAGTCGGCGGCCGGTTTAGGCGACGGCGGGAGCCTGCCGATGACCGGGGACGACGAGGCGTGGTCGGGCGCCGTCGGCGGCATGTCCTTGGCAGTGGCAGTTGGAAGTGCCTCCGTGGGGATCGCCGGTCGTGGCGTGTCCTTGGCGATTGCTGGAGGTACCGAACGCTTGGCGGTTGCCGGCGGCGGAACGCCTTCGGCCGCCGATGGCGGCCCAATATTGGTCGTCGCCGATGGCGCAGAACTTTTGGCCGTCGCCGTTGGCGGCCAAACGCTGGTGGTTGCGGCCGGCGGTGCCGAACCTTTGTCAGTCAACGGTGGCGGCGGGGCAAGCGAAAGCGGCGGAGCAAGCGAAGTTTGACATCTTGCACTGTCGTGCAACCAAAAACTGACGGACAAGAGGCCAAGGGCAAACAGCGCAGCGTTTTTCATTCGCATTCTGCAAGCCGCTTCGATTTGAAATCACTGATCGCGTGACCCTTGTGGCCACAAAATATCCACCACTCACATGACTATCAAAGTTGACGGAAATGGGGAGTAATGGGCAAAAACGATCGCTTTCGGCCGCTTCTGGAGCATTTTTCGGCATCGCCGACTTCAATGACGATGACCGGTCATCGGTAAAGCGGACCTCAACAACGCCGGCGTTGAGGTCCGAAAATGTCCGTGAACGACCATGCGGCCGACGCGAGGCATGCCGCGTCTTACCAAAAGCCCCGTTGGACCGGTTGCATCGGTTGATAGTACTGGCCGCCGCGCCGACGCGGGTTGACGGGTTGGGGGTCCGGAATCCGCTGGAAATTGAAGAAGCCAAACCCGAAGCCGTTGTCGCCCGGCTCGTTGTCGCCGGCAACGAGGACATCGGCCGTGGGCTTGCGCGTTATGAAGCCGCCCTGGGGCTGGTTGTTCAGCACCGCGACGAACTCGGTGCGATAGTTGGTCTCGCGACTCAGCGGTTCGTCCGAGATGACGATCGAGGATCGCGGCATTGCGGTCGGCGCGATGCGATCGAGCACATCTTGCGGGATGGTGATGCGATCGAGCGCGTCCCTGGCGTCGTCCCCGCTGTCGATCGTGACCGCGGTCCAGCGCAGGCCCGAATCGTTGCGCGCCACCGCCGTGAACACATGCGTACCGATCGGTTTTTCGGGATCGCGGATCGTGACGGGAACCTCGATGGTCGCATCGAACACCTCGCCGCCCCCGTCCGGCGCCGGCTTATGCGTGTTGCGCCGCACGTAAAGCTTCTGCGTCGCGCGGCTGATGTAGACCGAGACCGGCTCGAGCGCGAGTTTCGCTTCGGTTGCCGCCTTCGCGGTGTCGGCCTTTCTCGTCTGGGCTGCCTTGGCCGCTTCCTTTGCGGCGGCAGCCGCGTCGAGCTTCGATTTCGCGTCAGCCTTCGCGGTGTCGAGCTGGGTCCCCAAGTCCGCGGCCTTGGCGGCGGCCTTTTGCCTGAGGTCTTCGGCCCGCGCCTTGGCCTCGTCCGTTTTGGCGGCGGCGAGCACCTTGTCGGCGTAAGTGAGCTCGGCATCGGCGCGGGTCTTGAGCCCCGGCAGCTTGCGCAGCGACGCCGCGAGTGAAGCCGTCTCGCGCGCCGCAGACGCTGCGGCTTTCTTCGCCTCGTCGGCCGCCTTGGCCGCCTCGGCCGCCTCGCGGGGGAGCGCCTCGGCCTTGGCGGGCGCGGCCGCGATGGCCTCCGCCTTCGGCACGAACAGCGAGGGATGCGAGAACTCGACCGGCTCGGCGTTATCAGGCGAGATGATCACGCGCATCCCGATCCACGTTCTGTCGAACAGCTTCTCGGCAAAGCCAAAAGGCATCCGCACGCAGCCGTGCGAGGCCGCGTATCCGGGCAGCGGGCCGCCGTGCAGCGCGACGCCATTCCAGGTGATGCGCTGCATGTTCGGCATCCAGGCATCGTCATAGAGGGTCGAGTGGTGGTCCTTGTCTTTCTCGATGACGGCGAAGACGCCGGCTGGCGTCTCGCGTCCCGTGGTGCCGGTCGATACCGGCGCGCGCAGGATCCAGCCCTCGGCGTCGTAGAAGGTCACCTGTTGGCTCTTGATCGACACGATCGCCATGATCGGCTCACCTGCCTCGCGCGGAGCCGTCGCCTCGATGGGGGGTGCGGGACGCTTCGCCGCGTCGGCGGGCGACGGCACGGTCAGCGCCGTCAGTGCGGCCATCGCCGCGAGCGTCACAATGGCGGGAGGACCCCAACGCCGCATCGCCACGGTGGATCGCGCCGTCGTAGATCGATTTACCATGCCATGCCCCGGTTGAAATGTCTGTCCGCGCTTGTGTCGATCAAGTGTCAGATCTCGATTTTTGGATCAACTAACCATCGCTCTCATACACGCCCGCCAATTCGCACCTCGGGACCATTGGCACGTTCCGGTAGCAATTCTCTCATATACGACAGCCCGCGCAGGAGGAAGGGCGGCTTGCGGTTGAAAATTTGGCACAGAGCGTCATTTCGCCACGATTCGAGATTTGGTCGCTACGGAGCCGCAGCGGACGTCAATCGGTCGACGCGGCGCGATGGCGCGAAGACGATCGCGGGGTACGCTGCTCGCGCAAGGCCTCGGCTGAGAGACGAACCACTTCGGAAATCTGCAACAGCTGTCTCGCCAGCGGACTTGTCTTGCGCCAAACCATGCCGATGGTTCGCGAGGGTTGGGGATTTTTGAAGCGAGCGACCGACACGGCGGCCGAGCGTGTCTCCACCGCGACAGCCATTTCCGGGATCAAAGTGACACCGATGCCGGTGCTGACCATCTGAACAAGGGTAGACAGGGAACTCGCGTCCAGCACTTCCCGCGGCGACGATTGCATGTTGCAGAACGACAGCGCCTGATCGCGGAAACAATGCCCCTCTTCCAGCAGGAGCAGCCGCATTTCGCGCAGGCTTTCACTGCTGGGCGCGGGCGTTCCCTTGTCCTCGCCCGGCCGGACCAGCAGAAAATTTTCCGAGAATAAAGCAACCTCGGTCAGCGAAGGTTCGGACACCGGCAGCGCAACAATGGCGGTGTCGAGCCGGCCTTCCGCAAGCTCGCGTATCAGCTTCGGGGTCACCGTCTCGCGGACGTGAATGTCAAGTTCGGGATGCATGCGCGTCAGGTTCCCGATCACGGTCGGCAGCAGATAGGGCGCAATCGTCGGGATCATGCCGACCCGCAGCGGGCCCACCAGATGGTCCCGCGAGGCGCGCGCGAAGTCTCCGAGTTCATCGACCGAGCGCAGGATGTCGCGGACGCGCTGGGCGACCTCTTCGCCGAACTTCGTCAACCCCACCTGCCGCGCGCCCCGCTCCAGCAGCACGCCGCCCAGGACTTCTTCCATTTCCTTGATCTGCATCGACAGAGCCGGCTGCGAGATCGCACTTGCTTCAGCCGCGCGTCCGAAATGGCAGTGACGTGCGAGCGCGTCAAAATAACGAAGCTGTTTGAGCGTAAGATTACTCATCAGAATATCTTATTGCAGCGATCAAAATAGTCAACTTTACCTGATCGCTTGCGTTGGGTAGAACCACGGCACAGGGTGGAAAAGATCAAGACCACCGCGACAGGAGGCCAATATGGACGACAAAACCAAATGCCCGTTTTCAGGCGGGCAACCCGCACCGAGCAACCGTGACTGGTGGCCGAAGCAACTGAATCTGGGAATCCTCCACCAGCAATCGAACCTGTCCGATCCGATGGGCGAAGCGTTCGATTACGCCAAGGAATTCAAGAGCCTCGATCTGAATGCCGTGATCAAGGACCTGCATGCCGTGATGACGGACTCGCAGGATTGGTGGCCGGCCGATTTCGGTCATTACGGACCGCTGTTCATCCGCATGGCCTGGCACAGCGCCGGCACCTATCGCATCGGCGATGGCCGCGGCGGCGCCGGAGCCGGCCAGCAGCGTTTTGCGCCGCTCAACAGCTGGCCCGACAACGCCAACCTCGACAAGGCGCGCCGGCTGTTGTGGCCGGTCAAGCAGAAATATGGCCGCAAGCTCTCCTGGGCCGACCTCATGATTCTCGCCGGCAACGTCGCGCTGGAATCGATGGGCTTCAAGACCTTCGGCTTCGCCGGCGGCCGCGCCGACGTCTGGGAGCCGGAGCAGGATGTCAATTGGGGTCCCGAAGCCAAATGGCTGGACGACCAGCGCTACTCCGGCGACCGTGAGCTTGGCGGTCATCTCGGCGCCGTGCAAATGGGCCTGATCTACGTCAATCCGGAAGGGCCGAACGGCAAGCCGGATCCGCTCGCGGCAGCCCGCGACATCCGCGAGACGTTCGCGCGCATGGCGATGAACGACGAAGAGACGGTTGCGCTGATCGCCGGGGGCCACACCTTCGGCAAGACCCACGGTGCCGGCGATGCGACGCTGGTGGGACCCGAGCCGGAAGGCGAGGAGATCGAGGCGCAGGGCCTCGGCTGGTCGAGCAAATATGCTTCGGGCATCGCTGGTGACGCGATCACCTCAGGCCTCGAGGTCACCTGGACCACGACGCCGACGAAGTGGAGCAACAGTTTCTTCGACAATCTGTTCAACTACGAATGGGAACTGACCAAGAGCCCGGCCGGCGCCCATCAGTGGACCCCAAAGGGTGGTGCCGGCGCAGGGACCGTGCCGGACGCGCACGACAAGTCGAAGCGTCATTCGCCGTCGATGCTGACCACCGACCTCTCGCTGCGAATAGACCCGGCCTACGAGAAGATCTCGCGGCGCTTCCACGAGCATCCGGATCAGTTCGCCGACGCCTTTGCTCGCGCCTGGTTCAAGCTGACCCACCGCGACATGGGTCCGATCGTGCGTTATCTCGGCCCGCTGGTTCCGAAGGAGGAACTGATCTGGCAGGATCCGATTCCCGCGATCGACCATGAACTGGTCAGCGAGCAGGACATCGCGGCGCTGAAGACGAAGATCCTGGCATCCGGGCTCTCCGTTTCCGAACTGGTTTCGACAGCTTGGGCGTCAGCCTCGACGTTCCGCGGTTCCGACAAGCGCGGTGGCGCGAACGGCGCGCGCATTCGTCTCAGCCCCCAGAAGGATTGGGACGTCAACCAGCCGGCGCAGCTGGCAAAGGTGCTCTCGAGCCTCGAAGCGATCCAGAAGTCCGCCGGCAAGAAAATTTCGCTTGCCGACCTGATCGTGCTCGGCGGCTGCGCCGCAGTCGAGAAGGCCGCAAAGGACGCAGGCCATGACGTGAAGGTGCCCTTCACGCCGGGCCGCATGGACGCCTCGCAAGAGCAGACCGACGCCCATTCGTTTGCTCCGCTCGAGCCGACCGTCGACGGCTTCCGCAACTATGTCCGCGGCAAGCAGCCGATGTCGGTTGAAGAGCTGCTGGTGGATCGCGCACAATTGCTGACGCTGACCGCACCCGAGATGACGGCTCTCGTCGGCGGCCTGCGCGTGCTCGGCGCCAATGCCGGCAAGTCCACGCACGGCGTCTTCACCCAGAAGCCGGGCACGCTGACCAACGACTTCTTCGTCAACCTGCTCAGCATGAGCACGCAGTGGCATGCGTCCGCTGACGGCGTGTACGAGGCGCGCGACCGCAAGACCAACGCGGTCAAGTGGACCGGCACCCGTGCCGACCTGATCTTCGGTTCGCACTCGCAACTGCGGGCGCTCGCGGAAGTCTACGCGTCCGCGGATTCGAAGGAGAAGTTCGTGAAGGACTTCGTGGCGGCGTGGACCAAGGTGATGAACCTCGATCGCTTCGATATCGCCTGATCCCGCGGGAAGGTTCGAGGGCTTCTCGAGCCTGAACGCTGATCAAAGCCACAGACAAGAAATCAGGGCGGCGCTTCAAAACGACTTGAACGCCGCCCTGAAGCTTTTCCCTAGACCGTTTTCGAGCGAAGTGGATTCCGGTTCGCGTGAAGAAAACGCGTCAAAACAGGAATCTAGAGGCCCCCATCGACCTGGAAGCACTGGCGCGTGATGCGCATGCTTTCGTCGGACGCCAGAAACAGCGCCAGACGTGCGATGTCGTCCGGCGTCACCGCATCGGGAATAGCCTGGCGCGTGCGGATTTCAGCGATCTGCTTTTCGTCCGGGTACCAGAGCCGACGCTGGCGCTCGGTGATCACCATGCCGGGCGCGATGGCGTTGACGCGAATGCGGTCGGCGCCGACCAACCGGGCCAGCGAGTTGGTGAAGCCGACGATCGCCGCTTTCGCCGCAGCATAAGCCGGCAGCGCCGGTGCGCCGCGCATCCATGCGATCGATGACATGTTGATGATCGAACCGCCGCCGCGCGCCTGCATCTGCGGCACCACCGCTTGGGCAGCAAAGAACACGTGCTTGAGGTTGACGCCGATCATCCAGTCGAATTCATCCGGCGTCACCTCGGAAAGCACCTGGCGCCGGTCGTTGGCGGCGTTGTTGACCAGCACCGAAGCATCGCCGAGCGCGGCGTGGACCCGCGCCATCGCGGCGCGCAAGGCTTCGATATCCAGCAAGTCGCACGGCACGAAGAGCGGCGCCGTTTCGCATTCGCCGGCCACCTCTCGCACCAACGCTTCGCCGGCATCGGCATCGATGTCGAGGAAGGCGACCCGTGCATGCTGGCCGGCGAACGCCCGCACGAACGCCGCGCCGATGCCGCTGGCACCTCCCGTGATCAAGACGACACGGCCCGCAAGGCCGCTATAACTGGTGTGGGTCATGCAATCAGCCGCTCCGTCACTGGGTCAAACAGGCAAATGCGCCGCGTGTCGAGCGCGAAGGGCGCGAGTGCACCCGGCTCGGGGCGGATATCCGGTGTGATGCGCGCCAGCACAGGCTCACCGCCGAGCCGCAGCAACACGATGGTCTCCGCTCCGGTGGGCTCGATCATTTCGACCGGCGCATTGACGACGATCGGCGCACCCGACGCGCCCGTAAATCCGCGGCTTCCCTCGGCGATGCATTCCGGCCTGATCCCGAGCACCACTTCGCCGCCACGGAACGCCGCAGCCGCGTCGTATCCCTGCAGGCGAATGCGGACCTCGTCCGGCCGCCCCGCGCCGATCACGACCGTCGGCCCGCCATCTTCTCCGACCAGCCGTGCCGGCATCGTGTTCATCGGCGGCGAGCCCATGAAACGCGCCACGAACAGATTGGCCGGATAGCGGTACACGGTATCCGGATCGGCGAATTGCTGCACGGCTCCCTGATGCATGACGGCGATCCGCGTCGCCATCGTCATCGCCTCGATCTGGTCGTGGGTGACATAGACGATGGTCGCGCCGATGCGCTGATGCAGCCGCTTGATCTCCATCCGCATCTCGACGCGCAGTTTTGCGTCGAGATTGGAGAGCGGCTCGTCGAACAGGAACAGCAGGGGATCGCGCACCAAGGCGCGGCCCATCGCCACACGCTGGCGCTGTCCGCCGGAAAGCTGCGACGGCTTGCGGCCGAGCAGCGGCTCGATCTGCAGCAGCCGCGCCACATTCGCCACCGCCGCGTCCTGCTCCGCCCTCGGGACATGGCGGCATTCCATTCCGAACGTGATGTTCTGACGCACCGTCATCGACGGATAGAGCGCATAGGACTGGAACACCATGGCGATGTCGCGATCCTTGGGCTCGACATCGTTGACGACCCGTCCACCGATTTCGATGGTCCCGGCACTCGGGCGATCGAGCCCGGCAACGATGTTGAGCAGCGTGGACTTGCCGCAGCCGGATGGCCCGACCAGCACGGTGAATTCGCCGCTTTCGATATCGAGATCGATCCCCTTCAGCACCTCCAGATTGGCGTACCGCTTCGACAGGGCCCGAATGCTCAACGCTGCCATGATGACCCCGTCACTTGACCGCCCCTGCAGTGAGGCCTCTCAGGAAATACCGTCCGCCGAACAGATACACCAGCAGCGTCGGCAATGCCGCGATCAACACCGCAGCACTCTGCTCGCCGTACATCGGCTCGCTGGTGATGGCGGCGCTGAGCGCGATCAACGCGGCTGTGACCGGTTGCTGTCCGCCGGACGTAAAGGTGACGCCAAACAGAAACTCGTTCCAGATCCCGGTGAACTGGAAGATCACGCTCACGATCAGGATCGGCGGCGACAGCGGCAATATGATCTTCCAGAAAATCCGGAAGAAGCCGGCGCCGTCGATTCGCGCGGCTTTCAGCAGGTCCTGCGGGATGCCGACATAGTAGTTGCGGCAGAACAGCGTCGTGAAACACATGCCCTGGACGGTGTGGATCAGGATCAGGCCGGCGATGGTGTTCATCAAGCGAGAGATCGCGCAGCACCACCACCCAGGGGATCAGCTTCATCTGCTCGGGCAGGAAGATGCCAAGCGTCACCAGACCGAATACGAACTGATCGCCGCGAAAGCGCCAGAGCGAGATCGAATAGCCGGCGAGCGCGCCCAGCAGCGTGGAGAGGATGGTGGCCGGGATCGTCAGGGTGAGGGAATTGAGCATGTAGGGCTCGATGCCCCAGCAATGCTCGGCCATGCAGAACTTGCTCCAGGCCTGCGCGTAGTTGGTGAAGACCAGATGGGTGGGCCAGCCGATCAGCGAGGTGGCGGCGATTTCCTGGTTCGAGCGCAGCGAGTTGACGATCACCACGCCGAGCGGCACCAGGAACAGGATCGCCAGCACGATCAGCGCGGCGTAGACGATGACGCGGGTCCACTTCATGCGCGGGCCTGCTTTTGCCGTTGCCAGCGCACATAGAGCCCGTAAGGCGCCATCACCACGACCAGCGACAGCAGCATCAGGACCGCGGCCGCCGAGCCGCGCCCGAGTTCGCTGCGCTGGAACATGAAGTCATAGACCACGAGCGTCGGCAGCATGGTGGAAATACCGGGACCGCCGCCGGTCAGCGCCCGCACCAGGTCGAACGAGGTGATCGCGGACCGCAGCAGGATCACGAACACGGTGATGAAGATCGGCCAGATCGTCGGCAGCAGCACGCGGCGATACATCCGCCACGGTCCCGCGCCGTCGATCTGCGCGGCCTTGATCAGATCCGCATCGACCGATCGCAACCCGGCCAGGAACAGCGCCATGGCAAAGCCGGCGCCCTGCCAGACGCCGGCGATGATCAGCGTGTAGATCGCCTTGTCCGACTGCACCAGCCAGTCAAACCGGAAATCCGTCCAGCCCAGATTCTGCACCACTTTCTGGATGCCGAGCCCGGGGTTGAGCAGCCAGCTCCACACCGTGCCCGTCACCACAAAGGAGACCGCCAGCGGATAGAGAAAGATCGTGCGCAGCACGTTTTCGCCGCGGACGCGCTGGTCGAGCAGGATCGCCAGCAACAGGCCCAGCGCCATCGTCAGCAGCACGAAGCCGAAGCCGAAGATGAGCGAGGTTGACATAGGCGATCTGAAAGTTCGCGGTGCGGGTCACCGACCAATAATTGCGCAGGCCGACCCAGGTATAGTCCGGCATCAAGGACGAGGCCGTGAACGACACCCAGGTCGTCCACGCCGTGAACAGCACGACGTGTCCGGCCGCGACCGATAACGGCAGCCAGATCGCAAGCTCGGTCAAGACGCCGCCGAAGCGGCGACGCCAGACCCCCTGCCCTCTCCCCGCACCCTGCCTGGTTGCGGCTGGCGCCAGTCCCGTCCGCATCGACGAGACCCTACTGCGCGCCCGCCACCGCCGCGACCAGCCGCTTCTGTCCTTCGGCGGCGGGAATGGCGCTGTTGTGCACGTATTCGGTCAGCACGTCGATCATGGCCGCGGTCATGCCGTTCGGCTGGGCCATATTGTGCGCGAGGCTGAGAACCACACGATCCTTGGCAATGGCGTCACGCAAAACCTGCGCCGAGTTGCGCTGGCCGTCGGTAAAGCCCTCGGCCGCCAGATTGACGTCGGTGCGCGCCGGAATCGAGCCCGTGATCTTCGAGTACATCTCCTGCGTCGACGGCTCCATGACGATCTCGGCAAACAGTTTCTGCCCGGCCTCGAGATCGGCGCCCTTCGACTTCCAGAAGATGAAACAGTCGGCGTTGAGGTCGAAGCATGGCGGTCCGCTGTCCTGCGGCGCGGGGCCGCTGCTGAAATCCGCTGACGGTCGCACCGGCCTTGAACAAATTGCCCTGCGCCCAGCCGCCCGTCAGCACCATGCCCATGTCGCCCTTGACGAAAGCCGGCAGATTCACGGCCCAGGGCTGCGCGGCGATGTTCGGGTTCATATAGTTGGCAAACTTGCGAAGCTGTTCGAAGGCCGCCAGTACTTCCTTGCTGTTCAAGGCGTCGGTATCGAGCTGCATGAGCGCGCGGCGATAGACCTCGGGACTGATTCCGGCGAGCGCAATCTCGAATTTCTGGCCATCGTCCGGGCGGTTGCCGCCATTGGCCAGCGGGATCATGCCGGCGGCCTTCATCTTGTCCGCGACATCGTTGAACTCCGCCCAGGTGGTCGGCGCCTTGCTGATCTTGGCCCGCTCCATGCCCTTGGTGGACATGAACAGCGTGTTGAGCCGATAGACTTGCAGCGGCAGCGCGATCCAATGGCCGCCCGGCTGGCAGGACTTGGCCAGTTCCGCCGAGACCTTGTCGGCGTAGCCCGCGGTCTTCACCCACGGGCTGATATCGACGGTCGGCGCGATCTTCGACCATGCGGCAATCTCGGGCCCCTTGAGCTGCGAGATCGCGGGCGGATCGCCGGCCATGATTTGCGCCCGCAGCTTGTTCATCATGTCGGTGGTGAAGCCGGGCACGGGATTATGCTGCCAGACCCCGCCACGCTCCTCGAACAATTTGCCAAGGGCAGAGATCGCAGCGCCGTCGCTGCCGGCGGACCATTGCGAGATCGCGGTTATTCGCGGCTTTGCCTCGCTTTGGGCGCGAGCAAACGCCGGCAGCGCAAGCGCGGCAGCGGATCCAACGAGCAGACGACGCCTTGTCGTGACTGGCATGTGAAGTTCCTCCCGGTTTTAAAATTCGACGTGTTGACCGCGTCGTTCGTTCTTATGACGGTGATGGATTTCCGTATCGCAAACAATCTGGAATGATGCGGCGCAACCGCGAGCGGGTCTGCACGCAGCCGCCAGTTCGCGGCTCAATTGCTTCCGTGCTACGGGCTTAGAATATTCCCCCCGGACGTTGCTTATTGCTTGTTGACGTCCATCGTTACCAATCGGCCAAATCTGTCAAGGTGATATATGGTCCTGTCTCCGGCCTGCGGCCGACGGCCAGGCATGAGGGTCTCGCCGGCGATGATGGTCGACGCCGACGAGGTTATTGAGTAGGGATGTTGGTGCGGCGCAAGAGTTGATGATGGCGCTTAGCAACTTGGCCTTCGCTGACTGTCCGCATTGCGCGACGTCCGCGGTTGTGCCAAAAGCATCTGAGAGCCTCACGTTGAGAATGCTCTTTCCGGCATTTCACACGAACGGCAGGAAGATATCGGGCGGTTTGGGTAGCAGCCGCCGAAAATAGCGTCGTCCTTCATCCGAAACGGTATTGCTGCCGGCAAAGAAGTCGTCCGGCATATGGCGTGTTTTGCCAGCCACACGCTCGAGCGGCACGATCAGAGGTTCGATGCGGTCGCCGTCATAGTGCAGCACCACCGAGCCGCTGCCGGTTAAAGCGCTTTGCGCGGCAAATTCGCCTGCGGCGAAAGCCTCCTTGCGGTCGGTTTCGTCGATCACACCTATATATCCGCGTGGGAGATAGCCTAGCGTATCGACGCGCGCCCTTGCCTTGGGAAAACGCGATTTCAGCGCTCTTTGAATCTCGATGCCGAGATCGCCGCCCGTCAATTGCAGATTGCCATGGGCGTCGCGCTCGACTGCCTCGCCCGCCAGCGCCTCTGCGAGAGGCCGGCCGGCCTCGTCCTGCACGCCCTCGGACATCGAGACGATGCAGCGGCCCAGGCGCGCATAAATGGCATCGACCTGGTCGAGGAACTGGACAACCGAGAACGGCTTTTCCGGTGTGTAGATCAGATGCGGGGCATCGTCCGGCGATTGCTGCCAGCCCGCCGCGGCGGCGGCGAGGAAGCCGGCATGGCGGCCCATGACGATGGCGACATAGATGCCGGGCATGGCGCGAAAATCGAGATCTACGCTGACAAGGGCATTGGCGACGAAGGCGGCTGCCGAGATGAAGCCGGGGACATGATCGTTCTCCATCAGGTCGTTATCGATGGTCTTGGGGGCATGCACGAAATGGCAGGGACCACGTGACTGTTGACGCAGCAGTTCGAGCGTTCCGGCCGTGTCATTGCCGCCAATATAGACGAAGGCACGGGCGTCGAGCCGGTCCAACGCCGCGAGGATATCGGCGCATGCGCCAGAATCTGGTTTGTCGCGGGTCGAGCCGAGCGCCGAATTGGGCGTGTTGCCGAGGCGGCGGAGTTGGGCCTCGGGGATGGTGGTCAGGTCGACGACGCTCCCCGCCGTGAGGCCTCGCACACCATAGCGCGCGCCCAGAATGCGCAGGGATGGATCATGCCTGCGCGCGGCAAGGATAGCGCCACACAGGGTCTGGTTGATCACGGCGGTGGGGCCGCCGCCCTGGGCGATGACGATCGATGGCATGGATCCTCCATCACGTATGTCTTGCTATGTCGCCCGCGGACTGTGAGAGACGATTGAAGCGAAGATTGGCCAATCCTGCAACGGGCTGTCTGGCCTGCAGCGAAAGGATCTTTGGATCCAAGTCTTGCTAACCATGCTAAAGGTCGCGCTTAGGAATGTCCGCCTTCTGCCCACAGCCGGAACTTCCTCAAATGTGGCTTTTGACCAACTGAGAAATGTCGCCAATCCTGCTTTCGGTGGTCGTCCACGTCGTTCCAGGGTTGTTCTTGGGGCGCAATCGACCTAGCTCAAGACAGCGGAGACGAGCCAGGCATTCCGACATCAAATGGATCGGTATCTAGGAGGTCAATTCCCGTATGCGGCGTTCTTCTGGCCGGCGCTCGTCGCTGCATCAGCCGCTGAAACTGCATCGTCCATGGCGACACATTTTCTGGAATTGTCAGGCGATGCTCGCGACAATCGCACCCCGCAAGAGCCGAAAGGCGCCACGCCAAGCACGATTGCGCTCGAACTGCATACAGTGCGGCTCCGTGACTTTACGATCGTCAAGAGCGGCGTTCCCACCCTGCTGTGCACACCGCTCGCGCTGCATGGAGCCGCTATTGCCGATCTTGCAGCCGGACACAGCCTCGTTGCCGCGCTCCGCGGTGCTGGAATTGAGCGACTGTTCATGGCCGATTGGCGCTCGGCCAACGCTGACATGCGATTTCTCGGAATTGACGAATATCTTGCCGATCTCAATGTCCTTGTCGATTGTCTCGGTGGCCTGGTTGATCTCATAGGGCTTTGCCAAGGAGGCTGGTTATCCCTGGTCTATGCCGGACGATTCCCGGCTAAGGTACGCAAGCTTGTGATGGCCGGCGCGCCAATTGATATTGCTGCGCGGCAATCCCGATTGTCGGCTATCGCCGAGGCCACTCCCCTGATCATGTTTCAGAGCCTGGTCAATCTCGGTAATGGCCGCGTTATCGGCCGTAACCTCGCGAAGTTCTGGGAAAACGACACGGACGCAAGCGATATTCGCGAATCTCTGCAGACGCTTCAGCCGATCGGCTCGCCCGAATTCACGCGGCTCGAAGCCATCTTCAAGAACTGGAATTCTTGGACGATCGACGTTCCCGGAACATACTATCTCGAGGTTGTCGAGAAACTATACAAGCGCAACGAACTCGCCGGCGGAAGCTTCGTCGCCCTGGGGCAAACGATCGACCTCTCGCGTCTGTTGCTTCCGATCCATCTTCTTGCCGGGAGCGCCGACGAAGTGGTTGCCCCGGAACAATTGCTTGCGACGGAACGGCTGGTGGGAACGCAGCCGGAGTATCTCCGCCACGAGGTCGCCCCGTGCAATCATCTGGGTCTGTTCATGGGGAGGCGGACGCTTGAAGAGTATTGGCCGAGAATTGTGCGTTGGATGAAAGAAGTTGACTGAATAAAGCCTGGCCCCTCCGCTGAAATGGCAGATTGTGTTGCAGAGGTGGGCCGCTGCCGATCGGGCCGTCGCGTTCCTCTAACGCCGCTTGGAATGGCAGGTCGCTTCGTGCCTGCTATTGGACGGAGACCGGGGGCAAGGGCCGCGCGAAACTGAGTTCGTGACCGTCGGGGTCAACCAGGTGGAAGAAGCGCTCACCCCATTCAGCATCGCGGGGCGCGGTGGCTGGCTGGTAGCCCGCTGCGAGCGCGCGGTCGTAGAGTGCGTCAACATCGGCAACGTAGAAAATTACGCGCCCCCACCAGGACCAGCGCCGCTCGGCAGGCTCGGCGGTGAGATTGAGATAGCTCGTCCCTGCTCGAAAGCTGGTGAATGAAGACTGTTCGCCGCCATATAGGGCCTCAAACCCTAGCGCGCGGTAGAACCGGACAGCTCGTGGCATTTCGTGGGTGGCCAATGTGACCGCGCTGATCCCTTCGATCATGGACAGAACCCTCCTGTTCAGTTTCCCTGCGGGGTATGTAATGTAGTCACATCGGCGTTAGCGCGAACTTCATTGCTGCATCTTGAGCCGATGCCGATGAGCCACACGCCTTCATGTTTGAGAACCAGAGGAGATCGCCGAACTGATGGCCTTTCTGGTATCGCCGCCTGCCCACTGGATGACGGGCTCGACGCTGCGGATGGATGGCGGCGAGGTCAAATCGGTTTGAGGCCAAGAATACGATAAGAATACGGTTTTGCCTCAGCCCTTGCCCGCCCGCGCTGCAATTTTGCGCTCGCGGTAGGCGTTGAATTGCTGGTCGGCCAGCACGCCGATCAGGATGACGGCTCCCATCACCGCGAAGTTGAGTGAACTCGGTATTCCCAAGAGGTTCACGAGATTCTGCAAGATCTGCAGCAGAATGGTGCCGAGAACGATACCGACGATCGACCCCTCGCCGCCCCGCAGCGAGCACCCGCCCAGCACCGCCGCCGCGATCCCGTACAGCTCGTAGAAATTTCCGTGAGAGGCCGGCGATATCGAGCGCGTGTACATGGTGAGGAAGATCGAGGAAAGCCCCGCCAGCGCGCCGCAAATCACGTAGGCCGCGGCCACCACGCGACCGGTCTGGATACCGGAATAGCGCGCGGCTTCTTCATTGCGTCCGACCGCGAACAGATATCGGCCGAACACCGAGCGATGCAGCAGCACCGCTACGGCGAGTGCGATCAGGACGAATGCGATGAAGGTATGAGGCACGCCGAAGCTGCGCCCGGTTGTAAGCCATTCAAGCGTCGGAAAGCTCTGGCCGAAGGCAAAGCCTGCGGTCCCATCGTTGGTGTAGTAGCGGGCGATGCCGCGATAGAGCAAAAGGCCGCAGAGCGTGACCACGAATGGCTGCAAGCGCATCCTGGTGATCAGGAACCCGTTGATAAATCCGACCAGCGTCCCCGCGACGAGAATGATCAGGACGGCCAGCGGCCAGGGCAGATCATAGGTAACGAGAAGGTCGACGAAGATGACGCCGAGCAGCGCAAAAACCGATCCGATCGACAGATCGATGCCTGCGGTAATGATCACGAGGCCTTCACCCAGCGAGAAGATGCCGAACAGACCGATCAGATTGGCGGTATTGGCCAGGTTGACCGGAGACAGAAAGCGCGGATTGATCAGTGCGACGACCGCACCGACAACCAGTATCAGGATGAGAAGGCCCAGATCCTTTCTTAACATGGCAGTTCCGAATTCGTGGTTTTGCCGACAGCAAGCAGCATCACCTGATGCTCGCTGAACTGATCGCGCTCAAGTTCGCCGCTGATCCGGCCTTCATGCATGACAAGAATACGGTCACTCACCCCGATAACCTCCTCCATATCGCTGGAAATCATCAGCACGGCGACCCCGGCATCGGAAAGAGCCCGGATCAGGCTGTAGATTTCGCTCTTGGCGCCGACGTCAATTCCACGCGTCGGTTCATCGAACAGCATCACGTTAGGCGACATGGCCAGCCATTTGGCAAGCACCACCTTTTGCTGGTTGCCGCCGGACAGCGTTCCCGCCACGCTTGAGACCGATGGGGCCCGGATGTTGAGCCGCCCGGCTTGCTGCCTGGCCGTTTCCTCTTCGCGATTGCGATCCAGCAGATAGCCAAATGCAAACTGCCGCAGGTTAGGCAGCGAAATATTGCTGGTAATGTCGTCTTCCAAAATCAACCCCTCCCGCTTGCGGTCCTCCGGGATCAGGTAGATGCCGTGCGCGATCGCATCGCGAGGCGATTGGATGGTCAGCGGACGGCCTTCGACTGTCACGGAGCCGCCGACCGGCCGGTCAATTCCGAAGATGGTGCGCGCGAGTTCGGTTCGTCCAGACCCGACCAGTCCCGCAAGGCCCACGATTTCACCGCGCCGCAACGAAAAATTGACCGCGCAATCCGGGTAGGTCGTCGTCCGAATATCCTTCGACACTAGAATTTCCTGCCCCACAGCTGCCTGAGGCGGCGTGTAGAGCGCCTTTAGGTCACGGCCGATCATGAGGCGGATCATGCGATCGTGCTCGATCTCGGCCTTCTGCAGCGTCCCGACCACCCGACCGTCGCGAAGCGCAACGACGCGATCGGCGCACTGCTCGATTTCGTTGAGACGGTGAGTGATGAAGATGATGCTGACGCCGGCCGCCTTCAATTCCGCAATGACCTCGAGCAAGCGATTGGTCTCGGTCAATGTCAGGCTTGAAGTGGGTTCGTCCATGATCACGATTTCGGCACCCAAAGAGAGCGCCTTCGCAATCTCGACCAGTTGGCGCTGGGCCAGCGAAAGCGCCGCAACCGGCGTGTCCGGCTCGAAGTCCGCGCCCAGCCGCTCGAGCAGGGGTCTGGTGCGGGCCACCATCGCAGCGGTATCGATCAGCCGGAACGGCCCGAACGAAAGTTGCTCACGGCCAAAGAACACGTTGGCCGCCACGTCGAGGTTATCGAACAGGTTCAGTTCCTGATGAACAAAGGCGATGCCGCAGCGGATCGCTTCCGAGACGGTGAGATTGTCCTTTTGCTCGCCGCGAAGCTTGATGGTGCCGGAGCTTGGCGTCGTGACGCCGCCCAGAATTCTCATCAAGGTGCTTTTACCCGCACCGTTTTCCCCAATCAGCCCAACGACCTCGCCGGGCGCGACGGCAAGGTTCACATCGCTAAGAGCTTGTACCCCCGGATAAGATTTGAAGATGCGGATCAGTTCGAGGACGGGTTCTGGCATGCCTCATCGCTTATCTGCGGCGGTGGATCGCGCGTGCTGATCTTCGTCGACGCTCACATATTGCTTCGCAATGTTGCTGAGGTTTCCGCCAGCAGCATTTCCGATGCTGACCACCGGCGCAAGCGCCGGTGGTCGCATCATCGGGTTGCGCTGGATTACTTGCCCTGCCGCTGCTTGAGTTCGGCCCAGAACGCATCGACGTTTGAGGGGTCGATGATCTTGGTCGGAACGATGATCAGCTTGTTGGCCGGGATGAAGGATTTGTCGCCCTCCAAATATTTGGCCATGTCCTTCATGCCCTGATAGCCCCATTCATAGGGCTGTTGCACCACGGTTCCGACGATCGTGCCTTCCTTGACGCCACCCAGCGTAATCGGGTCCTCGTCGAAGCCGATGATGGTGATCTGCTTGAGCTTGCCGGCGTCCTTGAGAGCTTCGTAGATTCGGGGCGTGTTGTACGAGTAGAAGCCGACCATGCAAGTGATGTCGGGATTGGCCGTGAGGGTGTCCTCGACATTGCGCTTTGCCCTGGTCTGATCGATGTCGTCGCCCCGGACGTCCACCAGCGATATCTTCGATCCGGCGATGGTGTCCTTGACGCCCTGGATGCGCTCTTTTGCGTTATCTGCGCCGAGCAACCCGACAAACCCCATGCATTTTCCGCCGTTGGGGAGCGCCTTCAGCATCAACTGGCCGGCCTGCTTGCCGGCATCGATGTTGCTTGAACCGATGTAAGCGACCCGGCTGGTATCGGGCGCGTCGCTGTCGGTCGTGAACAGGGCAACCTGTTTGCCGATGCGATTGAGGCTGTCGCTCGACGTTTTGGGATCGGCGGAACTCACCATGATGCCGGCCGCACCGGCAGCGACGAGATCGTCCATCAGCCGGATTTGAATCGCTGCGGAGGCCTGCTCGGGATATTTGAATACAAGGTTGTAGTTCGGAAGCTCACCTTGCGCCTTTTTCACGCCCGCTTCCGCCGCCTTCCAGAAATCGGAGGCGCCGTTGACGACAAACGCGAGTGTTTTTTTGTCGGCTCCGAATGAGGCGTTGGAACCAGCCAATGCGAAAACCGCCGCCGTGGCCATCAGCAAAAGTTTGTTCATGTTTCTCTCCCTGTTTTGTTTTTTATGTTTCGGGTCTGCCCCGAACACGCTCAAACTCCGAGATTTCCTCGGATTGTGTCGATCGTCCATTGAGAAGTGAGGTCAACCTGAGACTATGAGCGTATCGGGTTTACACTTGATGTCCACTCGGTTGAAGCCCCGCGCCTTGTTTTTGCGGTTGCGAAGGGCCGACACGGAGTGATCGGGTGCCTACCGATCGGGCAGGCGCCCTGATGACTACCGTTTCGCGCTTCCACGCTCGAGCCGGTCCAACCGCTCGGACCACGGGTCGGCGCTGCTGGATATCCCGGCGTTCGAGATGAGCAGCAACGGTTCGCGGTTCGAGCTCATTTCCCAGCGCGGCAGACCTGGCCCGTTGGGATCTCCCGTTTTCGCAAAGTTGGTCCAATAGGTCCTCAGAAGATTTGAAACCTCGCGGTCGCGGTGCGCAAGCATTCCGGCGCCCGGCACGCCTTCGGCGCCAAAGATGAACTGAAGCTCTCGCCCGCGACCTCCGTCGCTCCCTGGAGATTGGGCTTCGGGCACATACGAAAAACGATATCGGAATGTGGGCGAGCCGGTCGCCGCATGGCTTCGCGCGACGAGCCTTGCGGGCTCGGTGAAGACCCTGTCCGTGTATAACCTTGCCGCGAGCTCCGCGGGACTGCGCGAAGCTTCAGGATAGAGCTTTCGCAGTTCATCGACGGAAGCGCCTGCAAGCCCAAGCTCGTCATTGAAATCAGGCTCGCTACCGAACACCGTCTCGTCCTCGTTCGAGCCTATGATCAGGGGTATGCGACTCTCCCGGCCTGCGCCGAAGCCGGTGGCAACGTCTTCCTTCACCAGCATCCCGTCCTCTGTCGGACCGAAGCTTCGCGAAGATTTGGCGAGCAGGATTTTCTCAGCGGCCAGGATCATCCCGGCATCAATCGCGCGTGGATCCGGTCCGTTGCGGTCATACCCGACAGCCCTGAGAAACTGCGTGCCGGCGGCTTCCGCCATTTCCATCGAGCGCGCTCGCTCGCGACCGGGCAGCGATTCAAGAATGGCCTTCTGGAACAGGTCGCGTGACTGCTCGCAGAGCATGAGCAGCGCGACGGCCGTCGCCCCTGAGGACGTGCCGAACAGCGTGACGTTGTTTGGATCACCACCGAACGCCCTGATGTTCGCGTGAACCCAGCGAAGTGCTGCGATCTGGTCCATCATGCCGTAGTTGGCGACAGGGCTGTTCGAGGAGCCTTCGGCAAGCGCGGGATGCGCGAGCCAGCCGAACGCTCCCAGCCGGTAGTTCAGCGTGATCACGACGACCCCCGCCTGCGCGAGCTTCGAGCCGTCGAACAGGGGATCGCCTGCAGTTCCGGCGACGAAGGATCCGCCATGAATCCAGACCATGACCGGCAACGGATCGTCAGCCTCGAAGGGTCTGAAAACATTGAGCGTGAGGCAGTCCTCATTCATGCGGTACGACCCTGAGCCCTGCATCGAGGGCTGCGGACATGCCGGACCATATTCATCCGCCGTGCGGATCGTCGAACTCTCAGGCGGCGGTTGCGGAGCACGCCACCGGAGAGGTCCGACGGGCGCCGCGGCATAGGGAATCCCCTTGAAGGAGGCCACTCCCGCTTGAACGACCCCGAACACCTGTTCTTCTTGCGTCATGGCGAACGAGAATTGCCCAAGCTGGGCCAGGACAATGCCGCTTTGCAGCAAGAATGCGGAAGCTGCAACGAGCGCAACGAGGTACCGCATCGACGTCATCTCAATGCGCGAGGGAGTTCGTCGGTAACTTACGTCCGTCCGGCATCGCGGGGCAAGTTTTGTACAGCATTGCAAAAGGCCGCCTCGCGAGAGACGGCCTTCCGTAAGCAGCATGGTGGACGCGGCTATTGCGAACGGTCCGAGGTCCACCCTTTGTAGTCGGCGACATTGTCCCGGGTCACGAGCTTCGACGGCAAAAGTTCGACGGTCGAAGCCGGCTTCTGCCCATTGAGAATGCTGACGCCGACCTGCACGGCGCGGCGCGCCATGAAGAACGGGTCCTGCGAGGCGGAGGCCTGGATCTGCTGCGCCCCCGGATCCTTGAGCGCGGCCTCGATATCGGGTGCGCCATCGACCGCGGTGATGACGATGCCACGTACGCTGCTGCTGGCGCGCCGCGAGGTCGGTGCCGATGGCCTGCGGGTCGTTGATGGCGAAGATAGCGTCGATCTTTGGGAAGCGGGTCAGATAGCCCTGCGTCACGGTCAGGCCACCTTCGCGCGAACCCTTGGCGTCCTGGTCGCTGGACAGGACCTTGATGCCGGGATTCCTGGCGAACACATTCTTGCAGCCGGCGACCCGGTCGATCACCGCGGAGACCTGCGGCCCGTTCTCGATGATCACATCGCCTTTGCCGCTGAGCTTGTCGACGATGTACTGGCAGGAGATCTCGCCGGCCTGGACATTGTTCGTGGTCACCGTGGCGTCGGCGCCTTCGGCTGCGGTATCCACCGCAACGACGATGATGCCGGCCCCCTGTGCTTTCTTGATCGCCGGTCCGATGGCCTTTGGATCGCCGGGGTTCAAGAGGATCAGGTCGACGCCCGCGGCGATGAAGTTGTCGATCTGGGTCACCTGCTTGCCGAGGTCGTATTCAAAGCCGACCGTCGTGATCTTCACATTGGGATTGGTCTTCTTGGCCTCGAACTCGGCACCCTTCGACAGGGCGACGAAAAACGGGTTGCCCAGCGAGCCCAGCGAGATGCCGATCGATTTAAGCTCCTTGGCAAACGACGGTGCGGAGCTCAGGACGAGCGCCACGGCAGCGCCGGCAAACGAGATCGTCTTCAACATTGGCTTCCTCCCTGGTCTCTTTGAATGCCCGGCACGGCGGACCAGTTGCCGTAACGGAACTTGATTGGCGACATCAGAACCTTGCGTACCGCAATCTTTCAAGTGCGAGCCGAACCCTGCAGCCGATAGCGGTCGAGCGCCACGGCGCCGATGATTACCAGACCCTTGATCACATATTGCCATACGTCGGAAACACCGGTGAGAATGAGGCCATTCGACAAAACGGCAATGATCAGGGCCCCCACCAGCGTTCCCCAGATCGAGCCGATACCGCCGACGAAGGAGGTGCCACCCAGGATCACGGCGGTGATTGCGTCGAGTTCGTAGGACTGGCCGAGCTGCAGCCCATTGGCGGCATAGAGGCGCGCCGCCTGCATGGCCCCACCGAGCCCGGCCAGCAGCCCCGACACCCCATAGACGAAGATCAGCACAGCCCAGACCTTGATGCCGGCCAAGCGCGCCGCACTCTCGTTGCCGCCGACCGCATAGATGTGCACCCCGAGCACCGTGCGGCGCAGCACCAGCCACGAGACCAGGATGACGAGCAATGCGATCACCGAGAGCCAGGGAATCGAAACCACGCCGGGAAGCAACGTCAGGGAACCGTTGCCGATAACGGCATAAGGAATGGAGGAATTGAAGACAGTGGTGTCGGCGCCCAAGAGGCGCGCCAGACCGCGCACGGCGGTCAGCGATCCCAGCGTGACGATGAAGGGCGGCAGGCGCAGCAGCGCAATCAACGCACCATTGATGACGCCGAAGACGAGACCCGTGAGCACCGCGGCCGGCAGCCACAGCACCCCCAGATCAGGAAACTTGGAGACAATCAGCCCGGCCATCGCCGCAGCGGCCAGGATGGAACCGACCGAGAGGTCGATGCCGCCGGTGAGGATGACGAAGGTCATGCCTGCGGCCAGCACGGTATTGACAGCGGCTTGCTGCAGCACGATGCCGAGATTCTGGCCGCTGAAGAAACGGCCGTCCGACAGAAAATGAAAGCCGATGCACAACAGCAGCAGTACCGGCAGCATACCGACCGCGCGGATGATCAGCCGGGTGCGCTGACGCTTGGTCTCCTGCGCGACCGCGGAGCCGGGAGCGACGGCGGCGGTGGCCTTCGCCGTCGAGGGATTATCATCAGGCATCGAGCTGCTCCATTCCGGTGGCGAGAGCCATGATATCTTCCTGGTTAAGCGGCGACGTCGCGGTTCGCCCCACCTCGCCGGCGATATGTCCGGCGCGCATGACGATGACGCGGTCGCAGATGCCGATGATCTCGGGCAGGTCGGATGAGATGACGAGAATAGCGGTGCCGGATTTTGCGAGATTGTCGATGATCGAATAGATCTCGGACTTCGCCCCGACATCGACGCCTCGCGTCGGCTCGTCGAGAATGAGGACCTTGGGCGTGATGGCAAGCAGGCGCGACAGCAGCACCTTCTGCTGGTTGCCGCCGGAGAGTCCACCGGCCGTAACGCCGACATCCGGGGCGCGGATGCCGAGCGCCGCGAAGGCCTTTTTGGCACGGTCGCGGGCCTTCTCCCTGTCGAGGATGCAGCCGAGCTTCGCGTCCCTGCCGAGCACTGCGAGGTTGATGTTATCAAGACAGGACATATCCAGGAACAGAGCCGAGCGCTTTCCTGTCTTCGGTGAGATAGGCAATGCCCGCATCGAGCGCCTCGCCAGGCGTGCGGATGGTGACCGCGCGTCCTTCGAGCTCGACATGGCCGGAGGTCTTTGTCGCAGCCCCGATCATGAGATGCGCAAGCTCGGTGCGGCCCGCGCCGACAAGGCCGGCAAGGCCCACGACCTCGCCTGCACGCACGGTCAAGGAGCAACCCTTGACGCGCTGCCCATCGGCGATATCGACGGCCGCGAGCACGGGGGCTCCCAACATCGCCCGCGGGTCGTGGTCTTTCTTGTAGAAGGACGAGACGTCGCGTCCCACCATGAGCCGAACGATGGTGTCGGCGCGGATCTCGGGCTTGTCGAGCGAACCCACCAGCGTGCCGTCACGCAGCACGGTCACGCGGTCGCCGAGCGCATATACTTCGTCCATGCGATGCGAGATATAGATGATGGCGAGACCCTCGGCGCGCAGCTGGCGGATCAGGGCGAACAGCCTCTCGCTCTCGCCGGCCGACAGCGCTGTGGTCGGCTCGTCCATGATCAGGATCTTCGACCTGGCGTGCAGCGCACGGGCAATCTCGACCAGTTGGCGCTGGCCCATGGACAGATGGGCCACCAGGGTCTCCGGCGCGAAATCCGCACCCAGCCGCTCGAGTATCGGGCCGACGCCGGCTCGCATGGCGCCTCGCGCCAACAACCCGGAGTTTGAGATTTCGCGCCCCAGATAGATATTCTCTGCAACGCTCAGATTGGGGGCAAGGGAGAGTTCCTGGTAGATGATGGAGATGCCGGCCGCGCGACCGCCGAGCGGACCATGGATGTGCACCGGCCTGCCCTCGATGCGGATCTCGCCACCCGGATCGGGCTTGTACGCACCCGACAAGATCTTCATGAGCGTCGATTTGCCGGCGCCATTTTCGCCCATAAGAGCGTGGATTTCGCCCGCATAGACGGTGAGATCGACGTTACGCAACGCCTTGATGCTGAAGAAGGACTTGGAGACCCGGCGCATTTCGAGGATCGGGTCGCTCATCGTGCCTCCTCCCCGGCGCACTGACGGCGCCAATGCGTTTCTCACCCGCGTCTCGTTTGCAAGGGCTGCGCGAGTTTGCGCATTAAACAAAAGTCGGCGGCGTCCGGCAATATGGAGGAAACATATGGAGCAACCTCAGGGCGCCTCACCGATGCCACAAACTGCGGCATCGCTCAGGGTGACCTGGCGGCGCGCCGCGGCCGCTTCACAAAAAACACACCTCCGCGGTCTCGCGGCGCAATGCGCCCGAGTCTTGGATAGCGTTCACCCTCGAAAAAGAGAGGGCGCAGGGAATGCCGGGTGCGCACTGCACCCGCGGTCTCATGCGCAATGGAGAGTGGGTGCGCGCATGAGCATACGGGCTCAGCGGAGGCATCCGGCATCCCCTGCGTAATGGCTTTACGGCTTATGCCATGCTCTCCCCGGCGACGAATTCGTCTTGTCACCGTCATCGGCGGCTTTTGCGACTGCTCAACCCGGTTGGGTCAGAGTTAGCCACCGCCGACTTGGCACCAGCAACGGGTGTCAGAACCACATGGTTTTGCCGTACGCGACAACCCGTCTTCGCCAAGTGGCTTCGCCGGGCTTTGACGTCGTTCGTCCTGCACGCCTTAAATCGCTCACGAGGTTCAACCCGCCCTGCGATATCAATTACGCGCCGACGCTGTCGCGTCCACCACATCCCGCCCCGCGTTCGTGACGACGCGCGACCGCCCCTCTTACCGGAACGGGATGGCCGTAGTTAAATCACTGATTTGGGGGTGCGGTGAAGCGCGAGATTGCCCGTCGGGTTAATGTGTCGCAATCCGACGGGCAAGCGCCTGGTGCCGCGCTGCGCGTCAGTATTTGAGAATCGTTCAATGACTTCAGAATCATCGGCCACTCGATTGGCTCGCTGCGCCTTCGCGGCACGCCTCTGTTGGTGTAGGTTCAAATCCTAGTTCCACAGCCGATTGATATCATTAAAGAATAGTCAATTTTCCAAAGGTCGCGCCGTACATGCTTGGGCCGTTATGCACGGCGGATGTACGGCACGCAAACAATCGCGCGAGCACTGTCCGGCGTTCCAACTGGGCACTACTATGCCGTGTAGTGAGGTCCGAATCGCTTTTGCGACCGGAGGGTGCCAGCGGGGCGATGTTCGATGAAAGAAATTAAAGCGTTCGTTGGTCACAGCTTCTCAGATGCTGATGCGGAACTGGTTGGCAAGTTCATCAAGTATTTTGACAGCCTTGCCCGGTCCCATCCGCAATTCAGTTGGCAGAGTGCAGAGCGTGCCGAGCCCAAAATCTTGACTGAGAAGGTTCTCCGCATCATCGCTGACAAAAACACCTTCATAGGGATCTGTACGCGGAAAGAAAAAGCTATCTCCGAGGCAGCTTTATCTCCTGCGCTACTTCAGCCGAGCTATCTCAAAGCTCCGAAGGAAAAATTCGTTTGGAAGACTTCAGATTGGGTAATTCAGGAGATCGGAATGGCTGTCGGCAAGGGTCTTGACGTCATTCTGCTCGTTGAAAATGGCGTGCGTGATCCGGGCGGCTTGCAGGGAGACATTGAATACTGAGCTGCACCCGGTTCCATAAAACACCTAACTTGGTGTCTTCGGAACCGGGTGCAGCTCAGTCGACGCTGCCAGCGCCAAAGAGTAAGTTTAGCGTTGTTTATTCCGGCACGATGCGCGGTCGCGCCATATTCGGTACGATGGCCCGGGAGAGGGACGGAGCCAGTTTGCTAGAAGCGGCCGGGTCAAACAAGAAGGCGCTGATGTTCTTCGGCGAGGACGGCAATGACCTATTCATACTGGAGAAGGCCGACACCGACAGTCCGACCTACGAGCGACTGCGTCGAATTCAACTATTGCCCACGCGTGACCCAACCTAATTGCGATTGCATCTGGGCGTGTATTACGCGTTACGGGGACAGTGCACAGAACTGGCTGGGTTGGTGGGTTAAATGCACTGTCACCAAAATAAGACTGCTCAGAACAATCCGACCTCAGCAGAGAACTAGGAGCGTTTGAGCGCATAGTCCCATCTATTCGTCTGAACGTGTGGGATTGATGAGAGACCGCCGACTGGGCGGCCTTTTTCATTTGGGTCCCTTGACTTTTTGTTCATGCTTTGTTCTTATGCTGCTCGTCCAGCAAGGAGTGCAGCCATGGACAATCGCATCAACGAAATCCGCCGACAAATCCGAGCCCTGAGGGTGAGCATGCTTGAGGCTGAAGCCATCATGCATGAGCAGATAAACCGGGATGAGGAATGCTCCTTCGTGGCTGGGGAAGTCCTCAAGATGCGCGCGGTCATGAGCCTCCTGGTTCGTGAGCGGACCACGCTCGGCGACCGGGAGCCGATCCTCGTCAACAGCTTCTTCATTCCGCGGCGTCAGTCGACTCCACGGCCGGTCACGGCTCGGACTGGTTAAGCGCCACCTCGTGGCGGCACCAGCGGCAGAAGAAAATGAACCAGAGAATTGGCATCTAAGCTGCTGATTTAACTTCAAATTTTTATCTTCCCTTGATCCCCCCCCAAATTGGGGTGTATCGTACCCAATATGGGTACTAGAACCGACCAAACCAATATGTCGAGCGCGCTGTTTTCGAACGTGCAGCAGCGGGTGCTGGGGCTCATCTTCGGCCACCCGGAACGGAGTTTCTACACTTCCGAGATTCTGCGAAGCGTAAATTCGGGCACGGGGGCCGTCGAGCGCGAATTAAAGCGCTTGCAAAGCAGCGGCCTTGTCTCGGTTGAACGCATTGGCAATCAAAAGCATTACCGCGCCAATTCCAACTCCCCGATCTTTGGCGAGCTGCACAGCCTTGTTTTGAAGACGGTGGGTTTGGCTAGCCCGTTGGCTGAAGCCCTACGGACGCATGCAAGCAAGATACAAGCTGCATTCGTCTTTGGATCGGTTGCCAAGGGCGCCGATACCGCGACAAGCGATATCGACCTCATGGTGATCGGAGATCATCTCGATTACAGTGATTTGTATACGGCATTGCAGGATGCAGAGACCAAACTGCGTCGCAAGGTCAATCCGCTTTTTCTTACGCCCGAGGACTGGCGGCGCAAGGTTTCACGCAGGGACTCCTTTGCTCAAAGAATTAGTACGCAACCAAAGATCTTCGTCGTGGGATCGGAAAGTGCTCTTTCACCATGAGCAAGGAACTCGACAATCTCGTGCAGATCGGGAAGCTCAAGCAAGAGCCGCCGTCCAGGTCGGAGTACGACGGCATGCTGAGTGCCGCGAAAACCCGGTTACGCGATGCCCAGAACGAGGACCTTGATCCCGACAGCCAATTCGATTTGGCCTATGGCGCCGCGCATAGGCTGGCGGCGGCGACGCTTCGCCGGGAAGGCTATCGCTCGGGCGATCGCACTACGGTTTTCCAGACGCTGGTTCACACCGTGGGCACGGACAGGGCGGATGTTCAAATTTTCATAAGAGCGCATAACGAGCGCAATTTAGCCGAGTACGAAGGCCGCGTTGAAATTGACGATCGCCTGTTGGCTGACCTGGTCCGTTGCACGCAGAAGCTCGAACAGGATGTCGCCAAGCTTTCACTGCCACCGAAAACCAAGAGCTAGAATTACGGTGAGTGCATAAAACTTCTGCGAGTTCGGCGAGTTAAATGCACTGTCATCGCGGGCTACTCGCTCTCGGCACCTGCAGTCCCAATATCGAACCTATTGCAAAACCGGTGTCCGCTCTTGCAGGACACCTCAATGTTCGACCCGGTACAGGCGCCATCGCTCCGGCACGCCTTTGAGTTGGTGAACGCCGTGATCCCTAAAGCGGATTCCGGACTGCGACATCAGGTCCTTGACCGCGCTCGATACCAGGACTTCGCCGGCACGCGCTTTCGCAGCGACACGCGCGCCGATGTGAAACGCGAGACCGACCACCTCGGCCCCGCTCACTTTGTATTCGCCCGCATGCAGCCCCACCCTGATATCGAGCCCCAGCGTGCGCACGGCCTCGCGGATCGCGGTCGCGCAACGGACCCCTGCAGCCGGCGCCTTGAACGTCGCGAGCAATCCGTCTCCTGTCGTCACGACTTCCTTTCCACGCATAGTCTTCAGCTCTTTGCGGACGGCGGCGTAATAGTGGCTCATCACCTGTGTCCAGCGGGCATCGCCGAGCCGCGCGGCTTTTTCGGTGGATCGGACGATATCGACAAACAGGATCGTAGCGAGCGCCCGTTCGAGCTCGGCACCACGACCGGCAGATCGGCGCCGGATCGCGATAGGTCCCGCCAGCGGTTCATAGCGATGATTGCGTCGCCGCGCGATCGCGGCTTTTGCATAGTCCTTGGCACGCTGCTCCGTGCCGCAACGAATTGTCTTCACCCTCGGTGGAAGTGTCCAGTAAACCTTACGCCCATCTCCGGCGCCATGGACCTCGACGGCGCCCCACTTCAGGAAAACCGCCGAGCCAACGCGTCGAACACACCACGCCTTTGACGTGTATCCGGAAACGTTCGACTGATGAATTCCTATGCGAAGGAAGTTTGGCATGTGCGTGCGGCCGATCGAAAGACCGATTGAGCCTATCGGGGGCAAAACGTAATCATACATTCCTGCGTTGGCAACAGTACTCCCAATCGAAAATTTTCCCATCATAACGGTGACGGTGCACAAAACTTCTGGTCAATTAAATGCACTGAAGATCATCTAGCCGGCCTTCGCGACCAAGAAGGCGGTGGGGCTAAAGTGAGTTCGTGATCATCGAATCACTTTTGACCACGAGGAGGCGAGGATGATGTACAGCGGGATTGATCTGCATTCCAACAACAGCGTTGTCGCGGTTATCGACGACCGCGATCGGGTTGTGGCGCAGAAGCGCCTGCCCAACGACATCGTGAAGATCACAGGCTTCCTGGCTCGGTGGCAAGACGAATTGGCCGGCGTGGTGGTCGAGTCGACCTACAACTGGTATTGGCTGGTCGATGGATTGCAGGACGTCGGCCTCCATGTGCATCTCGCCAACACGGCGGCGATCAAGCAGTACGAAGGACTGAAGCACAGCGGCGACGAGACCGATGCGCAGCACCTTGCCACCTGCTGCGATTGGGCATCCACTTCAATGGAACGGCCGAGCCAAAGGTTTCGCGAATTCTTGAATGCCGCGTCCAAATCCGCGTAACGCCGAACAGCGAACGTTTCAGAATCGCCGTAGATACGCCGCCGCTGCAGCCCGTCGGGTCAAGACCCGCGAGGCGATGGTGGCAAAAAAGCCCGGTCACCAAGAGCGCGAAGGAAGCCGTAACACCATCGCGCGGGGAAGGCCGGAGTGTTTCCGCTGAACCTGTATGCTCGTGTGCGTTTTCTTTTGTGCAACTTGCACACGCGCACCCGGTCTTCCCTGCGCCCTCTCTGTGCCCAGGAGGGACGAGAGTCTGGCAAAACTCGGGCGATCAGCGCCGCGGGAACGCGATCGCTCACCCATTCATTGGTGCGGGGTTTGTCGGTCCAATTGCGACCTGAGATCGGGAGTTGACTTGGCAGCCGCCAGCACCCAGAAAAAGTCAGGAAAATGAATGGTCGGAGTGGCAGGATTCGAACCTGCGACCCCTGCGTCCCGAACAATGTGACGCCCTGCTAAATCATTGATTTATTTCAAGTCGACCTTCAAGAACCACGAGAACAGACAAAGAAACTGGGGGGGTAGTGTTACCGTAGCGTTACCAGAACCCACCCTACTCAGGAAGCAGCGACAACGATTGCCGGGAAGGCTACACAACCGGCATTGAACAACTTGGAGTTTCCATGGTGTTGAAATCCGCAAAGCGCGTTCTCGGACCCGTCGCTCAAGCCCTGTTCCCGTCTGCGATGAAGCGGCGGGCCGAACTAAAACACTGGCAGGACCGCTACGGTGAGGAGAACGGATCGCTCAGCAATGGCCACTACGAGCCGCTCTACACGACGGTTTTCGCGCTCAACCGGGCCTCGTACACCGGCAAGCGTGTGCTGGACATCGGGTGCGGACCCCGAGGCAGTTTGGAATGGGCGGACGGGGCGCTACAGCGTGTCGGCCTCGACCCTCTTGTCAACGACTACCGCGCGTTTGGAATCGACGCGCACAAAATGGAATATAGCGCCGCGCCGTCCCACAAGATTCCGTTCGGCGATGGACATTTCGACATCGTCACATGCCTCAACGCCCTGGATCATGTCGACGACTTCGAAGGCACGGTCACGGAGATCAAGCGCGTGACCAAGCACGGCGGACTGTTCCTCGTCAGTGTTGAGATCGACCACCCGCCTACTGCGGCCGAACCTATTGTGCTCTCGAAGCATAGCTTTCAATCGTTCGCACCCGAATTCACAACCCTGCAAGAGGAAACTTTCGGCACCCCCGACGATCACATGCTTCACGCCGCGGTGCTGCTAAAAGCGCCCTACGTTGCAGGGCACTCCGGAATCTACGTCGCCAAGATGCAACGGGTTTGAAGGCAAACCGGGCTGGTGCCGGGTGGTTGAAATTCAGCAGCAGATGGTTGCTGACCCCCATTATTCCCACCACGTCAGGAGCTACCTGCCGCTGCTTCTAGTGGTTATTGGTGGGGCCACCCGGCCAAAGGAGCCGGTGTGACCATCTGCTGCCTTTACGTTGCGTCGGCGGATTTCAAGCCGCACGGCGCTAGGTTATAAGTTAGAACGGTGGGTGGGGCGAAAGCTAACGCTGCCTGCGGAACACGTCCCTGAATCCTGGGGCCGTCGCGTCGAGATTATCGCGGTCGAGCCGGACGCTCGGGGCGTGCGCTTCTTCAAGGTACGCTCGGAAACGACCGGCCGCGAGGCGATGATCGAGCCGTCGCTGGTCTACCAGTTCGCCGACCTGAAGACCGTGAAGGGTGGGTAGTGTTACCGTAGTGTTACCAAAGGGGTTAGCAAAAAATTAGAAACCCCTTATTTTATTGGTCGGAGTGGCAGGATTCGAACCTGCGACCCCTGCGTCCCGAACGCAGTGCTCTACCGGGCTGAGCCACACTCCGACTAAGAACGCGGCTTATAGCCTTGGGTTTTGGTGACCGCAAGGCGCCGTTTTGAGGAAATTAATCTCAGTGGAAGTTGGCCTGAAAACGCTGTTTTTGCCTGCCGGCGCCGCCGCAACGGCCGCGGCCGCCCTGGTGCTCGCGGAAGGTGGTCTGGTGGCGTTCCCGACCGAGACCGTCTACGGGCTCGGCGCCGATGCCGCCAACCCGGCGGCCATCGCTCATCTTTACCAGGCCAAGGGCCGGCCGGCCTTCAATCCGCTGATCGCCCATGTCGGCGACCTCGCTGCTGCCAGGCGGATTGCTCAATTCGATGCCCGGGCGACGCGGTTGGCGGAAGCATTCTGGCCGGGGCCGCTGACGCTGGTGCTGCCCAAAGCCGAAAACTGCCCGGTGGCGGAGCTTGCGACCGCGGGCCTCGAGACGGTTGCGATCCGCGTCCCCGCCCATCCGGTGGCCCGCGACATCCTGCGCGCCTTCGGCCGCGCCGTGGTGGCGCCATCGGCGAATATTTCCGGCCACGTCTCGCCGACCACGGCGGAACACGTGCGAAGCGACCTGTTTGGCCGGATCGACCTGATCGTCGATGGCGGCGCGGTTGAAGTCGGCGTGGAATCCACCATTGTCGGCTGTTTTGACACCCCCATGCTGCTGCGGCCCGGCGGTGTGCCGCGCGCGGAGATCGAGCGCGTGTTGGGACTTCAGCTGATCGAGCCGCCCGAAGACGCCGACAGCGATTCAGCCCAGCCATTGGCGCCGGGCATGCTGGCCTCCCACTACGCGCCTCGCACCCGTGTGCGGCTTCACGCCGATAGCCTCGCGCCCGGCGAGGCGCTGCTGGCGTTTGGCTCCCCTGCGGTAGCGGGAATTGACGCGGCCACCGTGGTGATGAATCTGTCTGAAAGCGGCGACCTCGACGAGGCCGCCGCCAATTTGTTCGGCCATCTCCGCGCGCTCGACACCAGGGCGGCGCGCGCGATCGCGGTGATGCCCATTCCGAATGACGGCTTGGGCGAGGCCATCAACGACCGGCTGCGCCGCGCGGCCGTGGAACGGGAATGAGAGACGAGACCATGAATATCGTGCAGGCTGCCGCGCCGCAGCTCTCGCCGGAACTGATCGCGAAATTCCGCGCGATCGTCGGCGACAAATATGCGGTGACTGACGTGGCCGACATCGCGCCCTACCTCACCGAGGAGCGCAATTTGTTTCACGGGCGTTCCCCGCTTGTCTTGCGGCCGGGCTCGACCGCGGAAGTCTCCGCAATCTGCAAGCTTGCGTCAGAGCACAAGATCGCGCTGGTGCCGCAGGGCGGCAATACCGGTCTCGTCGGCGGCCAGACCCCGCACAATGGCGAGGTCGTGATCTCGATGCGGCGGATGGACAAAATCCGCGACGTCGATGCCGCCTCCAACACCATGACCTGCGAGGCGGGCGTGGTGCTGCAGACAGCGCAACAGCGCGCGGCCGACATCGACCGGCTGTTCCCGCTCTCGCTGGGCGCCGAAGGAAGCTGCACCATCGGCGGCAATCTCTCCACCAATGCCGGCGGCACGACGGCGCTCGCTTATGGCGTGGCACGCGAAATGGCACTCGGGTTGGAGGTGGTGCTCGCCGACGGGCGCATCTTGAATGCGCTGTCCAAATTGAAAAAGGACAATACCGGCTACGACCTTCGCAACCTCTTCATCGGCGCCGAGGGCACGCTCGGCATCATCACCGCGGCGACGCTAAAACTGTTTCCGAAGCCCCGCGCGATCGAGACCGCCTATGTCGGGCTGAAATCGCCGGAAGCCGCGCTGAAACTGTTGTCGATCGCGCAAGCCGAAGCCGCGGGCAGCCTCACCAGTTTCGAACTGCTCTCCGATATCGCGGTGGATTTCTCGATCCGTCACGGCATCGACATCCGTGATCCGCTGGCGAGCAAGCACCCCTGGTATGTGCTGATGGAGCTCTCCTCGTCGCGTGACGACATCAGCGACGCGCTGCAATCGATCCTTGGCAAAGGCATGGAAGATGGCCACGTCGACGACGCCGTGATCGCGGCGAATTTGTCGCAACGCCAGGCGTTCTGGAAATTGCGCGACGAGATGTCGGCGGCGCAGAAGCCGGAAGGCGGCTCGATCAAGCACGATATCTCGGTGCCGGTTGCGGCCGTTCCCGCCTTCATCGAAGAGGCCAATGCGGCCGTCGTCAAGCTGATCCCGGGCTCGCGGCCGGTGCCGTTCGGTCATCTCGGCGACGGCAACATCCATTACAATGTCAGCCAGCCGATCGGCGCGGATACCGCGAACTTTCTGGCGCGCTGGCACGAGGTCAATGCAGTCGTGTTCGCGATCGTGCTGAAGATGGGCGGCTCGATCTCGGCCGAGCACGGCATCGGCGTGCTCAAACGCGACGAACTGCCTGAAGTGAAGGACAAGGTCGCGATCGAACTGATGCGCGGCATCAAGGCGATGCTCGATCCGCTCGGGATCATGAATCCGGGAAAAGTACTGTGAACGTCGCTCCAGAAATGCCCGCCGCCGCGCTGTCGATTGCGCCGATCGAAGACGCCGATGTCGCCGATGTCATCGCGCTCTGGCAAGCCTGCGGCTTGACGCGACCGTGGAACGATCCGCAAGCCGATGTCGCGCTGGCGCGGCGCCGGCCCAATTCGACGGTGCTGATCGGCCGTGACGCTGACGCGATCGTTGCCACCGCCATGGTCGGCCACGACGGCCATCGCGGCTGGGTGTACTACGTTGCGGTCGACCCTGACCGCCGCGCGCAAGGCCTTGGCCGCACCATCATGAACGCCGCCGAGGACTGGCTGCGGCAGGCCGGCATCGCCAAACTGCAATTGCTGGTGCGGCGTTCGAACGCCAAGGCGGGCGCGTTCTACCAGTCGCTCGGCTATACCGAGGCAGAGACGATCGTTTTCGCCAAATGGCTCGACGGCCGCGAGCCAACTCCGTAACCTTGTTTTGACGCGTTTTCTTCACGCGAACCGGTAGCCACTTCGCTTGAAAACGCTATGTAACCGAAAGCCACGCATGACCATTTCCGACCGCGTCCGCGTCAAGGATGTCCGCGTCCTCTCCAATGCCCGCTACCTGTTGAAGAGCACCACGTTCGACTACCGTCGCGGCGACGGCGAATGGCAAACGCAAACCCGCGAGATCTATGACCGCGGCAATGCCGCAACACTGTTGCCTTACAATCTCACTGATGGCACCGTCGTGCTGGTGCGGCAGTTCCGTTTTCCGGCTTACGTCAACGGCTACGACGATCTGTTGATCGAAGCCGCGGCCGGCATGCTCGACAACGCGTCGCCGGAGGAGCGGATTCGCGCCGAAGCCGAAGAGGAAACCGGCTACCGGCTTCACCAGGTCAAGAAGGTGTTCGAGGCCTTCATGAGCCCGGGCGCAGTGACCGAAAAACTGCACTTCTTCGTCGCCGAATATGATCGTTCCATGCGTGTCAGCAGCGGCGGCGGCCTTGCGGACGAAGGCGAGGACATCGAGGTGCTGGAACTGGCGATCGACGAGGCACTCGCCATGATCGCTGACGGCCGCATCGTCGATGCCAAGACCATCATGCTGCTGCAATACGCCGCGCTGCATATTTTTCGGTAAGAGGTCTAAAACAACGACCCCTGCCCGTCATCCTCGGGCGCCGCTTTGCGCGCAGCTACTTTCTTCGCGGGCGGCGCTTCCTCGGCGGCGATCTGTTCTGCCGTGATCGGCAGCGTCAGTTGCGCATCGTCGTTGGCGGTGCGGTTGACCTGCGTCGAGACCTGGTGCCAGGCGAACTCGCCGACGGCAGGGCCTCTCAACAGCGGCATGACAGGTTCGACGTCGTCGTCCCGGCAGTCGAGCCAGCGTTCGAACGCGTCAGGCGCAATGGTCACGGGTACGCGGTGATGCAGGCTCGCGAGATCCGGGCTCGCAGGCGCCGTGACGATTGCAACCGTGTCCTGCTCCTCGCCGTTCGGACCCATCCAGGTTTCGCACAGCGCCGCGAAGCCCATTGGCTCGCCGTCGCGGCGGTGGATGAAGAAAGGCCGTTTTCGACCGCCAGCATCCTGCCATTCGTAATAGCCGTCTGCCGGGACCAGAGCGCGCCGCCGGCGAACAGCGTTTTTGAACGCCGGTTTCTCCGTAACGGTTTCCGAACGCGCGTTGATCAGCAGCGCGAATTTACGGGGGTCCTTGACCCAGGCGGGGATGAGGCCCCAGCGCATCAGCCGGAAGTGCCGGCCGCCATTTTCCAGGATCACGACCGGAATTGGCTGCGTCGGCGCAATATTATGTCGCGGCGGGAAATTGGGCTGCTCAAGATAGCCGAAAATCTGCCTAAGTGCCGCTGGCGGCGAAGTAATTACGAAACGTCCGCACATTATTTGGCCAAGATGGGCATCCGTTCAACACCCTTTAACCCCAAACATTAACACTGCCGCCGATGACCTTAACGGCCTCCACACTGGCGGGATCCGATCGCCCAAAATTGCGACTGACGGGCTCCCAGGCAGAGGCCCGGGCCGCTGAGCTGCGCGCCGCCAATATCAATCCCCGCACCGGCCTTGCCACCGATTACCTCAATCACTTCAACGAAGCCATCATGCTGCTGGAGATGATTCCGGACATCCCGGAGTGCGCCGAGGATTTTTTGGCCTGGACCCCGCTGTCCTATGCCGAGCATTTCACCGCTTCCAACTTCAGGGCACGCGATCTCGCGATCGAGGCCTATGAATCCGCCGACGCCAAGGTCCGCACCGAGTTCGACGCTCTCACGAATAACATGACCTCGATCCTGACCGCGGTGGGCGATGCGATGCGGCAGGCCCAGCAGGACAAGACCCGCGCCACGCTGGCCGAACAGGCGACGAACTGGGTCAAGCCGCTGGTCATGCTCGCCGGCGGTGTCATCAATGGCGCCGCCGACGCCGACGTCGAAACCATCATGGCGGGACGTTAGACCTTGGCGGGTCGATGGGGCATGATCGGTTTCCGACAAACCGGTTGCAGCCGCCTTGATTTCCCCCGATCAGCCCTTCCGTCCCCAGCTCGCCGTCAGCGGCGTGATCTTTCGCGACGGCAAGGTGTTGCTGGTGCGGCGCGCGCGCTCGCCGGGCAAGGGCTTCTATTCGCTGCCAGGCGGCCGGGTCGAGTTCGGCGAATCCCTGCACACGGCGCTGCATCGCGAGGTCGACGAGGAGACCGGGCTTCGGATCGAAATCTTGGGATTCGCCGGATGGCGCGAAGTGCTGCCGACCTCAGGCGGCGGACACTATGTGATCATGTCGTTCGCGGCACGCTGGACAGAACGGGAACCGGTGCTGAACGACGAGCATGACGATTTCAAATGGCTGGCGCCTGAGGCAATCGGCGATCTCAAGATCACCGGCGGCCTGCGGGAAGTCATCGAGGCCGCCCGGCGGCTGATCTAGGCCGGCGGCGCGGGGTTTGGGTGCCTTGCTTCCAGCCCAATGAGGGGGCATACCACGCCGATTCCGGAACCCCCTGATGACCAAGTATTTTCTGGCCGCCCTGATCGCCATATCGGCATGCAGCCTGCCCTCTGCGCGGGCTGAGGATGCGGCCGCGCCGTTCGATGCCGACCTGCAGCGGCTGGCCGAGATCCTCGGCACGCTGCACTATCTGCGCGGCATCTGCGGCAGCAATGAAGGCGCCAAATGGCGCAACGAAATGCAGGCGCTGATCGACGCCGAAACCCCGTCCGGCGACCGCCGCGCCCGCATGATCGCGGGCTTCAATCGCGGCTATAACGGCTTTCAGCAGACCTACCGCACCTGCACGCCGGCCGCCGCGGTCGCGATCCGCCGCTATATCGAGGAAGGCTCGAAGATTTCCCGCGACCTGACCGCGCGCTACGCCAACTGAATGAACAATATTTTCTTCGATCTCGACGGCACGCTCACCGACCCGAAACCCGGGATCACCGGCTCGATCCAGTATGCGCTCGAAAAGCTCGATCTTCCGGTCCCGTCGCAGGACGAACTGACCTGGTGCATCGGACCGCCGCTACGCGCGAGTTTTGTGACGCTGTTGGGCGGCGAGGCGCTGGCCGATCGCGCGGTGGCGCTTTATCGCGAGCGGTTTGCCGACACTGGCCTTTACGAAAACAGCGTCTATCCCGACATCGAACATATTCTGGCGGCGCTGCGGCAATCACCACGCCGCCTGTTCGTCGCCACCAGCAAGCCGCATGTCTTCGCCGAGCGGATCATCGATCATTTCGGCCTCACCAGCTATTTCGAACAAGTGTTCGGCTCGGAACTGGACGGCACGCGTGTCAACAAGGGCGAACTTCTGGCTTACGCGATCAAGACAACGGGCGTCGATCCATCGCAGGCATTGATGATCGGCGACCGCAGCCACGACATGGTCGGGGCGAAAAGCAACGGCATGCGCGGCATCGGCGTGCTCTACGGATATGGCAGCAAGGATGAGCTGATCGCAGCCGGCGCCAGCCATCTCTGCGCGACGCCGCGCGCGCTGCTTGAGCATATCCACAGCGCTTTCGGCTAGCGGTGAAATAATCCCCGTCAAATGCGGGGAGCGCCATTAACCTTTCTTAAAGAAGTGCCCTAGCCGCCCGCGCGCCGCGTGCTACAGCTTCTCGCGTTCGTCGTGTTCCGCCCTGGATCGCGCACATTTTTTCGATGAGTTTCATGAGCCATCCCGCGTCCTTTCCGATCCCCCGCGACCCGCTGCCCGATCACGAACAGAAGCAGGCCGCACTCGGTTATCTCAGCGAGGCCTGGGCGGAAGCGCGTCACGATGGCGTCGATGGCGACTGCCTGGCGCAGGCGAGCCTGTTCACGGCATTGGCCGAGCTGGTCTCGACCTACGGCGAGGACGCCGTGGCGAAGTTCGTCGAAGGCCTATCCGCGCGCGTGCGCAACGGCGAGTTCTCGCTGGCGTTGGCGAAGCAATAGCAACTGCTGCTCGTCATCACCCGCGAAAGCGGGTGATCCAGTACACCGCGGCCTTTCGAATCTATCGCTGACGTCTCTGGAATACTGGATCGCCCGCATTCGCGGGCGATGACGACTGGTGCTTACTGCTTCAACGTCTCCAGAAACCGCACCGGTTCCCCGAGTGACGGCGTCATCAATTCGCCCTGCCACATCACGCGCCTGCCGCGCACGAACGTGCCGACCGGCCAGCCGGTGACGCGGACGCCGTCATAGGGCGTCCAGCCCGCGCGCGAAGCGACCCACTGATTGGTGATGGTCTCGCTGCGCTTGAGATCGACGACCGTAAAATCGGCGTCATAACCGGCCGCGATCCGGCCCTTGCAGGCGATGTTGTAGAGCCGCGCCGGACCTGCGCTGCTGAGATCGACGAAGCGGGCAAGCGACAGCCGCCCGGCATTGACGTGGTCGAGCATGATCGGCACCAGCGTCTGCACCCCGGTCATGCCCGAGGGCGAGGCGGGATAGGTCTTGGCCTTTTCCTCCAGCGTATGCGGCGCGTGATCGGAGCCGAGCACGTCGATGATGCCCTGCTCGATGCCGTACCAGATGCCCTCGCGATGGTCGGCCGAGCGCACCGGCGGATTCATCTGGGCGCGGGTGCCGAGCCGCTCGTAGCATTCGGGCGCGGCCAGCGTCAGGTGATGCGGCGTCGCCTCGCAGGAGGCGACGTCCTTGTGGTCGCGCAAGAACTCGATCTCCTGCTTGGTCGAGATGTGCAGCACATGGATGCGCTTTCCGGTGTCGTGCGCGAGCTTGACCAGTCTTTGCGTCGCCATCAGCGCGGCGGTCTCGTCGCGCCACACCGGATGCGACCGCGGATCGCCCTCGATGCGCAGCGGCTTGCGGTCGTTGAGGCGGTATTCGTCCTCGGCGTGGAAGGCGGCACGGCGGCGGATCACCTGGAAGATCCGGCGCAGGCTTTCGTCGTCCTCTACCAGCAGCGCGCCGGTGGAAGAACCGATGAACACCTTTACGCCGGCACAGCCCGGCGCGCGTTCGAGCTCGGGCAGGTCCTGCACGTTCTCGCGGGTGCCGCCGATGAAGAACGCAAAATCGCAATGCATGCGATGATGGCCACGCTTCACCTTGTCGGTGAAATTCTGCTCGTTGATGGTCAGGGGATCGGTGTTCGGCATCTCGAACACCGCGGTGACGCCGCCCATCACGGCGCTGCGCGAACCGGTCTCCAGATCCTCCTTGTGGGTCTGGCCCGGTTCGCGGAAATGCACCTGGGTGTCGATCACGCCGGGCAGGATGTGCAGGCCCTTGCAGTCGATCACTTCGCCGGCCGAGGCTTGGCCGAGCCCGCCGATCGCGGCGATGCGGCCATTGGTGATGCCAACATCGCGCACGCCCTCGCCGTCCTGATTGACCACGGTGCCGGATTTTAGAATGGTGTCAAATCGCTGATTCATCGCCCCTCGACGCCCGCGAATGGCTGTCGCGCGGGCCTTGTTCGGTGCACTCTAGCGCCTTAACTTCGCATGGGATATCCGCCTTGGGCGTTTCCCAAAGGAACTTCCTGAAAGAGCCGAATTCGCGCATGAAAGCATCGTTTTTACCGGATCGGGGCGTGGTCAAGGTCGGCGGCGAGGACGCGCGCAACTTTCTCAATGGCCTCGTCACGACCGATGTGACGCTGCTTCAGCCGGGTCTCGGCCGCTTCGGCGCGCTGCTGACGCCGCAAGGCAAGATCATCACCGATTTCCTGATCACCGAGGCCCCGGCCGGCCATGGCGGCGGTTTCCTGATCGACGCCCCACGCGCGCTGGCGCCGGGGCTTGCCGCCAAGCTCGGTTTCTACAAGCTGCGCGCCAAGGTCACGGTCGAAAATCTCTCCGACAGTCTCGGCGTGCTGGCGGTGTGGGACGGTGAGCCCGCGATGAAGCCCGATCTGTCGTTCGCCGATCCGCGGCACTCAGCGCTCGGCTGGCGGATTCTCGTCCCCGAGGAATTGAAGCAGAAGGTCGCCGATCTCATCGGCGCCGACCTCGCCGACAGCGACGCCTATGAGGCCCATCGCATCGCTTGCGGCGCACCGCGCGGCGGGCTCGATTTCATCTATGGCGACGCATTCCCGCACGAGACCAACATGGATCGTCTGCACGGCGTCGATTTCGACAAGGGGTGCTATGTCGGACAAGAGGTGGTGTCGCGGATGCAGCATCGCGGCACCGCGCGCACGCGAACCGTGAAGATCATTCTCGACGGCCCCTCGCCCGAACCAGGCGCCACGATTCTGGCCGGCGACAAATCCGTTGGCACCGTGGGCTCGACCGCAGGCGGGAACGGTCTCGCGCTGGTCCGCACCGATCGCGTAGCAGACGCGCTCGACGCAGGACTATCGCTGACCGCCGGCGGCCTTCCCCTTCGTCTCGCCGAGCCGGACATCGTCCGCGCCACACCCAAGCAGACTGTCGCATGAGCAAAATCTTATGAGCCGTTCCGCGCGCCTGCACGCCGATGGCAAGATGCGCTGCCCCTGGCCCGGCGAAGACCCGTTTTACATGGCCTATCACGACACTGAATGGGGCGTGCCGGAATATGACGACCGCGCGCTCTATGAAAAGCTGATCCTTGACGGCTTCCAGGCCGGCCTTTCCTGGATCACGATTTTGCGCAAGCGTGAGAATTTCCGCAAAGCCTTCGACGATTTTCAGCCGGAGAAGATCGCGCGCTACAACGCGAAAAAAGTTCACGCGCTGATGAACGACGCCGGCATCGTCCGCAACCGCGCCAAGATCGAGGGCACGATCAATAGCGCCAAATCCTATCTTGAAGATCATGGAAGCAAGGTGCCGGCTTCTCAAAATTCCTGTGGGATTTCGTCGACGGCAAGCCGAAGGTCAACGCGTTCAAGACCACGGCCAGCGTGCCGGCCTCGACGCCGCTGTCGATCAAGATTTCCAAGGAATTGAGTTCGCGCGGATTCAAGTTCGTCGGACCGACCATCGTCTACGCCTTCATGCAGGCGACCGGCATGGTCAACGACCATCTCGTCACCTGCTTCTGCCACGAGAGCTGCGGCGGCAAGCATCGCTGCACCGCGCCTCAAGGTCAAATGACGGCCCGAAAATCGTCCGCCTCCGATATCTCCACCCGCGTGTGGCAGCGGATGCTGTCGGGGCGACGGCTCGATCTGCTCGACCCCTCGCCGCTCGACATCGAGATCGCCGACATCGCCCATGGTCTCGCCCGCGTCGCGCGCTGGAACGGCCAGACCAACGGCGCGCACATCTTCTCGGTCGCGCAGCACACGCTGCTGGTCGAAGCCGTCTTGCGCGAGCAGATGCCGCGCGTCGATATCCGTTTTCGCCTGGCGGCGCTGCTGCATGACGCGCCGGAATATGTCATCGGCGACATGATCTCGCCGTTCAAGGCCGTGCTCGGCGGCGACTACAAGGCGGTGGAGAAACGGCTGTTGTCCGCGATCCATATCCGGTTCGGACTGCCGCCAACTCTCGCCGATGAAATCACGCAAAAGATCAAGGCCGCCGACCGCGGCGCCGCCTATCTCGAGGCAACGCATCTGGCAGGCTTTGCGGAAGCCGAGGCGAAACGCCTGTTCGGCCGCAATCCCGGATTGCCCGAGGCCACCGAGCGGGATTATCTGACGCCCTGGACCGCGGCCAAGGCCGAGAAGCGGTTTTTGGCGCGATTCAACGCGTTGCAGGTATGAACGCCGCGTTTGATGCGGCTTTCACCGCCGTCCTTGTCCGCCTATAATCCCGACCATCAGAGGACGCCCAGGATCGCCATGCTTCACGTCTGCTCGCTTGCCGCACTTCCCGACACCGTCAAAGCCACCGGCGCCAGTCATATTCTCACCGTGATGGCGAACGTCGCCCAGGTGCAGCGGCCGCAATCGGTGCTCGAGGCCAATCATCTGCGCGTGCAGATGGACGACATCACCGAGCAGATGGATGGATTTGTCGCCCCCTCCGAAGCGCATGTCGAAAAGGTCCTCGACTTCGTGCGAAGCTGGGATCGTAACGCGCCGATGGTGGTGCATTGCTATGCCGGGATCAGCCGCTCGACGGCGAGCGCTTTTGCCGCCGCCTGCATGCTCAATCCGCATCGCGACGAGGCCTCGATCGCGCGGCAAATTCGCGCCGCCTCGCCAATCGCCTCGCCCAACCGCCTGATCGTCAGCCTCGCCGACAAGGTGCTGGGGCGCGAGGGACGGATGCTGCGCGCACTCGACGAGATGGGGCCGGGCAGCATGATGGTCGAAGGAAGACCGTTCCGGGTCGACCTCGACTGATTTTTGCGGCTAGAGCCTTTTCCGTTCCGATTGAATCGGAACGGGGCTCTATTTATTCTTTTTGACACGTTTTCTTCACGCGAACCGGTATCCACTTCGCTGGAAAACGCTCTAACGGCCGCATTTGAACTTTTCCCCGACAAATCGACACTCACTGGATTGCCAGGGATCATGGAGCGACCGATCAACGGCCTGCCGTGCTGCCGCTTGGAGGCCTGATGTTCGACTTTTTCGCGCTCGCAATTGCACTGGTCGCGCTGATCGTCGCGCGCAAGACGTTCAATCAGATTGCGGTGCTGCGCGAGCGACTGGATCTGATGCAGACCTTGGCACAGGCCGCCGCCACGCCCGCCGTCCCGCCGCCGCTTGCGCCATTGCAGGAGCTTGAGGAGACGCTGGCTACGTCTTCCGCAGCCAGCTCACCGCCGCCACTGCCGGCTGAACCCGCCTCCGCGGCGCCGGCTTCCCTCGAACAGGACACCGCGGCGAACGGTGGGGACACGTCGACCGCTCAGCCGCCGCCCTTGCCGCAACCCGCACCCGGCTTCGAGGAGACCATCGGCACCCGCTGGGTGGTCTGGATCGGCGGCCTGACACTGGCGCTCGGCGGCTTCTTCATGGTCCGCTATTCGATCGAGGCTGGCCTGCTCGGCCCCGGCGTGCGCACCCTGCTCGGTGGCCTGTTTGCGCTTGCGCTGCTTGCCGCCGGCGAGTGGACCCGCCGCAAGGAAGACATCTCCGCGATCGCGGCGCTGCCAATCGCCAACATCCCGGCGATCCTCACCGCCGCGGGAACGGCGGTTGCCTTTGCGACCGTCTACGCGGCTTACGCACTCTACGATTTTCTCGCGCCCGCTTCGGCCTTCATCCTCCTCGGACTGGTCGCGCTCGGCACGCTCGCCGCAGCCCTGCTGCATGGGCCGGCGCTGGCTGGCCTCGGCATCGCCGCCGCGTTCGTCACGCCGATCCTGGTGTCCTCGGACAAGCCGGATTTCTGGTCGTTATACGTCTATCTCGCGATCGTCACCGCGGCGTCCTTTGGGCTCGCGCGTATCCGCCTGTGGCGCTGGCTCGCGGTCACCACCATCGTGTTCGCGCTGCTCTGGACCTTCCCCTGCCTGCAATGCGGTCCCTCGATGATCGCGCCCCACGCCTTCCACGTCATCGCGGGATTCATCCTCGCGGCACTGCTGGTGGTGTGCGGATTCATGTTCGGCCCACCGGCGGACGAAGGCCAGGTCGAACCGATCTCGTCCGGTTCACTCGCGGCCTATCTGCTCGGCGCAACGCTGATCGTGTTGAACAGTTTTCACGCCGACGCCGCCATGATCGTCTTCGCGCTGCTGGTGGCCGGCACCCTGATCGTCGCCTGGCGCAGCGACGCGGCAACCGGTGCGATCGGCGCCGCAGCCGCGCTTGTCTTTGTTGTATTCGCTGAATGGGCCATTCGCGGCAATCCGGACATGCTGGTGCTCCCCGGCGGAGCGCTGCCGGGCATCGCACCGAATGCGACGGACGGGTCGGTGTCGCTGCATTTGATCACGGCTTTGGTGTTCGCCGCAGGCTTTGGCGTGGCCGGCTTTCTGGCGCAGGGCCAAAAATTCGGCTCCGTCATTCCCGTTATCTGGTCGGCATCCGCCGTGTTCACGCCGCTGGCGCTGTTGGTCGCGCTCTATGCCCGCATCGCGCATCTCGACCGCTCGATTCCGTTTGCGATCGTAGCTGTCATCCTCGCCGCAGCCTACGCGGCGGCAACCGAAAGCTTGAGCAGGCACGACGACCGGCCTGGATTGTCGGCCTCGATCGCGCTGTTTGCGACCGGCGCGCTCGGCAGCATCGCGCTGGCGCTGACCTTTGCGCTGGAAAAGGGCTGGCTGACGATCGCGCTGGCGCTGATGTCGATGGGCACCGCGTGGATCTCCGTTCAGCGGCCGATCCCGTTCCTGCGCTCGCTCGCCGCGATCCTCGCCGGCATCGTGGTGTTGCGGATCGGCTACGAGCCGCGGATCGCCGGCGACGCGGTCGGGACCACGCCGATCTTCAACTGGCTGTTGTGGGGTTACGGCGTTCCGGCGCTGTCGTTCTGGGCCGGCAGCATCTTCCTGCGCCGCCACGGTGACGACGTGCCGCTGCGCGCGGTGGAATCCGCCGCGATTCTGTTCACGGTGCTGCTGGCGTTCATGGAAATCCGCCATGCCATCAACAATGGCGACGTCTACCGCAACAGCGCTGGCCTCACCGAGGTCGCGCTCCAGGTCTGCGTGACGCTGGCCATGGCGATCGGGCTGGAGCGGCTGCGCATCCGCTCAGGGAGTATCGTGCACAATATCGGCGCGATCCTGCTCACAGTCTTCGCCGGGCTGGCGACGGTATTCGGACTATTCGCGCTGGAGAATCCCGTGCTGTGGTCTGAAGACGTCGGCGGCAGTGTCATCAACCTGCTGCTGCTCGGCTACGCGCTGCCCGCCGGGCTGGCGCTATTGCTGTCCTATGCAGTGGCGGGCCATCGTCCGGCGAGCTATGCCAACACCATCGCCGCCGGCGCGCTCGTGCTGGCACTCGCTTATGTGACGTTCGAAATCCGCAGGCTCTATCACGGCCCGATCCTGACCCGCGGGCCAACCACCGGCGCCGAGCAATATACCTATTCGATCGCTTGGCTGATGTTCGGCGTGGTGCTGCTTGGCATCGGCATCGTCGTCAACTCGCAGCGCGCGCGGCTCGCCTCCGCCGCGGTGATCGCGCTGACGATCGCCAAAGCCTTCCTGATCGACATGTCGACACTGACGGGCGTCTATCGCGCGCTATCGTTCATGTGCCTCGGCATCGTGCTGGTCGCGATCGGCTGGCTGTACCAGCGCATCCTGTTCCGAAGGCAGCAGCCCCCGCCGGGCCCTCACCCCCAACCGGGTTGAGCCGCTGCTGTTTGCGATTCCGCAGACGTCGCGTACATAAGTCTGATGGCAAGACCCCGCAGTTTCGATCCCGACGAGGCGCTGGACCTCGCGCGCGATGTGTTCTGGGAAAAAGGATTCCAGGGCACCTCGCTCGACGACGTCACCGCAGCCACCGGCCTTGCCAAGCCGAGCCTCTATGCCGCCTTCGGCGACAAGAACGCGTTGTTTCTCAAGGTTCTTGAGCGCTATCACGCGCGGATCGTCGCCAACGCGGAACGCATCGTTAACGACGGACCGTCGGCACGCGAGGCTGTTCACCGCTGGTTGACCGGCTTTGTGCCGTTCTGCTCGGGCCCCAAGGGAAAGCGCGGCTGCCTATCGGTCAATACCGCGGCCGACGGCGCCGCCGTGCAAAAGGAAGTCCGCAAGCGCATCGAGGACTTCAACCGGAAGCTGGAGGAATTGTTGCGAAACCGGCTGCGCGCCGACCGCCCGCAATTCACCGATGGCTTCGATCCCGACGGCACCGCCCATACGATCATGGCGATCTATCTCGGTCTGATGGTGCTCGCGAAAGACGCGCCCGACGCCGCCCGGGTCCGTGCGACACTGGATCAGGCGATGAGATTGCTTTCTTGACAACAATCCCTAGGTTATGTACTACATAGTACATAATACATAACCTAGGGAGCAACGTTCATGAAGGCGATCCAGATTGAAGCGTTCGGCAACCCAGCCGAGGTCATGAAATTGGTCGACGTTCCCGACGTTGGCGCGCCGGCAGAAGCCGAAGTCGTGATCGCGCTGGAAGCCTCGCCAATCAATATGAGCGATCTCCTGATGATCTCCGGCCGCTACGGCTACCGGCCGCCATTGCCCTGCGTGGTCGGGACGGAAGGCGTCGGCCGCGTTGTCGCGGTCGGCAGCAGCGTCACCCATCTGAAGGCGGGCGACCGCACTCTCATCCCCTATCCGTCCGCCGCATGGGCGGAGCGGATCAAGGCGGATGCGCGCCTGCTGCGGCCGCTCGGCGCCGGCGACGTCAACCAGCTTGCGATGCTCGGCATCAACCCAGCGACCGCCTGGCTGCTGCTGACCGAATATGTGACGCTGGCACCGGGCGCCTGGGTTATCCAGAACAGCGCCAACTCCGGAGTCGGGCGGGCGCTGACCGGAATTGCGAAATCGCTTGGGCTGAAGACCGTCAGTGTCGTGCGCCGCGAGGATGTGGTGGCCGAGATCAAGGCCATCGGCAGCGACGTCGTTCTGGTCGATGGGCCGGATCTTGCCAAACGTGTCGCCGCCGCGACCGACAAGGCACCGATTGCGCTGGCGGTAGATGGCGTGGCCGACACGTCGACGACCAATTTGCTCGGCTGCCTCGCCGACAAGGGCGTGCATGTGTTTTACAGTGCGATCAGCGGCAAACCACTGATCGCCCCGGCGCAGCCGCTGATTTTCCGCGACATCTCGATCCGCGGATTCTGGCTGGCCAACTGGTTCAAAACCGCCACGCCAAACAAGATAACCGAGATGTACGAGCGCCTGACGCCGCTGGTCGCATCGGGCGCGATCAGCAGTCCGATTGCCGGCACGTACAGCTTCGGGCAGATCGCCGAAGCCGTGGCAGTCGCCTCAAAAAATCGCGGTAAGGTGCTTTTTACGCCCGGGTGAAACAGGCCGCCACCGACGCGGGAAGCCAGCAAGCTCAGTCGGTCGAGCGGCGCAATTCCGGGGCGCTTTCCATCTTGGCCGGCTCCGATTTGACCGGCTCGAGCCTCGTGCTTTCAACCCGCGGCGTCTCGACGCGCGCGGTCACGTCGGTATGCGAGGCGTCGGCTGAGCGGGACGACTCCCCGGAGGGACGCAGCGAGCGCGGCCGCGCCACGGCGCGCGCCATCAGCATCTGCTGGGCGCCCTGATGGTGGAAGTCGCAATAGGCGAAGCCCATGCCCGAGACCGAGCCGCGGAACGTGCGCTCGTCGCGCTTGTCGAGATTGAAGCAGGGTTCGAATGGAAGGCCCTTCAGCGAGGCACACACGCTCTGGCCGCGCACCTGCAGCGTGTTGCCGGGGAGGCGCAAATGGCGGATCGGGCCGGAGCCGGAGAACTGGATCGAGCCGGCCGCCCCCATGTCGTCGAGGATGCGGCCGGCGCCGCGGGTGCCATCGAAGCAGGTGAAGGCGAATACCTTGCCTGAGACGAACCTGCGTGCCTCATCGGCGTTCATGCTCCCGGCCAGCGCCGGTACGATCATCGCTCCGGCCGTAACGGCCCCCAACACCAAACGCGCAAGCATGCACCAACTCCAACCTTACTAGAGCGCGGGCACCCGCCTTAGGGTCTCTTTACCCGCTGCTTACCATACCAACAGTGGCAACATTGGAGCAGCTTGGTTGGTAAAGTCTGAACATCGTTAGAGAATTTTTACCACGATCCGACCGCGGACCTGGCCGCCAAGGATTTTGGCGCCGTAGGCCACAACTTCGTCTATTCCGATTTCATGAGTAATATCAGATAGTTTTGCGTGATCCAGATCGCTGGCGAGACGGCTCCAGGCGAGCTTGCGCTGCTCGATTGGACACATCACGGAATCGATGCCGAGAAGGCACACCCCGCGCAAAATAAACGGCGCGACCGACGATGGCAGATCCATGCCGGCTGCGAGTCCGCAGGCCGCAATGGCGCCGCCGTATTTCGTCATCGACAACAGATTGGCGAGGGTGGTCGAGCCGACACTATCGACGCCGCCGGCCCAGCGTTCCTTCGCCAGTGGCTTGGCGGGACCCGACAATTCGGCGCGATCGATCACTTCGGTGGCGCCAAGGCCCTTCAGATAGTCGGTCTCCGACATCCGCCCGGTGGAGGCGATGACGTGATAGCCGAGTTTCGAGAGCACGGCGGTGGCGACCGAGCCAACGCCGCCGGCGGCGCCGGTCACGACAATCGGGCCGCTCTTGGGCGATAGCCCGTGCTTCTCCAGCGCCAGCACCGACAACATGGCGGTGTACCCGGCGGTGCCGATTGCCATCGCATCGCGGGTGGAGATGCCATCGGGCAGCCGTACCAGCCAGTCACCCTTGACGCGCGCTTTCTCGGCATAGCTGCCGAGATGGGTCTCGCCCATGCCCCAGCCGTTACATACGACCTTGTCGCCAGCCTTCCATTGCGGATGGGTGGATTGTTCGACGGTGCCCGCGAAGTCGACGCCGGCGATCATCGGGAAGCGCCGCACCACCGGCGCCTTGCCGGTGAGGGCAAGGCCATCCTTGTAGTTCAGCGTCGACCACTCGACCCGCACCGTGACGTCGCCATCCATCAATTCGGCTTCGTCGAACTGCGTGAGCGCGACGGTGGTACCCTTGTCCGCCTTGTCGATCCTGATCGCCTTGAATGTTCCCACGACGAGTTCTCCCTGAGATCTTGTGCTGGGATGTTTATCCCATCAGGCGGGCTGCGCAACCGCGCGCACCACCGGCTTCTCGACGATCGGCAGGTTGATCAGCGCCGACAGCACCCCGAACAGCACCGAGAGCCACCAGATCGGCGTATAGGAACCGAACTTTTCGAACACGATCCCGCCGAGCCACACGCCGAGGAAGCCGCCGACCTGATGGCTGACAAAGGCAAAGCCGTAGAGGGTGGCAAACCAGCGCGTGCCAAACATCAGCGCCACCAGCGCCGAGGTCGGCGGTACGGTGGAGAGCCAAGTCAGGCCGCTTACCGCGCCGAACGCGATCGCCGAGAACGTCGTGATCGGGAACGAGATGAAGGCGATGGTCGCGAGCGCCCGGGTGAAATAGATCACCGAGAGGATGTAGCGCTTCGGAAAGATGTTCTGCAGCCAGCCGACGCTGAGCGAACCGATGATGTTGAACAGGCCAATCGACGCGACCACCCAGCCGCCGGTGGATGCGGGGATGCCGCGATCGCCAAGATAAGCCGGCAGATGCACGGTGATGAAGGCAAGCTGAAAGCCGCAGGTAAAGAAACCGAGCACGAGCAATACGTAGGAGCGATGGCCGAATGCTTCCGCAAGCGCCGTCTTGAACGACTGCTGGTCGGCTGCGGGCACTTTCGTCGTTTCCGCAGGCGGTGTGGCGATCGCAAGCGACAGCGGTACGATCAGCAGCATCAAGGCCGCGAATACCGTCAGCGCCGACTGCCAGCCGAAATTATCGATCATCGCGACGCCGAACGGCGCGAACAGGAATTGCCCGAATGAGCCGGCAGCGGTGCCGGCGCCGAGCGCAAGGCCGCGCTGCTCCGGTGGCAACAGCTTGCTGAACGCCGACAGCACCAGATTGAACGAACAGCCGGACAAGCCGAAACCGATCAGGACGCCGGCGCCGAGATCGAGCGACAATGGTGATGTGGAATAGCGCATCAAGAGGAGACCGGCGGCATAAAGGATCGCGCCGACAACCATCACGCGCAGAAGGCCGAAGCGGTCCGCAATCGCACCGGCAATCGGCTGGCCCAACCCCCACAACAAATTCTGCAGCGCAAGTCCCAGGCCGAAGACTTCGCGGCCCCAGGCAAACTCGCGGCTTATCGGCTGGACGAAGAAACCGAGGCTCGATCGCGGTCCGAAGCTCAACAGCGCGATGGCGCAGCCGCAGACGATGATGACCAGCGGCGTGCGCCACGTGGCAGCGCCCGAAGACGGACGAAGGTCGCCTGTGGTTACCGCCATTTATTTTCCACCCTTGAATTTCCCTGCGCCCGGCGCGGTCGAGCCAAGGGTTGCAGAGAATTAATGCATCTGCATGCAAATCCAAGAGGGTGGGCTCAAAAATCGTCATCGCAGGGCAGCCCTGCAAAATCGGCGAGAGCAATCGCCAAATCGGCGAGAGCAATTCCCGATCCGTCGTCGCGGCGAATGGCCTTAGCGTTTCGCGCTGGCCAGTTCGGCCGAGCTTTGCGCGGCTTCGGCGAGCTTGGCGGAAATTTGCGCCGTCTCCGCCGCGTTGCCCCAGCTCGGCGCATCACTGCCGTCGCCCCAGGCGCGTGGGCGATAGAAGGTGTGGACGCCGAATTTGTACGTCTTCTTCATTTCGCTGACCCAGGACGGCCGCACCCAATAGGCATGGTAATGCGTCGACCGGTCGACTTCCGGCAGCCACAGCCGCCCGTCGAGCATCGCCTTCGAGATCTTCTGCGCACGGTCCCACATATCGGGTTCGCGGATGACGTCAGGATTGTTGTCGCAGGCGAACGTGAACTGGCAGGCGAAGTGCCGGTTCTTGTTCTGGTAGACGACGCCGCAGACGGTCTCCGGATATTTGCCGGAGAAGGCGCGGTTGAGCACGACTTGCGCGACCGCGATCTGACCGCGCACCGCTTCGCCGCGGGCTTCGAAATAGACCGCTTCGGCGAGGCACTTTTCCGACTTGGCGCGCGACTTCTCGTCGAACAGGCCGAGCCGTTCGGCCGGCGTCTTGGCACGCTGGTTGTCCGAATTGACTTCGCCCTTCGGCGCGATGCTCTCGCCCATCTCGCTGGCCCTGACCGGGCCGTCGGCATCGACCGGCAGCGAGGCCATGATCTTCATATCCGGATCGGGCACCGTTGCACTCGGCACCACGATCGTCGGCTCCTCGCCGGGCTGCCAGCGCTCGATGCTTTCGGGGGAACCGAGTGAGGAGCCGAAAAACAGGTTTGACGTCTTGAACGAGAAGGCATCGCGCGGCGGGGGCGGATTGACGGCTGCGGCGTGTGCGGACGGCGCGCCCTTGAGGTCGTCCAAGGGGTCGGCCTCGAGCGACAGCGACACGTCATATTGCGGCAGCGGCGACGTGTATTGCGGCAAGGGCGGCGCGCTGAGCGCTTCCTCGAGTTCGGGATCGAGCGGAGCGGGATCGGCCGCCGGCGGCAGGCTCGCGGTCTTCATGCCCTTCACCGACGCATTCGACGTCGACGGATCCTGATTCGCCGGCGCGGCCTCAGTAGGCGTCGCGGCTTCGGCCGGCTGGGGCGGCGCGACGGCGAGGCGGTCGCCCTTCAGCGTGCGGTCGACCTTGGGAAAATCGGAAGCCTGATAGCGCGGCGGCGGCGCCGCGATGGGGTTACGTGTGATGGAACCGGTGATGTCGATGCCCTGGTTGTCGAGGCTGGCGAGGCGAACGGAGGCACTCTGCGGCGACGAGGTTCCGATCGGACGGCCGAAAGAGTAGGTGGCGACCTGGATCGAACTTGCGGCCGAGAACACACGCTTCTGCCAGCGCTCGGCAACGCCCGGCTGCCGGGCGAGCAGTGAGGCGATATCCTGATATCCGGTCTCGGTCGGCATCAACGCGAAGATGATGCAGAGACCGAGACCGAAGGACGCAGACCGTGCGCCCTTCGACTGGGTACGCAACACAATCATCGATACGCTCACGCAACGCTTACAAGGGTCGATCGAAGGCAGTACATCCGTGCAATTCGACGTTTTTTGTTGGTATCGAATTTAGGTTGCCGCGGGGTTAATCGGCGTTGCAGGCCTGCTACACGCAAGCAATTGCAGGCATTTCAAGGCATGCATCGCGTGCGTTGGTAAATGCGCGCTCGATGAAAGTGGTAAATATCCAGTCAATGAAAATGGTGAAGGAACTCTTGCGCGGGCGCGAATACGTTGCCGTGATGGCCGGTCATAGCCGTCGAAGGACGTCTTCGCGTACGCTCGCCGATGCCCGGCCACCCACGTCTTGCTTCCGCGTATGCCCAAGAACGTGGATGCCCGCACAAGGCCGGGCATGCGCCGTCTTCGTGTTCCATCCGTAACGACAGCGACAACGTCACGCCTGGCTGGCGACCACCTTGCCGAGGGCTGCCTGGGCGGCAGCGAGCCGCGCGATCGGCACGCGATAGGGCGAGCACGAGACGTAGTCGAGCCCGATCTCGTGACAGAACGCAACGGATGCGGGATCGCCGCCATGCTCGCCGCAGATGCCGACCTTGAGGTTCGGCCGCGTCTTGCGGCCGCGCGCGACGCCGATCTTGACGAGCTCGCCGACGCCGTCGCGATCGACCGAAATAAACGGATCGATCTCGAGGATTCCCTTGGCGACATAGGTGCCGAGGAAACTCGCCGCGTCGTCGCGGCTGATGCCGTAGGTGGTCTGCGTCAGATCGTTGGTGCCGAAGGAGAAGAACTCCGCGGTCTCGGCCACCTGGCCGGCCATCAGGCAGGCGCGCGGCAGCTCGATCATGGTGCCGACCTGATAGCTGAGCTTCTTGCCGGTCTCCTTCATCACCGCTTGCGCAGTGGCATCGATCCGCGCCTTGACCAGATCGAACTCGGCCTTGGTCGCGATCAGCGGCACCATCACCTCGAGACCGACGGCCTTGCTGGTGCGTTTCTCGGCCTCGACCGCGGCCTCGAAGATCGCGCGTGCCTGCATCTCGGCGATCTCGGGATAGGCGATCGCCAGACGGCAGCCGCGGAAGCCGAGCATCGGATTGAACTCGGCGAGATCGCGGGCACGATCGGCGAGCTTGCGCGGATCGGTGTTCATCGCACGCGCGACTTCCTCGATCTCGGCCTGGGTGTGCGGCAGGAATTCGTGCAAGGGCGGATCGAGCAGGCGGATCGTGACCGGCAGGCCCTTCATGATCTCGAACAGCTCGACGAAGTCCGCGCGCTGCATCGGCAGCAGTTTTGACAACGCCGCGCGGCGCGACTGCTCGTCCTCGGACAGGATCATCTCGCGCACGGTGCGGATGCGGGTTTCCTCGAAGAACATGTGCTCGGTACGGCAGAGGCCGATACCTTCGGCGCCGAACTTCACCGCGGTGCGCGCGTCCTCCGGCGTATCGCCGTTGACGCGAACTCCGAGCTTGCGGACCGCGTCAGCCCAGCCCATCAGCGTACCGAACTCGCCGGACAATTCCGGCTCGATCATCGGCATCCGCCCGGCCAGCACCTGGCCGACCGAACCATCGATGGTGATGACGTCACCGGTCTTGAAGGTGCGCTGACCGATGCTCATGGTGCCGCGGCCGTAATCGACGCGGATGGTGCCGCAGCCGGAGACGCAGGGCTTGCCCATGCCGCGCGCAACCACTGCGGCGTGCGAGGTCATGCCGCCGCGGGTGGTCAGGATGCCTTCGGCGGCGTGCATGCCGTGAATGTCTTCCGGCGAGGTCTCGATGCGGACCAGAATGACCTTGTGGCCATCGGCCTGCAGCTTGGCGGCTTCATCGGAGGAGAACACGATTTCGCCGGAGGCCGCACCCGGCGAAGCCGGCAGGCCGGTGGCGATCACGTCGCGCTTGGCGGAGGGATCGATGGTCGGGTGCAGCAACTGATCGAGCGAAGCGGGATCGATCCGCATCACCGCATCCTTCTTGGAGATCAGGCCTTCATTGGCGAGCTCGACCGCAATCCGCAGCGCCGCCTTCGCGGTGCGCTTGCCGCCGCGGGTCTGCAGCATCCACAATTTGCCCTGCTCGACCGTGAACTCCATGTCCTGCATGTCGCGGTAGTGCTTTTCGAGCAGCGTGTAGATCCGCGTCAATTCCTTGAACGCGTCCGGCATCGCACTTTCCATCGATGCCTTGTCGGAGCCACTTTCCTTGCGCGCGTATTCGGTGATGTCCTGCGGCGTGCGGATGCCCGCCACCACGTCCTCGCCCTGCGCGTTGATCAGGAATTCGCCGTAGAGCTTGCTCTCGCCGGTCGAGGGATTGCGCGTGAACGCAACGCCGGTCGCAGACGTTTCGCCCATGTTGCCGAACACCATCGCCTGCACGTTGACCGCAGTGCCCCAGGATTCCGGGATATCGTGCAGCCGGCGGTAGGTCACCGCGCGCGCGTTCATCCAGGATGAAAACACCGCCCCAATCGCGCCCCACAATTGCGCATGCGGATCCTGCGGGAACGCCGAACCGGTCTCGCGCTCGACGGCTTCCTTGTACTGGCCGACCAGTTCGACCCAGTCGTCGCCGGTCAAGTCGGTGTCGAGCGAATAGCCCTGGCCGTCCTTGAAGGTGTCGAGGATGTCCTCGAAGTGATGATGCTCGAAGCCGAGCACCACGTCCGAATACATGGTGATGAAGCGGCGATAGCTGTCATAGGCGAAGCGGCGATCGCCCGAGAGTTCGGCGAGCGCTTCCACCGTCTGGTCGTTGAGACCGAGGTTGAGCACGGTGTCCATCATGCCCGGCATCGAGGCGCGGCCGCCGGAGCGGACCGACACCAGCAGCGGATTTTTGGAATCGCCGAACGATTTGCCGGTCAGCTTGCCGACATGCTCGAGCGCCCTTTCGACCTGCGCTTTCAATTCCTTCGGATAGGTCTTCTCATGCGCATAGAAATAGGTGCAGACCGAAGTCGGAATGGTGAAGCCGGGAGGCACCGGCAGGCCCAGATTGGCCATTTCCGCGAGATTGGCACCCTTGCCGCCGAGCAGATCGCGCAAGGTGGCCTGGCCCTCGGCCTTGCCGTCGCCGAAGGTATACACCCACTTGCCGGCCTTCACCGCGGGTTGCGCAGCCTTGACTACACCCTTGACCGCACTCTTGGCCGGCTTGGCGACGGACTTGACGGCAGGTTTGGCCGCAGGCTTCGCAGCAGCTTTGGCGGCCGGTTTGGGCGGGCTCTTCTTCAGCGCGCTTCTCGCCGAGGCCTGCGGCGCAGCCTTGCGGGCCGGCACCGATGGCTTTGATTTCGCTACGATTTTCTCTGCTGGTTTCTTCGACTTCGCGACGGCTTTGGCCATGCTGACAACAATCCGAAAGAGAGGGAAGAAGATGCGCGCCTTACACCATTTTGAGGGGTCCCGCGCAAGCCGCGAAACCCCTCTTTCAAGCTACATGTGGAGCCATTTGAGCAGGCCCATGCCGACCAGACCGATGAAGATCAGGTAGATTGCTACGATGAAATTGAGCAGCCGCGGCATGACCAGGATCAATATTCCCGCAATCAGGGCGACGATGGCGGGAACATGCGCAGCAGTGATGACCATTGAAATAGCTCCGAAAGATTTTGTGGGATCGAATCGAGGGCCGCACTTTATCCGCTGAGGCGGCTTCGAAATAGGACGCTTGTCGCTTCAACGGGTTCCGCCATTCTCGAAAATTGCGCAAAATTGCCCCGTATGTGACCGCCGTTTTTCCGGAACATTGCCGCGCGCGATGAATTGGCTCCTCACGTACGCTGGCGATAGGCCGGCACCATTTCCGTGCGAAGGAGCGAGCCATGCGAAACAGACTACTTGCCGTTGCGGCGATCGCGGGTGCGATGATTGCCCCCATCGCGGCGCAGGCGCAAAACGAAGTGACCACCGGCGTCGTTCGCGGCGGCACGGTCGCGGTCGACGAAAATGAAGGCATCGTGATCGATCAGCGTCCGGCGTTCCGCGAATATATCGTGCGCGAGCGCGTTCCCAATTACGTGATCCCGGATCGCGTGGTCGTGGGCGGCGTGCTGCCGGAGACCGGCGTAACCTATTACGACGTGCCGCAACGCTTCGGCGCCACGCCCTATCGCTACACCGTGGTGAACGGCGAGACCGTGCTGGTCGAGCCGCGCTCGCGTCGCATCGTTCAGGTGGTCGAATAAGACCAGCCCCGAGATCGCCTGAACGATCGGTCCGGGCGCCGTGCAAGCGGATGTGCACGAGGACGACCGGACAAAAGGCCCCGCCCGGCTTTCCCCCCGGGCGGGGCTTTTTCTTTCTCGTCATTGCGAGCGGAGCGAAGCAATCCATCTCACCGCTTGCGGAGAGATGCATTGCTTGTCGCTATCGCTCCTCGCAATGACGCGGTGAGGCTTGGATTCAATTTTCAAATATCTCTCCGATGTCGTCGCCCGGCTTGACCGGGCGATCCAATACTCCAGAGACGTCTGTGCTTGAGCCGAGAGGCCGCGGCGTACTGGATCGCCCGCCTTCGCGGGCGACGACGACTGAGGGATGTACGCCGCTATTGAACTCCTGCATCCGCGCGCCATGCGCGGGCTTTCGCCGTTGTCTCTTCGACGAACATGTTCTTGCCGGTTCGATAGGCTTCTATGTCGTCTTTTGACGAAGCAGCGAGGGCTCGCTTGATATTGGCGTAGGCGCGGGCTGCCTCAGGGTGCGCGCGAAGATAATCGCGAAACACCAGTAATGCGTCCCAACGCGGATAGGATGGCTCCATCAAATGCACATGGTGAGTCCACGGTCCCGGAGGCCCCTTGCGGAAGAACAACTCGCCGGGGATCCATGACGCGTACTCCGGGATGTAATTGTAGCCGAGTGCCTCAATCGGCTCGATGCATCGTTCCCTTGCCTCTTCAAGGCTGGATACACCAACCAACAGGTCGATGATGGGCTTCGATGGCAGACCTGGAACCGCGGTGCTACCGATGTGCTCAATGGCTAATGCGAACGAGCCGAGAGCATTCTTGATCCTGGTGCGCTCTTGCTCGAATAATTTTGGCCAGTTCGGGTCATAGTCGGAGACAACAATCGACCCGGCGCCGTATTTCTCCATGCCGCCCCCGATTACGTTTCACGAAACCTTATCATACGGATGGCGGCGAAGGCTTCACTACTGGGTTATTGGTGGCCCGCGCCGGGTCAAAAGTGCCAGGAGCATAAAAAGTGCCAGCAGCATAAAATGTACCAGCGTCAGATGGCATCCTCACAACAGCGCGCTGCGGAATGCCCAATGCCAATCAGTTCCCGTTCGCCAACGCCTCCGCTTTGAATCCAACAAGGTTTTCCTTCCAATAGGCTTCGATCTGTTGGACCAGTGCGGACGGCAGCGGAACATAGTGAAGCTGCTCGGCCTGCGGCCGGCCGCTCTCCAATGACCATCTCATGAAGTCTATCGCGATCGCCGTGCTCTCCGGCGACTTCGGTTGCTTGTACATCAGCACGAATGTTGTCGCCGTGATGGGATAGGCGTTGGCGCCGGGAGCGTCCGTCATGATCAGAAAGAAATCCTTCGTGTTCTTCCAGTCCGCGCTCGACGCGGCCGCCTGGAACGTCTCCGCGCCCGGACTGACGAAGTTGCCGGCACTGTTCTGCACGACGCCGAAGGAGATCTTGTCCAATTTCTGCAGGGCATAGGCGTATTCGAGGTATCCGATCGAGCCCGGGATCATGGCGACAAGCGAGGCAACGCCATCATTGCCCTTGCCGCCCAGCCCGAGTGGCCACTCGACCGAGGTGCCCTCTCCGGCAATCGCCTTCCATTCCGAGCTCACCTTCGAAAGATAGTTGGACCAGTTGAAGGTCGTGCCGGACCCATCAATGCGATGAACGACGGTGATGGGCATGTCGGGAAGTTTCAGTCCAGGATTGATCGCTGGATCGCCGGGTGATTCCAGCTCCTGATCTTGCCGAGGAAAATGTCCGCCAGCAGCCGCCCCGTGAAGCGCATCTCGCCAGGCTTGATACCCTCGACATGCACCACCGGGACCACGCCACCGATGACCAGCGGGAATTGCGCCATCCCGAGCTTGTCGAGCTCCCGCGGCGCCAGCGGCATGTCGCTGGCGCCAAAATCGACGGCGGCTTTCTTGATCAGGCCAACCCCGATGCCGGAGCCGACCGCCTGATAGTTGATGTTGATCCCGGTCTTTGCCTTGTAGGCCGCGGTCCATTTGGCCATCACGGGCGAAACGAATGTCGAGCCGGCGCCCTTCGTTTCAGCAGCGAGCGAAGGCGCGGCTATCACCAACGCCGCAATGGCTATTGCAAATGTGAGGTGCTTTGTCATTTGCCTGTCACAATATCAGGTCGCTGCGCGCCGCAATGTGGCTTACATCACAAAAGGGAAAAACTTGCGGCCGCGAGCCGGGTTAGAAAGCAGCCATTATTTTCGGGCTTCTTCCGCTGGCTTGATATTGACTCACTTTTCGTCATGGCCGGGCTCGTCCCGGCCATCCACGACTCTGCTGCTAACAGAAAGACGTGGATGCCCGGGCGAGCCCGGTCATGACGGCGAGATCTAGCGAACCTCAGCCCTCGATCTTGGAGAAGTCCGCGACGGCGCGCGTCGCGGCACGGATTTCGTTGAGCAGCTTCAGGCGATTTTCGCGCACTTGCGCGTCGTCGTCGTTGACCTTGACCTTGTCGAAGAACGCATCGACCGCGGGACGAAGTTTTGCCATCGCGCTCATCGCGGCGGCGAAGTCTTCCTTGGCGACGGCCGCGGACGCTTCGACTCTTCACCTGATCGATCGCTTTCGCCAGCGCCTTCTCCTCGTCAAGCTTGTAGAGCGCGGGATCCGGCGCGCCGTCGAAGGTGCGCTTGTCCTTCTTCTCCTCGATCGCGAGGATGTTGCTGCGCGCGCTTGGTGCCCGCGAGCAGGTTCTTGCCGTCGTCGGTGTCGAGGAATTTGCCGAGCGCCTCGACGCGGCGGACGATCAGCAAGAGATCGTCCTGGCCGCCAAGCGCGAACACGGCATCGACGAGGTCGTGACGCGCGCCTTGATCGCGGAGCTGGACCTTCAGGCGATCGGCGAAGAAGGAGATCAGACTAAGAGGTACACCAAATACACTTCGATAGACCGGCAAGCCGTTCTCGAAATCTTCGACCGAATCCCGCTTTCCTTGCTAACGATGCGACGCGCCTCACTTTCGAACGTCTCGGCATCATGCGCTAGAATACGCCGATTTCCGACATCTCACAGCCATTCGTTCGTCTCGTAATCGATGGCAGTGAGACCACAAGATGTCAGTCAACGAAGTCGCAGGTGATTTTCTACTAATTAAGCTGATTAGCCCCAAGCGCCGCTCTCCGCAACGCATACGGGTCCTTCGATCCCGTCGGCTTCTCGTCGATCGCCCAGAAGCCAACCAGCGTATCGATCTTGTCCGCCAGCGCCACCGCCACGCTCACCGGATCAGTCGGCACACGATCCGCCGGCCCTTGCGGCTTGTAGTGCTCTTCGCTCGCGGCGGCGACGGACGCATCCTCGCCCTGCGCCAGCGCGTAGTATTTTCCCATCAAGCCTTGCAGCTCAGGGAATTCGCCGACGACTTCGGTCAGCAGATCGGCCTTCGCCAGATGCGCGGCGCGCTTCGCCTTCTCGACGTCGGCGCCAACCAGCGGCGCGATCTCGGCCGCCAGCCGCTCGATCCGCTTGATCCGCTCGCCCTGCGTCCCCAGCTTCTCGTGAAACACGATCTGCTCGAACTTCGGCAGCCGGGCTTCCAGCTTCGTCTTCAGATCGCTCTCATAGAAGAACTTCGCATCGCTCAGCCGCGCGCGGATCACGCGCTCGTTGCCGCCGACGATGGTCTTGCCGCCGTCGGTCGCCTCGATGTTGGCGGTGAGGACGAACTTGTTGGTCAGCTTCCCGGTCTTGGGATCCCTCACCACGAAGCATTTCTGGTTGTTGCGGATGGTGGCGCGGATCACTTCGTCGGGGATCGACAGATATTCCTGGTCGAACGAGCCCATCAGCACGACCGGCCATTCGACGAGGCCCGACACCTCGTCCAGCAGCACCTGGTCCTCGACCAGCTCAAAACCTTGCGCGAAGGCGAGTTGCTTGGCGTCGGTGACGATGGTGTCCTTGCGCCGCTCGGCGTCGAGCACGACCTTCGCATCCAACAGCTTCGCTTCGTAATCCTCGAAGCGGCGGACGGAGATCGCAGCAGGCGCCATGAAGCGGTGGCCGAACGTGGTCTGGCCGGCTTCGATGCCGTCGACGGAGAATTTCACCACGTCGGGCTCTTCGGTCTCGAGCCCAAAGGTCGCCGTGATCGCGTGCAGCGGCCGCACCCAGCTCAGCGAACCCGATTTGGCCGAGCGCGCGCCCCAGCGCATCGATTTCGGCCAGGGGAACGTGCGGATGATGACCGGGAGGATTTCGGCGAGCACGTCGATCGTCGCGCGTCCCGGCTTTTCGATCAGCGCGATATAGAAGTCGCCCTTCTTGGGATCGGTCTGGATCTTTGCTTCGCTGAGCGAGGACAGGCCGGTGGCCTTCAAAAATCCCTGGATCGCGGCATCAGGCCCGCCGACGCGCGGACCGCGGCGCTCTTCCTTCAGATCGGATTGGCGGGCGGGAAGACCATGCACGGTCAGCGCCAGCCGCCGCGGCGTCGCGAACGCTTTGGCGCCCTCATAGACCAGGCCCTCGGCGACGAGCTTGTCGGTCACCATGCGGCGCAGATCGTCCGCCGCCTTTGCCTGCATGCGCGCGGGGATTTCTTCGGAAAACAGCTCTAGCAGGAGATCAGGCATCAGACCGCCCTGCCCGCTTCGGTGTGGACCCAGGCGTCGCCGCAGGCTTTGGCGAGGTCGCGCACGCGCATGATGTAGCTCTGCCGTTCGGTCACCGAGATCACGCCGCGGGCATCCAGCAGATTGAAGACATGGCTCGCCTTGATGCACTGGTCATAGGCCGGCAATGCCATCAGATGTTCTTTCCGGTTGCTGCTCTTCGCGCCATCCGGCGGCGAGATATTTCCGGCACGCGTCTTCGGCCATCTTGAACTGCTCGAACAGCATCGTGGTGTCGGCATATTCAAAATTGTGCCGGGAATATTCCTGCTCGGCCTGCAGGTACACGTCGCCATAGGTCACCTTCTCGGTGCCCTCGCGGCCGTTGAAATTGAGGTCCATGATGCGGTCGACGCCCTGCAGGTAGCAGGCGAGCCGCTCGAGCCCGTAGGTGAGTTCGCCCGCGACCGGCGCGCATTCGACGCCGGCGACCTGCTGGAAATAAGTGAACTGCGACACTTCCATGCCGTCGCACCAGCACTCCCAGCCGAGCCCCCACGCGCCGAGCGTCGGGCTTTCCCAATCGTCCTCGACGAAGCGGATGTCATGGAGAGCGGAATCGATGCCGATCGCGGCCAGCGACTTCAGATAGAGCTCCTGAAGGTTCGGCGGCGACGGCTTCATGATCACCTGGAACTGGTAATAATGCTGCAGGCGGTTGGGATTCTCGCCGTAGCGGCCATCCTTGGGCCGGCGCGAGGGCTGCACATAGGCCGCGTTCCACGGCTTCGGCCCCAGCGCGCGCAACGTCGTCGCCGGATGGAAGGTGCCGGCGCCCATTTCCATGTCGTAGGGCTGCAGGATCACGCAACCCTGCTCGGCCCAGAACCGCTGCAGCGCGAGGATAAAGCCCTGGAACGAACGTTCCGGGCGCATATGGGCAGGCAAGGCGTCCATCGTCAAAATCGGTCTCGCGAGGGGGGTGTGAAGCGCGCGGGACCGTATCGGCGGGGGAGCGGGGAATCAAGGCGATGTGGGCGGTAGGCGGGCCCGCGCTCCCTCTCCCGCTTGCGGGGGAGGGTCGGGGTGGGGTGCCGTCGCGATCAGACTGCGTGCGGGTGGGGGTTCCCCCACCCAGATCGCATCTTGCGGATGAGACATAGCCCCACCCGCATCGCGTCTCGTCAAGACGGGCGAGGCGAGCCAGTCCCCCGCAAGCGGGAGAGGTGAAGATCTAACCCGGCCTATACGCTCCCGTGACGGGGTCGCGGCGCAGGGTCTTGATTTCGCCCGTGCGGGCGGCCTCGGCGACGCGGTTAAGCCGCGCCTCTTCCAGTTCCTGATTGATCCGGATGGCTGTCCTGTACGCCCAGCGGACCACAGCCAGCCCACCCAGGGCGCCAGCAAATGCGATGAACGGCGGCATCGGTCGTTCCTTGTCGTTCACGTCTGTCATGCCCCCAATGCCCATATTCTCGCGCAAGCCGAGGCGCACCGCAATCGGGCTTTTGGGACTAAATGGCGCGGCCGGAACCGGCTTAGAACCCGAATTTGGCCCAAATTGCTCGCGTCTCCAGCGCCGAAATCAGTTCGTCCGGCAGCGCCGCGAGCCCGTCGAGCGCGGCCAGCGAGCCGGCGCCGGGCGACCTCCGACCCAGCAGGCCAGAGAGCATGCCGCTGGCGGGTGCGATGACAGGCGTCTTCACCTTCTCGCCGTAGCGGTCGCGCAAGGTCGAGCGGAGATCGCCGATGCCGTCGGCCAGCCCCAATGCGACTGAGGTCTCGCCCGCCCAATATTCGCCCGTGAACAGCATGTCGTCGGCGCCCTTGAGTCGGCCACCGCGGCTTCCCTTCACCAGCGCGATGAAGATGGCGTGGATCTCGCGCTGAAGCGCCTTGAGCCGGCCGACATCGTCGGGGTTTTCGGGCAGGAACGGATCGAGCATCGCCTTGTGGCTGCCCGCCGTATAGAGCCTGCGCTCGACGCCGATCTTCTTGATCAGCTCCTGAAATCCGAAACTGCCGCCGACCACGCCGATCGAACCCAGGATCGAGGACGGATCGCAATAAATCTCGTCACCCGCGCAGGCGATCATGTAGCCGCCGGAGGCCGCGACATCCTCGACGAACACCAGGACCGGCAATTTCTTTTCCGCAGCCAACTGCCTGATACGCAGGTAGATCTGGCGCGATTGCACCGGCGAGCCGCCGGGCGAATTGATCACGAGCGCGACCGCCTTGGCGTTCTTGACCGCGAACGCGCGCTCCAGCGTCTTGGCGACGCCTGAGAGCGTCATGCCGGGACGCAACGGCGTCACCGCGCCGATCACACCCGACAGGCGAACCACCGGCACCACCGCCGCGTCCCGCCGCAGCCGCGCCGGAATAAATTTCTGCAAGGCTTCGACGAGGCCCGACCATCCACCGCGATCACTTAATTGTTCACTCATGCCGTTACCTCGAATTAACCGTTCTTTATCACGCCAGTGTCATTGGATGTGCTGGAACGCTTTGTGCATTCTGGCGGTTGGGGCCGCAACGCTGCAGCGGAGAGCGACATGAAAATCTACCTGCTGATTTTGCTGATCGGTACCCTGCTGGCGGCGGTTCATTTCACACAGGCACCGGATCGGCGATCCGAAACGCTTCCGCAATAGAATTTTCGCTCGCGATATTTGTTTTCGCTCGCGGTTTTGGCGACCACGGCGTCGCCTCAGGGGTTCGCGAGCGGCAATGTTCCCTTCCCGGTTAGAATCTCCTGTACCTCTTTATTAGGCACGCCTGACTCATTATTGAGCACCAGGCTCGCGTGAATGCGCGTCGGCGCACGTCCGCCTTTGATGGCGCGAATCAGAATTCGAATCGCTGATACCGTCACATCAGCGTGAACCGGCAACAGTTCCAGACTGCCGAAGCCGCGTCCGAGCGCAGCCAGCACGTCGGCTATTCCGTCGGCCCGCCAGATCAGCGTCAGCGCGCCCTTAGGTCTCAGGATGCGACGCGCCGCATGGATCCAGCTCTCGAGCGTGGTGGCGGTGGCGACATGCGCCACCTCACGCGCCGAATCGGGCGATGGACGGTGACGGCCTAAATCGTTGAACGGCGGATTCATCAGCACGGCATCGACGCTGTCGGGCGCGAGATTAGCGGCGGCAAAAGTGCTGCTGGCGGACTCGATATCGAGCACGATCACTTCAGCTGCAATCTTGTTGGCGGCGGCGTTCTGCCGCGCCAGATCAGCCAGCGTCGGATCGATCTCGACCAGCACGAGATCGATATCAGGCACGCGACGCGCTACCGCCAGGCCTGCCGCGCCGACGCCGGCGCCGAGATCGGCCACACGGTCGCCCGGGCGCGCGGTCGTCGCAGCCGCCAGCAACATGGCGTCGTGACCGGCACGGTGGCCCGATTTCAGCTGCCGCAAACGCAGTTGCCCGCCGAGAAAGGCATCCTCGGTGAACTCAGCGACGAGATCACTCATCGGCCCGCAATTCATGGGCGAGGCCGGCATCGGCCAATAGCTGGCGTGCCTCGCGATTGTCGTCCTCGTGAACCAGGATCCGGCGGGGCAGCACGCCGAGCGATCCCTCGATGATGCTCATGTTCTGGTCCAGCACCAGGTGGTGGATGTTGGCGCCGTCGAGCAGCGCGCCCACGGCGGAAACCAGCACCATGTCGTTGGTTCGAACCAATTCCCGCAACTTCCCGTTCTCCTCTGCCCCGAGGTGCGAGGGCTTGATGGCGGATGTCAACCGCTACCTGCGCTTGACCTCCCCTCTACGTCCCCTTGCCGCTTTAACCGGCACTTTCTATGGTTATATCCAAGGATAGTGCGATTTAGCCAAATGTGGAGACCAGCGTGGCGGTTATTGTTCCCTTCGAGAGCCCGTCGAACGCTTCGATAGACGAACTGGTATCCCTTGTCGCCGCCGACATGGCGCGGGTCAACGCCACCATCCTGTCCCGCACCGGCTCCGAGGTCACCATGATCCCGGAGGTCGCCAACCATCTGATCTCCTCAGGGGGCAAGCGGCTGCGGCCGATGCTGACCTTGGCGATGGCCAGCCTCACCGGCTATTCCGGCGACGGCCATATCAAGCTCGCGGCCTCTGTCGAGTTCATGCATACCGCAACCCTGCTGCACGACGACGTGGTCGACGAGAGCGAGCTCCGGCGCGGCAAATTGTCGGCGCGGATGCTGTGGGGCAATGAGGCGAGCGTTTTGGTCGGCGACTTCCTGCTCGGCCAGGCGTTTCGCATGATGGTCGAGGTCGGCTCGCTGCGCGCACTCGACATTCTCTCTTCCGCAGCCGCCACCATCGCCGAGGGCGAGGTGATGCAGCTCGCTGCGGCGAAAAACACCGCGACCACCGAGGACGAATATCTCGCCGTGATCAGGGGCAAGACGGCTGAACTGTTCGCCGCCGCCTGCGAGGTCGGCCCGGTCATCGCAAACCGCCCGAAGGCCGAGCAGACCGCCTGCCGCTCGGTCGGCATGAATCTCGGCATCGCCTTCCAGCTGGTCGACGACGTGCTCGACTATGGTGGCAAGGCTGCAAAGCTCGGCAAGAACATCGGCGACGATTTCCGCGAGGGCAAGATCACGCTGCCGGTGGTGCTGGCGTTCCGCCGCGGCAATGACGGCGAGCGCAAATTCTGGGTCAAGGCGCTGGAGCGCGGCGAGATCGGCGACAGCGATCTCGACCACGCCATCGGCCTGATGACCAAGCACCGCGCGCTGGAAGACACCATCAGCCGCGCCCAGCACTACGGCGCCATGGCCGTCGACGCGCTGGCGCTGTTTCCGGCATCACCGATGAAGACCGCGCTGGAGCAGGTGGTGGCGTTCTGTCTGGCGCGGTCGCATTAGGCGATAGAGATCGTCATCCCCCGCGAAGGCGGGGGATCCAGTACGCCGCGGCTTCTCGGCTAAAATCGCTAACGTCTCTGGAATACTGGGTCACCCGCATTCGCGGGTGACGACAGCGGAGCTGGGCCTAACTAACTCAACGTCCCCGCATGCACCCACCACCCCGGGTGATCGCGCTGGATCTGCTCCGCGGCGCGGCCGGCCTCTGCGGTGTTCTCATAGATCGCAAAACAGGTCGCGCCCGAGCCGGACATCCGCGCCAGCCAGGCGCCGTTGGTGGCGTTGAGCGCTGCGATCACTTCGCCGATCACGGGCTGGATGCGCGTGGCGGGCGCCTCCAGATCGTTGGAGCTGGCGGCGAGCGCTTCCACCCAGTCTTCAACCGATGATCCCTGCTCCGGCCAGGCGGTGCCACTGAAGATGTCGGTGGCGCCGACCAGGAGTTCGCCGTTGCGCAGCCCCAAAGCTGCGAACACGTCCTTGGTTGCGACGGGAATGCGCGGATTGACCATCACGCAGGGGATGATCGGCAGGCTGAGCGGCAGCAGGCTCTCGCCGACGCCGGTCATGTCGCAGGGTTTCGAATTAAGGCAAACCGGCACGTCGGCGCCGGTCGCGAGCGCGACCTGGCGCAAACGCGCATCGTCGAGCGCGAGCCCGTTCAATTGCGCCAGCAACCGCAGCGCCGCCGCAGCGTCGGCCGAACCGCCGCCGATGCCGGCCGCGACCGGCAGCACTTTTTCCAGGGTGAAATGGCCGACCTTGAGATCCGCCACGCGCTCGCCGAGCAGCCGCGCGGCCTTGATCACGAGATTATCAGACGTATCGCCGCAGGCTTCAGCCAGCGGCCCCGACATCGTGAGTTCGAGCTTGGGGCCAGCCTCCAGCGTCAGACGATCGGCGCAATCGGCGAACGCCACCACGCTTTCGAGCTCGTGATAGCCATCCACCCGCCGCCCGACCACCCGCAGGGTCAGGTTGACCTTGGCACGCCCTTCTTCAACCAGCGCCGGCACGGCGATCCGCCCCCAAAAACCTTCGATCAGCCGCCCTTGCCGTCTTCCTTCTTCTTTTCCTTGTCGGCGGACGCCGCCGACGAGGAGGCATCGTCCGGCAGGCCGTTCTCGATCTTGGCTTCGATCTTGGGCAGCTCGTCGGCCTCCGGCTTGAGGTCGCGCGCGTGGGCCCACTGGAACTTGGCTTCCAGCGTGCGGCCGATCCGCCAATAGGCGTCGCCGAGATGGTCGTTGATGGTCGGATCTTCGGGCTTGAGGTCGATCGCGCGCTCGAGGTTCTTCACCGCCTCGTCGTAATTGCCGATGCGGTAATAGGCCCAGCCCAGCGAATCCACGATGTAGCCGTCGTCAGGACGCTGATCGACGGCACGCTTGATCATCTTCATGCCTTCGTCGAGATTGATGCCCTGATCGATCCAGGAATAGCCGAGATAGTTCAGCACGTGCGGCTGTTCGGGCTGCAGCTCGAGCGCCTTGCGCATGTCGGCTTCCGCCTTGCTCCACTGCTTGGAGCGCTCCTCGCAGATGCCGCGATAGTAATAGGTGACCCAGCTGTTCTTGTCGCCGGCCGCCGGCAGCGCATCGATCGCCGCCGTATAGGTCGTGGCGCAGTCGCCGAACTTCTTGCGGCCGCGCTCGATATTGCCGAGCGCCATGGTGGCCTCGATGTCCTTGGGCGCTTCCGCGGTGACTTCCTTCAGGATCTTGATCGCCTCGTCGCTGCGGTCGGCAGCGTCGAGATTGGTCGCGAGCTGGATCTGCGCATTGCGCTTCAGCGGCGAACTCGCCGGCATCCGCTCGTAGACCTTGATCGCCATTTGCGGCTTCTTGACCGACTCATAGAGATCGGCGAGCGACAGCAGCGCCAGCGGATGGTTGGGCTGCAAATACAGCGCGAGCTGCAGATAGACCAGCGCCAGATCCTCGCCGCCATGCCGCGTCAGCTGCGCGCCGATGCCGTACAATGCTTCGGCCGCGCCGGCCTGCGCCGATTCGACCAGCGGCGGCATCTTCTTGCCGGCCTTGGCCTCGCGGAGGCCTTCCAGCACCAGCGGGTGCCGCGGCAGCTTCTTGTCGAACGTCTCGTAGACGGCGGTGGCGGCCGCGGCATCCTTGTTGCGCGTCATCCAGCGCGCATATTCGTCCGACACGCGCAGCATGGAATTGTCGAGCTTGTAGGCACGCTCCAAGCGGGCGCCGGCGTCCTTATCCTTGCCCGCGAGTTCGAAGATCATGCCGGCGTGCAGATCCTTGAAGATCGGGTACCACTCCGGGCCGGTCAGCTTGTCGATATTGGCGACCGCCGTCTTGCTGTCGCCGGCGCCGTAGCTGGCCCAGGCCGACAGCAGCGTCGCGATCAGGTCGGTGATCGGGCCGCGAATCGATTGATTGATGTTGGCCTGCGCGGTCGAATATTTCTTCATCTTGAGGTCGCGCACGCCGACGACGAGGCGCGCGACGCGGTTGGACTTGTCCAGCGTCAGGATGCGGTCGGCAAGCTTGACCGCCTCGTCGATATCGCCGTCCGCCAGCGAGGAGATGAAGGCGCGGTCGAGCAGTTCGTTGTTCTTCGGGTCGGTGCGCAGTGCCGAGCGGTAGAATGCCGCGGCGGAGGCTGCGTCCCGCTCCACGCTGGCGTGGCGGGCGGCCAGATAGCTGCCGGACGTCGTCAGCGACTTCATATCGATCTTGTTCGGGAACTGCGCGGCATTGTCGGCCGGGTGCTCCGGCGTCTGCGCCATCAGCGCGCCTGGCGAGGCGAGTGCGGCGGCAGCGACAACGGCAATCGTCCAGCGATGGAAGCGAGTGGAAAGCATCACGGTGCGCCTTGCTCCAGGATTTGACGGATCAGTCTCGAATGCGAACCCAAGCGGCGGCATCAAGGCCCGCGACAATGCCGCGTTTGGCCTTCAACCGCAAGGATACGGGTTGGCGAATTGATTGGCAGATTAGGCCTTTAGGCCGCCGATTTAGCCAGCCCCACCGGAAAACCCTTCTACTGTGGCGGTATCGTGGCCGGGCTGGATGTTGCCCGGCCCGGCTCACGCAAAGGTGGTCAAACGAGCGTTTTGTGACACGGTTTCTGTCACATGGCCTCGTAGTTCGGTCCGCCGCCGCCTTCCGGCGGAACCCAGGTGATGTTGCCGTTCGGGTCCTTCACGTCGCAGGTTTTGCAGTGGACGCAGTTCTGGGCGTTGATCTGGAATCTCGGACCGGACGCCTCCTCGACCCACTCATAGACGCCAGCCGGGCAATAGCGATTCGACGGACCGGCAAAGACGTCATGTTCGGACGTCTTCTGCAGGTTCATGTCGGCGACCCTGAGATGAACCGGCTGGTCCTCTTCATGGTTGGTGTTGGACAGGAACACGGACGAAAGCTTGTCGAACGATATCTTGCCGTCCGGTTTCGGGTAGGCGATCGGCGTGTGGGTTTTCGCGGGATCCAGCGTCTTGCGGTCCGGCTTGGCGTGCGACATGGTTCCAAACAGCGAGAAGCCCAGCGTATTGCACCACATGTCGAAGCCGGAGAGCGCCATTCCGAGTAGAGAGCCGAACTTCGACAACATCGGCTTGGCATTGCGAACCCGGTGCAGATCCTTGCCGATCGCGGAATCGCGCCAGGCGTTCTCGTAATCGACAAGCTCGTCGTTAGCGCGACCGGCGGAGAGCGCGGCTGCAACATGCTCGGCGGCGAGCATGCCGCTGCCCATCGCGTTGTGCACGCCCTTGATGCGCGGCACGTTCACAAATCCCGCCGCGCAGCCGACCAGCGCGCCGCCCGGAAAAGTCAGCCGGGGCACCGACTGATAACCGCCCTCGGTAATGGCGCGTGCGCCATAGGCGAGCCGCTTGCCACCCTCGAACACGGTGCTGATCGAGGGATGAGTCTTGAAACGCTGGAACTCGTCGAACGGCGACAGATACGGATCATCGTAGTTCAGATGCACCACGAAGCCGACCGCGACCTTGTTGTCATCGTAGTGATAGAGGAAGGAGCCGCCGCCGGTCCTATTGTTCAGCGGCCAACCCAGCGTGTGCTGGACCATGCCCTTCTGGTGCTTGGCGGGATCAATCTCCCATACTTCCTTCAGCCCGATACCGAACTTGGCCGGCTCACTTTTGGCGTCGAGCGAGAATTTCGCAATCAACTGCTTGGAGAGGCTGCCGCGCGCGCCTTCGGCGAACAGCGTGTATTTGCCGAGCAGTTCCATGCCACGGGTGAACGAATCCTTGTGGGTGCCGTCCCTGGCGATACCCATGTCGCCGGTCGCAATGCCCCGCACCGCGCCCTTGTCGTCGTAGAGCACTTCGGCCGCGGCAAAGCCCGGATAGATTTCGACGCCGAGCGCCTCCGCTTTCGGCGCCAGCCAACGACAGACATTGCCGAGCGAGCCGATATAGCAGTGATGGTTGTTCATCAGCGGCGGCATCATGAAATTCGGCAACCGAAACGTACCGACCTCCGTCGCCCAGTAGAAGCGGTCCTTCTTGACCTCGGTCTTCAGCGGACAATCGGCATCCTCGCGCCAGTCCGGAACCAGTCTGTCGAGCGAGACCGGATCGATCACCGCACCTGAGAGGATATGCGCGCCGACTTCGGAACCCTTCTCCACCACGACGATGTTGAGATCGGCATTGAGCTGCTTCAGCCGGATCGCCGCCGACAGGCCGGACGGCCCGGCGCCGACGATGACGACGTCGAATTCCATGGATTCGCGGGGAGGAAGTTCTTCAGCACTCATGATCTGATCCCAGCCCGGTTGAGAACGGCTCTAAGGTTTGTTTCTTTCCGATTTTTGCGGCAAGGACAACCATGGAAATGCCTCCCTGGGCATTTCGCCGTAACGCAATGCGGCCTAGATTGGCCTAATGTCCGTGATGCCCGAACCAGCCCCTACCGTGCAGCAATTGCTGGCCTTTTATCTGGAGGCCGGGGTCGATTGCGCGCTGGCCGATGAGCCGGTCAACCGCCTCGCCGAGCCGGATCCTGCTCCTGCCGCGGCACCGCGCGAAACCGCGCCACCGAGAATGCTCAGGGAAGCCCCGGCCGCGATGCCGCCAATTCCGCGGAGCGAAACAGCGGTCGCACCCGAGGCCGCGATCGCGTCGGCGCGCGAGGCGGCGCGAACCGCACCGACGCTGGAAGCGCTGCGGACGCTGCTGGAAAATTTCGACGGCTGCGCGCTCAAGCACACCGCAACAAGGCTGGTGTTCGCCGACGGCAATCCGCAGGCGCGTGTGATGTTCGTCGGCGAGGCGCCCGGGCGCGACGAGGATATCGAGGGGCTGCCATTTGTCGGCCGCTCCGGCAAACTATTGGACCGGATGATGGTGGCGATCGGGCTCGATCGCAGCAAGGCCTACATCGCCAACGTGATCCCGTGGCGGCCGCCCGGCAACCGAACGCCGACGCCGCAGGAAACCCAGATCTGCCTGCCGTTCATTCAGCGCCAGATCGAGTTGGTCAATCCCGACGTGCTGGTGACATTAGGCAATCCTTCGACGCAAACACTGCTGTCGACCCGCGAGGGCATCATGCGCACGCGCGGAAAATGGTTCGACTACGACACCGGCACGCGAACGATCCGCGCCATCGCGACCTTCCACCCGGCCTATCTGCTGCGCTCGCCGTCCTACAAGCGGATGACATGGCTGGATCTGCGCGCGATCGCGAAGGTGCTGGCGCAGGGAAACTCTCCCTCGTCCTGAGGTGCACGCATAAGCGTGCGTCTCGAAGGATGGGCCACGGGCATCCTGGTTCGAGACGGCGCTTACGCGCCTCCTCACCATGAGGACGGCGAAACCTACGGCCCCTTCGGCCGCACGATCGCCCAGCCGATCCGCAGGAGCGGTTGCCGTCCGTTGACCAGCCATTCGAAGGCGTGCGGCACTTCCGGCACCAGGCCGGGAAAGCGTTGCGCGATGTCGGGCGGCGGCGTGCCGGCGGTGTCGGCGGCGCGCCAGACCACGACGCCGCCGGTCTCGTTGAACTTTGCGACCGACAGCCACGGCGTCCGCGGCGCCGCGTCGAGCAAGAGATGCGGACGCCTGGAATTCATCGCGATCAGGCCGGCCAGCTGCGGATCGCCGGTGACCGCGCGCAGCCGCTGGTTGGTGCGCCGCTCGTAACTGTCGTCGAAGAATTGCCCGATCGCCGTGGCGGGCAACGAGGTCGCCACTTCCGTGCCGTTGGTCCACGGCAGGAACAGCGTGCCTGCGATAGCGACCAGGGCCGGCGCCACCACTGCCGCGGCCCAGACCGTGCGCAGCAGGCGCTGGCGGCGCAGATAGATCAGATCGCCGGTGGCGACGACCGCCGCCAATCCCGACATCAACAGCGCAACGCCGCCGCCGCCGACCACGCGATCGAGATTGAAGAAGCCGGCAATCAGACTTCCCAAAAGCGCCGGCGCAATGGCGAAGAAATAGACGAAGTCGCGCCCCAGCGGATCGACCGCAGGGCGGTAGATGATCGGAGCGTCCTCGGCGTTGCGGGCGAACCAGCCGGTGTTGAGGATCAGCAACACCACCATTGCGGCCATTGCCGCTACCAGGCCACCAAGCAACACGCCCCAGCGCATCGCCCGCGCGCTGGCGTCGTTGATCCCAGGCAATGGCGGCAGCACCAGCGTCTCGGCGCGGATCAGCCAGATCAAGTAGGGCAACGCCAGCACGACGACGACGAGCAGCGCATAAAGCGGGTCGACCGACCGCAGCGTGCGCCGCCCGCGCTCCGTCGCCAGCGCAAATCCGACAACCAGCAGAATCAACCCGATCGCCGCCGGCGTCGTCAGCAGCAACAGGCCGGCCTCGATCGACCACGCGAACCATGCGCTGTGGCGCTTCTGGCCGATCAGTTGCCAGGAGTGCAACAGCAACAGCGCCCAGAGCGGGCGGGCAAGGATCAGCGGACCGAACTCGACACCGGGCGAACTGAAGACCGCGACCGTCATCGAGAGCAGCACCGCCAACACCGCATGCTGGCCACCGACGATCGCGCGGGCGAGTTGAAAGAGCGACCAGAAGGTCAGGACCGCGCAAACCTGTGCCAGCAGGTAGACGCCAAAGATGTGATTGCCGGCGGCGCGGTAGGCGATATCCGCGAGCCAGAACGCCAGCGGCGGCCCGAGATCGGTGCCGACCTGATATTCACGGCCAAAGGCCAGCACGGCGGCGATATCGCCTGGCGGACTGCGATAGATGATGAGCGGCAGAAACAACCAGAGCGCCGCTTGCGCCAGCACCACGATCCACACGACCATACGTGGCCGGGCGCGGATCAGTTCGACAACCAGGGAGGTGAAACGCATGCAACGTCCGAAATGCCCAAACCAGCCCTGCGAGCGGCCCTATTTGATCCGAACGTTTGATACGGCGCGCAGGCTGCGGAAGCAACTAGATCGCGGCCGAAACCTCGACATCGATCAGGGTCTCCGTAAACAGGTCGTGCTCGATTGTCTCGGGATAGTGCTTCTGCCGTGCCGCGACAACCGGCGCAAAGAACCTGCGGTGATGGGCGCTCGGCCCCAACCGGTCCAGGGCCTCTCGATGTTCCGGCACGGCGTAGCCCTTGTGCGACTCGAAGCCGTAGCCCGGGCAATCCAGCGCCAGCGCGCACATCAGACGGTCGCGCGTCACTTTGGCGATGATCGAAGCTGCCGCGATCGACATCACAATCCCATCACCGCCGATTACGGCCTCGCAGTCGCACGGCGTCGCCAGTTTGTCGCGGCCGTCGACGAACACATGCTTTGGCATTTCCGGCAGCGCGTGGACGGCGCGCGTCAGCGCCCATAGCGAGGCACGCAATATATTGTCGCGATCGATTCGCGCCGGCGAGGCGAAGGCAACCGCAAACGACGCGGTGGCGCAGATCTCCTCGAACAATTCCTCGCGCCGCTCGGCTGTCAGCCGCTTGGAATCGTCGATACCCCTAGGGATCCGCTTCGGGTCCAGCACCACGGCGGCCGCCACCACCGGACCCGCCAGCGGACCGCGCCCGGCCTCATCGCAACCGGCGACCGGCCAGACGCCGCGCTTGATCAGCGCGCGCTCACGCCGAAAGCTCGGCGGCGTGACTGCGACCACGTCCTTCGGCGGCCTAGCCTGTTTCTCGTCGGATTTGTCCCGAATCATGTCCGGGATCGTGCTCAAGCGGGGCTGGCGGCGCAACCGGGAACCCGGCGTAATTCCCGATATTCAGTTTTTGCCGGCTTAGAGCATGATCCGGATAAGTGGGTACCGGTTTTCCGAAAAGATCATGCTCAAACAAAAAGATAGAGCGAGATGACGATTCGAAGAAAAGTCATCTCGCTCTAGTCCGGCAGATGCACGCGCCGGTCTTTGCCGACCTCGATGTTTGGCGCGACCACGACTTCCCAGGGGTGTCCGTCCGGATCGGCGAAATAGCCGGAATAGCCGCCATAATCGGTGGTGTGCGCCGGCTTCAGCATCGAAGCACCCTTCGAGATCGCGAAATCCAGCACCGTTTCGACCTCCTCGACCGAGCGGCAATTCCAGGCAAGCGTCGTACCGCGAAAAGTTTTGGGCCGCGGATGGTCGGGAAGCGTGGCGTCCTGCGCGAGTTGGTCCCATGGAAACAGGCCGAGCACGATGCCGCCGGTGTCGAAGAACGCCACGGCCTCGCCGGTTGCGCGAAATTTCCGCGTAAAGCCCAGCGCCTCGTAGAACGCGATGCTGGCGCGCATGTCGCTGACGCCGAGCGTGATGACGGTGAGACGGGGTGTTGGGGGCGCCAATTTTTCGCTCATTGAACTCCCTCATCCGTCATTGCTGTGACGGCTCTCGCTAAAACAAACTCAACTGCTGCCCGCTGCGCTTGGGCCTGGCAAAATGATCCGTCGTCAGTTTGGTGCGGCGCTTGTTGAGACCGAGCTTTTCGCAGGCGATTTCGAAGCGGCGGCCGATCATCCAGGCCATCGGGCCGGTGCCCTTCATCCGTGTGCCCCATTGCGAGTCGTAATCACGCCCGCCGCGCATGTCGCGGATCAGGGTGAAGACGTGGCGATAGCGGTCGGGATAGTTCGCCATCAGCCATTCGCGAAAGAGGTCGCGCACTTCCAGCGGCAGCCGCAGCAGCACGTAGCTTGCTTCCTTGGCCCCGGCATGCGCCGCCGCATCGAGGATGCGCTCGATCTCGGAATCGTTCAGCGCCGGGATGACGGGCGCGACCATCACGGTCGCCGGAATTCCGGCCTCAGTCAATTTCTTCAGCGCCTCGAGCCGCTTCGCCGGTGTCGAGGCCCGCGGCTCCATGGTGCGCGCCAGTTTCGGATCGAGCGTCGTCACCGACAGCGCGACCTTGACCAGGTTGCGCTTGGCCATCCGCGACAGGATGTCGATGTCGCGCACGACCAGCGCCGATTTGGTGACGATGCCGACCGGATGGCCGGATCGTTCCAGCACTTCGAGAATGCCGCGCATGATCTTGTGTTCGCGCTCGATCGGCTGGTACGGATCGGTGTTGGTGCCGATCGCGATCATGCGCGGTTCGTAATCGGGCGCCGCCAGTTCCTTCTCCAGCAACTGTGGCGCATCCGGCTTGACCAGCAGCTTCGATTCGAAATCGAGGCCGGGCGACAGCCCGAGATAGGCGTGGGTCGGCCGCGCGAAGCAATAGACGCAGCCGTGCTCGCAGCCGCGATAGGGATTGATCGAGCGGTCGAAGCCGATGTCGGGGGAATCGTTGCGGGCGATCACCTTGCGCGAGGTGTCGATCGTCACCGTGGTCTTGAACGGCGGCAGGTCTTCCAGGCTCTGCCAGCCGTCGTCGAAGGCGACCCGCGCCTCGGCCTCAAATCGGCCGCTGTCGTTGGATTGCGCGCCGCGGCCGCGTCGCCGTTCGCGTTCGATCGCCACATCGAGTTCGGGAAAAGGAGTTGCACCCGCCGGCTTATCGGAGGGCGCCGTCACCGGCGGGTGCTTGAGGGCATGAGAGGATGCTCGGCTCATGCGAAGAAGGTAACAGGTCGAAAGAACAAATCAAGAACAAACGAAAAGAAAATCCACGAGCGCTTGTTGCCGCATAAAACTGCAGCCAGAAGGGTGGTCTGAGTATGACAAGGTGATAACAGTGCAGCGTTTTCCAACGTTTGAGCCGTCGAAGCCTCAATCATGCTGAGCGTGATCATTTCGACCGAAGGGGTCGAGCAGACAGCTGTCGCGACCCTCGCTGCGCTGGTGCCGGGCGCAGCCGCTGGAATCGTGCGCGAGGTGTTGCTGGTCGACCGCGCAGCCAACGGTGTCATCGAGCGCGTCGCCGACGTTGCCGGTTGCCGTTTCATGCCATTCGAGGGAACGCGCGCAGCGGCGCTCGCCGCCGGCGCCAAGCAGGCCCGGGCACCCTGGCTGATGTTCCTTCACGCCGGCGCCGTGCTCGACTCCGGTTGGATCGAGGAGACCACCCAATTCATCCAGGGCGTCGCAAACAGCGGCCGGCCGAGGGCCGGCGTGTTCCGCTATGTCCGTTCGCCCTACGCCGACGCGGGGCTGCGCGATGGCCTCAAATTCGTCGCCCGCATGATCGTCGGGCCGTCCGCCGAACAGGGGCTGGTGATCGCGCGCGACCATTACGAGCGGCTCGGCGGCTACCGGCCGGATGCCCGCCGCTCCGAGGCCAAGCTGCTGCGACAGCTCGGCCGTGCCTCCCGCATCACGCTGCGCAGCCGGGTCATGATGGTCGCGTAAAATATACTTGCCAAAGTCAAATAATTATTTGACAGTGGCAAGTATTGAGGTGCGGCATGACTCCACAGGATTCGGCTCCACAGGATTCCGACGACCGGATCGCGGCGGTCCGCGCGTTCAACCGCTTCTACACCCGCAAACTCGGCGTGCTCGACCAGCATCTGATGAAAAGCCCGTTCTCGCTGAGCGAGGCGCGGGTGCTGTACGAACTGGCGCACCGGGACGATTTGTCCGCCAAGGAGATCGGAGCCGAACTCGGCCTCGACGCCGGCTATCTCAGCCGGATCGTCCAGAATTTCGACGAAAGCGGGTTGATCACCCGCAAGCCGCTGGCCTCCGACCGCCGGCAGTACCGGCTCGCCTTGACGGCTAGGGGACGCCAGGCGTTTGCGAAGCTCGATAGCAGTTCGCACGACGAGGTCGGAGCGATGCTGGCCGCGTTGCCGCGCGGCGCCGGCGGGCGGCTGACGGCTGCGATGGGAACCATCGAACGTCTGCTCGGCGGTTCGCAGGCGCCCTCTCCGGCCGCGATCCTGCGCGACCCGCGTCCGGGCGATATGGGATGGGTGGTGCAGAGCCACGGCGCGCTCTATGCCAGCGAATACGGTTTCGATTCCTCGTTCGAGGGCCTGGTCGCGGAGATCGCGGCGAAGTTCCTCGCCTCGTTCGACGCCTCCCGAGAGCGCTGCTGGATCGCCGACATCGATGGCGTCCAGGTTGGCTCGGTCTTCCTGGTCAGGCAGAGCGACGATGTCGCAAAACTGCGGTTGCTGCTGGTCGATCCGGCCGGGCGCGGACAGCGACTGGGCCAGCGGCTGGTCGCCGAATGCATCGGCTTTGCGAAGGCCTGCGGCTACCGCAAGATCACGCTGTGGACCCAGAGCATCCTGGTCGCCGCGCGCAGAATCTATCAGGACGCCGGATTCGTGCTGGTCGCCACCGAGCCGCACCGCAGCTTTGGGCAAAGCCTGATTGGCGAGACCTGGGAACTGGAGCTGTGAAGCCGATGCGTCGCGATCAATCGCGGCGCATCACGCCGGAAGTGATGGCGTTCTACAAAAGGCGCGCGCATCAGTTGCGCGACGACGCGATTCGAAACATCTCACGCGCCATCTGGGCGTCACTGAAAAGATTGTTCGGAAGCTGAAGCGTCATTTCTCTCCTCCGTCATTCCGGGGCGCGCGTCGCGCGAGCCCGGAATCCATAACCACGATCGTGAGTATGGATTTCGGGCTCGTCCTTCGGACGCCCCGGAATGACGAAGGCGAGAGAGCGAAGCCTACGCCGACGCGCCCTTCGCCTTCGGCCGGCGCAGATGCTCGTCGAGCCGCGGCATGATCTCGACGAAATTGCACGGACGCGTGCGGTAATCGAGCTGGGCGGCCAGAATGCCGTCCCAGCCGTCGCGGCAGGCGCCCGGCGAACCTGGCAGGCAGAAGATGAAGGTCGCGCCCGCAACGCCGGCCGTCGCGCGGCTCTGGATCGTCGACGTCCCGATCTTGGCGTGGCTCAGCATGTGGAAGGCGATGGAAAAACCGTCCATCCGCTTTTCGAACAGCGGCTCGATCGCCTCCGGCGTCACGTCGCGGCCGGTAAAGCCGGTGCCGCCGGTGGTGACGATGGCGTCGACACCCGGATCGGCGATCCAGCGTCTGATGATGCCGCGGATCGCATCGACGTCATCGACGACGATCTCGCGCGCGGCGAGATGGTGGCCGGCGGCGACGATCCGGTCCGCCAGCGTCGTGCCGGATTTGTCATCCGCCAGCGTGCGGGTGTCGGAGATCGTCAGCACCGCGATGTTGAGCGGGATGAACTGTTTGGTTTCGTCGATGGAGGACATTGGGAACCCTCGTCCGTCATTCCGGACAGGCCGCGAAGCGGACTGATCCGGAATCTCACTCATTTGGTACGAGATTCTTTGCTACGAGATTCCGGGTTCGCGCTACGCGCGCCCCGGAATGACGTCGATCTTGTCACAACGCTCCCGCGCCAAACGTGTTGCAGGCCTGCACCGTGCCTTGCTGATAGCCGGTCATGAACCACTGCTTGCGCTGGGCGGCGGAGCCGTGGGTAAAGGAGTCTGGCACCACCCTGCCCGTCGCCTGCCGCTGCAGCGTGTCGTCGCCGATCGCGGACGCCGTGGTCAGCGCGGCATCGATATCGCCCGCTTCGAGGAAGCCCGGCCGCTTCTTCTCTTCGCGATTGACCCAGACGCCGGAGAGGCAATCCGCCTGCAGCTCGACCTTGACCTGCAGCGCGTTGGCTTCCGCCTTGCTGCCCGCCTGCTGCTGCAGCCGCGTCACACGCGGCAGGATGCCAAGCAAGTTCTGGATATGGTGGCCGGCTTCGTGGGCGATGATGTAGGCTGCGGTGAACTTGCAGGCATTGCCGGAGCAACCGCGAAACCGGGTCTCGACCTCACGGAAGAAGTTGGTGTCGAGGAATATCTGCTTGTCCGGCGGACAATAGAACGGCCCCATCGCCGACTGCGCCATGCCGCAGCGCCCGCCATTGGTGGAATTGCGGAACAACACGATTTTTGGACCGCTATAGGATTGTCCGCTGGCCTGAAAAATCTCGCTCCAGCGATCGTCGATCTCGCCGAGGATGCCGGAGATCATGCTGCCCATCTCGTCCTTCGGCGCGCCGGTCTTGGTCGTGCCGGACCTGCGATCGGTTTGAATGGTCGGCGCCTGCTGTCCGCCAGTGAGGATTTCGGCGCCACCGATCAGGATGCGCGGATCGATGCCGAAGGCATAACCTATCAGGCCGAGCACGATGACGGTGCCAATACCGAGCCCGCCACCGCCCATCGGAAGACCGAAGCCGCCGCCTCCCCCGCCGCCGCTATCGTCGCGACGGTCATCGATGTCGTCGCTGCGGCGGAAATCATCGTAGCGCATGGGCTGCTTCCCCTCATTCCAGTCTGCGGCGCGTGAGAACCGTGCGGATTTGCAACGCAGCAGTCACGTAAAATTTCCATTCCGTTAATCAATAACCTGCCCGGCAAAAATTGCCTAGTGCGACCGTCGGCTCGTTCGAGCCGTTTAATGCCGTCAGAGCGAGAATTCTCGCAAGATCGAAGATGCTGTTCAAAAGAAACGCCAATCCCGCGCCTGAGCATTTTCGATTAAGTCGATTTTTACTTTGGCCGGTCAAGGTATGGCCAGTCGGTTGTTTAGTCCCGCGTCGCCGACAGCGTCGCCTGAGTCAGAGTAATTGAGTCATGGTTGTGTCGCGTCGCGGGGCGTCTGCAAGGGCGCCCCGCACTAAATTTAAGTCCGAGTCCGATGTTCGTATCGTCGTAGGCGATTGCGTCGCCGAGATGTCGAAGCTTCCGGCCGGCTCGGTCGATCTGGTCTTCGCAGACCCCCCGTACAATTTGCAGCTCAAGGGCGACCTCAAGCGCCCCGACGAATCCCATGTCGACGCCGTCAACAACGACTGGGACAAGTTCCAATCCTTCGCCGCCTACGATGATTTCACCCGCGCCTGGCTACTCGCCTGCCGCCGCGTCATGAAGCCGTCGGCGACGCTGTGGGTGATCGGCTCCTATCACAACATCTTCCGCGTCGGCGCGATCATGCAGGACCTCGGATTCTGGGTCCTCAACGACATCGTCTGGCGCAAGACCAATCCGATGCCGAATTTCCGCGGCCGACGCTTCACCAATGCGCACGAGACCATGATCTGGGCCGCGCGCGACGAAAAGGCCAAGGGCTACACTTTCAATTACGAAGCGCTGAAGGCCGCCAACGAGGACGTGCAGGCGCGGTCCGACTGGCTGATCCCGCTCTGCACCGGCGAAGAACGCCTCAAGGGCGAGGACGGCAAGAAGGTACATCCGACCCAGAAGCCGGAAGGGCTGCTGGCGCGCGTGCTGCTGTCGTCGTCAAAGCCCGGCGATCTCGTGATCGACCCCTTCAACGGCACCGGCACCACGGGCGCTGTGGCAAAACGTCTCGGCCGCCGCTACATCGGCTTCGAGCGCGACAGGACGTATGCTGCTGCCGCGGAAGAACGCATTGCCGCGATCGAGCCGCTGCCGGAGGCAACGCTCGCTCCCTTCATGACCGCGCGCGACGCGCCGCGCGTTGCCTTCTCCGAACTGATCGAACGCGGCATGATCATGCCCGGCACGAGGCTGGTCGATTCCAAGAAGCGCCACGGCGCCCTGGTACGTGCTGACGGCGCCATCATGCTCGGCGACAAGGTCGGTTCGATCCACCGCATCGGCGCGGTCGCCCAAGGCTCCGGCGCCTGCAACGGCTGGACCTTCTGGCACGTCGAGACCAGCAAGGGGCTGAAGCTGATCGACGAGCTGCGCGCCGAAATCCGCTCCGGAATGGCGGCGGGCTAGGCCTTCCGGAATCCGGGGTGTCACGAGGCGCCGGCCGGTCACCGCGCGCACTGCAACAACGCGATACGGCTGGCGCGAAACGCGCCGGTGCCTATCCCCTACGCAGCTCCTGCCGTGGTGCAGCATGCCAGCCGTGCCCGGCGCGCAAGCCGCCGTGCTGGTTTTCGCCGCTATTACCACCCATATCTGATATCATTCATTATCCGATAAGAGACTACTCCCATGCGTTCGCGCGAATCCAATTCGATCATCCTGCTGCCGCTGCTGCCGATCTTTCTGGCCGGCCTGTTTCCGATGTTGATCCTGGCGCTGCTGGGGTTTGCTGGACTTGGCCTGCTCGGCATCCTCCTGATCTACGCCGGCCTGTCCGATGCGCTCGAGGCGCACAGCGATTTCAATCAGCACGTCATCGTCGAGGGCTATGCGCGCCGGTCCGTGCAGGCGATCCACGCGTCTAACCTGCATTCGGCGATCCGTTCGGCTACCACGATGCGAGTAGCTGGCGCGGCACTGATCGCCGCGAGCCTGTGCGGCCTGTTCTACTCCGGCTGATTGCTCCGAAGAGTCTGCCTCTCCCTGCAATGTCGGCGTCGCATGCCTCGGTCACGAACTCGTCGCTTGCGCTTCCCGGCGAAATTTGCTCATGGACATGCCGCCCGCGGTCGCGCTGCCGCGTCCTGATTTTGCTGGCAACAAGTGCGAGGGAGATTTTCAGAATGCTCAAATTCTACTTCAACGGCGCTCCAAACCCGAACAAGGTCGCGCTGTTTCTGGAAGAAACCGGCCTGCCCTGCGAACTGATCCCGGTCGACACCCGCAAGGGCGAACAGTTCAAGCCGGAATTCCTGAAGGTGAATCCAAACGGCAAGGTGCCGGCGATCGACGATGACGGCGTGTTCGTGTTCGACAGCAACGCCATCCTGCTCTATCTCGCCGAAAAGACCGGCAAGTACCTCGCCCCGAATACGCCGGCCAACCGCGCGCAGACGCTGTCCTGGCTGATGTTCGTCGCCACCGGCCTCGGCCCTTATTCAGGACAGGCCGTGCACTTCAAGCATGCGGCGCCGAAGGACCTCGAATACGCCCATAACCGCTACCAGTACGAAGCGCACCGCCACTACAAGATCCTCGACGATCACCTCGCCAAGAGCAAATACATGGTCGGCGACACCTACACCATCGTCGACATGGCGTTCTGGGGCTGGGCGCGGATGGCGCCGTTCGTGCTCGGCGACGACGTGTTCGCGAAATATCCCAACGTCAAGCGCCTGCACGACGAAGTTTCGGCGCGCCCTGCAGCCGCGCGCGCGATCGCGCTGAAGGACAAGTTCACCTTCAAGACCGACATGGACGAAGAGGCCAAACACATCATGTTCGGCCACATCAAGACCAAGGCGGCGTGATCCGTCCGACGTCATTCCGGGACACGCGCTTGCGCGTGGACCCGGAATCCAGAGGTTGCCGACGCCCGCCTTGATCAGGCGGCTTGCACCGAGTTGAGAAACTTGCTGACCTCGAGCTTCAGCCGGCTGCTGTCCGCCGACAGCGACTTCGCCGCCGACAACACCTGCGAGGACGCCGAACCCGTCTCGGACGCGCCGCGCTGCACGTCACCGATATTGGTCGAGACGCGCTGCGTGCCTCTCGCTGCGTGCTGAACGTTGCGGGAGATCTCCTGCGTCGCGGCACCCTGCTCTTCCACGGCGGCAGCGACCGCGGCTGAAATTTCCGACAGCTGCTCGATGGTCCCGCCAATCTCCTTGATCGAGCTGACCGAGTTCCTCCGTCGCGGTCTGGATGCTGGAGATCTGCTGTGCAATCTCGCCGGTCGCCTTCGCGGTCTGCTCGGCCAGCGCCTTGACCTCGGAAGCGACGACGGCAAAGCCACGGCCGGCCTCGCCCGCGCGCGCCGCTTCGATGGTCGCGTTGAGCGCCAGAAGGTTGGTCTGACCGGCGATCGTGCTGATGAGCTCGACCACGTCGCCGATGCGGGCCGCGGCCTTCGAGAGTTCGCCGACACGTTCGTTGGTTCGGTCCGCCTGCGCCACCGCCTCGTTGGCGATGCGCACCGATTCCTGCACCTGACGCGCGATTTCACCGACAGAAGAAGAGAGCTCTTCGGTCGCGGAGGCGACCGCCTGCACGTTGGCGGATGCCTCCTGCGAGGCGGCAGCGACCTCCGTCGACAGATCCTGGGCGCGCGAGGCCGTAGTGGTCAGGGTGCCGGCCGAGGCTTCGAGCTCACCGGATGCCGACGACACGGTGTCCACGATCTCGCCCACCGTCTGCTCGAACTGGTTGGCGAGCCTGACCATATCGGCCTTGCGCTGCTCGGTCTGGCGCACCTCGAGTTCCTTCTGCTCGGCGCGGAGGCGCTCGGTCTCCACCATGTTGTCCTTGAACACCTCGATCGCCTTGGCCATGTCACCGATCTCGTCGGCCTTCCCGCGCCCGGGAATCTCGACCTGGAGGTCGCCCACGGCGAGCGAGCCCATCGCCCGGGTCATGGACGTCAGGGGACCGGCAATGCTGCGCGCGATCACGAACGCGAGGATGCAGCCGAACAGGATTGCAAGGCCGCCTGCAACCTCCTGGATCCATGTCGTGCTGGCGATCACGCCTTCGGCGATCGTGCGCGTCTGCTGGTAATCGGCCTTCAATTCGGCTTCGGCGCCCTTGAGCTTGCCAATGCTTTCCGCGATCAGGGGAGCGATGTTGTTGCGGTAAGTCTCGTCAGCCTCGAGGATCGCCGTAGACGTCGACTCGAACGCCGCCTGGTAGGCGGCGAGCGCCGTCTTGACCGGGACGAGCGCGGACTTGACCTGCTCCGACAGAGCAGCCTCTTCGAGCGCCGTGATCCGTTGCTGCGCCCTGTCTGTATTGCCCCTGAAGGTCGTAGACGCTCTGGAATCGCGCATGGCGAGGAAACGCCAGCTCGCGAGGCGAGCCTGGAGGATCTTGGAGTCGAGGTCGGCGACGGACGCCGTGATGTCAGGATCGTGGGTCACACGCGCCGCAACGACCAGCTTGCCGGCATTGGTGGCTATCTGCTCGCCACCCGGTAGCAGAGCGGCCCTGCCCTTCATCGCCTCCTTGACGGCGGCGCCCATCCGTTCACGCAGCGACCGCAGCTTGTCGATATCGCCGATGAGACCGTCATAGACCTTGCGCCGCTCCTCGGAGAACGACGCCGTCGAGGCCGCCTTCAGCAGTTCGAGCGTTGTCGACTCCCGTTCCGCGGCCTCCTTGAAGGCGGGCTCATTGGCATCATAAATGTAGTGCAGATTGGCGCGCTGGATCGCCTGGAAATGGACCGAAATCTCCTGGACACGCGCTATATTGTCCGAAAAGGCTGACAGTCTCGCCATCTGGCCCTGGACGGTCCACAAATTCCAAACGGCAACCACGGCCATGACCAGGCCCACCAAGACGAGGGCCGTAAAGCCGGCGTAGAGACGCCCCCGGATTCTCAAACGAATGCTAGGCATGATGCCGTCTTCCCCCAAAAAAGAATTCGGGCAGCCGAACGACCGAGATCGCTGACGCACCCCGCACAGCCGTCGATCGCCCCCGGCGACTCAAGCTGCGCGGCACAATGAAGAACACTTGTTAATTGTGTCCTTCATGGGCTTGGACGCGCGCCCAGATGGACCCAGGATCGATCTGGCTGCGCCGGCTGATGCTGGAGACGGGACGCGAGCTGGATCGCGAGAAGCGGAGGGGTGCGTAGCTGTTATTGTCGTCCCTGCCGAGTGCGCGATTGCGCACGGAGCAGGGACCCATAACCACCGGTTTTCGCGGATTATGCGAGCTGTTGCTCCAGCGTGAGCAACAACAACTCCCTGGGGTTATGGGTCCCGGCTCAAGGCCGGGACGACGCCGCGTTTGTATTCAGCTTTTTTCCTCGGCCATCACCTTCTGCACTGCCGGGCGTTCCGACATGCGCTTGCGATGCTCCGCCACCTTCGGAAGCGTCGCAATGTCGACGCTGTCGCCCTCCAGCCATCCGGCCAGCGTGTACAGATAGGGGTCGCAGACCGTGTACTGCTCGCCCATCACCCATGGCCCCCTGAGCATGTCGCGCTCGATCAGCGCAAAGCAGGCACCGACGGATTTCGGCACCATCCGCTTCATGTCGGCAAAGGTCGTCTCCTCCGTCGCCCAGCGCGCCCCGCGCATCTTGTGGGCGTGCGCGACGTGCACCGTCGAGCACAGATAGCTGTTGAAGGCCTGCACTTTCGCAAATTCGAAGGGATCATCGAGCGGCGCCAGTTTAGCCTGCGGAAAGCTCTGCGCAATGAAGGCCAGCATCGCCGGCGTCTCGGTCAGGACGCCGCGATCGGTCACCAGCGTCGGCACCCGCCCCTTCGGATTGATCGCCAGATATTCCGGGCTGTTCTGCTGGTTGGCCTTGAAGTCGAGCTTCACGGTCGTGTAGGACGCGCCGGCCTCCGCCAACGCGATGTGGGACGCGAGCGCGCAGGTGCCGGGGGCGAAGTAGAGCTTGAACATGGCCGTCCTCACTGGAAAAACCGGAGGTTAGCGGCGCGACCCTCCATCGTCCACCCTCGCCAGGCGATGGCAGGCCTTCGCAGTTGCCCACGGCCGCGCTCCCATGCCATGACCATGCCCGATAACGAGGGCGTATCATGACCGTACTCATCGCCGGCGGCGGCATCGGCGGGCTGACGCTGGCGCTCAGCCTGCACCAGATCGGCGTTCCCGCGCGCGTATTCGAGAGCGTGTCGGAGCTGAGACCGCTCGGCGTCGGCATCAACGTGCTGCCGCATGCGGTGCGCGAGTTGATCGAACTCGGCCTGCACGACCGGCTTGACGCATCGGCCGTGCGCACGCGGGAGCTCGCCTATTTCTCCAAGCACGGCAAACCGATCTGGAGCGAGCCGCGCGGCATGGAGGCCGGCTACAAATGGCCGCAATTCTCGATCCATCGAGGTCGACTGCAGCAAATCCTGCTCGATGCCGCGATCGAACGGTTGGGACGTGAGAACATCCTCACCAGCCATCACCTGTCCGGCTGGACCGAAACGCCAAACGGCGTGCGAGCCGAATTCATCGACAAGGCCACCGGCAAATCGGCGGGCGCTCATGAAGGCGCGCTCTTGATCGCCGCCGACGGCATCCACTCGGCGGTGCGCGAAAAGCTTTATCCGCAGGAAGGCCCGCCGATCTGGAACGGGCGCATCCTCTGGCGCGGCATCACCAGGTCGGACGCCTTTCTCACCGGCCGCACCATGATCATGGCAGGGCACGAGATCCTGAAATTCGTCTGCTATCCGATTTCGAAGCAGGCCGACGCGAATGGAAAGTTCGACATCAATTGGGTGGCCGAGCGGCACATGCCACCGACCTATCAGTGGCGGCGCGAAGATTATAACCGCAGGGCAAGACTCGAAGAGTTTTTGCCGTGGTTCAAGGACTGGAAATTCGACTGGCTCGACGTATCAGGCCTGATCCAGAACTGTCCGCATGCTTACGAATATCCGCTGGTCGATCGCGATCCGATCACGCAATGGACCTTCGGCCGCGCTACCTTGATGGGCGATGCCGCGCATCCGATGTACCCAATCGGCTCCAACGGCGCTTCGCAGGCGATCCTCGATGCTCGCGTTCTTACCCGCGAAATCCTGGCGCACGGGCCGACCAACGCCGCGCTCGTCGCCTATGAAAGTGAGCGTCGGCCCGCCACTACCGATCTCGTGATGCTGAACCGGAAGAACGGACCCGAGCAGGTGATGCAGCTCGTCGAGGAGCGCGCGCCTGACGGTTACGACGTCGTCACCGACGTGCTGTCGCTGCAGGAGCTGGAAGACATCGCCGCCAACTACAAGCGCGTCGCCGGTTTTCAGGTCGAGGGGTTGAACGCCAAGCCATCGATCGTGCAGATCGGGCGCACGATCTAGCAAGCCCGCGCCGACTAGTATCGTCACGACCAGGCAGACGGACGTTACCGAGGGACGACGCTCATCGCGGCTTTCTTGATAACCTCGGTGTAGCGGCCGTCATTCAGTTCAATGTCAACAGCCCAAAGGATGGCCGCGGCAATCAGTACTGCGAGGATCCCTCTCATCCGCCGTCAACTGCGGGAACCGGCCAAGGTTCCCGGCGCTCCGCTCCGTTCGGCCGCCTCCAGGCCGCATGCGACTAGCGAATCGCTTTGGCCGTCTCGACCAACCGGGCACTCATCGTCGCCGTGGCGAGCACGGTGCCGTCTTCAGCCGTCAGCCGGCCCTCAGCGAAGGCAATGGTCTTGCCGAGCTGGGTAACCCTGGCCTCGCCGGTAATCGGGCCCGGTTTGGCCGGCGCGAGAAAATTCACCGTCATGGTGATGGTCGCGGTGTAGAGCCTGCCCTCGGTCATCACGAACACCGCCGGGCCCATGGTGTCGTCGAGCATGGCGGAAAGCATCCCGCCCTGCACAAAGCCCGCCGGGTTGCAGAATTCATGCTTGCCGTCGAAGCCGATCCGGATCCAGCCGTCCTTCGGCCGCGCGTCGAGCAAATGCCAGCCGAGCAACTTTGAAGATGGCGGCGCGGGAAGACGATCAAGTGCGGTCGCGATCATGGGATCCTCCGTTTGGCTCCGTGTTAGCGCCAGCCTGCTGCCAACATGGTGTCAGCAGGCTAGCGGCCAAGCCCATGCGCGATCACCTTGCGCATCACATTGGGCAGCGCCTCATCCGCGAGCGTCGCGATCGGCACCCAGCGCATCCCCTCAGGCGCGCGCGTCCGAGCGGGGACCTCGGCCGCATAGACCACGAGTTCCAGCGGAAAATGCGTAAAGACGTGGGTCACGACGCCCACTCTGCGATGCCAGCGCGTCAACCCCTTCAGCACGGGCGCCTGCTGCAACGCCGCCTTGTCGTCGTGTCCGGCCAGCCAGTCCGAACCAGGCACTTCGGTCATGCCGCCGAGCAGGCCCTTGTCGGGCCGCGTACGCACCAGCAGCTCGTCACCACGCGTGACGACGAAAGCCGCACCCAACCGCAGCGTGCCGCTCTTCTTCGGGGCCTTGCGCGGAAAGGTTTCCTGGTCGCCGCGCATGCGTGCCGCGCAGTCATCGTTCAGCGGACACAGCGCGCAGGCCGGCTTCTTCGGCGTGCAGATCGACGAGCCCAGATCCATCAAAGCTTGGGCGCTATCGCCGGCGCGAGACTTCTCGTCGCCGGCGCGAGACTTCTCGCCGCCGGCACTGATATCGCCAAGCAGCGTTGCCGCCAACTGCTGGATCAGCGGCTTGGCCTGCGGCAGCGGCTCCTCGACCGCGTATAGCCGCGACACAACGCGCTCGATATTGCCGTCGACCGGCATGGTGCGACGGTCGAACGCGATCGCCGCAATCGCCGCCGCCGTGTACGGCCCGATCCCCGGCAGCGCACGCAAGCCCTCTTCGGTGTCGGGGAAATTGCTGCCATGATCGCGCAGCACCGCCACCGCGCAGGCATGCAGGTTGCGCGCCCGCGAATAATAGCCGAGTCCGGCCCACATCCGCAGCACGTCGTCGAGCGAGGCGCGCCCAAGCGCCGTGACATCCGGCCAGCGCGCGACGAATTTCTCGAAATAGGGCCCGACGGTTTTGACGCCGGTCTGCTGCAGCATGATCTCCGACAGCCAGACCCGGTAGGGATCGGCCCGCTCGCCGGCCGGCGGTCGCCAGGGCAGCCGGCGGCGATGGCGGTCGTACCAGTCGAGCAGCAGCGCGGGACGGGCGGGGGCCACCTCCGGCGATGCGGGACGCCTTGTTCGAGTCGCAGACGAGCTCATTTGAGGACTTTTAGTGGAAGGACGCATCTCTCACCACGTCATGCCCGGGCTTGTCCCGGGCATCCACGTCTTTCTTGATCCGATGAACAAAAGACGTGGATGGCCGGGACAAGCCCGGCCATGACGGCTGAGGTATCTCGATCCAAAAACTAGACGAAGTGCTATAAGCCCCCATGGCAAAACCCCGCCCCACCAGCGCAAAACCGCTTTCCGTCCTGCTCGGCGACGTGTTTTCCGACGCCTACGCCAAGCAGGGGTTTGCCGCGCGCGAACTGGTGACGCGCTGGGCGGAGATCGCCGGCCCCAAGATCGCCGCCCACTCCGAGCCATTGAAGATGCAGTGGCCGCGGCCGGTGGAGGGGCAGCCGCAGGAACCGGCGACGCTGGTGCTGCGGGTGGAAGGGCCGATGGCGCTGGAGATCCAGCATTCCTCCGACGTGATCCTGGAACGGGTCAACCGTTTCTTTGGCTGGAGCGCGGTCGGGCGGCTGGCGCTGCGGCAGGCGCCGTTGTCGCGCCGGAAGCCGCCGTCGCCACCCCGCGCGCCCGACCCGAAAGCGGTGGCGAAAGTCGCCGAAACCCTCGCATCCGTCGAGGACGAGGAATTGCGCGCCGCGCTGGCGCGGCTCGGCGCCTTGATCAAGCGAAATTGAGGCTTTGGCGCGCCAGCGGGGCTGCAACCCGCCATTGCCACAATTATCGTTTCAAGCTAGCGAAGGCTTCCTTTTTGGAACCTCTTTTCGGGCGTGAACGCGCCAACCGGGAGCAGACCTTGATCATCACGCGCCGCGCCTTTACCGCCGCCCTGTCGCTGTCCGGGCTTGGCCTGCTCGCCGGCTTCTCGCCGCTGCGGCTGATCACAGAAGCCATGATCCCGGAAGCGATGGCGCAAAGCGCCTCCGCCGCTGATGTCGCAAAACCGGTTTCGCTGCCGGACATGGCGCTCGGGCCGGCCAATGCCTCCGTGACCATCACCGAATTCGCCTCGATGACCTGCCCGCATTGCGCCGCGTTCAACGAAGCCGTGTTTCCGAAAATCAAGGCGGAATATATCGACAGCGGCAAGGTGCGTTACGTGTTCCGCGAATTCCCGCTCGATATCAAGGCGGCTGCGGGCTCGATGCTGGCGCGCTGCATCGCCAAGGACGATGCGCCGAAATATTTCGCCGTCGTCGACCTGCTGTTCCGCCAGCAGAACGACTGGGTGACGAAGAACACCACGGAGACTCTGACGCGGATCGGCAAGCAGGCCGGCCTCAGCCAGCAGCAGGTCGAGGAGTGCCTGAAGGACCAGACGCTGCTCGACAAGATCGCCGCCGACCAGAAGTACGCCAACGAGGTCTTGAAGGTCAATTCGACGCCGACTTTCTTCATCAACGGCGAAATGGTCAAAGGCGAAACCTCGTTCGATGAATTCGCCAAGAAGATCAACCCGCTCTTGAAGAGCTGATTGATCGCCTAAGGAGCAGGTCTTGCTCATCACCCGCCGCGCCTTCACCGCCGTTTCGTCGCTGGCTGCGCTGGCCGGCTTCGCGAAGCTCGGCCTGATCGCGGACGCCAAGGCGCTGAATGCGGCCGATGTCGTGAAGCCGCAGGCGCTGCCGGACATGGCGCTCGGTTCCACCAACGCGCCCGTGACGATCGTCGAATATGCGGCCCCGACCTGCCCGCATTGCGCGCGGTTCAACAAGGACGTGTTTCCCAGGATCAAGTCGGAATATGTCGACACCGGCAAGGTGCGCTACGTGTTCCGCGAGTTCCCGCTGAACATCAAGGATCTCGCCTGTTCGATGCTGGCGCGCAGCATCGCCAGGGATGACGCGGCGAAATACTTCGCCGTCCTCGACATCATGTTCCGCCAGCAGGACCAACTGGTGGAGAAAACCTCCGATACGCTGAGGCTGATCGGACGGCAGGCCGGGCTGAGCGCGAAGGCGGTCGAGGACTGCCTCAAGGACCAGGCGATGCAGGACAAGATCGCCTCGGGCCAGAAATTCGCCGAGGAGACATTGAAGGTCGAGGGCACGCCGACCTTTTTCATCAATGACCAGGTGATCGTCGGCGAAGCCGAATTCGCGGAATTCGACCAGCGGATTAAATCGCTGTTGAAAACTTGATTCGCGCGACGGGCTTCTTACGGTCACGCGAAAGCTGCAAAAACCCCTATAAAAGCCTTGGGAAAAGCCCTTCGCGCAGGTTGCCCTCGGGCCCCGGCCTCGCCATTGTCCCGGTCCATGAGAGCCGCCCCCGGCTGTTCGTCCACACACCGACATTGCCTTCCATGGTATTGTCACGGCAGGGAGATTCGCGCCCGGTCAACAGAGAATTGTGTTCATGAAGCTCACGCGCCTCCGCCTTCACGGTTTCAAGTCGTTCGTTGAACCCACCGACTTCGTGATCGAACCCGGCCTGACCGGCGTCGTCGGACCGAATGGCTGCGGCAAATCCAACCTGGTCGAGGCGCTGCGCTGGGCGATGGGCGAGACTTCGCACAAATCGCTGCGCGCGGCCGACATGGACGCGGTGATCTTCGCCGGTTCCGGCAATCGTCCGGCGCGCAACCACGCCGAAGTGGTGATGACGATCGATAACGCCGATCGCTCGGCGCCATCAGCGATGAACGATCGCGAGATTCTGGAAATCTCGCGCCGGATCGAGCGCGAGGCGGGCTCGGTCTATCGCATCAACGGCCGCGATGTGCGCGCCCGCGACGTTCAGATCCTGTTCGCCGATGCCGCCACCGGCGCGCGTTCCCCGGCACTGGTTCACCAGGGCAAGATCGGCGAGATCATCCAGGCCAAACCCGAGCAGCGCCGCCGCGTGCTGGAAGATGCCGCCGGCGTCGCCGGCCTGCACGCCCGCCGCCACGAGGCTGAATTGCGGCTGAAAGCCGCGGAGACCAACCTGCTCCGCGTCGAGGACGTGATCGGTCAGCTCTCCGGACAGATCGACGGCTTGAAGAAGCAGGCGCGGCAGGCGATCCGCTACCGCGACGTCGCGGCGAAGGTGCGCAAGGCCGAGGCCATGCTGTACCATCTGCGCTGGATCGAGGCGAATGCCGACGTCGGCGAAGCCGCGCATACGCATGACCTCGCCGTACGCGAGATGGCCGAGCGCACCCGCGAGCAGGCCGAAGCCGCCCGCATCCAGGCGATCCGCGCCTCCGAACTGCCGGCGCTGCGTGAGGGCGAGGCCCGCGCCGCGGCCGGGCTGCAGCGCCTGACCAATGCGCGCGAACTGCTCGATCGCGAGGAAGCCCGCGCCAAGGAACGCGTCGCCGAACTCGATCGCCGGCTGACGCAGTTCTCGGCCGACATCGCCCGCGAACAGCAGCAGATGTCGGACGCGGAAGTGGCGCTACAGCGCCTCGACACCGAAGACACGGAACTCAAGGACGAGATCAAGTCGCGGGTCGAACAGCGCTCGGGCGTCGATGAGCGCGTGTCGGAAGCCGAGGCCACGCTGGCCGCCGCCGAGCGCCTGTTCCAGGAACTGACGACCGCTCTCGCCGACCTTACCGCGAAGCGCAACCAGCTCGAAGCCGGCGTGCGCACCCATCGCGACCGGCTGGCGCGGCTCGACCAGGAAATCGCCAACGTCCAGGCCGAAGAGCAAAAGCTCAACAACGAAACCGGCACGCTCGGCGACCTCCTGGCGCTGGCCGGCGCCACGGAGACCGCGCAGCTGCATCTGGCGGAGACGGAAGCCGCGGCAGAGGCGAGCGAAGGCAACCACGCCGATGCCCGGCAGACGCTGGAAGCCTCGCGCGCTCCGCTTGCCGAAGCCGACAAGCGCGTGCAGCGCCTGGAGACCGAAGCGCGCACGATTTCCAAAATCGTCAACGGCGAGACCAAGAATCTGTGGCCGCCGATCATCGACGGCATCACGGTCGCCAAAGGCTATGAGAAGGCGATCGGCGCAGCGCTGGGCGACGATCTCGACGCCCCCGTTGATCCCTCTGCGCCGATGCGCTGGACCGATGCCGGCGAACACGGTGAAGATCCGCACCTGCCGGAAGGCGTCGAATGCCTTGCCAACCATGTCCAGGCGCCACCCGAACTGGCGCGGCGTCTCGCGCAAATCGGCGTCGTCGCGAAAGAACGCGGCGCGGAACTGGTTTCGCAATTGAAGACCGGCCAGCGGCTGGTGTCGCTGGAAGGCGATGTCTGGCGCTGGGACGGCTTTGTCACCGCCGCTCACGCGCCGACCGGCGCCGCACGGCGCCTCGCCGAACGCGCACGGCTGGTCGATATCGAGCACGAGCTCGAGCAGGCTCGCTCTGACGCGGCCGCCAAGCGGCAGGCGCTGGAGACCGCCGAAGCCGCGCTGAAGATGGCGTCATCGGCCGAGAGCGCCGCCCGCGAGGCCTTGCGCGCCGCCCATCGCGAGGCCGACGCCGCCCGCGAACGCCATGCCGCGACCGAGCGCGAGATCAACCGCCACGCCGCGCGCCGATCGGCGCTCACGGAAGCGCACACCCGCCTTGCCGCCGACCGCACCGAGGCCGAAGCCGCGCATGAGAATGCCACGGAGGCGCTGAGCGGAACTGCCGCCGAGCCTCGACACCGAGACGAAACTCGCCGACGTCCGTACCGCCATCGACGGCCATCGTCGTCTCGCCGCACAGGTGCGCGCCGAAGCGCAGGCCCTGGCCCGCGAGGCCGAACTGGCCGATCGTCGCCTGCAGGCCATTCTCGCCGAGCGCAACGAATGGCAGAACCGCAAGCAGAGCGCGGCGTCGCAGGTTTCGACCATCGAGGCCCGGATCACCGAAGTGACGGCCGAGCGCATGGAGCTCGAGAACGCGCCGGCGGTGTTCGCGGAAAAGCGCCGTGCGCTGATCAGCGAAATCGAGTTCGCCGAGAACGACCGCCGCGTCGCCGCCGACGCGCTCGCCGCGGCCGAGACCGCGATGGCGGAGACCGACCGCGCCGCCAAGGCGGCGCTGGAAGCGTTCTCCAGCGCCCGCGAGGCCACCGCCCGCGCTGAAGAGCGCATGGAAGGCACAAAACGCAGGCTCGCCGATATCGAGCGCGAAATCCACGACATGCTCGAAGTCGAGCCGCAGGCGGTGGCCGGCATGGCCGAGATCGAGCCGGGCGCGGAACTGCCGCCGGTCGCCCAGATCGAGGAAGACCTCGAAAAGCTGCGCCGCGACCGCGAGCGGCTCGGCGCAGTCAACCTGCGCGCCGAGGAAGAGCTGCGCGAGGTCGAGACCCAGCATACCGCCTTGACCACCGAGCGCGACGACCTCGTCGAAGCCATCAAGCGGCTGCGCCAGGGCATCCAGAGCCTCAACCGCGAAGCGCGCGAGCGTTTGCTGACCTCGTTCGAGACCGTCAACAACCACTTCAAGCGGCTGTTCGTCGAACTGTTCGGCGGTGGCGAAGCGGCGTTGCACCTGATCGAGAGCGACGATCCGCTGGAAGCCGGCCTTGAGATCATCGCCAAACCGCCCGGCAAGAAGCCGCAGACGCTGTCGCTCCTCTCGGGCGGCGAGCAGGCGCTGACCGCGCTGGCGCTGATTTTTGCAGTGTTCCTCACCAACCCCTCGCCGATCTGCGTGCTGGACGAAGTCGACGCGCCGCTCGACGACCACAACGTCGAACGGTTCTGCAACCTGCTGCACGAGATGACCGGCTCGACCGAAACCCGCTTCATCATCATCACGCATAATCCGATCACGATGGCGCGGATGAACCGCCTGTTCGGCGTCACCATGGCCGAGCGCGGCGTCTCGCAACTGGTCTCGGTCGACCTTGAAGGCGCGGTGGACATTCTGGATCAACACGTGGCGTGAGCCGTCGCGCATCCGTGAGGTCATCATCTGCGAAAGCGGGCGCGTGGTCATTGCCACGCTCGGATGCGATCGGAACTCCCAAACTGGACTATCGTCTGGGGCAACAGGGCTGGTGGTAAGACGCGGCACATCGCACGATGGCCGCGTGGTGGCTCACGGACGGCAATGTCCGAAGACCTTCACAGAACCGGACTCATTCGATCACCTTGTCGGCGCGGGCGAGCAATCCGGGAGGGACTTCGAGATTGAGAGCCTTGGCGGTCTTCAGATTGATAAGCAGCTCGTACCGCCGGGGAGCCTGAATCGGAAGATCACGAGGTAATACCCCCTTGAGGATGCGATCGATGTAGCCGACCGGAGCCCGGATCAATTCATCCCAGACGAACGTATACGATATCAACGCGCCGTTGTCGCTCGCGCCGAGCACCGAATTGATCGCTGGCAGACCAAGGCGTGCGCATAATGCAATGATGTGATCGCGATGGCCGTTCGTAAATGGCTCGGGGATGACTAGAAGCGCACGACGGGGCTCGCGGACAAAGGCGCTAAGAACGGACTAGTCTCAGTATCGTTGTGCGTTCGACACTCCAGGATCTGTACACTCCGATCGGCCTCCTTGGCTGCCGAAATCAAACCTGGAGCGTAGGGCGCGGTGTCTGGATTGAAGAGCACACCAACCTCCGCCAAGTCGGGCATAAGCTCGCGCAACAGTTGAATCCACTTTCCAGCGATAGCAAAATCCCAAACGACGAACCCAGTGACATTGCCGCCGGGGTGGCCAAGGCCTTCCGCTAGTCCAAATCCGACGGGATCGATCAGTTGGGTGAAAACGATGGGGATAGTGGCCGTCATTTGGCGAACGGTGAGCGTTGCAGGTAAACCTTGAGAATAAATGACATCAGGCTTGAGTGCTACCAACTCGGCTGCGGACGCTTTCGTTTTGGATAGATCAGCCAGAGAACCGCCGAAGCGGTAGTCGATCTGGATGTTGCTCCCTTCGATCCAGCCAGCCGATCGCATCGACTCGCGAAATGGCTTGATGAAAGCCTGCGCAATCGGCGCATCTTCGCTCGGCGCAAGCCCAACAAGCACGCCGATCCGGCGTGTTTGCTGCGTCTGCTCGGCAACCGCAGACAGCGGCCGGAGCATCACAGCGCTTGCAACGCCAGCCAAGAAGTCGCGCCGTCCAGGCAATTTTCCCGAGGCCATCACGGTATCCTCGCTAACTGGCCAGCGCAGCGAAGCAGTTAGCCCAAGACAAATCCATCAAAAAATGACTAGGGCTGCCACCTTCGTCCGCCCAGCAGTCAATCGCGCCGTGATCGGGCTAGATCGGGATGTCCGTTCTCGTGCCATTAGCGGAAGTCACCGCCTCATTCGATCGCTTCACTAGTTTGGAGAATCACTTGGATCAGGATTAGCGATCTCGGCTACGTCCCCCAGTGCTCGTGAGGATGCAGGAGTTTGGCGGGTGCCCGATGCTGCCTCGGGCTTGAAAGCCAACACCGTGCTGTACGGGTTGCCGAAGACAAATGTCTTCGAAGTGCGCCAAATGATCCGCTCCAATTCCACGAATGTGCGCATCTTTAGCCTATACTTCCACAACACCAGGTGTTGAATGAAATTCCAAGTGAGGCCCCAGGCCCAGAATGGCAGTCGCCGATAACGGATCGGGTTGAAGCCGAGTCCGCGCATCTTGTAGACGAGAAGATTGGCACCGACAAAATTGTAGCGCCAGTTGTCGAAGAAGGCGGTAACGCTCAGGTAATCCTCCATACGCCGACAATGATCCAACGACCCCGGTGAGCGGATTAACAGGCTTCCGCCCGGCTTGAGCATCCGCCAGCAGCGCGCCAGCCAAGCGTCCAGGTTTTTGGTGTAGCCGATCAGATTCGAGTGCGTAGATGGCGTCAAAACTTTCATTCGGGAGATCGAGGCTGTCGAAGTCGGTTACGATCACCTGTCCACGCCCACCCAGTTTTGCAAATTTCCGACGGCAGATGTCCGCTTGCACGGATGAATTGGTCACGCACACAATCTCGATACGTCGCTGGCTGGCGAGGTAGTAGGCCGCCGCGCCAGACCCACACCCGAGATCCAATAGCCGCATCCCATCTTTCAGCTTCAGAAGAACGTATTCGGCTTCGTAGAGACGCGAAAATGCAACGCGGGGGAAAACGCACGTGCTGTAGTTCGCTTGTTCGTCGCGATACGTGCCGAACACGTCATCATATGTACGCTTCTCGTCGTCATGCTTGAGAAAGTCGATCGGTTGCGGTGTCCACTCGATCAGTTGACGCTGCTCGAATTGATTCAACTCGTGTCCGATCTTGCTCGCGTCTTTCGGCTGAGTCACCAGGAGAAAAAGTACGTAATGAAAAACGTTGTATGCTACGAACAACGAGATGACGATCGCCACGATCAACTGAACCGTTAGAAAAATGTTCAAGGTTGCTCCTGTGATCGCTGAAAAGCTCTGAAAGTGGTGGAGAGAGTCTCACGTCGATGAGGGTCACGGCCAAGAAGAAGGGTCCGTTATTATGCAATTCTATGCGCTTCTTGGGTAGGGCCAATTGTCAGCTCTGGGGTCATTCGCGTCGACTTGACCGCGTACCTGCGACTTCGGCTATACTTCCATAAACAGACGTCGTTATCTTGCGTCGGCATGTCTCAAATGTGCCAGATGCGGACACTTTGGAATTACGTTGACCGTGCTCATCGTAATTTGCCGGCGTCGTGGTCGAGTCGACCTACAACTGGTATTGGCTGGTCGATGGCCCGCAGGACGCCGGCTTCCACACGCATCTGCAACTACACTACAGTGCACTTAACCTACTTTGTGCAGACGTGGCAGGCATGACTTCTGACGGCGTCAAAAGTCAATTTAGTACACCGCAATACTTTTTATGAAAATCAGCCGCGGCGCGCCGCCTTGATCGCGGCGACGTCGATTTTCTTCATGACCATCATGGCATCGAATGCGCGCTTTGCTTCATCGCCGCCGGCCGCCAGCGCCTCCATCAGCACGCGTGGCGTGATTTGCCAGGAGATGCCCCACCTGTCCTTGCACCAGCCGCACGCACTCTCCTGGCCTCCATTGCCGACGATGGCGTTCCAGTAGCGGTCGGTCTCCTGCTGATCATCGGTGGCGATCTGAAACGAGAAAGCTTCGTTATGCTTGAACGCGGGACCGCCGTTGAGGCCCATACACGGGACGCCGGCGACCGTGAATTCTACCGTCAGCACGTCGCCCTTCTTGCCGGAGGGGTAGTCACTGGGTGCACGGTGGACGGCGCCCACGGCGCTGTCGGGGAAGGTTTCGGCGTAGAAGCGGGCAGCAGCCTCCGCGTCCTTGTCGTACCACAGGCAAATCGTGTTCTTGGCCATTGCTTGTCCTTTCGCTGGGCTTACGCGCCCCGTCCGCAGAGTTCTATCGATGCCAGATGGCCTTATCAATGAAGCTCGCCGAGCAACGCCTTAGCCTCTCGAAGGTCGCTTGTGTCAAAACCTTCGGTGAACCAATCGTAGATCGGCGCGAGAAGGTCACGTGCCATTTTCCGTTTACCCTGACGACTCAGGAGCCGCGCCAGGCTCGTGGCCGCGCGCAATTCCCACGACTTTGCTTGCTGCGCGCGCGCAATGGTCAGGGAATGCTCGAAATGCGCTTGCGCCTTAGCCTCGTCCCGCTGCGGCGACTTGAGCGCGATCTCACCGGCAACGCGATGGACCTCAGCCTCGCACCATCTCTCCTTGGTTGCCTGCATCGTCGTCATGGCTTTGTCGATGCAGCGCCAGGCATCATCGAATTGGCCCGAATCTGCATGGGCCATTGCCAGCATGAACTCGTGCTCCGGTGTAAATATCGTCGATCCGGCCGACCGCCATAAATCAATACCTGCCGTGACGGTCTCGACTGCCTTCGCAGCTCCCGTGAGGGTCAGGACATAACCGCGCCGTAACACGCCTTCCGCTTTTCGGAACGGGGCACCCTTCTCCTCGGCTAACATGACAAGCTCTTTGAGATGCTCGTTTGCCGCGTGGTAATTTCCGCAATAGGTATTAACGAGAATCGGGAAATTCAGCGTGAACATCAAGGTCGCAGCATGCTCAATCTGGCGCGCTTCCATGAGCGCGTCGTCTGCATCGTTGAGCGCAGCTTGGGGATAACCGAGCAGCCACAAGGCCATTGAACGAAAGGCCAGGCAGGTTACCCGGAGATCCTGGCCAAATCGCGTCATCAATCGCCGGTGCTCGGCGGGGCGGTAAAGCGCGAGGACTTCATTGTAGTGCGCTTTGGCCTCAACGAGGTCTCCCGTAAACGCGAGCGTACTCGCCATGGTGCGGTGTCCAACCATGAGCGGTACCGCCGCTCCCTCCTTCTTGCCAAACGCCAGAAACCGCGCTGCGAGCTCTCGCGCAACGTCACCATTGAAGTTTATGAAATTGACGATCCACTGACCAAAGAGGGCCGAGAGCAGCAACGAGGGGTCATCGGGAGGTTCTCCCAGCCGTTCCGCCTGCTCGATCAACGCTCTCACCTGAGTGACGGCAGCCTTCGTTTCGAGCGAGCCATATCCTTTGACATGCATGAGCGTGTTCAAGAGCGCGACCTGCAATATGATCTGCTCGCGCCGCAGATCGGGCGTGCTGGGCAGCGTTGCGATTTGCGCCAGAGCCTGGCTAAGTTGTTCTGCGGCTTCGACCAGCGCCGAACGCTCCTGCGACCGCTGTCCCGCCTTGCCCCACAGGCGCGCTGACTTCTCAATCAGGTCGGCCTTTGTGTAGTGACGCGCCAGCAGTTCGGGCTGGCCCTCGGCGATTTCTGCGAACTGACTTTCGAGCGATTTCGGCGATGCGCGCATGCAGCACGCGCCTTGGCGCCCGCAGCAGCGTACTGTAGGCCACGTCTTGCACGAGCGCATGCTTGAACAGGTAGCTCGTATGTGGCGGGATGCCCTGTCGAAACAACAAGCCCGCCGCAATGAGCCGGTCGAGGTCGGACTCCAATTCTGCCTTCGGCTTTCGCACGAGCGCAGCCAGCAACATGTGGGGAAATTCCCGGCCGATCGCCGCGCCGACCTGCGCCACGTCCTTCGCCGGGCCGAGCCGATCGAGTCGCGACATCGACGAAGCCTGCAGGCTCGCCGGAACCGCCACGTGAGGCGTTGGTCCCCCTGTGAAGGCCCGCTGCGCATTACTCTCACCCTCCGCGTCCAGCACCGCCTTGGTCATCTCTTCGGCGAACAGTGGAATGCCGTCGGTGCGCTCGATGATGTCCTGGCGGATGCCCGCCGGCAACGACCGGTTGCCGGCGACTCTCTCGATCAGGAAATGGATGTCGCCCGGCGCCAGCCGGTTGAGGGTCACCCCGGTCACGTGCGGCCGTCCGATCCAGGGCGGGCTGAATTCCGGCCTGAAAGTAACAGGTATCAAGAGGCGGTGGCTGACCGCGAGATCCACCGCCCGGGCGAACAATTCGAGGCTGGTCGGATCGGTCCAATGCGCATCTTCGAAAATCATCAGCACGGGATTGATCCGCGACAGCGCCTCGATCTGCGAACCAAGAGCTTTCAGCGTTTTCTGACGACGGAGCTGCGGCTCAACTTCGACCGGAGGGTAGCGTCCATCGTTGGGCAGCGACAGCATTTCGGCAAACAGCGCCGCATCCTGTGGCAGCGTCGAGCTTTGCGCCAGCAGCGCGTCAAGCTTGTCCGTTTTCGCTTGCTGGCCGTCATCGTGAGCAAAGCCAGCGGCGCGCAACATCTCGCCGATCACCGGATAGAGCGTGCTGTCGGTATGCTGCGGCGAGCAGAAGTACTGCAGGCGGATGTGCGGCTCGTGAGCAAGCTGTTCCAACAGCGCGACGGTGAGCCGTGATTTGCCGATCCCCGCCTCACCAGAAAGCAGCACCACCTGACCTTCGCCGCTCCTGGCCCGCTCCCATTGGCGCAGAAGCAGCTCCATTTCTTCATCACGACCGATCAGCGGCAGTAAATCGCAGCTTTGAAGCGCGTGCGATCGGCTGGTCACTGTTGTCTTGCCTGCGACTTGCCAGGCAACAACTGGTTCTGCGTATCCCCTGATCTCGACTTTACCGAGATCGAGATACTCGAATTGCGGTCCCGCGATCGTCTTTGTGCGATCCGAGATGATGACGCCGCCGGGTTGTGCGAGCGATTGCAGTCGGGCGGCAAGATTCGGGGTGTCGCCGAGGATGCCATGCTCCTCGGAAATCGCGCTGTCCGACATATCGCCGACAAGCGCGACGCCCGTTGCAACACCGACGCGCGCGCTCAATTTTTCTTTCGCGGGCAACGCGGCGACCGCCTGCACTATTGCGAGGCTCGCATGAACGGCGCGCTCCGCGTCGTCTTCGTGCGCCTGAGGATAGCCAAAATATACCACCGCACCGTCCCCATGATGTCGCGCGACAAAGCCGTCGAACCGGGCAACGGTTTCCGTAATGCAGCGCCGGTAGCCGGCGATAATCGCGCTGAAGTCTTCGGG